>JANRJS010000003.1:0-166548 GCA_033763835.1 Bryobacteraceae bacterium | reverse complement strand
TACTCGACGATCTCGGTGACGGTCCCGGCGCCGACGGTGCGGCCGCCTTCGCGGATCGCGAACCGCAACCCCTTATCCATCGCCACCGGAGTGATCAGCTCGATCTCCATCGTCACGTTGTCTCCCGGCATCACCATCTCCGTCCCCGCCGGCAGATGCGCCACGCCCGTGACGTCCGTCGTCCGGAAGTAGAACTGCGGCCGGTACCCGTTAAAGAACGGTGTGTGCCGCCCGCCCTCTTCCTTCGACAGCACGTACACTTCGCCCTTAAACTTCTTGTGCGGCTTGATCGATCCCGGCTTCGCGATCACCTGCCCGCGCTCCACGTCTTCCTTGTCGATGCCGCGCAGCAGCAATCCCACGTTGTCCCCGGCGCGGCCCTCGTCCAAGAGCTTCTTGAACATTTCCACGCCCGTGATCACCGTCTTGCGCGTGTCCGTGAACCCCACGATCTCCATTTCCTCGCCCACCTTGCAGATCCCCTGCTCGATGCGCCCCGTCACCACCGTCCCGCGCCCCTGGATCGAGAAAATGTCCTCGATCGGCATCAGAAACGTCTTGTCGATCGCCCGCTTCGGCTCCGGAATATGCTGATCGACCGCCTCCATCAGATCGTCGATCGCCTTCTCCCACTTCGGCTCCCCGTTCAGCCCGCCCAGCGCCGATACCTTCACCACCGGCAGATCGTCGCCCGGGAATTGGTACTTCGACAACAGCTCCCGCACTTCGAGCTCGACCAGCTCGAGCAGCTCCGCGTCTTCCACCATGTCCACTTTGTTCAGCGCCACCACGATGTAGGGCACGCCCACCTGGCGCGCGAGCAAGATGTGCTCCCGCGTTTGCGGCATCGGACCGTCGGTCGCCGCCACCACCAAGATCGCCCCGTCCATCTGCGCCGCGCCCGTGATCATGTTCTTGATGTAGTCGGCGTGGCCCGGGCAATCGACGTGCGCGTAGTGTCGGTTCGCCGTCTCGTATTCCACGTGCGACGCCGCGATCGTGATCCCGCGCGCCTTCTCTTCCGGCGCGTTGTCGATCGAATCGAAGCTCCGGAACTGCACCTTCGGATTGTGCTTCGCCAGCGTCTTCGTGATCGCCGCCGTCAACGTCGTCTTCCCGTGGTCGATGTGCCCGATCGTCCCCACGTTCACGTGCGGCTTCGACCGGTCGAATTTCTCTTTCGCCATGCTGGTGATCTCCCTCTAAGCGCGCCCTAACCGGGCGGGTCCTAATTTCTCGCGCCCTACCGGGCGCCTCCTTGAACTTTCGAGACGATCTCGTCCGCGATTCCGCGCGGCACTTCCTCGTATTGGCCGAAGTGCATCGTAAAGCTGCCCCGGCCCTGCGTGCGCGACCGGATATCGGTCGCATACCCGAACATCTCGCTGAGCGGCACCATCGACTTAATCAGGGTCGTGTTGCCGCGCATCTCCGTGCCTTCCAGGCGGCCGCGCCGGGAAATCAAATCGCCGTTCACCGCGCCCTGGTAGTCGTCCGGCACCACCACCTCGACCCGCATCACGGGCTCGAGCAGCACCGGCTTCGCCTTGCGGAACGCTTCCTTCGCGCAAATCGACGCGCAAATCTTGAACGCCATTTCCGAAGAATCCACTTCGTGATAGCTGCCGTCGTAGACCGTCACCTTGACGCCCGACATCGGATAGCCCGCCATGACGCCCGATTCGAGCGTTTCGGCCACGCCCTTCTCGATCGCCGGAATAAATTCCTTCGGAATCGCGCCGCCGAACACATCGTTGACAAACTCGAAATCGCCCTCTTTGGGTTCGACTTTGAGCTTCACCTTCGCGTACTGGCCGCTGCCACCGGTCTGCTTCTTATGCGTGTACTCGGCTTCGGCGGCGTTTCGGATCGTCTCGCGGTAGGCCACCTGCGGCTTGCCGACGTTGGCCTCGACGTTGAACTCGCGCTTCATGCGGTCCACGATGATCTCGAGGTGCAATTCGCCCATGCCGGCGATGATCGTCTGGCCGGTCTCCTGATCGGTCGTAACCCGCAACGTGGGATCTTCCTGCGCGAGCTTCGCGATCGCCATGCCCAGCTTTTCCTGGTCGGCCTTCGTCTTCGGCTCGATGGCGAGCTGGATCACCGGCTCCGGGAAGTCGATCGATTCGAGCACCACCGGCGCTTTTTCGTCGCAGATCGTGTCGCCCGTGATGACGTTCTTCAGACCCACCGCGGCGCAAATATCGCCCGCCAGAATCTCCTGAATATCCTCGCGCTTGTTGGCGTGCATCTTCACCAGACGCCCCACGCGCTCCCGCCGCCCCTTGGCGACGTTATAAATGCTCTCGCCCGCGTTCAACTTGCCCGAATAGACCCGGATAAAGGCCAGTTGGCCTACAAACGGGTCGGTCATAATCTTGAACACCAGCGCCGAAAACGGCTCGTTATCGTCCGCTTTGCGCTCCATCACTACCGAGGAGTCGTCGGGCGACGCGCCCTGGATCGCCGGGACTTCGAGCGGCGACGGCAAATAGTCGCACACCGCATCGAGCATGTTCTGCACGCCCTTGTTCTTAAACGACGACCCGCAGATCACCGGGAAAATCTTCTGCGCGATGGTCGCCTTGCGGATTCCGGCGCGTAATTCGTCCTCGGTGATCGCGTCGCCATTGACGAATTTCTCGAACAATACGTCGTCGGTCTCGGACACCGCTTCGACCAGCAGCGCGCGGTACTCGGCGGCTTTCTCCGCCAAATCCGCCGGAATTTCGACGTCGTCGTACTTCGCGCCCAGCGTTTCGTCGCGCCAGAGCCGGGCGGTCATCGTCACCAGATCGACGACGCCCTTGAATTGATCTTCGGCGCCGACCGGAATCTGAATCGGCACCGGACGCGCGCCCAACCGGTCGACGATCGTCTGGACCGAGTGGTAAAAGTCCGCGCCGATGCGGTCCATCTTGTTGATGAAACAGATGCGGGGAACCGAATACTTATCCGCCTGCCGCCACACCGTCTCCGATTGCGGCTGCACGCCCGCCACGGCGTCGAAAACGGCCACCGCGCCGTCGAGCACACGCAAGCTGCGCTCCACTTCGGCGGTGAAATCGACGTGACCCGGCGTATCGATGATGTTGATGTGGATATCGCGCCACTGGCAAGTGGTCGCGGCGGAGGTAATGGTAATGCCGCGCTCCTGCTCCTGCGCCATCCAGTCCATCGTCGCCGTCCCCTCGTGCACTTCGCCGATCTTGTGGGTGCGGCCCGTGTAATAGAGGATGCGTTCAGTCGTAGTGGTCTTGCCGGCATCGATGTGGGCCATGATGCCGATGTTCCGCATTTTCTGAAGTGGAACCGTGCGAGGCATAGTTATCTTCTAGTCGAGGCTCTTCTCTACCACCGCTACCAACGGTAATGGGCGAAGGCTTTATTGGCCTCGGCCATGCGGTGGACGTCGTCCTTCTTCTTAATCGCGCCGCCGCGCAGATTCGCGGCGTCGTTCAATTCGTTGGCGAGCTTTTCCGCCATGCCCTTCTCGGGCCGCGAGCGGGCGTTGGTCAAAATCCAACGGATCGCCAGACTCGTCCGGCGGTTCTGGGGAACCTCGACCGGCACCTGGTAGTTCGCGCCGCCGACGCGCCGCGTCTTGACTTCGAGCAGCGGACGGCAGTTTTCTACCGCCTTCTTAAACAGCTTCACCGGATCGTCGCCCGAACGGTCCCGCAAGGTGTCCATGGCGGAATAGAAAATCTTCTGCGCCGTGGTCTTCTTGCCGTCCCACATCATCGAGTTGACGAACTTCTCGGCGAGCGTCGATCCGAACACCGGATCGGGGGCAATTTCCCGTACTTCGGCTTGCCTGCGTCGCGACATACGCTATTGCTTCCCTCGCATTACTTCTTTCCCTTCGCCGGAGCCGCCGCGGCGCCGCCCTTCGGACGCTTCGCGCCATACTTCGAACGCGACTGCTTGCGATTGGCAACGCCCGCCGTATCGAGCGTTCCGCGCACCACGTGGTAGCGGACGCCGGGAAGATCCTTCACACGGCCGCCGCGGATTAGCACGATCGAGTGCTCCTGCAAGTTGTGGCCTACGCCGGGGATATAGGTAGTAACTTCGATTCCGTTGACGAGCCGGACGCGCGCCACCTTGCGCAGCGCCGAATTCGGCTTCTTGGGTGTGGTCGTGTACACGCGAGTGCACACCCCGCGGCGTTGCGGGCACGATTGCAGGGCCGGGCTAGCCGTCTTAAAAACGGTCGGCTTGCGGCCTTTGCGCACGAGTTGATTAAACGTCGGCACGAAATACCCTCATCTCAGCTACAAAAAATCGCGGCGAACCATCGGAGGCGGGGAGCGCTCCACGGCCTTTCGCCAGGAAACTTACAATCGGATCGACAGCAGATGAACCGCTGACCGGGACTTCATTACGGGGCAGTGACTTGGACTCGCCCTTGCTCCCTCCGGCGGAAACCGGGAAAACAGCGGGGCGGGCACCCGGCCGGGCCGCGCCGGAAACTCACTAAGCGCGGCGGTAGCACGGGAGCAGTGCAACTCCCAAACCCTCTAAGAATAACCGCACCGACACACGGTTGTCAAATGCGCGCCCGCGATTTCCCGCCGATAAGCCGGGAATGCGAATCGCCATCCTAGCCCTAGCCTCCGCTGCGTCCACCCAAGCGTCGATCCTCACCTTTCAGGTGAATAGCTCGCTGAGCGGCGAGCCGGTAAACGCCGCCGTCGCTATCGAATTGACCGCCAACCGGATCTCGTTGAACGCCGAGAACTTCGCCGCCAACCCTACTTCGGTGAAGTCCGTGCTGACTTCGATCGAGTTCACGCTCTCCGGCGGTACCTTTTCGGACGGCGCTTTCTCTTCCTCCGCCATCCTACGCACCATTGCCAAGGGTGGTACCTATACGGATTCCGTACTGACAAAGACCGACTGGATCTACGCCCGGACGGGAAACACGATTCTGCTGTCCTGGAACGCAGGCAGCGGACCCGATCACGGGATTATCGGCCCTGCCGGGCCGAAAGGTACTTACTCTTCGTCGAAAGGATCGATCGCCGGGAACGCTCCGCACAACCCGTTCATCGCCGAAGAAGCCAACTTCCTGATCGAATTGAAAGGCGCTAGTGTCTACACCGGGATTTCGGACGTGAAACTTGGTTTCAACACCACAGGCACCGATCTCTTCACCGCGACTTGCACGACGAGCGGGGGCTGCCTCCCGCCCTCCATCCCGCCGTCCGGGGTACCGGAGCCTTCCACGTATCTCTTATTAGGATCGGGGCTAACGGCCGTACTCGGATGGAACCGGTATCGAACGATGAAGAACCGTTGATATACTCCTCGTAATTCAGTTTCGTAACGAGGTGGTCCATGTTCCGATTTCCCCTTCTCGCCGTAACGCTGGCGGTTTTCCCAGTGTCTTTGTCCGCGCAAGACACGCGCGGATCGATTTCGGGCCGCATTACCGATTCGAGCGGCGCCGCCGTTTCGGGGGCGAAGATCACCACCCGCAACACCGGGACCAACGCCACCGCCGAAACGGTGTCGGGCGATAGCGGTCTCTTCTCCGTTCCCTATCTCCTCCCCGGAACGTATACCGTCACCGTCGAATCCTCCGGCTTCAAGCGCCTGGTTCGCGACAACATTGAATTGCGGACGCAGGACCGCTTGTCGCTCGACCTTGCGCTCGAAGTGGGCGCGGTGCAGGAGACGGTGAACGTTTCGAGCGAAGCGCCGCTGCTCGAAGTCTCGACGGCCAGCACAGGCCAAGTCATCGACCGCCGCCGCATCGCCGAATTGCCGCTCTCGGAAGGCAATCCGTTGACTCTGGTACAGCTGGCGCCCGGCATCGTGGTGACGGGCGGCTACACGTCGAATTCCGCGCTCTCTTCGAGCGGACCTTCGAACTTCGAGACCAACGGCACGCCGGGCGGCAACGAATTTACGCTCGACGGTTCGCCCAATACGGCGGACCGGGCGGGAAACGGCTCGGCGCGCGTGGGCTTGCAGCCGCCGACGGACGCCGTCGAGGAGTTCAAAGTGGTGACGGCGAGCTTCGACGCGCAGCAAGGCCGCACCGCCGGGGGCAGCGTGGACGTCGCGGTGCGCAGCGGCACGAACGAGTTTCACGGCACGGCCTATGAGTTCGTCCGCAACGATATTCTGTCCGCCAATTCGTTCTTCCTGAATCGCGAGGGACGGCCGCGTGAAGCGCGGCGCTACAACCGTTTCGGCGGAACGTTCGGCGGACCGGTATGGATTCCCAAGCTATACAAAGGTACCGACAAGACGTTTTTCTTCGTCAGCTACGAGAACATCCGGCCCATTACGCCGAACCTCGAAACGCTCACCGTTCCGAACGAGGCGTTTCGCAACGGCGATTTCTCGTCGCTCGCCAATCGCGCTACGCCCTTGTTGATCTACGATCCGGCCACCGCCCGCCGCGAAGGCGCTCGTGTGGTGCGCGACCCGATTCAATGCAATGGGCGCATCAACGTGATCTGCCCGGACCGCATCAGTCCCATCGCCCGCAACTATCTTTCGTTCATGCCGCTGCCCAACACGAACCTCAATTCGTCGACCAACAACTTTGTCGGCAACGGCCCGGGCGACAACAAGTACCGCGTCTTCATCGTGCGCGGCGATCACAATTTCAACGAGCGGCATCGAATTTTCGCGCGGTACATGGAGAGCTATCGAACCGAGCAGGACGAGAACTCGGCGGGCACGGTAAACGGCGTGCGCATCAATGGACGCCTCGGGAACCGCGGTAATCACGGCGGGTCGTTCGACTATGTCTATGTCCCGTCTTCGACCACGATTTTGAACATCCGTGGCAGCTTGGCGCGCTTTATCCAGGACCGGTTTTCGCTTTCGTCTTTCGATTACGACGTTCGCCAGATGGGTTTTTCGCAGCAGGCGTTGGCGCTCTTCACGGCCAACACGCTGCCACAGATCAACATCAGTAACTATTCGTCGCCCGTCGAGCCGACCGGATTCAACATCGCCGTGCCCACTTGGGCGTTCCAACCGACGCTGACCAAGATCGTCGGCCGTCACAACCTGCGCATCGGGTACGACTTCCGCGTTTACCAGGAGAATCGGCGCGATCAGACGTTTCAAAGCGGGCAGTATACGTTCAATAACGACTTCACCCGCCTGAACGACCAGAATCCCTCGCTTCCGGTGGAGCAGTTGCAGGGGCAAGGCTTGGCCGCGCTGCTGTTGGGACGGCCCACAGGCGGCAACTTCCCGCTGCTCGCCGCGCGTTCGGCCACGGCGCCTTATCACAGCTTCTTCATCCAGGACGACTGGAAGGTCAGCTCGCGCCTGACCCTGAATTTCGGTTTACGCTACGAACTCGACCTCGGCTCCACCGAACGCTACAACCGTCTGATTCGCGACTTCGATACCAACGTCACCAATCCGGCCGAAGCCGCCGCGCGCGCGAACTACGCGCTGAACCCGATTCCCGAGCTTCCGGTCGCCGACTTCCGGCTGCGCGGCGGACTGCTATTCGCCGATCAGGACAATCGCGCGAGCTTCCAAGCCGACCGCAACAACTTCCAGCCGCGTATCGGCGCCGCTTACCAGTTGAACTCGAAGACGGTGATCCGAGGTGGTTGGGGCATGTTCATGGTGCCGTTCGTCCTCGACGGACTCAATCAGAACGGGTTCAGCCGCAACACGCCGCTAGTCGCGTCGCCGGACTTCGGATTGACGTTTCAGTCGACCCTCGCCAACCCCTTCCCGAACGGATATATCGCGGAAACGAACCGCGGCCTCACCAGCCTGCTCGGTCAAGGCTTGGGAACGATCGTGCCGTCGCAACGCAAGAATGGAATTGTGCAGCGCTGGGAGGTCAGCCTGCAGCGCGAACTTCCGGGACGATGGCTGATCGACCTGGCATACATCGGCAATCAAGCGAACGACCTGATCACCGCCATCGAAGCCAATCCCGTCTTCCGCCAGTATCAATCGACTAGCCCGGTGCGGGATCAGGCGCTGATCAACTTGCTCGACGCGCCGGTAAATAATCCGTTCCGTGGCGTCGCGGGATTCGAAGGCACGAACTTCTTCACCGCGACCACCATCAATCGCAGCCAACTGCTGCGGCCATATCCGCACTTCGGCAATTTCAACCTCGAGCGTTACGACGGATCGAGCAGCTACCACGCCGGCCAGGTCCGCGTCGAAAAACGCTTCTCGAAGGGATACACGATTCTGGGCACATACGCCTACTCGAAGTATCTGGAACAAACGACGCGATTGAACCCCACCGACGAAAACTATGAGAACCGGTTTGCGGACGCGGACGCTCCGCACAAGCTGGCGATTTCGGGCATCTACGAGTTGCCCTTCGGCAGGGGCCGCCAGTTTGGGTCGAACTGGGGCCGCATGACGGAATTCTTCCTCGGCGGCTTCCAAATTCAAGGCATCTACCAGTACCAATCGGGATTCCCAATCACGCTCGGCAACATCTACTTTCAGGGCGATCTGAGCAAGATCATTCAGACCATCCGCAGCGAGAACATCGGCGCACTGGGCACAACCAACGTCAACGACAACGTGTTCCAGACCGACTTGCGGTTCCTGGGCTTCTACTTCCAGGACGCCGCCGTGCAGACTGGCGGGCAGCTCGACTACAACCGGCAGCGGAACGACACGCGTATCAACCTTTCGCAGAACATCCGCACGCTGCCCTCGCGCGTTTCAAACCTGCGCAATATGCCGATCTCAATCCTCGACTTCTCGGTGATCAAGAACTTCTCGTTCACGGAACGCGTGAAGCTGCAGATGCGCGGCGAGGCGATCAATTCGCTCAACCGGTGGCACTTCAACGCGCCGGTCTGGAATCCGCGCGACGTAAACTTCGGCCGCGTCACCAACGCCGATTCGCCCACACTGCCGCGCGAGTTTCAAATCGGCTTGCGTTTGGTGTTTTAGGCGCTAAAGAACGGCGCGCATTTCGCGCACGCACTTCTGGAGGCTTGCCCGCTGGTCGCCGGTGGGCAAGTATTCCATCGTGACGTAGTGCGAGTAGCCGGTCTTCTTAATCGCCGCGTAGAGGTGAGCGTAGTTCATCTCGCCCGTTCCCGGTTCGTGACGTCCGGGATTGTCGGCGACATGGAACACGGTAGTGAATTGCGCGGCGGCCTCAATCGTGCGGGTGACGTTTCCCAATTGCACCTGCTCGTGATAGATGTCGAACAGAAGCCGCACGTGCGGATTGCCGGTCTCCTTCACCATCCGCAGCCCGTCCACGCAGTTCGACATGAAGAAGCCCTTGTGATCGACCTTGTTGTTGAGCGGCTCGATAATCATCGTCACTTGGGCTTTCGCCGCCAGTTCGCCCGCACGCTTGCACCCTTCGAGCATCGACGCGTATTGTTCGTCGAACGTCCGCCCAGCGATTGAGTTGCCGGACATTAGAAGCAACTGCGGAACCTCGATCCGCTTCGCCCACTCGATCTGCCGCGCCACTTCTTTCAGCATGCCGTCGCGCTGCGCTGGATCGACCATCGACACCGGCTCGCGCCCCCAGTTAGGCATCGCCGAAATCGTGTCCAGTCCGAGTTTCATCGACCGGGCCAGGGCCACGTAGCGCTTCGCGTCCGCCTCGGACCATGCCAGATGTTCGCCGACCAGTTCCACCGATTCGCAGCCCGCCTCCGCCGCGATTTCGAGCTTTTGCTCGAACGTACCTTTCAGAGTCCAGAGCATGACGGACGCCTTGGGGCGCGTGGGCGATTGGGCGAGAGCGGCGGTGGGCATGGCGGCGAATTCGCGGCGAAGCATGCCGTTATTATGCGATGCGCGCGCCTTCGTGGCGAAGCAGCCAAGCCTTGCGATCGAGCCCTCCGGCGTATCCGGTGAGCGATCCGTTCGCGCCCACCACGCGATGGCAAGGTTGCACAATGGCCACCGGATTGAGCGAGTTGGCGAAGCCGGCGGCGCGAACCGCCTTTGGACGGCCTACTCGCGCGGCGAGTTGAGCATAGGTCCACGTCGATCCGGCGGGAATGCGGCGCAGTTCGCGCCAAACGGTGTTTTGGAACTCCGTGCCGCGGGTCTCGACGGGCAAAGCATCGACGGCCGTAAGATCGCCCGCGAAGTAGTCGGCGAGAACTCGTCCGAAGCTAGTGCGCTCCGCGGACTCGAACTCAATCCCGGCCCACGCGCGCGCAAGCAGCTTACGCATACGCGGCAGGTACTCCTCGAAATCGACCGCAACCAAAGCCTCCGAATGGGACACAACGACTACCGTCCCGATGGGTGTCGCCAGTTCCTCTAGCGCAAGCTTGGGCACGGGCATATCATAAGCCCCATGCCCGCCTCCGCAAAGCCGTCCGCCAAGTTAATGGTGAGCGCATTCGACGGAGAGCGCCAACCGCTCTCGAGTTCGAAACAGTTGTTAATCACGCTGCGCGACACGCGCGACCGCCAACGATTCCGCGATTTCCGCCCCGGACCCGCCGTGCCTTTCTCGATCGCCCTCGAAGACGACGGCTCCGACATTCTTCGTGCGCTCGTTCACGTGGACGGTTACGAGCAGGCTGGGATCGCGCCGATTGCGCTGCGCGCCAACACGTGGTCGAGCGCGGACCTCATGCTCACGAAGAAAGACGCCCAGCCGAATTTCGCCAACGCTCAATGGCGGCATCTTTCCGACGAACTTCGGCGCTTCTTCCACGATCGCGACCGGTACGATCAAGCGATCGACGGATCGCGCCCAGCGCTCGCGACGATTCTCAATTCGCTGGCCGCCACGCGCCAGGCCGGTCTCATGCCTTTCGTCGCCCGCATCGACTGGAACCGCATTCGGCCCGACCGATTTTGGTTCTGGGCGGAACGCGAGTTTGTCATGCGTCTCGAACGTGGCCCCTTCGCACCCAGTCCCGTCGGCGATCACGAGGGCGCGACACGCACTTTTAAGCAGACCGATTTCGCCGTTGCGAATCTCCATTTCTCGCTGCACGAGAACGACACTCCACCGGCGGGCACGGACTGGGTCGCCGTCGAGTGCGACATGGACGCCTTCGACGACAAGCTCGTTCACTTCTTCGGCGAGGTTGTGCCGCATAAGCTCACCGGCGGCGTCACGGACTCGCGCCAGATCTATCGCCTGCGCTGGATGGCGGGCCGCCAGGCGCGGCTGCCGGATTTCGATCCCCAGTACGTAGTCGCTTGAGATACTGAAAGCTTGAGCCTCCTCCAATACTCCTCCCGGAGCGGCATCCAAGTCGAGCGCCGCGTGTCGCGCGTGCCGTTTTCGCGCGGACTCGCCGGGCTGCTCCGCAAACTCGATGCGCAGCGCGGTGTCTATCTTTCCTCGGGCTATGAGTACCCGGGCCGCTATTCGCGCTGGGATTTCGCGAGCGTCGCGCCGCCGCTCGAAATCTTGGGCGAGGGCCGCACGCTGGAATTTCGCGCGCTTAATCCGCGCGGCGAAGCTTTGCTCGATTTGCTCGAGCCGGTGCTTCGGCCCCATCCGCATTGGGCCGAATTCGCAAAGGCCGAAGGCGCGTTGCGCGGCGAGTTGAAGCCGTTACCAGCGCTGTTTTCCGAAGAGGAGCGCAGCCGCCAACCATCCGCATTCTCCATCCTGCGTGCGCTCATCGACGAGTTCAAGCATCCCGAAGACTCGCGGCTTTTCCTCGCCGGCGCGTTCGGCTACGACCTGCTGTTCCAGTTCGACCCGGTCGAGTTGAAGCTCCCGCGCGACGGGCGACGCCTGCTGCATCTCTACCTCTGCGACGAAATCTACGTCATGGACCGGCGCAAGGAACAGATCGAGCGCTACCGGTACGAGTTCTCGCGCGACGCCATCACCACAAAGGGCCGCGCGCGCACGTCGCCCCCCAAGCCCGCAAAGTCCGTAAAGCCGAACGGCAAGCCTTCACCGATTACGAGCGATCATACGCCCGAAGAGTACATGGCGAACGTCGATCGCGTGCGCGAGGGCATGAAGCGCGGCGACTTCTACGAGGTGGTGCTGCGGCAGACGTTCCGCGCCGGCTATCGCGGCCGCGCGAGCGAACTGTTCGAGCGCATTCAGAACGCGAGCCCCAGTCCCTACGAGTTTCTCGTTCAGTTGGGCGATGAGCAGTTGATCGGCGCGTCGCCCGAAATGTTCGTGCGCGTCGAAGGCGACCGCGTCGAGACTTGCCCCATCTCGGGCACCGCGCGCCGCACGGGCGATCCGTTGAAGGACGCCGACGCGATCAAGGAGTTGCTGAACTCGTTCAAGGAAGAGTCCGAGCTCACCATGTGCACGGACGTGGACCGCAACGACAAATCGCGCGTGTGCCGCCCGGGGACCGTGCGCGTGTTGGGGCGGCGCTTGATCGAGAGCTACGCCGGAGTGTTCCATACGGTCGATCATGTCGAAGGGATGCTCGACGACCGCTTCGATTCGCTCGACGCGTTCCTCTCGCACATGTGGGCGGTAACGGTGATCGGCGCTCCGAAAAAGTGGGCGGCGCAAGCCATCGAGAATCTCGAAAAAGACGCGCGCGGCTGGTACGGCGGCGCGATCGGATTGATCTCGATGAACGGCGATATCAACACGGGCATCCTGATCCGGACGGTTCACCTTCGCGACGGCGTAGCGCGCTATCCAGTGGGCGCGACGCTGCTCTACGATTCGGTTCCGGCTTCCGAAGAGAACGAAACGCGCATGAAGGCCACCGGATTTTTCCGGGTGTTGGGCGCGGAGGAAGCCAAGCCTAAGGAGTCCGCCGTTCGCGAAATGCGCCCGGTGCGCATGCTGCTGGTCGATAACGACGATTGCTTCATTCACACGCTTGCGAACTACGCGCGGCAAACGGGTGCGGAAGTGACGACCTACCGCGCCGGTTTTCCGCTCTCGCTTCTGGACGATCTCGCGCCCGAGTTGATCCTCGTCTCGCCCGGGCCGGGCCGGCCGGAAGATTTCGGCGTACCCGCGCTGGTGCGCGCGGCGGCGGAGCGTGGCATTCCGCTGTTCGGCGTGTGCCTGGGGTTGCAAGGCGTGGTCGAGGCGTTCGGCGGAACGCTGGGCGTGCTCGACTACCCGATGCACGGTAAGCCGTCGAACGTAAAACATTTCTGCAGAGGAGTGTTTGAAGGACTGCCGGAGACGTTTCGCGTGGGACGCTATCACTCGCTGTACGCGATTCGCGAGACGTTGCCCGCCTCGCTCGAAGTGACCGCCGAAACGGACGACGGCGTCATCATGGGAGTACGGCACCGCGAACTGCCGATCGAGGCCGTGCAATTCCACCCCGAATCGATTTTGACGCTCGACGGCGATTGCGGCATGCGATTGGTGGAGAACGCGGTGCGGACGCTCGCCGGACGCCGCGCCCTAGCTCTATCGTCCTAGGCCGTACTGGCACCGTTCGTTCGGTTGTTTTGACGAGTCCGAATGCGCATACTGAATCGACCCCCATGGAAATCCTCGACCTCGCGCTCATTACGCTTGTCTTCGCTATCGCGATTTCGCTGCTTGGCGATGGCGGCGGCGGCAAGCGCGGACGCATGCCCGTGGGCGTTCCGGCATAGCGGCCCGGCGGAGGGCGAATGCCTTCCGTAATTGTTGCCGGCGGCGGACTCGCGGGACTTGCCTGCGCGGCGGCGCTCGGAGACGCGGGCTACGAAGTCGATCTCTTCGAAGCGCGGCCTTTCTTAGGCGGGCGCGCCACGTCCTACGAAATCGCGGGCGAGACGATCGACAACTGCCAGCACATCTTGCTGAAGTGCTGCGTCAATCTCCTCGACTTCTACGAGCGCCTTGGCGTGCGCGATCGCATCGCCTGGCACCGCGACTTCTACTTCATGGAACCCGGCGGGCGGTTCTCGATCCTGCGCGCCGGTGCGCTGCCCGCGCCGCTACACTTCACCGAAGCCTTTCTGCGGGCGTCGTGGCTGACGTTCGGCGAGAAGCTGGCGCTGGGCCGGGCGCTGCTCGCCATTCGTTTCGAACGCACGTCGCGCCGCGATCTCGCGCAGATCACCATGCTCGATTGGCTGCGCGAGAAGAATCAGCCGCCTCGCGTGATCGAGCGTTTCTGGCGTCAGGTGCTCGTCAGCGCGATTAACGAAGAGCTCGACCGTATGGCCGCTTGCCATGGTTTCCAAGTCTTCTGGCTCGGCTTCCTCGCCGCCCGCGATTCCTACGAGATGGGGATTCCGAACGTCCCGCTCGGCGAATTGTATTCGTCGAGCGCTTGGAAGCGCCTGCCCAACGTGCGCATTCACACGCGAGCGAAAGTGGAATCGTTGTCGCCCGACGGCGCGATCGTCAACGGCGAGCGCCGTATCGCCGACGCGTATGTGGATGCGCTTCCGCCCACCGATGTCGAGTTCTCGCCGATCACCGGCATTCATCTTTGGTTCGACCGCGCGGTGACCGAACTGCCGCATGGAACGCTGCTCGACCGGACCATCCAGTGGTTCTTCAACAAGGATGGCGGGCGCTACTTGCAGATCGTCGTCAGCGCGTCGCGCAGCCTGCTCGAAATGCCGCGCCAGGACGTGATCGATCTCGCTGTGCGCGAGTTGCGCGAGTTTTTGCCGCGCGTCCGCGAGGCAAGCATCCTAAAGGCGCACGTGGTGAAGGAAGCGCGAGCGACATTTTCGGCGACCCCGGCGATGGAAGCGCGACGCCCAGGCGCCCGCTCCGAGTATCCCAACGTCTTTCGCGCGGGTGACTTCACGTCCAACGGCTGGCCCGCGACAATGGAAGGCGCGGTGCGCAGCGGCTATTTGGCGGCGGAGGCGGTGAGCGGGCGCAAGTTCCTGCTGCCGGACATCGCATGAGCGCAGTCATGACCGTGATCTATGACGGACGGTGCGAATTCTGCCGCCGCTCGAAACGCATCGGCGAAGCGCTCGATTGGTTTCGCCTCACCAAGTGGGTACCGAACCATACCGCGCAAGGCTCGATCGTGGTCGAACGCGCCGGGCAACGCCTAATGTACTGGCGCGCGGTGAAAGCGATTGCGCTGCGCCTGCCCATCGTCTGGCTCACCGTGCTCCCTGCTTTGGCGCTGCTGCCCATCTTCAACCCCATCGGCGACCGGGTTTACAAATGGATCGCCGCCAACCGCTACCGTTGGGGCCGCACCGATACCTGCGACTTGGGATAATCGAACTATGCGGTACTTGCTCGCCCTGCTACTGACACTCCCGTTATTGGCCGATGCGCCCATGACTCGTCTTCGCGTGGATGTGAAAACCCTCGGCGGGCGGCCCATCGATCGCGCGGCGGTTGTCGTGCGATTCGTCGAAGGCCGTTCGGCCGTGAAACTCGGCAAGAAGATCATCACTAATTGGGAAGTGCGGACCAATCAGGACGGCATTGCGAAAATCCCCACCATTCCGCAAGGTAAGATTCGCATTCAGGTGATCGCCAAGGGATATCAGACCTTCGGCCAGACGTTCGAGGTCGACGAAGAAGAGCGGATCATCGAGATCAAGCTGAACCCGCCTCAGGATCAATACTCGGCGCATCAGCCGGAATAATCGACGATGCGCGCCGCCTACGCGTTGCTCGTCGTTCCGGCGGTCTTGGCGCAGACTCCTCCTCTCCAAACGGCGAACCTCGGCGATTTTCGCCTGGAAAGTGGGCGAACGCTGAAGAAGTGTTCGATCGCCTATCGCACGTGGGGCAAGCTGAACGACGCTCGCGACAACGCGATCCTCTTCCCCTCCTTCTTCAATGGCACATCCGAAGATCTCGCCGATTACGTCGGGCCCGGACGAATCCTCGACCCGGCGGAGCATTTCATCATCGCCGCCGACGCGCTGAGTAATGGATTTTCCACTTCGCCTTCGAATTACGCGCCAGCGCGCGGACGCGCGTTCCCGCAAATCACGATCGGCGATATGGTCGAATCTCACCATCGATTGCTTGTTCAGGATTTGAAGATCGACAAGCTCGAAGCCGTGGTCGGCATCTCGATGGGCGGAATGCAGGTCTATGAGTGGCTAGTGCGCTACCCGAATTTCGCGCGGCGCGCGGTGGCGATTGTCGCCACGCCGCGCATGGGCCCCGAGGACATTAAGTTGTGGATCGCGCAAATTCCGCTGAATCGCCGCGATGGCGATCCGCCACCGGAAGAACCCGCCAAGCCGTCGCCCAAAAAAGACCGCCTCGGCCAAATTCTCGACATCCTCGGCATGGCCGCCGATCAAGGGCAAAAGTACCGCGAGCCGTTCAATCCTCTGCGCCAATTCGAAGCGCTACAGCGGCACGATATCGGGCGCAAGTTCGGCGGATCGCTCGATCGCGCGCGAGAGGCGATCAAGACTCCGCTGCTTTCGGTAGTCGCACTGAAAGATCAGGCGCTCTCGCCGGCTACGCCTATCGAGTTCGCCAAAGCCGCCGGCTGGCCAATCGTCGAGCTCGATTCTCCCTCGGGTCACGCCGCGTTCAAGAGCGAGGCGGCCCGCATCGGGGAAGAAATTTCGAAGTTCCTCAAACGCTGATTTACAGCGCCGCGATGCAGTCGATTTCGACCAGCACGTCCTTCGGTAATCGTGCCACTTCTACCGTCGCGCGCGCGGGCCAGTTCGACGTAAAGTACTCACCGTATACTTCGTTCACATCGGTGAACGAGTTCATGTCCTTCAAGTAGATCGTCGTCTTCAGCACCCGTTCGAGCGACGATCCCGCCGCGTCGAGCACGCCCTTGAGATTCTCGATCACGCGCCGCGTTTGCGCCTTCACATCGCCCTCGACGAGGGCGTTAGTCTTGGGATCGAGCGGAATCTGGCCACTCGCGAAAACCAATCCGTTGAAGACGACGGCCTGCGAATACGGCCCGATAGCCTTCGGAGCGTCCGGAGTCGTAACGGTCTGCCTCATGAGAATTTCAGTGTACCCGTGAGCTCGTGCGCGGAAGTTCGATTTGTCCGCAACCATTTCTCGAGTTCCTTTGCGACTCGCTGCGGCGCTTCGGGATCCCAAAAACTCGCCGTGCCCACCTGTACCGCCGTAGCGCCCGCCACCAGAAATTCCGCCGCGTCGGTCCCGCTCGCGATGCCGCCCAAGCCCACCAGCGGGATCTTCACGGCGCGAAAAGCTTCGCTGACCATCCTTAGCGCAATGGGTTTAATGGCGGGCCCCGAGAGTCCTCCGGTGCCGCCGCCCAGCCGCGGTCTTCGCGTTTCCAAATCGATGGCGAGCGCGACGAACGTGTTTACCAGCGACAGCGCGTCGGCGCCCGCTTCCTCCGCAGCGCGCGCGATGTTGGGAATCGAGGTGACATTCGGCGAGAGCTTGATCATGATTGGGCGCGCCGCGACGGCTTTCACCGCGTTCACCAGCGCCGCCAGTTCTCCCGGGTCCGCCGAGAACACCATGCCTCCGTGCTTCGTGTTCGGGCACGACGCGTTGATCTCGTACATCGCAATGCCCGGAGCGTCGTTCAACACACGCACCACTTCTGTGTAGTCTTCGATCGCGTAGCCGAACACGTTGGCGATTACCGGTACGCCGAACTTCGCGAGGTGCGACAGTTTCTCCGCGACGAACGCGCGCACGCCGATATTCTGCAACCCCACCGAGTTCATCATCCCGGCGTCCGTCTCCCACAACCGGGGCGGCGGATTGCCCTTCATCGGCTCTCGAGAAAGCCCTTTGGCGACGATCGCTCCCAACTCGCGCAAGTTGGCGACTCGCTCGAACTCCACGCCGTAGCCGTACGTTCCCGAGGCGGCCATTACGGGGTTCGCGAGTTCAACCCCGCACAACGTTACCCGGCTAGCGCTTGAATCCGTTGCCACGTTTGGGCGACATCCTCCTGGGTCGTCATGTAGTTGCCGATCGCGAAACGTAACACGAACTTTCCGTTTTGGACCGTGTGCGACAGAAACGCGAACCCCGAGTCGTTGATCGCGTCCATGAGCCTTTGGTTCGCTTCATTCGAATCGCGCAGCCGAAAGCAGATCAGCGATAAATGCACCGGCGCAACTAACTCGAACCGCGAGTCCGCCTGTACTTGCGCGGCCAGCCACTGCGCCATCCCGATGTGCTCCCGCAGCATCTTCGCGATCCCGTCGCGCCCGTAGCTACGCATCACGAACCACAACTTCAGTGCGCGGAACCGGCGCCCCAGCGCCACCGAGTAATCCATGTAGTTGACCAGCCGCGGATCGGACTGCGTGCGCAGATACTCTGGCGTCAGCGAGATCGCGCCGCTCAACGCCTCGCGCCGCGCCAGATACAGCACGCTGCAATCGACGTTCACTAGCATCCATTTCTGAGGATTCATGACGACCGAATCGGCTTGCTCCCACCCATCGAACATCCAGCGGCATTCTTCGAGCATCGCCGCCGGACCCGCGTACGCCGCATCCACGTGCAGCCAAGCGCCACACGCACGCGCAATGGGAAGAATGTTTGAAACGGGATCGAGGGCCGCCGTCGGCGTGGCGCCAATGGAAGGCACGATGGCGCAAGGCCGCTTCCCGGCGCGCACGTCTTCCTCGATCGCGCGTTCGAGCGCCGCGACATCCATGCGGAACTCGGAATCGCTGGCGATCTTACGCACATTCGCCGCGCCGAACCCCAGCGCCAGCGCGCCTTTCTCGACCGACGAGTGCGCCTGCTCCGACGTGTATACCGTCAGATTCGCCGTCGCGCCTTGTTCACGAGTTTCGGGCGCTACCGCTTGCCGCGCCGCGATCAGCGCGTGCATGGTCGAGATCGACGCCGTGTCGTAGATCACGCCGAAGAAGCGCTCCGGCAGACCCAGCCATTCGCGCAACCACCCAAGTACGGCGAGTTCCAACTCCGTGAGCGCCGGACCCGACTTCCACAGAATTCCGTTCTGATTCAGCGCCGCCGAGAGGAACTCCGCCAGCATCGATTCGGGCGACGACGACACCGAGAAGTAGCTGAAGAAGCGCGGGTGATTCCACAGGGTCGAGCCGGGTAAGATCGTCGATTCGAAGTCGCGCAGAATGTCGCCGAACGTCTCGCCCAACGCGGGACCGTGCGCCGGAAGCGCATCCAATACGTCGCCCGGCTTTACTTGCGGAAGGACGCGGCGGTCGCGCACCGTCTCCAGATAACTCGCGATCCACTCGATCATCGCATGGCCGTGCTCGCGAAACTCTTCGCCGGTCAATGCACCTCCACGACATCGGGTAGCGTCTGTGTGGGCTTCCAATCGCGTGTAAAGAATCCACTCGCCGCCGTTTCTCCGGCGCGCAACAACACGTAATCGTTCGCCAGCGGATTCGGCGTGAATGGCCGCGGAGCGAAGGAAATGGGCTTGCCGGTCACGACGGCGATCTCGCGATCGCGAGTCCGCGTAATCGTCACAAGTGTATAGTCCGCCGCGCCCGGTTTGAGCGTCAGCGGCAAGTCCGCCGCATACTTCGCGATCAACGAGTTCGTCCGCGCGTCGCCCAGCAGCACCAAATTCGATTGGGCAAGTTCCTTCTCCGTCACCTCGCGATCGGCCATCGCGGCGAGCGTCAGCAGCAGCGGCTGGCGCGGCAGGATCGACCAATTGGTTAGCCCTTGCGCTTCGGCCCGTCGCCGCGCCAATTCTTCGGTCGCCGGATCGTCCGCCGTCCCGTAGACGTAAATGTGCCGCTTCGCCGTGACCTCGCTAATCGGACCCTTCCACTTCGACGGTGCGGCGGCGCGGCCCTCGCGCCATTTTCCGTTAACGCGCGTGAACGACATCGATTGCGCGTTCAGCTTCTGTCCGTCGATCACTACCCGGCTCACCTTGCGCTTCAGCGTAAACCCGTCGAGATTCGCCGTCGACACTTCCACCGCCGCGCCACTGCGCACCGCGTCGATCGAAGCGAGCGTCCCCGGCGTGAACGAATCGAGTTCTACCCAGTAGGCCGCGCGATAGCGGGGATTCGCGCTCAAGTAGCGCACGCGTTCCGGATCGCGCTCCCGCTTCAGCGGCGCGAACCAATCGAAAATCGAGCCATCCGCGTACGCCTTGTCCCACGAGTTGTGGCGCACGCCCGGATACTCGACATACTCGCCGCGGACGCCGAGCTTCAGAAATGTCTCCGCCCAGCGTCGCGTTTGCGCCACCGGCACCAGCGGGTCTTGATCGCCTTGGAACAGCTTCACCGGCAGATTCAGAGCGTTGCCCGCGAGCGCATCGGTGCCCAGCGGCGGCGCGGGACATACCGCCGCTACCGCCGCCCACACATCGGGTTTCGTTAGCGACAACCATAAACTCCCGCCGCCGCCCATCGACAAGCCAGTCAGATACACGCGATCTTCGTCGATCGAGAACCGCTTCTTCACGTCGTCCAGCACGCGATAGACGTCATCCTCGGCGATACCTTGATAGCCCATCGTTCCGCGCGCCAGCGGGGTCGCGACGATCATGTCTATGTCCTTCATCGTGGGCCAATACCGGGTAGCCTCGCTATCGCTTTCCCCCGCGCGATTGCCCTGCCCAAACACCCGCCGCAAGTTCAGGCGATGGTTCGACGTCGCCCCATGCAGTGAAATCACCAGCGGCCATTTCTTCGCCTCGTTGTAGTCTTTCGGAAGATACAGACCATACGGCTGGTCGGTATCGTCCACCGGCGAGAAGAACGTGAGCACCTGCGGCCCCGGTACTTGGGCCAGGAACAGCAGCGCGGCGGCGAGCATGACGTTCATGTATGATTCTGGCACCATGAGCGACTTGACACGGCGAGCGGCGCTGGGCGCGGCGGCATTTCAGATCATCCGGCCCGAATTGGTGCGCGGGCAAGGCAAAGCGAAACTGACGGCGGGACTCGTCGGCGCGGGCGGCCGCGGCCGCCAGGCCGTCGTCGATCTGTTGACCGGCAGCGAGAATGTCGAACTCGCCGCGATGGGCGATTTGTTCGAAGATAAGCTCGAACAAAATCTCGCGTGGCTGCGCGACGCAAACCGCCATCCCCGCATCCAGGATCGTCTGAAGGTCGATCCCGACAAGCGCTTCACCGGCTTCGACGCCTACAAGAAAGTCATCGCCTCCGGCGTCGATATCGTGATGCTGTGTACCCCGCCCGGCTGGCGGCCGCTGCATTTCGAAGCCGCCGTCGCGGCGGGCAAGCATGTGTTTTGCGAGAAACCGTTCGGTACCGATCCCGTCGGCGTCCGGCGTTTTATGGATGCCGCGAAGATTTCCGAACAAAAGAAGTTAACCGTCATGTCCGGCGCGCAACGCCGGCACCAGCGCGAATATGTCGAGACCGTCGACAAAATAAAGAACGGCGCGATCGGCGATATTCGCGCGCTTTACGCTTACTGGGTAGGGACTCCGGTGATCCAGCAAAAGGCGCGCGATCCCAAATGGGGCGACATGACGTGGCAGCATCGTAACTGGTATAGCTTTGTGTGGATTTGCGGCGACCAAATCGTCGAACAGCACCTGCACAACATCGATGTGGCGAATTGGGTAATGGGGACGCATCCCGTGAAAGTCGCGGCGACGGGCGGCGCGGTTTGGCGGCCGAAGGAAGAGTTGTACGGGAATATCTACGATCACATTTCCGCGGATTTCGAGTACGCCAACGGTGTCCGTTTGTCGAGCTACTGCCGCCAATTCCCGCGATTCGAAAAGCTGTACACCAACATTAGCGAGTTGGTGGTAGGGGCGAAGGGCAAGTCGAACGCGCGCGATATGGGAACGAAAGGCGAAAACCCCTACGTCGCCGAGCACACCGCCATGGTGAGTTCCATCCGCGGCGACGGACCGTACATCAATCACGCTATGGCCGTGGCCGAAAGCACGATGACGTGCATCATGGCGCGCGAAAGCGCTTACTCGGGCGTCGAAGTCACTTGGGACATGATCATGAATTCCAAGCTCGATCTCATGCCCAAAGAAGGCGATTGGAACTACGACGGGAAACACGAGGCGCCGCCGCTGCCGGTGCCGGGCGCATATAAATTTGTGTAGCGGCGAGTAACGGCCCGTGGGGTGCGGGCCACCAATGTCTATCGACCAAAGATCGCGATTTCGCGGCAGTTTACTGGGCTTGGCGTGCGGCGACGCGCTGGGCGCGCCGATCGAGTTCATGCAACCCGGCCATTTCGATCCCGTTGTGGATTTTCGCCCGGGCGGAGTGTTTCGCGTCGAAGCCGGTCAATGGACCGACGACACGGCGATGGCCCTGTGTTTGGCCGACAGTCTCATCGAAACCGAAGGCTTCGATCCGCTCGATCAAATGAAGCGATACACGCGCTGGTACCGAGAAGGCTACTTGTCGAGTAACGGCAAGTGTTTCGATATTGGCGGCACTACGCAACAGTCGCTCGAAACATTCGCCCGCACGGGCGACCCGTTCGCGGGACCGGAGGCGCCGGAATCGGCGGGCAACGGTTGCCTGATGCGCCTGGCGCCAGTGCCGATGTTCTACTCGCGCGATCGCGCCGAAGCGGTGGAGAAGGCCGCGCTCAGCGCCCGTACCACGCACGGCGCGCGCAAATGTCTGGACGCGTGCCGCTATTTCGCTTGGATCCTCGCTCGCGCCTATGACGGCGAATCGAAGCGCGAGTTGCTCACCCCGCGGGACTGGCCGTTCGCGCCGCTCGACCCGGAGATCGCCGAAGTGGCCGCCGGATCGTTCCGCCGTAAACGTCCACCGGCCATCAAAGGTAGCGGCTACGTCGTCGAGTCGTTAGAGGCGGCGCTTTGGGCGTTCGACCAAGGCGACGATTTCGCCGATTGCGTGCGGAAGGCCGCGAATCTGGGCGACGACACCGACACCACCGCCGCCGTCTGCGGGCAGTTGGCCGGGGCGCACTATGGCGAAGAAGGCATCCCCGAGTATTGGCTGGTCGAGTTGCACTGGACGGACCGCATTCGCGGCATGGCCGATCAGTTGTACGAACTCGCCTACGCAGGCGTAACTTAGCGAGACCCTAGCAGACGTAACTAAGCCGGAGGAGCGCCCTCCGCGGCGAGCGCCCCTCTTTGCTACTCGTGAAAACTCGCGCCGGAGACTAGAGTCCCGAGCACTGGTCTTCTTTACTGCCCGCCACGTTGCCGCTACCGGTAGGCGCGGGAACGTTTTCCTTGCACTGCATGTTCTGGCGGATCGTGTTGTTGGTCAACGTCGCCCCGCCAGTGTTCTTGAACAGTTGCAGATCGCTGCCGATGAACGCGCCGGTGACAAACAGCGTCCCCGGATTCTCGACATACTGCAAGCTGCCCTGGATCGTCGTGCCGGGCTGAATCGCGCTGGTTTCGTAGTTGTACTTCACCTGCACGTTTCCGCCGACCCGGACGTTCGACCCATTGATGCGAACGTACCTGCCGCCATCTTCGCTGATCACATTGCCGTTGATAAACGTCCGGCCTGCGATCGTGATGGCGCCATTGCGCTGCACGTACACGCTGCCATTGAGGCTAGCGTTCCGCAAAGTGCAAACGGCGCCCGACGGAACGATCACATTGTCGTGCGATCCCGTCAGGACTCCGTTGCATTGCGTATCCTCCGCATAGAGACCGAGCGCGCACAGCGGTAGAACCGCCAGGCGAGCTCCAGTTTTGTAGCTCATACTGTCTTCCTTGTTGTGAGATACCGCGCCCGGGCGCGGTTCGTCATACAAGGGTCGGCGGACTACCCGCGAAATAGGGGGTTAGTGGGAGAAATCGGGAGCGTACTGATCCATCCAGTAGAGCGTGGTTTTGCTTGGCCATACCCGGTCCGCGACTAAGACCGACGCCAAAAACAGTCGGCGTCGCCCCAGATCATGAAATCTTCGTTCGATGGGTTTGCTGGCCGGTACTGTGCATCCCCCACCCGGTTTCGGCTCCGAGCGCCAGACTTTCACTTGCGCAACGTAGGCCGCGGTGCCTGAACTAAGCGAGTCGAGGCTCGCCGCCATCTCGTTGCCCACTAGAAACTCCGAAAGAGTTGCGGCAGTCTGGCCCGGCCCACGATTACTAATGTGAGTGAACTTGGTGTTGGTTTCGCCGGAATGACAATGCGTGCATTGCTGAAGGGACAAGATGTTGCGCGCTCGTACAGCGCCAGGACCGCAAGCTTTCGCTGGCTGAGCCATTCCCACCGAAGGAAGTTTTCCGCCGGGTTCGAGGAGCAGGTTGTAACTAGCTAGCTCCTCGGTGGCCGTCATTGGTGCCCGCCGGGCACCTTGCGCGGTGGCGGCTTTCCACGCTTCCAAGATTTGTTGACAGTTAGGATCCATGCAAGTCGGAGACATCTGATCGTCGAGCTTTGTACGCTTTAGCTCCGCGTTCTGGAAGACCCATTGCGCCATGCTCCACCGCTTGTCGTTGTTGAGATCAAAATTGACGCGGACACGTACTAGATCGAAAGACTTGGCAAGCTGCCAACGAGTCAGAGTCGCCACGCAGCCGCCGAACTTATCCGCATCACACTCCTTTAGAGACAAACGCCGCCAATCGTAGGCGAAGTTGCGAAACTGCTCCCACGACATCGGCTTGAAAACGAACTCAACAATTACAGTGAGGTTTGCCCCGCCTTGTGGCCCATAGACGAATCGCAGTTCGGCATCGCGGACTTGAGTTCCGTCCCAATGCCCCAGATCGAGCCTGTTCACCACCGCTAGTGGTTGAAACTTGCTTTTCAGAGCGTGCTTGAGTTCCAAGACCTGCGATGCGGCCTTAGCCCAGCCTTCCGCACCGCTGCCTGGGTAATGCACGACGGCCCCCGCCCGAGAGAGAATAGCCGGGAGTTGGAGTTCCTTTTGGTCACACCACCCAAGACGGCAGTCGTGAGCCAGCAGGCTCCTATCAGGCGTGAGGGAGTGGAACAAATCCGCGAACGGCTTGTTCACAGCCTTCTCGCTTCTCTGCGGTACGAGTTGACGGTACTCGTAGGAAGGCAAAGTTCCCGGCTCCTGCGCGAACAAACTGGCACATGAAAATAGAGCTCTATAGAGTCGCACGGCGGAATCCTGAATAAAAAGTCATTCCTTCACGGCATCCACCCGGCCAATCGCTCGCCGCGAGTAGCGTATCGCGAGCGTCGGCAAGGTTGGCGTGCGCCGCGAACGCCCGGGCGGTTCGGCGCTCCGGAGAGTTCGGGTTGGAATCGAGGAATAGATCGTTGGCGATTTGCGGCTCCGTAGCCGGATTAACGAAGCGCGCACTTACCTCGGAATCCAGTAGAGTTAATCCTAAAGCCGCCGCTAACGTGCCACCCGGTCCATTCGTCAACCCACTGGCTGCGGCGGCGGCTTGATAAGCGGTATGCGCTTGTTCCGCCGCGGTAGATAGCTTTGCTTGATCGACCGTCTTCAGCTGCGCGATGCGGGCCGCCGTGTATAAGGACACCGGGAGCCGAACTCCCTTATTATTGAGTGCATTTTGTAATGCGCTCCGATGAATTTCGACATTCGCGTTGCTATGCCCCGCAGCGGTAAATGTGACCTCCTTTACCCCTTTTTCATAGAGCTCAGTTGGAACGGGAGTAAAGCTGGGGTGTGTGGCCACATCGACAACATTCAAGAAATTCGGGTCCACGACCATCTGACCCAAAGTGCACCAAAAATCAACCATAGAGGGCGTTTCCTTTCTATCCGGTCAAAGCGTAAATTTCCCGCGCCGACAGGACAACGCCGAAGCGAGAATTTTTCGGCCATCGATCGAGAATCCGCTTTGCGCAAACTCTAGCTGTCGTCCGATCCCCGCGTTGCCGCGCCGCTTCGGCGCGCAGCAGCCAGCCTTGGACGGCCAACCCCGGGAACCAAAGCTTGTTGAGTGTACCGCGGCGCGACTCGAACTTGCGCCAGTATTCCTCGGCTAGATCGAGCTTTCCGTTCCGCCGGTACAACTCCGCCAAGTCGAACAGCGCGTATACCGCCGCGTCGCCCGTATCGGAGGCGAGCAGCGCTTCCGCCGCCGCTTCCATATCTCCCGCGCGCCGCGCCGCGAGACCGCGCCAGTAGCTCTCGGCGCCTGCACTTTGGCGGGTAGGCCAACCGCGGCCGATCTCGCCGAGCCTAACCCCCACGCGCTCGAACGCGTCCCACCGCGCGAACCGGGCGGTCCAGAACGCCGACACTCGCAGAAACCGGCCGAACGAGGGATAAGCGGGCAAGTCCGCCATAGTGTCCACCTCCGGACCTGCAAGTTCGGGTTTCCCGAACAAATAGGCCACCCCGCATAGCCCCTCGCGAAGCTGGTGAGGCGCAATCGGACTCCGCTCGCTCTGCGCGGCGAACAAATCTCGCTTTAGCCCGGCGAGCGCGCTTTCGAGATCGCCCGCCAACGCCTTGGCACCGTGAATCAGTCTCCCAGGCGTCCCCGGAGCCGCTTCGAGCAACCGTAACGCGTTCGCGTAATCGTCGAGCCCCAGATACGCTGTCGCCGCCGCCCGGTCGAGCGATGGGTGGCGGCAACCTTTCGCTTCCGCCTCGCGATACGCGTCGAGCGCCTCTTGAAACCGCCCCGCGTCCGCCAGGTTGTAGACCAGTTCGCCCCAAAGCAGGTCGTTCCCCGGCGCGAGATTCACCGACCGCCGGTTATGCGCGATCGCCGCCGCCGGATCGCCCATGCGGCAATGGAAGTGCGCCAGCAGCCGTTCGAACCTCGGCTCTTCCGGGAAATACGCCACGTTCCGCCGTCCCGCTTCAATCGCCCGCGTCGGATCGTCGACGACCATCGCGTAATTCGCTTCGATCCACGTCCGTTCCCGAGGCGGAAGCGCGGCGGCCAATTCCATGGCGCGCGAAAGCGCGGCGAAGCCCTCCGCCAGCCGTCCTTGCTGTGTCAGGCACATGCCCAAAATGTGATGAGCCTGGGCGAAATCCGGGTCCAGCCGCACCGCTTCCTCGAGCGGCGGAATCGCCATCGCCATCTCGCCCACCGCATAGTGGCGCATCGCCCGGAAGTAGTATTCGAGAGCCTCGGGAGTTTCCGATAGAAACGAGGCGGGCGACGACGCCAGCGACGATTCCGATTCCCCCGCCTCTTTTCGCAGCCACGCCGCCGCCCGCGCGGCCAGCGCCGCTACCGACGGCATATCCGAAAACGACACTTCCGCCAAAGCGCGCGGATCGCCCTTGCGGTGTACCGCCATAGCGAGCGATACCCTGGTTCCCGCGCCGTCGAGGCGTGCTTCGATCCAATGCGAGGCGCGATGCTGCGCCGCGATTCGCTCCAACGCCTCGCCGCGCAGCGGCAGTTCCAGCTTGGCGCGCCGCAGAGCGGGCAATAAATCTTCGTCCGCCACCGCCGCCACGCGGGCCGATTGGCGCAGCACCGTCACCATCAGCGACCGAGCCACTAGCGCCGCCGAACGGCGCGTTTCTTCGCAATCGAAACCGTTTAGCAGAACACGCCGAAGACCGGCCAGTTTCGGAGCGCCGGAAGGGATGCGCGAAATGGCGTAGCCGCCTACGCCCGCCGCCACTACTGAACCCACGATCCAAGTCCGGCGGTTCGCCCCGCCACCCAACGCTTGCAACGCCGGATCGAGCGACATAGGCCTTTCGGAAGGCCGTTCCCGCACCAAGGCCCGCCAAAAACGTTCGTCCGGCAGGAGCCATTCCGCGACCTTGCCAAAGGCGTAGAGATCGCTTGCGATCGCCGGTTCGCCGCCCGCAAGCAGCTCCGGCGCCATATACTCCGCCGTTCCGGCGCGAACGCCGCCGGGAGGATTTGCGACGCCAAACGCCCGGGCCAAGCCAAAATCCATCACCACCGCCCGTCCGGTTTTTTCGATCATCACGTTCGATGGCTTGAAATCGCCGTGGATTATCCCGTTGCGGTGCGCCGCGTCAAGCCCTTGCGCGGTCTCGTAGAGGATGCGGCGCCGGTCCGCGACGGTCCATTCGCCTTCCGTCAGCGCAATACCGTCGATCCATTCCATCGAGAAAAACGCATTTCCACCCTCTTCGAACAGTTCGAAAATCCGGCATACATTGCGGTGCGTAACCCGGCGGGCGTTCTGCACCTCGGCAAGGAATCGCTCGCGAATTTCGGGCGACGAGGCCAGCAGCCGCGGGATCGTCTTGATCGCCGTTTCCTCCCGCAGCACCCGGTCGAATGCGAGATACACCTCGCCCATGCCGCCTACACCCGCTAATCGCCGGATTTCAAAACGGCCCAATAGTAACTGCCCGGACTCAAAAACGGGTACGGCTTCGAGTTCGAGCGGACGGTCGAGAAACGATTCGCCGACCGCCGCCCGGTGGTGCCGCCAAAGCTCCGCCGCCGCCTCGCGTAATGCCGGATCGGCGATCGCCGAGAGTTCGCGTTCGGGATCCGTCGAATCGAGCAGTTTCTCGAACAATTCGGAAAGCTTCGCCCAATGCTCGGGTCCCGGTGCGGATGGCTGGCGAGGATCCATCCGCTACTCGCTCCGCAAGGCCCCGTGCAACCACGCGCGCGCCATCGCCCAATCGCGGCGCACGGTGCGAACGGTAACGTCGAGCCCGGCTGCGATCTCATCCTCGGACAGTCCGCCGAAAAACCGCATTTCCACCACTTGCGCCGCGCGATCGCTCACTTTCGCCAACCGTTCGAGAAGTTCGTCGATGGCCAGAGCGCTTTCGGCGCCGCCGTCGGAGATCGCCACCGCCCCTTCAAGCGGAACTTGCGCCGCAGCGGGTGGCCGTTTCTGCGCATTCCGTTGCCGCGCGTAATCGACCAGAATCCGGCGCATCAGACGCGCCGCTAAACGGAGAAAGTGCGCCCGGTCCGTATAGCCGATCGCGCCCGAACCGCACAAACGAACATACGCTTCGTTGACGAGCGCCGTCGCTTGCAGCGTGTGGTTATTGCGTTCGCCTCGTAGCCGGGCCGCGGCCAAGCGATGCAACTCCCCGAAAATCAAGGGGAAAAGGTCCGACTCGGCGGAGCGGTCGCCGGCGGAGAGTCGGCCCAAAATTCGGGTGACTTCTCCCGGTGTTGGAGGCATGGGCGGTTGCCCAAAGATTATATCCGCAGATATGGCCGTAGCGAACATCGCCGGTCCGGTTTCTAGGGGTCAACCGGATAAGCGTCACGCGTAGCGGAACGGGGACAAAACCGTGCGAGATTAATTTACCCGGCTACCGGCGCGTTCCACCGCCCGCTCCATTAAACTGCGCGGGTCGAGCAGGTGCATAGGCCGGAAGGTGCGCGGGGTCCACTTGATGCCCGGGTCGAACTGGACGCCCAAGAAATAGCCGATCTCGCGGTAGGTGGCGTAGCGGACCACGCCGCTCAAAACACCCTTAGAAACCGTGAACTTAACCGCGGTTCCCACCGGAATTTCCGTCTCCACCTGCAGGCAGGCGCCCGCCATCGAAATGTCTTCGAGGTTGGCCATGGTCCGGCGCATGCGCCCCGAACGGTCTTTCCACTCGACCGGAACCAGATCGGCACACAGTAGACGGGGATGCTCACGCCTCTCGCTCATTTGCACGCTCATCGGCAATTCCGAAAGCGCACTTTAGAGCGGACGCTGCGTCAAATTCGATTGAAAATCGCCACCACCTTCGAGAGCGACTTTTCCTTCTTGATGAAGGGCACCATTTTGGTCTCCCTCTCGTCGATCTCGCGAGCCCGCTTCAGTACGTCTTCCGCGCGATCGGCGGGTACGCGCACCACGCCGTCCTCGCCGGCCACGAGAATGTCGCCCGGGCGAATCGTAACTCCCGCGCATTCCACGGGTTGCTGATTCGCGACCGTCGCCCAGCGGCCCACCGAACTCGACGGAGATACGCTACGGGCGAAGACCGGCAAGCCTAATCCGCGGATTTCGCCGACATCCCGAATCGCACCGTCGATCACCAAACCCGCCATTCCGCGCGACTTAGCCGCCGTCGCCATCAAGCCGCCCGCACCCGCGACATCAAGGCTTCCTTCGACGACAATTACTCCCACTTCGCCCGGAGCGGCGTTGTCGATCATTTCGACCGTATGCCGGGCCGAAAGCGCCGCCGTCGCCTGATCGGGGTTCGCCTGCCGCAACACCGAGGTGCGCGCCCGGCCCACAAAGCGTTGTGGGACAAGCTTTCCTTCGATTCTCGGGCGCATCGAATGGGAAAGAAATCCGCGCTGGCCCGTCACTTGATCGACGGCGTCCGAAACCGACGCAATCGCGACCTTCGTGAAGCCATCCAGTAGCGGATCGCCGGTCTGGGCGGCGGCGGACGAATGGTCGAAGAAGAACAAGGCGGCCGGCGCAGCAAGCGCGGCGGCGATCCAGAGGGTCTTGCGCATGCCGGTTATTGTAGCGTCGCGCCCGGCATTCATGGTATTCTCATGAATGGCGCCCGGTTCGACGTGTGCGTCATTCGAGAATAATCATGTACGCAGTAGTCGAAACCGGCGGTAAGCAGTATCGCGTTCGCGAAGGCGATGTGGTGCGCGTGGAAACGCTCCCTGGAGAAGTGGGAAGCGAAGTGGAATTGGGACGGGTGCTGGCCGTGGAAACTAGCGAAGGCTTGACGGTTGGCGAGGCAGCTCGGGGAGCGAAAGTCACCGGGACCATTGAAAGCCAGGGACGCGGCGAAAAGACCCTTGTTTTCAAGTTCAAGCGCAAAAAGCAATATAAGCGCACCATCGGCCACCGGCAGAACTTTACCGCCGTCAAAGTCGGCGCGATCGCCCTTTAGGTAGAAGCTCATGGCAAGTAAAAAAGGCGTAGGCAGTTCCAGAAACGGGCGCGACTCAAACGCCCAGCGATTGGGCGTAAAAGCGTTTGCGGGCGAGTTGGTGACTGGCGGTTCGATTATCGTTCGCCAGCGCGGTAGCCGCATCAAGCCGGGCGAAAATGTCGGCATCGGCAAGGACGACACCCTGTTTGCGAAAATTCCCGGTGTGGTGCAGTTCCGCGACCGCGGCCGGATGGGCCGGTTCGCCAGCGTAATGGCGCTGACTGAAGCCTAGTTCACGATTTTCCGTTTTTTCCGTTAGAGTCGAACAACTCGGGGCCGCCATAGCGGCCCCTTTTTATTGGCATAGCTGGGTTTCCGGAGAGCGCACTTGCCCCTATCCGTTGTGCGCGGTTTAACAAAATGTTCATAGACGAGGTCAGAATCACCGTCAAAGCGGGCGACGGAGGCAACGGCTGCATGGCCTTCCGCCGCGAGAAATTCGTCCCGCGCGGTGGACCGTCGGGCGGCGACGGCGGGCGCGGCGGCGACGTCTATCTCGAGTCGAGCCCCCACTACAACACCCTCCTCCATTTCCGTTTCAATCCGGAACATAAAGCGGAGCGAGGCCGCCACGGGGAAGGATCCAACCGCTCCGGGCGCGACGGCGCCAGCATTACTCTGCCTGTACCGGTGGGGACCACTGTGTACAACGCCGAAACCGGCGAGCCGATCCACGACTTTACGGCGAAAGGCGAGCGCTTCCTCATCGCGAAAGGCGGCCGCGGAGGGCGCGGCAACCAGCATTTCGCCACGCCGACCCACCAAGCGCCGACCGAACACGAACCCGGCCGTCCGGGCGACTTCCTGACCCTGCGCCTAGAGCTGAAGCTTCTTGCCGACGTTGGACTGGTCGGCTTTCCCAACGCAGGCAAGTCCACCTTGATCTCCCGCCTTTCCGCCGCCCGCCCCAAGATCGCCGACTACCCTTTCACGACCCTCGAACCGAACTTAGGGGTGATGTCGTTTGAAGATCCCACCGATCCCCGCACGCTGGTGATCGCCGATATCCCCGGCCTGATCGAAGGGGCGAGCGAGGGCCACGGCCTGGGGCATCAATTCTTGCGTCACGTCGAAAGAACCCGGGTTTTGGTGCACCTGGTGGATGTTTCCGACGCTAGCGGGCGCGAGCCGGAAGAGGATTTCGAGATCGTAAACCGGGAACTTGCCGCCTTTAGCGAGGACTTGGCGAAAAAACCGCAAATCGTCGTGGCTACCAAGCTCGACGCGGCGCAAGATCCCGAGCGGTTAGCTCGCCTAAAGGAAGCCGCCGGAGAGGCCGAATTTCACGAGATTTCCGCGGTCACCGGGCGCGGGCTTAAGGAACTGAAGAGCGCAATCTTCAGTTTTGCGTCGCAAAGCTCGGCGGAAGAATAATCTGCCCGGAACCGGTGGAGCGGTCCGTCGCGTAGAAATTCTGCCCCGACAAAATTCGGTAGACGCTACCTGCAATACCGGAAGCCACCGGACCGTTCACCGGCCGTCCGCCCGTCAGCAGGACTACCACCACCAGTTTCCGGCCCGCGATTTCGTTGTACGAACCGAACCAACCCAGATGCGTGCGCTGATCGGCATGCGTGCAGGTGCCCGTTTTACCCCAGATGGGGTCCGTCGCCTCGAAAAACCGGCGGGCGCGCGTAGCCGAACCGTAGTCCACCGCCCCTTGCATACCCGGCAAGATCTGATCGACCACCTTCGTCAAATCGAACTGCCGCTTAACTTGCGGAGTGAGGCCTTCGATTTCCTCCCGCGTGCGCGGATATTGCAGCCAAGGCAAGTTGCCGTTATTGGCGATCATCGACAAAAGCGCCGTCAACTGAAGCGGCGTCATTTGAACGCCCAAGCCAGTGTAAGCGATAGCGCCAACACCCGCCTGCGGCTCTTCGTCCGGGAAAATTCCCGCCGTCTCCTCATCAAGTCCGATCGCCGCCTTCTCGCCCAAGCCGAACAACCTTGAATAGTAGGCCACCCGCTCGAATCCGAGTTTCTTGCCGAGGTTCGAAAAATACACGTTACTCGAACGCGCCATCGCCATCGAGAGATCCATGTATTGGCGGCCTTCGCAGCGCATCGCCGTCGTCGGTGTAAACACTTCCTCCACCAGGCCGGCGATCGCGGTCACGAGCTTAATCGTCGAACATGGGGTAAACGATCCCTTCAGCGCCAGTTTCTGATTCACGATCGTCAGAATCCGACCGGTGACGGGGTCCGTAACCATCACGCTGCCGTTGTAAGGGCCTAGCGCTTCCACCGCCGCGCGCCGCACCACCAAATCTTCGCCTTCAATCCGGTCGCCGACGGTGGAATCCGCGAACGTCGGCTCGCCCCAGTTTTGCCGGTAGCTACGATAGCGGCGCTTCGACGGCGGAACGTAGGCCGTTCGGGTCGCCGCTTTTTTCGTCGCCGGTCTGGCGGCCTTGGCGGGCGTGGCTTTGGTGGCGGGTTTCTTCTTCGCTGTGGAAGCCGGTTTGCTTACTACCTTTTTGTTCGCGGTGGCCGCAAATCCGGCGGCGCTCGCGGCGACTAGCAACAGCGGGAGGAGTTTTTGCATGATCGCTTAAGCCAACTCTACCATTTTCAACATCCTGTAAATCCTACGTCAAGTAACCCTTTTCGCCAGGGTACTAGGCGGCGGTCCATCCGCCGTCGATGGTTATGACGCTGCCATTCACAAAACCGGCTTCGCCGCTCGCCAAATAAAGCGCCATATAAGCGATTTCTTCCGGTTTTCCCAGCCGTCCGATCGGCTGACGCTGGTTCAGTTGCGCCCGGACAGCCTCTTTTTCGTGTTTGTGGTATTTCTCCAAATATCCCTCGACAAAGGGTGTATCGACCGTTCCCGGGCAAATACAATTCACCCGGAATTCCGTGGGGTAATCCACCGCCAGTTGGCGCGTCATCGCCACCACCGCGCCTTTTGTCGCACAATACGCAAACCGCTTCTTGACCCCAATCAGCCCGGCCACCGACCCGATATTCACCATCGCGCCGTGCGAGGCGGCCAGCAGCGGTACCGCGTGCTTGGTCACCAGGAACAGACCGGTGACGTTGACCCGGAACAGGCGTTCGAAGTCGGCGAGCTCGGTCTCGGTGACGCCGCCTACCAGCCCGATGCCGGCGTTGTTGACGAGTACATCGAGCCTCGGCATCGCCCCGAAAACTTTCGCTACCTGCGCCTCATCGGTGATGTCGGCTTGTACGGCGCTAGCGCCTCCGCCAAGTTCCGCGGCGAGGGCCTGGCCGCGTTCTAGGTTCAGGTCGAGGATCACCACGCGCGCCCCCGCTTGGGCGAAAATTCGGGAGGTTTGTTCTCCGATACCGCTAGCGCCGCCGGTAACTAAGGCGACGCGATTGTCGAGTCGAAAGGGTTGGCTCACTCCTGTCGAGTGTACACTTGCAGGATTGCTGCGAAAACACCGGCAAGTAGAATAAGTGTAGTTCAGTGAGGACTCGATCAAATCCAAAGCGGCGCCTGCGCGCGGTCGGCGAATTCGACGGCGCAAGCGGGTCGCCCCGATACCGCGGCAGTCCGCTTCATAAGCGGTCGCCGGGCGATTTCGGATTGACTCCGCCATCCGCGCCGCGACTCGGGAGAACACTTTGCGACGGTTCCGGAGTCGCAAAAAAATCGGTGGCTCAGAAGCTTTTAATCGAGGGTTTTCGAAGGGGCCTTGTTAGCGTTCAAGAACGCGAAGGCTGGCCACAAAACGTCTGGGCGGTAACCGAGTCGGGCGTTGCGTTAGAAGCGCAATTGGACGGCAAGGGGACTTATCACGGCTACCCAATGCAGCACTCCGACGCGCTGCGGGAAGAGATTCTCAGGCGTTGGTTCACGAGATGAGTCGACGGTTTGGAATCGACGCCCACTGGATCGAGGCGTCGGATGGCATACCGGAGGAGCGGTTCACGGCCGCCGAGTTGACGATTTCCATTGGCGGGAAGATTGCGACGCGGGTCGACGACGATTGGTCGAAATCCGTGCGGTCTAACGTGAGACTCGCGGCGTACCCACTGGCCCTTTGGATCGCATCGTCCTGGTGGCGTTTGCGATGGGAGCCCTATCGGGCGGACCCGGATCTCACCTGGCGAATGGCGCACGATATGCCTACCGCGGGGGCTGGCTTCGTTTGGCCGCCTTTGCGGTTAGCCTCGGACGGAGAAGGCATGTTGTGCTCCACTTTGCCCACGCCGGATCGCCCCACCGAACCGATTCGATATCTCGCTCAATTGAACGAAACCGTACCCGTCGAGGATGTCGAGAGCCATTTGGGCGGTTTTATCGAACTCGTCTTGGCTCGCCTGGAGGCGCTGGGTTTACCCAAGACGGATCTTCACACTCTTTGGAAAGACGTCCAATCGGAGCGTAACGACCCTCATGTGCGAGGGGAGCGCCGCCTGGAGGCCCTACTGGGATTTGAACCGGAAGAAGCGCCGCGCGCCCTTTTGGATCATATGGCCGAACTTCGCGCGAATGTAGGCGCATCGGCGCTCGATGAAATCGCACCCGCCTGTGCGGGACCCGACCCCGCGAAAGCGCTGGAACATATTCGGCACGTAGCCGGATCGGCGGGAATAACCGCGAGATTGCAAATCTTGGCGCGGGGCGACTACGACGGTCCGGTATGGGAAAGGGGCTGGCAGGCGGCAAAGGAAGCGCGCGACAAGGTGGGAGTGCCGGGAGACATCGTGTCCAACGAGACGCTCTGCGATTGCCTGGGCATTTCGACCAAGGCGTTCAACCAGCTTACGCAAGAACGATTTCCGATCGGTTTAGCGGTGCGCGGTAAACGAAGCCAGCGGCTCATCTTTCGCAAAAGAAATCCCGAGGGGCGGCGTTTCGAGGCCGCGCGATTTCTCGCGGAGCAAGCTTTAGCACCGACAACCGACACTTGGTTGCCGACCACCGACGCCGACACGGCCCGCCAAAAGGTTCAGCGCGCATTCGCCGCGGAATTCCTATGCCCAATCGCCCGATTAGAGGAATTTCTCAACGGCAACAGGTCGCCCGAACGCGTGGAGGATGCCGCCTCTCATTTTCGAGTGTCCGAGTTGGCCATTAGAAGTCATCTCGCCAACCACGGGCTTCTAACTGCCGGTATGATTTAGCGCCGCCGCCGAAAAACCAGCAAAGCCAGCGGGGCGGCGAGCATCCACGTCGAAGGCTCCGGAATCGCGGTGATTACCGGGCCGGGGATTCCCGTGGTTGGATCTCCGAACGATTGCGAGTTGCCCGGAACCAGCGCGGGAATGTCGATTTGCACGAACACGTCGAAGAACGACGTGGTGGAAATCGGCGTCAACGTGCTGTCGAGAATCGCGAAAGTGAACGAGTCCGGGAATGTCGGCTCGGGGTTGTCGGTCAAGAGGATGCGGAACCAGAGCGACGACCCCGGGATAAACGCCTGCTGAAACCCGCTAACCGGGACCGAGTCCTGGAATGTCACGACCGTGTTTAGGTCGCCGGACGCGCCGCCGAAAAGCGTCGGCGAGCCGACCAGAATCCCGCCTCCCAAGTTGAAATCCGAGATCGTCACCATATTGTTGTTGTTGCCGATCAGTTCGCCGTCGATAAACTGAAAATCGAGGGTCAGCGGCGTTGCGAATCCCGCCAAGGCGGCGGTATTCATTTGGATCGTCAGCAGAGCGGCGGAAGCCTGGGACACGGCCAGGGCGGCAAGAAGTACTAGTTTTTTCACGGTCTCCTCCGGTCGAACTCCCACGTTACGGGAGGCGTCGGATGCTGTCAATCGATGCGCCGGTAAATTGACCCAAATGTAACGCAAAGAGGTACTACCGGCGGCTATACTCGCGTTCGGTATGCTTTTTCGCCTCGCTTCTATCGCTCTGCTCACGCTGACGCTCGTCTTTATGTGGTCGCCGGTGTATGTGACGGCCATCGGCACTCCCGCCGATCTGAATGCACTGGACGCCGCTTACACCCAAGATTTCAATACCTTAGCGAATTCAGGGACGGCCAACACGACACTGCCCACCGGCTGGGGCCTAGCCGAAACCGGCGGCGGCGCGCGCGATAACGAGCAGTATGCGGGCGATACCGGTAGCTCGAACACCGGCGACACATATAGCTACGGCGCGGCTTCCACCACGGAGCGGGCGTTTGGCGGCTTGCAGTCCGGCTCGCTGATCCCGGTGATCGGCGCCCGATTCGCCAACAAAACCGGCGGGACGATCACTTCGCTCGATATCTCGTATCGCGGCGAGCAGTGGCGGCTAGGTTCGATCACGCGATCGACGACCGATCCGCGCGACCGCATAATCTTCGAATACTCGACCGACGCCACAACGCTCGACGGCGCGGGGACCTGGACGGCGGTGACGGTGCTCGATTTCAACGCGATTCAAGCGTCGAACGATGTTGGCGCAACCGTCGGCGCGAAAGACGGCAACACCGTGTTCGCCAACGTCTCGGGTACGATTTCCGGCCTGAATATCCCGGCCAACGCCACGTTCATGGTCAGGTGGCGCGACTATAACGTTAACGGCGCCGACGACGGTTTGGCCGTCGACGACTTTAGCTTGACACCGCGCGGCACCGCCGGTCCGGTGACCCCGACGTTGAGCGTGCCCAACGTCTCGAAGCTCGAAGGCAACGCCGGTACGACGCCATTCGATTTCGTCGTCACCGTGTCGCCCACGCCTACTTCCGACGTCACCTTCAACTTCGCGACGGCGAACGTGACGGCCATCGACGGCATCGATTACACGGGTGTGTCCGGCAGCCGGACGATTTCGGGTGGCACAAACTCGACCACGATCACCGTGTTAGTCAACGGCGACACCACCGTCGAGGGCGACAAAACGTTCAACCTCAACATCACCGGCGTTAGCGGCGCGACTCCCGCGAGCGTCACGGCCATCGGAACGATCCTGAACGACGATGTCGCGATTACCCCGATCTACACGATCCAGGGCGCGGGCGCGCGTACTTCTCTTTCCGGCACGGTGACCACGCAAGGCGTCGTGACGGGGATCGTCTCGAACGGTTACTTCATCCAGACGCCCACCGCCGAATCCGACGGTAACCCCGACACTTCGGATGGCATCTTCGTCTTCACCGGTTCGGGCGGCGCGAAGCCCTCGGCGGTAGGCCGCCGGGTGCAAACCACTGGAACCGTGATCGAGTTTTCCGAAGACGGTACCGCCGCTCCGCTAACCGAGCTTTCGACGCCTACTAGCTTTATCGATCTGGGCACGGCCCCGGTGCCCGATCCCACGCCGATCCCGGCGTCCGCCTTCGACCCGGCGCAGCCGCTCGACCCGATCGCTCGCTTGACGCTCATGGAGAAGTACGAGGGCATGCGCGTGTCGATTCCGCCCACGCGCACGACGGGCGCGACGGCGTCCGACGGTTCGTTCTACGTCGTATTGCAGACCTACTCGGGACTGCCGTTCCGCGAACCGGGGGTCGATCGCGACACCAACATCCCCGCCGCCGTGCCCGCCACCGCGCCGCGCTTCGATATGAATCCGGAAACGATTAGCGTCGATACCAACGGCTTGGCCGGCGTGCCCACGGTGCTGGTGGGCAACAGCAAGCTTCTGCCCGGAATGACGGGCTTGTTCACCTACGCGAGCCGCGGTTACCGCTTGCTGCCCGAATCCGGACAGGTGCCCACCACCCTCGCGCCCGCCGTTTCCGAAGTGTCGAAGGCGATTCGCGCGCCGGGCGCTTGCGAATTCACCGTCGCGTCGATGAATCTCGAACGCTACACGAACACGGCGACGCTGCTCAACAAGATCGCCGACGGCGTGATTCAGAAGTTAAATCTGCCCGACATTATCGCGGTGCAGGAATCGTCGGATCTGGCCCTGTTGCAGGCGCTGGCGGCGACGATCAACACACGCGCGCCCGCGCCGAATCCCAATTACGTGGCACTCCTCATCACTTCGCCGAACGACATCATCCACAACGGAATTCTGTTCAAGTCCGCTCGCGTGGCGAAGATCGGCACGGAAGATATTTTGGGCGAGGAATTGATCTTCGAAGGGAGCGATCTGCTCGACCGGCCGCCGCTGCTCGCGCGCTTCACCGTCGATGGCGGTACGTGCGGCACGCGCAACGTCACCGTGCTCGCCAACCACCTGCGGTCGCTGATCGGCGTCGACGATCCCGAACCCGAAGGCACGCGCGTCCGCGAGAAGCGCCGTTTGGGCGCCGAAGCCGTGGCGGACTTTATCGCGACGCTCTCGAGCGAGAATCTGATCACGCTCGGCGACTGGAACGCGTTCGAGGTCAACGACGCGCTCACCGACGTGATGGCGACCATCGTGGGAACGCCCACCGCCGCGACGCTGGTCGCGAATCCATCGGTGGACCGTTGGTCCTACACCTTGAACAACCTCACCAATACGCTGCTGGCGCCGCTGCGCTACACCTACATGTTCCGCGGTTCGCGGCAGGTGCTCGACCATGCGCTGATTAGCTCGGGGCTCGATCCGCTATGGTCGGGCTACGAAGTCGCGCACGTCAACGCGGAGTGGCCGGCGAGCTTTAAGAGCGACGCCACCCGCATCGAGCGCTACTCCGACCACGATCATCCCGTGGCGTATTTCTTGTTCGACGCGCCGGTGCTCCAGACCGGATTTGCGATCCGCTACACCGGATTCCGGTACAACCCGGCCAACCAAACGTTCGGCACGACGGCGACGATTACCAACGTGTCGGGAGCGCCGCTCCCCGGACCGCTGCACTTGGTTCTCGAAAATCTGCCCGCGACACAGAGCCTGTTTAACAAGGTGAACGACTATCGCGGCAACCCGTATGTCAAGGTATCGGACGCGGCGCTAGCGCCGGGCGCTTCGGTGCAAATTCCGCTGTCCTTCAAGAACTCGGGCGGCACGATCTCGTTCACGCCGAAACTGTACTCGGGCAAGTTCTAGTCGAGCTTTTCGGTAATCTCCACCGCCTCGCGCAGCCGGAACGGAATTCGCGTCTCCACCGCGATTTCCGCCGGTTTGCCGCGAGTGAGCAGTACGGTTCCAGCGCCCGCCGCGCCACCCGAGGCCGCGCCGATCGCCGCGCCCCGGCCTCCGCCGAAAATCGCACCGAGCGCCGCGCCAATCCCAGCCGCAGTGGCCGTACGAGCGGCATCCTTGCCCCGCGAAGTCTCCGCTTCGCGCACAAAAGCGTCCGTCAGAATCGCGACGCGCTGCTTATCGGAAGTGTGGATTTGCGTAAGCTGAACCGACAATTTGGCCGTACCTTTAACCCGGCCGCCCTTAGAAGATTCAAGGACCCGCCCATCGGCGCGCGAGCCTTTCTCGGCGATTACCAGTCCGTTGACGATTAACGGAGAATCGAGCACGGCGGAAAACGTGTCGCCCTCGCCGTTGTCGTCGCTCGAAATGCGCTGATTGACGCGAACGTTTAGCACCGTCCCCGCCGGGATCGTCACCGTTTGCGGTTTACGCTCCTCGGCCGCGCGCTTGATTTCCATCGCGTCGGGCTTGAGGATTTGCGTCTTCGGCTCGACAGCTTGCGGCGCGGGAGTCGGTTCGGGTGTCGCTACTGCGGGCGCGCGTTCGGCCACGGGCGTAGGTGGCTCCCCTTTCGCCACGACCGTCGGCGCCGCAGCCTGAGCGGCCGGTGCCACAGGCGCTTCCACTGCGGGAGCGGGCTTTCGAACCGGGGTGGGCGTCGGCGCGCGGCGCGCTACGGCGGGCTTCGGCGGCGGCAATTCCGCCGGAACGACAGGTTCGGGCGCAGGTGGCTCGGGTTCAACGACAGGAGTGGGTTGCGCTACGGGCGGCACGGGCGCGGGCGCGGCGACGCGCTCCGGCTGGCGGCTCAACAGCAAAACAAGGGCGGCCGAGGCGGCGGCTCCGCCGACAAAGGCGATCCAGATTTTCATCTTGGTCTCCTAATTTCAATAGAACGCGGCACGGTGGATTCAAGTTTCGGTGAAAACCGCCGCCGGGCGATAATGGAGATAGTTCGCTTACTTCCATGCACTTCCCCCGCCAATTCGCGATCGGCCCGATCGGCGTCTCCCCCGCCACCGTCCTCGCACCTATGGCCGGGGTGACCGACACCGTGTTCCGCCGCCTGATCCGTGCCCAAGGCGGCTGCGGACTCATGATGACCGAATTCACCAGCTCGCACGGCGTGGTGGCGTCGGCGCGAACCCCGGCGGCGAAAACCAAAGCGAAAGCCAAGCGATACCTAGCGTTCGAGCCCGAGGAGCGCCCGATCTCCGCCCAGCTCTTCGGCAGCGATCCGGCCGTGATGGCCGAAGCCGCGCGCGTTTGCGAAGACCTGGGCTTCGACATCGTCGATATCAATTTCGGCTGCCCGGTGAAGAAAGTGGTGCGGTGCAACGGCGGTTCCGGCTGCCTGCGCGATCTCCCGCTGGTCGAACGCATCCTCACCGCCGTCCGCGCGGCAATCCGGATTCCGCTTACCTGCAAATTCCGCGCCGGTTGGAACGACAACGAATTAGTGTTCCTCCAAATGGGCAAGATCGCCGAGAATTGCGGACTCGCGGCCATCGCGCTCCACCCGCGCACGCGCGAGCAAGGCTATTCGGGATTCGCCGACTGGACCCGCATCGCCGCCCTCAAGGCCAATTCCCGCATTCCGGTGATCGGCAACGGCGACGTCAACTCGCCCGAGGACGCCGTGCGCATGGTGGCCGAAACGAATTGCGACGCCGTCATGATCGGGCGCCAGGCGTCGGCCAACCCCTGGATTTTCCGGCAGATCGCCGAGTACGTCGAGACCGGGCGCTATTCTCAGCCCACCGACGAAATGCGTTACGCGATCATGCGCCGCTACTTCGAGATGCTCTCCGGGCATCATGGCGAAGAAAAGGCGGTGGACGCGGTGGGCAAGATGAAGCAATTCGCCACGTACTTTTCGCACGGCGTTCGCGGCGGCGCGAAGCTCCGCGGAGCGATCTACGCGCAGCGCGAACCGCAAGACATCCTCGACCAAGTGGACCGTTTCTTCGACGAGATCCTCTCGCGGCCCCTCGCGGCGTAGTTGGCAACACAGCCAGTCATGAAAAAAGTCGAACTCATCACCGACGGCGCGTGTCTCGGCAATCCCGGACCCGGCGGTTGGGCCTACATCCTCCGCTTCGGCGAGCACAAGCGCGAAGCCTCGGGATCCGAACCCGACACCACCAACAACCGCATGGAACTGCGGGCGGCGGTCGAAGGTCTCAAGGCTCTCAAAGAGCCCTGCGAAGTCGAGATCACCACCGACTCCGAGTACATGCGCAACGGCATCACCACCTGGATTCACGGCTGGAAAGCGCGCGGCTGGAAGACCGCCGACAAAAAGCCCGTCAAAAATCAAGAACTGTGGCAAGCGCTCGACGAGCAGAACGCGCGCCACAAAACCGTCTGGAAGTGGACCAAAGGCCACGCCGATCATCCCGACAACAATCGCTGCGACGAACTGGCGAGCGCGGCGGCGCGCGCCATTCGATAGAATCGGGCGAATGAAACGCCTTGCGTTGTTAGCCGCCGTTCCGCTACTGGCCATCGAACCCGGCTTCAAGCCGCTGTTCAACGGTAAGGATTTGACCGGCTGGGACGGCGACCCGCGTCTATGGAGCGTCAAGAATGGCGTCCTCGTCGGCTCCACCGAAGGCGTCGAACTCAAGGCCAACACGTTCCTGATCTCGAAAGACAAATTCGAGGATTTCGATCTGCGCCTCGAAATCAAGCTGCGCAACCACAACTCCGGCGTGCAATTCCGCAGCGAAGCGTTTCCCGATTTCGTGGTGAAGGGGCTGCAAGCCGACGCGGCGCAAGGCAACTGGTGGGGCTCGATCTACGACGAGAAGGGCACGCGCGGCGTCATTGTCAACGGTTGGAAGGGCAAGGGCGAAACGGTCGTTAAGCCCGACGATTGGAACGACCTGCGCATCGAGTGCGCGGGCGGCGATATCAAGATCACACTGAACGGATTGGTCACCGCCGAATTGCACGGTGAAACGCCCAAGCCCGGCGTGATCGCTCTGCAACTGCATCGCGGACCGCCGATGATGGCCGAGTTCCGTAACATCCGCATTCGATCGACCAAGTAAATGCCCGCCCGCTACGCCCTGTTCGGGGGCGCCTTCGACCCCGTGCACGCCGGGCACTTGGCCGTCGCCGAAGCCGCGCGCGCGCGATTCCATCTCGACCGCGTGATCTTCGTTCCTTCGGGTAACCCGCCGCACAAGCCGCTCGACACTCCATTCGCCGACCGCGTGGCGATGCTACGTCTCGTCGCCGAACACGTTTCCGAAGCCGAGCGGGGCGGCGCGCGCAGCTACACCTACGACATGCTGCAACACTTCGATCCGCCGCGGCTGTTCCTGATCGGCGCCGACGCGTTCTCCGAAATCGAAAGTTGGTACCGTTGGCGCGACGTGATCGCGATGACCGAATTCATCGTCGCTTCCCGCCCGGGGCACGGCTACGACGTCCCGGCGGGTGCGGTGGTACACCGGCTCGAAACGCTCGCGTTCACCGAGTCCTCAAGCGCCATTCGCACCGCGCTCGCCGCCGGTTTGCATCCCCCCGAGCTTCCCCAACCCGTTTACGACTACATCCGTTCGCGAGGTCTCTACCACCCATGCGTTCCTTCGCCGGTTTCTTCTTAGCCGCGGCTTCGCTCGCGCAGCCCGTGCCCGTGATCTTCGATACCGACATGGGCAACGATGTCGATGACGCGATCGCGCTCGCTATGCTGCACGCGCTCGAATCGCGCGGCGAATCGAAATTGCTCGCGGTGACGATCACCAAGGACAATTTGCGCGCGGCGCAGTTCGTCGATCTCGTGAACCATTTCTACGGCCGGCCTTCGATCCCGATCGGTTTAGTAACGAACGGCAAGACTCGGGAATCGAATCCGATGATTTCGGTTCCCGTCTCGAAACTCGTCTACCCGCGGCGCATCGAAACGCGCGCGGACGTGGCGGACGCGCAGGACGTGCTTTGGAGCACCTTGAACGCGGCGGCGGACCAAAGCGTCACGGTGATCCAGGTCGGTTTTTCGACTAACTTGGTTCGGCTGCTCGACCGCGAGGGCGGACGCGAGTTGGTCGCGAAGAAAGTGAAGCTGCTGTCGATCATGGCGGGCTGGTTCCCCAACGGCAAACCCGAGTACAACGTGCGCATCGACATCCCATCGGCCAAGAAAATCTTCACGGAGTGGCCCACGCCCATCGTCGCCTCGGGCTTTGAAATCGGGCTCGCGCTGCCCTACCCCGCTTCGAGCGTCGAGCGCGACTACGCCTACACGCGCCACCATCCCATCGCCGATTCCTACCGCGCCTATCTCAAGATGCCGTACGACCGCCCGACCTGGGATCCGACTTCCGTGCTGTACGGCGTTCGCCCCAACGCGGGCGACTTCGGACTCTCGGCACCCGGTACCATCGTGGTCGCGGACGACGGCCGCACCACCCTCAATCCGTCGCCCGAGGGCAAGCATCGCTACCTCACGCTCGACCCCGCGAACAAGGACCGCATCGTGCGCACGATGATCGAACTCGCAAGCCGTCCTCCGGATAGCCGCTAAACTCCCTGGGAGCGACGCCGCCAGCGCCGCTACAATAAAGTTTATGCGCTCCTGGCTCCCCGCCGTGGCCCTGGGATGGTTCCTCCCGGGCGGCGGTCATTTCCTTCTCGGCCGCCGGTTGCGCGGCGGACTGCTGGCTCTCTCCGTCGTCGTCATGTTTCTTCTCGGACTGATGATGCGCGGCGCCATGTTCGAACCGCAGCGCGGCGACCTGCTCACGACGCTCATCTATTGCGGCGGCTTTCTGGGTAACGTCGCGAGCGGCATTCTTTATCTGCTGGCGACGATGCTCGGTTACGCCGAAGTGGACCGCGCCGGGCACGTCTACGATTACGGAACCAAGTTTCTGGTCGGCGCGGGCCTGCTCAATATCATGGCCATGGTGGACGCCTACGAGATCGCTACCGGAAAGAAAGACTGACATGCCCAAGCTCGCCCTGTCCCATTTCGAAGCCGCGCTGTTGTTCGCGCTATTCACCAGCGTCGTGCTCGGCGTTGTCACCAAGAACACGGATAAGGAGCGCCTGCGCTACGGCCTCTACTGCTTCGGCTGCTTCATGGCGGCGATGTTCGGCCTGAGCTGGCTGATGTACTTCGCTCACCAGTAGGAGCGAATCGTGCGCAAGTTTTACATCGAAACGTTCGGCTGCCAGATGAACGCCCACGACTCGGAGAAAGTCGTCGGGACGCTCGTCGAACGCGGCTACGAACAAGTGGAGACCGTGGACGACGCCGAACTCGTTCTCTACAACACGTGCTCCATCCGCGACAAAGCCGAACAGAAAGTCTTTCATCGCCTCTCCGAGTTCAAAAAACACGCGAAGACGAAAACGTTTGGCGTGATCGGTTGCGTCGCGCAACAGGAAGGCGAACGGATCTTCGAGCGCGCCCCGCACGTTTCGCTCGTCGCCGGTTCGGCCAGCTACTCCAAGCTGCCCGAACTTCTTGTGCAACTCGAAGCGGGCGGACGCCGCGTCACCGGGCTCAGCCTCGACACCGAAGACACGTTCGAGACGCCGCTTACGCGCCGCGATAATCCGCACCGCGCCTATCTCACGATCATCGAAGGCTGCGACAAGAGTTGCGCGTATTGCGTCGTCCCGTTTACTCGCGGGCCGGAACGCAGCCGCACGGCGGATAGCGTGATCGCCGAAGCGCGTACGCTCGCCGAATCGGGTTACACCGAGGTCCAACTGCTCGGCCAAAACGTCAATAGCTACCGTTGCCCCGTCACCGGACTCGATTTCGCGGGCCTGCTACGCCGCGTGGGAGAAGTGGACGGTTTGAAGCGCGTGCGTTTCACCACCTCGCATCCGCGCGATTTCGTCAAGGACATCATCGATGCGATCGACGAAAATCCGGCGTTGTGCAATCACGTGCACCTGCCCGTGCAGTCCGGCTCGACGCGCGTACTCGAGGCGATGCGCCGCCAGTACACGCGCGAGCAGTACGAAGAACGCATCGCTTGGATGAAGAGCGCGCGGCGCGATTTCGCCATCACCACGGACATCATTGTCGGCTTTCCCGGCGAGACCGAAGCCGATTTCGAAGCGACGCTCGGCTTGCTCGACCGCGTGGGCTACGACGGCGTGTTCGGATTCAAATACTCCGAGCGGCCCAACACACCCGCGCTAAAACTCGCGGGGCACGTCGACGAAGCCGAAAAGACCCGCCGCCTTTCCATCGTGCAGGAGAAGCAGCGCGCCATCCAGATTCGCCGTAACGCCGATTACGTCGGGCGCATAGAAGAGGTGCATGTCGAGGGCTTCAATAAAGCCACTGGGCAGTGGGTGGGCAAAACGACCCAACATAAGACCGTCAACTTTCTTTCGCCGCGGCCGGATTTGGTGGGCCGTTACGTTCCGGTAACCGTGATGCGCGCGGGACCGGTGGCCCTCGTCGGCGAGCTCTCGTAGGCAAGCCCTCGTAGGCAAGATGGTGTAATTGGAACGGAGAAACACATGGAAGTCGAAATGAAGATCCGCACATTGATGATGGACCCGGTTACGCAAATGCCGATCGTCATCCTGCGCGATCTCGCCGGGGACACCATTCTGCCGATCTGGGTCGGGCCGTTCGAGGCGAATGCGATCGCGCTCGAAATCGAAAAGGTTTCGACCGCGCGCCCGATGACGCACGACCTCATCAAGACTTTGCTCGCCGGACTCGATACTTCGATCGAGAAAGTGGTGGTCAACGAACTGAAGGACGAGACCTTCTATGCGCTTATCTGGTTGCGCAAGAATGGCCAACTGATTTCGGTCGATTCACGACCGTCGGACGCGCTGGCGCTCGCGTTACGGCACGATTGCCCGATCTTCGTGGACGATCAGGTACTGGCCACTTCGAAGCTCACCGCTCAGATGGGCGACCGGGTCAACAACGAAGAGTTAAAGCGATGGCTGGAGGCTCTCGACGACGAGCATTTTGGCCGTTACAAAATGTAATCCCGCCCCCGCTTAAAGATTCTCTACCTGCCGACTACTAACCATCCGGCTAGGGTTAGCGTCTCTAAGGCATGACGAAGAGCGAAAAAACCCGAGCCTACCTGGTTGTGGCCGGATTGGCCGTTGTGGCCACGCTGGCTGTACCGCGAGAGAAATGCTGGGCGTCGAGCCTGCCCAAACCCGCCGCGCGGTTTATCCACTTTTTCCAGGCGGCGGCCCCCGCCGAGGACCGAAAGGTCGGTACTTGGGAGCGGCTGCTTTACAGCGTAATTGCCACTGGCAGCCCCGCCGCTCCCACGAAAACGCAAACTACTTCTTCTTCGCGCCGCCCTTCTTAGCGGCTGGAGCGGCCTTCTTCGCCGCCGGTTTCGCCGCCACGGGCCAACCGACGAACTTCGCCGGATCGGCATCCAGCACTAAATTAAACGGCTCCTTCGTATACGCCTGCACACTCCCTACAAACTCCAATTCGATCCCCGGGTCCGCTTTACCGGGTAGAGGTTCGTCAAACTTTAGAGTTACATCTGGAGTTAAACTGTCTGCGATTGCGATGGTTAGTTCTTTTGGCTTGGTCTCCGGCGTCGCCGAAACTAGCTTGCCTTTGAAAGCCCCGCCCGCATCGGTGTCCTTTAGCATGGCGAAGTATGCGTCGCCACCTTCGCCTTTGAGCGTGTCGCGAAGCTGAATGAACCGGTATAACATGGGGTTCGTTTCTTTCAGCTTTTCGCCCTGCTCCAGAGCGATCTCGCCGCTACTCTTTATCTTGAAGCCCTCTTCAGGAAAAGCCTCGGTCTTCGCCCGATTCAGAATTTCGTCCAGACCGTCGCGGCTGCCGTGAAAATTGACGTAGGTCTTCTCCACGTATGCCTTGGTTTGTCCACGCGCCGCATCGGGTAGCGCGCCTTCGCCTTCCAAGACCGCCGCGCGCGCGAAGTGATACAAACCCGCCGACTGCTTCTCCGGCTTCTTCTGCAACAAGATCGCCGTGCCGAGCGCCGCCGAAGCCTGCCCGTTCTTCGGATTCACCTGCAGCGATTTCGTGTAGGCTTGCTCCGCCGCAACGTAATCCTTACGCGCCGACGCGATCCAGCCCATCGTCTTGTGCGCCAGGACGGTATTGTTCAGCTTCTCTTTCGCCCAGGCGTCGTCCGGAATTTGCGCCGGTTTCTGCACCTTATCGAGGATCGCCAACAACCCGTTGGCCGCCTTTTCGCCGTCGGCCAGCGCCGCGTCGGACTTGTCGGCCATCGATTCGACCAAAAGATTCAGCGTCTGGTAGCCGACGAGGCCGATCACCCCGTTCGGGTCCTCGGTGGTCATCTCCGTCGCCACTTCCTTCATCTTGGGCGCTTGCGCGAGTTGCTGGTAGGTCTGCAACATCGCCTGCAACCGTTGCAGCTTGAACGCGCTGTTCGGATACTTCTCCTTCCACTGCAGCAGAAGCTGAATCTTCTTCTGTTGATTCGCTTCCTTTTGAATGCCATTGACGACCAAGTCGTACTCGGCTTGATCGGCCCACTGCGGCTGCGCGGGTTGTGCGGGGGCCGCCTGTCCGTATGCGCCGGGGGCGCCAAGCGCCGCTACTAAGGCCGCCGTCGCCAGCAGGCTCGTCCACAGATTCCGTCGATTTCGCACTTCTTGCCTCCTCAAATGGCAGTTGCTATTGTACGCGCGGCCGACTGGGCCGGGAGATTGCCCGCCTGGAAATACCCGGCGGCCCGGGGGTGCCGGGTGGCAAAGACGCAGAATACATTGAAACGACGCCGTCCCGCAACCCGGATTCTCCCGAACATAAAGATGCCTTCCGGCCTTGGGATGTTCCCACGGATGTTACAATCCCCACTGTCGTTGGCCAATCCTCAATGCGCTGGGTCGATCTCTCGGTCATTCTTGTCTACCTGATCGGTATCACCTGGTTCGGCGCCCGCTTCCGCGATTCCCAAAAGACTCTCAAAGATTACTTCCTCGGCGGACGGAACGCACCCTGGTGGGCCATCGGCTTCTCGATCGTCTCCGCCGAAACCTCGACGCTCACCGTGATCGGCACACCCGCCCTCGCTTTCCAGGGCGATCTCGGATTTCTGCAAGTCGTCTTCGGTTACCTTCTCGCCCGCATCGTCATTAGCCTTCTTTTTCTGCCCCAGTATTTTCGGGGCGAGTTATTCACCGCCTACGAACTGATGCAGCGCCGCTTCGGCCCGAACATCCGCAAACTCACCGCCGGATGCTTTCTCGTGCTGCGCGCGCTGGCCGAAGGCGTCCGGGTGTTCGCCATCTCGATCGTCATCCAGATTATCTTCGGCTGGTCGGGCGGAATCGGCGAACTCGGCTCGATTTTCCTGATCGTCTGCCTCACGCTGTTCTACACCTTCGAGGGCGGTATGACCGCCGTCATCTGGACCGACGTTGTCCAGATGTTCCTTTACATCGCGGGCGCGATCCTCAGTTTCTTCGTCATCCTGCAGCAGATCCCCGGCGGATGGTCCGAAGTGCTCCGCGCGGGCGAGGCGGCCAACAAATTCCGCATCTTCGATTTCGGCTTTTCCTGGACCGCGCCCTATAACTTCTGGGCCGGTGTGATCGGCGGTTGTTTCCTCACTACCGCTAGCCATGGAACGGAGCAATTGATGGTCCAAAGGCTGCTGGCGGCGAAAGATCTCGGCGAAAGCCGCAAGGCGCTGCTCGGCAGTTGGGCCGTGATCGTCTTTCAATTCGCACTGTTTCTGATCATCGGCGTGGCGCTGTGGGTCTACTACGGCACGTCGTCGCTGGCGCCCCCGGCGGTGAAGGATCAAATCTACCCGGCCTTCATCTGGTCGAAATTACCGGTGGGCGTCGCCGGATTGATCATGGCCGCGATCCTCGCCGCCGCTATGTCGAACCTAAGCGCCGCGCTCAACTCGCTCGCCTCAACGACGATCATGGACTTCGTCCGGCCTCTCTCGCGTGGCGGGCGAAGCGAATCGTACTTCCTGGCCCTCGCCCGCTGGGCCACCGTCGGCTGGAGCGTCGCGCTCTTCCTGATCGGCTGGGCTTCGACTGGCGTCAAGAGCGTCCTCGAAGCGGCGCTCGGCATCGCATCGATCGTTTACGGATCGCTGCTCGGCGTATTTCTGCTCGGCTTGCTAACCCGTCGCGCCGGCGAAACGGCCGCGATGCTCGGCATGCTCGCCGGCCTTGCCACGATGATCTACATCCGGTTCTTCACGCCGATCGCTTGGACCTGGCACGTCCTGATCGGCACGACGGCCACGTTCGCCGTGGGTATTCTGTTGTCCCCACTTTTCCCCCAGGAGGCGCGCGATGGCCGATCTTCGCCGTGAACTAGGACTCAACGCAGCCGTCGCGATCGTGATCGGCACCGTCATCGGCAGCGGAATTTTTCTGGTTCCGAAAACCGCCGTCTTGAAAGTCGGGACGCCCGAGATGGTGTTCGCCGTCTGGATTTTCGGCGGTCTCCTATCGCTCGCCGGAGCGCTCACCTACGCCGAACTGGCCGCCGCAATGCCCGAAGCCGGTGGCGAATACGTCTACTTGCGCGAAGCCTACGGCCCCTACTTCGGCTTCGTCTACGGCTGGACCCAATTCTGGGTGGCGAAAAGCGGATCGCTCGCGACGCTCGCCACGGGCTTTTTCTATTACCTCGCGAACCTGATTCCCGCGCTCGACCAAGTGCTCACCGTAGTACCGCTCCCGTTCGGTTCGCTCGAAATCCGCTACGGCCAGCTTGCCGCGATCGGCGTCATCGCATTCCTCGCGGTGGTGAACTATCTGGGCGTCAAGGAAAGCGGAGCGCTGCAAATCGGCTCGACCGTCGCCAAGGTCGGCGCGATTGGCGCAATCGTCCTCGTGGGCCTCTTTTCGGGCGCGGGCCGCACGGAGAATTTCTCGACCGCCGTCGCCGCGCCGGGCGGCATCTCCGGATTCTTCGCGGCGCTGGTGGCGATCCTTTGGGCGTTCGACGGCTGGAACAACGTCAGCATGGTGTCGAGCGAGATCAAAGACGCCACGCGCAACCTGCCGCGCGCCCTCATCCTCGGTACGGCCGTGGTGATGGCGATTTATCTGGCCTCGAACGCCGCCTATTTCTACGTGCTTTCGGCTTCCGAAGTAGCGGCCAGCGATCGCGTCGCCTCGGAAATGATGCGGCGGATTTTCGGCCCCGGAGCGGCCCAGGCGGTGAGCGTGGCGGCGATGGTTTCGATTTTCGCGGCGCTCAACGGGTCGATGCTATCGGGCGCTCGCGTCCCATACGCCATGGCCCGCGACGGCATGTTCTTCCGCGCGTTCGCCGAGGTGCACCCGCAGCGGCGGACGCCGGGCAAGTCGATCCTTTGGCTCTCGGCTTGGTCGTGCGTGCTGGTGCTCAGCGGCCGCTACGACGAATTGTTTACATATGTCATTTTCGCGAGCTGGATTCTCTACGGTATGACCGCCGCCGCCGTACCGGTTTTGCGCGCCAAACGTCCGGATATGCCGAGGCCCTACCGCACGTTGGGGTACCCACTAGTCCCCGTGCTTTTCGCCGGCGTGGCGGCGACTTTAATTTTCTTCACGTTACGCGATTCCCCCCGCGAATCCTTGATGGGATTAACGCTGATTGCGCTGGGAACTCCGTTTTATTTCTATTGGCGACGGCTAGCCCATCGAACGCCCTAGTACTAGAATCGTAAGAACTAGCCGAAATCTGTTCCGAATTCGGAACAAAGAGCTTGAATTAGCCTAAAAATCAAAGGTACACTGGCCATGCAACCGAATCGCCTTGCCTTTCGTTCCGCTTTCGGAACTGGAGGACTTTCCGGGGGAATTCCCGAGGAAAGAGAAAAGCGGGCGGAATGGGCGCGAATTTCGCCGAGGAATCGCATGGACGTAACAAAAATCATCGAAGACCTGCGACGTGAGCGGGCTCAAATCGAAGAGGCCATTCTGACCTTGGAACGGCTCGCCGAAGGACGCGGCAAGCGCCGGGGCCGCCCGCCGCGCTGGTTGACCGAGGCCCGCAAACGGGGCCGCCCGCCGGGATCGAAAAACAAGGTACCCGCGGTGGGCGCGACCAAAAGCGGCGCAGCCGCGTAAGCAGATGATCGGCGCCGCCGCGTAACGGCCTACCGCGAGACTACCAGCGTCCCCGCGCCGTCGGACCGGTACCTCCAACCCCGCGGAATCCATAGGGTGGAGCCGTAGCCGGCGATTGTCGCCGGCCCCCGGCCCGCGATCGTCGCGCCGCCGGTCAGCCGCACGCGAGGCGCGGGCCGCGACGCCCGTACGCGCAGCGTCACTACCTCTATCTGGCTCCGCATAGCGTAGCCGTACCGGTTCTTGTGCTTTGCGGCGAAACCCGCCTCGGCGTTCTTCCACGGCACCGTCAGTTCGTAGCTTTGCCCGCGGTACCGCAAATCGGCGAAGCGTTCGATCTTCACGCCGTCGCCCGCCCGGCTTTCCAGTTCGCGAAACACCGGCTCGAAATCCGTAAGTCCCAACACGCCCCGCGAGAAATCGCGGCGATACTCCGCCAGCAACATCCCCAACGCCGAGAGAACCCCCGCATGCTCCGGCGCGAGCACCGTCCGAATCCCCAGTTCCTCCGCTAACTCGCAGGCGTGCAGACCGCCGCAACCTCCAAACGCCAGCAGCGCGTACTCGCGAGGATCGCGCCCCCGCTCGACGCTCACCGCGCGGATCGCCCGCAGCATGTTCGCGTTTGCAACCCGGACGACGCCTTGCGCCGCCCTTTTGGGATCCATTCCCAAGCTTCGAAGCGCCGCGAGGCTTCGCTTCTTGTCGAGCTTGATTTCGCCGCCTAACAGCGCCGACACCCGGCCGAGCGCCACATGAGCGTCGGTGACCGTGGGGCGCGTTCCTTCGCCGTAGCAAGCCGGTCCGGGATTGGCTCCCGCGCTTTCCGGCCCGACGCGGAGCAGTCCGCCCTCGTCGATCCGCGCGATCGATCCACCGCCCGCGCCCACCGTCTGGATGTCGAGCATCGGCACGCGCACCGGCATCCCATCCACCATCGCCTCCATCGATTCTTCCGCGCGGCCGTCGGACAAACTGACATCCGTGGACGTGCCGCCCATATCGAACGCCAGGATTTTGCGGTAGCCGCTACGCTTTGCGAGTTCGATCGCGCCGACGACGCCGCCCGCCGGTCCCGAAAGAATGGTTCGCACCGCCGCCGCCCGCGCCTCTTCGGCGGACAGGACGCCGCCGTTCGACTGCACGATCGACAGCGGATACGGGCACCCATCCGAGAGACGCCGCAAATAATGGTCCATCAGGGGAGCGACATAGGCGTCGATCACCGTCGTCGAAGCGCGCTCGTACTCGCGAAACTCGGGGCAAACCTCGGAGGAAACCGATAGCCGGAAATCGCCGAGCGCCGCGGCTAAGGCTCGTTCTTGGCTTGGGTCGCGATAGGCGTGGAGCAGGCAGATCGCGACACTCTCGACCTTCGCCTTTCGCAACGCTCTTCGCAGTTTGTCCGCGTTTCCCGCGCCGAAGCGCAAGTCCGGGGGCACAAGATGCTCCGGTTGTTGCGGCGTCAAACTGTAAAGTTGGCGGCGATTCTGCCGGCCGATGGCGAGCAGGTCCGCAAACCCTTCGTTGGTGACGAACGCCGTCCGCGCGCCCTTGCGTTCGAGCAGCGCGTTGGTGGCGACCGTCGTCCCGTGGACGACGTCAATCTTAGTCCCGTGGTCGACATCGATCTTAGTCCCGTGGACGACTTCAATGTCTACGTTCGCTCCGCCCTGCGCCGCGCGCTCAATGCCCTCGATCACCACCGACGCCGGATCGGCGGGGTTCGACCGCAGCTTAAAGGTCGTAATACGCCCGCCGCGCTCCACCACGAAATCCGTGAACGTACCGCCTGCATCGACGCCGATTCGCATGGATGGTCTATTTTTTCACGCGAGGCGCTCCATGCCATAATCAGTGCCCTGAGGAGGAGTGCAAGATGTCCATGATTCAAGAGTTTAAGGCGTTCATCCAGCGCGGCAATGTGCTCGATCTGGCGGTGGGCGTGATTATCGGCGGGGCGTTCGGCAAGATCGTGACTTCGGTTACCGACGATCTGATCATGCCCTTTGTCGGGTTGCTAACGGGAGGAATCGATTTCTCGCAGCGATTTATTGCCCTGAATGGGGGGCAATACGAATCGCTCGAAGCGGCTCGGAAAGCCGGGGCCGTTTTCGCCTATGGGAACTTCATTACCGCGCTAATCAATTTCCTGATTATCGCGTTCGTGATTTTCATTCTGGTCAAGCAGGTGAACCGGTTACTACCGCCCCCGCCCGCGCCGCCCGCCGGGCCAACGCCCACCGAATCGCTGCTCGGCGAAATCCGCGATCTGTTGGCGCGGCGCTAAACCACTCGCCCTAACCAAAAGAAAAGGGCGGACGCCCGAAAGCGCCCGCCCCGTTCCTCTCCTCCGGGAATCGCCGAGTTCTAACGACTATCGATCCCCACTGCCGCGTTAGCGGCTGCCGATCCCCACAGCCGTGCTAGCGGCTGCCGATCCACGTAGCGCCCGTGCGCGGCGCTTTCGTGATGGCGATGATCGACGGACGCGGAGTGTCCCGGCCGTCGGGCCACAAACCGCGCATCTGACCGCCGAAGACGCCGCCGTCGCCCGGATGCTGCATCGCGCCGAACATCGTCGTGTCGTCGGGCGTGAATTCCGGTCCGCAGGCTTCCGCGCCATCCGGGCAAGCCATGAACTTCCGAACGAATCCGCGCTCCGGCCCTTCGGTGGGGCAGGCGTAGACGCCATCGTTCAGGCTCAGGGGACCCTGCTGCCCGTCGGTTCCGATCCAGAGATTGCCGCGCGTATCGATCACCAACTGGTCGGGCGCGGCAAGCGGGCTGACCCGCGAAGGATCGAAGCCGGCGAAGAAGGTGCTCTGCGAGGCCACGGATGGGTCGCCGCAAACCATGAACATGTCCCAACGGAAGGTTAGCGCCGCGTTGTCGCCGCCCGCTTCCGTAATTTCGACGATGTGACCCCAACGGTTGGAAGCGCGGGGGTTCGCCGCGTCGGGAGCGGGATTGGTGCCCGTTCCACGGCTCGTGTTATTCGTGCAAGCGATGTAAACCTTGCCGGTCACAGGGCTGGCCTCGACGTCTTCCGGACGGTCCATCTTCGTAGCGCCGAGAGCGTCGCCCGCCTGGCGGGCGCGGATCAGTACGTCCGCTTGATTCCGCCAGCCGTTGGCGGCGGTCAGCGGGCCCTGCCCAAAGGTCAGAGGCAGCCACGCGCCGGTCCCGTTGGCGTCGAACCGGGCGACATAAAGAGTCCCCTCGTCGAGCAGGTTCATGTTCGCGGCGCGATTATTCATGTCCACGCGGCCCGCAGTAACGAACTTGAACACATACTCGAAGATCTGGTCGTCGCCCTTATAGACCACGCAACGGCCGTCGCGAGCGAGAATCGTCGTGGCGCATTCGTTCTTGCCGCGGCCCAACGCCGTGCGCTTCTTCGGCACGGAATTCGGATCGTACGGATCGATCTCGACGATCCAGCCGAAGCGGAACGCTTCGTTCGGTTCCTTGGCTTGGTCGAACCGGTCGTAGAAGTTCTCCCAGCGCAGGCCGCTGGCACCCGCGTTAGTGCCCATGCGGTCGTGCGCCGAACGGATCGGGCCCGCGGGGATGGAGTTACGGTTGGCGAAGTACTGGTTAAAGTTCTCCTCCGCCGTCAGTACCGTTCCCCACGGAGTCTTACCGCCCGCGCAATTATTGAGCGTGCCAAGCACCCGCCGGCCCGTGGGATCGGCCGAGGTGCGCATCCACTCGTCGCCCGCCGCCGGGCCGGTGATGTCCATCGGGGTGAAACCCGTAATCCGGCGGTTGCGCGGCGAGTTCGGGTTATAAATCCAGGCGTCCGGCTGTCGCTGCACTTCGATCATCGACATGCCGTGCGCGTTGATCTCGATGTCCACCATTTCCTTCGTCACGTTCGCGACGTTGTAGTTCCGGAACATCAACTCTTCGTTGACATACTCGTGATTGACGGCGAGCATGCCGAAACTCGAATTGAGCGATTTCCAATCGCTGCCCGGGAAGTAGCCGACATAGTCGTTGTTGTAGCCGAACTGGACCGCCTGCTTCGCCGCCGTCTGGTTGTTCACATCGAACTGCGGCGCGCCCGGTACCACCGGATCGCCCCAACGGATCACCAACGACACGTTGTAATTGGCGGGAACGTCGATGTAATCCTGCGAACCGGCTCGTACCGGGCGGATGGGATCGAATTCGATTCCGCTGTTGAAGAAAGCTTCGGCCTTGGGCTCGTCGGCGGCCTGCGCCGTTCCCGTAGCGGCTTGAAAGCCCACGGTGAACAGCGGGGCGATCGCCATTCCTTTCAGCAGTTGGCGGCGTTCGGCGAACACCTCTTCGAAGGACGGCGCGGAGGTTTCCCGCGCGATCGGGGAATCTTCGGATTGTTCCGCAAGCTGGGAACTAAAGAGCTCGGACATGGGTTCTCCTGAGGGCGAATAGGCCGGTACCTAGTGTCAAACGGTTGGGTAACACGGCGATGACAATTTGGTGCTGATTCCATAAACGTTAAGAAACACTTAGGTGAGTGCTTGACGCTAAGATTTTCTGCTATTATCATTGTGTCATGGACTTCAACCGCTTCACCGAAAAGGTCCAGGAAGCCATCCGTTCCGCCCAAGGCCTCGCTCTCAAACGGTCGCAACAGCAGGTCGACTTGGAACATCTCCTTCTCGCCCTACTCGAACAGCCCGGCGGTTTGGCGTCCACGATTCTTCGCCGCGTCCCCGCCGACCCGGCTCCCGTGATCCGCAAGATCGAGACCGAACTGGAGAAGCTGCCTAAGGTCGCCGGAGCGTCCGGCGCGCCCGATCAGGTCTACGTCACCACGCGGTTCACCAAAGCGTTCGCCGACGCCGAAGAGGAAGCCAAACGCCTGAAGGACGACTTCGTTTCGGTGGAGCATCTCTTGCTCGCCGCAGCTAAAGACCAAGGAGCCGCGGGACGCATCTTCCGCGAATCGGGCCTGACGTCCGAAAAGCTTTCCGCCGCGATCGCCCAGGTTCGGGGAACGCAACGTGTGACGACGCAAAATCCGGAATCGACCTACGAGGCGCTCGACCGCTTCGGGCGCGATCTCACCGCCGCGGCCTCCGCCGGCAAGCTCGATCCGGTGATCGGGCGCGACGAGGAAATTCGCCGCGTAGTTCAAGTACTTTCGCGGCGCACCAAGAACAATCCGGTGCTGATCGGCGAGCCCGGCGTCGGCAAAACGGCCATCGTCGAAGGGCTCGCACAGCGCATCGTCCGCGGCGACGTGCCCGAGGGATTGAAAAACCGCCGCGTCGTATCGCTCGACATGGGCGCACTCATCGCGGGCGCGAAGTATCGCGGCGAATTCGAGGAGCGCCTGAAGGCCGTTCTCAAGGAAGTGCAGGAATCGAACGGCGAGATCGTGCTTTTCATCGACGAGTTGCATCTCGTCGTGGGCGCGGGCAAGACCGAAGGCTCGATGGACGCGGGCAACCTGCTGAAGCCGATGCTCGCGCGCGGCGAGCTGCATTGCATTGGCGCGACGACGCTCGACGAGTACCGGAAGTACATCGAGAAAGACGCCGCGCTCGAACGGCGTTTCCAGACGGTAACCGTCGATCAGCCGTCGGTCGAGGACACGATTTCGATCCTGCGCGGGTTAAAGGACCGCTACGAAGTCCATCACGGCGTGCGCATCAAGGACGCGGCGCTAGTGGCGGCGGCGGTCCTGTCGAACCGCTATATCTCCGACCGCTTCCTGCCCGACAAAGCCATCGATCTGGTGGACGAAGCGGCGGCGAAACTGCGCACCGAGATCGATTCGATGCCCGCCTCGCTCGACGAGATTTCGCGCCGCGTGATGCAGCTCGAAATCGAGCAAGCGGCGCTGAAGAAAGAGACGGACGAAGCTTCGCGCGACCGTCTGGCGAAGCTCGAAGCGGAGCTCGGCGAACTGAAGGCCGAGGCGAACACGTTGAAGGCGCAGTGGCAGGCGGAGAAGTCCGGGGTCGATCAACTGCGCGCCCTGCGCGAGCGGCTCGAACAGACCAAGCTCGATATCGAGCGCGCGGAGCGCGAGTACGATCTGAACCGCGCCGCCGAACTGAAATACGGCACGCTTATCGAACTCGAAAAGGCGATCGCCGCCGAGGAGAAATCCGAGCGGCCCAAACGCATGTTGAAAGAAGAAGTCACCGAGGAAGACATCGCGCAAGTCGTGGCGCGATGGACGGGAGTTCCCGTGACGAAACTGCTCGAAGGCGAATTGCAAAAGCTTCTTTCGCTCGAAGCGGAATTGCACAAACGCGTGATCGGGCAGGACGAAGCCGTGAGCGCCGTGGCGGAAGCCGTCATGCGCGCCCGCGCCGGGTTGAAAGATCCCGCCCGGCCGATCGGGAGCTTCATTTTCCTGGGACCCACCGGCGTCGGCAAGACCGAACTCGCCCGCGCCCTCGCCGAGTATCTCTTCGACGACGAGCGGGCGATGGTCCGCATCGATATGACCGAGTATCAGGAGAAGCACGCCGTTTCGCGCTTGATCGGCGCGCCTCCCGGCTACGTGGGGTACGACGAGGGCGGACAGTTGACGGAGGCGATCCGGCGGCGGCCTTATTCGGTAATCCTCTTCGACGAAATCGAAAAAGCGCACCCGGACGTCTACAACGTGCTGTTGCAAATCTTGGACGACGGGCGGCTCACCGACGGCCAAGGCCGCGTCGTCGATTTCAAGAACACGATCGTCGTGATGACCTCGAATTTGGGAAGCGCACGCATCCTCGACTACCGCGGCGATTACTCGGGCGGCCAGTTCGAAATGATGAAACTCGCGGTGATGGAGGAGTTGCGCAAGTTCTTCCGGCCCGAGTTCTTGAACCGTGTGGACGAGACCATCGTCTTCCACTCTTTGACCGAGGAGCACCTGAAGCGGATCGTCGAGATTCAATTGGCGGGTTTGCGCAAGCGGCTCGCCGAGCGCAAGGTGGAGCTAGAACTCACCGACGCCGCTCGCCAGCATCTGGTGCGTGTGGGCAACGACCCGACGTACGGCGCCCGTCCGCTCAAGCGCGCGATCCAAAAGGAAATCGAAACGGCCGTCGCCAAACGTCTGCTGGCGGGTGTGATCCGCGACGGCGATAAGGTGGTGGCCGACTACGACCGCGCAACCGGCGGACTGACGTTCCAACCCGCGGAGGCGGTGCTAGCGTAAGGCTATGAGCGCAGTGGCCGAATTGTACGAGCGGGATTTCGTGGCGTGGGCCGAAAAGAACGCCGAACTTTTGCGCTCCGGGCGGCTGTCGGAGATCGATATCGAGAATATCGCGGAGGAATTGGACGGCTTGTCTCGCAGCGACTCGAACCAGTTGTACAACCGCCTCGTCGTCCTCGCCCACCACCTGATGAAATGGCAGTTTCAGCCGGAGCTGCGCGGCAAGAGTTGGCAGAGTACTATTCGCGACCAACGTGCGCGAATCGAGCGTCAACTACGGAGCGCGCCGAGCCTGCGGCCGAAGATTTCCGGTATGCTCGAAGACGTCTTCGATTCGGCCCGGACGCGCGCACTCGACGAAACCAACCTCCCGGACGACATGTTTCCCGAGGGCGTGATCTACACCGAAGAGCAGCTACTTTCGGACTGGATGCCCGAGTAGCTACTTCAGTACCCCCACCACCACCCGCGACACCGCAGCGCGAGATCGGTACAAGCGCTGGGTGGCCTTGACGAAATCCGATTCCTTCGCCTCGCGGATGTTCATAAATTTCTGTGGGTTACGGTCGGCGAGCGGAAACCAGCTCGACTGTACCTGGATCATGATTCGGTGCCCGCGCCGGAAGGTGTGGAAGACATCGTTCATCGCGTACTTCACCGGCGTCGCGCGATTCGGAGTAAACGCCTCCGGCCTCGAAAACGAATTGCGGAATTTGCCCCTAAACATCTCTCCCCGAACGAGTTGTTGGTAGCCGCCCATGCGGACATAGGTGGCGGGATTGCGCTTGGCGGTCGTGGGTGGCGTAGGTGGGGCGTCCTCGGGATTATCGGGGTAATCGTCTGGAAACACGTCAATTAGCTTCACCACCCAATCGGAATCGGTGCCCGAAGTGGATACCGTGAGTTCGTTCTCGATGGGTCCGGCGAGGGTGACGTCGCCGCTAAGTACTTCAGTCATATAGACTAATACGTCGGGGCGGGAGGCGGCGAAACGCTGGTCGGCGGTCATGTACTCGCGCAACATGCCGGTGTAAGTTGTTGATATATAAGGCACTGGCTTGGAGGGGTCGCTGATGTACTCGTCGTAATTTTCGCCCGCGCCGTCGGCGGGGGCGTCCCAGGACAATTTGCCCTTCGAGTGGAAGTAAAGCGCTTTCTTTTCAACGCTTTTAGGTGGCCAGGCGTCGAAATCGCGCCATTGATTGGTGCCCGTCTCGAACATCACCACTTTCGGGAGTTTCGCTTCAGTTTCGCCTTTTAAATGCGTTTTAAAGAACGGATATTGCACCTTATCGCGGTAATATTCGGCTGTTTTGGACGCAAATCGGACGTCTCCGAGCCGGTCTCCGTCGCTCCGGGCCCAGCCGCCGTGCACCCAGGGTCCGAACGCCAGCATGTTCTTTTTCTCGAACCCCTGCTTCTCGACGTTGCCGTAGACCTGGAGCGCGCCGTAGATGTTTTCTGCGTCGTACCAGCCGCCGACGGTCAAAACGGCGGGCTTGATCGATTTCAAGTGCGGGCGCAGGTTGCGCGACTGCCAGAACTCGTCGTAGGTCTCGTGCTTCATCATGTCGGTCCAGAACTGGACCTCGTTTTTCAGGAAGCGCTCGTTGGCGTTGGCGAGCGGTCCCATCTTGCTTAGAAAAAATTCGTAGCCGTCGGGAGTCTTGTGATCGAACCGTTTGCCGCGGCCTTCGGTAGTCGGTTCGGGGCGCGCGACACCGAAGCTCGCGAGAAAGTTGAACGCGTGCGGCAGCCACAGAACGCCGTTGCGGTGGAAGTCGTCGCCGGTGAACCAATCGACGATGGGCGCTTGCGGCGAAGCGGCGACGTGCGCGGGATGCGCGTCGATCATCCCGGCGGCGGTGTAGAAGCCGGGATAGGAGATGCCGTATGTGCCGACGCGTCCATTGTTATTCGGAATGTTCTTAATCAGCCAGTCGATGGTGTCGTAAGTATCCGTCGATTCGTCGATGTCTTTGGCCGACGCCTTCGTGGGCTTATGCGGCGTCATGTTGATGAACGTGCCCTCGGACATCCATTTGCCGCGCACGTCCTGGTAGACGAAGATGTAGCCGTCGCGCGCGAACTTCGGATCCGGTCCCAGGTCGGTCTTGTATTTGTCGACACCGTAAGGCGCCACCGAGTACGGCGTGCGCGAGAGGAAGATCGGGTACCGGTCTTTTTCACTTTTGGGCGGCTCTTTGGGGACGTAGATCGAAGTGAACAATTTCACCCCGTCGCGCATGGGAATCGAATGCTCGTACTTGGTGTAGTTGGCCTTGACGTACTCGAGACCCTGGGCGAAGACGATGGCCGGGAACCACGCCACCGCGAGAAAGCGAATCGGCATGGACCATTATGCGCCGATAATTAAGTCATGATCGCCGTCGCGCTATGGATGGCCGCGCAGATTCCGCCGGGTCTCGAACGTCTGGCCGAGGAGGCCGAGGTGTTCGCGCAGGCCGCTACGAAAGTGGTCGGCGAAGAGACGTTGCGCCAGAAGGCGCTAAAGCCGCCGCCCCGATTCCGGCCGCGCATCGGACAGTCGGCGCTCGAAGAACCGAAGCCCGAGTATCGCGAGCGCGAAATCCAGTCCGAATTCGGCTACGCGTCGGTCGGCGGGCAGTGGCACGAGGCGCGGCAAGTGGAATCGGTGGACGGGCGCACGGTGGCGCAGCGCGGGAAGGCGCGCACGAAGCTTGCGATGGGCATCCGGTCGGACGACGATCTGGTGAAGCGGCGGCTGCTTGAAGATTTGGAGCGCCACGGTCTCGAAGGGTCGGCGACGGATTTCACCCTGACGCTGTTGTTGTTCCGCGCGAGCCATCTGCAAAAGTACCGCTGGAAGAGGCTCGGCGAAGAACGTCTGGGCGTGGACGCGACGACGGTTTTCGAGTTCGATCAAATCGCGGGCGACGAAGCGTTCACGATTTTCGACAAGCGGGAGGCGCTCCGCTCCGCGCTGAAGGGCCGCATTTGGCTGCGCAAGAAGGATGGAGTCCCGATCAAGATCGAGTTCGCCGCCTTGACGCCAGCGGACGAAAAAGCCGAAGATCGAACGCCGCTGCTCGACATGGCGCGCGTCGAATATATGCCGTCGCCTTCGGGCACGCTGTTGCCGGTGGCCGCGCTGCACCGGCGCAGCCGCGGAAGATTGCTGATCGCCGAGAACAATTTCTCCTACGGCAACTTCAAGCGGTTCTCGACGGATAGCGAAATCAAGTTCACACCGGTGGACGAAGAGCCCGCGCCCGCTGCCGCGCCGGCGAAACCATGAAATTCGTCTACCTGCATGGGTTCGCGTCGAGCCCGGCGTCGAAGAAAGCGCAGTATTTTCGCCGCCGGTTTTTGGAGCGTGGCCTCGAGCTCGAAATCCCCGATCTCGCGGCGGGCGACTTCGAGAACCTTACCGTCACGGGGCAGTTAGCCGTTATCGAGCGCGCGGCGCAAGGCGAACCGGTGTCGCTCTTCGGGTCGAGCATGGGGGGCTACCTCGCGGCGCTCTACGCATCGCTCCATCCCGAGACCGCGTCGTGCGCGCTGATGGCTCCGGCGTTTCACTTCGCGAAGCTGTGGGGGCCGGAACTTGCAGGCTGGAAGCGCGACGGGTACCTGGAAGTGCAGCACTACGGGGAGGGCCGTCCCGCGCGGGTGTCGTACGCGCTGATCGAGGATGCGTTGCGCTATCCGGACGAGCCATCGTTCCCGCAACCGGCGTTGATTTTCCACGGGACGAACGACTCCGTCGTGCCTTATCGCGCGTCGGTGGAGTTTGCGGCGCGGCATCCCAACGCCCGGCTGGAACTATTCGATTCGGGGCACGAGTTGACCGATGTGGTGGATCGCATCTGGGCGATCTGCGCCCGGCATCATCCACACCTGGCGACGGCATGACGGACGAAGGTCTGCGCCGCGAGGGTTGCGCCTCACAAGTGAACTCCGCCCTACGCCGTTAGGGTGGGCCGATCCGATGGACGACACTGGGCGGCTGCCAACTTCCGGATCGCCCGTGATTCGGCAACAATCGGGGGCTTCACGCCGACTTCAGGGTGCCTCATACGGTTCAACTACTGGCTGGGCTGACGAATCGTGACCGTCCGCCCACGACTCGCAAATAACGGTCATTCTTGAATAGCCCAACGAGTTGAACTAGATGGCCTCAGACAGGAGTCGGAGGTCGTGCTGTTGCGGTGACCGTACGGCGAACATCCCAAGCTGCGCGAGCACGAGCGGGAGTGGGTTCGATACCGTCTTGCGCAAGCGTCCTGGTGTTGGCACGTCGAGTTCGCAGGTGATGCATCGTTGCGAGGTTGCTGGTGTGAAGGCGAGGTCTCCCTCGCTCAGGATGCCTTCGCCGCAGGACGTGCAGGTCACGGTCGTGACCCGGTCCTTAAGCGACGGCAGGATTGCCTGCGCCATGTAGAGCCGGACCATGACTTGATCGAGCGTGATGCCGTCGATTGTGACGGCCCCGTACGTCTCGTCGATCTCCGGCAACTGCGCTCCTTCCTTATACGCGTGCACGTGGATGCCTTCTTCCTCGGCTACCTTCATGGTCCAGATGAATGCGGGGTTGGATCCCCAGATTTGGATGCCGCCGGGATAATCTGCTTGGCGGATCTTGAGCTTCTTTGTGGATGCTTTGGGCGTGAGGGTCTGGACGCCGATCGCGTCGCGCACGCCGCAGATCGGGTTGCCGATCCCAGTTTGTGTGTCCCTAAAGTGCTTGCCGCAGCCAGCGCAGAGGTGTCGCGAGTGCGGGTGGACGCAGAACCAGTCGCGGTCGAGGTGGGAGTACCCGCAGTACGTGCACCGGATTTCTCGCATCGTGTACCCGAAGACGGTCGTCGCCATGTAGTAGATCCCGTCCAGTTCATCAACGTACAAGCCGCCAGCCGTGACTCCGTCCCCAACGATCCGGACGGCGCGGAACGTATTGTCGATTTCCTTCTCGCTCTCAGGCGTCACGCGGGTGTGGACATGGATGCCACGGTCGAGCGGCTGCCTAGTGGTGTCGTACACGGCCGGGACGGCACCCCACAGCGCAACCCCCCCTGGATACTTCGCGAAGTCCAACGTCAGGACGTCCTTCTCATCGACGGGCGGGAAGTGTGCTGTGCGGCACGCGTCAGCCGGCTTGCCGTACTTAGCGGTCGCGTCCGCGCGGTGCTTGAGGCACCAGTAGCGCGTCCCGCCGTCCCGTCGCTTGCCGACCGAGACGATGTGACAGTTGTCGCCTTCCCGGATCGGCGCAGTGGTCGTGCCGAAGAGGTTCTGTTGTTCGTTTGCTCGCAGCATGATGGCGCTATTTCCTAGTTGTGGTTCCCCTTGAGGCCCTGGAGCCATGACCGTAGGTCGAGGATCTGCTTCTCGTCGAGCTTCGAGCCCCAACGACCGACCACCTGAACGGGAGAGTCACCCTTCTTGTGCAGGATGTCGCGCAACGCTTCGAGCGTCTGCTCGCGCCCCCGCGCGATCTCCTCGTCGGTTACGAGCGCCAGCAGGTTCGTTCCAATCACGTAATTCTGCATGCGCTTCTCGAACGAGTTGTGATTGTCCAGTTCGTGCTGGCGTCCGTCCGGCCCGCAGATGATGTTTCCGTCAAGCTGCCCATCCGAGAGGATGTGCAGCCGGCGCTCCGGAAGCTGCTGGTAGGCAGTGAGCCCGTCGATCTTCTCGGCGATCTCAAACCCAGCCATCACGTACTGCGAGGCCACAGGGATCCTGCCGGAGATCACAAAAATGTGATCCCCCTTTGTGAGTTGTTTCCGCACGTCCGGGCGACATGCCCCGAGCGTCGGGTTCGGACCCAAGTACGGGTCCTTGACGTGTTTGCCGAGTTGCGGATCGTATCCTGACCGCGTGATAAAAATCTTTCCCACCATAACTGCCTACTTCTCCTCTTTAAACCCCCAGTTCAGCTTTTGTTTAAGCGTGTTGCCCTGATGGGCTGCTATCACGCCATCGTGTTGTAATCGTCCGACCACGATGCCCGGTCCAACGCCGACCTTCTTAGAGAACTCGTGGATGGAATCGTTAGTGAATTCCCCGGCGCGCACGAATGCTCCGAGTACTGCTGGAGGAATGAGCGTGTCGGCCGAGAACGTGTTCGCTTCGGCCTCGATCTGTTGCATCTCGGGATCAACCACGCGGTCGGACAAGTCGTCCTCCGCGTTGTCGACTACGAACGGCCGCTTGCTTCGGTGCAGCAGCAAGTGCCCCACCTCGTGGAAGAACGTAAACCAGAACTGGTCATCCGTCTTGTACCTGATCGTCAGCCCGATCAACGCCTTTTTCTCCGTTAGCCACCGGGCGCAACCACTGATGCCCGTGTTTCGCAGCGCAGGCACGAGGACGAACGCCACGCCGAGGTTCGCGCAGAGATCCTGCAACGGGTCCAGCACGTCCTCGATGCGTTGCGTCGTGAACTCGCGTAGCGGGTTGATTGCAGCCCGAAGGCGTGACGCGTCGAAATCCGCGAGATCCAGGCCGCGAGCGATGATTTCCGTCTCGCGCACCCAAGCGGAGATCGCCTCCTCGCGCGCCTTCACTGCGCGCGTCTGCCGGTACTGCGGTGCTGAAGCGCGCCAGACGGATGACCAGCTCTCCGGGGAGGTCACCCCGAAGAACCCTAAAAGAACGTCCGCGTCCGAGCGTCCTTGCGGGAGTGAGAAGTGGAGTTGGCGCATCTCCTTGAGCGGGAAGTGCCGAACCCACTCATCCCAGCCGGACGCCTTCGCCTCCTCCCGTCGTCGCGCTTCAACCTCGTCGTACTGTCGTTGCAGGTTCACCCAGAGGTGCGCGGGCCGCTGGAACGCCTTCTCGAACGCCAAGGCCGTGGTCGTCGTGATCGGCCCTTTGCCGTTGCAAATTTCGCTGATGGTCTTCGGCGTGAGGCCGGTGCGACGAGCGAGGTCTCGTTGCGACCACCCGTAGAAGTCGAGATACTCTTGTACCGTCTCGCCGGGGTGTGGAACGGTCGTTAGTTCAAAACTGGTGTTGCTATCCATGTGTATCCTCGATAGCTGTGATGTCAATCGACGTGATTGACTTCCATCGCTCTTGTTCGTCGGCCACGTTCGGCTCTTTGGTCGCTTGGAACAGCAGCCGGTACGGTTGGTTAAGATCGACCGAGAACGTGCCTTTACGGTCTCCTTTCAATTCATGGCATCGTTCCGGCCCGGACTTTGCTGGCCAGAAATCCGCCAGCGATTCGGCCGCGCGCATTGATGCTAGTCGCAAAGCGAGCTTCTTCGCCATCTTCTCGCCATAAAGGCGGCGGCAGGCAGCGTCATCTCCGATTACCTTTCGCAGCCGTCTATCGCTGATGAAAATCTCCAATGTGTTTCTCTATAGGTAACGTTCGATGTTTTTCAAAGGTTACCTATAAGGTAACGTAAAACGGAAGCCCTGTCAATCATAATCTCTCCCACTGGTGCGGCTGAGTTTAAGAAGGGAAACGCTGGGTGTCCATTTAGCTACTGTTGGTCGCCGATTCGGAAGTTGGCACAAACGACGCTCTTGAAACCAGATCGCCGCTGGTCGCAAGTGTAAGAAACGGGGAATCTAGCTGGGTCGAGCGGGCGGGCGGGGCGGAGGTCGCCGAAAGGCACCGAACAGCCGGGGTTGGAGGAACATGGGTTGCCGGGGGCGATAGGAGTGTCAGTATCAAGAAGTCCCGCATGCCGAGTAACGAGGAAGGACTGCGCCGCGTTCGTCTCGATTGGCGAGAAGGGCGCGCGGCGTTCGATGCGCCTGCGGCCGATCGCTGGGCGCGATTGCTTTATCGGGGAGCGGTCCGCGTCAACGGCACGCGGTTGCCGCCACGCGCCGCCGACGTGGCGGTAGATTCGACGGCGCTGACGCCCTACCTGCGCGCGGGGCGGAACATTATCGAGATCGAAAGCTCGGCGATGCCCGAAATCGAGACCAGCCCGCGCGTGTACGCCATCGCCCGCCGCGTGGGGGGCCGGCTGGCGGTGGCGGTGGAAAATACGCTCGACAACGCGGCGAATGTCGAGATCGAAGCCGCCGGAGAAACGAAACCCGCGTACGTGCCGCCGGAGTCGACGGTGGAACTCGACTTTCCCGCGCCGGGCGGCCCCGCCGTTTTGCGGTTCTACAAATTTCCGGAGGCGGTGGAAGAAGGGTACGAGTATCAGTGGCGGATTCCCTAGTCCGCCGGGTCCTAAAGGCTGTGATAGCGTTAGGGTAAGGCTTGAGCCGGACGATTTTCCAATTTTAGGAAACCGAAAGGCTTCCGCCGAGCGTCATTTCGTTTGAGCGCGGGTAGGACTATGGTCGATCAGCAAGAACGGACACACGTTACCGAAACGCCCTTGTATCAGCCGGGCGCGGCCGAAGCCCGCTTGGCCGGAGCGCTGGGCGGAGGCATTGACGAGCCCTGGTTGCAGTCGTTTATCCGCCGCGTCAAAGAAACGATCAACCCACCGAAGCAGCAGGAACTGGTCCTGACCTCGAAGCCGATCCCAGTAAAGGACATTTGGGGTTACTCGAAGGGCAACGAGAAACGAGCCGGGTTGACGTCGATGCTGATCCACGGCGGCGTGATCGCGCTGATGCTGGTGGTCGGCACGAACCCGGTGGTTCAGAAAAAGGTTCGCGATACTACGGCGTTGATCGCGCCCGATCTCGCCCCGTACATGCCGAAGGCCGCGAAACCGGCGGGCGGCGGCGGTGGCGGCGGCGATCGTTCGCTTACTCCTCCGAATAAGGGCAAACTACCTCGCCTTGCGAATAAGCAGTTCACGCCTCCGATGGCGGTGGTGAATAATCCCGCTCCGAAGCTGGTGATGGAGCCGACGCTGATCATTCAACCGGACACGCCGGTACCGAACGTCGCGCTGCCGAATCTGGGCGACCCGCTGGCGAAGCTGGGTCCGCCTTCGAACGGTCCGGGCTCGGGTTCGGGCATCGGTACGGGTTCGGGCGGCGGCGTGGGTTCGGGTAAGGGCGGCGGCCTGGGTCCCGGCGAAGGCGGTGGATTTGGCGGCGGCGTGTACCGGATCGGCGGCGGCGTGTCCGCTCCGACGCTGACTTACAAGGTGGAGCCCGAGTATTCGGAAGAAGCTCGGAAAGCGAAGCACCAAGGCACGGTGGTCCTGTACGTCGTCGTCGATGCGAAGGGCGTGCCGCAGAACGTGCGAGTGGTTCGGGCTATCGGACTGGGTCTCGACGAGAAGGCGATTGAAGCGGTGAATAAGTGGCGCTTCAAGCCCGGCCTGAAAGACGGCCAGCCCGTCGCCGTGGCCGCTACCATCGAAGTCAACTTCCGCTTACTGTAAGGCGTCCAGCCGTGCGATAGCCTGAGTACGTGCTCCGGCGTACCTTCTTATCGGGCTCGGCCCTTTCGCTATTGCGCGCCAACGGCGCGCCGGTTCGGGCGATCACGCGCGGGCCGAAATTTCACTGGTTCGGCTACTACGACAAATTGCAGTTCGACCCCACGGGGCGTTACGTTCTCTCGAACGAAGTGGATTTCGAGGGCCGTTCGCCGCGTGCCGACGATACGATTCGAGTCGGCGTGATCGACACGCAAGACGGGGACCGGTGGCGCGAACTCGGGACCACGCGCGCATGGAACTGGCAGCAAGGGTGCATGTTACAGTGGCTGCCCGGGTCGAAAGAAGAAGTGATGTGGAACGATCGCGGCGAGAGCGATTTCGTCTGCCACATCGCGAACGTGAAGACCGGGAAGCGCCGCACGATTCCTTCGCCCGTCTACGCGCTCGCGCCCGACGGGAAGTGGGGGATCGCTTGCGACTTCCGGCGCTTGAACGACGTGCGGCCGGGCTACGGCTATGCGGGGATCGTCGATCCCAATCGCGACGTGCGGATTCCGGACGACGTGGGAATTTGGCGCGTCGATATGAAGACCGGCAAGCGGCAATTGATCGTGTCGATCGCGCAGGCGGCGGCGGTGCCGTATCCGGCGGGCTATTCGGCGAACGCCAAGCACTGGTTCAATCACCTGCTGGTGTCGCCCGACGGCAAGCGGTTCATCTTCCTGCATCGCTGGCGCGGCGATAAAGAGGGCGCGGGATTTTCGACGCGCATGTTTACGGCGAACGCCGATGGGAGCGGTCTGCACGTGCTCGACCCGCACGGCAAGACCTCGCACTTCGTCTGGCGCGATCCGAAGACCGTGATCGCGTGGGCGTGGCACCCCTCGCACGGCGACAAGTTTTATCTCTACGAAGACCGAACCGACAAGGTGGAGGCGATCGGCAAGGACGTGATGGTCGTCAATGGCCACGTGACTTACCTGCCGGGCAACCGGTGGATCTTGAACGACACGTATCCCGATAAGCAACGCAACCAGAACGTGTATCTCTACGAAGTGGCCACGGGCAAGCGCGTGCCGCTGGGGAGCTTTCACGCGCCGCCGGCGTACACGGGCGAGTGGCGCGCCGATACGCATCCACGGTCGTCGCCGGACGGCACGAAGGTCTGCATCGATTCCGCACATGACGGCGGACGGCAGATGTATCTGCTCGATATCTCGGGAATCGTGCGAGCGTGACGAATCCGCTGTTATTGCATTCGGTGAGTTACGCCGGGTTGTGGGGACAGGCGGCTCTGAAGATCGACGAGGTTGTCGATCGCGCGGCGGACTTAGGGTTCGAAGGTGTGATGCTGATGGCGAAGCGTCCGCATGTTTCGCCGCTCGACTACGGTCCGGTGGAGCGCGAGAAGCTGCGGCGGAAGCTCGACGGGCGGCCGGTGGTGCTGGCCGGGTACTGCAACTTGACTGGCGATTTGGAGCACGGCGAAATCCCGCATCGCGAGTTGAATGTCGTCTATCTCGAAGAGCTGGCGCGATTGGCCGCCGATCTTGGCGCGAATGCCGTGCGCGTGTTCACCGGCTACGAGCATCCTTCGGGCAACTGGGCGGCGCAATGGAAGTTGATCGCGGATACGCTGCGCGAGGCGGCGGATCGGGCGGAGGCGCATGGGGTGACGCTCGGAGTGCAGAATCATCACGACCATGCGGTGGGATGGCGCAGTCTGCTCGATTTGCTCCGGGCGGCGGGACATCCGAATTTGAAGGCGATGTTCGACGCGTGGGCTCCGGCACTGCACGGCGAGAATTTGCGCGAGTGCGCCCATGCGCTCGCGCCGGTGACGATTCACACAACGGTGGCCGACTATCAATTGCGGCCGCGGCATCGCTACCAACCCGCGCTGGTGAACTACGAACCGGCGACTCCGTACACGATGGCCGTGCCGATGGGCGAGGGAATGATCGACTATCGGGCGTTTTTCGCGGGATTGACGGCGGGCGGATTCACGGGGACGGTGGCTTACGAGATGTGCTCGCCGCTGTTGGATGGCGGCGATCTGGCGACGCTCGACCGGTATGCACGGCGATTTGTCGAGTGGATGCGGGGGCTAGACTAGAGGCATGGAACCGCAGGTTGCAGAGCCGGTGGAGCCGTTGACGGACGCGGAAGAAGAGGCTCGATTCATCGCGGCGGTGCTGGAGGGCGAGGCGGCTATCGAACGCGGGGAGGTGTACCCCGCTCACGAGGCGCTGGTGGAAGCAAGAAAACGCCTTGGCCTTTCGAGTTAAGTGGATGCGAGCGACCTAAACCACGGCCGCGACGTTGGAGAGCAGGCCGATCTTCGACACGTCGATCTCGCAGATATCGCCGGGGGCGAGCGCGGCGTCTTCCTTGACGATGATGCCCGTGCCGGTGAGCAGCACGGTACCGCAGGGCACCGGATTCGAGCGCATGAGGTATTCGACGAGCGTTTCGATTTTGCGGCCGAGTTTGCCCGTCGAGGTTCCACCGGAGAAGATCGTCGCGTCGCCGCGCTTGATCGTGCAGGTCATTTCGAGCGAGTAGGGGTCGCCAATCTCGTCCGCGGTCACGATCACGGGACCGAGGGCGCAGCACGCCGCGTAAGTCTTCGACTGCGGCAGGTAGAGCGGATTCTCACGTTCGATGTCCCAGGCGGACACGTCGTTCGCCACCGTGAATCCGTGCACGCGGCCCTTCGAGTCGAGCACGACGGCGAGTTCCGGTTCGGGCGCGGTGAACTTCGAATCTTGGCGAATGCCGATCGGCTCGTCGGGTCCGACGCAGACGCGAGCCGTGCCTTTGAAGAACACTTCGGGCCGATGCTCCGGTTGGAACACGTAGCGGTAGAAGCCCTCGCGCGTGCCGTGTTCGGCGTCGCGGAAACTCGCGGACATTTCGTACGTGCATCCGCAAGCCCAGACTTCGCGCGGCGCGATCGGGATCGTGGGGATCGAGCCCACCGGCGTACCACGCGGCGTTTGCTTCGCCGCTTCGGCAAGGGTCATGCCCGCCGCCTCCGCGCGGTCGAGCAACTCGACCATCGTCCATCCCAGCGGGTAGGCGCGGACGCCTTCGAAAATGGCGGCCACGGGGGCGCCGTCGAGTAGCACTTGTCCTAGTCGCATTGGTCGGTCCCGATTTTAATACTTCAAGTAGACGGTCTTGTAGTCGGAGTAGAACTCCATCGCCGCCGGACCTTGTTCCTTCGGTCCGAAGCTGGAATCCTTGGTGCCGCCGAACGGCAGTTGGTATTCGACGCCCGCGCTCGGCAGGTTGACGGTGAGCAAGCCCGCTTCGGCGCCGTAGACGAAGTCGAACACGCGAGAGACGTTCGTGGTCTGGATCGAAGACGAAAGCCCGAACGGAATGTTGTTCGCGATCCGCATAGCGTCGGCGAAATCCTTGGCCTTCATAACGGCGAGCACGGGTCCGAAGATTTCTTCTTGCGCGATTCGCATGGTTTCGGTGACGCCCGCGAAAATGGTGGGTTCGACAAAGTAGCCCTCGTCGAAACCGGGGCCGGTGAGACGGTTGCCGCCGCATAACGGCTCGCCGCACTCTTTGCGGCCGATCTCGATGTAGTCGAGGTTGGTCTTGAGTTGGCCTTCGTCGATCGCGGGACCGATTTCGATTCCGGGCTGCATGCCGTCGCCGACCTTGAGTTTCTTGGTCGCTTCGACGAGCGCGGCGAGGTATTTGTCGTAGATCGATTCTTCGACGATGACGCGGCTGGTGGCCGTGCACTTCTGGCCGGTGGAGAAAAACGCGGCGTTGACGACGTTGGCCACCGCCGAGTTGAAGTCGGCGTCGGCGAGCACGATGGTGGGGTTCTTGCCGCCCATTTCAAGCTGGATGCGCAGGCGCCGCTTCGAGGCTTCGGCGTGCAGCCAGTTGCCGATCTCGCACGATCCGGTGAAGGAGACGGCCTTGAGCGGCTTGGCGTTGACGATCGCCGCGCCGAGAGTTCCACCCGATCCGCACACGAAGTTGAAGACGCCTTTCGGCAGTCCGACTTCATGAAAGGCTTCGACGATGCGCCAAGCGGATAGGGGCGAGACGCTCGCCGGTTTCATGATGACGGTGTTGCCGCAGATCAATGCGGGCGCGAGCTTCCAGGCGGGGATGGCCGACGGGAAATTCCATGGCGTGATCAGGCCGACGACGCCAAGCGGCTTGCGGAACGCCCACATGTGAACGCGCGGACGCTCGCTTGGCACAACGCCGCCCGGCATGCGGGAGCCTTCGCCCGCGAAGTAGCGCAGGATGTTGATCGTGCGGCCGACTTCGCCTTTCGCCTCGGGGAGCGTCTTGCCTTCCTCGCGCGTCATGTCGGCGGCGATCGCGTCCCAGCGCTTTTCGATCCAATCGGCGGCCTTGTAGAGGAACGCTCCGCGAGCGGGGCCGCTTAGGCCGGCCCAGGCGGGAAAAGCGGCTTCGGCGGCGTCGGCGGCGCGGTCGATATCGGCGGCGGTACCTTTGACGAACTCCCCCACCACTTCGCTAGTGCGGGCGGGATTGCGGTTTTCGAAGGTGGGTCCGGAGACCCATTCGCCATTGATGTAGTTCGGGAAAATTTGTGCCATGCGGGAAGCTACCAGTGTAGCCTCACGCCTTAGGTTCCGGTCCGCTCCAGCGCTTCGACCGCCGTCTCGGGCTGTGCGTCTTTGCGGCGGTCCGCCCAATAGCGACGCATGCGCTCGGAGACTTCGCGACGCTCGGATTCGGACATTTGTTTACGGCCGCGGCGCTTGGGCGGCTCTTTGCGCGCTTTATCGAACTCGGCGCGCTGCATCGTTTCGAGGCGATGGATTAAAGAATCGAGACGTTTGCGCTCTTCGAGTAGGTCCCGAATGGTTTTGTAGAGGTCCACGTAGAATAAACGCTCCGCCTATAACGCTTATCGCCGGAGCCATTAGTATAAGCGCAAAAACGCACCCGCCGGATCACTATTTCACTAAGAAAGGCCACTGCGAAGCGAACCGGTAGCCGAATCCGAATACAAGCGTTCCGGCGGCGACTAGCGCGGCGAGAATCGTCAATGCGCCGACGGTATAGAACGTGGCCAACTTGCCGCGCCCCGCCCGGTGCAGCGTGAGAATCCAACCGCCGAAGACTCCAACAAAGAACAGCAGAATCATCGGTACGGCGAACAATGTGAGATTCACCACGTCGGGCGTCGGGGTTACGACGGCGGCAAGAACGGTGATTGCGAGGATCGCATAGCGGGCGTTGCGGACCAGAAATCCGGGAGTGGTGATCCGCAGTAAGGTCAAGAAGAAGATCAGTACCGGCATTTCAAACAGAAGGCCGATGCCGAGGGTTACGTTGACGAAAAGGTCGAAATACTCGACCAGCGAGACCACTGGTTTAACGCCGACATCCTTGCCAACGCCGAGCAGGAATTGCAGGCCGAAGCGGAACGCGACGAAATAGGCGAAGCATCCCCCGGCAATGAACAATCCCGCCGAGACAATTACGAACGGTCCGGCCCATTTGCGCTCTTTCTTGTAAAGACCGGGCGCGATGAACGCCCAGATCTGCCACAAAATCCAAGGCGAGGCGAGAAATACGGCGGCGAGCAGCGGCAGCTTGACGTAAATCGTCATGAAGCCGTCCATCGGCGTAAGTTGGGCGAGTTCCGGTTCGAAGCCCAATTGCCGAAGCGCGTCGGCGGCCGGTTGGCGAACGGCGTTCCACAAAGTGGTGGCAAAAGCGAGGCTGCCCACAAAACAAAGAGCGAGACCGGCCACGATCTTGATGAGACGGCTGCGCAGTTCCTCGAGATGTTCGAGGAAAGACATCCGGAGCATGCCATCGTCGTCCTCGTCCTCGTCTTCGTCGGAGGCGGACGGAGGAGGAGGGGGCGCGGGCGGAGCGGTGGCCACGGCGGTAGGCGCGGCAGGCGATTCAGTCGCTTGAGGCGGAGCGGGAACGGGGTCCGCGGAGGCGTACGGATCGTAACCGTAGCCGTACGGATCGTCCACGGTTTGCTGGTAGCTAACCGTTGCGTCTTGAGACGGCGTAGTTACGCCGGAGGGCGCGCCGCCCTTGGGGTCTTGCTCGCCTGCCATGCTTGTTTGCTTGCTTAGGAACTACCCTCGCGCGGCTTGCGGCTGAGGTTCTCCTTCGGGGGCGGATACGGGTACCGTCCCTTCGGGAGCCGCGACCGTTGCGGTCTCGACCTTCGCCTGCGCGGTATCGGAGTTAGCGCCCTGAGTTGCGGAAGCGCCCTCGGTGGATGACTTGGAGTCGGCCGTTTCGTACGGCTGATAACCGTCGTAGCCGGAATCGTAGTAGTTGTAGTCGTAGCTGGAGCCGTCGTACACCGCTTTGTTGATTTCGGTGTTGTACTCCTGCACCACTTCCTTGACCCCGGTTTCTTTCTCCAAATTGGACATTTCGCGGTCGAACGTGGACTTCAACTCGTTCGAAGCGCGGCGGAATTCGGTGAGCGCTTTGCCGATCGTCTTGCCAAGCTCGGGCAGCTTTTTCGGTCCGAACAAAAGCAGGGCGAGGACAAAGATGAACACCGTCTCTTGCCAGCCCAGCGGACCCATCGAATTTCCCTCCGCCCCGATTGTAACCTAAGCGCACAGGCCGCACGCCGCAAGCGCGCGGTCCGTTGTGCGCGGTACCATTCGAGGTTGTCTTTCCCGCTTCCCGACCTGCCCGCCTGGCGCTGGGCGTTGGCTTGCTTCTGCGCCTTCAATATCGGGGTCGCCAAAACCGGCATGCCCGGATTGGGGATTCTCGCCGTGCCGCTGTTCGTGATCGCCGTGGGCGACGCCCGGTTGTCGGCGGGCTGGCTGCTGCCGGTGCTGCTGACGGCCGATCTTTACGCGGTCATTGTCTACCGGCGGAAAGCGGAGGCGAACGCTCTGTTCGCGCTGCTGCCTTGGGTGGCGGCGGGAATGGTGGGCGGCGCGCTGATGTTGAGCTTTCCGGAGACGGTGATCCGGCCCTTGGTGGGCGGGATTTTGCTGGTCTGTATCGGCTTATTCCTGCTGCGACTGCGCGGGATCAATCTCGCACGCGAGGGCGGGCACTGGCATTCGGGCCTGTACGGGACGGCGGCGGGCTTCGCGACCATGGTGGCGAACGCCGCCGGTCCGGTGATGAATATCTACCTGTTGAGCCAGAAGCTGGCGCGCGAGCAGTTCGTCGCAACGGGCGCCTGGTTTTTCTTCTTCGTGAACCTATCGAAGATTCCGGTGTATTGGTGGCAGGGGCTATTTAGCGCGCGGTCGCTGGCGATGGGCGCGGCGCTGGTTCCGGTGACGATCTTGGGATCGGTCGCCGGGCGCGCGGCCATCCGGCATATTCCGGAGAAGGTGTTCGGCGCTTCGGTGGTGGTGCTGGCGCTGGTGGCTACGGTGGCGCTGTTTCTGCCTCGGTAAGAACCTGGAGAACTACTTCGTAGAAGGTGCGAAGCGTCAAAAGATCCGTAGCGCCATATACCTCGTCGATCAACCCTAGCCAATATGCGTCGCGGGCCGTTAACCAATGTTCACCATCCTGCAGCGTCTTGCAAATGGCGATCAGGAGAAGCCAGATCGGTCGCGCGTGCCCTTGGACTAAGTCGAGGCGAAAGTCGTCGCGTTCCTTTTCCGGCTTCTCGGCGATCTTTGCCAAATCAGACTTCGAAAGAAAAAATGGAGCCCAGCGATGGCACATCTTAAGCAGTTCCTCGTCGTGTTGCAGCCCGAGATACTGACTTAACAGAAGAAAATCTTGGGACAACTTGTTCATCCCTAATTTCTCGAAGCTCCATCCTGTTTCGGGGTTTTGGTTCACCTCATACCTTACTAATTCGATCAGAATCTCGCGTTCGTACTCGGCGATCCTCTCGCATCCCGTAAAGTTGGATGCCCGGATCTCCAGGAGCAAAGTGTCATAAGCTTCAATTTGCCGCTTCGCTAAGCCCAATACTTCATTGCCATTCGGCGACAGCTTGTTTGGCAAATCGGTCAATCCCTTCTCGTAGGTGGATAGACCGGTCGAGATCGGGCCGCGAAGTGTGGCAAAACGCAACACAAGACGGTCGCTACACCTTTTGGCCATTCTCGAAGCAAACTGGTCATTGGTCGACTTCAGACTAGCCGCCAGAGCGGAAGCATTCTGAACTGTCAGCGGGGAAGCGCTGTTTTGCCTGGTGCCGTGGTGCAAGATGCCGGCCTCCGGGTAGGCAATTGCGTAATCTGCGGACGACAGCAAATCGGCGGCGGCGCTAGCGGCGAGAGTGGTAGAAACGGCGATTAGCCGACAAGGTGCCTCTCCGTCCTGACCGGGCGCGCGCAGTAGGTCGACGAGGCGATCCGCGTAAAACACGCTACCGCCGTCGCTGTCGATGTAGACGGTAATTGGCTCACGGCTCTCCGCCTGCAAGTCCAAGATCCGAGGGGTCAACCGACGAACCAGTTTTTCGTCGATTTGACCATCGACGAAAACGGACCTTTTAGGGTTGGGGCGGAAAATCGAGCTGTTGTTGGGCACTTGAGGCGCGATCACTCTCGTCAGCTAGTTGCCGCTCGCGCTCCCGCTTGGCGAGCACATCCGCCCAGAATTGTGCGAGGTTTGACCCATACTGCTTATATATCGCTGCCAAGGCGAGGTCGATTTGTTCTTCGGCCAGTTGCGCGGAACCCTTTAAGCTTGCAGGCTTCGTAGATTTCATCGGGCGCTCCATGGTCATCGGTCAAATGCTACCACTTCGATAGACGCACATCTTGGAGCGAAACACTACATTGAGTTTATCCGCAGCAAGTTTATCCGAACGCGCACCCTGATACGCTCGACGCATGGATATCGTTCGCAAGTCGGAAGCGCACTGGCAAGGCTCGGTCACCGAGGGTGGCGGGCGAATCAAGTTCGGCAGCGGCGTGTGGGAAGGTCCCTACAACTTCAAAATGCGGGCCGGTAACGATCCGGGGACCAATCCCGAAGAGTTGATCGCCGCCGCGCATGCGGGTTGCTTTACGATGGCGCTCTCCGCGCAGTTAACCCAAGCCGGATTCGTCGCCGACAACATTTCCACCGTCGCGAAAGTTCACTTGGCGAAAGACGAAATCGGGTTCGTCATTCCCTCGATCGAGCTAGAAACGTCGGCGAAAATCCCCGGGATCGACGACGCCAAGTTCCAGGAGTTGGCCGCCGCCGCGAAGAAGAACTGCCCCGTGTCGCGAGCGTTGGCCGGGCCGTCAATTACCTTAGCCGCCAAATTGGTAGCGTAATTCGCCCCAACGAGGGCTAAAGACGGAACTTTTGTGGGCATCCTACAGCGAAAACAGGTGTATACTCCCGTTGACGGTCACTCAAAATTTTGGAGGAGGGCCAAAATTTATGTCCGCAAGATTGCACCTTGTTTGCGTGTTTTCTATGGTTTTCGCCCCGAGTTCCTTCGGTGCGTTCATTCCGATCAATACCAATAACGCCGCCGACGTCGCCCTGTTTCAGGCGGGCGCGACCGTCGTTACGTTTGAATCGCTGACGGGCCAAAATACGTTAACCGATGGAACTTCCATCGCCGCAGCCAGTCAACTGGACAACCAGCTCAAAGCTTCGGACGGAGTTTTCTTTACCAGCGGCGGCGTGACGCCAGTTGCGGTTCTCGACCTGACCGGAATTGGGACGGCCCGTTCCGGGAAAAACGTGATCGCCCCCATTGAAATCAATACCGATCTGTTGTGCGCCAGCGGCACCAGTTGCTTCCTGGAAATCTTTTTCACCGGCGCCCACAGTAAGGTAGGGGGCTGGTTCGATAACGGCGACGTCCAGATGATTATCTTTTGGACGGACGCGACATCGAACATCGTTCTCGCGCCTAAGGGCAACTTCGCCGGCGGAGAAGACACAGCTAAGACGATCGACCACGTAACGCTTTTGTTTAGCGCCAGCGGCAGCGGAGGACCGCGGACCATGGACGATCTGACGTTCGGAGGGGCCGCGGCGGCGATCCCGGAACCTTCGACTGTCGTGCCGATCGTTGGGGCACTCGCGGCGTTGGGCTTTTTCCGAAGGCGGCGCCGGCGGCGGGACTAAGGTAAATCACCCGCTGGCGAAATTTCGTCAGGCATCCGATCCATCCATTAGTGAATTGGCCGTCCGTGGATTGGCGACAGATACTGGTGGGCGAAAGTCCGGCTATGCAGCGCGTGGCGCGGCTAGTCGAGTTGGTGGCCCATCGCCGGTCGAACGTCCTGATTACGGGCGAGACCGGGACCGGCAAAGAAGTGGCGGCGCGCGCGATTCATCTCGCCGGACCGCGCCGCGAACGGCCGTTCGTCGCGATCAATTGCACGGCGCTACCCGAGAATCTGCTCGAAGCCGAGTTGTTCGGTCATGTCCGCGGCGCCTTTACAGGTGCGTTGGGCGAACGCGCCGGGCGCTTCGAACGGGCGCACGGCGGCACGATCTTCCTCGACGAAGTCGGCGACATGCCCGTGAATCTGCAAGCGAAACTGCTGCGCGTGCTGCAGGAGAAGACGTTCGAACGCTTGGGAAGTTCGGAAACCGTGCAGGTGGACATCCGCGTGATCGCCGCCACCAACGCCGATTTGCCGCGCCGTGTGGCCGCAAAAGAGTTTCGCGAGGACCTCTACTACCGGTTGAATGTCGTACCGCTCGAAATGCCGCCGCTGCGGGAGCGTCCCACCGACATTCCCCTGCTGGCCGAACACTTTCTCGAAAAAATCTGCGCGCAAGAGCGTTTAGAAAAACGGACCATCGCCGCGCCGGCGATGACGCATCTCGCCGCTTTCGATTGGCCGGGCAACGTGCGGCAACTCGAAAACTCGGTTGAGATGGCCGTGGCGTTGAGCGGCGAACGCACCGAACTTTGCGCGGGCGATTTTCCGCTAGCCGGCGCGGGCGCGAGACCGCCGGCGCTCGAAATCGCGATCCCCGAGCATGGCATCGATTTCGAGGGTACCGTGAGTTCGATCGAACTCGGGCTGCTCGAAAAGGCGTTGGCGCGCACCAGTGGCAATAAGTCGCAAGCGGCGGAACTGCTGGGGCTGAATCGCACGACGCTCACCGCGAAGTTAAAGGCGCACGCCAAAGCTAACGGGTAAGCGGATCTTCGATTTCGGGCGGGGTCGCTTCGATGAGCCGGCCCAATTCGGGTTCGAGCTTCTCCATCGCGAGCTTCATGCCCCACGCCACTTTGCGATAGCTGAAGTGGCCTTTAACGCCGGAGCGCAATCGCGATATGTACTCCGCCTCGGCGAAATCCATCTTGAACAGGAATCGCCCGCGCGCGCCGAAGGGTAGCAAATAGTGCGCGCCGGGCGCGGGAAGCGAGCGCATGGCGGCGAACGCGCGCTCCATCGCTTCGCGATAGACGGGCGAGTCCGCCGCGAGCGCCGGTGTTTCCCAACCGAGCGTTCCGGAGTACGCTTGCCGGAACTGCTGGCAGCGGCGGTGCCGGTGCATGTCGCGATAGGCGCCGATGTCCATCGTCATGTCGAACGCGTAGAGCCCACCGCGAAACTCGCGCAGGAGTTCGTCGTGCCGCGTGCGCGACTGACACGCGACATCGATCGTCTCGGCGCGTCGAGCGGCGGACCAGGTTCGCGCGAGTTCGTAAAGCTCGCGGAACGGACGGTCGGTGACCGGGTATAGGAGCGTAGCGACGATGTCGGCGGGCGTGTCGAGCGGACGTAGTAAATCGATATCCTCGACCGCGATCTCCGAAGGCGCGGGCAGGTTTTGCGCGGCCCACTGCGCCAGATCGCGGCGCGCGGTGGCGAGGTGTTCGTCGACACCGACGTACTTGGCGAGCGTGGGCGCGGCATCGGGTGTGCGGCAAGCTTCGATAGCGCGATCGGCGAGCGCCCGCACTTCGGCATACTCCGAAGCTTTCAATCGGCGGATTTGCCGTTCCAAAGTGCGGATACTGGTGACCTGCCCGGCGTTGGTCGGGACGCCCCAGAACAACAAGTAGCGCGCGACGTCGAAGGCACGGGCAGCGATGGCGCGGCGGTACGCATCGGGCTTCATCGACTCCGGGCGCGGCAGCTTTTCTTCGAGCGCCGCCGCCGACTGGGCGTGCACCTCGCGGTACGCCGCGAGTAGCGCTTCACCCGCTTGCGTGTAGGTTGCGGCTTGCTTTTCGTCGAACTCGGGCGGTGTGACAAAGCCGAGCTTGCCGAAGTCCTGGTAGCGCGACGATTTCGCCTGGCCGTCCACAGAGGTTCGTCTTCGATCTCCGTCGCCGCGAGTTCGCTGACGCCTTCCCAGCACACGGCGAGGTGCCCTAGATCGGCAATGGACGCGTGGCCGTACTGGAAATAGAAGCTCTCGAGAAACTTCGCCGAGTCGTGCGTGCGGACCCACTCGATCGATTCCGTAATCGAATCGGCGGAGCGCGAATAGCGGGCGAGGGCGTAGGCGAGCTGCTCCGGCGGCATCGGCCCGAGAGCAAGGACGCGCGGACTTACCGATACCGACGCGTAACCTGCGGTTACTTCCAAACTTGATGGACCTCGATTTTCTGGAGCATGCGAATCCAGCGCGCGGGCCGCTTGTCGCGCGGAACGACCAACCGGAACGGGCCGTGCTTGGCGTCGAGCGGCGCGCCGTCCACGCGGTCGGCGAGGAGGATCGGCGAGTCTTGCAATACCGGGTTCACCTCGGCCATTGAGAAGACGGCTTGGTAGCCGTCGGACGCTTCGGTGCGGATGTAGGCGGCCATCGCCGTTCCGCGCGCGCCTTCGCCGACGGGAGCGCCCGCCGCTTTCAGAATTTCGTGAAGCCAGACGCCTTCGTATTTGCGTTCGCGCTCGCCTTCTTTTACGACGAGCGACGCGCGCGGCATAGCCTGGATCGCGGCGGCGTCGAGCTTGAGGGGATTCGGAACGTCGCCTCCGAGGGCGATCGACTGCGCCAACAGTAGAAATGCAAGCACCATGCTATTCTCGCGGTTCATGCGGATCGGAATCAAACGCCTTCATCCGGACGCGGTTTTGCCGAAGTACGCGCACGGACCGGAAGAAGACGCCGGGCTCGATTTGTGCAGCGTGGCGGCGGTGACTCTGGAACCGCGGATTCCGCAGGCGGTGCCGACGGGGCTTTCGATCGAACTGCCGCCCGGCTACGAAGCGCAAGTGCGCCCGCGCAGCGGACTCGCACTGAAGCACGCGATTTCGATCCCGAACTCGCCCGGCACGATCGACCCCGGCTATCGCGGCGAATTGAAGGTGATCCTGATTAACCTGGGTTTGGTCCCGTTCGAGATCCGGCCCGGCGACCGCATCGCGCAAATGATCGTCGCGAAGTACGAGGCGATCGAGTGGGACGAGCGCGATTTGGCGGACTCGGCGCGGGGCGAGGGCGGGTTCGGGTCCACCGGTTAGGTCGCGCACGACGGCCTGCGGCCTGTGCGCTCCGGACTGCGGGGCTAGCTCTTCAATTCGCCCGATAGCTTGGACGCGAGCGGAGACGTCTGACCCGCGTACTTGTTGCCCGGCTTCTTGCGATAAGGCATCGTCGAGGGCGACGACAACTGCTCGAACGTCATCGAGCAAATCCGCATACCCGGATAGAGCGCGACGGGCATGATGCCCAGGTTCGACAACTCGAGGGTTGCCTTACCGGCCCAGCCCGGGTCGAACAAGCCCGCCGTGCCGTGGACGATGATGCCAATGCGTCCGAGCGAAGACCGTCCTTCGAGCCGTCCCAGAACGTCGTCCGACAGCTCAAGCGTCTCGTGCGTGATCGCCAGCGCGAACTCGCGCGGCTGCAGGATGAACGGTTCGCCTTCGGGGACCTCGATGGTGCGCATCAATTTCTGGATTTCGACCTTGTCGCGCAGATCGATGTAGGGGTGCTTCGAATGCTCGAAAATCGAGAACTCGTGACCGAGGCGGAAATCGACGGAGCAGCTGCCGAACTGCTCCGGCGGAAGTTCCGGCGAGACTTTGATCTTCCCCTCGGCGAGGTAGCGGCGGATGTCTTGGTCGGAAAGAACCATCGGGCTAGGGGGCGCTGCGGCGGATGTGATCGACCATGATTTGCGTGAAGCCTTCGACGAAGGGGCGGAAGCCGGTGAGGAGGTTTTCGCGGGTCATGGAATCGAGTTGAACGTCGGGAATGACGCCGAAGTTCTCGATGTAGGGCGCGGAAGGCAGTCCAGGAAAGCTTACGACGGAGTTGCGCACGGTTAGCGCAGAGGTGTAACGAATGGTTCCCTCGCCGTACGCCGGCGCCGCGGCCGTAATCACCGTTCCACCAAGGCCGGCCGTTCGGATGCCCACCACTAAGCCGCGCTTGGCATCCTGGAACATGGCGGGAAAATGCTCGGCTTGCGAGAAGCTCAAATCGTCCACCAGCACGATCATCGGTTTCGAGTATCCGGCCAATTGGCCGGTCGAGTCGCGGTACGGAGGGTATTCGTCCACGCGAGCGAAGACCGCGCCGCTCGTTAGTTCGAACGATTCGCAGGACGGAAGAGGACCGGTAAGGCTGCGCGTTCCGCTCGCCGCCGCGTCGCGAATAGCGCCGAGCATGTACTGGTACATCTCGACCACCCAAGGCTCGGAACTTTGCCGGGCGGCGTTTAGCAACGACTCATAGGTGCGGATCAGCGACGACGTAGGCAAGAGCAGCGTCTGGTAAACCTTAATTCGCTCGCGCGTGAATCGCGACAGAGTATCGCCCGAGCAAGAGCCGCCATTATTCCGCGACACATCGACGATCAGCCCGTCGGTATTGGCCTGCATAAACGCGACCTCGGCCTCGATTTCGCGGAAAAGCGCGTTTTTGGCCGCCGCGTTGCCTTGGCTCCAGTTCGGGATGCGGATGAGGCCGATACGGAGCCCGTTCGCCGTATACGTGCCGCTATAGGTGATGTCGGAACCGACGCCGCGCCGCCTGACAAAACCCGCGGGCGGAGCGTAATACGGGGTCCGGGCGCCCTGTCCCAAGAACGCGGTTTCTTCGAGTTGCCCGTCCGCAAAACGCCGCCGCTCCACGATCGCGGGCGAGGAATCGAGCGCCGCTTCCTCACGATCCGCGGCCCGGACCGGCTGTTCGCTCGACACATTCAAATTAGGCAGCGAGGGGAAGCCGAGCACCGGCTCGCCGAAGCGGGTCCAGGGAATCGTGTACGTCTCGACGGCTCCGGTTTCGTTGCGCCGGACTTCGATCGTCACGGTGTCGGCTTCCAACGCCGCCAGCGGAAATACAGTCTGCGGCCGGAAGAGCAGATAGTTGGCGGCCAAGCGCAAACTGGCGCGATCGTTGGCGTAGTTCGCGTTCCGGATTAATTCCCGCGCCACTTCCATCGCGGGCTTACCGTTCACCGAGACCAGTTCGTCGCCTACGGTGAACGGATACTGCGCAACCGGATACACTCGGCGGTCGACGTTCTCGAACAGAAACTTGCCGTCGTAGAGATCGAGATCGACCAAGAGAAAAATCTGGTAGCTCGATCCCATGCGGAACGACGAATGGCCGTCTTGCAGCGAAGCCACGTACTTCACGCACAGATCGAGATACTCGAGATCGTTCTTCGCCGCGCGGACCCTTTCGTACCAGGGCCGTAAGTCGAACAAATTGACGCCCAGCGCTTCGATCTTCCAGTTCGCGGGCGCGTAGTACTTGTTGTAGAGCGCCGCCAACTGCTGAAAGTCGTGCAAGCGCTGCTCGACGGTCAGCGCGGCGCTTGCGGGAATGAGTGCGGAAACGGTGAGTAAGACCACCCGGCAAATTCGCATGCCTCCGAGTGTAGCGAAGCGCTACCCTAACGGCGTGCGCTTGCCGCTGAAGGAACTTCTGGCAAAGGCCAGCCCATTGCGGTCCGGCGATGTGCTGGCGGGTGTAGCGGCGCACTCGGACCGGGAGCGCGCGGCGGCGCAAGGGGCGCTCGCCGATGTCCCTTTGACGCGATTCCTCGATGAAGCCGTGGTCCCGTATGAGGACGACGACGTCACGCGCTTGATTTTCGATTCGCACGACGCGGAAGCGTTCGCCGCCGTGCGGCATCTGACGGTCGGCGGATTTCGCGATTGGCTGCTTTCGGACGCGGCGGATACGGGCTCGCTCCAGGCACTGGCTCCGGGAGTGACGCCGGAAATGGCGGCGGCGGTATCGAAGATCATGCGGGCGCAGGATCTAATTCTTGCGGCTTCGAAATGCCGCGTGGTGACACGATTCCGTTCGACGATCGGGCTCGCCGGGCGCTTTTCGACGCGCATCCAGCCGAATCACCCCACCGACGATCCGCGCGGGATTCTCGCGAGCACGATCGACGGACTGCTTCTTGGTGCGGGCGACGCGGTGATCGGGGTCAATCCAGTCGCCGACGACGTTCGCGGGGTGGGCGCGATTCTCCGGCTGCTCGACGAGTTTCGCGAGCGCTATTCGATCCCCACCCAAATCTGCGTTCTGGCGCACGTCACGACGCAACTCGCCGCCAAGCGCGAGGGAGCGCCGATCGATCTGCTGTTCCAATCGGTGGGCGGATCGGAAATAACCAACCGGTCTTTTGGCATAACGCTCACGATGCTCGACGAGGCTTGGCAGGAAGTGGGAGAACTGCGGCTCGGCGAGAACGTCACGTATTTCGAGACCGGCCAAGGCAGCGCCTTATCGGCGAACGGGCACCATGGCGTAGATCAACAGACGATGGAGGCTCGCGCGTACGCCGTGGCACGGCGCTATCAACCGCTGCTGGTGAACACCGTGGTCGGATTTATCGGTCCCGAATATCTCGCGAACGGCAAACAGATCGCACGCGCGGGGCTCGAAGATCATTTTTGCGGCAAGCTGCTGGGGCTGCCGATGGGCTGCGATGTGTGCTTCACCAATCACGCCGACGCCGATTTCGACGATCTCGATTCGCTGTTGACGCTTCTCGCCGTGGCGGGATGCAACTACATCATGGGCGTGCCGGGCGGCGACGACACGATGTTGAGTTATCAGACGACCTCGTATCACGACGCGTTGTACGTTCGGCGCGTGCTGGGATTGCGGCCCGCGCCCGAGTTCGAGGAATGGCTGTCGCGGGAACCGGAGCGCGAATGGCGAATGATCTCCTAGCTTCGTTGCGCGGGTTAACCGACGCGCGCATCGCGCTCGACCGGACGGGCGTTTCGATGGCGGCTTGCGACTGGCTGGCGTTGCGTGCGGCGCATGCCGAGGCTCGCGACGCGGTGAACGCGCCGGTAAGCTGGCCGGCGATCGCGCCACCTGTCAACTTTGTCCGCAGCCTCTGCCGCGATCGCGCGGAGTACCTGCTTCGCCCCGACCTTGGCCGCCGCTTAGTGGACGGCGCGATTCTGCCCGACGGCCGGCACGAGATCGCGCTGATCGTAGCCGACGGGCTATCGCCACTGGCCGTGATGCGGCACGCGCCCGCGATGGTCGAACTTCTGCGCCGCGAGTTGACCATAAGTCCGGTGGTGCTCGCCGAACTGGGACGCGTGGCGATCGGCGACGAGATTGGCGAACGTTTGGGAGCGAAGCTTTCGATCGTACTGATCGGCGAACGTCCCGGATTGTCCGCCGCCGATAGTCTCGGCGCTTACCTTACTTATTCGCCGCGCGTGGGCCGCACCGACGCGGAACGCAATTGCATTTCGAACATTCGCGACGGCGGGCTCGACTACGACGAGGGGTCGCGCCGGATCGTGGCCTTGGCGCGCGCGGCGCTCGACCGCGGACTCACAGGAGTCGAGCTCAAAGAAGGAGACCTTCGACTCGCGTGATCCGCCGCCTGAAGCCGCTGGTGTTCGTGTTGTGCCTCGCGCCGCTCGCGTGGCTCGCCTGGCGCTGGTCGAACAATCAACTCGGGTTCAATCGCCTGGAAACGGTGGCGCGCTTCACGGGCGATTGGACGCTGCGGTTTCTGCTGGCATCGCTCGCCATCAGTCCCCTGCGGCGGCTGGTTCCAGCGCTGAACGATCTGATTAGCTACAGGCGCATGCTCGGCCTGTTCGCCTTCGCCTACGGCACGCTGCATTTCTTGCACTATTTGGCGCTCGACAAACTATGGGAGTGGAACGAGATTAAGACGGACTTCCTGCTGCGGCGCTTCTTCATCGCGGGCTTGATCGCTTGGGCGCTGATGATTCCGTTGGCGGCGACTTCGTTCAACCGCGCGATTCGCTGGATGGGCGCGAAGCGCTGGCAACTGCTCCACCGGCTGGCTTACGTAGCGGCGATCGCGGGCGTCGTGCACTTCTACTGGCAAGGGAAATCGTTCGTAATCGATCCCGTAATTTACGCGATCGTATTGACGGCGCTGCTGGGCTATCGGGCGTTCGTTTGGGCGCGCAAGCGCGTTATGCGAGCTTCAGCCCCGCGTGCTTCTTGAACATCGAGAAATCGCGGTCGCGGGTGAGCAGCGAGACGTCGTTGTCGATGCAGACCTGAGCGATGAGGGTGTCGATCAGTTTGGGTTTGTAGCCGCGGGAGATGAGTTTGGCGCGAAGCTTACCCGCGCGATACCAAGTCGTTTCGTCTACCGCGAGAGTACCGACATCGAGCAATTCGATCTCCGCTTCGGGCGGAAAGTTCGGATCGCTGACCAGTTCGGCCACCACCGGCGCGGCCATCCTCACCCGACCGATTTCCAGATTCGCGATCAAGAGGCCGACGTCGGGGCCTTTCTCGCCGTGTACGTAGGCGATCCAACAATTTGTGTCCGGGCAGATCAATCTTCCGCGTCCCGCAGCGCGTTGAAGTCGAGGCTCGGCTTCCAAGTTCCCTTAAGCTTCAAAAGTTCGCGGCAGGCGCGGTTGTGGTTGTACTCCGTGAGGGCCTCGCGGATTGTGTCGGTGAGGCCCTTTCCGGACCGCCGTAGCGCGCTATCCAGCACCTGCGCCGGCAATAGGATCGTGACTTTGCGCTGGTCTGTTGTTTCGGGTTTAGTCACCGTACTCGCCATACAGCTTACGATACCAGCTTTTTTGCCAGCATTGACCGACTAGGGCACGTTAGTCTTGGCATAACGTTAGTTTTGGCATAACTAGGTCCGATGCAATCTATTGTCAGCGATCCCGATTGGCTCCAACAGTTACTGGAGAGCCCCGAGTCTCCTCATCTGGAATTCAAGGAGGCTAAGCAGAATTTTCAATTCGACAAGCTAGTTGAGTATTGCGCGGCGATCTCGAACGGCGGCGGCGGAAAATTTGTCCTAGGGATTACAGACCGGCGGCCACGCACCATTTGTGGAACTCAAGCCTTTGAAGATCCAGGTAAGACATGCCGGTCGCTTTGGGACAAGCTCAGCCTCGACGTCAAGTTTCGGGAAACGAAAGTCGAAGAGAAACGGATCTTGGTTTTCGAAGTCCCGGCGCATCGGCTCGGACATCCTGTAACGGTCGAAGGGCGATACCTGATTCGGTCCGGCGATTCGGTGCGTGGCATGACTCCCGACGAAGTGCGAGCCATGGTGAACGAGGGCAGCGATTACTCCGCCGAAACGGTTGCCGGAGCCGGTCTCGCCGATCTCGACCGCGCCGCAGTCGAGGATTTTCGCCAACGCTGGCTCGATAAGTCGAGGAACGATCGTCTTCTGGATCGCGGGTTCGAAGAAGTTCTAGCCGACGCACAATTGATTGTGAACGGTAAACTCACCGTCGCGGCGCTGGTGCTTTTCGGAACGCCCGAAGCCGTGGGGCGATTCCTGCCGCAAGCCGAGGTGATTTTTGAGTACCGGTCCGGCGAAGGCGCCGCCTACCAGCAGCGCCTCGCTCATCGCTGTGGGTTCTTTCTGTTCTTGGAGGAGTTATGGCGAACTATCGATTCGCGTAACGAGATCGTGCAGGCGCAGCAAGGCTTATTCGTAATCGACATTCCCGCTTTTAATGAACGCGTCGTACGGGAAGCCCTGCTGAACGCAATCACCCACCGCGAGTACGCTTTCCCGGACTCGATTCGAATTCTTCAACAACCCACCCGACTGGAAATCGTCAGTCCCGGCGGATTTCCGCCCGGTGTCACCGTCGAAAACATCTTCCGAAAACAGGTGCCCAGAAACCGGCGGATCGCCGAAGCTTGCGAGAAGTGCGGCTTAGTGGAGCGTTCCAGTCAAGGCGTGGATCTCATGTTCGAGAAGTCGATTCGCGAAGGCAAGGCGCGCCCCGATTATTCGGGTTCCGACGATCGTCAAGTTTCTCTGGTGTTACGGGGAGAGATCGAGGATCCTGGATTCGTTCGCCTGCTGGATCGCGTCGCGGAAGAACTATCGCCGCTCTCCCTGGAAGATCTTCTACTTTTGGACGATGTCCGGCAAGGAGAGTCGCTCGGTGGAGAGCGAAAACGCCGGGCCGAGAGCCTTGTGGAGAAGGGAATTCTCGAGAAAGTTGGGCGAACCCGCGGAGTTCGCTACATTTTTTCCCGGCGCGTGGCAAGCGTTCTAGGACGGCCCGGCAGCTACACCCGCTCCCGGGGATTAGACAAGGAAGCCAATAAGCAACTTCTGCTGCGCCATATTTCCGAGAGCCGGCTGGGAGCCCGATTTGAGGAACTTCAACAGGTTGTCCCCGGACTATCTCGCGGGCAAATTCAGGGGATGCTGCGGGAATTGCGCGACCAGGGACTGGTGCGGGTCGCAGGACTCAAGCGAGGCGCGCGCTGGTATGGCAACGCTTCTTCGTGAAACGCGCTGGATGGAGATTTGCTCATTTCGATTCATACAAGTTGATGCAAATAAAGGAAAAATAAATTTTAACGAGACCCTTGGCGCAAAACTATGCATGATTTCGCAAGGGGAAGTAGGCAGTGCGGTTGCATTCGCCTTCGCTCCTTGAAGGTGAATGGAACTCACAAAACACCGGACTCCTGCATGAAGGTTTTAGGGTTGCATTCGCCTTCGCTCCTTGAAGGTGAATGGAACGCATGTAGGGTCGTCGTATTGACTCCAGTTCATAGTTGCATTCGCCTTCGCCCAGTTGCACTCGCCGCCCCCGCGGAAAAAGCATTTCATTCGCAGCCATAAGCATATTGTTCTTGAAAGTTATTCAATTTCAATTGGTTACGAGCGGAGAATCGACCGCAGAGAATCAAAATCCGTTGAACTTCCATTACGCTGAATGAGCGAGCGGATCCACTGGGGAAGCGCTACAAGTTATTTATAATCAACAAGTTGAAATGCACACAGCTTACGATATCAGCTTTTTTGCCAGCATCTCGTTGACCGCCGCCGGGGCGGCTTGGCCTTTCGACGCCTTCATGACCTGCCCCACCAGGAAGCCGATGACGGCGGTTTTGCCGCTCTTGTATTGCTCGACTTGCTTCGGGTTGGCGGCGATTACGTCGTCGACGATCTTCTCGATCGCGCCGGTGTCGGAGATTTGCTTCAGGCCGTCGCGATCCATGATGGCGGAGGGCGATAGGCGTTCCGAGAACATCTTGGGGAAAATCTCCTTGGCCAGCTTGCCCGAAAGTTCGCCGCGCTTGATGAGCGTAGTGAGTTCGCCCATGTGCTCCGGCGGGACGGGCGAATCGGCGATTTCCTTGCCTTCGGCTTTGAGCGCACCCAGCAGGTCGCCCATCACCCAGTTGGCCGTCGATTTGGGATCTTCGCTCGACCGCGCGGCGCGCTCGAAGTAGTCCGAAAGATCGCGAGTCAGCGTCAGCACCTGAGCATCGTACTCGCGCAAGCCGTACTCGGAGACAAAGCGGGCGCGGCGGTCGAACGGTAGTTCGGGCAGCGCGGCGCGGAGTTCGGCCTGCCACGCGTCGCCGACGCGCACGGGCACGAGATCCGGCTCCGGGAAGTAGCGGTAGTCGTGCGCCTGCTCTTTGCTGCGCATGCCGACGGTTTCGCCGGTCGTCGTATCGAACAGCCGGGTCTCCTGATGCACCTTGCCGCCCGCATCCACGATCGCCACTTGGCGCGCAACCTCGTATTCGATGGCCTGCTTTAGGAAGCGGAACGAATTCAGATTCTTCACTTCCGCGCGTGTGCCGAGCTTCTCTTCGCCCTTCAATCGCACGCTGACGTTCGCGTCGGCGCGCAGATGGCCCTTTTCCATGTCGCAAGTGGAGGCGTTGATGTACTGCATCACTTGCTTCAACTCGGTGAGATAGGCGACCGCTTCGTCCGACGTGCGCATGTCCGGTTCGCTGACAATTTCGGCGAGCGGCGTGCCGCTGCGATTCAGATCGACGTAGGTGTAGCGATCCGAATCTTTGAACCCGTCGTGTTGGCTCTTGCCCGCGTCGTCTTCGAGGTGAAGGCGCGTGATGCCGATGCGCTTTTTGTACGCCGGCGCGCCTTCGGGCTGTACGGTTACTTCCAGCCAACCGTGCTGGGCGAGCGGTTGATCGAACTGCGAAATCTGGTAGCCCTTCGGAAGGTCCGGGTAGAAGTAGTTCTTGCGCGCCATGCGCGAAAACGCGTTCACCGCGCAATGGAGCGACATGGCGGCCTGCGCGCCCAGTTCGACGGCGCGGCGATTCATGACGGGAAGCGCCCCCGGCAATCCCAGGCAAACGGGACAGACATTCGTGTTGGGCGGCGCGCCGAAACTCGTCGGGCAACTGCAGAAAATTTTGGTGGCGGTGGCGAGTTGCACGTGCACCTCCAGCCCGATCACCACTTCGTATTTCGCGATCGTTTCCGGCGGCGCGAGCCGTTCCTCGGCAGTAGCGGTCATTGTTTCCTTATTGTAAAGACCCGTATTGTAGATAGATGACCCGCCTCGCTACGGTGTTCGCATTCGTCGCCGCTCTCGCCGCACAGGAACAGGCGGCCAGCGGTCTGCGCCTTGCCGCCGCGCGTCCGATGATCGCGCAAGCCGAGCGCGCTCCTAAGGTGATGGTGGCGAGCGTCAACGGCTTCGCCACCGACGCCGCGCTCGACATCCTCAAGAAGGGCGGAAATGCGATCGACGCCGCGGTCGCCATCGCGTTCGTGCTGGCCGTGGTGCATCCCGAAGCCGGCAACATCGGCGGCGCGGGCTACATGATGGTGCGGACCGCCGATGGCAAGGCCGTGGTGTTCGACTATGGCAGCCAATCGCCCGCGTCGCTGAAGCGCGGAGTGCACAAGACGCCGCAAGAGGCGAACATCGGCTACAAGTCGATCACCGTGCCGGGAACGCCCGCCGGGATGGGGTTGGCGCACGCGAAGTTCGGAAAGCTCAAGTGGGCGGAGTGCCTGGAACCCGCGCGGCGATTGGCGAAGAACGGATTTCCCGCGTCGCAGCGCCTGGAGTTGATTTTGAAGCTCGAAGTGCCCGTCATGAAGAATTTCCTCGAGACGGCCAAAGTCTTTCTGCACGGTTCGGACCAGCCGCTAAAGCAAGGCGAGCGCGTGGTGCAACCGGATCTGGCAGCGACACTCGCGCGGATGCAGAAAGGCGGTTGGAAGGAGTTCTACACCGGCGAAACGGCAAAGCGCATCGTCGCCGATATGGCCGCGAACGGCGGATTGATCGCCGCCGAGGATTTGAAGAACTACGAAGCTCGCGAGACCGCGCCCTTGCGTACCGAGTATCGCGGTTACCCCGTGCTGATCACGCCGCCAAGTTCGTCCGGCGGACCGGCGCTGGCCGTGATGCTGAACGTGCTGAATCAGTTTGAAATGAAGCTCGGCATGGAAGGCTCGTCGGCGGCACGGCATTTGCAGTTCGAGGCGATGCGGCGCGGATTCGCGTCGCGGCAGGCGTGGCTCACGGGCAAGCTCGACTACGACAAGATGATCTCGCTCGATTACGCCCGCTAACTCGCGTCGAGCGTTAAGTTGGACGAAGCGTCGCCGCTACCGGCGACTCCGGCGGCTTTGCCTTCGGGTAACGAATCGCCGGACACGACGCATTTCACGGTGGCCGACGGCGAAGGCAACATCGTGACGAATACTTACACACTGAGCGGATTTTTCGGCAGCCAGGTAATCGCCAAGGGGACGGGCGTGCTGTTGAACAATCACATGGGACTGTTCCAAGTCGGCGGACTGAAGCCGAACACTCGGGCCGCTTCGACGATGACGCCGACGATTCTGCTGCGCAAAGACGGCGCGCCGTGGGCGGCGTTCGGAACGCCCGGCGCGCAGACCATCCCGAGTACGTTGATGCAGATCGTGACCAATCTGGTGGACTTCCAGATGTCGCTACGCGACGCGGTGGAGTACCCGCGCGTGCACTTCGACGGCGGAGCGACGGGCGTAGCGGCGGAACCGGGCGCGCTGGTGTTCGACGTCGCTCTGAAGCTGGGAGCGATGGGGCACAAGATCAACCCCACGATGCGCTCGCAGGGCGACGTGAGCGCCGTCCTCGTCGAGGAGAAGGACGGCTGGAAGCAGGGCTGGGCGGACGGACGGCGCGGCGGCGTGGTGAAGGGCTATTAGCGCCCTTCCGAGCTCGGCGGCGCCTTGGCTGAAATCGTGCCGCTGTTGCCCTCGGTCCTAACGTCCCTCGGAGCTCGGCGGCACGATGCCTTTGATCCGCATATAGGTGACGATGTTGCCGTAGTGCTCGTAGTTGTGCATGAAGTTGAACATCAGCACGCCCATGCGAGTGCGCTCGCCCCGTCCGAACTTCACCATCTCCGCGGCTTTCTTGTCGTCGAGCGAATCGTAAGCCTCTTGGCAGTACGTGGTGGCTTCCTTCAGCGCAGCGGTAATCTCGGCCTTTGTCTTCTTCGTCTTTTCGATGGACGTTCCGGCGATAGGACTCTTCTCCGCTTTCGCCGCCGAGCAGAACATGTACTGGGCGTCGGCTACGTGCGCCAGAATTTCGCCGAAGGTACGCACGTCGGGCGAGGGCTTGAACGCGAAGATTTCCTCCGAAACCTTGTCGGCGGACTTGGCGAGGTTGGTCGCCGTAATGCCAAAAAGCATCTTGGCATCCTTCGACATCTGGTCCTGCGCCGTCGCGGCGAGGAACGTGAGCGTGAAAACGGCGAAAAGCTTCATCCCCCGATGATACGTCGAGGGATGAAGCCTGGAGGGGGCGGTGAAGGGAATGTGGGACGAAACGCTTACTTCCGGCGACGAGCCATCGCGCCAAGCCCGATCAGCGCCGACCCGATGAGCGCGTAGGTAGACGGCTCCGGCACCACCAACGATCCGGCTTTCGCCGTGAATTCGAACTTCACGGTTTCCAGACCGCCGGCGCCCGCGTCGCGATCGCCGCGCAGTTGACCGGTCACTTTCCAGTCGATGGTCGAAAGGTCGGTGGACGAGTAGAGCCAGCGATCCACCGGCGCGCCTTGCGTGGCTTTCTGCGAGTTGGTGAAGCCCACCTCGTTCAGCGGCGAATGGAAGGTCATATCGATGAACTCGAGATACTCCGTGGCGTAGCTCGCTCCGCGTTCGGCGCGCGCGGTGATGTGGAAGACGTTGAACGGATCGCCGGGCGTCGAGCCGTTGGCCATGGAGGTTACGGAGGTACCGCCGGTGGGCGTCGTGAAGGTACCCCAGCTGAGAATCGACGAAGTCGCCGCGCCGCTGCGCGTCATCGAGAAGACAAACCCTTCGCCCGCGATGTGGCGAATCTCGAAGTCGTACAGAGCGTTTCGCAAGGGCGTCGCTCCGCCCGTCACCCCGCCCAAGTTGGCCGAGATAAACGTATTGTTGCCCATGATCGTCGTTGTGCCGGAGCCGTCGTCGATCGACTGATCGAAATTGGTGTGCGCCAGCCGGTATTTCGCGGTCATGACGCTATCGGTGATGGTGAGAGAAGACAGTGGTACATCCGTCAACGTGGCCGCTTGTACCGCCGCGCACCCCGCTAGAAATAGAGTTAGTCCGAATCGCTTCATGTGGCCATGTTGCTGGTTGGGGCGTGCGCAGACCATTGGACTCGGGTACCGCTTCGCTCTAGTACGATTGGCTCGGAGGAACCCCTTATGCGCTGGACACCCGGTGGCCCAAGCGACGACATCGAAGACCGCCGAGGAGAAGGCGGCGGCGGTGGAATGCGGCTGGGCGGAGGCGGCGGTATGCGAGTAGGACTCGGCGGACTGGTCGTTCTCGGCATTCTCAGTTTCGTTTTCAAAGTCGATCTGCTGTCGCCGTTTCTCGGAGGAGGCGGAGGCGGCGGCACGCTAATGCCGGCGGCCGAGCCGCGCGATCCCGAGGCTTTGGCTCGCGAGGACCGTACCGCCGAGTTCGTTACGTTCGCCGTGCGCGACATCCAGGACACTTGGACCGAATTGCTGCCGCGGCAACAGGGCACGCAGTACGAACGCTCGAAACTCGTGCTGTTCCGCGACGCGGTGCAATCGGCGTGCGGCCCCGCGGACGCGGCTTCCGGTCCGTTTTATTGTCCGGGCGACCGCAAGATGTATATCGATCTGAGCTTCTACGACGAACTCGACAAGCGATTCGGCGCGCCGGGCGATTTCGCGCAAGCTTACGTCTTGGCGCATGAAGCGGGTCATCATCTGCAGAATCTTCTGGGAATCGAGAGGCAAATGCGGCAACAGCAGCGCGCGAATCCCGGCGCCGCCAAAGCGCTCTCCGTTCGGATGGAGTTGCAGGCGGACTGTTTCGCCGGAGTCTGGGGCAACTCGGCGGCGAAGCGCGAAAAGCTCGACCCCGGCGATATCGAGGAGGGGCTCCGCGCGGCGGCGGCTATCGGCGACGACGCCATCCAGCGTTCGGCGGGGCGCAATCCGAACCCCGAAACCTTCACGCACGGCTCTTCCGCGCAGCGCGTCGAGTGGTTCAAGCGCGGTTTCGAAAGCGGGCGCATGTCGGCCTGCGACACCTTCGGGCAGTAAACGGAGCGTTGACGCCCGTCGCGGCGGCGTGTTAGTTTGCACGCAGCTTTGGCGATGGATTTTTCGCATTCCGAAAAAGAGAATCGGCAACCGGTGGGGCTGCTCGGCGCCGGACTCGTGGGTGGCGCGCTCGCCGTCCGTCTGGTGGCGGCGCGTTACCCGGTGGTCGTCTACGATCCGTCCCCCGAAGCGTTGGCGCGGGCGCGAAGCGCGGGAGCCATCGCCGGGGAATCCGCCGCCGCCGTTGCGCGGGAATGCCGGCGTTTAGTCCTGAGCTTGCCGAGTGCGACCGAAGTCCGGCAAACGATCGACGCCTTGAACGGAGGGTTGCGGCCCGGCGACGCGATTATCGACACCACCACGGGGGACCCGGATCAAGTGGAGGCGATCGCCAATGCGCTCGCAGCCCGCGGCGTCGCTTACCTCGATGCGACGCTCGGCGGCTCGTCGCGGCAGATTGCGGCGGGCGAAGCGATCGTGATCTGCGGTTCCGGCGGCGACGCGTTTCCCCGCGCGCTTCCGATTCTCGAGACGTTCGGCGCGCGCGTCTTCCATACCGGACCGCCCGGCACCGGAACGCGCATGAAGCTGGTGCTGAACATGGCGATCGGGTTGCATCGCGCCGCGCTGGCGGAAACGCTCGAATTCGCCCGCCACAGCGGTATCGACCCCGAAAGGGCGTTTGAAATTCTCAAGGCCGGCCCGGCTTACTCGCGCGCGATGGACACCAAGGGCCGAAAAATGATCGAAGGCGATTTTGAGCCCGAAGCGCGGCTGGCGCAGCATTGGAAGGACGTCCGGCTGATGCTGGACGCCGCGGCTTCCAACGGAGCGCACCTGCCCCTCACTAAAGCCCACGAGGCCCTGCTGCGCGAAGCCGTCGAACTCGGTTTCGGAAGCGACGATAACAGCGCGGTGATCGAAGTGTACCGGGAGAAGACCAAATGAGGAGCGCGGCGTAATGGCGACCAGACGAGAGATTCTCGCGGGTGCGTTAGCGGCGCAAGTGAACGCCTCGAGCGAAGGCAAGATCGACTGCCAAAGCCATCTCTTTTCCGAGGAGTTCCTGCGGCTGCTCGAGAAGCGCCGGCAGCCGCCCAATGTTTATCGCAAGGATGGCGACCGGTACGTCGTGGTCGGCGATTGGCATCGCAAACTGATGCCCGCGCATACCGACGTGGAGGCGAAGCTCGCCGACATGGACCGAGCGGGAATCTCGATGGCCGCGCTGTCGATCAACGATCCCGGCCCGGAGCTTTTCGGCGCGGACGCTCCGGCGATGGCCGCGATGTTGAACGATTTCGTCGCCGATGTAGTCCGGCGGTATCCGAAGCGGTTTTTCGGGATGGCGACGCTGCCGTTCAACTCCGCCGCCGCGATCGAGAAAGAGTTCGACCGCGCCGTGGGCCAGCTCGGGATGAAAGGCATTCTGCTTTATTCGAATCTCGGCGGGCGGTTCCCGGACGAACCGCAGTTCCGCCCTTTGTTCGTCGAAGCCGAGAAGCGCGGCATCCCCGTGTTCCTGCATCCGGCCGTGCCCACGACGTTTGAAGCCACCAAGGGCTACAACATGGCGGCGGGTCTGGGGCTGATGTTCGATACGACGATCGCACTTTGCCGCTTGATTCTCGCGGGCGTGCTCGAACAACACCCCAAGTTGAAGATTGTGTGTCCGCACGTCGGCGGCGCGCTTCCCTATCTGGTGGGCCGGATCGATCACCAGACGATGGTCTTGAAGCGCGGCGCGGAGAACATCCGGCGCGCGCCCAGCGAGTACCTGAAACAAGTTTGGCTCGACACCGTGTCGCCGCTTCCGCTGGCGATTCGCTACGGGATCGATTTTTCGGGCGTCTCGAAGATGCTGTTCTCGACGGATCATCCGTGGGTGGATCCGAAGATCGTGATCGACGGAATCGAGAGCTTGAAGCTGCCGGCGGCGGACAAGCGCGCAATCTATTCGAGCAATGCGCGGGAGCTTTTTGCGCTATGACGATGGCCCGCCGCGAAGCTTTGCTGTTCCCCGCCGCTCTGCGCGCGGCCACGGCCAAGCCTTTCCGGCTCGCTATTTGCAGCGAGACGTTTCCGGGAATGGAGTTCCCCGAAATCTGCGCGGCCGCGAAACGCACAGGCTATACGGGTCTTGAAATCGATCCTTCGAATTTGAGTCCGGACCCCGCCGCCTTGACGCGGGAACGGCGCGCTACGTTGCGGCGGCACATGGAAGACGCCGGTCTCACGCACGTGGGGCTGCATTCATTTCTGAAGACTCCGCCGGGTTTGCATCTCACCGCGCCGGATTCAGCCGTCCGCCAAAAAAGCTGGGATTATTTTGCACGGCTGATCGATTTGTGCGCCGACTTGGGACCCGATTCGCTAATGGTGCTCGGTTCGGCGAAGCAACGTTCGGGCGGTGGGCTGGCGCCCCTCGAAGAAGGTCTCGCGCGCATGGCCCCGTTAGCGGCGGCGCGCGGTGTAACGGTGGTGCTCGAACCGCTCGGTCCCGGCTTCACCGACAACGTCAACACGATCGCGCAGGCTGTCGAGATCATCGAGCGGACCGGCAGTCCCGGGTTACGTACGATGCTCGACACGCACCATCTGACCGCGGAGACCGAACCGCACGCCAGCCTGATTCCGAAGCACCTGCGCTACTTGCGCCACATCCATTTGAACGAAATGGACGGCCGCTATCCCGGCAGCGGGAAGTACGATTTTGCGGCATTTCTCGCGGCGGCGAGGAAAGCGCATTACGCGGGCTGGCTGTCGGTGGAGTTGTTCGATTTTCAGCCGGACGGCGAAACCGTCGCCCGGCGATCGGCGGAATTTGTTAGGGGAATCGAAAGGCGGCTGGGATGAACCGGCGACCGTTCCCCCCCCCCCGGCGCTGCGATGCGCCTTTCGTCCCAGTCTATGTCCGAATTCTAGGAGAACCATCATGAAGTTCATGTCCCGTCTCGCGCTCGCGGCCCTGTGCGCCGCGATCCCGTCCCTCGCCCAGGTCACGACGGCCACGCTCTACGGACGCATCACCGATCCGTCCGGCGCGGCCGTGCCCGAGGCGAAAATCACGCTCGTCAACGAAGGCACCAACGCCCGCGCTACCGGCGTTTCCGACGAACAAGGCGAGTTCACCATCGCCTTTCTGCCGTCCGGCACCTACACCGTGTCGCTCGAAGCCAAGGGATTCAAGAGCCAGAAGCAAACCGGTGTCGCCTTAAGCGGCGGCCAGCGCGTCGGCGCGGAATACCGGCTGGAACTGGGTAACGTCGCGGAAGTGGTGGAGGTCACGTCCTCAACGCCGCTGGTTAACACGGTTTCCGCCGAACAGCGCGAAGGCAAAACCGAAGTCCAGGTACGAGAATTGCCGCTGGCGCGCCGCGATTGGACCAACATCATCGGCCTGGGCACGGGCATTACCGGACAGGGTACGGGCGTCTCGATGAACGGACTGCCCGGCGCGGGATTCCGGTTAACGGTGGACGGCACGGACGCGGAGGGCGATCCGGAAGTTCCGTCGCTCGGCATGGCGCAGAACTTCAACCCGATCCGAACGGTGAGTCTCGAAGCGATCGCCGAACTCGACGTCACCAAAGGCATCCCTTCGGCGGAACTCGCCAATACGCTGTCGGGCGGCATCAACATCATCACCAAGGGCGGCACGAACCAGTTTCACGGCAGCCTGTTCCTGAACAATCAAGTGGAGGACTTTGCCGCGCGCCCGCAGTTCGCGGCGATCAAAGGACCGCTGGTTTATAACCAATTCGGCGGATCGTTGGGCGGCCCGATTATCAAGGACAAGTTGTTCTTCTTCGGCGTCTACGAAGGCTATCGCCAACGCCGCGCTTTGACCGTCAGCGGACAAGTGCCCACCGCCGAGTTTCGCGCGCGGGCCATCGCGGCCGTGCCCGCCTACCGCCCGTTTTTCGATTTGTTCCCGCTGCCGGCCAGCGCTCCGGCGGGAGCGATTACGGCGTTCTACGTAACGAACGCCTCGAACGCCGGTACCGACAATCACGGTGTGACGCGCGTCGACTATCGCATCAACGACAACTTAACGATGAGCGCCCGCTACACCCGCGGGCGGCCTCAGGTGGAGAATCCGCGAGTGGCCACCCCAAATTCGCAGGTCTTCACGGGCACGGCGGAATCGGGCACGCTGAACCTGGTCTACACGCGGTCCAACTGGTCGAACGAAACGCGCTTCGGCGGCAATCACAACACGGTGTCGCGCATCGACGGCATCTACACTTTAGGACTCGCGGGGATTAGCGGCAATCTCGGATTCGGCACCGGCGGCGAAACGCTCACCCGGTCCGGCGAAACGTTCAGTTGGGAAAATGTGACCGCGAAGACGATCGGCCGGCACAATCTAAAGTTCGGCGGCATCTTCCTGAAGCGCTTTGCAAGGCGCGAGAACGTGGAATCGCCGGACATCCAATACGCGAACGAAGCCGACTTTCTGGCCAACATTCCCAGCCGGATTCAAGTGACCTTCGGCGTGCTGCCGTTTCTGATGAAACAGACGTCGTTCGGCGGATTTATCCAGGACGACTTCCGCGTGAACCGGCGGCTGACACTGAACCTGGGCGTGCGCTACGACTACGTAACGGTTCCCGAGGAGCGCGACGCCCGGTTGTTCAACCTCAGCAATCAAGGCGTCGGGACGCTGCTGCCGCGAGACAGCATCTATAAAGCGGACCGCAACAATTTTGCGCCCCGCGTGGGCTTCGCCTACACGGCCGACCAGTCCGGCAAGACCGTAGTGCGCGGCGGGTTCGGCATGTTCGTGCAGCCGCGCAATCTGTTTACGCCCATCGATCTGGTGCAGAACGCCGCGGACGAGCCGTTCCGGCGGATTTTCTCGCGCGCCGAAGCGCTTCAATTTCCCCAGTTGCGCTATCCGGTGACCAACGCCAACGTGCTGCCCCTAGTGAAAGGCGCGCCGCTGTCGCCCTCGGCGGCGATTTCGGAAAACTTTCCCAACGCCTACTCGCTGCAGTTCCAACTGGGAGTTCAGCGGCAGCTGACCGACACGCTGGTGCTAGAAACGAGCTACGTCGGAACTCGCGGATTGAAACTCAACATGGTGCGCGACGTTAATCAAGTGGACCGCGTGACCGGCGTCCGCCCCGTCCCGACGCTGGGCCAAATCCGCTTCTACGACGGCAGCGAACGGAGCCGTTACGAATCCTGGCAAACTTCTCTGCGCAAGCGGATGTCCAACAACTTCCTGTTCAACGTGCACTACACATGGTCGAAGCAGTTGACGTTCAGCGACGGCGATCTGGTGCTCAATAGCCAGCGCCCGCAGGACAACAACAACCTTCGCCCCGAGCGGGGCCCCGGACCGACGGACGTGGGTCAGCGCTTCGCCACCGATGTTCTCTACGAACTGCCATTCGCGAAATGGGCGGGAGGCGGATCGGCGTTCCGGCGGCTTGCGTTCGCCGGATGGCAGATCAGCGGAATCGTGACCGCGGGCACGGGGAACGCGTTTCACATTGGCAACCCCTCCTCGATTCCCGGCCAGCGGGTGGATTACATCGGCGGGCAGGTGTATCGGGACAATCCCGAGAGCGATCTGATCTACCTCAATCGCGCCGCGTTTCAGGAAGTGCGGCAAATCCCCGCCAGCGGCGCTTCGGAAAGGCCCGGAACGCTGGGCCGTAACGCGCTTCGTTTGCCCGGGTTCTACAACGTCGATCTCGGATTCGCCAAGAACTTCAATTTCACGGAGCGCTTCCGGTTCCAGTTGCGCGGCGATCTTCTGAACGCGTTCAATCACACCAACTTCAGCGGGCTGGACGCCAATATTCGCAGCGCCAACTTCGGCAAGTTCACCGGCACACGCGGCGCCCGGGTGATTCAGCTTAACGCGAGGTTGACGTTCTGAGACCGTTGGCGGCCGCAGCGTTCGCGCTCGGCGTTTTCGGGCAAGAGTGGCGCTACTACGGCGGCGACGCAGGGGGCTCGAAGTACAGCCCCTTGCGTCAAATTAGCCGGTCGAACGTCGCGAAGCTAAAGGTAGCTTGGACGTACCGGACCGGCGAAAAAAGCGACGGGACTTCGATGAGCCGGACGGCGTTTGAAGGCACTCCGCTCGCGATCGGAGGACGTCTGTACCTCACTACGCCGTTCAATCGGCTGGTGGCGCTCGACGCGGAAACGGGGCGCGAGATTTGGGCGTTCGATCCGAAACTCGATCTCAAGCGCACGTACAGCCTGCTGATCAACCGGGGGGCGGCGTGGTGGTCGGACGGCCGGATAAAGCGTCTGCTGTACGGTACGCTCGACGGGCGGCTATTGTCGATCGACGCAGAGACGGGGCGCGAAGTTTGGTCCGTCAACTTACGCGCCGGTGTAGCGGACCGCTTCCCGGACCGCGCCTACGGACTCACGAGTCCGCCCGCGATCTATCGCGATTTGGCCATCGTCGGCAGCTTGGCGAGCGACGGCGAACCGCAAGGACCCAGCGGCGATATCCGCGCCTTCGAGGTATCGACGGGAAAACTCGTCTGGCGATTCCATGTCGTGCCGCAGCCGGGCGAGTTCGGGCACGATACCTGGGAACCGGGCAGCACCGCAGATCGCGGAGGCATTAACGCGTGGGCCCCGCTCAGCGTGGACGAGAAGCGCGGATTGGTGTTCGTTCCCCTCACCTCGCCCGCTACGGACCGCTACGGCGGCGACCGCAAGGGCGATAACTTGTTCGGCAACAGTTTGGTCGCACTCGACGCCGCCACCGGCAAGCGGATTTGGCACTTCCAAACGGTCCGCCACGATCTTTGGGACTACGACTTGCCCGCCCAACCCAACCTGATCGAGATGGGCGGCAAAGCGCTGGTGGCGCAAGTCACCAAGACGGGCCTGCTGTTTGTGTTCGACCGCCAGACCGGCAAGCCCTATTTCCCGATCGAAGAACGCGCCGTGCCCGCCAGCGAAATTTCCGGCGAACGAACCTCGCCAGTGCAGCCTTTTCCGGTGAAACCGCCGCCGTTCGCGCGCAATAGCTTCCGGCTGGACGAACTGCGCCCGGGTTCGGCGTTCTGCGAGGGCATCGTTAAGGACGCAATCGTGGGCGGACCTTACACGCCCATCGGCTCCAAGACGACCATTGTGTTTCCCGGAACCAACGGCGGCGCAAACTGGGGCGGCGCGAGTTTCGACCCGCGCACGCAAACGCTGTATGTGAACAGCATGGATGTCGGGATGATCCAATACTTGACCGCGCGGCCGGGGACATCGATCGCCCGCACGCGCGGCGTGGGCACGCGCGATTCGCGATTCTGGGACAAAGAACTGACCCCCTGCCAAAAGCCTCCCTGGGGGCATCTGACGGCGATCGACATGATCGAAGGAAAGTTCCGCTGGCGGGTACCGCTTGGCGCGCCGGAAACCGGATCGCCGAACATCGGAGGAACCATCGTGACCGCCGGGGGCCTGGTGTTCGCCGGCGCCACCAACGACCGGCGTTTTCGGGCCTTCGATGCCGCTACGGGCGTCAAGCTTTGGGAAACCGAGTTGCCCGCCAGCGCGTTCGCGACGCCGATGACCTACCGGGCGCCGAAATCGGGTAAGCAGTTCGTCGTCGTCGCGGCGGGCGGCGGTAACGACTACGAATCAGCGGTAGCGGACGAATTGATCGCCTATGCTTTGCCTTAGCTTGCTCGCTCTACTCGGGGCCGACGCTCCGCGGCAGCCGATTCCATTCAGTCACAAGGCGCACGCGGGAGAGTTGAAGCTCGCCTGCAAGAGTTGTCACGTAAATCCGCCTCCCGGCGAAGCGATGACGTTCCCCGCGGAGCGAACTTGCATGGCTTGCCATACGAGCGTCAAGACGGACAGCGTGGAAATCCGCAAGCTCGCCAAGTTTCACGAAGATTCGAAGCCCGTGCCGTGGATTCGCGTCTACCGGCTGCCGACGTTTGTCTACTGGAGCCACAAGTCGCACCTAGCCGCGGGAGCTACCTGCGAGACCTGCCACGGACCGGTCGCGGAGCGGACCGTGATCTCGAAAGAAAAGGGAATTGCGATGGCGGACTGCATGAGCTGCCACCGGCGGCACCAAGCCTCGAACGACTGTTCGTACTGCCACGAGAAACTGAACTGACGCTCGTCAGGCCAGCTCGTAACGCAAGCCGCCGGACGCGGTCATCGAAACGTGAATCGACGTGACCGGCTCGCGTTCGCCCAACCGGGACAGGAGTTGGCGGGAGATTTCGGGGATTAGCGAGTTGGTCAGCACGTTGTCTACGTTGCGTGCGCCGCTATCGGCTTCCGTACACCGCCGCGCCACTTCTTCGACCAGGTCTTCCGAGTAGGTGAGACCGATCCGGTGGGTTTGAAGCAGCCGCTGCCGGACGCGGTCGAGCTTCAGTTCGACGATGCGCTTCAGGGTTCCGTCGAGGATGGGGTAATACGGCACCACGACGACGCGGCCCAATAGCGCCGGTTTGAACGCCTGCCGCAACGCCGGGCCGATCGCCGTAACCACGTCTTCCGGGGCGGGTAAGCGGCGAGGGTCCGCACAAAGCCGCTGCAGGAGGTCGCCGCCGACGTTCGAGGTCATCAAAATGATGGTGTTCCGAAAATCGATCTCGCGCCCTTCGGCGTCCTCCATGCGGCCCTTATCGAAGACCTGATAGAAAATCTCCATCACGTCGGCGTGGGCCTTTTCCATCTCGTCGAGCAAGACCACGGTGTAGGGCCTGCGGCGAACGGCCTCGGTAAGGATGCCCCCTTCGCCGTAACCCACGTAGCCGGGCGGCGATCCGCGCAGCGAGGAAACGGTGTGCCCTTCCTGATACTCGGACATGTTGATGACGACGGCGTTGCGTTCGCCGCCGTAGAGAATGTCGGCGAGCGCGAGCGCGGTTTCCGTCTTGCCAACGCCACTAGGGCCTGCGAGCAGGAATACGCCCGTCGGCCGCGAAGGATCGTCGAGTCCCGCGCGCGTCGCGTAGATGCGCTTCGAGATCATTTCGAGCGCATGATCCTGCCCCACCACACGTTCGGCGAGCTGATGGTGCAAATTTAAGACAGTACGAATCTCGTCCTTCAGCATCCGGCCCACGGGAACGCCGGTCCAGGTGGAAATCACCTCGGCGACGGTCTGCCGGTCTACGCAAACCTGCATCATGGGCTGCGAACCTTGCAACGCCGAGAGTTGCGCGTTGGCTTGATCGAGCGCCGCGCGAACGCCCGCCAGGTCGGGCGAATCGACGCCCAAGCGCTCCGCTTGCCGCCGCAACTCGAGCACGCTGCCGACCAGCCGCCGCTCCTCCTTGTAGCGGTCCTCCAGATCGGCGAGGCGAGTTTCCGCGTTCGCCAACGCGTCGCGCAGTTGCGTGAGACGCTCGCCGTGATCGGACCCCGTAACCGCCTCGCGCTCCAGCACGCGAATCTCGGCCTCGGTCATCGCGATTTCGCGCTGGCAATCTTCGAGGATCGGAGGAGTGGCGGCGCGCGCGATGGCGACTCTGGCCGACGCGGTGTCGAGGATGTTCACCGCCTTGTCGGGCAGTTGACGGCTAGTGACGTACCGGTGCGAGAGGCGCACGGCAGCCTCCACCGCTTCGTCCAGAAGATGTACGCCGTGATGCTTTTCGAGCACGGGCACGATAGCGCGCATCATGTGAATCGCCTGCTCCTCGCTGGGCTCGTCCACCTTGACGACTTGAAAGCGCCGGGTGAGCGCGGCGTCCTTCTCGAAGTAGCGCTTGTACTCGGCCTGTGTGGTGGCGGCGATGGTCCGCAGTTCGCCGCGGGCGAGCGCGGGTTTGAGCAGGTTCGCGGCGTCGCCCTGTCCGGCGGGACCGCCCGCGCCGATCAGCACATGCGCCTCGTCGATAAACAGGATGATGGGGCGCGCGGAGGTGGCCACTTCCTGGATTACGGATTTCAGCCGGTTCTCGAACTCGCCGCGCACCCCCGCGCCCGCTTGCAACAAACCGAGATCGAGCGAACGCAAGGCCACGTCGCGCAGCGCGGGCGGAACGTCGCCCGCCACGATGCGCAAGGCGAGCCCTTCGACGATGGCCGTTTTTCCGACGCCCGCTTCGCCCGTCAGGATCGGATTGTTCTGCCGCCGCCGCGTGAGAATATCGACGATCTGCCGGATTTCGGTGTCGCGCCCGAGGATAGGGTCGATCTTGCCCGCGCGCGCCGCCGCCGTCAGGTCGATCGTGTATTGATCGAGCGCCGGAGTGGGCGCCGCCGGAACCGTGCCGCCCGGCGTCGAAGGCACGGGGTGCGCCGCCGTTCCGCCGCCCTCTTCCGATCCCGCGACGTTCGCGGGCCAGTTCTGTTTGAGCGACGCCAGGTTGAACTTCAGCAGTTCCGCCGAGCTTTCCTGAACCAGCCGTCCCAGGTCTCCCGAGCCGAGCAGAGCCATCAGCAGAAATCCGGAACGAATTTCGCCCGCCGAGTACTCGAGCGACGCCACCGTCCACGCGTCGGTAAGCAGCTTCGAAATCCGCGGTGAAAGCGCGGGACTGCGCGAGTTCCCGGTCTTCAACCGGTCCAGCACCTGCGTCAAGTCGCGGGTAAGACGGCTTTGATCGACCGCGAAAAACTGCACGGCTCGCGCGACATCCGTCGCCGGACGGTCGAGCAGCGGCAGCAGAAGATGCTCGATTTCGACTTCGTAGTTCGTGCGGCTGAAGCAGTTGGCGGCGGCGGCCTCCATCGCCGCGCGGCAGACCGGATTCAATTTGGCGACAAGAAACTTGAGGGAGACTTCCACGGCGGATCAGAGCGTATTGGCTCGGCGAACCAGAGCCTGAATCTGTTCCTTCCCCGTGAAATCGGCGGCGGCGCGCGAGGCGCTGGCCAAATCGCCGAACGGTTGCGCGAGCCGCACGGCATGCCAGACACGTTTGCTGCCGTCGTAGCCCTTAAACAGGGTCGTGGCAATGTTGCGCTCCTTCAAATCTTTCTGCATTTCGGCGGCGTTCTTTGGATCGAGAAACGCTCCGACTTGAACGGCGAACTCGGCGGCGGTGGGGGCGGGAACGTCCCGGGCAACCGGCGCCGCTTCGGCGGGTTTCGCGACGTGGAGAGAGGCCCCGAGCGGCGCGGGCTCGACGGCGGGGATAACAACCGCGTCCCCGGCGGGCGAGGGCTTCAAGTCGTCGACCGGCGGAGGAGGCGGTGCCGCTGCCACGACCGGCTGCGCCACTGGCTCCGTTTGCCGAACGCTTGGCGCGGGAGCGCTTTTATCGCGATATGCGCGCGCCAGTTGGATATCGGCCTGCGTGGGTTGCCACATCGCCAAACCCACGGTAATTCCGGCGAGAAAGAACAATAGGCCCACGGTCAGGCCTCCCGCCGCCAGCAGCAGCAACGTGCCGCGAGTCAGCACTAACGTGTATTTCATGCCACCATCACCGTCGCTTGTCCTGGAAACCCGATCTGAATCACTCCACCCCAGGCGCACATCAACTTACTCGAGTTATTGAGCGCGGGCATGCCCCCCACCATCACGGTAGGACTGCCCGTCACCCATGGCGCGGGCGTCACGGGAACGCAGGGCATCGGAGTCAGCACACCCAACGCCGCCGCCGTCGCCGCCGCAACGGCGGGGTTGGCGATCGAGGAACACATTCCGAAAGGCATGATGTTCACCAGCGGGGCGTGGTCCATGATATTCGCCGCCGGAGTTTGGGTCAACACGCGCGACACCGGCAGCACGACCAAAGAACTTGGGGCTACGCCGAAGCTGCATTGCAGCAGGCCGCCCATGCAAGTCGCGATCGCCATACGCCTCTCCTCAGCCCTTACTTGTATCTTGCCAATCCGGCGGACATTCGACGCGACGGCCGGCCCGGTAGCATTCCCGCGCTTCCACTTTGCCGTCCTCGGAAACGCGCACCAGTTCCCCGTCCAGCAGGTTGTTCTTGTATTGTTCGAGTTGCCTCGGCCGGCCCGATAAGTAATAGTAGACGCACTTGCCCTCCAGTTCGTCCATCGCATAGCGCGCCTTACGGACCAGATGGCCTTCGGGATCGTAGAACAGCGATTCGCCGTCGAGCCGGTCGTTCCGGTAGTTGGCGCGATTCAGCGGGACGCCGTTGGGGTAGTAGAAAATCGCCTCGCCTTCCCGCTTCCCTCCGGCGTATTGCAGACGCGCGGAAACGCGCCCGCCTTCGTATAACAGAACCTCGCCGTGAAGGACGCCATCGGCGACGGGGGCGCGCTCCAGGGGCCGCCCTTGTTCGTCGAATCGTTCGTGAATCCCGGCGGTCATCAGTTGATTTTCACCAATCCGCCCTTCAGCGTCAGCATGCCGCCGCCGTCCACGGTTTGCGACGCGCTCGCTTTGCTCGTCAACGAAATGCCGGCGTTGTTTTCGAGCGTCGTGCCCGCTTTATTGGTGAGCGAGGTTCCCGCCTCGCTGGTCAACGAGGTACCCGCTTTCGCCGTTAACGAAGTGCCCGACTTCAACTCGAGCGTCGTCCCCGCCTCGATCTTTAGCGACTGATCGGCCTTAATCGAGATGTTACCGGTAGCGGTGATCGTGATGTCGCCCTGCACCTCGAGCGTGTAGTTGCCATGCTGGACATCCTGGTTGAAGTTCGCCGTATTGTGATGTTCTTCGTTGCCGTTCACCGTCACGGAACGCGTGCCCTTGACGGCGTGGACCTCGTTCCCCTTGTTGACGCGAATGATCCGCGTCAAACCGTCGACGGTGTGCATTTCGTTGCCGATCACTTTCGTCGTGAGATCCTTCTGCGCCTGGATGAAGATCTCCTCCACGCCCTTCTTGTCCTCGAACCGGATTTCGTTAAATCCTGCGCCGCCTTTCGAGCTGTTCGACTTCACGTAGCTCTTGGTTTGTTCGGCGGGCAAAGGATACGGTAAGGTCTGCTCGGCGTTGTAGACGCAACCGGTGACCAGGGGCCGGTCGGGATCGCCATCGAGAAAGCTCACCACCACTTCCTGGCCGATGCGCGGCAAGAAGAACGATCCCCACTGCTTCCCCGCCCATCCCTGCGCCACGCGAATCCAACAGGACGCGTTTTCGTCTTTTTCGGGAGTCTGATCCCAGTGGAACTTTACCTTCACGCGGCCGTACTTGTCGGTCCAAATCTCTTCGCCCTCTTTACCGACCACTTCCGCCGTCTGCGTCCCGGCGATGGTGGGCTTCGCGCGGCGGGGAACCGGCCGGTACTCGATGGACGCCGGAAACGCTTCAAACGAGTTTTCGTGGCGCTGCTGGTCGGCTCGCGTCGTCATTTGCCGCAATACATATTCGGTGTTCGCCGAAGCGCGCGGATGCTTGGCGAGCGCGAACTTCGCCCCCGCGTGAAAGCCGCGGATCGTGCTTTCGCCGCGTAGAGTCTGCCCCAGCGCTTCGTAGCCGGTCAGGGCGCGATTCGCGCTCGATTCCACCAGGTCTTTAGCCGTGTAACCGGCCGGGTAGTCGTAAAGCGAGCGGGCCGGATCGTCCGCGCTGGCCTTCGCCATCAGATCCACGGCCGGAGTCTCGAAGTTGTAATCGTCCGATTGGTACTGTCCCACCGTCACTTGACGTTCGAGCGTGCAGGCGAAGATCGCGTTGTCGGGCCGTTCCGCCCCGCTCGACGCGCGAACCTCGGCTTTATCGAGACCGGGGCAATCGAGCCAAGCGCCGCCGTCGTCGGCCAGCACCAACGTATGCGCCGATGCGGTGTGTTCGAAGAAGAAAAAGATTCCTTCTTCCTCCATCAGCCGCGTCACGAATGCATAGGCGGTTTCGCGGTACTGCACACAATACTCGCGAGGCGGATAGCTGCCGGTCAAGGCGTCGCGAAAGTCGGCGAATCCCAGATCGCCGAACACTTGCTTGATAATTTCGGGCACCGACAAATTCTGAAAAATCCGGCAGTCGGAGTTGAGCGTCAATAGCCAAAGCCAGGGATGGAGTACCGCGTGATAAACGGCATGGCTCGATGGCGATAAACCTTGCTCGAAGCGGCCGACAATTCCATGGATGTATGCGGGCTCCGCGGCTGCGATGGCGATTTTGACGGACGCCGCTTGCCCGATTAGCGCCGCGAAGTCGATCTCGGGATCGCTCGACCGCAAGTCGAGCCGGAATTCGAACAAACCGGAAATCGACTCCGATCCCTGCAGCCGGTCGACGATCAATCGATCCGCGCCGAGAGGCGTCGAGAAAATCAGCGGGCTATTGCCGTGGGCGAGCGGCTGCATGGAGGTCGCGCGGTAGCTCCTCGGGATTTTCAGCGTAGCGCGTGGACAGGCGCACGGGCGAGTCCGCCGGAATCCGGGCGGGTAGAAAGGAGGTCCAGCCTAGGCGGGCGGAACCGAGTTTCGCGGGCGGTAAGCACGCCGCTTCCAGCACCAAGGTAAATCCCATTTCGAACTCCGGCCCGGCGTAGAATCGCGCCAGACCGGCGAGGCGCGCGTATCCGTCGCCTGTCGGCAATAAGTCGTCGAACAGGCCGCGGTTCATCGGCCCCAGTTCGATGTGAAAGCGGCCCGACTGGTCCCAGTAGCGCGTGCCCGCTATGGCGGTTTGTCCCAGCGTTCGATTACGCCCGGCGCGCCCCAGAACCGTGCGCTGGTCTTCGTCGACGATCCGCCAGCGGCCCTCGAACTGCCGGACGCGAGCGGCGGTTCCGAAAAAATCGGCGAGCAGGCGTTCGAGTCCGCAAGCGGAGCGCGGATGCGAGGCGAGCAACCCGGAGTAGCGAAGCAGCGCGCGGTTCGGAACCGTAAGCCGGTTGCGCAAGGAGGCGTGGCCGAGCCCGAACAGCGAAAACAGATAATCCGCCGGTTGGCCCTCATGCGGAGCCCGCGCGGTTAACGACACGTGATGCGCGCGGCGGATGCGATTCTTCAATTCGATCAAGCGGCGATTGAAGATGTCGAGGAAGTCGCGCAACGCTTCGTCGCGGTACCAGAGCCGTTCGAGCGCGAGTTCCGTATCGGGATGCGGCAGAGGACCGAGTAGCCCCGCCAAACCCATAAAGTTCACCGTCATTCGCGGCGGGTCCCCGGATTCGATCGATTGCACCTCGGATGCGGGAAACGCGAGTGAGATCGCGGACCGGAACGCTACGCCCGCTTCGCCGGGACGCATCGCGTCGAGCAGCCGGACCGCCTGGTAGAACTCGAAAGCCCAAGGCTCGGCGAACAACCACTCGCGTACCGAAGCTTCGCCGCGCCAACCGAAAGTCGCCATTAGCTCATGAAGAGGCGCGCGCCGCGATTCCAAGCCCGCAGCGGAATGTCGTAGGTGTACTTGTTTTCGGTTTTCGACTGAATGACAGCGAAGTCGCCGACTTGAGGTACCAGAGTGCGTGTTCGCAAGAACTCGCCCATGGGGATCATAAAGAGGCTGACTTTTCGGCCGCTTCGATACGTGTGCGTTCCATAGTAATTGCGGAAATCGAAGACCAGGGCGTAGGCTTGGTCTACCCACCGCCCCAGGTCCGCCGCAACGATATCGAGGCAGTTGTAAAGCGCGGGCGGCGGCGGGCCGTAGTGGCCGCTGCCGTTCGAGATGTATTGCAAGTGGCCCGTCGCATCCACCCCCACCGTTCCCGCGCACAGCACGTCGCCGCCGGCGTAGAACGACGAATGGTGAACGGCGGCGAGGCCGGTGGATGCGCGAATTTCCTCCACCGAGCCCGCGTGCATGACGCGGTCCTTGCCGAAGGCGTAGATGATTTCGTCGATACCGCCCCGCGTTTGCAGAAGTCCGCCGTTGACATAGCGGACGTACCCTTGTTTATCGAACGAAAGCGCGTACTTGCCCCGCGTCGCTTCGTTCATGTACAGAAGCTCGATGTCGTCGGTATGTTTTCCCGACTTCTTCATGTGGGATAACACCTTCTTCATCGTGTAGTAGTCGACGTTGGGGTCTCCCGTCGGCTTGATGTCGAAGTAGAACTCGGCTTGATCGACGAGAACGTCGCCCTTAATCCCCGGGGTACCGGGCTTGTTGAGCCGCTCGTAGTCGTTCTTCACGCTGTGGCTTTGGGGATTGCCGACGCGTACGGTGTTCGGCGCTTGCGCGCCCTGCATGTCCTTTGCGAGATTCTCGGCCCGCTCCCGCTCGAGCATGACGCGCAACACGCTGTTCAGAGCGCATTGCTTGACCGCCGTAATTTTCGGCGATGTCTGCTTCTCGGCCGGTTTCGAACCGGCGTAGCGGTTGCACTTGTCGGCGATGTCGAGCAGCAACGCATGGCGGCGCTCTACATGCATTTTGGGCAAGTTCCAATAGGTGAGCAGCGCATTGTGAATCTGCCGGAGGGGATGCTTGTCGTTCATCTTGTGAACCCAGCGGAACGTCCCTATGCCGGTATCCCGATAAAAATCGGCGGGCTGCGGAGGATCGACGAAAATATGCTTCATGCCGGATTAGAGACGCGCCGGATCGACGCGGAGCCTTTGGGCGACATCGTTGCGCACTCCTGGGTAAGGGATCGGGTAGGGATTGTAGATGTGAAGCCGTCCCGCGGGAACATGCGTGTTCCCGGGGATCGCGGCCTGCCGGACATCGGGTTCGAGCGGGGGGGCGGCAACCTGGCGAATCTTGAGATTCACTTCTCCCGCGCCGGAACTATCCACGTTGAAAACGATTCCGCCCAACATACTGGCGATGGCGTTATCGTCGATATCCATACCGCCGGCTGGAACGAGTTGAATCTGGATTGACCCCGCCTCGCGGCTGGTAGCGAGACGTTTCATGTAATGATCGCGGCAAACTTCGAGCCCAAAGCGAATGCCGTGAGCGGTGAAAATCGCTCCGCCCGCGAGTTCGGAAACGCGCAGCGCCGGCAACGGCAAGACCAGGGGCGCGGCGCGAGCGGCTCGCGAACCGGTGGGAAAGTTCAAGGGCTCGTTTACGCCGCGGACATTGGTAGTGGGCTGGTTAGCGGCGTAGAAGGCGGCGTAGCCGAGTCCGGTGGGATTCAGGAAATCGATGTGGGACGTAAATTCCTTCTGCACGTAACGGTCGTCCCCGGCGTCGGGTCCGCCTTCCTGGATGAGCGCGTAGTTGTCGAGAATTAATCCTTGATCGATCGTCGCGACTTCGTATCTCGATCCGGTCACTACACTGCCGAACACAAACAGCCAATCCCGATACTTCTCTTTCCCCGTCTCGATTCTCATTTTCTGGAAGATCTCGGGGATGGGCCACATGCCGTCGTAAGCGCCCGTCCGCGGCCGGAAATAGAACTCGGGCGCCATGAAGATCTTAAGATTCACCCGGTCGGTATCGGCGTCCCTCCCAACGGCGAGCGCTTGTTGGTAGTACTCGCTGTAGGCCTTCTTGATGGCGGCCGTCAAGCACTCAATGCGCCGCCCAACGTCCAGTTGCTCGGCGTGGGCGCGGTTGTACGGATTGCTCGACGGATACGCGCCGATCCCCACGCGGTAGCCGATGCAGACCGCGCCGGTATATTTGCGCCCTTCCCAACCCACCATGGCCGCCAACTTGCGCAGCACGACGGCTTCCAGCGCCCGCATGGCCGCCCACCGCCCGCTACGGGTATCGCGGTCGATCTTGTCCGCCGCCCAATCGGCGATGGCGTTCCGCAACTCGTAAAGGATGTTCACCTTGCCCTGGAACATCACCCGGTGATAGCGGCCCACCAAGTCGTCGATCTTTACGAGTTTGGGCTTGAGACGGCGGTCGCCGCCCCAAAAGGAGCGGCTCTCCCGGGTCCATTCCGCGAGCGTCGGTATGTCGCCGAAGATCATACAAGCGGCTCCTCTCCCGCGCGGGGCGGCCAGGATTTCCAGGCGCCCTCCCGCTGCGCGCTCCGCAGCGTCAGTTGGGTGAATGAGTTGATCGACGCGTAGAGCGGCAGAAACCGCTCCATTACCATGCCGAACAGCATGGCGTTGGCGCCGACAAATTGCGATTCGTCGAGCGTTAACTCGACGGCGGTACCCCGGCAAAACCCGCGCCAGGAATCTTGGCCCACGCGCCGCGTAATCGGGCGGCATTCCATCGAACGCAAACCTTGCATCTGCTGGAACGTCGAGGGGCGCTCCGAGAAGCTGTAGAGACGCAGGATCGAGCGCAGCGCTTCGAGGCCGTCTTCGCCCCCGAGAGAGAGATTGTTGAGCGAGAGGTTCGAGATTAGCCGCCAGAGCGACGCTCCTCCCAGCGGCGGATACAAGGCGGGCGTGGGTGACCCGAGCGTCGAGATGCGCAACGGCGCCGATTCCTCGATCTCAAGACGCGCCCCGGCGGGCAATTCCGCCGCCAACGCGCGGTTGGTGCATAGCGTATGCGCGTAGACCGTCTCCAGGGGCGGCAAACTGGGATCGAAGTCGAGATCGACGAAAGATAAGAGGATCTCCGTACCCGGCAAATCTTCGCGCTCGGCCATACGCCGCCGGGCATGCCAGAAGTGCCGCGGGGCGGCGTTGCCGGAGCGGTGCCGGAAGCCGTAAAACGGTTCCACCGCTTCGGCCGCCGCGGCCGGATTCGCGGTGGAGGTGACGGAAAGGATGGAATGAATTTCGGTGGTGCGTTCCCGGCGCTGGTCCGCCACCAGACGGTATTCGTGCCGACGTTGGTCGATCCGGATCGGTTCGCTGGTGCGCGGAAAAAGATTTACGATGGGCGTCGCGCCGAGCGTGAACGCCGATTGATCGACGCGGGCGCGGTCTTTGGGGAGGCGGTCGAAAAGGAAGAGGAGATCGAACGTGGCCCCCGATAACCGGCCCCGTAAGCCCGATACGTCGAAGAAGTGAAACTTGTCCAGAAACAGAAAATACTCTTGCAACAGACCGTAGGCCGGGTGCACCTGTGGCGGGCGCGGCAAGACGTCTTCGCCGCTCGAAAAGCCGACCGGCGCCACCGCGCCCGGCGGCAGCCAGTGAGGGGCGTTGCCCGGAGGTAGAACGACGACGCCCAGCAAGTGCGCGAACAGGCTTTCATAAAGCTCCGCCGCCGTCGCCCGTTCGGCGGACAGGTAAAGGCGCAGCCGGTCGAGTTCGAGTTCCGCGGCGTCGGAGCCGGCTACGGAAAATCGAATGCGGAGCAAGCCCGCCACGCGCGTCTCCCGGTCTAGAAACTGGTACCGGTCCGCGGATTCAATCGCCGCTTCCACCACCGCCAGCGGCCAGACCGTGACCGGGTAGCACGTGCGAAACCGGCAAGTGACGCCCGATTCCGCCCGGGCGAACAGCTTCGCGCCGCGGGGAATCGCAAAGCCCGCCGTGATCTTCCCCTGCGCCGGATCGGGGTCGAAGCGGGCGATCGCCATCGGCGGCACCGGCTCCACCAACTGCGGATGCAAAACCCCGAGCAGCGCGGTCGTGATTTCCGGAAACTCCGCGTCCAGTTGATGTTCGAGCCGGGCCGTGAGCAGCGCAAACGACTCGATCATGCGCTCCACTTGCGGATCCGGGCTTTGCTCGCCCGATAGTTGCAGGCGCTCGGCGACCTTAGGGTAGCGGCGGGCGAATGCGCCGCCCATGCGCCGCAAATAAGCCATCTCGTCGAGGTAGTACCGAAGCCGGGCGTCGGATCCGATTTCGTTCGTCACGCGAGCCTTACTCCCTCGGGCGATCCGGCCAACTCGAAAACGACCGGCTCGGACATCGCGAAATCGGCGAGATTCGCGCGGATTGCGCCGCGCAAACGGCCGGGATTCCGCGGGTCGCGTTCCAGCGTGACGGCGACGTTGGCGAGCCGCGGCTCGAAGCGCGCGATCTTTTTCGCGATCACGGAAGCGAGTAAAGTGCGCGACGATTCGCTTGCCGCGCTTACGCTCGAAAAGTCGGGAATGCCGTAATCCTCCGGGCCGCCCGGCGGTTCCTCGCCGAGCTTATGGGTGTGACAACGGGTATTGAGGAGCGCCGCGACGGACGCCGCCGCCGAGCGCTCCAGTGCGGCGCGATCCAGGACTCGCCCCGGAGATTCGGAACTCGCGATTCGTTCGAAGAGAGGCGTTCGCGCGCCGCGAATCGTCCGGGGCTCCATGGTTCGCCGCTAATGGACCGCCGTTACTTGTCGACGTTGGTAGCCAGATCCCAAATGAACTGGTTCTGGCCCTTTTTCTCGCCCTTGACGACTTGAGGTTTGTAGGTCACCGTGATTTTGGAGAAGTCGATGGCGAAGGAATCGTGCGGCCGAGCCCCCTCGACGCCTTGAACCACCGTCGAGTTGACTTGGATGTAGCAGTTCTCGAGAACCACTTCCAGCAACTTCTCGAACGCTTTATTTACTTCCTGACCGACCGTAAGAGTGGCCTTGGGGATGACGGAGGAGGTCATGCAATACTGCATGAATTTGGCCGAAGCCAAATCGAAAGGCTTCGAGCAATTGACGCTGCCGATTCTGCCCTTCCCCAAGGTGCGGGTTCCGTTCGAAGGATCGGTCATTCCGTCGTTGCTCACCCCAAAACTAAACGATTCGAGGACGATCTGATCCTTGAATCCCTCGATAGTGCACTCGCCGGGAATGTCTTTGCCTAAGTCGAGATAGATGTTCATGCGATTTTCCTTTTGAAGTTACCGTCGTGAGCGTCCTAGGCGGCGGCGGCCGGCAAATCGGCCACCAATCGCAGCGAGACCGTGAGTTCCTCGAGTTGGAAGTGCGGCTTCAAGTACACCACCGCTTTGTAGGCGCCGGGCTTGCCCGCCACCTCGGTGACGTCCACCCGGCCGTCGCGCAACGGGAAGTTCGCCTTCACCGCTTGCGGGGCCGTATCGTCCAGCAGGATATAGTCCGCGATCCAGGTGTTTAGAAAAGTCTGGACGTTGTCGCGGCTGGCGAAGCTGCCGATCTTGTCGCGCATGATGACCTTCAAGTAGTGCGCGAACCGCGACGACGCGAGGATATAGGGCAGCATCGCCGAAATCCGCGCGTTGGCGTTGGCGTCGTTCGTGTTGTAGAGCTTCGGCTTGTTGGTGGTCTGTCCGCCGAAGAACGCCGCATAGTCCTTGCCCTTGCAGTGGCAAAGCGCGATAAAGCCCAGGTCGTTGAGTTCCTTCTCCCGGCGGTCGGTGATGGCGATTTCCGTGGGGCACTTCATCGCCTTGTCTCCGTCGTCGGTGCGGAACGTGTGCGTCGGCAGACCCTCCACCAGGCCGCCGCCTTCGACGCCGCGGATTGCCGCCGTCCAACGGTACTTGGCGAACGCATCGGTAATCCGGGTACCCAGCGCGTAGGCTGCGTTGCCCCACAGGTACTTCGAGTGGTCCTTGCCGTCCACATCCTCGACGAAATCGAGACCCTCAACGGGTTTATCGGGGCCGTAGGTGGGCCGCATGAGGATGTGCGGCAGAACCAGCGCCACGTACCGGGAGTCTTCGCTATTGCGGAAGCTCTGCCATTTGGCGAGTTCCGACGCTTCGAAGCCTTTCGAGAGGTCGCGCGGGCCCATCATCTCCGTGAAGCTGTCCCAATCGAAAAGCTTGGGGCTCGCCGCCGAGATAAACGGCGCGTGCGCCGCCGCCGCGACATTCGAGATTTTTTCGAGGGTCGCGATGTCCTGCTGGCTGCGTCCCCATTCGTAATCGCCGATCAGCAAGCTGTAGGGGTTGCCGCCGTAGGTGCCGTACTCTTCCTCGTACACCTTCTTGAAGAGCGTGCTTTGGTCGAACTCGGTGGCGCGTTCGAGATCGGTGGCCAGTTCCTGCTTCTTGACGTTCAGCAACCGGATCTTCATGTGCGTCCCGGTTTCGGTGTTCGAAACCAGATAGTGCAACCCGCGCCATGCCGCTTCGAGCGATTGGACTTCGGGGTGATGCAGGATGGCGTTCAATTGCGCGCCGATCAATTCGTCGATCTGCGCGATGCGCGCCTTAATCGACGCTACGGTGTCCGCGCCCACTTGCATGCCTTCGTCGAGCACTTGGCCGACGAATTCGCCGACCAGATCCTTGGCGTGCGCCTTCTGCTGCTCGTCGCGAGCGAGCCGGCCTTCGAGAAGCATCCGGTCGAGCAACGACTTCGGCGCGCCGTTCGCCGCGGCGACGGTCTCGGTTTGCGGAGTTTGGGGGAGTTCTTCAGGCATTGGCGGTCTCCGTCGAGGTCTTCAGTTCCTTGAGCGCGTCGGTATTACCGACCACTTCCTGCAGCAGCGAATCCAGCTGGTCGTTGCCGTCGAGCTTCGCGAGCAGATCGTTCAAACGAGTGCGGGCGTCGAACAGTTTCTTGAGCGGCGGCACCTGTTCGACGATCGCGAGCGGTTCAAAATCGGTCATATTTTTGAAATTAAGCTCCGCGTTGACGAAGCCCCCGTCCTTCGACACTTTGTTGTCGACGCGAATGGCGGCGCGCGGCGAGATGGAGGCCATCACCTCGTTAAAGTTGTCGCGGTCGATTTCGACGAATTTCCGGTCCTTCAAGCGGGGAAGCGGGTTTACGGGCTTCCCGGAAAGATCGGCCATGACGCCTACGACAAACGGCAACTCCTTCTTCTGGATGGCGTTGCCAATCTGGACGTCGTAGGTGATTTGCACGCGAGGCGGGCGCACGCGGCTAAGCTTGTGCTGGGTACTCTCTGGCATACGAAGGGTCTCCTAACGGGACAGGTATCGAAATACTACTATGCGTCCGGCGTCGCCGCAAGACGGAAAAACACTCATTCGCGCGAATCTTTTTCAATCCGCAGAAGTTGGAAAATCTCCTCGAGCTCTTGATTGTTCTGAACTAATTCCGGTATTAAATCCTCGAATTTCTTGTTCCCCCAAGCGACCGCCCGGCGAACCAGATACGGGGTGGGACTATGCGGTTCGATACGGGCGAGAAAATCGGCGGCTTCGGCCAGTTGCCGGTACGCATCGTCGCGCGTGCGGATGGTTCCGGGATTTCGGGCGGGGTCGGTCATCTCCGGCGGCGCTAGCATAACATTCCCGGCCGACGAATCCGGCGGCGGCTCCGAGACCAGCGGCTTGGCGGCTTCCTTCGCGGCATCGTCCACTCCTCTTTCGACCAACAGCGTTCGCAGATATAGTGCGATTTCATCGAGAAGGCCGCTTAACTGCGAAAGGCTCGGCGCGGACGCGCGCCCGCGCGCGTTGAGAGTCGCGTTCAGATCGCGGCACGCGCGTTGGGCCGACCGCACATCCTCGGCCAAACGCTCGATGTGCGCGTTAGGCGTTAGCGACACGCTTCGTTCCAGGGATTCGCGCGTCACGGCGGCTGCATCCTTGTCCCGGTTCGCGCTTTGCGGCCGGTAGGCGGTTTCCCGATCCGCCCAGGAGTACGCCATGGCGTCCTCTTCCCCGGCGGGAGCGGTGAGGGGCAGCAGCTTCAGGGCCGTCGGCAACTTCTCGTTTAGCCAGACGAAGGGGCTAAACCGATATTCGAGATCGCCCTCCTCGATGGGCGGATAGGCGGTTTCCCAAAACTCGCCGGTTAGCGACGCCATCAGCCGCAAACCTTCGCGAAGGCCCGCGAACCGGTGAAGGTTCACCCAAGCTTCCGTTAGCCAGGCGGCGATCTGCAGATCCTTCGACCGGGTTTCGATCGCCTCCAGACACAGACGCTCCACTTCGCGCCACTCGGCCTTTTTGATCGCGGTTTTCCAAACGCCTTGCGTCAGCGTGGGGTCGTCGAAGCGCGCCGCTTCCCGAATCCGGTCGTAGACGCCCTCGTACCGGAGGAATTCCCCGGCGGGCGCTTCCGCGGAAATGGGCCGCAACAACCGTTCGAGCGGATAGGGGAATTGACTCATGAGCGCCCTCTCCTCTTCTTCATCGCGCCGCCGCCGGACGGTCGAGCGTCGGGGCCACCGTGGGAAACGCGGGCAGCAGAATCGCGTTTTTACCGCCGGGAGGCGCGACGCCGATCTGCAGAAAGACCGCCGCCTCCGAAGGATCGTTGCCTTGCGGCTGCGTCCAGCGCGGATCGGGGCCAGTGCGGACGCGGAATTTGAGCACGTACGGTTTGGTTTCGCCCGGACGCACGATCTCCGAGGCGGGCGCTTCGTGCCGCTTGAGGAACGCAAGCAGCGACCACCGGCCGGTCTCCTCGAAAAACACGGCGCGGTCGCGAATGCGCAAGTCCGGCTGGCGCGGATCGGCGAGCGGCAGCGACAACGAATCCTTCGCCCAGCGCAAGTAGAGGCGAACCGGCCCGCCCGGACGCCAGCGGCCCGGATGATCGGGCTCGCCCAAGCGGAAAATCTGCCCGCCGACCTGCAAGGTCCACTCGATAATCTGATTCGCGCCTTGCTCGGCTTCGCGATTGACGCGGAACCGCGGCGTGAAGTCGAGCGAGAGCGGCGGCTCCTTCTCCGCGTCGGGCGCGCCGGAAACCACAAGCGGACGCAGCTGCTCCATGCGGTCGAGGAATTCGAGCGCGCCGGCGCTCGACCCGGTCAGCCGGCGATTGCCCTGTAAAGTGGCGCGCGCGGCCTTCGCGTCGCGGTCGAAAACCCGATAGAACTCGGCGATCGCCTCCGGCGCGGCTTCGAGTTGCGACTTTTCGGCCGAAACCGGGGCGAAGGGGAACAGCCCGGCGAGCGTGCGATTGAACAACCCGGCGATGTTCGCGTAGGCGCGGTAAACGGCGTCGGCGGCCAAGACTTCGCAGCGCTCGGCGAGGCCCTTGCGAAGCTCGTTCCGAATTTGGACGAAGTAGTCGGCGCGGCTCTCGCGCGATTCGTTGGTTTCGCCGGTGGCGCAGCCGCCCTCGGGACGAACCTTATCCATGTCTTCGAGGACGAACTTTTCGAGCAGCGCGAGCGACGCCCCCGGACGCTTGCCGTCGTATTGGCGGAAATCGGAAAGAACCGTCTGCCAGCGCGACGCGGCGCGGGATTCGGCCTCGGTACGCTGCGGCACCCACGCGTCGAGGAACCTTACGAACGGTTCCGCCTGCTGCGCGAGCAACTTGATGCGCTCCCGCTGAGCGGCCAGATACTCGACGAGTTCGCCGGGATTGCGGACTTCGAACGCGGGCAGCGACACCGGCGCGGAACCGTCCCACCAGCCGAACGATCGGTCGCGGGACGCGTATGGATCCTCGCCCGCCAGCCGCTCGTCGAGCGCGCGCAGCGTCTGCTGAGCCTGCACGCGCACGATGGCGACCAGGCGATTCTGCGAATCGATCAGGCCCGCGTCGCGGAAGCGCCCGGCGAGTTGATTGAGGGCGTCGGAAGAATCGCGGAACGCCTGAATCTCCAGTTGCAGATCGTCGGCCCCCGCCTCCTGATCGCGCACCACACGCCGGGCCTGCAGGTCCTGCGCTTGATAGACCAAGTCCTGCAGGTTGACGCTCAAACGTTCGAGCGCCACTCGCGAAAACGACGACCGCAGCCGCGGTGTAGCGTCGCTCAACCCTTCTTCGGTAAACCGGGTATAGACGTCGTACAGGCGTAGCGCTTCGACTAGCGGCTCGCGCCGCCACATCAGTCGCGTACCCGCTGGAATCGTGGTGCGAATGGCGCGCCCCTGGCCTCCGTTCATGAAACGCAGGTTGATCAGATTTTCGAGTCCGAGTTTGAACACCCCGCTCGACGGCGACAGGGTCACCGAGTCCCCGACTTCGAGCAAAGGCCCCGTCAAAGGAGTCGATTCCGCCGCGAGCGACGCGCGCAGTTGCAGCGCCTTGCCTTCGCCCAACTGGCCGAGATAATCCAGCAGTTCGCGCCCGAGGAACGGATTGTTCTCCTTCTCGATCGCGTCGACGATCAGCGCGCGCAACGAGAGCGGCAACTCGAATTTCGGCGCGGTGGCGGCGCGCAAGCCGGGCGTGTTCAAGTGACTTTCGAGTTCCTTGAACGCGGTCTGCAACTCGGCGAGATCGTCCACGCGAATACCGCGTTGCTGATCGATTTTGGCGATCAGTTGCCGCAGCCGTCCCGCGTCCACCAGCAGTACGTTCGAGTCGTACCATTCGCCGAACAGCGAAGCGATCGACACGCGGGCGATTTCGGTGGCCTGCTCGCGATCTTGCGCGTTGACTTGGAATGGCGGCCCAACGGCGCGTTCGAGCGCTTGCGCGAAATGCCCGGTAAGCGAAAACTCGCCCAATGACGATCCGTAGAGAAACTGCACCAAATCGCGAATATGTTCGACGTTGCCGGACGCGCCCGGCTGGCGAAGTTGCTCATAGACCCGCGCGTTACGGTCGAGCGCCCGCAGATCGTTGACGAAGCGGAACAGGCGCAGATAAGCCGGATTGCCCTCGATGGTAAGTGGCCGGTCGGCGCTTAGGGCGGGGACGGCGGGCGCTTCCGCCGGCACGCGCAAAGCGCGAATCGTTTGTTTGCGCAGGCCCGTAGCGAGGTTCGTCATGACATACCGGTCGAGCGCGGCGGTCATCACGTCCGTGAGTTTCGCGTCGCTCGAACTCAACAACGACGTGGGCAGCATGGGCGAACGGAAGTTCACCGATCCCGCCTCTTCCATGAAATCGAGGATGAAGTGGCGGTTCTCTTCCTTGGCATTGGGCAAGGCGAGCACCTGGGTCAGCATGGGGACGATGGCTCGGTCTCTTTCCTCCTGCAGCCGCCGGTATTCCGACCAGGTTCCCCATGCCAGTCCCGCCGCGAGCAACACCGAGCACACCTGGATCGCGATCACCGTTCGATTGCGGGAAAAGAAAACGGCGCCGAGCGGACGCGCGATTCCGCTCTCGGGGAAAATTTTGCGCTCAAAGAGATCGGTGAGGAAAACGGGCGTGCGCGTGGGCTCGGATCGAGCGGCGGGAGAGGAATCGGGCGCGGCGGCCGGAGCGGTCCGGTAGCTCGAAAGGAAGTACGAGTCCTCTTCGTCTTCGGGCTCCGCCGGCGGCGGGGGCGCGGCGGCCGGAGACTTAGACGACGCCGCGTTCTCCAAATCGCCCGTGAAGTAGACTCCGCGAAAACGGAATGGCTCCCGGTACACCGTGTCGCGGAAGAGCCGGGAGAGATACTGCCGCAGCGGCTCGCGCAAGCCATTGAACTCTTCCGGGAACAAGAACACTTCGTCGGGATCGGCGACTTGCCCGCGCTCGACGAAAATTTCGCTTTGCAGACGCTGCAAGTCTTCGGAGACCGCGTTGAACGCCTCGTCCACCCAAGCGGGCGCGAAGGCGCTTTCGATCTGATAGGGGCTGGACCAGCCGAACATCGAATCGCGCCGGGCGGAGGGGAGTTCGCGGAAGAAACTCCGGAATCCCGCCACTTCGTCGAGCCGCGTCACGATCAGGTAAACCGGAAAACTGATCCCGAGCGCGCGCTGCGCCTCCGACAATCGATCGCCCGCGATCGCCGCGGCGGCGGACAATCGCGCTTCGTCGAGTTTTCCGGGGCCTGCCAAAGCGGTGGCGGGAACGGTGAGGACGATGCCGTCGGCGGGACGCCGGGGCCGGTGCTTCTCGAGTTGCCGCAACACCTGCCGCCAAGCGCCCGCGCCTCCGTCCGGCGACAGGTCGTCGGCGAATAAATGCGAATCGATCCCCAGCACGACACCCTGATCGAAGAAGCGCCATTCGACGCCTTCTCCAGGCGGGCCGTGCTCACCGTAGCTTACGCCGCTGCCCACGCTTTCGAGCAGCGTGGTTTTGCCCGATCCCTTGCCGCCCACCAGCACGAACCACGGAATGTCGTAACGATAATCGCGCCCGGCGACGCTCGCGCGCAGAAACTTCGTCGCGCTCGAAAACGACTGCCGCAGACCGGAGGATTCCTTCGGTCTCGAGAACCATCCCGCCCAGCGGGAGCGCGGTTTCTCGGCCGGCGGAGGGTCCTTCGATTCGGCGCCGGGGGCGACGCTCGCCGGACGCGACTCCCGCACGCCCAGCCAGACGATCAAGACCACCAATCCGGCGAGCAGTAGCAGCGCGCCCAAAATTTGCGGCCAATTGGCGGCGATCCCCGCGAGCGTTTCCGGAGTCATTGCTTCACCGGACGCACGTCGCAAACGCAGTTGCCGCCCAGGGCGCGGCAAATCAAGCAGGAGACCCGATCGTTCAATCCCGCCCACAACAGGTGCGAGACGCCGAGCCACACTACGACGACCGCCGCCGCCAGCGCCAGCCAGCTTCGCGGATCGGGCAGCTTGTAGCCTTTCCCGCCCGCGATCGTGTGATGGTAGGCCTGGGGAAACAGCGGCGCCTCCGAAACAAAAACTTCCGGATTGCGCCGGTAAATCATGTTGTAGAGACGGCGGCGATACTCTTCGAGCGCGGACCGCTCCGCCACGCCCCGGAACTTGCCTTCGAATCCCAAAGACAACGCCATGAAGTAGACCGAGGCGAGATCGACGTAGAAGGGATCGCGCCGTTTCAGCAGCGCGTCGATACGCTGGAAAACCGCCTCTCCGGCGAAATGCGATTGGAACAGGCGGGACTCGAGCAATTGCCAGGAGCGCCGCCCCTCCCAGTTGAGGTGCAGAAAGATTTCGTCGGCCAGCGCGGCCATGACGTATTGCGCCTCGCGATACACCTCGTAGCCGAAAGCCCCGCCGGTGCGGCCGGCCTCAATCGCCTGAGATTCGAGAACGGCGAGCAATTGATTGAACACGCCCGCCGCGGGATCCACCGGCGCGGGGCGGTCGAAAGCGCCAGCCTCCGCGACGCCGCCCCCGACTTCCACCAGTTTTTTCAGTTGAGCGAGTTGGCGGTAGAACTCCCGGAACTGGGTAAGCAGATACGAGTTGTGGTAGCGGGGGAGATTCATTAACTCCGGCTTCTCACATAGAGCGCGATTTGCAGCGGCTGCGCGGCGGCGGCCTTTTCGCCGATGTTGAGAATCTCCAGCGGTTCTCCGGCGCGTACGAATTCGGGATCGGGACGCAGCGCAAACAATAGTACGCCGCGGCTCGGGATTAGGTCTTCGTCCGATTCGACGAAGCGGCGGGCGGCGCCTAGAATACGGCGGTCGCGCAACGAGGGGACAACGCTCGCCGAGCCAATGAGACAGTTCTCGCCCCAACTCTGCAAATCTTTATCCGCGACGCCGGTGGCCGCGCGCATCCCCAACACGAGTTTGCGAGCCAGCCACTCTCCGTCGAGGGGCAAAGAAAAAACGCCGTCCCGGAAGTCGAACACATGCACCCGGTAATTCTCCGGAACGCCTTCGTCGAGGGCCCGCAAACAAAACCCGGCAACCTCTTCGAAACACCGCCGCGCGTCGCGGTGGTCGTATCCGCCGAACACCGGGGGAAGCAGCGAAGCGCCGATCGCGGCCAGCGATCCCGCCGCCAGGCATAACGCCTGGTACAGCGAAAAGGGTTGCGCCAACCCGCTTTGCAGCAGGACTTCGAGAAGAGGGAGCGCGGACGCGATCGATTGCAGACGGACGCGATTTTCGGTTTGGAGACCGGCCGCCATCGCCGCGCCCGGCGCGCGCATTTGTTCGGCGACGTAAATCGCTTTCGCGCGCAACCGCTTCACCACGTGCCCGGCGATTTCCGACAGGTCCGACCCGCGCTCCACGGCTACGCGCGGCGGGATGTAATCGCCCAATACGAACGATTCGTTCTCGAACTTTAAGTGGGCCAGCGGAAAGCTCACATACTTCGCCGGAGGTGCGTCTCCCGCCAGGAGTTCGAACGCCAGCCGTTTGCGCGGCATCGGAAAGCCGGATTCGCCCGTATTCTCGTCGGCGACCCCTTCGCCCGGCACTCCGCGATAGCGCGCCAGGGTACCCTTGACGCCGGTCTCCGAGCGCGCGGGTAACGCGAGATACACGGGAAGCGGCCCTTGGCGCGCGCGATCGGCCATCGCCGAAAAATCTGCCGAGAGCTCCTCGGATTCGCCGGGCGAGCGCGAGGCCACCGTCCCATCGGGCAATACGGCTTCGAGTTCCAGGATGCGAAAAGTCCCCGAAGGCAGCAGCCGCGAATCGAGCTTCAGCCGCCGCAGGCCCCAGGCGTAAGGCGCCGCGAGAAGACTGCCATATTGGGCCAGCGCTTCGAGCCGGGCGTCGGCGATCTGGAAATGCTGCGGCGTTAGCAGCATGCCCTCGTGCCACTGCACCGCGTCCGGAATTTCGTTCGCCCCTAGGCCGTCAGGTCGCCATTCCATCGAAAGTCATCCGAGCTTATCGCAGGGCTTGCACCGTAAAATCGTCTTCTCCAAGAGTCAATAACGCCGGACCCGTGATGTCGAGCATCGCGCGGTGATCGCCCGGCGTTAGGTACTGCGCGAACACAAACGCGCCCCGCGACTTGGGCGCCAGCGAGATCGCAATCGGTTCCACTTGCTGTCCTGGAACCCACTCCCAGGAGGCGATAGACACCTTATCGGGAAAATCGCGCTGAAACTGGCGGCGCCGGTCGAACCAATCTTTCGCGGAAAGTTTCGATAATTCCGCGAGAATTTTTTTGTCCGTAGTGGAAACCAAATCGACGGCGATCGGCGCGTTTCCATTAGCCCGGGCCGTAACATTGACTTGCAGAGAGAGCGCGGGAGTCTTGGCCAGCCCCACGGCGCGACGCACTCCGCAACCTGCGGGTAGGCACAGAAACGCCAGCAGGCATAGGGCGGTCGCTTGCGGCACGGAACCAAATTGTACCCCAGCGCATGGATGCCCCGGCGATCTTGAAACACCCCCGGCGCTGTGTTAGTCTTCAGGGGCACGCTGGGTCTTATGAGCTTCCGCACCGCCGCTCCAGCCACATTTCGTTCGATTGTCGCCGCTTTTCTAGCCCTGGTTTTGGCGTCGCCCGCAGGCGCGCAACAGCTCGACAGCCGACCGCCGTTCCGGATCGTGACCCTCGAAGGCGAAGGGGCGATTAACAATTTGCGCTCGGGAATGAATCGCGGAATTACCGTTCTCGTCGAAGACGAGAACAAGAATCCGCTGTCGGGAGTGGCAGTGACTTTCACGCTTCCGGCGGAAGGTCCCAGCGGTCTTTTCCCCGACGGCAGCCGCGCCTTGACCGTGTTCACCGACGACAAAGGCTTGGCCGCCTCTCGGCGCATTTCTTTCAATAACGGGGTCGGATTAATGCGGGTGAACGTTTCCGCGTCGTTGTTTTCCCAGACGGCGAGCGCGATTATCACCCAGACCAACGTCGGTTCGGCGCAATCCGCGCAATCGACGTTTGTGCCTTCGGCGGGATCTCCGCGGCTCGCAAAACCGGTCGTGAACAAGAAGGTCTGGGTGTGGGTGGCGGTGGCCGCCGCGGCGGGCGTCGGGGGATTCTTCGCTTACCGCACGCTGCGCACGCAGCCCGCGACGATTAGTCCGGGGATTCCGACCGTTGGGACGCCCCGATGATGACGAGGAATTCCAACCGGTAGGGACATGCGCGCCGGACGGTGGCTATGGGCCGTGGTCGCTTGCGCCGTGGTAGCGCCCGCGCAAAGCGTGTTCTTTACCACCGCGACGCCGCCGTCGGTGAATGCCCGCAATACTGCGTTCGAGATCGAAGTTACTTATAGCCCAACGGTTCCTTTCCCCCTCTGCCCTCAGAACACGGTCACCTTTTTCTTCGACGGACAGCCGCTTTGGACCGCCTTTGGGCCGACCACCGGAACGGAGATCGAAAACGCGACACTGCCCGGAGACTTGTTGACCGTAGCGCGCGTGGTTCCGATGTGGCTGCGCATCAACGCCTCGTCCAATAGCGGTTGCACGAACTTCGTTACCGTGCAGTCGGCGACGGTGAACTTTACGGTGAGCGGTCCGGCGATCGCGTCGATTTCCCCGTCGAGCGTCGCCGCCGGCGGACCTACTTTCTCCCTGACGGTCGACGGCTCCGACTTCTTGCCCACCAGCGCCGTCACTTGGACGGTCGGTTCCACCACCACGTCCTTAGCTACCGGTTACGTGAATTCTTCGCAGTTGGTGGCCGTCGTTCCCGCGTCGCTCATCGCCTCCACCGGCATCGCCATCTTGAGCGTTACCAATGCGACGGGTGGCCGGGCCCGCGACTTCCCTTTCGCCATTGGCGCCGTACCCACCATCGCTCCGGGCGGTGTCTCGCCTCCCAACGCGATCGTCGGCTCTCCAACGTTCAATATCAACGTCACGGGTACGAATTTCGTAAACGGTTCCGCAGTGCAGTGGGTAACGCCCTCGGCCACCACTTCTCTAACCACGGCGTTCTTTTCGAGCACCAGTTTGTCGGCGACTGTGCCTTCCGCTCTGATCGCCTCCGCCGGTTCGGCCACGATCCGTGTGTCGAATCCCGGCGGGCTGATTTCGAATCCCGAGACGTTTACGATCCAACCGGTCGCCGCGCCGGCGATCTCCTCGATCGCGCCAAGCTCGGCCTCCGCCGGAAGCCCGACAACCGACGTGACCGTAACCGGTTCCGGGTTCGTGAGCGGTTCGACCGTCCGCTGGATTTTCGGATCGGCGGCGCCGTTAACGCTAAGTACTAACTTCATCGATGCCACCCGGCTCACGGCGACTCTGCCCTCTTCCGCTCTCGCTACGGCGGGCACGGGCTTTCTGTCCGTCGTGACGCCCACGTCGCAGATTTCGAACTCCGTTCCGTTTTCGGTGGCGGGCGCGGGCGGATTTACGCTGACGTCTCTTTCGACGACGTCGGTCCCGGTCGCGAGCGCCGGGTTCACGCTGAACGCCTTCGGCACCAATTTCGTCACCGGCACTCAGTTGCGATGGGACGCGGGCGGCACGGCGATTCCGTTAAGCACCGGTTTCGTTTCGCCGACGCAAGTTACCGCGATCGTGCCCGCGAGTCTGTTAACCAATACGGGCACGGCGTTGATTTCGGCCGTGAATCCCGGCGGCGCGGTTTCAAATTCGCTTACGTTCACGATTACGCCGAGCGTTACGCCCACGATCAACACCGGCGGGCTGACTCCAAACACCGTGACCGCTGGCAGCGCAGGTTTCGAGCTGGCCGTCGCGGGAACGAACTTTCAGACCGGCTCCATCGTCACCTGGAACGCGGGCGGCGGTCCGCAGCCGCTAACTACGGGCGTAAACTCCGCCACGCAACTTACCGCTCTAGTGCCCGCTGCGTTGATCGCGACACCGGGCGCGGCACTGATCACGGTGGTCAATCCCGGCGGAGCCGCGTCCAACTCGGTGAGCTTCGCGATCACCAGCGTTTCCGGCACGGTTCCGGTGATTACTTCGCTGTCCACCACATCGGCGACGGCGGGATCGGGAGCCACCCAAATCGACATCAACGGTACCGACTTCGCCAACGGCGCGGTGGTGCGCTGGAACTCGGGAACGGGCTCGCAAGATCTGGCCACCGGCTTCGTAAGCCCCACGCGGTTGACGGCATTGATCCCGGCCACTCTGGTCAGCGGCGCGGGCGCGGCGTTGATCTCGGTGCAAAACCCCGGCGGCCTGACGTCGAATACCGTTACCTTCACGATTAGTCCTCCCGCCGGGCAAACGCCACCGACGATTACGGCGGGCGGGCTGGACCCGGCAAGCGCCGTAGCCGGCGGATCGTCGTTCTCGCTACGCGTCACTGGCACGGGGTTCGCGGCGGGATCGGTGGTGCAGTGGAACGCCGGCGCGGGCGTTCAGTCGTTGGCGACCGGTTTTCAGAGCACGACGCAATTGACGGCGATCGTGCCCGACACGCTAATCGCCACGCCCGGCGACGCGTTCATTACCGTCCTGAATCCCGGCGGCGCGAGCTCCAACGCCGTGACATTCCGCACGGAATCCGTGGTAGGCAGCCCGCCGACGATCGCCGCGGATACGGGTCTCACGCCCGCTACGGCCACCTCGGGCGGACCGGCGTTCGATATGCGGATTCTCGGCACAGGCTTCCAACGCGGTGCGACGATCCAGTGGAATACGGGCACGGGGATTCAAACACTAACCGGCGGTTTTGTTTCGCCCACGGAAATGCTCGTGCTGGTACCGCAAGGGCTGATCGCTTCGGCGGGCGTGGCGTTCGTCGCGGTGGTGAACCCCGGCGGAGCGACTTCAAACGCCGCCGTTTTCCGCATTCTCACCGCCGCCGGGACCACGCCGACCATCACCGCTACCGCCGGTGTGACACCCGACGCGCGGCAAGCCGGGCAGGGGACTTTCTCGATTACGGTGCGCGGCACCAACTACGTCAACGGATCGGTGGTCCAGTGGAATTCGGGGACCGGCCCGCAGGCGCTAACGACGGGATTCGTGTCCGCCACCGAACTCACGGCGCTGGTCCCCGCCGCCCTGACAGCGACACCCCTTCGCGCGTTTATCACCGTGCAGAATCCGGGCGGCACCGTTTCGAATTCCGTCACTTTCGACGTTACCGGCGCGGTTCCGATCCTCGCGTCGATAAGCGCTTCGAGCGCGCCCGCCGGATCGCCGGCGTTCACCCTGACGGTAACCGGGACAAACTTCCAGTCCGGCTCGACGATCGTCTGGCAGGGGACCGACCTTCCCACCGTAGTAGCGAGCGCGACGTCCGCTTCGGCCACCGTGCCCGCCAATCTACTCGCCACTCCCGGCGCGTTTAACGTCGCGGTGCGCAACTCGATCGGCTTGTCGAACTCGCTGACGTTCACAGTCGGCGGACCTTCGTTGGTTCTGCTTAGCCCCGCCTCCGTACTTGCGGGCGCACCCGGATTCACGCTCACCGCCGGGGGGGCGAACTTCCTGCCCGGCGCGCAGATTTTCTGGGGCGGTTCGGCGTTGAGCACGACGTTCCTATCCCCGACGCAGTTGACCGCGCCTGTGCCCGCCAGCCTGATCGCCGCTCCGGGCGCGGTGAATGTCACGGTGCAGAATCCGGGCGGAGCGGCCTCGAATCCGCAGCCGTTCTCCATCGGGTCGGCTCCAGCGGTGGCGGGTCTCGCGCCATCCTTCACCGCCTCCGGATCGGCGGCCTTTGCGTTGACCGTCGCCGGAAGCAACTTCCGGGCGGGCGACGCCGTGCTCTGGAACGGCGCGCAATTGCCGACAACCTTCGTAAGCGCGACTCAGCTCTCCGCGCAAGTTCCGGCCACGCTGGTCGCGGCGGCGGGCTTGGTGAACGTTTCCGTGCTAGCCGCGGGCGGCATCCTTTCGAATCCCGTGACATTCACCGTCACAGGCCCGATCCTCACGGGATTGAATCCGGCTTCGGTCGTGGCCGGATCGGGCGCGTTTACGCTCACCGTCACGGGGAGCAACTTTGTTAATGGAGCGGCGGTGATCTGGAACGGCACTTCGCTCGCCACCAGCTTTCTTGGCGCGAGCCAGCTATCCGCCCAGGTTCCCGCGTCCCTGGTGGCCAACGCGGGCGTGGTCACGATCGTCGTGCAAAGCCCCGGCGGTTCCGCGTCGATGCCGCTCTCTCTGTCGATCTCCACGCCGAGCCCGCCCGTGGTGACCAGCCTCGCCCCGGCGTCGGCGATCGCAGGCGCGGGGTCGTTCCAGTTGACCGTCACCGGCTCGGGCTTCGTCCCCGGAGCCTCCGTGCAATGGGGCGGCGCGGCGTTGCCCACAATCTTCGTGAGCGCCACTCAACTGGCGGCCCTGGTCGATCAATCGCTGATCGTTTCCGCCGGACCGATAACCGTCGTGGCGCAGAATCCGAATTCCGGTGCGTCGAATTCGGTGCGCTTTAACGTCAACGGCCCCGCCATTGTGGGCATCACGCCGGGTACGGTAAGCGCCGGAGCGCAGGGCTTTAACGTCACGGTGACGGGAAACAACTTCCTACCGGGCAGCGTGGTTTTGTGGAACGGCACTGTGTTGCCTACGGCGTTCATCAGCGCGACGCAGCTTTCGGCGCCCGTCGCCGCGAGTCTGGTCGCGTCGCAAGGTACGGCGAGCGTCACCGTGCAGAATCCCGGCGGCGCAGTGTCAACGGCGGCAACCTTCACCATCGGCCCGTTCACCCTCGCCATTGCCACCACCGCGCTTCCGGATGCCGTGGTCGGCGGGAGTTACTCGCAATTGCTCGCCGCCACCGGCGGTTCGCCGCCTTACACCTGGTCGCTGACCGCCGGAGCGCTGCCCGAAGGCTTGACGCTCGACGCCGCCACTGGGCGAATTAGCGGAACCGCCACGCTACCCGCGAATACCGCGCTATCGGTGACGGTCACCGATAGCGCGAACCGTACGGTGACGCGGAGCTTAAATCTGCGGGCGGTGATCGCGTTGGCGATCACGACAACAAGTCCGCTGCCCAACGTACTGGCTAACGCCCCGTACTCGTTGATCCTGTTAGGCTCTGGCGGCACTGCGCCGTATAGCTGGTCGGTGGCCGGTCCGCTGCCGCCCGGTCTCGCACTTAACGCGTCCACCGGCGAGATTTCCGGGCGTCCCACCGCCGCGGGATCGTTCCGGTTCAATGTGCAACTCGCCGACAGCCGCCAGCAAACGGCGCTCCAGATTTTCGATCTGCTGGTGCTGCCCACGGTGGTAGACATCGCCGTCGGCAATCTGCCGGACGTCGTCGCGCCCGCGCAGACGATTCCGCTGACAGTGAACTTGCCCGCGCCCTATCCCGCCGCGATCCAGGGAACGTTGACCATGACCTTTACGCCCGAAACGGGGGGCGACGAACCGGCGGTGCAATTCGCGACCGGAGGACGCCGAGTCGACTTCACCCTCGCCGCCGGGGCGACGCTCGCGCAGTTCGGCGAAGCGCAAGACGTGGGATTGGCAACGGGAACGGTGGCGGGGACGATTACGATCCGCATGACGTTAAAGTCGGGCGCTTCCGATATCACCCCCAACCCCGCGCCGGTGCGCACCATTCGCATAGACCGCACGCCGCCAGTGGTTACGCGAGCGCTTCTTGTCCAAACACCCACCGGTTTTGACGTGCAGATCACCGGATACTCGCCCACCCGAGAGATTTCGGAAGGGACGTTCCGCTTCACCGCCGCTTCCGGAGGCAGCCTCGCCACTTCGGAACTGACGATTCCGCTCGCCACGCTGTTCAACTCGTGGTTCCAAAGCGCGGCGTCGTTCCAATTCGGCAGCCGGTTCACGGTGACGATTCCGTTCAACTTACCGAACGCACGAACTCAGGTGGCCGCAGTAAGCGTAACGCTCACCAATCGTCAAGGCGCTTCGAGCGCAGTGAACGCGGTGTTCGAGTAGCTTTCGCTATTTGAAACGCAATACGAACCCGCCGCCGATCACGACATTGTGCTGGCCGCCCGAGACGGGCAAGTTGTACGACGGATTGCCGCTGTAGAAATCGCGAATCTCGCCGCGCACACCGATAAATCGCCACAGCTTGGCGTCCACGCCGCCGCCGAACATAAACGCGCCTTTATTCGTGGTCCGCGGGGCGGGGTTGGGCTGGCCGCCGATGGTCAGCAAGCTGTGCTCGTAGAGGGCGTACCCGCCCCCCACCGCGAAGTACGGCGAGACGCGCGCTTCGGGCGCGAACTTCACGCGAATCCCGGGCGTCAAGTACAGGCTGGCGACGTCGCGCGTTGCGATCGAATTCGCGGCAGTCACCACGCGTTGCGGATTGGCGAGGAAGTGCACTTCGCCGTACACCGCGGCCGCCGAATTCGACCAGAGCCGCAAGCCGTAGTTCGCTTGCAACGCCATGCCGGAGCCGAGTTCGAGACCGCTGGGCGAAGCGCCGCGCAACGAGCCGAGGGTCAATCCGATTTCGTGGCGCGGAGCTTCCTGCGCCGCCGCCCCGAGAGCGAGAAAAATCGTTAACAGTCGTTTCATTTGTGCAGGCCGGGCCAGTTCTTCTCCGCCGATTGGATGCGGTCGTAAAGCTCCTTCTCCCACATGCGCTGGACGGATTTCGAGTAGTTGAGATACAGTTTGCCGCCGACGATCTTCCACGCTTCGGGATCGACGTCGGCGGTGTAATTCTTGCTCACCGCCCACGCGCAGTAGCCGCCGAATTGGGGCGCGTACTTCGCGGGGTCCTTCGCGAACATGTCGCGATTGGCGATGGAGGCGAACCGCCACGTCGCGCCATTCCACGTATGCGTGAATTCGGCCGAGCCCTTTACCGGTTTCGAATCCGTGAAGTAGGCCACCGGATCGTGACCCTTCAACGCGACGTTATCGCGCGACTTATTCACCGGATCGACGGCGGCCGCGAACAGGGGAGCGGCGAGGAACGCCAATGCGTGCATTCGGAGCATACCCATAGATCGCCTTCCTAGATGTCGTTATTCCCGGAATAATCCCCCGCGCACGCCGGATCACCACACCGTCATGTTGAAACTCGAAGGAAAAAACGTCGTCGTCACCGGCGCTTCGACGGGTATCGGACAGGCGATCGCGGTGCGGTTCGCGCGCGAAGGCGCGAATGTCGCCGTCAACTACCGCAGCGGACCGGGGGAAGCCGAAGCCACGCGCGTCCAAGTCAACGAGGCCTGCCTGGCGGCGCGCGGCGGAGGCTGCCGCGATTTGATCGTGCAGGCCGATATTTCGAAGGAAGACCAGGTTCGGGAAATGTTCGCGGCGGTCGTCCGCGAGTTCGGCTCCATCGACATCCTGGTGAACAACGCCGGCATCCAGAAAGCCGCGCCGAGCCACGAGATCGAACTTAAGGACTTCGACGCCGTGCTGAACGTGAATCTCCGCGGAGCGTTCTTATGCGCTCGCGAGGCGATCCGCCATTTTCTTTCGCGCAACGCGCCGGGCGTCGTGCTCAACAATTCCAGCGTGCACGAGACGATCCCCAAGCCGAAATATTTGCCCTACTCGATCAGCAAAGGCGGCATGGAGAATCTGACGCGGACGCTGGCGCTCGAGTACGCGGGGCGCGGCATTCGCGTGAACGCCGTGGGACCGGGCGCGGTGGTGACGCCGATTAACGACGCCTGGATTCACGATCCCGAGGCGAAGGCCGCAGTCGAGAGTCATATTCCAATGGGGCGCGCGGCGTCGCCCGACGAGATCGCCGCCGTGTTCGCTTTTCTCGCCTCGGACGAAGCGTCCTACATCACCGGACAGACGATTTTCGCTTGCGGCGGATTGACCCTGTATCCGGAGTTCCGCTCGGCGTGGTCGTCGGGCGAGTAGCGTCCTCGGGAGAATAGACGCATGCAACTTTTGGGAAAGATCGCGCTCATTACCGGCGCCAAGGGCGGCCTGGGAACGTTCGTTACGCAAGCGTTTCTCGACGCGGGCGCACTGGTCTACGGAGCGTCCCGCTCGATCCACGCGGAAGATTTCGGCCACGCGGGTTTCCGCGCCGTACCCGCCGAATTGACCGATCGGGCCGCGGCCGAGAAGCTGGCGCAGACGCCGCCGCGCATCGACGTCGCGGTCCATCTGGTGGGGGCGTTCGCCGGTGGAGCGAGAATCGAAGAATCGCCCGCAGGCGAACTCGACAAGATGCTCGACCTGAATCTGCGCTCGGCGTTTTTCTTCGCGCAAGCGGTACTGCCGCGGCTGCGCGAGTCGCGCGGGCGTTTCCTCGCGGTGGCGAGCCGCAGCGCGTTGGAGCCGGGCGAGCGCTCCGCCGCCTACAGCCTGTCGAAAGCGGCGCTGGTATCGCTAGTGCGAACCATGGCCGCCGAGAATCGAGGGGTATCGACGGCGAACGTTGTGCTGCCGGGGACGATGGATACCCCGGCGAATCGCGCGGCGATGCCGGAGACCGACTACTCCACTTGGGTGGATCCGCGGCAAGTGGCGTCGATGCTCCTCTATTTGGCTTCGGACCAGGCGTCGCACATCACAGGCGCGGCGATCCCCATCTACGGAGCGGCGTGATGGCCGGCGCGATCGCCGCGGCGGCGGGCGTCTATCTCGCGATCGGCTTGGCGTTTGCGGCGATTTTTCTGACGCGAGGAATCGTGAAGCTCGACACCCGGGCTGCGGGGGTGGGATGGGCGTTCCGGTTAATCGTACTGCCCGGTGTCGCGGCGCTCTGGCCCTTGCTATGGAGCAAGTGGCGGAGGGTGCGATGATCCAACCCCTTCGGCGATGGCACACGCGGATTTGGACGATTCTCGCGATCGCGCTACCGCTTCTGTTACTGGCTGGCCTACGGTCACGATGAGCGTTCAGTACAAGGCGGTCTACTGGAATCCGGCGAAACGCCGCTACGATGTGGCGATCGCCCTCGGCGTGCTTCTCTTTCTCGGCGTGTTTATTGGGTTGACCGCCGCGCGGAACCCCTCCGCCACCGCGGAGACACTCGTCATCCGCGGCACGTCGCTGACCGCGTTCTTCCTGCTGCACGTGATCCTCTCGATCGGACCGCTGGCGCGGCTGAATACCGCGTTCTTGCCCTTGCTATACAACCGCCGCCACTTGGGCGTCACGATGTTTCTGCTGGCGCTGACCCACGCTGTGTTCGCCATCGTTCAGTTTCACGCGCTGGGCGATGTGAATTCTTTGGTGAGCTTGCTGACCACGCACGCGCCGTTCGAGCTATTCGGTCTCGCGGCGCTGATCGTCCTCTTTTTCATGGCCGCCACCAGCCATGATTTCTGGCTGAACGCCTTGAGCCCTCGCGTGTGGAAGACGCTGCACATGGGTGTGTACTTCGCCTACGCTCTTCTGATCGCGCACGTCGCGTTTGGAGCGCTACGCGCGGAAACGAATCCGGCCCTGACCGCTGTGTGCGCCATGGGTGCGGCGACGGTAACGGGTCTGCATCTGGCCGCCGGATGGCGCGAACGGCGGCTCGACGAGCGAACTCCGGAATCGACCGCCGGGCTGATCGAGGTGGGGCGTGCGCTCGACATTCCCGAGAAGCGCGCGCGCATCGTCAGCGCGGGCGGCGAGCGGGTGGCGATCTTCCGTTACGACGGAAAAATTTCCGCGATCTCGAATGTCTGCCAGCACCAGAACGGTCCTCTCGGCGAAGGCCGGATCGTCGACGGCTGCGTCACTTGCCCGTGGCACGGCTATCAGTACTTGCCGGAATCCGGAGCGTCGCCCCCGCCGTTCCTCGAAAAGGTCGCGACCTACCGGACGCGCGTCGCCGGTGGCGTCGTTTATCTTGACCCCCGTCCCTGCGCACCGGGAACTCCGGTGGAACCTTCGAGGATCGAATGACCAGAATCGTGGTGGCGATGTTCGCCGTGGGTTCCGCCGTGGCGGCGATTCTCGCGCTTTCTCAAAAGCAGTTCGCGAACTCCAAATTCGAGTTCGGCGTCTACCGCACATACTCGGGAACGATCGAGGAGCGTCCGCTGCTCTCGATCGACTCCGGAGGTACCCGTTACTTGTTGGTTGCGCCGGGCAAGTGGGGCGCGGACGAATTGGCCCGCGGCAAACACGGCCGCCGGGTAGACCTGCGGGCTTCTCTCATCGAGCGTGGCGGTGTATCCATGCTCGAAATCGAGCCCGGTTCCATCGTGGACCGCGGCGAAGGAAAGGCCGCGCCGTGGGAGAATCGCGGACCGGCCGATGTAACCGGAGAGATCGTCGATACCAAGTGTTTTCTGGGCGTCATGAATCCCGGCGAAGGCCGCGTACACCGCCAATGTGCGGCGCGCTGTCTAAGCGGTGGCGTACCGGCCGCGATCGCGCAAGGCGACACCGTAGTATTCGTCTCGGGGATCGCTTCGCGCGATTTGGTTCCGTTCGCGGGCGATCGCGTAACCGTTTCCGGCGGCGTATTCTCGAGCGGTCCGATTCGCGTTCTGATTACCGATTTGGCGCGCCTGCGCCGGGAATAACGCCCGCGCGGCGGGGGATTCGTTCCGCATGATCGACCACTCGAAAACCTTCGTCGCGGTTAGTTGGGCGCTGCGTCTGGCGGCCGCCGCGATTCTTCTGCAAACTCTGTTCTTCAAGTTCACCGGAGCCAAAGAATCCATGTACATCTTCACCGCCGTCGGCGCGGAACCCTGGGGCCGGATCGGCAGCGGCGTCGTGGAACTGATCGCAGCGATTCTGCTGTTGATGCCCCGCACGGTGGTTTTCGGCGCGGCGCTTTCACTGGCGGTGATCTCGGGCGCGATCGTGAGCCATCTCACCGTGCTCGGCGTGGCGCTGCCGGCGGTAGGCGATAAAGGCGAACTGTTCGCGCTGGCGCTCGCCGTTTTCTTTTGCTCAGCCGCCGTACTCTTCCTGCATCGGCACGAGATTCCGGTCCTGGGCGCCGCTCTTCGCTAGGGCGCGCCGGAGCAGTTCGCGAACTGGAACCGGTTTCGCGCCACGCTCCCGGTTCGCGATCCCGATCTCCCACGCCGCTCGCCACTGCCCGGCGAGCGCACGGTAAGCCTCCCACAAGCTCACGGCGGGATCGTAAACATGCGCGGGTTCCGCCGTGACGCCGTTCAATTCGAGAATCCGGAAACGGCCCGCGCGCAAATCGGCGATCGACAAAGCGCGGACGTCGAAACGGCCCAGATAGAAGCCCGGGTGCGATTTCGCCGCCGCGTCCACGGCGCTTTCGAGAGCTTCCGACCAAACGGAGCGGGCGTCCAGAAAAATTGAGCCGCCGCTATGGGACCCGATCTCGGTGAGCCGCACCGCCTCTCCCGCCTCCGGGACCCACAACGCGCGCTTCGCGTTGATCGACAAGTACCGCCGGGCAAGGCAGACCGCGCGCCGGTCATTCAAAATCAGCTCGGCGAGCGTCGAACGGCCGTCGCCCCGCAACTCGGGAAACGTCTTTTCGACCATCGAGGAAATACGCCCGCGCCTTTCGCCCGGGTAGCGGATATAGGAGATGCCGAACTCGCGTCCCGCGGCGTACTCCTGCACCATAGTGCGGCTAGGATGACGGGTCAAGTATTCGCGCAAATCTTCTTCGGAGCGAATCACCGCGACGCCGGTTCCCCTCTCGCCTTCGTCCGGTTTCAGGACAAATGGGAATGTCCACCCGGGCGGCAGGGTACCCTCAAACGGTTCGAAGCGGAGCGCGCGATCGGAGCCAGCGGAGAGTTGCGAGAGGATCGCGGCTTTCGATTCGCCGCGTACACCTCCGCCGGGAATGCCGGGATTCGCCGAGGCGAACGCTGTAACCGAGCGATGACGGAGTGCCAGAAAGACGAAGTAAGGCAGCAGCGGCGCGTAGATCGCCCAAGTGGGCCAGAACTCCCAACGCACCTTGCGGCGCAGAAATCCCACCAGCCTCCGGCGCTCCTCAAAACAGGCGAGCGTCATGGCGAGCTTCCAGACGGCGAAGCCGATGGCGACTGCGGCGGGCAGCGACATAGCCTGCCGGACGTTCTCGCCGAAGTAAGCGGCGAGCCCCACGACGACGGGCGTCCAGATGGCTGCGGCGAGAGCAAGATTCGCGGCAAACGGTCCAAGCGGTAGACGCAGAAATCCAGCGGCGAGATAGGTGGGAAGACGAAGGCCGGGTGTGAAACGGCTGAGGACGATGGCGGGCAGTCCGCGTTCGGCCAGCCAACGGGAGGCCGCTTCCACGCGGTGCGGAGCTACGGCGCGTCCGCCCAGCCGCCAACCGAACCGGCCGGCGAAATAGAGCGCCAGGTCGCCCACGAAGATCCCGCCGAAGCAGGCGAGCGTTGCCGAGACGAAGTCCGCGCGGCCTTGCGCCACCAGAACGCCGGCGGCGATGCAGGCGAGATCCTCCGAGGCCAGCGTCCCTAGCGCGATCAGCAGCAGTTGATCCACGGCGCGCTAGGCAGCCGCTTTCCGGTTCGTACCCTTCGCATAGGAGAGCGTCGCCGGGGCGACGCCGAACGCCGGATCTACCTCTACGCCATGCGCGCGCAACGTCATCGCGATCAAGGCGAAGTGATGAATGGTGTGGCTGGCCAGCACCTGCAGTTCGCGGCTTACCGACGAAGGCATCCAGGCGCCCATGACGGGCATCCGGTCGGCGTCCTCGATCCGCACCATGACCCCCATATCGTCCCCGTCGAGTTCGCCGGACTGCAAACGGCCGGCGACCCGATCGATGCGCTGGGCCGCTTCTACGCAGGAGGTTTCGATATGCGCGTCGCGCCGCCGGGCGTCGTAATCGACGTAACCCGACGGCAGCCCGTTCAGGAAGCAATCGTAAAACTCCAGCACATGCCGCATGTGGCCGCCCGCGCGATGCGGCTCGAATCCGCGCGGTGAGGTGGAGTAGGTCCGGTCGTCGAGACGTTCGACCAGGCGGCGCGCTTGCTCCAGCCATCGCAAATTGGTCTCGATCAGACTTTGCTGCCGGTTCATACCCGGCACAATGCCGCGAATCCCGAAAATTATTCCGGAATAACCGGAGGCCGCCTTCGCATTTCGTCCGCGATGCCGCCGATGGAATCGCTCGCCGAACACTGGCCCGAATACCTCATCGAAGCCGGCGCGCTGGGATGCTTCATGATCTCGGCCTGCGCCTTCGCTGTGCTGCTACGGCCCGTGGCCGATCCGTTCGTCCAAAGGGCGCTGATGGGCTTGGCGATGGGCGCGACGGCGGTGACCATCGTCCGTTCGCCGTGGGGCCGGCGCTCCGGTGCGCACATGAATCCGGCGGTGACCTGGAACTTCTTCCTGCTCGGAAAAGTGAAGCCCTGGGATGCGGTGTTCTACGCGGCATCGCAGTTCGCGGGCGGCGCGGCGGGGGTGGCGTTGGCCAGGCTGGCGTTCGGCGAACCGTTGCGCGAGATCCGTTATGCCGTCACCGTACCGGGTCCGCGGGGCGAGCTGGCGGCGTTCGCCGCCGAATTCGCCATTTCCGCGCTGTTGTTCTTCACGGTCCTCTACGCATCCAACCACCGCGCGCTTTCGCGCTACACCCCGCTTTTCGCCGGATCGCTGGTAGCGCTGTTCATCGCCTTCGAGTCGCCCATATCCGGCATGAGTATGAATCCGGCGCGCACTTTCGCTTCGGCCGCCGTCGCGAACGAATGGACCTCCATTTGGATCTATTTCGCCGCGCCTCCGCTCGGCATGTTTTTCGCGTCGCGCCTTTACCTTTCGGGCCGCGGAATCCGGCGCGTTTTCTGCGCCAAGCTCGACCACGACAACCGGCAACGGTGCATTTTCCGCTGCCGCTATGGGGAACTCCATGAATAATCGATACGACGTAATCATCATCGGCACGGGAGCGGGCGGCGGAACGCTGGCCCGCAAGCTCGCGCCCACCGGCAAGCGGATCCTGCTGCTCGAGCGCGGCGGCTATGTGGCGCGCGAAAAGGAGAACTGGAGCTCGCGCGCCGTCAACATCGAGGGCCGCTATCAGACCAAGGAGAAGTGGCGCGACAAGGACGGTAAGGAACTCCATCCGCACACCAATTACAACGTGGGCGGGAATACCAAGTTTTACGGCGCGGCCCTCTTCCGTCTCCGCAAAGAAGATTTCGGCGAGTTGCGCCACCATGGCGGCATTTCGCCCGCGTGGCCCGTAAGCTACGACGAGTTCGAACCATACTACGCCGAGGCCGAGCGCCTCTATCACGTTCACGGAAAGCGCGGCGAAGATCCCACCGAGCCATACGCCAGCGGACCGTTTCCCTACCCCGCCGTCGAGCACGAGCCGCGCATCCGCCAACTGAGCGAGGACTTCGCGCGGCAGGGGTTGAAGCCGTTCCACACGCCGCTCGGCATCCGGATCGACGAGAGTGCGCCCCACAAAAGCCCGTGCATCCGGTGCAGCACTTGCGACGGATTCCCTTGTCTGCTGCATGCCAAGTCCGACGCGGAAACGCTCGGCGTCGATCCGGCGCTCGCTTACCCCAACGTCTCGCTGATGACGGGCGCTTATGTCTCGAGGCTCGAAACCAGTGCGTCCGGGCGCGAGGTGACGGGCGTCGTCGTGGGGCGCAACGGATCGAGCGAAACGTTTTCGGCCGATATTGTCGTATCCGCGGCGGGCGCCATTAACTCCGCGGCGCTGCTGCTACGCTCGGCGAACGAACGTCATCCGAACGGCCTCGCCAACGGGTCCGATGTCGTGGGGCGGCATTACATGGGCCACATCAATTCGGTGATGATGGCGATCTCGCGATGCCCGAATCCCACCGTGTTCCAGAAAACGCTTTCGGTGAACGACTTTTACCTGGGGTCGCCCGAATGGACCTACCCGATGGGCCACATTTCGTTCGTCGGCAAGCTGGATCGCGACGCGCTCGCCGCCGGAGCGCCCGCGATCGCGCCGGGCTTCACGCTCGAAATCATGGCCAACCACTCGCTCGACTTCTGGCTCACTTCGGAGGACCTGCCCGACCCGGACAATCGAGTGACACTCGACCGGGACGGCAATATCGTTCTGAGTTACACGCCGAACAACGAGGAGGGCCACAAGCGGCTCTTGAGAAAGTTGCAAGACCTGATGCAACGGCAAACGCATTGCGGCATTCACGGGCACGACTGCCATCAGGGGCTGTTCGGGCGCAACCTGTTCGTCGGCCAGCGCATTCCGCTCGCCGGAGTCGCCCATCAGAACGGCACGGTCCGCTTCGGAACGGATTCGCGAACCTCGGCGCTCGATCCGAATTGCAAAGCCCATGAGCTCGACAACCTCTACGTCGTCGACGGCGGTTTCTTCCCGTCTTCCGGCGCGGTAAACCCGGCGCTGACGATCATGGCCAACGCGCTCCGCGTGGGCGACCACTTGATCGCGAGGATGCGATGACGGTCCCGGTTTTATTGGTTCTCGCGGCGTGCGGCGCGGAGTTCGCCGGCGTGGAATCGATCGGCATGACGGTCTCCGACCTTGACCGCTCGATCGAGTTTTTCACCAAGGTCCTCGATTTCGAGCGAGTGTCGGAGTCCGAGGAGGCGGGCGAAGCGCTGGAGCGCGCCACCGGCGTGTTCGGCTCTCGCGTGCGGCGCGCCCGGCTGCGGTTGGGCGGCGAATTTCTCGATTTGACGGAGTTTCTCGCGCCCACGGGACGCCCCGCTCCTCACGATCAGCGCAGCAACGACCGCTGGTTTCAGCACATCGCCATCGTGGTCGGCGACATGGATCGCGCTTACCGGCGTCTACGCGCGCATCGTGTGCGGCACGCGTCGCCCGGACCGCAATCTCTCCCCGCCTGGAACAAGAACGCCGCGGGCATTCAAGCGTTCTACTTTCGCGATCCCGACGGTCACGCGCTGGAGATTCTCTCTTTCCCGCCGGACAAAGGATCGGCCAAATGGCGGAGCGGCGGCGATCGTCTGTTTCTCGGAATAGACCACACCGCGATCGTGATTTCCGATACGGAAGCCAGTTTGAAGTTCTACCGCGACAAGCTGGGAATGCGGGTCGCGGGCGAGAGCGAGAACTACGGCATCGAGCAGGAGCGCTTGAACAACGTGTTCGGAGCGCGCCTGCGGATTACGTCGCTGCGCCTAGAAACCGGCCCCGGAGTGGAGTTTCTCGAATACCTCGCTCCGGCCGGCGGACGGCCTTACCCGCCGGACGCCCTGCCCAACGACCTGATCCATTGGCAAACCCGCATCGTGCGGGCGAAATCGCCCAACGGCGCGGGAAAGTCCACTCTGGTTCGCGACCCCGACGGCCATGCCATCGAAATCGTCGAACCATAACCGTTACCCCATCGATAGAAGGAGAAAGTTCATGACCCGTTTGTTTACCCTGCTCGCCGTGTCGGCCTTCGGCGCTTACGCCGATTCGCACGGCCCGCACAAGAGCTCGCAGTTCCAAGGCCCCAAGGCCAATACCGGAATGGCGGTCCACACCACCGAAGGCGGAAAGAGCGTTCTGCGCGTGACGCCCGATTTCAAAGTGCCCGATACCCCCGCCCCCACGTGGCGCGTGGTGGATTCCAAAGGCACCGTCCACACGCTGGAGGCGTTCAAAATCAAGGGCGGCGAGAAGCGCGAAGTAATCGTGCCCGCCTACGTGAAGGACATCGCCAAGGTGCAAGTTTATTGCGCCTGGGCGGAGATCTTACTTGGCGAATCGAGTTTCGCTTCGCCGGTAAAGTAGTCCACGATCTGGCCCGGCGGTTCTCTAATAAGAGAGCCGCCCGGATCCAGTAGCCCTCCTTACCGCGCTCGCCCGGCATTTTCGCGCTACTGGTAGACGGCTGTGTCGCGCGAGATGTCGGCAAATTAGGCGACGAAAAGCTAATCGATAAAGATCGGTTCCGGTAGGCAGAACGTTGGAGGCGCGGGGGGGAATCGAACCCCCGAGTAAAGGTTTTGCAGACCTCTGCCTTACCACTTGGCTACCGCGCCGTCACCTTCAGGGTATCACCGGCAGCAAGATATGCGACGGGCGGGAGGCGCCGCGATAGACGGTCTGGCGGGCTAGGCGCAACTCGCGCTCGTCGGCGATCGCGCGGCCGGTATTGGGGTTCCGATCGTACTTCGGAAAGTTGCTCGACGAGATATCCACGCGAATGCGATGCCCAGCGAGGAAAGCATTACTCGTCACCCCCGCTTCGACCGCGATCTCATACACCGTCCCCGGTTTTGCCGGGACAGGGCAATCGACGCCGTAACGGTAGCGCAAGCGGAGAATCCCGTCCGTCAGTAACCGAGCCTCGCCGCTAGGAAACACGTCGATCAGCTTCACCGTGAAATCCGTATCCGGCGCGGAAGTGGCGACGTGCAGAACCGCACGAATCGGCCCGGTGACCTCAAGCGCCTCGGTTAGCGGAGCGGTCGAGTAACTCAACACATCGTCGCGCCGGCCGAGCGCCCGTTGATCGAGCGGCCCCCACGGAAACACTTGTGGATTGCAGCACGTCGCGCCGCCCCTCGTCGGAACCGGCTTGCGCGGATCGTACGTGAATCGCTCCTCGCCGCTACCCGCCGGTTGCGCCGCAAGCTCGCCTTTCGCCGCAAGATAAAGCCGCGTGGGAACGGCGCGCTTCAGCGGCCAATTCGACTCTTCGCGCCACTGATCGCGCCCCATGACGAAAATCGTGAACGGACCGCCCGGCGGCCATTCGGGTTTGTCTTTCAGCCAACGGTCGAACCACGCGTACTGCGCGGCGCGAATCGGATATCCCCGTTCCGGGCCGAAAGAGACCCCGGGAAACGGCGTGGACATGTTATGCGCCCACGGACCCACGACGATGCGCGACGCCGGCGAGGCGCGGCGTAAGGCGGCGATCGTTTTCAAATCGCTCTCGATGTTTGGATCGAACCACCCCGCCACGGAGAACGCCGGTACGGTGACGCGCGACAGCCGTTCCCGCACCGAAATCTCGCGCCAAAATTCATCGTAAGTGGGATGATCGAGCGCCGCGCGCCACAGCGGCAACTCCCGGCCCAAAGCGTGCGTATCCATGGTGCGCAACGGCAAGTGGCGGACGAAGTTCTCGAACGACACGGTCCGCGCGCCCGGCGCGCGCAGATTCTCGAATAGCCAGAGCATGCGGTGTCCTAAACGCAGCGCGCCGCCGGACGAATAGAAACGATCCGCGTACTCGTCGATTCCGCCGTGTACCGGAAAAATCGCGGACAACCCCGCGGGTTTTTGTTGAGCCGCTTTCCATTGCGCCAGTCCGCTGTAAGAACCGCCCAGCATCGCGATGCGCCCAGTACACCAAGGCTGGCGCGCGGCCCAGGCGATGGTGTCCTCGCCGTCGAACGCCTCTTGATCGAGCGGGCGAAACTCGCCTTCGCTCGCGCCGCGCCCGCGCACATCCTGGACCACGAACGCGTACCCTCGATCGACAAACGGCGCATAAGCGGGCGAGAGCGCGACGCCCTTGCCGTAAGGCGTGCGCAGCAAAAGCGCCGGCCAACGGCCTTCGGACGACGGGAGAAACACGTTGGTGGACAGGCGGACGCCGTCGCGCATGCGCACACGGGCCTCGCGCTTCTCGGCGGCTCCAGCGATGACGATGGCGGCCGCCGCGGCGGCGATCAACCTCCATAATTGCGAGGCGACTTTGCCGGCGGCGTGATTCTCCCGAGTGCGCTTCGCCTCGATGCGCCCGAGTTCCTCGCGATCGGCGCGGCTCTCGATCATCCATTGCATCGCGGCGGCCAAATGTTCCGTTTCGCCGGGCCCGGGATCGACGTCCACCGATCCGCCTTCGGTCGCAATTACCGGTTTGCCCGCGCCGGCAAGGCGCACGCCAATGCCCGAAGCCTCGCCCGCCGAAGGCCACTTAAGGTTGATCGCGACATCCACGGCCGCGGCGCGAGTGTCGAACTCCCGCGCGTCGGCATACGGCAGCCAACATACACGCGGGCCTCGCAACTTCTCTCCGAACACCCGGCGATACTCGTCGCTCACAAAATCCCCGCTTACCAGCAGCGACGCTCCCTTCACCCGCTCGAAAGCGCGTAACACGGTCGTGAGGCGTTTCGTTTCCCTTAGGTGTCCGAACACTCCGAAGATCGTGCCGCGGGGCAGCCGTACCCGAAAGTCCTCCACCTCCCGTTGCACGACCTCGGCCGGTTCCCACAGATGCGGCACGACCTCCACGCGGGCGTCCGGCGCGTGGCGCTTAACGATCCGGCGCGCCCGCTCCGTATGCACGACCACAAGCCTCGAACGTTCGGCGATCCGACGCACCATCGGATACTCGAAGTACTCGATCGCCCCCGCCGACCGGGCGCGATCGCGCCATAAGCGCTTCGCCGTGGAGCGGGCCCATTCGCCGTAGTTGTAAACGAACTCGTCCTCGTAGGTGCGCTCCCCCAGCGCGCCGAGAAGATAGTGGTGCAATACCGCGTCATGCATCAGCGTCACTCCGGGCCGCTCCAACGCTCGCCGGTAGATCGCGCCGTGCAGGCCGTTATTGCCGACCTGATAAAGATTCACGTCGCCTTCGCCCAAACGCACTTCGCCTTCGCGGCGCAAGGCGCGAAGCAACGACGCAGCGTAATCCGCCACCCCGGAACGCGCGGGGGGCAACGGCGCGAAGTACCCGAGTGTCACGAATACACCCTCTCGCCGAACAGCGCCGTACCGACGCGGATGTGTGTCGCACCTTCCTCGATGGCGACTTCGAAGTCGCCCGACATGCCCATCGATAAGGATTCGAGCGAGTACCGCGCCGCCAATTCACGCAGCTTCGAGAAGTACGGACGCGCCGTCTCAGGGTCGCTGGAGTAGGGCGGGATCGTCATCAGTCCTTCGAGGGTCAGACTAGGCGACGCACGGACGGCCTCGACGATCGCGCCGAGTTCTTCCGGGGCGGCGCCATGCTTCGACTCCTCGTTCGACAATTTCACTTCGATCATGACGCGCAAAGCGCCGCCCGTATCCGCCAGTTTCCGTGCGAGCTTTACGCTGTCGACGGTCTGAATGGTCTGAAACAATTCCGCGGCTTTGCGTGCCTTATTCGACTGCAGGTGGCCGATCAAATGGTAGCGGGCCTCGCGCGCGTTTACGATGACCGGGCGCTTGTTCTCGAACTCCTGTACGTAGCTTTCGCCGAACTCGCGCAATCCGAGCGTGTAAGCCTCTTCGATCGCAGCGGCGGGAAACGTCTTCGACACGGCGATTAACGTGACACCTTCGCGCGATCTTCCGGCGCGAGCGCAAGCCCGCACGATTCTGTCTTCGATCGCCGCCAACCGGTCTTTCATGCCCTTCCGATCATTATGCTTGCCCGGCGGTGCGATGATGATCGGGCGATGCGCGAGTTGCTCGAAACGATGCAGGCGTTTCTCGCGAGCGCCGCGCGGCCGGTCTTGATCGAACCGGGCGAACCGGAAATGCCCCTGCTTCCCGGGCAATACTCGCTCGAATCCGCGGGTTTTGGCGTTCGTCTTCATGCCTGGGACTCCGAGCGCAGTTACTCGCGCCGGATCGTCGGATTGAAATCGCAACGGCCAGGGCGAATCGAATTGCGGATCGCCAAGCTCGGACGCACCGAAGGCACGCTCACCCTATTCGACTCGGCGCGCGCCGCCATGACCGAACTGCGCCGGCGAGGCCGACGCGAGGTGTTTCGCGAGCGTTTCCGTCTCGCGCTTTCCCGCCAGTTCGCCGGTTGGCGCATCGAAGAACTTTCTACCGCGCCCGATCTCGAACATTCCCTGTCGCCCATCTATCCCCGCGCGCGCGTTTCGCGGGGCGCGACCTCATGGGCGGCCATCGGCGCCGCGCCGGATTCGCTGGACCCGGACGGCGTCTTAAGCTTCGGGCTCATCTGGCTCGACTATCTGCGCCGCCGCGATCCAAAGCGCGTCGTCGAGGGCTTGGCGATTTTTCCGCCCGAACGGCACGTATCGAACACGACGCTGCGGCTGCGGTGGCTCGATCCACGAGCCGCGAACTACGAGGTCTTCGCTTGTCTCGACGACGGAGGCGAATCGCGAATCGATTCGCGCGATTGGGGCAACCTGCGCACGACGCTCGAATCGCCACGCCCCGCACGAACGTTAGCCGAGGGTCCCGAGGCGGAGATGGAAACGCTCTTGCGTGCGGAGATCACGAAACTCGACGCGGCCCTGCGCCCGGAGTTCGTCTACCGGCAAGCGCCCGCCATCGCGGGCCGGGATCGCGGCATCCTCGATCTGCTGGGCGTGGACCGGCAAGGCCGGCTGGCGGTGATCGAGTTGAAGGCTTCGCCCGACATTCATCTACCGCTACAAGCTCTCGACTATTGGATGCGCGTGGTCTGGCATCTCGACGAGGGCGACTTTAAGAAACGAGGCTACTTTCCCGGCGTCGAACTCTCCTCCGCCCCGCCGCTGCTGTATTTCGTTGCACCCGCACTGGAGTTTCATCCGTCCAACGATGCGGTACTTCGCTTCTTTTCGCCCGCGATTCCGATGTCGCGATTAGGGCTTGGTGCAAACTGGAGGGAGAACGTGAAAGTCGTGACGCGCCAGGATTCGTATGTCCGCTAGCATCTTGGGTCAATTGCGCCAAGCGGCGGGCAAGCTAAACCCCAACGAAGTGCGGTCGTCCGCGGACCGTCCCGTGCATGTTCATTTACGCGCGCGCTCGGAGGCGGCCTACGAATCGATGATCCGCTTTTTGGTCCCCGATTCGCTTTCGGATATCAAGAAGCGCGCGGTGGCCGTTAACATTCACCTTGAAGGCGAAGAGGGCGGCCCGGGGCAGTACGACTTGCGGTTGGTTGAGCGTGGGCTGCGGGTTGCGCCCGATGAATTCGTTTGGGACGGCGGCGACGAACGCACACTCGTCAAGGACGTCCTCGACCGCAAAGAGACGCTGGGGCTGCCGCTTGCGCGGCGGTTTCCCGCGTTTCGCGAAGAAGTTTCGCGGCGGACGATTCAGTCGATCTCCGTTGAGAACACGATGTTCTCGGTAGTCACTTCGTTGCCGAACATTGCGCCCTATGTCGGGCTGGTGTGGACTCCCGCCGAATTCGCGAGCGATACAGCGTTTCTCACACTGAATCAAATTCGCATGATCTTCTTGCTCGGCGCGGCGAGCGATCGCGAGATCGGCTACGGCGAACAGAAGAGCGAGATCGCTTCTCTTGTCGCGGGCGCGTTCGGGTGGCGGGCCGTGGCGCGCGAGCTAGCGGCGAAGATTCCCGCAGGCGGCGGCATCGTTCCTAAAGCGGCCATCGCGTTCGCGGGTACATGGGTAGTGGGCGCGTCGATCGAGCGGCTCTACCGAGCCGGGCACTCGTACACGCGCGGCGAGCGAAAAGCGGCTTACGGCGAGGCGTTCGAGCGCGGTAAGCAAGTGGCGACGGCGATTTTCGACCGGTGGCGCAACCGTTGAAGCCGTCCGCCATCGTCACTGGCGCGAGCCGCGGAATCGGGCGCGCCATCGCCATTGAGTTATCGCGCACGCATTCCGTCGTGGCGACCTACAGAGGCAATCGCCACGCCGCCGAGTCGTTACGCGAGGAAACGGGCTGCGAGATTTTCCAATGCGACATCGCCTCGCGCGAAGATCGCGCCGCCTTGCTCGCTTTCGCCGCGGAGAAGACCGGGCCGCTCGAACTCCTGGTTAACAACGCAGGTGTCGCTCCCCGGGAACGCCGCGACATTTTGGAAGCCACTGAAGAAAGCTTCGACGAACTGATCGCCACCAACACGAAAGGTCCGCACTTTCTCACTCGGGACGCCGCGCGGGGCATGGTCGAACGTAAGCGCGGACGCATCGTCTTCGTCACGTCGATTTCCGTCTACACGGCTAGCGTCAATCGCGCCGAGTATTGCGTCTCGAAAGCGGCGCTCGCGATGAGCGCGCAAACGTTCGCCGCGCGGCTGGCGCCGGAGGGCGTACTGGTGTTCGAAATCCGGCCGGGCATTGTGCGAACCGACATGATCTCCGCCGTCGAGAAGTCCTACGACGACAAGATCGCGGCGGGCTTGCTGCCGCAGCGCCGCATGGGCGAAGGCGCGGATGTGGCGCGCGTGGCGCGCGCGATCGCCGACGGGCTGCTCGACTATTGCGCGGGTCAAGTGATCGATTGCGACGGCGGCTTCTCTTTGCGCAGCCTTTAATGGAACGGCTTCGCGGTGGGAAGCCTATTGCGGAACGGCTTCGCGGTGCGAAGCCTTTGATAGCATCAAGCGTTATGCAGCGTGGCTTTTACGGCTGGTGGATCACCGCGTTCGCGTTTCTCACGTTCGGAATCGCGGTGGGCATCCCCTACTACGGCGGACCGTTCTTTTACGACTACTACGAAAAGACGTTCGGCTGGCAGCGGCCCGCGATTCTATTGGGATTCCCGCTCGCGGCGACTCTAACGTTGTGGGTGGGGCCGCTCGTGGTCCCGCGTTGCTCGCCGCGCTGGTTGATCGTGATCGGAACCGGGCTCACCTCGCTTGCGTTTTTCGGCTTTAGCCGAATGGACGGTTCTCTTCCGCTCTACTACGGCCTCTGGTTTCTCTACATCGTCGGCTACGTGTTTTCGGGACCGATCGCGCATCAAGTGATCGTCTCGAACTGGTTCAAGCGGCAACGCGGGACGGCGATGGCGGTGGTGTACACCGGCGTCGCGATCTTCGGTTCGCTGGGTGCGAAAGTGCTCGCGCAGAAAGTGACGGACTCGACCGGCGACTTCCGCTGGGGTCTGATCGCGTTCGCGGCGACGCTACTGCTCGCCTGGCCCATCGCGATCTTCGGCTTGCGGGACCGTCCTTCGCAGTTAGGGCAGAATCCCGATGGCGACGCCGTTGCGCCGGCGGACACGCACGTCGCGCCGAAGGACTTTTCGTATCTCATGCGTCAGCCGGCGTTCTGGCTTCTGCTGATCGGTAGCGTATGCTCCATTGGATCGATCGGCGCGATCAATCAGAACATGAAGTTCGTTTTTCGCGAACAAGGGTTCGCCGACCAAAAGCAGCTCAACGAACTGTTCGCCAATGCCAGCACGTGCATTCTGCTTTCGTCGCTCGCGGGCCGCTTGGTGATGGGCTACCTCGCCGACCGGTTCAACAAAAAGGGCGTCATGCTGGCGACGTACGCGTTGGTCGCCGGCGCGATTCCTCTGCTGCGGCTGGTGAGCCCGTCGAACGAAAGTACGGTGTACATTTTCAGCGCGCTCTTTGGTTTCGGCATGGGCGCGGATTATATGCTGATCCCGATCATGGCCGCCGAGAAGTTCGGGGTCAATTCCCTGGCGCGGGCCATGTCGATCATCCTGCCCGCCGACACGCTGGGGCAGACTTGGTTTCCATACCTGATTTCCGAGTTGCAAACGCGCATGGGCAGCTACGGCCCGGCTCTGAACGTGGTCTTCGCCTTCGCCGCCATCGGCGCGGTGGCCATCCTGCTGTTGCCGGGCAAATCGACCCAAACCGATGAAGCACTTCACGTACAAGACCCTCAACGAGCTCCGGCGCGCGGCTGACGAACTCGCGCCCTCCGTCCATTTCGTCGACGATCGCGATCGCGTGCGCGCGGCGCTGGCGCGACCGGTTAACGTTGGCGCGATCCGCGTGGGCAACTCGACGGCAATCCATCCGATGGAAGGGTGCGATTCGACGCTCGACGGCCGGCCGGACGAATTGACGATTCGCCGTTACGAGCGGTTCGCGCGCGGCGGCGCGAAGCTGATCTGGTTCGAAGCCACAGCCGTTCGCGAAGACGGCCGTGCCAATTCGCGCCAGCTTTGGATAACCCGCGACAACGTGGGCGATTACGCGGCTTTGTACGCGAATATGTTGCGCTGGCATCGCGAATCTTGCGGTGCGTCGCATGGAGGGGGGGACGATCTGCTGATCCCCATTCAACTGACGCACTCCGGCCGCTACGCCGTTCCGCGAAAGACGATCGCGTATCACAACCCGCTCATCGACGAGAAATCGAAGACGCCGTCCGACTATCCGGTGATTTCCGACGGCGAACTCGAAAGGCTGGAGGACGACTACGTCGCCGCGGCGCAACTAGCCTACGATGCCGGATTCCGCGCCGTCGATCTCAAAACAGTCCACGGCTACTTAATTCACGAAATGCTTGGCTCGCGGTCCCACGAAGCCAGCCGGTATCGCGGACCGGAACTTGCCAACCGCACACGATTTATCAAAAATGTTTTGGGCAAGTTGCGCGCGAAGTTCGGGCCGAATCTCACCCTGTGCATGCGGCTCAACGCCTTCGACAGCGTGCCGTGGCAACTCAACGGCGAGCCTTACAGTTACCCCACCCCCTATCCTCACGGCTGGGGCGTCGATATCAACGATCCCCTGCGCGAAGATTTAACCGAGGTCAAGACGCTCATCGGGTGGCTGATCGAATGGGGCGTCGAGCTTCTCAACATTTCGCTCGGTTGTCCGTACTACAACCCGCATGTGGGCCGACCGTTCGAGAAGCCGGACGATGGCAATTACGAATCGCCCGAGCATCCGTTGTTGGGCGTGGACCGCCACTTCCGCATCGCGAGCGAGTTGCAACGCGCGTTTCCGCAACTCCCGATGGTGGGCACCGGCTATTCGTGGCTGCAGAAATACGCGGTGAACGCAGCGGCGGCGAATATCGAGTCCGGCGCGATCGCGTTTTTCGGCTTGGGGCGTGGCGTGCTCGCCTATCCCGATTTCGCGCGAGATGCCATCGAGAAGGGCGAGCTCGACGAACTGCGCGTTTGCAAAACACTGACCTACTGCACGTACTTGATGCGCAACAAGAACCACCCACTCGGGCAGTTCCCCGCCGGATGCCCGCCGTTCGATAAAGAGGGTTACGGCCAAATCATGAAGGAAGCGCGGGCGGCGCAGCGTTTGGTCGCCCTCCGGCGTTAGCGGACTGTCAAACTTTTTTCATCCGGTTGTACAACTCTCTTCATCTCTTTTCATAGAGCGGTCCGGTCAGACCGTTTTGTCGAATTTTGAAATCGGAGAGAAAACTCATGAAACTTTTGGCTGCTTTAGCTATTGGTGCGATTACACTTGCTTCCGCATCGGCTCAAACCAACGACGTGCGGGTTCGCGTCATTCACGCCTCGCCGGACGCCCCGGCGGTCAACGTGTTGGTGAACGGAACCCTAGCCTTCGAAGGGGTCCCGTACAAGAGTTACACCGGTTACGCTTCCCTTCCAGCCGGAACCGTTCAGGTTCAGTTACAAGTTGCGCCCGCCGGTGCGATCGTTTACACGCGTTCCGTTACGTTGAGCGCCGGTACGTACTCGCTGGTGGCGCTCGGCAAAGTTGCAGGTGGAAATAACGCGTTAAACGTTTTCGAGTTCGCCGACGATACGCAATCCACGCCGGGCTTCACGAAGATTCGAGTGATCCACGCCGCGCCCAGTGCACCGACGGTGGACGTCTACGCTACTGCCGCCTACGTTCCGATCGCCAACGCTTCGCCGACTTTGGCTAACGTGCCGTTTGCCGCCGGAAGCGGTTTCCTAGCCGTACCCGGCGGTGCGTATCAGGCGCGAGTGACGGTGGCGGGAACGAAGACCGTCGCTATCGATTCCGGGACCTTGCCATTAGTAGGCGGAACCGTGCGGACGATCCTCGCGATCGATCCCGACAAGGAAGGTGGCGCGTTTCAGTTGTTAACGATTCCGGACGTGAATTAGGATCGCTTGCACCAAACCCTCTACGGTGTATTCGCGAGCTTCGACTACCGGTTCTACGCCGTGCATGCGCAGAGTAGCTGACGTAATTGGTCCAATCGAAGCCGCTTTTCCCACTGGCTTTCCGCCCAAAGCCAGGAAGTTTTTAACGGTTGAGGAACTGGTGAACGTGATCCAGTGGTAATCGTGAGGTGTGGGTGGTAAGCCGTCCGGCACAACCGTCCGGTAGGCTTCCACCACTTCGACGAACGCCCCGCGACGTCTTAACTCGTTTGGCACAACGTCCCTTGCTACGGCGGCGCGTGGAATCAGAATTCGCTGCCCGGCTAAGTTCTCCGGCAGGGCGGCGATCAAACCCTCCGCAACATATTCGGCAGGAACTACATCTACGATCAGTTTGTGTTTCTCGATCTCGGCGGCGGTCGCGGGACCGATAGCGCACAATTTACCCCGCAGCGCGCGCAAATCGGCGAGCCGTGAAAAAAACGCCCGTACGCCGTTCTGCGAGGTGAAGACAATCCAGTCGTAATCGCGGGCGTTAGCCACAGCCCGCTCAAGAGCCACGGGATCCGCGGGAGGCACAATGGCGATCACCGGATAGTCGATCGGCTCGGCGCCTTGGGCGCGCAGGAGATCGTTTAACCGGCTGGTTTCAGCACGAGTCACAATGACGCGCTGTCCATAGAGCGGTAAGCTCTTCAGCGCCGTTACCGCGCCGTGGATTGCAATCGAAACATCCTCGCGGCCCTCGCGCGGCTCGCTCACGACGATCTTGGGTCCCGGCAATTCGCGCTTTGGCATGTACATCGCGATGGTGTCGGCGTTGGGTACAGGAGCGCTCGCATCGTGGCCCGAGATGAAGGCGACCGACCGGCCGAGCGTCGAATGCGTCAGCGAAATTTTCGCTCGCGCGGCGGCGGCGGTCGCGGCGGTGACGCCCGGCACGATCTCATACTCGACGCCCGCCTCGTCGAGCGCTTCCATCTGCTCCACCAGCCGCCCGAAGATTGTAGGATCTCCCACTTGTAAACGCACAACGCGGCGTCCCGCTCGCGCGGCTTCGGCCAACTGCGTGGGACTTTCGTAGCGATGGGCCTCGCGGGCTAGCGACCAAATCTCGCGCGGGACCAGTTCGTCGTGATACACGACGTCTGCCTCCTCGATCGCGCGCTTCGCCCGGATCGTCAACAACTCGGGATCGCCCGGCCCCGCGCCGACGAACGATACCGGACTCACCGCACCGCCTCCAGCGCGCGGTCTAGCGCATCCTCGCCGCTACCCGAAAACCGCCGCAAGCGCGAACCGTCGATCTCCGCCACCGCGCATGTTAATACTCCGTTCGCAACGTGGCAGCCCATCGGCACTTGGCAGCCGCCGCCCATCGCCCGCAGAAACGCGCGTTCTAGCTCGACATTCGCGCGGGTGAGCGCGTCGTCCAGAAAATCGAAGCGAGTGTCGCCCTCGCGAGTCTCGATGGCCAGCGCGCCCTGCCCGACCGCTGGGCAAATCGTCTCGATCTCGACGTACTCGGCGATGCGGTTCGCCCAACCCAGGCGCTTCAGCCCCGCCGCTGCCAGCACAATCGCGTCATATTGCCCCTCGTCGAGCTTGCGCAATCGAGTATCGACGTTACCGCGAATGTCGAGCAACGCGAGATCGGGCCGCGCCGCGCGCAACTGCGCTTGCCGCCGCAACGCGCTGGTGCCCACGCGAGCGCCTTCGAACAATCGCCCCAACACCACATCGCGAGCGTCCTCCCGCGCGGGCACGGCGGCGATAGCAAGTCCCGGCGGCAACTCCGTCGGCATGTCCTTCATCGAGTGCACCGCGAGATCGATCATGCCCGCGAGCAGCGCCTCCTCGATCTCCTTCGTGAACAGCCCCTTGGTCGAAGTCTGCGCGCCGAGTCGTGCGAGCGGCACGTCGGTGATCTTGTCGCCGGTGGTGTGAATGATTTCGATCTCCGCTTCGATCCCGCGCTCCGCGAGCTTCGAGCGCACGTGCGCCGCCTGCCACAAAGCGAGCTTCGAACCCCGGCTGCCGATGCGAATCACAGTTTGAAAATCCGCTTGATCGCGTCGAGCACGGGCATCGTTTCCGGCGACGCCGCCTGCCGCCGCAACTCGGAAATCGGCCCGTGCGCGATCTTGTTGACGATGCCGCGCGTCAGCGCCTCGACGGCTTCTTCCTGCTCCGGCGTTAGCGGCCCCAGTTTCGACCGCAAGCGTTCGACTTCTCCGGCGCGAATCCGTTCGAAAGCCGTCTGCAGGCCGACGATCGCGGGACCGGCGCTGCGCGCCTTCAGCCGTTCCTCGAAGCGCGCCACTTCTTCCTCGACAATGCGTTCGGCCTGGTCGGCCGCGCCCCGGCGGCCCGCGAGATTGCGCTCCACCACGGCCTGCAAGTCGTCGATGTCGTAGAGAAACGCGTGCTCGAGTTCGTTGACGCGAGGATCGATATTGCGCGGGACGGCGATGTCGATCAGGAACATCGGCTTGTTGCGCCGCGCCTGCACCGCGCGCCGAACGTCCTCGGCGGTGAGCAGATAATCCGGAGCTCCGCTTGAAGCGATCACGATATCGGCGTGCGGCAGCGTTTGTTTGAAGCTCTCGTAATCGACGATCCAGCCCTTGAACAGCTTGGCCACCTCCACCGCGCGTTCGTAAGTGCGATTGGTGACGTACACCTGCGAAGCGCCGCTTGCGTGTAGATGACGCGCGGCCAATTCGCTCATCTTGCCCGCGCCGATCAGAAGGACTTTCGATCCTGCCAGCGATCCGAAAATCTCGCGCGCGAGTTCTACGGCGGCGTAGCTCACGGACACCGCGTTTTCGCCGATCTCGGTTTCGTTGCGCACGCGTTTAGCGACACCGAACGCCGAGGTCAGCACGTTGTCGAGCAGACCGCTCACCGCGCCCGCGTCCTTCGCCGTTTGGTAGGCCTGTTTCAATTGCCCGAGAATCTGCGGCTCGCCCACGATCATCGAGTCGAGACTCGCCGCCACGCGAAACAAATGCCGGACCGCCTCCCGGCCTTCGTGAACGAACAAATGCGGGCGAAGTTCCTCGCCGGCGGAGAGAAAATCGCGCAGACACCGCTCGGCGTCGGCGTCGTCGTCGAGCGAGACGGCCAACTCGACTCGATTGCACGTGGAGAGAATCAAGCCCTCGCGCAAACCGGGCTGCGCGCGCAACCGCTCCAACTCCCGCGGCAACACCGCCGAACCTACGGCTAAGCGCTCGCGAATCTCCACCGGCGCTGTGCGGTGGTTCACTCCGGCAACGGCGAGCTTCATCGGGTCAGTTCGCTCCGGATGCCGATGTGGGTGGCCCAGGTGAGGGCGGAAAACCCGAGTACGCCGATCGTCATCAGCGCCGCCTTACGTCCGCGCCATCCCGCCGAAACGCGCAGAAACACGATGGTCAAGTAACCGAGCCACGTGACCCAAGCGACGACGATTTTCGGATCGGCAATCCACGCGGTACCCGATTCGATAAAGCCCCAGACGCTGCCCATCACCACGGCGAGCGTAATCAGGATGAATCCCAGCGCCATCGACCGCGAGAGCACGTCGTCCAGCGTGGCGAGCGGCGGCAGCCGGTCCGAGGTTTGTTTCCGCTTCAACCGCCGCTCCTGCACGATGTAGAACAGCGAGGCGGCGGCCGCTACTACCAATGCCGCATAGCCCGCGACGGCCAATGTTACGTGTAAGAGTAGCCAAGCGTTGCGGACGCGCGGATCGGTCCAGGGCGCCACCGGAGCGCTCGTCGCGCCCACCAGCGTCATCACGGCTACCAGCGGAAACACGAACGTCGAGAGCGACGCGAACTTGTACCGCCAGTTGACGAACAGGAACAGCACCGCTAGCAGGAACGCGCAAAGGGAAATCGACTCGTAAAACGTCTCCGCGGGAAACCTTTTCGTCTGGCGCGCCAAATCGACCAACGAGACGAAGTGCAGCAGCGCGGCGATCCCGAACAGAAACAGCGCCGGGCGGAACACGAGAGGGCGGCGTCTAGACAGCGAAAACACCGCCACCAGCAGGCCGGGGAAGTAAAAGGCGGCCGCCACGCGCAGCCAGAAAATGCTGACGTCCTGCATGCCGGAACCTTCAGTATAGGCGTCCGGTAACACCGAGATGGGCCCCGAGATGGGCAATGACGAAGGCCGCCGCCGCAAGAAAACTGCCGAACGGCAATTCGTCGAGCGCGGCGTCGCGCCCCTTTACCGCCATGCGGGCAAGTCCCCACAGGCTGCCCGCAAGACTGCCCGCGATGGTGGCGAGCAGCGCACCCTCCAAGCCCATGAACGCGCCCAGCGTTAGCATCATCTTCACGTCACCGAAGCCCAGCCCCTCCCGCCCGCGCACGCGCTCGTAGATTCCGCCAAGCGACCAGAGCATTGCGGCGGGCAACGCTCCGCCGATCAGCGCGTCTGCCAGCGCTTCGCCGGCGGGCAACCGGTCAAAGGGCAGCAGAAGCGAAACGATACCCGCGCGCCATGGAATCAAGGTCGCCAACGCCCAACCCACCGCCGCGCCGCCGAGCGTAAACTCGTCGGGCAGGATGTAGCACTCGGCGTCCGAGAAGAACAGGACGATCAGAATCGCGCTGAAGATCGCGAGGCGCAAGGCCTCGCCCGTTTCGCCGTAGCGCCACACGGCGGAAGCGAATGCGAGTGCGGTGAACAGTTCGATCAGCGGATACCGCGCCGAAATACGCGAACCGCATTCGCGGCACTTACCCGCCAACATCAACCAAGACAGAACCGGAATGTTGTCGTACCAAGCCACCGTCGCGCCACACGCGGGGCAGAAACTACGGCTCGGGTGCGACACGGAAAGATCGCGCGGCAGCCGGTAAATACAAACGTTGAGGAAACTGCCGATCAACAGTCCGAACAGTGCCGCAATCGCGATCGTCATGCGAGCGCCTCGCGATACACGCCGAGCGTGAGGTCCACCATGCGGTCCACGCCAAACTCGCGCTCGATGGCTTCGACATCCACTTCGATTTTCCGCGCGCGCTCGACCGCGGCGGGGATCTCGTCAAGCCGGTCTACCAAGACGCCGAACTTCACCGCCTCCGGCAATCCCCCCACACGCCGCGCGACGACGGGAACGCCCGCCGCTTGCGCCAATAGCGCCGCCGATCCTAAGCCTTCCATTTCGCTCCAGTAGATCAACACGCCGCACGCACTCAAATCCCGCTCGAGATCGGCGATCGGGATCGCGCCCGGCACGCCGACACCACTCTTCGACAAGGCCAGCACGCGACCGCTCGAGCGATCCGCGCGCGGCATATTCGGCACACCGTCGTAGACGATCTCGATCTTCGACGCGGGAACGTTCGCCTCGATCAACCGGTCCGCCACGAAGCGCGACACCGCAAGATACTTCGCCGCACGCGAGTACTTCCATCGCGATAGCCAGCTTCGCCCGATGGGAAATCCCACGCGCCGCGAAACGACGAACGGTCTGCGCGCCATCGGGCTTACAAGAGCGAAGGTGTGCGTCCGCGCGTCGTGACAATGGATTAAGTCGTGCTTGTCGGCTCGCCGAGTCATCAGCGGCGACTGCACCGCGCAGGTCACGCTCCGCGCCTCCAGGCCCTCGATTAACCGGCGCATCTGCACCTGTCCCCCGCGCCAATCGCGGCCGGAGTCGAGATGCAGAATCGTCATTCGCCGCCCGCCATCATGCGCGCTTTCGCGTATTTCAGGAAGTTATACATCGCGGCCATATACGCGATCGCCAGCCCCTCGAAGCCGTCCAGGAAACCGCGCTTCAAGACATAGGTCGAGAAGAAGGTCCAAGGCGGGTTCAGCGCCAGTTGCCGCCAAGTCACCGGTTTCTTGAGTGCGACGATCTGCTGTGCGGCGAGCGTCGTATAGCCGTCCATCGACTTGATGTGCTCAGTGAGCGAGTCGCAGGTGAAGTGCAGCAGATTCGCCTGCAAGTCGGCGACGGTTCCTTCGACGATCACGCTCTCGTGTACGAAGTCGCCCACCCAGCGCGCTTTGCGGCGGTCGAACAGGCGCACTTTACGGTCGGGATACCAGCCGCCATGCAAAATCCATTTACCGAGATACTGCGCCAAGCGCGGCATGGTGTAGCCGTCGGCTTTCGGGCCGGCTTTTTTCAACTGCCAGATTTCGCCTTCAAGCGCTTCGCTTAACGCCTCGTCGGCGTCGATCGAAAGTACCCAGTCGTGCGAGCATTGTTCCACCGCGAAATTCTTTTGGCCCGAATAGCCGCGCCAAGCCGCCTCCACCACGCGAGCGCCGAGTTTGGCGGCCACTTCGCATGTCCGGTCGTTCGAGCCGGAATCGACCACGACGATCTCGTCGCAACACCGGAGACTTTCGATCGCGCGGGCGATGTTGCGCTGTTCGTTCAGCGTGATGATCGCGGCGGAGATCTTCATCCAAGCATCAATCGTACTGGACGGGCGCGGCCGTGAAGCACATGGCAAAGAGCGCCGCCGAAAGCAGCGCAAACAACATGCGCAGCCAACCGGCACGCAACGGTCCGTGAATATAAGGGTGCTTTCGGAAGGCGATTCCGATCGCGCCCGCCAGCAGCCACCAAGGCGAATAGGCGAAGCCGAGCAGAGCCAGAATCGCGAGCCCGGTCCAAGTTACCGGCTTGTGGAGCCTCGGCGCCAACGCATAGACGATGTGCCCGCCGTCGAGTTGCCCGACGGGCAGTAGGTTCATGGCCGTCGCCGTCAAGCCGATCCACGCCGCGCGCGCCACCGGATGGAGGTAGATATCGTTCTCGGGCACGCCAGGAAAATAGAGTCCGGCTAGCCAACTCAACAACCATGGCGTCGCGAAGTAGAGATCGCCCTGCAGCGCGCTCTCCGGCTGCACCTTCGACCATCGCAAGCCGAGCACGAGAAACGGCACCAGGGCGAGGAATCCGGCCAGCGGTCCGGCGATGGCGAAATCGAGCAGAGCGCGGCGGGAATCGATGAGCGACCGCACCCGTACCCACGCGCCCGCCACTCCGAATCCGATCGGGTCGGGAATGAAGTACGGCAGCGTGACTTCCATACCGTGCCGCCGCCCCGCGATGTAGTGCCCGAACTCGTGGGCGAGAAAGAAGACCAGCAACGCGGCGGCGTAGGGAACGCCCTCGGCAAGATCGCTGAAATCGAGCCACTCCGCCGGATCGATCCGGATGGCGGGTTGCCCTTCGCGAAAGTTTCGGCTTAACCGCTTCCCTACCGCGAGCGACGACAGGAAGGTAACGGCAAGGAGCGCCGCCTGCGGCCACGCGGTACGAATCAACTAAGGCTCTGCAACTCTTTGCCGGGCTTGAACCGGACGGCCTTCCCGGGCGGGATCGCCACTTCGGCGCCGGTGCGCGGGTTGCGTCCAATCCCCGTCTTGCGGGGGCGGACGTTGAAGATTCCAAATCCGCGAAGTTCGATCCGCTCGCCGTTGCCGAGCGCGCGCTTCATGCTTTCGAAGACGGTCTCCACGGCCATCTCCGCTTTGGTCTTCGTGATTCCGGTCTTATTTACCACTTCGTTGATGATGTCGAGTTTGATCAATGGAAGTCCTCCGAGCCGCGCAAACTCGATGATAGGATTAGGCTTACGCCGCTGTCAAGCGAGCCTGTTCCTTCATCGAAGCCGATGCCCGCGATCACGCCCAGCCTTTTCCGCCGCGCCTGCGCGCAATTCCCCACCGGCATCGCCATCGCCACGGCGTTCGATGGCGAGCCGCACGGGCTAACCGTGAACTCGTTCACTTCGATTTCCCTGCGTCCGCCCATCGTCATGTTCGCCATCGATCGCGAAACGCAAGTGATCGAAGCGTTCCGCCGCGTGACGCACTTTGCGATTAACATCCTTTCCGCCGAACAGCAGGAGCTCTCGTCCGCCTTCGCCTATCGTCCCGAAAACCGGTTCGAGGGCATCGATTGGCGTCCTGGAATCGAGTCCGTGCCGCTGCTTCCCGCCGCCCTCGCGACGCTCGAATGCCGCCTGATTCGCGTACTCCCCATGGGCGACCACGAGGTGTTTTTCGGCGAGGCCCTCGCGGCGGAGGTAGCGGAAGAGGGCGACCCGTTGGTGTATTTTCGCGGACGCTACGCCCGTCTCACGAAGCCAGACTCGTCTTTGTAACGCTCCAGGGTGTTGTAGACGATCGGGCAGACGCCAGCGCGGGCGGGCATGTGCCACATTCGGGCGATTAGTTGCCCCGGTCCGCGCACCAAATGCGGATAATCGCGGCAGATATCCGGGCGGTCCTCGTAGATCAGGCAATCGTTGCCATCGAGAAACACGCAGCCCGACTCGTCGTCGCGCTTCAAGATGAGTCCTTCTTCCTCAGTGGATAGCGTGTAATCGGCGATCACGCGCGCGGGCTTCAAGCGCAACGCTTTCGACAGCCGTTCGAGATCGCGCTCCGAAAGCTTCACCGTCGAACGGCGGCAGCAGTTGGCGCATACGCGGCAATCGATCTTGTCCTCGACGTCTTCGGCGATACGGCGCAAGATGCGCTCGGCGATCGGGTGCGATTTCAGGTGCTTCCGTAGACGCTCGTTGTCGGCTTGATCGCGCTCGCCCAGACGGCGAATCTGCACCAGATCGGTCAGCAACCCTTAGAATACGCTCATGACTCGCCGCAATCTCTTCGCTATCCCCGCCGGTTGGACCGCGCTCGCTCAATCGCTCCAAGCGCAAACCGCAAACGAAGCGTACTGGGCGATGGTCGCCCGGCAGTTCCCGCTCGAACCCGGTCTGATCTATATGAACGCGGCGAATGTCTGTCCCGCCTCGCGCCCCGTCATGGAACGGCATCTCGAACTCCTCCACGATTTCCACCGCAACCCGTCGTTTCAGAATCGCGACAAGTACGCCGCGATGGAAGAGCGCGTCCGCGCCAAGATCGCCGCTCTGCTGCGCGCTACTCCCGACGAGATCGCGATGGTGCGCAACACCAGCGAAGGATCGAATCTCGTCGTGCGCGGACTCGATCTTAAGGCCGGCGACGAGGTGGTCATCACCGAGCATAACCACCCGTCGAACAACGATTCCTGGAAAGTGCGAGCGAAGCGCGATGGGATTGTCGTGAAGGCGATGCCCGTACCCGTCCCGGCGAAGAGCGCGGACGAACTGCTGACGGCCTTGGAGGCGATGCTGACGCCGCGAACCCGAGTTGTAGCCGTCACGCATGTCACCAACACCGCCGGATTGCGATTCCCCGTGCGCGAAGCGGGCGAGATCGCGCGACGCCGCAACGTGTGGTTCCATCTCGACGGCGCCCAGAGCTTTGGCGCGATCGACGTCGATCTCCGCGCCATCGGTTGCGATTCCTACTCGGCCAGCATGCACAAGTGGCCGATGGGGCCGCTCGAAGCGGGTGTCCTCTACGTGCGCGCCGAGCGTCAAAAGGAGTTGTGGCCATCAATCGTCACCGCCGGTTGGAGCGACAAGCTCGTCGGCGCGCGCAAGTACGAAGTATTTGGACAGCGCGATAATCCGAGGCTGGCGTCGCTCGAAGCGGCGCTCGATTTTCTGGCGATGATCGGCATGCCGAAGATCGAAATGCGCGTGTACGAGTTGACGAACGCGCTCAAGAAAGGATTTGCGGCGGATTCCCGGCTGATCCTACGCACCAACGTAGAACCGGCTCTCTCGCACGGCGTTGTCAAGGTGGACCTGAAGTCGGGCAAGCGCAAAGAAGCTTACGACACGCTGTGGTCGAAGCACCGGATGGCGCTCGCTCTGACGGGCGGCGGCGATTCGGCGGGCATTCGCTTTTCGCCGCATATCTACAACACAATGGCCGAGATCGAGACGGCCGTTGCGGCACTCAAGTCCGTGATCGGCTGACATACAGCCCAGGGCTATACTGAGGCTGTATGAAGCAGTTCAACATGAACGTGGATCGCGAGTTCGAACGCGACCTCAAGCGCGTCATGAAACTGCGCGGAATCAAGCGCAAAGCCGACACCGTGAGAACGCTGGTAAAAGAGGCCGCCGCGTCCGAGGGTCCGCCCAATGGCGACAAGCCATGGCAGAAATACGATTGGGACAAGCTTCTCGGAGCGGCGTTGCGTTACCCGGAGAATCCGAACCCTCGCTTTCTCAACGAGGACGATCTTTGGTCGTAGACACGTCGGCCATTCTGGCGGTCCAATTTGACGAGGCGCTCTCGCCCTGGGTGGTGGGGCGGTTGCGCGCGAGCGAGACCGAACCCAGAATGAGCGTCGTCAACTTGACAGAGGCCTTTATCTTGATCCGATCCCGGCGCCTTGCCGACTATGGCGAACTGGTCGCAGACATTCTTCGGCTGGTTCGCGTGGAGCCGCCGACCTTGGCGCAGGCGGAAGTCGCGGCGCTAGCCCGCCTCCGTTACCCCCTCAACCTCGGCGACTGCTTCGCCTATGCCTTGGCGAAGGAAACCGATGAACCGCTCCTGACGCTCGATTCGGACTTCCGAAGTACGGACATTCGCGTGATTTCTCCGCCATCGGCCTAACGCCCGCCCGGCCGCCGCATCGATTGGCCCTGGTACGGGAATCGCTTTTCCCATTGCGCCCAATCCATCGCCACTCCCAGTCCGGGCCGAGACGATGGAGTAACGGTGCCTTTCGCGGGCATCAAGTGCGTTCCATTCGTTAACTCGGCGAACACCGGATCGTGAACCGCGTCCCACTCTTGAAGAAAGAAGTTGCGGACGCTCGACATCGCATGGACCGAAGCCGCGTGCGCTACCGGGCCGTACCACATGTGGGGCGACACCTCGGCTCCGTAGGTCTCGGCGAGCGCCGCGATTCGTCGAATTTCCGTTATGCCGCCGCAGTGGATGACGTCCGGTTGCACGATGCGTACGCCCTTGTGGTCGAGCAGATGGCGGAACTCGTAGCGGGTGAGTAGTCCCTCGCCCGCCGCCACCGGCACCGGACTGTTCGCCGCTACCTCCGCGATCGCCTGCGGTGTCTCCCGCAATACCGGTTCCTCGATGAACAGCGGCCGGAACGGCGCAACCGCGCGTGCGAACTCGATCGCCGAACGCACGGTGAACGTCTCCCACATTTCGAGTCCGAAATCGAGACCGGCTTCGCGAACCGCCCGGCAATCGGATACGGCTTGCGCAATCCGCTCGCTTTCCGTGGCCGCGCGCGGCACCACCCACTTCACGGCGGACCAGCCCTCGGTGCGCGTCTTCGCCGCCAATTCTTTCAGCGCCTCCGGCGTGCGTGTTCGCACATCCTGGCTCCAGTGGCTGTAGTAGACGCGCATCGGCTTGGCTTCCGCCGACCCAAGCAGCCGCCAACACGGCACGCCGAGCCGTTGCCCTTCGATGTCCCATAGCGCGAGGTCCACCGCGGCGAGGGCCGTCGTCAATACGCTGCCATCGCGCCACCGCGAGACCTGGTAGTACAGGCGATTCCAGTGATCCTCGATCCCACCGGGATCGCGGCCCACAAGATACGGCTCGATCCAACGAATGGCTTGTTCGACGATCGCCGCGCGCCCGGGCAGCGAGCCTTCGCCAATTCCGCGAATGCCGCCGTCCGTCACGATTTCGAGGAAAAGAAAATCGCGCCCGTTCAGCGTGAACTTGCGAGTTGCGAACTCCCGGACTTTCAATGGCGCGATCGCCGCACGCAGCCTCGCCGTAGCCGCCGCCAGCGCCAGAAAGCTCCGCCGTTTCACAGGACTCCACCCGCAGTTTGCTTGCTTCCCTAAGTTACACTGAAGACATGACGCGGCGCTCCGCTTTATCCGTCTTGGCCGCTTCGGCGGCGGTTCCGGCCTTTGCCGCTAAGGTGCCCCGGCCCAGCCCCGAGTTCGTCGTGCAGATGCCCGAAGGCAACAGTCTGTTGTTGAGTTCGTTCAAGGGTAAGGTGATTGCCTGCGAGTTTCTGCTCACCACCTGCCCGCACTGTCAGCACACCGCGCAGATCGTCGACCGCCTTTACAAGGAATTCGGTCCGCGCGGCTTCCAGCCGGTCGGCATCGCGATTAACGACATGGCGAAAATGCTGGTCGGCGACTTTAAGAAGCAGTTCGTCCCAAGCGGCGGTTGGCCCGTGGGATTTTCGCCGCGCGATCCGGTGCTGAACTACTTGGAGCACTCCGCCGTCCAGCAACTCTACATGCCCGCGATGGTGTTCATCGACCGCAAATTCCAGATTCGCGGCCAATACCTCGGCACGGACGACTTCTACAAGGATCAGGAAAAAAACATGCGCGCTATGGTCGAGACATTGATGAAGGAACCCGCCGGCGCTCCGATGTCGAAAAAGAAAAGCGCCGCTCCAAAAGCCGCCTAAGCGCGTCTTCGCGCTACGATAAGGGTATGCGCCCGTAGCTCAGCCTGGATAGAGCGTTTGCCTCCGGAGCAAAAGGTCAGAGGTTCGAATCCTCTCGGGCGTACCAGAAAAATCCAAAGATTCAGTGGGAAGAACTCCAAAGGTACTCGTTGTTCTTTGGAATAACTGTGCGGCCTCCTGGGATACTCGATTCGAGAGGCCTTTTGCATTCACTGAAAGCCGCGTTTTTGTCTCTAGTTCCGATGGCGATAGCGGCGCAGCTCGCGTCTTCCGATCTCGACCGGGTCGCCTTCGGGGCGAAACCCCCGGCCTTTGAACTGCCCGCCGCCGATGGCACACGCGTGTCGCTCGAGTCGTTGGCCGGCAAAAACGTGGTGCTGGTCTTCTACCGCGGCTACTGGTGACCGTACTGCGCCACGCAACTCGTCGAGTTGCACTCGCTGCTCCCGGCCGAGCGTAAGGCCGATACGAAGATCGTCGCCATCGCGCCAGATCCACTTGAAAAGCTGAGCGACATCGTGCCCAAGGTGAAGTCGAAAACCAATGGCGAATTTACGATCACCCTGCTTGCCGACGCCGATCACGCGGTGATCGACCGATACGGCCTTTTAAACGAACAAGCCGCCGCACGCGGGCGTTTCGTACCTCATCCGACCACCTACGTGATCGACAAGAAGGGCGTGGTGCGGTGGAAGTTCACCGAAAAGGACTACAAGATTCGCCCGACGAACCAGGCGATTCTCGACGAGTTAAAGAAGCTCGACTAGCCCGCAAAGGGTGCGCGGGCACCCTAATGACGCAGAAAGCCAACGCCCGCGCACTCCGTTTTGCGGGCGAACCCTTAGAAGCGAACCGCGATCGCGGTTTCGCCGCGCGAATCGCCGACCGTGAGCGTCACGGCTACCGCCTCGCCCGCGGCGACGCCCGCCGGGATACGAGCGTTGATCTGCATGACGCCCGCCGTTCCGGGCGCTTGTCCGCGAAACAGAACCTCGGCGGGCATTCCGCCGATGGTAACGGAGACTGGCGCGGCAGGTTCCGGGAAGCCGTTGACGGGAGGCGCGCCGGTAACGCTCGCCGGCACCGTGACGCCTTGCCCCGTGGCGAACATCACCACGATCTCGCCCGCGCGGGCCGGAGCCGCCGCCGAGTTGCGCCGTCCATCCTGATTCCAGGCACCGGGGAACAATCCCACGGCGGTGGGCGCGACGCGAATTTCCATTGGCGCGCCGGCGACGCCGTCGACGGTCACGACGAGCGAGGCGCTCGACTGTCCGGCCAACTCATAGGGTACCTGGACATTTAACTGATCGGCGCGGGCGAAGTAGAGCGGCGACGCGACTCCGTTCCACGCCGCCGACGCTCCGGCCCCGCTGGTGGGCAGCAGTCCGCTGGCCGCGTCGAAATCGAACGAGCGTCCATCTACCGGGCCGAGTCCCGAACCGAAAATCGAGACCAGATGTCCGGGAGCGACCGCGCCCCCGGCTCCGGTAAATGCGTCGCCGACCCCGGAAACTCGAGGCCCCGCGGAGGCCAGCATCCACAACTCGTTCGTCAAACCGGAAGCCTTGCGACCGCCGAAGAAGAACGCCGCCGCGCGATCGACCGCGTACGCCGATTCGTGCCGCGAGCGGGCCGCCGGAGTCTCGCCGCGCACGTTCGGCGTACCCCACGCGGAACTCTGCGGATCGAACTCCCAAGTATCGCCCAGCAGTCCCGCACCGGAACCGCCGTACAACACCAGCCGCCGCCGCGCCGAATCGAACACCCGTCCGTAGTGCTCGCGCGCGGGGGGCTTCGCCGCCCCGGTAACCTCCGTCCAGCGATTCGCGGCCAGGTCGAACGCCCACAGATCGTTGAGCGGGCACGGACCGAATCCACTGGCGCAGCCGCCGAACAGATACATCGTGTCGCGATAGGCGTCGAGTACGGCGTGGTGCAGGCATCGGCGCAGCGGGCGCGTGCCGC
>JANRJS010000035.1:0-26828 GCA_033763835.1 Bryobacteraceae bacterium | reverse complement strand
CGGTGTTGTACCCTTGGTCCGCCGCGAACACGACAGTGGTGTTCGCGCGTGCGCCCGATTCGTCGAGTTGCCTCAGCACGCGCCCTACATTGCGGTCCATCGCCGTGACGAGCGCGGAGTAGCTGCGCATCGACTCCTCGTGCAGGTGATGCCGCTTTAACCCGGAATTCGCCCAGGGGTGCATCGGATCGCGCGGGAAGCAGGAGAATTTCGAATTGGCGTATGGCGCACGATCGGCTTCCGGTTGGTAATCGTAGGGCGTGTGCGGAGCGTAGAACGGCACGAGCAGAAAAAACGGGCGCGGGTCTTTTTGTTTTAGAAAGTCGATCGCGCTGTCGCCGATGAAGTCTTCTTTGAAGCCGGTTGTCTGAATCGTCTCGCCGTTGCGAACGAACTTGGCGTTCTTGAACGTTCCGCCGCCGCCCGGTACGGTCGCCCAATACGAGAAGCCCTCCTGCGCCTTGTCGTCCTCGCCCATGTGCCACTTGCCGCACATTCCGGTGCGATAACCGGCGTCGGCTAACACCTTTGGATATGTCGTGAGGCCGTCCAGCCAACGCCGCGTCTTAGGACCGAAGCTGTCGACCGGCCGCAGATAATCCTGGACGCCGTGCTGAGAAGGGAGCTTGCCGGTGAGATACGTGATCCGGCTTGGCGAGCAAACCGGAGTAGCGGCAAACGCGCGTGTGAACTTCGTGCCGCCCGCCGCGAGCGCATCCATGTTCGGCGTCACCATCTCGAAACAGCCGTATGCGCCCGAGGCCCAAGCCCCATGATCGTCGGTCATGAATACGACGACATTGGGACGATTCGCCGCTGCGGCGCGCGCGGCGAACGGCAGAGTCGATAGGAGATGGCGGCGCGAAAGCATGCGCCGATTCTACGTCAGGGCTTGAGGATGGTCCAGAACGCGACACCCATGGTTAGACCGGCGCATCCGGCCAGCAGGTAGAGAATGCGATCGACTTCCGCGCGTACGGCCTTGGCGTGGACCTTCTGCTGCTCTTCGAGAATCTCGCGCAACGAGTCGTAGAGCGCTTGCAGCTGGGGGTCCAGCTTCACGGCCACAGGAGCGGGTGCGGCGGGTGCTCGGCGTTCGAGATCCTGGCGCAGCGTCTCGGCGGTCTCCCGAAGCGCGGCGAACACCGCTTCGAGATCGCGTGGACCGTCCGCCGCTGCACCGGCGGGCGATCGCAGAAAACTTTCGGTATCGAATGCGGTAGGCATCGCTTCGCTTCTCGTGGCATATCGGCTCGAGGGGCGCAATCCCGAGAACTTTCGTCGCAACAAACGCGGCTAAGAAGCGGGAAGGATTTCCCTTAGTTTCGCCGCGAGTTCGTCGTAGCTCAGCTTGCCCGGGTGATACAGCCGCACGATGCCCCGCGCGTCCACCAGCACGAGCGTCGGCGTGGTTGAAGAGCCGTACTGCATGAATGTCTCGTTATCGATAATGGCAGTCACCCCGCCCAGCATCGAGTAGTTCTCCGCGAACACCTTGTCGATGTGCTTCTTCTCGACCTCCGGTGCCGCGTCCTCTCCGCGCGCAGCGTACCCGTAGTAGCGCGTCGGCGCAACGATCGTCAGCCCTTTCGCCGCGAAATCGTCGCGTAGCTTCGCCAGAATCGGCGCTTGCGCCTTGCAGTCGCCGCACCAATGCGCCCACAGGAAAACAAGCGTCGGCTTGCCGCCGTAAGCCCATTTCTTGGCGGCGATGGGCGGCGCCGGACGCCCTTCGAGAGTCAGCAAATTCAAGTTCTTTTGCAGACGCGTACGGATCGAAGTCTTCTCGTAGCGCTTCAGTTCGTCCTTCAGGAACGTCACCGCTTCGGAACGTTGCCCCGTCGCCGCTAGCGCCTGCGCATGCACCTCCTGCGACGCGCCGAGTGCGATCGGCAAACGCGGCTCTTGATCCAAGGGGCGCTTCTTTAGCTCGGCAAGCGCCATCTCGCGCGTTTGCGCCGCATATGTCCCGGCCTTCTCGTATTGCTTATTGGCGAGCGCTCCACGCCCCAGCCACGAATACGCTTCGAGATACTCGGGCGTCGCGCCGCTCGACGACTTGTAGTCCGCAAGCAGTTTCTCGGCGGCGGCGAAGTCGCCCTTGTTGGCAAGTCCGCGGACGTCGGGGATTAGGGCCGCCGAAAGAGACAGGACGGCGCAGAGCGGCAGGGCGAAGACGCGCATGCCTCTATGTGAGCATGAATCCGCCGTCCACGACGACGGTCTGCCCGGTCAGGTAGGAAGCTTGCGGTCCGGCGAGCGTCAACGCGATGTCCGCGATCTCCTGTGGCTGGCCCAAATGCTTAATGGGTTGCTTCGATAGAAAGCCGCCGCGCCGCGTTTCGTCCTTCCAGAAGAACTCGCTCAACTGCGTTTGAATCAAACCGGGCGCGATGGCATTGACGCGGACGCCGCACGGCCCGAGTTCGAGGGCGTAGCTTTTGGTCATCATGATCAGCGCCGCTTTCGTCATCGAGTAAAGCAGGCTCTCGAACTGCGGTTTCAATCCAGCCACCGAAGCGATGTTGATAATCGAGCCATTGCCGCGCTCGCACATTCCGGGCGCAAAGGCTCGCACCAGACGGTAGACGCTCTTCAGATTGACCTCCACCATCTTGTCGAATTGCGCGTCGTCGAACATCAGGCAGGGACCCTGGGCGATATTCGTTGCGGCGTTGTTCACCAGGATGTCCACAGCCCCCGCGCGTTCGACGAGTTTCGCAATGTCGTCCGCGCGGCCCACATGGCAGACCACCGGAATTGCCGACGGCCCGATCGACCGCGCCACTTCGTCGAGGGTCTCTTGCTTGCGCCCGCAGAGATAGACCGTCGCGCCTTCGCGCGCAAACGTCTGGGCGATCGCTTGCCCGATCCCCCGGCTTGCGCCGCTGACCACCGCGGTCTTGCCCGCCAGAATCATCCGAGCAGTTTCCTCGTGTAGGCCAGCGAGGCTTCCAAATCCGCGCGCTCGCGTTGCGCAGCCTGCTCTTTCGGAACGGCGGGGATCGTTCGCGGCGAGCCTTTATCCGCCAGCGCCAGAAATCGCGCGAACGTCCAAGCCGGCACGTTCCGATAGCCGTCCCACCACTTCGGATCGAACACCGCAAACACGCGCGGCTGAGTCACGATGATCTCCATCGATAACGTCTTTCCCGGGCAAAGTTCGCCGAACTTCGCGATCCATGCGTCGATGCCGACATTGCCTTCGCCGATCCGCGTCCAAGCCACCGCCACACCTTCCGGCACGCGCCACAGCGCCGTATCGCGCACATGGCTAGTGAGTGTGTAAGGCGCCAGCGTCTCAAGCGTCACGTGCGGATCCTCGATGGCCCATAACGGATTGCCGGAATCGAGCACGACGCCGACGAAATCGCGGCCCGCGGCCTCGATCAGCGCCTTCAATTCCCGCGCCTGCATGTCGCCGGCGTGATTCTCGACGGCGATCTTCAACCCGGAATCCGCGACGCGGGAACGCACCGCGCGCAGCACTTTCACCGTCTCTTCGATGTTCTTCTCGATCGACGGTACGCGATCCGCCATCGTGCCGAGGAAGCAACGCACGATGGGAGAACCGAGCAGCTTGGCCGCGTGCAACATCTTCGCGATCTGTTCTTCCGCGGTCCCCGCTTTCGGGTCGAACGCCTTTGAAGTGGGACAGATCGACCGCATGCCCGCTTCGATGCGAATACCCAAGCGGTCCGCATGCGCCCGGACTTTCTTCAAGTGCTCGTCTTCGAGCGAACCCAGAAATCGAATCTCGGAAAAATGGACGACCTTCGCGCCGAGCTTCGCGCAGTAATCGAGATGCTCGAAGGCGGTGTAGCCCGAAGAGCGAATGCTGAAGAGATCGATCCCGATCGGCGTCGTGGCGGCCATAGCGAATGGAGTGGCCGCCGCCGTTGCCATAAACTCGCGGCGGCGCATGCCGATCATCTTACTCTCGCCGGAGCGCGGTCGGCTAGCGCAGACCGTTCAAGAACTCGCGGAAGCGGTCGCCCAGGTCCTCGCGCCGTAAAGCGTACTCGACGGTCGCCATCAAGAATCCCAGCTTGTCGCCGGCGTCGTAACGCTTACCTTCGAACAGCACTCCGTAGACCGCTTCCGACTTCGCCAACTGCCGGATGCCGTCGGTGAGTTGAATTTCGCCGATCGCGCCCGGTCCCGTTTCTTCGATGGCCTGAAAAATCCCCGGTGTGAGCACGTAGCGGCCGACAATGGCCAAATTGGACGGAGCGTCTTCGCGCTTAGGCTTCTCGACGAGGTTCTTGACGCGATACAGCCCTTCGCCGATCTTCTCCGCTTCTACTACGCCATAGGCCGAGATGCGCTCCGGTGGAACTTCCATGAGCGCGATGGCCGAAGCGGCGTAACGGTTGTAAACGTCGATCAATTGCGCGGTCGCCGGACGCTCGGAATAGATCACGTCGTCCGAGAGAACGACAGCGAATGGCTCCGGACCCACCAGTTCCTTCGCGCACAGCACGGCGTGCCCCAATCCCAGCGCCTCTTTCTGGCGGACGTAACTGATGCTCGCCATATCGGCGATACGCCGCACGCCTTCGAGTAGCTCGGTTTTGCCGCGGCTGGACAGAAGATGCTCGAGTTCGAAGCTAGTGTCGAAATGATCCTCGATCGCGGCCTTGCCGCGGCCCGTGACGATGACGACATGGGACACGCCGGAATCGACCACCTCTTCGACTCCGCACTGGATCAGCGGCTTGTCGACGAGAGGCAGCATCTCCTTCGGCTGCGCCTTGGTGGCTGGCAAAAAACGGGTTCCCAGACCCGCGGCTGGAAAGACCGCCTTACGCACGGGGATCGGCATGAACCCCGATCATAACAATTGAGGCCGCTTGCTTTACATTACAAAGTCTGCTTTGCGCGATATACTCACGGTCCGTATGTTGCCCGCTTATCTCGCGAAAGCCGCGCCGAATCCCCCGTCGAATCGAGCGCCTTGGTATCTGAACACCGCGCCTAGCTATGCCGGAGTGTTCCTCTGGGTGGCCTTCTACCAACAAATGGCCGCCGGGACTATCGACCGCGCGCCGCTCTCGTTGTGCCTGGCCGCGCTCGCCGTCGCTGGAGTTCTGTGTTACGCCCTGTATTACTACGTGCCCGCGCTGCTCGGCATGCGAACCGGCTATCCGCTATACGTCGTCGGCTCTTCGACATTCGGAACCACCGGCGGCTACTTGATGCCCGGCTTGCTGATGGGTTTGCTGCAGATCGGCTGGTTCGCGGTGGGGACGTTCTTATCGACGCAATTCATTCTGCAAGCGATGGGATCGAAGGACGGCCCCGGCGCACCCCTCTTTACCGGCATCGCGATCGCCTGGGGTGTCACGATGGGGCTGATGGGCGTGATGGGCATACAGTATGTGGCTCGCGCTTCGCTCTTCCTAAACGCGATTCCGCTGCTGATGCTCGCATTGGTGTTCTTTCGCACGAGTCCCGGTATCGAGCGTTACTCCGCGACGCCCACGGATCCCATCGGTGCGTTCTCGCTGATCCTCGCGGGCGTAATCGGATTCTTCGCCACCGCCGGAGCCGCGGGCGCGGACTTCGGCATGAGTATGCGCGACGAGCGCGACGTTAGGTTGGGTGGATTAGTGGGGATCGCGCTCGCCGTTCTTTACGCGGGCGGTCTTCCGCTTCTCAGCGTCGCCGGCGCGAAGGGTCTCGACCCGACGATCTCGAGTTTCAGCTACGACGCGGTGATCGCATCGATGGGCGGATTCATGGCGTCGGCGATGTTCGCGCTCTTTGCCGTCGCCTCGGTAACGCCCGCATGCTTCTGCGCGTTCATCGCGGGCAACAGTTTCTCGACAATGATTCCCGGCGTGTCGCGCATGCTTTCGGCGATGGCCGGTGTCGCGGTCGCCGTCCTTCTTGCGGTAACAGGCGTGGCGGCCAACCTCATCACGTTCTTCCAGATTGTCGGCGCGTCGTTTGGCCCGATCTGCGGAGCGATGGCCGCCGATTGGTACCTCTCCGGCAAAAAATGGGCGGGCCCGCGCGATGGGATTAACTGGGCGGGCTATGGCGCTTGGGCGCTCGGGTTTGTCGTTGGAATTTTACCCTTCATCGGCTTTCCGAACGCCCAACCGGCTGTGGTCTATAGCTTCTTGACTGGTTTTGCCGTGTACATCGGATTGGCCAAAGCCGGCTTGGAACCTAGGGTGGTTCCGCTCGCCGCAGCTACCGCCGCGAGATAGGCTAGGTGTATGGGACAGACATTGACAATTGCCGACTTCGAAGAAGTTGCGCCGGTCAAGTTTGCGCTTAAGTCTCCCTTGACCGACGCAGAGTTTGTCGCGCTCCGCGAGCGGTATGACGGCTATCGGGTCGAGGTCAGCGCCGAGGGTGAGGTGACTCTTCTGCCAATGCCGTACACAAAAACAAACCTCCAAAATACCGAGATTGTTTTTCAGCTCAAGCTCTGGAACAAGCAAGGCCGAGGCGGAGTGGTGCTCGGTCCGGATGGCGACATCATCCTTCCAAACGGCGCGCGCCGCGCCCCCGACGCGGCATGGATGAGCAAGGAAAGGGTTGCCGCTCTCCCCCAGTGGCAACGAGACACCTTCTACCGAATCGCGCCGGAGTTCGTGATTGAACTGCGGTCCGAGACCGACCGTCTCAAAGCTGTCAGGGCCAAGATGACCGAGTATATGGAGACCGGCTCACAACTCGGCTGGCTGATCGATCCGGAGGAAAAGACGGTTTGGATCTACCGGCCGGATCGTGAGCCGGAGCGGCTCGACAATCCTTCGCGCATCGTCGGCGAAGGCCCCGTTGAGGGCTTCGTGCTCGACCTCACCGAGGTTTGGTCCTAGCTTTCACCTTCAACACCATCGGCGTCGCCGCGAATCCGAATCGCTTGCGAAGCTGATTCACCAGAAAGCGTTCGGTCGAAAAGTGCAGTGGCTTGCCGCCTTCGGTAAACAGGACGAACGTCGGCGGGCGAATTCCAGTTTGCGTGAGGTACTTGATCCGCACGTCGGTTTCGCCGTGCAGCATCTCGACAAATCGATTGAGCTCGCCCGTCGTGACACGCTGCCCCGCGGAGTCGAAGCTCTTGCGGATCAACTCGAATAATTTTGTCACGCCCCGTCCGCTCTTGGCCGACGTGAACAGAATCGGCGCGTAGTCCAGGAACTTCATCTGGTCCCGAACGCTTTCCTCGAACGGTTTGCGCTTGAATCCTGGCACCGCGTCTACTTTGTTGACGACTAGAATCACGGGCCGCCCGTCCTCATGCGCATAACCCGCGACATGCGCGTCTTGCGCCGTCACGCCTTCCACCGCTTCGACAACGACCACCACCACGTGCGCCATGCGAATCGAGCGGCGGGCCATCACGATGCTCAGCTTTTCGGCCATCAGATGCGTCTTGCCTTTACGCCGGATACCCGCCGTATCGATGAACACGAATTCGCGGCCGTCGTGCACCACGGTCTCGTCCACCGAGTCGCGAGTGGTTCCCGCGATCGGGGTAACGATCGCGCGCTCCTCACCCGCAAGCGCATTTAGCAGCGTCGATTTGCCGACGTTCGGCCGGCCGATGATCGCCACGCGAATCTGGCGGGGAACGCCATCGCTCGGTTCCTCCTCCACCGGTTCGACCATTGGGAATTCTGCGGTCACTTGATCGAGAAGCTCCTCCAGCCCCAGCTTGTGCTCGGCGGACACAGGCATCAAGTTCGAGAAACCCAGTTCGAAGAACTGATCCGCGAGCGACTCGCGTTTCGGCGAATCGATCTTGTTAACGGCGAGCGTCACCGGCTTGCCGAGTTTCCGGAGCATCGCCGCCAGATCGCGGTCGGCGCCGGTAATTTCGGTGCGTCCGTCGATCACGAACACGATCTGCGAAGCCTCATCCAAAGCGGCGCGGGCTTGCTTCAAGATGTTCGACGGAATCAAATCGTCGTCGTTCGCGATAATGCCGCCGGTGTCGATCAACTCGAACGGACGCCCGCGATGGGTCGCTTCGCCGTAGATTCGGTCGCGTGTGATGCCCGGTTCGTCGCCCACGATCGAGCGCCGCTGGCCGACGATCGCGTTAAACAAAGTGGACTTGCCGACATTGGGTCGCCCGACGATTACGACGCTCGGCGGGCGCTCGGGTACCGTCATCGTCGATGATGGTAACAGGCATGCCTTTTTACCCCATTTTTTTGGACCTCGCGGAGAAACGTGTGGTCGTAGTCGGCGGAGGCCCAGTGGCCGTCCGCAAAGCGCGAGGGCTCCTGGAGGCGGGCGCTAGCGTTACCGTAGTCGCGCCGGACTTGTCGGCGCAACTGCCCGTGACTTGGAAAGCGCGGCGCTACCGCTCGGGCGATTTGCGAGGAGCCTCCCTAGCCTTTACTGCCACCGACGACCGCCGGGTGAATGCGCGCGTCGCCATCGACGCGAAGGCGTTGGGCGTTCCGGTTAACGTCGCCGACGTTCCCGCCGACGGCGACTTCATCGTGCCCGCGCGTGTCCGCAAGAACGGATTTCACATCGCCATCTCGACCGACGGCGCCAATCCCCGCGCCTCCGCCGCGTTGCGCCGCCAGTTGGAGAGCAGCCTGTGAGTCAGGACATTCGCAACATCGCCATCATCGCCCACGTCGATCACGGCAAGACCACATTGGTGGACGCGATGCTTAAGCAGAGCGGCATTTTCCGCTCGAACGAAACCGTAGCCGACCGCGTGATGGATTCGAACGAACTCGAACGCGAGCGTGGCATCACGATCCTCGCCAAGATCACCGGAGTTCATTACGAGGGCACGAAGATCAATATCGTCGATACGCCCGGCCACTCGGATTTCGGCGGCGAAGTAGAGCGCGCGCTCAAAATTGTGGACGGCGTCATGCTGCTGGTGGATGCGAGCGAAGGTCCACTACCGCAGACCCGTTACGTACTGATGAAGGCGCTTGAGGCGCGGCTCACGCCGATCGTCGTCATTAACAAGATCGACCGTCCCGACGCTCGTCCCCAGGAAGTGTTGAACGAGGTCTACGATCTGTTTATCGACCTCGACGCGGCCGAAGATCAGTTGGATTTTCCGGTCATCTACGCCATCGCGAAACTGGGCGTGGCGCGCACTTCGCTCGAAGATCCCAGCGACGATCTACGCCCTTTGTTCGAAGCCATTATCAAGACCATTCCTCCGCCCAAGGGCAATCCGGAGGCGACGCTCCAGATGCTGGTGGCGAATCTCGATTACTCGGATTACCTCGGCCGCCTCGCCATCGGTCGAGTGTTCAACGGCACACTCAGTCACGGCGACGAAGTTTCGATCGCGAAGCTCGACGGGACGTTTCAGAAGACGCGCATCACGAAGCTCTACTCGTTCGAAGGCTTGAAGCGTGTGGACGAAACGAAAGTCGGCGCGGGCGACATTTGCTCCATCGCGGGCGTCGAAGGAATCACCATTGGCGAAACGGTAACCAGCGCCGAGTCTCCGAAACCGCTGCCGAAAATTCAGATCGACGAACCGACGATTGCGATGACGTTCTCGGTGAACAACTCGCCGTTCGCGGGGCGCGAGGGTCAGTACGTCACTTCACGCAATCTCCGGGAGCGGCTGGAGAAGGAGCTGCTCACCAACGTCTCGATCAAGGTGGAAGAAGCGGGCGGCCCCGACGCCTTCAAAGTCATGGGCCGCGGCGAACTGCAACTCGCGATCCTGATCGAGATGATGCGCCGCGAAGGTTACGAACTGCAGGTCGGCAAGCCGGAGATTCTCACTAAAGAGATTGACGGCAAGACAAACGAGCCGCTGGAACTACTGGTCGTCGATGTGCCCGAGCAATTCGTCGGCGTGCTGATCGAGAAGCTCGGCACGCGCAAGGGCAAGATGACCAAGATGATCAATCACGGCTCGGGCCGCGTGCGGCTGGAGTTCGAAGTTCCTTCGCGCGGATTGATCGGATTGCGCAGCGAGATTCTCACCGATACGCGCGGCACCGCGATCATGAACTCGCTCTTTCACGGCTACATCGAATGGCAGGGCGAGATACCGCTGCGGCCCACCGGTTCGCTAATCGCCGACCGGTCCGGCGTCGCCACCAGCTACGCAATCTACAACCTGCAAGAGCGCGGCGAGATGTTCATCACCTCGGGAACCGAGGTTTACGAAGGCATGATTGTCGGCGAGAACGCGAAGGACGCGGACCTCGACGTGAACATCGTGCGCGAAAAGAAGCTCACCAACATGCGGGCGTCGTCTTCCGACGAAGCGATCCGTTTGGTTCCGCCGCGCCTGTTGAATCTTGAGAACGCAATCGAGTTCATCAACGAGGACGAGTTGGTGGAAGTGACGCCGAAGTCGATTCGGCTGCGGAAGAAGATTCTGCGGGCGGCACTGCGCTAATCGGGCAGGGCGAAGCCCAACACTTCGTCGCCTAACGGGCCGAACCGCTCGTTATGGCCGCCCGACGAGATAACGACAAACTGCTTGCCCCGGTGGACGTAGGTCATCGGAGTGGACCGGGCGCTCGCCGGCAGCTTGAACTTCCAGACCTCTTCGCCCGTACGAGTCTCGAACGCGCGGACATAGCCGTCCACCGACGCGCCGATAAAGGTCAAGCCGCCCGCGGTCGTAATCGGACCGCCCAAATTGATCGGGCCGCCGAGCGGTACTTGCCACTTGATATCGCCGGTTGCGGTATCGACGGCGGATAGGGTGCTTGTCGTGCCCGTGTGACAGGGCTGTCCATCCGGCCCCAACAGGAACGTACGAGCCATGCCGTAGGGAGTTCCCCGTTGTGGCGCGAACTCCATATCCATGCGATCCGCCCGCCGCGCTTCACCCAATTGCGCTCTCGGAATTAACTTCACCAGCGCGGGGAGGTGGTTCGCGGGCGCGACCAACAATCCCGATCCCGTATCGAACGCGACGCCTCCCCAGTGTAGGCCGCCGATATTGCCCGGTACCACCAGCGTGCCCCGGACGCTCGGCGGCGTGAACGCTCCTTCGTTGCGCAGACCCTTCGTCAGTTCCGCGCACTCCGCGCGAATCTCGACTTTGTGCGGCACAAGCGATGGCGGCTTGACGGGAAACGGTTGAACGGGAGACGCCCGCTCGCCCTCCGCATCGCTCGCCGGTACTGGACGATCTTCGACGCCGAAAATCGGCTTCCCCGTCGCGCGTTCGAGAAAGAACAAGTGCCCGGTCTTGGAGCCTACCGCCACCGCGTCGCGTCCTCCTGCTTTCACCAATGCGGGCGGTGAAGCGACATCGTAATCCCAAAGATCGTGATACACGGTGCGAAAGTGCCAGACCACCTTGCCCGTGCGCGAATCGAGCGCGACCACTGAGTTGGCGAAGGCGTCCTTGCCCACGCGCTCGCCACCGTAATAATCGGGCGATGCGCTACCCGTGGGTACGTAAACCATTCCCGTGCTCTCGTCGCCGGTGATGATCGACCACGCGTTCGCTCCGCCCATGCGCGTACCGGGCGCCGGATCCCACGTCCATAGCTTGCGGCCTGTCTTGACATCGAACCCGCGCACCTCACCGCTCGGCATGTCGGTCGCGCCGTTATCGGCCACCGCCGAACCAACCACCACGATGTCGCCGATCACGCACGGCGGCGATGTCTGTTCGTAGTCGGCGAATCCGCGCGGAGCGATTCGCAGCCCTTCACGCAGATTCACCTCCCACTTCCGCTTGCCGTTCTTCGCATCGAGCGCGAACATCCGCGCGTCCACCGACACGCCGACGATCAGCCCGCTTGCGTGGTAAGAAACGCCGCGATTGGTGAAATCGCCGTAGCCCTTGCTGGGATCGACCTTCGGATCGTAGGACCAGCGCTCCGCTCCGGTGGCCGGATCGGCGGCGATCACCCGCCCCAACGCCGAGGTCAAGTACAACACTCCATCCACGTAAAGCGGCGTTGTCTCGAGCGCCGACGGACGGCCGTCCTTCGGGCGATACATGTCCTTCGTCTTAATTCGCCAGGCGATCTGCAACCTTCCGACGTTCGCGTGTGTGATTTGCGAGGCCGTCGAGTGCCGGGACCCGCCGGAATCGCCGCCATACGCGCGCCAATCTACATCCGCCGAAAAAAGCAAAACGGCCGCAAGCGTCATACTCAAAATTATGTCTTCCACCGCAACCGAGCCGCAGCCCGGATTGTGGGCGTCCATCCGCGAAGCCTTAAGCGGCGACTCGCATCGCGATTTCACCAAGGGCTCGATGGACCGCGCCATCCTGCTGCTTGCGATTCCGATGGTGCTCGAAATGGCGATGGAGTCGGCGTTTGGCATCGTCAACGTATTCTGGGTTTCGCGCTTGGGCGACGCGGCGGTGGCGGCGGTCGGCGTCACGGAAAGCGTGCTGACTATCGTCTTCTCGATCGCGATCGGTCTGTCGATGGGACTGACGGCGATGGTGGCGCGGCGCATTGGCGAAAAGGACACCGAAGGCGCACGACTTGCGGCGGGTCAGGGCATGCTGTTGGGCGGCTTCTGCGCGATTGTCCTCAGCGCTATCGGCGTCATCTTCGGCGACCGCATCCTGCTCGCGATGGCCGAGGATCCCGAGGTTGTCGAGGCCGGAGCGTTCTATACGCGCATGATCCTTGGCAGTTCGCCCGCGGTGATGATGCTGTTCCTGATCAACGCGATCTTCCGCGGCGCGGGCGATGCGAGCGTCGCGATGCGCTCGCTTTGGATCGGGAACGCTGTGAACATGATCCTCGATCCGATTTTGATCTTCGGCCTTGGGCCTTTCCCCGAACTCGGCATTCGTGGCGCGGCCATCGCATCGACGCTAGGGCGCTCGGCGGGCGTCGCGTACCAGCTTTGGCAACTCTATGGTGGCGATGGCCGTATTCGCCTGCGGCTCGACCATCTCAAGCCGCACCCCGAAGTGTTCCGTAGTCTGCTCTCTATCGGGGTTCCGGGCATGGTGCAGTTCATCGTAGGGCACGCGGCTTGGATCGCCGTGATGAAGATCGTTTCGTTCTTCGGTGCGACGGCGCTTGCGGGCACCACCATCGCGATTCGTATTATCGTCGTCACCATCCTGCCCAGTTGGGGACTGTCGAACGCCGCGGCGACGCTGGTCGGCCAGAATCTCGGCGCGGGCCAACCGGATCGCGCGGAGGCGAGCGTGTGGCGCTGCGGCTTCTATAACGCCGTCTTCCTCGGATTTGTCACCGTCGTCTTTATCGCGTTCGCCGAGCCGATGGTCGGATTTTTCTCCACCAACCCGGCCGTTGTCGCGACCGGCGTCGATTGCCTGCGCTTCATCGCGTATGGCTACGTGTTCTACGCATTCGGCATGGTAGTGGTGCAAGCGTTCAACGGCGCGGGCGACACCTGGACGCCGACCTGGATCAACCTGATGTGCCAGTGGGGAATTCAGTTGCCGCTCGCGCTCTTTCTCTCACGCGGCCTGAGCCTCGGCCCGCGCGGCGTGTTCATCGCGATTACCATCGCCGAGTCTCTGCTCGCCGTAATCGGCTCTCTGATCTTCAAACGCGGCAAGTGGAAGGAGCGCAAAGTCTGACGGCGCGTGAGTTCTTCCGCAAGAACGGCGTGCTCAGCGAGTGGCACCCCAACTACGAGTTCCGCCCCGCGCAACTCGAAATGGCCGAAGCGGTGGAGCAAGCGCTTAAGGACCGCCGCCACCTGATCGTCGAAGCGGGCACGGGCACGGGAAAGACGCTCGCGTACTTAGTGCCCGCGATCCTCTCGGGCCGCCGCGTTGTCGTTTCGACGGGAACGAAAAACCTGCAAGAGCAGCTCTACTTCAAAGACATTCCGTTCCTGCAAAAACACATCGAGCGTCCGCTGCGCGTGTGCCTCATGAAGGGGCGGGCCAACTACATTTGCCGCCAGAAGGTGTACGACGCCGAGAAAGAACCGGTCCTCGAAGGGCTCGAAGAAGTCACCGATTTCCGGGTCATTCAAGAGTGGGAAAAGCGCACCACCACCGGCGACCGCGCCGAATTGACGGCTCTGCCGGAAGCGTCCCGCCTCTGGGAAAAGCTCGACGCCCGCCGCGACCGTTGCACCGGCCAGAAGTGTCCGCAGTTCGAGCGCTGCTTTCTGACCGAACTCCAGCGCAAGGCGCACGAAAGCGACATCATCGTCGTCAACCACCATCTGTTCTTCGCCGATCTCGCGGTGAAGCAAGACGATTTTGGCGGCATCATTCCGCATTACGCGGCGGTGGTCTTCGACGAAGCGCACGAAGTGGAGGACGTTGCGGGCGGCTACTTCGGAGTTTCGATTTCGAATTTTCAGATCGAGGATCTCGTACGGGACGTCACTGCCCTCGCCCGAGCCAAGGGATTCTCCTCGCCCGAACTCGACCGCGCGCTCATCGTGCTGGGCGACCGTTCCGCCGCCTTCTTCGCGCTGTTCGGCGAACAGGAGGGTCGGCAAGGCTTCTCGCGGCAGGCGGGATTCCTCGCGCTGCACGGCGAGGCTTACGAGGCCGTCTTGCTCGCACTCGAACTCGTAGCGACGCATCTGCAATTGAATAAGACGGCGGTTGAAGAGATCGCCCCGCTAGTGCGGCGCGCCGCCGAGATCGCGGACAAGTTGAAAGTTTGGATGCAGTCCGGCGACGAGAAGTTCGTCTATTGGATCGAGAAGCGCGGACGCGGACGCTTCCTGCAGGCCACGCCGATCGACGTGTCGAGCCTGCTCACCGAAAAGCTCTTCGAGCAAATCGACACGATCGTGCTGACTTCCGCGACGCTCGCCGTGGCCGGGACTTTCGAGTACGTGGAGAAGCGCCTAGGTTTGAAGCAGGCGCGCACGCTGGCCGTCGATGCGCCGTTCGATTACGCGAAGCAGGCGCTGCTCTATATCCCCCAGCATCTGCCGGACCCGCGCAACGCCGCCTTCGCCTCGCTCGCCGCGAAGGAGGTGGCGGCGATCCTGAAACATTCCCGGGGCCGGGCGTTTGTTCTCTTCACCAGCCACGCGCAGATGCGCACGGTGCACGACGCCGTCAAGCCGATCATCGATTACCCCGCGCTATTGCAAGGGACGGCGCCGCGGCACGCGCTGCTCGACCGGTTCCGCGCCACGCCGAATTGTGTGCTCTTCGCCACCAGCGCGTTCTGGCAAGGGGTGGACGTGCAGGGAGAGCGATTATCGTGTGTGATTATCGACAAGCTGCCGTTCGCCGTTCCGTCGGATCCGGTCGTCGAGGCGCGCATCCGGGCCATCCGCGATTCGGGCGGCGGTCCGTTCGCCGAGTATCAGGTACCCGACGCGGCGCTGACCTTGAAGCAGGGCTTCGGGAGGCTGATCCGCTCGCGCACGGATCGCGGCGTGTTGGTACTGCTCGACCATCGCATTACGCGAACGCGTTACGGACAGATGTTTTTCGACAGCTTGCCCCCGTACGCCTTCACGACGAAGATCGAGGACGTGGGGAAATTTTTCGAGGGCCCTAGCTAAGTGCGCCCGAAATACACCGCGTTCTTCTGCGCGAAGTCGGACCACTTCTCCGGCAGATCGTCGAGCGCGAAAATCGCCGATACGGGACATACGGGAACGCAAGCGCCGCAATCGATGCACTCCACCGGATCGATGTAGAGCATCGTTTCGCCCTCGAACTTCTCGCTGTCCTTCTTGGGGTGGATGCAATCGACGGGGCAGGCATCCACGCAAGCGGTATCTTTCGTGCCGATGCAAGGTTCGGCGATCACGTAAGCCATAGGGGTGAACTAGTAGGTTAGCATCGCCCCCGCCGAGTCCTCAAGCCGCCGAAGCCTTCAGGTGGCGGTCGAAAAACGCGATCGTCTTCGCCCAGGCGTCGCAGGCGGCCGCCGCGTTGTAGACCGGACTGGTTTCGTTGTGGAAGCCATGCCCCGTACCTTTGTAAAGTTGTAATCCCCAGGTGATGCGCGCAGCCACAAATGCCGCCGATAGGTCCGGAATGCGCGCCGCCTGATTACGGTCGGTGTCCGAAAAGATGTTGAGGATCGGGAACCGCAAATTCTCAGCGGGCGGAAGAGGCGCAGGAGGCGTTCCGTAGAAGGGCACGCCAGCCTGCAATGGAAGGCCGTGAAACGCGCCGTAGTAGATGTTGCCGCCGCCCGCGCAGAACCCCACCGCGCCGATCTTGTCGTACTGCACGCCGGACTGCACCTTCAGATAGTCGATCGCCGCCCACATGTCGTTGAAACGATCCGGCGCCAGTGTTCGGCCGTAAGCCTGGGTGCGGAGCGTATCGGTGTTGAACGCTTGGGTGCCGCCTTGCCGCGAAAGAAGGTCGATGCCTAACGCTACATAGCCCGCCTTAGCGGCCCGCCGCGTGACGTCGCGAATGTGCTCCACCAGTCCGCGATTTTCATGAATCACTAGCACTCCCGGTAGCGCCATGGTCTGATTGCGGGGACGCGCCAGCAGTCCGTAGGCGACGCCCTCGGCGCCCGGGTACGTGACGTCGCGCCACTCGATCGCGGGATCGTTTTCGGAAACCAGCGCGCTCGCGGGGCAAGCCTGCGGAGCGACTTGCGCCAAGCCATGTTGCGCCAACACCGTCGCGGCGGCGGCGGAACCTCCCAGCATGCGCCCTAAGCGGCGCATCAATTCCCGGCGCGGCAATCCGCCGTCCACGTACAGGTGAATGAGACTCTCCACCTTTTCCTCGCGCGTACGCGGGGTTCCGAATTCTTCGTGCATGGATAGACCCTCCAGTCTGAAGGGATGCTATCGCAAGTTGAGCACCCGCATCGCATTCGTCCGGTACAGCTTCTTGAGAACGCCCGAAGGAAGCTCAAGCCCATAAAGCCGCCAACCGGCCGGACCCGGCAGATAGTCGTCCGCCGTCTCGAGCAGCCGCCAGTAATGCCGAAACATCTCCGGCGTAGCGCGGGAGTCTGTACCAAAGAGGATTCGATCCTGGTAGCGCGTGAGAAATGCACGAGATTGCCGGGGCTGCCGCCCTATCTCGTAATCGCGCGCGGCCAGGTCCAAGTAGAGATTGGGGAACCGGTCGAGCGCTTTCGCGAGCGCTGCCAGATCGTTGCCCATATTGCTCAAATGCGCGGCGACGAACGTCGTTCGGGGATGCCGGGTCAGCAGGCGATCCCGCCGCTCCATCAGTTCCTCGTACGACGGCACGTCCTTGCCAACCTGATTCATGTGCGCGTAGCGCGGCGGGCGTTCCTGCTCCGGGCCGAGCGGCTTCCAGCACGACGGATGATCGGCGACGTGCAGACTCACCGGCAATTGAAGCTCCGCGCATTTCTCCCAAAACTTGTCGAGACGCGGATCGTCGAGATGCAGCCGCCGATTCCGGGGAGTGCCTTCGCGCCGCCCGCCGGTGTTGAGCGTCGATAAGAAAGCAACCATGCCGCTCTCCAGACCCCAGCCCTTGTCGGAAAGCTCGCCCACGCCGCGCGCGCCCATGCGATAACAACGCTCCAGTTCCCGTACCGCGCGATCCGAATAATCCGGCGCGTCCGGATTTCGGTTGTCGAACGAGCAGTACAACTGGAACCGGCCTGGATAGGCTTTCAGAAACAGTTCCACGTGCTCGTCGAAATCTTCGCCGATTGCGTCCGTGTAGACGATCGACATCTCGACTCCGCTTTCGTCCATCGCCCGCACCCATGCCGCGACGTCCTCTTTCGTCTTACCCGAGATCAGCGAGTGCGTGTGGAAATCGATCGCCTTCCAGCGCGCCTTCGTCACATTCGTGACGGGGACGACCAGCGACGAAGCGGGGTTCCAGTCCTTCAACAACAGGCGGTCCATCGGCGTGGGCGGCGTCATTTGCGCCCATACCGAGCACATCCCCCAGCCGAGGCAAGCGAGAAAGAGTTTCACGAGACACGTATAGCGGCTCGCGCCCGCATCCGTCAAGACTCGCTAGAAGTTGAAACCCAACTCGACGGTGTACGCCCTCGGCGTTACGTAGTGAGTCCCCGCGAACACGCTGCGGTAGTTGTAGAGCGCCACTTTGTTCGTCAGATTGACGACGCTGAAGCGGAGCGAAGTACGATAGCGATCCGCGCGAAACAAGTTGTCCGTGCCCGCCGCGACGTTGAATAGGTGCCGGGGCGCGACTCGCGCGGGCGAGTGGTCGGGCGTGATCTCGTTCGGAATTCGCAGCAGGGGCGCGACATCCTCGGGTACGTCGTCTACGTCGCCCGCTACCATGCCGCTGTCGAACCGCCAGGTGAACGACAGCCACGGTCCGTTCTTGTACTGATACCGCGCGAACGTCGTCTGCTGGAACCGCTGATCGTGATCGATGCGGAACGCTTCGCCATCCTCGAAATACCGCGCGCGGGAGCCGCCCAGCAGTGTGTAGGCCTGGAACCCGCGCCACGTGCGGGAGGCGATGCGCACCGCGAATCCATCGATCTTCGACCGGTAGAGCGCCGCGGGAAAGACGATCGGCGTGTTGAACAGCGTCTCGAAATCGTAGGCATTCTCCGTGTTCTTCCAGAAGTAGTCCGCGTCGATCTGCGCCCAGCGGCCCAGCGCCTGTTGCACGCCGGCATTGTGCTGATTGCGGCGGCCCAGCGGCGTCGGCCCCTCCTCGAAGGTCGAGAAGGCCAGCATCTCGTTGTATGGCGTCTCCATCGTGCGCGAGTAGGCGTAGCGGAAGATCGTGCCCGTTTTCTTGACCAGGTACGAAGCCCCGGCGCGCGGTTGCGCCATAGTGCCTTGCGAGAAGCCGTCGTAGCGGTCGACGCGCAAGCCGCCGTTCAGCGTCAAGTTGCCGAGCGACAACGAGTCGTGGATGAAGAACGCGTACTGCTTGACGTTGCCGCGCCCCGAGAAATCGACGTCCTCGATCTCTTCGTCTTCCCCGCCCGGGCCGCCCAGGGGCCGGGCGAACCGGTGCGGCATCCACCGGCGCGCTGCGGCCACGCTTTTATCCTCGTCCTCGTCGTGCGCGCGCAGAAAGAAGTTTTCGCGAATCCGCGTTTGCATGGCTTGCCCGCCTACCTTTAGCGAGTTCCGCCCGTTCACATAAGAAATAGCCCCGCGAAATCCGGCGTTGGTCAGATGACGGTCGAGCGCCACTGTCGCCGGCTCGTCGTCCTCCGGATCGCGGCTGGGATAGTAATCGACTCGATCCTGCCGGAAAAACGTGTTCAGGTTCCACACCGTCCGCGGACTCCAAACACCCGTCAATCCCGGCGCGACGCTAAACGTCGTCACCCGCTGCCGCTGATCCTGCCGCAATTGATCCCGGTCGTTGGGTACTTGGAACCAGTTGCGCGCGCCGAAAATGCCGAGCCTAAACGATGTGCTGTCGTCCAATTGCGCATCGATCCGGTCGAAAATCGTCATCGCGTTGCCGATGGCGTGATTCGGCCGGAACTCGGGTGTATCGAGAAACCGGCCGCTGCGCTCGCCGTTCGCCACTAGAAAATTTCCGAACCGCTTGCCGCCGAACCCGAACGCCGATTCCTCGGCCACCGTGCCGAAGCTGCCGTAACGCGCGAGGAAGCTGCCGAAAGGCCGGTCCGTCGCGAGTCCGCTCCGCGTTTGCGCGTCGATCACCAAACTGGTCTTGTCGCCGTACTCCGCGCTCGCTCCGCCCGTGATCAGTTCCATCGATTGCAGCGCGTTCAGCGGATACTGCGTCGAGAATTGCTTGGACTGCTGATCGGTGACCGGCTGTCCGTCGATCAGAAACCCCGCCTGCGCGTGATCGCCAAGCGGGTGGAAAAAGCCGTTGGAATCGGCGACGATGCCCGGGGCGGAGAACGTAATCGCATCGCTCAATCCCGACGCCGGAGCCGTCCCCGGAAGCTTCGAGAATTGCACGCGATCCACGTCGTAGTGAGCGTATGGCACGTTCTCCAGCACGTCCGCACCGAACGCCTCGACGCGCACCGTGGTCCGGTCCCCGGCCAACGCTAACTTGACCTCCAGATTCACCGGCACTGCGCCTCGCACGGCGACGTCGTCTTCGTAAAGCGCGAATCCGTCGCGGGTGACGGTCAGGTGGTAATTGTTGTTCGGCACTCCCAGGATGCGAAACTCGCCCGCCGCGCCCGAGGTCGCGGTTCGCGTAAATCCCGTCAAAAGATTCTCGATCTTTATTTGGGCTCCGGCCACCACCGCTCCCGAGGGATCGTTGACACGGCCTTGGATACTGCCTTCATTCAATAAGGGACTTAAAGCGAGAAACAGCGCATTCGCAAGCATATCGCTAATGATAGCTCACTATCGAATGTAATTGCGCCGTCATCGGCGCATGATAGTCTTCCCGCTGGAGGTTCCCATGACTGCGCAAGAAATCGGAAACAAACTAGTCGCCCTGTGCCGCGAGGGCAAGAATATGGAAGCGATCGAGACGTTTTACGCGGACGATGTCGTCAGCGTCGAAGCCATGGCCATGCCGGAGATGCCCGCCGAAATGAAGAGCAAAGCGGCCGTTGCCGGAAAAAACCAGTGGTGGATGGAGAATCACGAAGTGCATGACGCCTCCTGCGAAGGCCCTTACCCGCACGGCGACCGCTTTATCGTGCACTTTAAGTACGACGTCACCAACAAACCCAGCGGCCAACGGATGAAACTAGACGAAGCCGGTCTTTACACGGTCGCCGGCGGCAAGATCGTCAAGGAAGAATTTTTCTACTCGATGGGCTAGCGGCCTTTCAGTATTCCTTCTTGATGTCCCGGTGCGAACCGCGCGCCTGATAGCCGGCCGTGGCCAGGCGCGCCCGCACCTCGTCGGCGATCATGACCGAGCGGTGATGTCCGCCCGTGCATCCGAAGGCGATCGTCAAGTAGCTTTTGCCTTCTTTGATGTAGTGGGGCACCAGATAAAGCAGTAGTTCGACGATCCTTTCGACGAACTCCGCCGTTTGCGGCTGCGCCTGCAGAAATCGCGCGACCTCGGCGTCCTTGCCGGTTTTCTTGCGCAGTTCCGGCACGTAGTTCGGGTTAGGCAGGAATCGCACGTCGAAGACCAGATCGGCATCCGGCGGCAGGCCGTTCTTGAATCCGAAGCTCACTACCGAAACCGCGACTGGCGGACCGGTTCGCGCGACGGAGAACTTCTCGACGATTAGCTTTCGCAGTTGGTTCGCGGTGAGATGCGTTGTGTCGATCACCGGTTCGGCCAACGCCCGGATCGGCGCCAGTCTCTCCCGTTCCGCCGCGATACTTCTGCCGAGCGAGCGGCCCTTGCCCAGTGGATGCGGCCGCCTTGTCTCCGAGAAACGCCGGGCGATCGCCGCTTCGTCCGCTTCGAGGAACACCAGCGTCATCCGCATCGTCGCGCGAAGCCGCCGGAACAAATCGGGAAACCGCGCCAGCGCTTTCCCTTCCCTTACATCGATGACGATCGCGGCGCGTCGGATGTCGGCGGCGTGTTGGGTGAGTTCCGCGAACGTCGGCAGTAAATCGACGGGAAGATTATCGACCGTGTAGTAGCCGATATCTTCGAGCGCGCGGAGAAAGGTCCCTTTGCCGGAACCGCTGAGTCCGGTTATGATCACCAACTCCGGCGGAGCCGCGCGCTTCGGCGTCCTAGCCTTCGATGAGGTCGAAGTTGCCATCGGGGCGGCGGACCAGGACGGACAGATTCTCGGTTTCGGCGTCGCGGAAAGCGAAATAGGAGTCTTTGGGTTTCATCAGCAACACGGCTTCGTCGACCGTAATGGGCTTGCGCTTTGCGGCGGCGCGGCGCACGATCCTCGGTCCGGAGGGCGCTTCCGGCGACTCCACCGGAGCCGCTTTGCCTGGAGCGCGTTTCGACTCGCGCCACTTCTCACGAACCTTCAGAACCTGCCGCTCCAGCTTTTCGAGCGCGTCGGCCAGTGCCTGGAACGCATCCGGCTCCGTCGCCTCGCCTACCGCCGAATGGCCGTAATAGTTCAGCGTCGCTTCGGCCTTCATCAGGCGGCGCTCGTTCGAGAAAAAGATATGCAGTTCCTTCTCGCCCCGGCCGTCCACCAGCTTCGAGATTTTGGCGAACTTCCGGTCGAGCAGCTTAATTTGGTCTTTCGAGAAGGAATGAGGTTTTCCCGTCAATAGAACCTGCACTAAGTTTTCAGCCTCCTTTGGTGCGTCGATGGGATGTTCATATCTTCGCGGTACTTCGCCACGGTGCGCCTGGTCACGGCGATTCCTTCCGCTTTCAGAAGCTCTACGATCCGGTCGTCGGTGAGGGGCTTGGCGCGATCCTCGTCTTCGATCATCTTCTTGACTTTGCGCTTGAGTGTGGCCAGCGGCATTTCTCCGCCCGACGGCCCTTGCACGGCCTCCGAGAAGAACGTCCGGAGTTCGATCACCCCTTGTGGCGTGTGGGCGTACTTATTCGCCACCGCGCGGCTGACGGTGGAAGGATGTACGCCAATCTCCGCCGCGACGTCCTTGATCATCATGGGGCGGAGAAAATCCAGACCGCGGTCGAGCATGTCCGTCTGTCTCTCGAGGATGGTCTGGCAAACCTTCAGAATCGTTTGCCGCCGCTGCTCGATGTTTTTGATTAGCTGGTAGGCCGACGTCATCCTCTCGCGAATGTAGTTCCGGACCGACTTATCCGGCTCCTGGTCCTTATCGATCATCCGCCGATATTGGGGATTCAAGCGGACCTGCGGAATCTCTTCGTCGTTCAGTTGAACGAAGTAATCGTTGCCTTCCTTGATGAAGTAGACGTCGGGCTCGATGTGTCTCGCGCCGGGCGTCGAATACTTTTCCCCGGGACGCGGGTCGAGCTTGCGGATTACCTCGAACGCGATCTCGATGTGCTCTACCGGACGGCCCATCGCCTTGGCCAGCGTCTTCCAATCCCGGCTCTCGACCAGGGGCAAATGCTCTTCCACCATCCGCCACGCCACGCCTCCCACCGAGCGCCGCGACTCGAGTTGCAGCAGTAAACACTCGCGCATATCGCGGGCGCCGATCCCCGCCGGCTCCAGCGACTGTACTTCCTCCAGGGCTTTCTCCGCGGTCTCTAAGCTGCAACCCGCTAGCTCCGCGACTTCTTCGAGCCCAATCGTCAGATAGCCGTTGGCGTCGAGGTTGCCGATGATGACCTGGGCGGCGTCGCGAATCTCCGGCGTCAAGACCACCAGACTCAACTGGCGCTCCAGATGGTCGGCCAGGGTTACCGGCGCGGCGGCGAACGTCTCGAAGCCCGGCCGCTCCGGATTCTCGCCCGCCGGAGTCTTGTAGCCCGGGTCGAGATAGTCGTCGAAAAAGCTGCCGTAATCGATCTCGTCGAACGGGTCGGCGGCCGCCGCTTCCGGGGCGGGTTCCGTCGCGCCACCGCCCGAATCGATTTCGGCGGCCGGTTCGGTATCCGGGTCCGCCGTCTGGCTTTTGGTCATCTCCAAAACGCCTGCGTCGGCGGGCTCGGGCGAACGCTCCGCTTCGAGCAGGATTTGGATTTCTTCGGGTGTGAGGTCTTCGCCCGCTTCGTTGGATTCCTCGAGAACCGGATTCGCCGCCAGTTCGGCGAGGATCATGTCCTTTAGCTCCAGTCTGGTGGACTGGAGCATGGTGACCATCTGCACCAGGCTGGGCGTCAGAATCTGCTTCTGAGCGACCCGCAAACTGAGACGCGGCGCAAGCGGACTCATGAGTCGCCTTCAGGATACCGCGCGGGGCCTTCGGCGCCTTGTCCGGAATCGTAAATCAATATTGCGTCAGGCTCAGCGTATTCCCGTCGGGGTCCTTGAACCAGGCGACCTTACACACGCCGCCGGGCGCGGTCCAAACGCCGGTATCGTCCTGTTCGAGGAAACCATATTTCTCGAACTTCACGCCCTTCGCCGCCAGTCCGGCGACGGTGGCCGCGATGTCGGCGACATCCCATCCGAGAACCGTATGCTCAGTGCCCTTATGCCCCGGCATCGGAGTAACGCGCACGGTCACGCCATTGGCGTCGAATACCACCGCGAAATCGTCCTGACTCACGAATCGCAACCCCAGAGTTTCGCCGTAAAACGCCTTCGCCCGCGCCGCGTCGGCGGTGAGGACAAAAGCCACAAGATCGGAGTTGCCGAGCATGTGTGGAGTGTAGCTAATGCGCGGGCGCCGACACCGGAGCGCCCTTTTCCTTCACCATGAAGACGAGAATCTTCGCCGGCTTGGTCGCGCTGGCGTTGCGAGACACCGAGTGAATATCGTCCGGCGACTCATAGAAGGTCTCGCCCGGCCCGAGCGTCGCTTCTTTCCCGCCCTTCACCGCCATCACGACACTGCCTTCGAGCACGTAGACGAACACCGAAGCGTTGTGGCGATGCGAAGGGGATGCGGCTCCCGGAGCCAATTCCACCGTCAGCATCATCGCCTCTTTGCCCGCCATACCCGGCAGGTCCTTGACCATCAGCGGGGCGGCCTTGACCGGTGCGTGGGCGTCTTGCGCCCTTATGGCAAGCGCGAAAAGCGTAACGAGAGCGTACCGTTTCACGGATCGATCCTAACACCTACAAGCTCTCGAAACTCATCTGGAACCCTTCGCCCAGATACACGCGCCGAACTTCCGGATCGCGATGCAGCGACTCCGGCGAACCCGACCGGAAAATTTTCCCGTTGTTGATGATGTACGCCCGATCCGTAACGGCGAGCGTCTCGCGCACGTTGTGATCGGTCACCAGGATCCCGATTCCTTGCCGCTTTAGCGCGCCGATGATCTTCTGCAGCTCGATCACTTGGATCGGATCGATGCCCGAAAACGGTTCGTCGAGCAGTAGGAAGCTGGGCTCGATCACCAAGCTGCGCGCGATCTCGACCCTCCGCCGCTCGCCGCCCGAGAGCATATAGCCCTTGTTCTGGCGTACTTGTTCGAGACCCAATTGCTCGATGAGCCGGTTCATGCGTTCCCGCCGTTCGCGCGAATTCAGCCGCAGCGTTTCGAGGATCGCCATCAGATTTTCTTCGACCGTCAGCTTCCGGAAGACGCTCGGCTCCTGCGGCAGATAGCTGATTCCGCGGCGCGCGCGCTGAAACATCGGCTGTCCGGTCAGGTCGTCGCCATCGAGCAGCACCTGCCCCGAATCCGGACTCACCAGCCCGACCACGATGTAGAAAGACGTCGTCTTCCCCGCGCCGTTCGGGCCGAGCAGCCCCACCACTTCGCCTTGACGAACCTCCACCGACACTCCGTCCACCACGCGGCGGCCGCGATACGCCTTCGAGATTTCGGAGGTCCGGAGCGTCTTCGTCATCGATCGGATGGCGAGGCGGGTTTCTTGCGGCGCAACGTGCTGGAGGCGGGTTGCTGCGAGGCGCCCTCTACCAGAAGCTTATCGCTGTTTCCGAACCAAGTCAGGCGGCGGCCCATCGTAACGTTCGGTTTCGCTCCCGGAATCGTTTCCACCAACTTCGGGCTTCCGCCCATCAGCACGACTTTGCCGTCGCCCGCCGCATAGTCGGCTTCTTCGCCGGTGCCCGTCCGGGTCCGCCCGTTATCGGTTTGAACGATCGCCACTTGGCCCTCCGCAAACGCCTTGTCGAGACCCGAATCGGGCAAGGTCGCTCCGGTTTCGGCGTTCTCCTCGCTTAAGTAGGCGCGCAGCTTTTTCGCCCGCACGTCGAGTTGCGGACGCGTGAGATGTACATCGCCCTCGTAGAAGGCCACCCGGTCCCGGTCCAAGTAATGCATGGTTTGAGAACGCACCACCGTCGCTACCGGCTGCGCCCGATCCTGAAGCAGGTTGACGACGTGCCCGCGCGCGGCAACCGTGCCCGCCGTCCGGTCGATATCGATCACGTCGCCGTCGAGACGATTCTGCCCTTGCCATACCGTCGCCCGGCCCTCATAGCGGATCTTCGCGTTGCGGCCCGTGGTGGTCATCCGGTCGGCTGCGGCCCGATTAGGTTCGCGGACGGTCCTTACTTTTCCGGCGGCTTCCACATCGTCGGTGGTTTGGTTCATCGCGATGCGGTCCGCCTCGGTCGATCCCGCCGCGTCCCACACCCGAGCGCCTCCGGTGAGCGTCATGACTTTCGAAGGCTCCACCATCGAAGCCCGCTCGGCTCGGGCCTGGCGCTCGCCTTGCCGATACCGGAAGTTGCCCCATTGCTCGATCTTCGAAAGATCGCCGGACTTGGCGTCGAAGTAAGCTTCCAGGTCGTCCGACCAAGTGAGTTGCGGAGCGCCGCCCTTCAAGTTCGGGTCGGGATCGGTGCGGGTAGCCGCCTTCACGGCCCGGAAATACTCGATCCGGTTTTCGTTCCCATACCGGATATTCATCCGTTCCCCGTCGAGTTTCCGGTAGCGCGGACCCGGCCGGTTTGGCAGAAACTCGATCGTCCCCGGCGAATGCGTATCGACCGTTTCGATTTCACCGCCCCCGCCGCGCATCTTGAGTTCGATGGCATCCGCCTTAAGCACGCGAGTGTCCGGAGCGGGTTGTCCCCCCGGAATCGATTTCACTTGAGCTCGGCCGTTGGCGACCGCCTGTTTCAGAACCGCCTCTCCCTCAATATCGGCGAAACTTAGGTCCAGACGGTCGCTCACCGTTTCCGTGCGTCCGGTCTTGGCGATGGCATTGAGCTTCGCATTCGTCTGCCCGGTGATCTTTTCCATCAACCCGCCTTCGCGAAGGATGAGCTGGAGTTCATCCGCCGCGAACTCCACGGTTCGCTCGGGCTGGGTTTGGACGCCCTTCGCTTGAATGGCGGTTACCAGCCGGATGGCCCCTTCCTCGATGGTTACTTCCGCCGGACCCGCGTCCATCTTTAGCGTGCCTCGCGCGAACTTCGACCAGCCGAGCAGCCAGACCTTGTGTTCGGCTTCTTTGTAAATCAGTTCGCCCGCTTCAATCAGCATTGGCGCCGATTTCGGGTTCCGCCCGCGCCAGGTCAGTTTGACGTCCTTCTTTAAGCGCAGTTCCTTGGATTGCGGGTCGTACGTCGCCCCCGTTCCCTCGCCC
>JANRJS010000030.1:0-72679 GCA_033763835.1 Bryobacteraceae bacterium | reverse complement strand
GTGCCGGGGTAGGTGGTGGATTCGAGGATCACCAGCATTCCAGGGTGAAAATACTTGGCGATCGATTCGCACGACGCCACGATGTAGCTCATGTCCGGATCTTTGGTTTTCCGCAACGGCGTGGGGACGCAAATGTTGATGGTGTCGAGGGTGGAGACGACGCTGAAGTCCTTTGTCGCCTTCAATTTGCCGGAATGGACCAGTTCCGCCACTTCGGCGGTGGGCACGTCCTGAATATAGGATTCGCCGCGATTCAGCGCGTCCACTTTACGGTCCGAGAGGTCGATACCAACCACCTCGAAGCCCATCTTGGCGTACTCGACGGCCAAGGGCAGGCCGACATAGCCGAGTCCGACCACCCCGACGCGTGCCTTCCGGGTGCGGATTTTGTCCGCCAGCGCCTCAAATTCGGGGGATCGGGTCTGGGGCTTCGCTGGGTCCAGGACCGCCGTCGTGCTGCTCATGAAAGTCGTTCGTCTCCTCACTCGTCGCTTATCGAGCGTAATTTCCAGTTTAAGCGATCGGGTTTTCCAGAAACGCACGAATCGCGCTACAAATGCGCGACGAAGCCGTTCCGTCGCCATACGGATTGTGAATTCGGGAGCGCGCCTCGTATTCCGCAGGTTCGTCGAGTAAGCGGTTCGCTTCCGAGACGATGCGGTCCGGATCGCACCCTACCAAGCGAACGGTACCCGCCTCGACGGCTTCCGGACGCTCGGTTTTATCGCGTAAGACGAGAATCGGCTTGCCTAGCGACGGCCCCTCTTCCTGTATGCCGCCGGAATCGGTTACCAAGATATACGCCTGCCGCATAAGATCGACGAACGGGACGTACTCGAGCGGCGGAAGCAGTTCGACGCGCGCGACGTTCGCCAACCGCTCCCGGAAGGCGGCCTGAACGCTGGGATTGGGATGAAGCGGCAGCGAGAGCCGGACATCCTCGCGTCGGGCGAGCATCCGTACCGCTTCGCAGACGCCGTCGAGTCCCGCGCCGAAACTTTCGCGCCGGTGAGCGGTGACCACGATCGAACGGATGCCGGCGGTACCGGGGGCGAGCGGCGGCAGACGGTCCCGCACATGGAACAGCGCGTCGATCCCCGTGTTCCCGGTGACGGTAATCCGTGCGCGCGGGACATTCTCGTTCAGCAGGTTCTGCGCGGCGCGAGCCGTCGGAGCAAGGTGCAACGCGGTGAGCCGGCCGGTGAGGATGCGGTTCATCTCTTCGGGGAAGGGTTCGAGCGGATCGCCGGTGCGGAGTCCGGCTTCGACGTGCGCTACGGGGACGCGTTGGTAGAAGGCCGCGAGGGCTCCGCAGAAGGTCGTGGCGGTATCGCCCTGGACGACGACCATATGGGGGCGTTCGTCGGCGACGATGGGTTCCAGCGCGGCGATCATGCGGGCCGTCACTTGCGATAGCGACTGCCCGGGCCGCATCGAATCGAGGTCGTAATCGGGCGTCAGATCAAAGACGCGGAGCACTTGGTCGAGCAACTCGCGATGCTGCGCGGTAACCGCGATTCGGCAATCGAAGCCCTGGGCTCGCGCTTCCCGTATCGGCATGGCGAGTTTGATCGCTTCCGGTCTGGTGCCAAAAACGAACAATAAACGCTTGCTAGTCGCTCGCTCCGATGATAGAGTTTCCTTCATCTTGATTCCGAAAGGGTAACCTGAATGCGATTTTTTACGCCTTTAGCGGCCGCGATAGCCTTGGCGATCTTGTCGTTCGGGCTTTACGGCCAGTCCGACCGCGGAACGATCACCGGTACCGTTCAGGACGCATCCGGCGCGGTGGTACCGGGCGCGAAAATCACGCTCACGAACACTCAAACCGGCGTGTCGATGAATGTTCCCACCACGGACTCCGGCGACTATACCGTACCGCAATTGCCGCCCGGCATCTATACGGTGCGGGTCGAGAAGGACGGATTCCGGCCTTCGCAAGTAACGGGGATCGTGTTGAACGCGTCGGCGACGGTGCGCGCGGATGCGACGCTCGAGGTGGGCGCGGCGGCGCAGGCGGTGGACGTTTCCGCAAACGCGCTCACGCTCTCGACCGAGAACGCGAAGACCAGCGTGACGATCAACAACAAGCTGGTCGACGAATTGCCGCTGGTGGTCGGCGGATCGTTGCGGAGTCCCTTTAACTTGGCGGCGCTCACGCCCGAGGCGAAGGCGGTGGGCGGCGACAACGGATTCATCTTGGGCGGCGGGCAGGCGGCGGCCTACGGGACCAATCTCGACGGCGTTTCGGCGAATACGTCGCGGGCGTTAAGCCAAAGTTGGGTGGCGGTGAACGCCCCGTCGATCGAGGCGGTAACGGAATTTACCGTCGATACCAACGGGTTCAAGGCGGAGTTCGGGCAGGCTTCGGGCGGCATCATGAGCTTCGCGTCGAAATCGGGGACCAACGAGTTTCACGGCACGGCGTACGAGTTTCTGCGGAACGAAAAGCTCGATTCGAACAACTTTTTCAATACCGGGCGGGGGATTGCGCGGCCCATCTACAAGCAACACGATTTCGGCGGATCGTTGGGCGGTCCGGTGTGGCTTCCGAAGATTTATAACGGGCGCAACAAGACGTTTTTCTTCTTCAGCTACGAGGCGTTCCGTAACCGCGACGGCGCGAATGCGAATCAGGCGACGGTGCCGACGGAGGAAATGTACAACGGGGATTTCCGCAACTGGGTGAACGCGGCGGGCGCGATGATTCCGATCTACGATCCGACCACGCAGACGACGGCGGCGAACGGTACGGTTACCCGGCAACCGTTCGCGAACAATATGATTCCGAGATCGTCTTTCGATCCGGAAGTGCAGAAGGCGATCGGCGTTTTCCGCAGCGGCCCCACACCGTTGCCGAATATCGGAGCGGCGCCCGGCACGTTTCGGTACGTGCAGCAAAATTATCTGATTACGTCGGGATCCGAAGTTCGGCCAAACACGAAGATCAGCGTGAAGGGCGATCACGTGTTCAGCGCGAAGGACCGGATTTCGGGCTATTGGGGCTATAACCGGTCGAGCGTGGTTCCGGGGGCGAACGGTCCGGCGGGGCTGCCGGGGCTGTTCGTCGACTACAACGACACGCAGCGTAACTCCGACGTATTCCGCGGTAGCTGGGACCACATGTTCTCGCCGACCGTGTTCAACCACTTCTACGGCGGCGGCAATAACTGGAAGGAGAATCACGACCCGCCGCAGGCGACGATCCGGAGCGGGGTGAATTGGAAAGACCGTTTCTGCTTGGGCAACGTGCCCGATTGCGATCAGAACCTGGTGAACTTTACGTTCTCGAACAGCTACAACCGGTGGGGCGGCCCGGCCAATAACGGCAGCGAAAACTTCATTAAGATGTTCGCCGACGACTTGACGATCATCAAGGGGCGTCACACGTTCAAGCTCGGCGGGCAGGCGCAGTTTCAGTACTACAACGGCTTCGGCCGGCAGTGCGTGGCGGGCTGTGTCGGGTTCGATTTCAAGCACACCGGACGGCCCGGCGATACAAATTTCGCGACGGCGGGCGGCAGTCCGATCGCGTCGATGCTGCTGGGGTATGCGAACTCGGGGCAGATCGATACGATCCGCTATATCGGGCAGCAATGGCCGTCGTTCGCCGGGTTTGTCCAGGACGACTGGCGCGTACGCCCGAATCTGATGCTGAACCTGGGCCTGCGTTGGGAGACCACTTTGCCCCCGACGGGCGAAAACGACAACTGGAGCGAGTTCGCCCCGGACCGTCCCAATCCCGGAGCGGACAACATTTTGGGAGCGCTAATCTACGCCGGGAATTGCGACGGCTGCGAGGGATCGAGACGGCTGGCGGGCAGCTACTACAAGGCGTTCGGGCCGCGCTTCGGCTTGGCGTACACGTGGAAGGAAAAGACGGTGTTCCGGCTGTCGTATGGGTTGAGCTACGGCAACATCACCACCGTGACCGGCTCGACACACACTTTGGGATTCACGCTCACCGATACGCAATCGGATACGACCCAGGGGATCCAGCCGCGGTTCCTGGTGCGCAACGGGCAGCCGGTGCGGCAGTATCCGCCATTTGTTTCGCCGAGTTTCGGCAACGGGCGCGCGATGCCGTGGTGGCAGGGTAGCGAAGCCACGCGGCCGCCCGCCTATCAAAGCTTCAATTTCTCGATCCAGCGGCAGCTCTCGCCCAGCACCGTGGCCGAAGTGGCATACAACGGCAGCTTGGGTAGCCGCCTGCAATCGGGATTATTGGCCTACAATGCGATTCCGTACAGCGAACTTGAGCGCTACGGCGCGACGTTGCTCAACTCGCGCGCGGATTCGGCGGCGGCGCGGGCGGCGGGGATCCGAATCCCGTTTTCAAACTTCAACTCGTTGTGGGGTTCGGCGGCGACGGTTCGGCAGGCGCTGCGTCCGTATCCGCAGTTCGCCAATATCGACACGGCGGCGGGCGGCGGCGATCACAGCGGCCACTCGACCTACCATGCGCTGATGGTGCGGTTCGAGAAACGGTATTCCCGCGGACTGCAGTTCCAAACTTCGTATGTCTTTTCGAAGTTGCTGACCAATGCCGATAGCTTCTGGCCGGACGGATCGGCGATGGATCACTACAACCGGCGTTTGGAGAAATCGATCGGCGAATACGACGTTACGCACAATTACAAGCTGGGCGCGGTGTGGGATCTGCCGTTTGGTAAGGGCAAGGCGATGCTGAACTACGGCGGGGTGGTGAATCAGATCGTCGGCGGATGGCGCGTGTCGGGGATCGCTTTCTATTCCGGTGGGCAACCCTTAGCGCTCGGCACGACGGTGGCGATGCCGCTTTTCAGCGGCGGCAACCGGCCGATTATCTCGACCTACGACAACTGGCGTCCGGCGACGGCGGGGAGCGCCTTCGACCCGGCGGTGGATCGCACGATCCAACCGGCGAGTTTCTTCCCCACGCAGACGGCCAATACGTTCGGGAACATGACGCGGCACAATCCGAAGTTCCGCTCGTTCAATAACTTCAACGAGAACATTTCGGTGGCGAAGGTGTTTCCGATCCGCGAACAACTACGGCTCGATTTCCGGGCGGAGTTTTTCAACGCGTTTAATCGGGTGCGTTTCGGTCAAGGCAATCTTACGCTGCAAAATCAGGCGTTCGGCGTACTGAGCCAGACGGCGGGCGATCAGGTGAACTCGCCGCGGCAGATCCAGTTGGCGCTGAAGTTGTATTTCTAGTTGTTGGATCGCGCACAACGGACTGGGCGCTTGTGGCGCCCAGCCTGTGCGCTCCGGACTCGTTGGATCGGCATCAGCGGACGCGTGGGAGTGGAGCCCCGCCTGTGCGCTCCGGACTCGTTGGATCGGCATCAGCGGACACGTGGGAGCGGCGCCCAGCCTTTGCACTTCGGAAGGAGAATCGCACCTTACTATGCGCCTTGAAGGACATGCATTAGTGTGCCTGCGACATTGGCGAGCGCCAAAAGCCTAAACAAAGGCGAAACCCAATGCAACTCGAAAGACTCAACGACTTGCCTTTTAGCGCGCGTATTGTTGCCCGCTAGCCAAAGGAAAAACGTCTTCGGCTTAAAGAATATGAATAGCGCCAACCCGATCCAACCGACCTCAAGTGACTGGCGTATGGTATTGGGATCCATCGCACATCCGCATTTTTTCCATCATCGCCCACATCGATACTGGAAAAACGTCCGCCCACGACGGGAGCGAGTTCGACGCGGCGAAAGACCGCACCATCCAACCGGCGTCCAGTCGGCGCTCAAGTTTGTATTTAGCGATTGCGGTCCGGCGGAAAATGAACTGCGCGGATCGACTGCAGTTGGGAATGCAGTTCGTCGAGCCGCGTAGTCGCGATGTTCCACAGCAAAGACTGGTCGAGATCGAAATACGCGTGGACTAGCCTATTTCGCAATGCGATCAACCGGCTCCATGGAATTTCCGGATGACGCGCCTCGAACGTCTTCGCCAGGGAAACCGCCGCTTCGCCCAGAATCACCAGCCGCTGAAATATATATGACTGCTCGAGCGGGCTGGCGATAAAGCGCGCTTCGTCCGTCTCTAAAACGAAGCTTTGCAGGTCTTCGATAGCTCTAATGGCGTCAAGCAGGTAGGCTCGTCATGCCGCATACAGTAACTGCGCTTCGCGCAGGACCGAAGCGCGAACCCAGGGCTTGAGCGACCGTTTGGTACCCAGGTCGACTTTCCTGCGAAATAGATGGGTAAGGTCGTCCTCTAAATCGAAAAACTCCCAACCGATCCGCGCGTCGGGCTCGAACTCGACGAGCAAATCGATGTCGGAGTCCGGTCCGGCTTCGCCTCGGGCTATCGACCCAAAAACGGCAAGCTCCTTCACCCGATACCGTGCGCAAGTTGCGGCCAACGCGGCCGGAGATACGCCAAGGTCGATCACCTTTTCATTGTAGGCTCGGGCATCCGCGTCGCTCAGGCGAAATGCGGCCTGTGCCACTGGACGTTGGCAAGGGTACTTAGGTCGCTAGACTCGAAACAGCATGACCTTAGAAGTACCGCCGGACGTCGCCGCGCTCATTGAGCGGAAAATGCGAAGTTCCGGTCTGGCGGACCCGCTAGATGCCATTCGCCTCGCGTTTGAGGAGCAAGATGACACCGATCGGGATTGGATAACGCAAATCGAATCCGGCTATCGGCAAGCGGAAGAAGGCCAACTCACGACCGCAAGCGCGGCGCGCGCCGAGATTGAGGCGATGAAGGCCGAGTGGCGCAGCCGCCGTCCTTCGTGAGCGGTTACGTTCTCACGCCTCAAGCGAAAGCCGACATTTTCGAGATTTGGCGATACATCGCACGGGATAACGATAACGCGGCCGACCGGGTCGAAAATGCGATCTTTCAAGCTGTCGACTTCGGCGGTTTTGCACGGTAAGCGCCATGCCGGGCGCGTAGTTGGACAGCGGTAGGCTAGCGCCTCCGTGCGAGACTAAAGAGAGTCTCGCCGCTCCGTCCCGCAAATGGATCCATCGCACATCCGCAACTTTTCCATCATCGCCCACATCGATCATGGAAAATCGACCCTCGCCGACCGTCTGCTCGAACACACGGGCGCCTTAAGCGAGCGCGAAATGATGGATCAGGTGCTCGATTCGATGGACCTCGAACGGGAGCGCGGGATTACGATCAAAGCCCACGCCGTCCGCCTCGATTACAAAGCGCGCAACGGCGAGATGTTCCAGCTAAACCTGATCGACACGCCGGGGCACGTCGATTTCACATACGAAGTTTCGCGGTCGCTGCAGGCGTGCGAAGGCGCGCTGCTGGTGGTCGACGCGTCGCAGGGCGTCGAGGCGCAAACGCTCGCCAACACGTATCTCGCGCTGAGCCACGATCTCGACCTGATTCCGGTGATCAACAAGATCGATCTGCCGTCGGCGGAGCCGGAGCGGATCAAGGAACAAATCGAACAAGTGATCGGGCTCGACGCCGGCGGAGCGATCCTCGCGAGCGCGAAGCAAGGCGTCGGGATCGACGACATTCTCGAAGCCGTCGTCGAGCGCGTGCCGCCGCCCAAAGGCCGCGCCGAAGACCCGCTGCGGGCGCTAATCTTCGACAGTTGGTTCGATCCCTATCGCGGCGTGATCATTCTCGCGAAGATCGTCGAGGGCACGTTGAAGCTCGGCCAGCGCATTCGATTGTGGTCGAACGGGCGGTCGTTCGACGTCGATGGCGTGGGGTACCAGTCGCCCAAACCGATTCCGTGTCCCGAATTGACGGCGGGCGAAGTGGGATTTCTCTTCGCCAACATCAAGAACGTAGCCGACGCGCAGATCGGCGACACGATCGTGGACGACGCGCGGCCGGCGGCGGAAGCGCTGCCCGGGTTCCAGCCGATTCTGCCGATGGTGTTCGCGGGGCTTTATCCCGTGGAATCGCACGAGCATGCGCTGTTGCGGGAGGCGCTCGAAAAGCTGCGGCTGAACGATTCCGCGTTCAATTTCGAGCCCGAGAATTCGGTGGCGCTCGGGTTCGGATTCCGGTGCGGATTTCTGGGCCTGCTGCACCTCGAAATCGTGCAGGAGCGTCTGGAGCGCGAGTTCAAGATCGACCTGATCACGACGGCTCCGGGCGTCAAGTACCGCATCACGAAGACGTCGGGCGAGACGCTCGAAGTCGAGAATCCGTCGAAGTTTCCGAATCCGTCCGAGATCGAGAAGATCGAAGAGCCGATTATCGACGCGACGGTGATCACGCGCGAGGAGTACTTGGGCGGGATTCTCGCGCTGCTCGAGGAGAAGCGGGGCGCGCAGAAAAAGTTCGAGTACATCGGCACGGGGCGGGTGCTGCTGAATTACGAATTGCCGCTGAACGAAATCGTGCTCGACTTCTACGACCGCCTGAAATCGGCGTCGCGCGGGTACGCGTCGCTCGACTATCATTTGGCGGGCCATCGGGTGTCGCCGATGGTGAAGCTCGACGTGCTGGTGGCGTCGGAACCGGTGGACGCGCTCTCGATGATCGTGCATCGCGAGTTCGCCTACGAGCGCGGCAAGGAATTGATCGAGCGGCTGCGGAAGCTGATCCCGCGGCAACAGTTCGAGGTGGCGCTGCAGGCGGCGATCGGCGCGAAGATCATCGCGCGAGAGACGATTCCGGCGATCCGGAAGAACGTGCTCGCCAAATGCTACGGCGGCGATATCTCGCGCAAGCGCAAGCTGCTCGAGAAGCAGAAGGAAGGCAAGAAGCGGATGAAGCGCGTGGGTAGCGTCGAGATTCCGCAGGAGGCGTTCCTGGCGGTCTTAAAGGTGACGGGCGGGACTCAGGAGGATTAGGAAGCTTCGCTAGAACTGCGCGGCCTTCGCTACCGCCCGAGCCAAATCCACCCGGCCGGAACCTAGGTTCCCCTCCACCGGGGCCGCTTCGGCGAGAGCCGCCTGCGCCCATTCCCAGGCGAGGTTGTACTTCACTTGGATCATCAGCGAGACGCCGCCGGAGACGATCGGCGCGGCGAACGAAGTTCCCCATCCTACCGCGTACTTTCCGCCCGGAAACGTCGTGACAAGCGCTTCGCCCGGCGCGGCTACCCAAGTGACGTTGTCGCCGTGATTGGTGAAGACGCTCTGCACGTCATAATCGTTCACCGAGGCGATACCCATGACGCGATCGTACGCGGCGGGATAGGTCGTGGTCTCAAGACCCTGATTGCCGGTCGAGGCCACGCAGACCGCCTGCCGGTCCGTCACGAAGCGCACCGCCGTTTCGAGCGACGGCGAACCGGAAGGAAAACTCAGGCTCATGTTGATCGCTCGCGCGCCATTCGCCTGCGCGAAATAGATCGCGCGCACGACGTTGTAGAGCGTCGCCTTGCCGTCCGCGGTAAACGGCTTGAGCGGCATGATCCTCGCCGATGGTGCGATCAGATGCACGATGCCGGCCACCATCGTTCCGTGTCCGAAACCTTTGGGTAAAGGCGTCTGCGATAGCTTCGTCGCCGACGTACTTTCGAGGATCGCCGTCGTGTAGGGATTGATATCGGCGGGGGATTCGAGGATCGCCGTCGTGTAGGGACTAATGATCGACTTGGTGTTGGGATCGAGATCGTCCATCTCGTTCGGCAGCCCCGCCTTATTCCGGGTAAAGTCGTAGCCGTTCACCAGGAATCGTTTGAGCGCCGGATGCGCGGGGTCGATGCCGGTGTCGATCACGGCGACAATGCCCGTCCCCAAAGCCCAACTCGCATGCACTTCCTTGACGCGAATCTTGGTCAAGGCCGGTTGCGAAGCGTATGCCGACAATACGGAATCGCCGAAATAGTTCACATAGGACTTCTTCGCGATCGCCGATTGCGCCGCCGTCTGCGAGGCGATCAGTTTCGCCGGATTCGAGTTCAATTCGGGCATGACGACGATCTGATTCGGCTCAAGCGACAAGCCTTCGTCTCCGCGGTCGTCGTCGTCCAGCGCAATGCCCGTCTTCGAGCCGGCTACGCGGTAAACGTTCTGGTTTGGGATGCGGTCGAGAACCCGCAGTCCGTACTTCGAAAGAATGCTTGCGTACCGCTCCGGCGGCACCTGCAAGATATACTCCTGCGCCCGCGCCACAACGGCCAGGGCGACCAACGTCAAAAACGCACGCAACATAAATCCTCCGCTTACTCCTCGATCAGCTTGGGCAACGGGACGCGAATCGCGCCTTCGCCCAGCGCGGTACCGATATTCAGTACCAGTTCGGGGTGACCAACCCCATGCAATTCGAATTCGCCGAATCCATTGGCGACGGCGGAATCCATCACTTCGCCGCCCGCCGTCAACCGCACGCGCGCCGACGCGGCGCCAGAACCCTCAATCTGTCCCATCAAGCGCAACGCACCGGCGGGCAAAGGTTCGGCGGCGACGTCGATTTCGAGTCCCCCGCCGCTAAAGTGCATCATCCGGGCGGCGCCCGGTCCACGGACTCCGGCCGCCAGAGGGCTGGCGAAGCTATCGAAGACCAGCGCGGCGACGATGTCGCGCCACCCCGGTTTCGCCGGCGCCGGAGCGATCGCCAGGGCGCGCGCTACCACCGCGTCGGGTACCTCGACTTCGTTCCGTCCCACGTCCCACAAGAGGGAATGACGGGCGGATTCCACGCGGCAGTCTTCGCAACCTCGCGCTAAGTGCTCTTCGATCTCGGCGCGTAGGACCGGGGAGGCTAGTCCGCGAGCGAAATCGATCCATTGCTCGGTTTTGAAATGGGCGGTCATGGTCGTCGGTGCTCGCTTATAGGAGTCCGCCGGAACCCGGTTTGATAGCCCGCTGTTTTCGATTTCATTCCATCACCACCCAGGGCGCCCAATAGTACGGGTGCGGATAGGTTTGCCGAAGCGCGAGAACGGACTCCCGCCAGGCGGCGGCCACCGGGCAACCGTCCCTCAGCCGTCCATAGAACGACTCCATGTATTCCCGTGCGCTCCGGTCGTCGATCTGCCACAAGCCCACCTGCACGTTGCGGGCTCCGGCGAAGAGCAACCCGCGAGTCAGCCCCAAGAATTCGCCGCCGGCCGTCCCCGCGCCCAGGCCGGTGAAGCATCCGCTCAAGGTGGCCAATTCCGCGTCCAACCGCAAATCGTAGAGATCGAATAAGCTCAACGGGCCGTCGCCCAAACGGATCGAAGAGAACAGGGGATTGTCTTCGCGGAACAGTCCATGGGTGGCGATGTGGAGCCAGCGTCTTCCGGGGGCGTTGGCGAGCAAGGCTTCCTTCGTGGCTTCGGCCCCCGCTAGCAGGACCGCGCCGGGCAATCGTTCGGCGACCGCCCGCGCCTCCTCGCCGATCAGCGGCGCGCGCTCGTCGGGGACGCCCACCACCAGCGCGCCGCTCGATGGCGCCGGTGCCCGTTGCGTGAGACTGTGGACCGTCGCGCTCAGCGTGTAGGTCACTGGAAGACGCGCAATCAGCGGCACGCTCCGGGCATCGGGCAGCGCATGAAACGGCAACCCGGCCAAACTCGCGGGCAGAGAGACGATCAGCTTGGCTCCGGCGTCGGCCGAGGGCAGCCAGTCTTCCACCGGTTCCACCATCGCCCGGTACAAAGATTCGAGGTGATGCGCCAGCGCTCCGCCGCCCGCCGCGCCGCGCCCGATCTGGAATCGCAGCCGTCGCGCCGCCGCTTCGAGAGGAGCCACGGAGCCAAGCCGGCGAGCGTCGAGCCCGCCGCGCGTTAGCCGGAACAGATAAAGCTCGCCCCGCGCCACCGCATAGTCGAACAGCGCTTCGTCCCCGCCGAGAGCCCGTTGTAGATCGGCGATCACCACTTCGGGAGCGCCTTGCAGTTCGAGAAACGCCGGATCGACGCGCCGTAGCGTATTGAGCGCCACGCCGATCTTTTCTTCGACCGTGGTAAGACGCCGCCGCACGGACTCGCGCCGCTCCGCCGAATCGGCGCGTTCCAGTTCGCGATGGTGCCACGCCAGTTCCCGCCGCAGCGCCTGCACGTCCGCCGCTTCGACAAACTCCGCGGCGCTCCGCGCCGGACCCAAATCGGACCGGAAGCCGAGCCAGTCGGCCAAGCCGCGCGACTTTGCCTCCTCCGCCATCTGAAGCGCTTCCTCGACGCGGCCGTCGTCCATGGCCAAGGCCAACAGCGCTTCGTAAACCTCCGCTTTGTCGCCGCAATAGGCGACCTTCAGTTGATCGTGCGGCAGGCGGTGGCGCGTGTCGCGAATCAACAGATGAGCGGCCCGGTATCGTTCCCGCGCGTGCGCCCTTTCGCCCTCGCGTTCGGCGATGCGCCCCTCCAGCAGACGGACGTGGATTGCAAGGCTGCGATTCGGCGCTTCGCGCAGATATTCTTCCGCGCGATAGCAAGCCGCCCGTGCGCCGTCCAGGCGGCCCCGCCGAGAGAGCGACGTGGCGAGAATTAACGCCGCCAACGCGGCTTTTCCGCGTAACGGTCCTGCGCTTAACTCGGCTTCGAGACGCGCGAGTTCCTCCTCGTCCGCTTCGCCCGAATTCGCGCGAAGGACGGCGCGGTACAGGTCCGCCGCCGACGCCCAAGCGGCGTTTCGCTCCCGCAGAAACAGTTCGCGCGCGGCGGATAGTCCTTCCTCGGCCTCGCGCCGCCGCCCCAACGCGCCAAGCGCTACGGCGCGGTTGACCGCCGCTTTCGCCGCTTCGTATCCGGTACCCACCTTTTCGAGACGGGAAGCGGCGCGCGCCGCGTAATCGGCCGCCTCGGAAAACAGATTGAGTTCTAAGTACAGGTCCGATTGATCGAGTTCGGCGATCGCCTGATAGTGGGCGTTGCCGCGCTCCTCCGACGTTCGGCGCGCGTCCTGATAGGTGGCGATCGCCCGGCTGTAGTCGCCGCGCAAGTAGTGCAGGTAGGCGACGTTATCGAGCACCTCCGCCGTCAGATGCTGCCAGCCGCGCGATTCGTAGAACGCCCGGGCCTTCTCGTAGGCGGCCATCGCCCGCGGAAAGTCGAACACGCTCATGGCGCAGACGGCGAGATTCCGGAGCGTGATGGCGGCGTTATCCCGGTCCCCTGCGGCAATTAGGCGCGCCAGCGCCGACTCGTAAAGCTCCAGCGCCTCCTCCGCGCGGTCCCGCCGGTGCAGCACGTTGGCCAGATTCGAATCGAGCCGGGCGAGCCGCAGTTCGTCGCCGTCGCGCTCGAAAATCGCGCGCGCCTCCCGCGCCCACTCTTCGGCTTCGGCATAGCGGCCCAGATAGGCGAGCGTTTGCAGCGCCCCGGTGAGCGTCTTGCCGAGATCGGCCCAGTCGCAGCGCTCCCGGGCGATGCGCGCCGCACGGCCGTAGTCGCGAAGGGCGGGCCGGTAGCGCCCGGAAAGGTAATGGATGTGCCCGATGGTCCGCCAGACTTCGGGTTCGGGATCGCGCCGGGCGAGACGCGCCGCTTGTCCGGCAAGCTGGCGGGCCGCCGGAAGATCGGAACGCAAACGCCGGAGCGCCTCGGCGCACAACTCGTGGGAAGAGGTGGCGGTGGCGGTCATAGGCCTCTCTCTTTCAAGGCGCGCGCCAGCCGTTCGAGGCACTTCGCCCTTGTGAATCCAATCGAGCCGATGGCCAGCCCGACGCTTTTCGCCACTTCGTCGTAGGGGCGCGGCGGGTCCTCGAAAAACAGCATGCGGATCATCTTGCGGCAACGGGTTTCGAGACCGTCCACCGCTTCGCGCACCAATTGCTCGCGCTCCAGCCGCTCCGCTGTTTCGGCGACGTCTTCCTCGCTCTCGATGGAGACGGCGCGTTGGTCGTCGAGTTCCGCCGGTTCCCGCCCCAGGGCCTGCCGCCGATGGAAGCACTTATTCGCGGCCACCCGCGCCAACCAGCCGCGCAGGGCGTCCACTTCGCGCAAGCGCGGCAGTTCGCGGTACAGATCGATGCATACGGCCTGGAAAATGTCGGCGGCGTCGTCGGGCGAGAACCGGTAGCGCATTGGCACCGAGTAGATAAGCCGTTTGTACTTTTGAATCAACGCTTCCCACGCCCCCGGCTCTTCGGCGAGGCAGGCCGCTACTAGCGCCCGGTCGTCCGAAGCCAATGTAGCTCCTCCACGTTCCATAGCGCCGGATGTCCCACGAGCGACGGCCGCAACCCGCCCAAATCGCGCCGTGCGGCGAACAGCGTATGCGGGCTAACCAAGGGAATCCAAGGGACTTGCTCGGCGAGAATCGCCTGCACGCGGTCGAACGCCTTTTTACGCGCCGGGCGGTCGAGGGTTGTCGCCACACTCCGCATGAGTCCGTCGATTTCGGCCTCCCATGCCGTCGCCGGGGTTGCCTGCCGGGGATTCCAGAGATGCGATTGCCCGCTCGACAACATCACGTTCATGTCGGCGACGGGGTCCAAGTCGCCGGAACGCAAAGATAGAATGGCCGCTTCAAAATCGCGCCGATTCACCACGCGGTCCACCAGACTGCGAAACTCGAGCGCCACCACCGCAACCGGAATCCCGGCTTTCGCGCAGTCCGCTTCAATGATCGAAGCGGTTTGCATATGGGCCGGGTTGCCGGAATTCACCAGCAGGGTGAAGCGTTTAGGAGGCGGCGGCGATTCCGCGGATTCGAATGCCCGCGCCAAGTTCCGGTTCATCCATTCGCCCCGGCCGGGCGTGACGTGGCCGACCAACGGGGCGGCGAGGCCCCGGTAGACCAGCTTGGCGATGGCGGAACGGTCGATCGCCCGCGCCATGGCCCGGCGCACGGCGATCGGCGGAGCCGCGTCCGGTTTTCCTAAATTGAATAATACGAACGAGTAATCGAGACTCGCCCCGAGATCGTACAGGCGCAGGCCTCGACGCTCGGCGTACCCCTCGATCACGCCGTAATTGCCCGCTCCGAACCCGGAAACCAGGTCCGCTTCCCCGGCGGCGAACCGGGCGACTTGCGCGTCCTCGCCCGCCGAAAACAGCAACGAAAGCGCACCGATTTGGGGCGATTTAGGGCGGAAATAGTGCGGATTTGGTGCGTAAAACAGACCAATTCCCGCCTTGTGTTCGGCAATCCGATAGGGTCCCGCCCCGGCCAACTCGCCGAGGGGAGTCCCTAATCCCCAGGATTCATTGAGTTTACCGTCGCGAAACGCCGCTTCGAGGCGATGCCGCGGCAAGATCGCAACACCGTCGAGAATCCGCGCCCCCAACGCAAATGGTTGATTTAAAACGAATTCGAGGTCGCGCGGGCCGCGTTTCTCCACCCGCAGCGGTTCGCCTCCAAAGATCAGCGAATCCCGCTGTGGCGAGCCGGATTTCGGGTCGAGATGCGCGGCGAACGTAAATACAACATCATCCACGGTGAGGGGCGCGCCATCGGAGAATCGCAGCCCGGCGCGAAGCGTCGCCGAAATGCGTTTTCCGTCTCTCGATACCGTCACCCGCTCCGCCAGATACGGCTCCGGTTGGAGTGTTACGCCGTTGGTGCGAACCAGACCGGCGTGACAGAGCGCCAGCGCCGTTCGCGTTGGATCGTCAAGAGCCGTAAGGGGTTGGAAGGAGCGGACATCCGCCCGTACCGCCACACGCAGCACGCCCGAACCGGGATCGGCTACGGCCCGGCGGGCGAATGGCATCCCCGCCGCAAACCCTAGCCACTCCCGCCGGAGCATCGGACGGGAAACCGGACTCATCGTATCGCCTGAAATGCCGGCCCCGGCTGCCACCGTTGGGCCAGACTAACACCAACGGTATGGTAACAAAGGAAAACTCCGGCGAAGACCGGCGCGGGGAGCAGCATCCAGCCGTGCCCCAGGAGGGTGTCCAACCGCGCGGCGGCGGCTAGCAGGCTACCCCAACTGGGGTACGAGTCTGGAAATCCCAGTCCAAGAAAGGTGAGCGTGGTTTCGGCGAGAACATATTGCGGCGCGGCGAGGACGAAGTGGACCCCAAGCGCGGGCAAGGCTTCGGGTAGCAGGTGATGGCGCAGAATGTAGCCGCTTCGCGCTCCAAAGCCGCGAGAGGCAAGGACGTAGTCGCGATCCCGCACTCCCGCCGCCACTCCGTAGGCCAGCCGCGCCGCCCGGGCCCAACCGACCAAGCCCAGCATCGCCATGACGGCCCAAAACACGCGCTCCGGCGGAAGTTGGAGCGGCAGCGCCGCGCGGAGGGCGAGCAGGGCGTAGGTCCAGGGAACGGCCATCGAAAGATCGGCGGCGCGCAGAATGACGGCGGAAAATCCACCGCGCGCGAGAACCGCCAGCGAGCCGAGCGTTCCGCCTACCGCAACCGCGACGGCGGCGGCGAGCGTTCCCGAAAGCAACGAAACCCGCGCCCCGGCCAGTAATCGCGAAAGCTGATCGCGGCCCAGCCCGTCGGCGCCGAGCGGGAATCCCGGGGTGCCGGGCGGCGACCAGGCGGAATCGCGATACTGCGCGGCGGGGTCGTGCGGAACGATCCAAGGGGCGAGCAAGGCGATCCCGTAGATTGCGGCCAGCGCCAGAAGCGCTAACCGGCCTTGGGCGTTCAAGCGGCGCTCCGGCGGCGGGGATCGACGGCCAGTTGCAGCAGGTCGGCGGCGAGATTTCCTCCAATGGCGAACGCACCGGAGAGGAGCACCGCGCCCAGAATGACCGGGTAGTCCCGCGCGAGAATCGCTTCGAGCAGCAACGGTCCCAGGCCCGGCCATCCCAGCACGGTCTCGACGATCAGGGACGCGCTGAGCGTCGTCGCAAACCCCAGCCCGAGCAGGGCGATCAGGGGTCCGGAACTTGCGGGGAGCAGCCACAGAGCCGCCAATCGATCATCGGGGATTCCGGCCATGCGGGCGGCGGCGACAAACGGCTGCAAGGCCGCTTCCGCCAGCGCACTTTGGGCGTGGCGCACCAGTGCGGGCAGCAGCACCAGGGTCAGGACGATCCAACCGAGGAGGAAATCGCCCGAAGTGCGGAACCATTCGCTCTCGACGGCCAGCCACAATCCACCCAGCGCTAGCAGCAGATCGGGCGCGGCAACTAGAAGGCCCACCGCCGCTCCGCCCGCCGCGGTATCGAGCGCGCTCCGCCGTAACGTCCGCCGGCAGGCGTAGGGGACGGCCAACAGCCACGCCGACAAGAGCGAAGCCAGACTGAGCGACAACGTGCGGGCGGCGCGCGGCAAGATCGCTTCGGCGACGGGGCGCCCGTCGATACGCGAGTGCGTCCAATCGGCGGCCAACCTTTGGCGCATAGCCGCCACCGCATCGGGCGACACTCCGGGGTCGATGGCCGCGTCGGTGAGCGAGTCTCCCGGGACCAGCGCGAAGAGTGCGAAACAGATCGCCGCCAGCGCCATCAACAGGATCGTGGCCGAGGCCACGCGGCGCAGGGCATCGCTCCACGGACGGGTCAGCAAACCGGCTCCAGTTGCGCGGCCAGCAACGCCGCGCCCGCCGGATGCCGGGGTGCGGCGAAAAAGCGGTCGACGGGCGAGTCGTCGACCAGGCGTCCCTCGTCGAGCACAAGGACGCGATCCGCCCATTGCCGCGCCCAATGGAGATCGTGCGTAATGAGCAGCAAGGAGAGACCGCCGCGGCGGCGCGCCTCGACCTGACCGGCGATCCTTTGCCGGCGCCTTTCGTCGAGCCCGGTGAACGGCTCGTCCATGATTAGCAAGGCCAGCGCATCTACCGATAGCGTTCGCGAAAGCGCCACCAATTGACGCTCGCCGCCGGAGAGCGCCCAGATGGGCTTTTCGAGATAGGACTTGGGGAAACCGGCCCGCTCCGCCAGTGCGCGCGCTTGGTCGGTCGCGTCGCGGCGGCGCGCAATTACGAACGGTTCGGCGAGCAGGCGCTCGACGCTCCAACGCGGGTTGAGCGAGAGCGGCGAATCCTGAAAGAGCAACTGGACGCGGCCGTCGATCGCGATCGATCCCGCCGACGGCCTCTCAAACCCGGCGAGGCAGCGGGCGAGCGTCGATTTTCCCGCCCCGGAGCGTCCTACCACCGCCGCGCATTCGCCCGCCGAGAGCGCGAAGCTCACGTCGCGCAAGGCTGCGTGCGACGCTCCGGGATACGTCTTCGTCAGTCCGGCGACGGTCAGCATTCGCGGTCCAGTTCGACCACGCGATCCGCCACGAATCGCAGCACTCGAGGATCGTGACTGGCGACGAGCAATGCCATTCCGGAAGTTTGGCGCAACTCGAGCAGAAAATCGAGTACCAGGCGTTCCGTAACCGGATCGAGCGCGGTGGTGGGCTCGTCGGCGATCAGCAAGCGCGGCCCGTGGACGACGGCCAGAGCGAGCGCCGCGCGCTGCCGTTCGCCGCCACTGAGTTGGTGCGGGTGTCGATCGAGGAGGCCGGGCAGCAGACGTTCGAGCGCGCCGGAGTTCCGCGATCCGTGAGCGCGGAGATGCTCGCGCAATTGGCGCGCGAGGGTGAGGTACGGGTTGAGCGCCAGCGCGGGCTCCTGAGCCAGTAGCGCGATTTCGCGTCCCCGCAGCGAGCGCCATTCGTTGGGCGAGAGCCTCCGCAGATCACGACCCGCGAACTCGATCGTCCCGTCAAGCGTTGCGCCTTCGGGCCGGAAGCCAAGAATCGCGCGGGCCAACGTGCTTTTGCCCGATCCGGTCGCGCCGCGCAATCCCACCGCTTCGCCGGGGGCGATCGAGAAAGTGACGGGCCGCGTCAGATCGGCGTCTCTCAGCCGGATCGAGAGGGTTTCGACGCGCAAAAGCGGCTCCGCCGAAATTTTTTCCAAGTTCCCCTATTTCCGCATACCCGCCTTCACCCTAGTCAATCGCTGGGTGCGGAAACGCACCGCCGCCGGACAAACTCCGGCGCACTTCAAGTGACGGAGGGTTTTTTCAATGCGGACCAAACTGACTGCCGCTGCCTTTGCCATGTCCATGGGTTTAATGGCCCAGGACCTTACGCCCGCGCAATTCAAAGCGCGCTGCGAAACCAGCCCCAACAACACGTTCACGATCTCGACGCCAACCAAGATTCTGGGTACCGCGCCGGCGGTTACCGCGGTGAATACGGGTTGCCGCGTGGTGTTCAACACCGGCGGAAAGATCGAAGCCGATCAATCGGCGTTCCAGTTCGCGGGACCGCTGGTGTTTCAAGCGGGACCGAGCGTCGAGGTGAACCTCGTCAAAAGCCTGTGGACCGCGCCAAGCTTCCAGATCACGGAAGGCGCTTCGGCTTCGCTGATTCTGGTGGAATCGACGCTGAAGGCGACGGCGGGCAACATCAATGTCGCGCTGGCGTCCGACGGCAAGATCGACGCGGCGGGCCCGTATGCCGGGCAGTTGAACGCGCTCGAAGCGGCGGGGAACGTGCGCGTCACGGGTGGGGCGCGCTCGGCTTTCTCGATCCAATCTTCGAGCGTGCGTGCGGGCGGCGCCTTCAACCTGAGCTTCAGCGGCACGGAAGCCAATCTGCAATTGACCAATAGCTCGATCGTCGCGGAAGCGGGCGCGATTTCCGTGATCTCCACTTCGACGTTCGCGAACTTCGACCTGACGGACGCATCGCTCGACGCGTCGGCGGGAATTACGGTTTCGGCGCGCGGCAACGAAGGCAAAGTGACGGCGGGCAAGGTCGCGATGAACTCCGGTACCGGCGCGACGCTGATCGAAGCGGGCACGGGAACGGCGCTGAAGGGCGCGGTGAAACTGGCCGAATCGAACGTGACTTCCGGCGGCGCGGTGACGATTCTCGCCTCGCGCAACGCGACTTCGGGCGAAGCGGTGGTGGAAGTTTCAACCATCTCGGCGGGCGGCGCGGTACGGATCGAATCGGGCAACGGCGGCACGACGACGGCGCTGAACAACGGTCTAACCTCGCCGGTTTCGATCCGGGTGTTCGCTCCGCCGAGCGGCTCCTGTGTGGCGGAGAACAATACGGCGGTGGCGCCGGTTCTCCAGCTCTGTCCGTAAGGGTTTTGGGCGGTCCGAGTGGGACGCGGTAGATCGTTCCACTCGGAATTTTGACGGCGCCGTTCCCCCAGGGGCGGCGCCTTTTTTCGTTAGGTAACAGGCTTAGCGGCAACCGGCGAACGGCTAAGCGAGCAAATCTTTCAACACCCCGGTGGAATCGGCGAACCGGTCTTTTTCCATCCCATGAATTTTGAGCAGCGTCAGCCACAGGTTGGCGATGGGCGTGCCGGCGGGCGCGGCGATATGGCGGCCGGTCCGCAAGGCGCCGTTCGCGTTACCGGCGACGAGCGTGGGCAAGTCCTTATAGCTGTGCACGGAACCGTCGCCCAACCCCGACCCCATCACCACGGCGCAGGAATCGAGCAGCGAGCGCTCCCCTTCGCGCGCCTTCGCCAGACGTTCGACGAAGTAGGCGAACTGGCGGACGTGGAAGGTATCGATCTTGATCAGCTTCTCCACCGCCTCGGCGGCGTTGGCGTGCGTCAGCCCGTGGTGGTCTTCCGGCTTATCGAGGACGCCGTGATAGGTGCGCGGCGAATCCCAGCGCTCGGGGTCGACGACCAAAGTGGCGACGCGCGTCAGGTCTTGTTCGAAGGCCAGCGCGATCAGGTCCATCATCAGGCGGATGTAGGCCCCGCGATCCTCGGGCATCGAGGGCGGCGCGGGGATGGCCGACTTTTCCCGGCGCGCGGCGGCCTTCTCCGCGAACTCGATGCGGCGTTCGACGGAGCGGACCGATTCGAGATATTCGTCGAGCTTGGCGCGGTCGGCGATCCCGAGATTCGCCCGCAGCGCGTTCGCTTCCTCGATTACCGCGTCGAGCACGCTTTGCGGAGCCGCCGGTTTAGTTTCGAACAGGCGCGCGAAGGCCGCGCGGGGATCTTTCTCCACGTTCGCCGCGTAGCCGGGCGCGAGCCAGGAGATCGATTCGAAGTACCGCGTCTCCTTGTTATCGGGATGGTTGTTGGTCGAAAGCTCGATCGAGGAGAGCGCCGTTTCGGCGCCCGCCTTTCGGGCGAGGATCTGGTCGAGCGAGATGTTCGTCGGGAATCCGCCGTCGAGCGCTTCCGTCGGCGGGGAACTCGTCAGCCAGCACGATCCGCACTGCGCGTGCACGCCCGTACCGCTGACATAGGTACGGTCGAGGTGAGAGATCACGGACACGCGGTCGCGAACCTTTTCGAGCGGCGCGAGGCTCGGCGGCAAAGAGTAGCCGGGGCCCGTTTCGGGCGGCGTCCAGGCTTTGAGGATCACGCCGTTGGGGATGTAGACGAACACGGACCGCAGCGGCGTCGTCGGCGCGGCGTGCATTTGGTCGAGCAACGGGAGCGCGAGGCTCGCGCCGATTCCGCGCAGCATTGTGCGGCGTGCGATTCGAGGTGCTTTCTTCATTTGGGTATCTCCGAGCCTGGAGTTCCTTCGGGGCCGTTTTCGCGGGTGAAACGGAACGGGCGGCTCAGCGCCACTTCGGCGACGAACCGCGAGAATCGATAGTCGTCCGCGGCGGCGCGCTCGACGATCGAACGAATGGCGGGCATGTCGTAGTACTCCACCTTGCGGTTGAGCGCGTAGGCGAGCAGATGCTCGGCGAATCCGCGCGCGAACTCGTCTTTGCGGACGAGTAGAGCGTCCTTGAACTCGCCGGGATTCGCGAACTTCCGATCGCCGGGCAGCGCGCCGGAAGCGTCGATGGGCGCCCCTTCGTCCACGGTTCGCCAAACGCCGACCGGGTCGAAGTTTTCGAGCGCGTGCCCCAAAGGATCGATGCGGTTGTGGCAGGCGGCGCAGGCGGGGTTCTGGCGGTGCAGTTCGAGCTTCTGCCGCACGGTGAGCTTTGCCGCCGTGCCGCGGCCCTGTTCTTCGAGCGCGGGGACGGCGTTGGGCGGAGGCGGAGGAGGACGGTTGAAGACCGCTTCGAGAACCCAGGCTCCGCGAAACACGGGCGACGTTCGCAGCGGCGTCGAATTCATCGTCAGCGTCGCGCCCAGGCTCAGCACGCCGCCGCGCGAACGGTCCGGCGGCTGCACGCGGAAGAACCGCAAGGCGTCGCGCTTGCCGAGTTGATTCGCCGCCTGCTTCAGTTGTTGCGCGAACGCCGAGTCGAGCTTGTAGTGCTTGATGAGCCGCGAATTGAGATACGAGAAGCGCGCGTCGAGAAAGTCGAGCGCCGGACGGTCTTCGATCATCACGGTCTCGAATAGCAGCAGCGCTTCGGCCATCATGTCGAGACCGAGATTGCCTTTGTTAGTGCCGAACGCGTCGTAGATGTAGTAGTGCTTGAACCGGCCGACGTCGGGCTGCGCGCCGAACAGTTCGTTCAACTGCAGCCACTGCACGGCGAAGGTATCGGAAAGTTCGCGGGCCTTGCGGTCGCGCAACATGCGGCGGGCTTGCGCTTCGAGAACCTCGGGTTGCGAAAGCGTGCCTTCGCGCGCGAGTTCGAGGAGTTCGTCGTCGGGCATCGACGCCCATAAGAAATAAGAGAGACGGCTCGCTAGCGCGAAATCGCCGAACGCGCCGCCGGGTCGAACGTCGCGCAAATCGGTCCGCATCAGGAACGACGGCGACGACAACACGGAGCGCAGGCTGTCGCGAACGGCGGCGGGTTTCCAGTGCCGCGCGATCTCGGCGCCGGTAACGGGACGGCGGAAGGCGCGTTCGAGAAACGCGGTGAAGCGGCGGCGGCGTTGCGCTTCGGGTCCGGGGGTGGCCAGCAGCCGGTAGACGGCGCTGCGGCGTTCGAGATCCGGCGAGCTCGCGATATCGCCCGCCGTGGCGAGATACCGCTCAAAGAGAAGCGGCGACACGTTCAAGTCGGCGGCGCGATTGGTGAAGCCGTGTTCGGCGCGATTCTCGCCGGGCAGTCCGCCGTTCGGCAGCAGCACGGGAATCTTCTGGCCGTACTCGATCGTCTCGACATCCACCGCGCCGGGCATCCGGATCGCGGAGGGATCGAAGTAACTCTTGGTGAACGGCAGCCGCTCCGGCATCATGAACACGTCGCGGTCGAGGCGCAAGAGATCGCGAACCGTGTTGTTGTATTCGAGCCTAGTCAGGCGGCGCAGCGGCGCGGGTCCGGGATCGGGCGCGCCGCCGGGATTTTCGAGCAGTTCGGCGACCCAGTTCGTAAAGCGCGCGCGGGCGGCGGGATCAAGCTTCAAGGGCGCAGGCGGCATCTGCTCCGCCGAGACGACATCGAGAATCTTCTTCCAGACGCCCAAGTCCGCGCGGACCTCCGCCTCCGTCGAGAAGCGCGCGAGATTCAGTTTCCCCGCCGGATTCTTCGCGCCATGGCAGCCGGTGCAATTGGCGCGCACCAGCGGGCGCACGTCCCCTTCGAAGGTGGCCTGCGCCACCGCCGACAAAATCGCGACCGCGGCGGGAGTTACCAAGCCAATCGCAGCCCCAACCGGAATTGCCGCTCGTCGAATCCATCGCGGCCGAGATTGTTCGCCGTCGAGGTGATCTCCATATAGCCACCGTACCGGGTTAACGGATTCGCCACGGTGGGGTTGTAGTTCGAGACGTTGCTGCCCGGATTCGAGAAATGCGGCGTATTGGTGAAGTTGAACGCCTCGGCGCGGAACTCCATACGGAAGCGCTCGTTCAACCGGAAATTGCGGAAGACGCCGAAATCCCAATTGGCCGTGCCGGGACCGCGCAAGATGTTGTAGCCGGTGTTGCCGAATCGAGCTTCGCGAACGGGGATGAAAGCGTCGGGGTTGAAATAAGGCGCGCCGCGTCCGACGCCGCCGAGCTTCACCACCTCGCCCAATACCTGATCCGCCGTTTGCGCGGAGCCGGGCATGTTGAGAGTGCCGCCGTCGGCGGTCACCGAAAACGGATTGCCGCTAAAGAAGCTCAGCACGTTGTTGGTCTGCCAGCCGCCCACGATGTGCGATAGGAATCCCGAACTCGCCCAACGTTTGCCTTTGCCGAAGGGCAGTTCCCAGATATTGGTGATCTGCAAGTTGTGCGGACGATCGAACGGAGTCAGCGAGCGGTTGCGCTGCAAAAACGCCAACGCGTTCACCTGCGGGCCGTCGTTATCCGAGATGTAGCTAATCGACTTGGACCACGTGTAGGCGACGTTGAGTTGCAAGCCGGCGGCGAAGCGCCGCTCGAGCGTCGCTTGCATGGAGTCGTACATGCCGGTCCCCCAACTGGTGCGCGCGCTCACGTCGGCGGTGCGGCCGAAGCGCTGGAAGAACGGGCGGCTGTTCTGGCCGGTACCCGGAACTTGTCCGGCGTTGACGTTCAGCGAGCCGATCGGCGAAGTGGCTCGCGTGGCGACGTAGCCCACCTGCCCCACGAATCCCCATTTCATTTGCTTCTGCACGGTGAAGTTCCAGCTCTGGACGTAGCCGCGCGGAACCGGATTGTCCACCGTGCGCACGGTGTAGTTGCCGGGCACGCTGACGGTTCCGGAACCGAGATCGGGGATGGCGGCGGCGGGCAACCCGGCGGCGATACCGCGCGAATCGTAGGCCACGAATGCGTTCGGCGCGTTCAACTCTTGGAACAGAACCACCGGATAGTTGGCGCGGAAGTGGTCGGCCAGCGGGAACGGATCGTTGGTGATGCCGTAGCCCGCGCGGACGATGAAGCCGTCGTTGACGCGCCAAGCGATGCCGACTCTCGGCGTGAAGCGGCTGGTGTCCTTGATGCCGCAGTCTTTCGGGGTGCTGCCGAAGTCGCAAACATCGATGAGGTTCGTCGAGCGGTTATACACCTCGATTCCGCGATCGGTGCGGGTGGGGAAGTAGAACTTCTCCCAGCGCACTCCGTACGACAGTGTCACTTTGCGCGAGATGTTCCAGCGGTCGCGAATATAGAGCGCCGACTGCGTTTGGCGCACGCGGTAGACGTCGGGAACCTGGATGGTCTTGCCCGCCCGGTTCGGTTGACCGAGCAGAAACGCCGCGTAGCTGTTGAACTGATTCGCCGAATCGCCGCCGCGGTTCGTGGTGACGCCGCCGGAGAAGATGAAGCCGCCTTGGGGTCCGTAGTTGGGACCTTGCGCTTGCTGGTGATTCAACTGCCCCTGGTACAGATCGAACCCGAACCGAACCTCGTGGGATTTCTTGTTCCAACTGAAGTTCGCCACGTACTGACTGAGCGGGTCGGTGCGGTAGTAGGGCATGAAGGGATCGCCCGTGCCTAGATTGCTCAGGCCGTCGATCACGAATCGCGGCCATCCGCCGTCCATGCGGCGCGAGCCGTTGGTGCCGGGAATACCGAGAAAATCGCTGCCGAGATTCTCTTCGATCCGCGTGTGCTCGACGTTGGTGTTGGGCGAGGTGTAGCCGTAGTAGGCGTCCATCACCAGGCTGTTGTTGATCAGATAGGTCACCGCGCCGGTGACGCTCCAGGTACGGCCGAAGCCGAGGCCCTGATTGCCGCCCGCGCTCGAAATCGCGAGACCGCCCGCTTGCCCGAACATCGCGGGATTGTCCATGGTCCAATCCATGACGCTAAAGCGCCCGTAGCCGCTGAGCTTTTGGGAATGGATGTAATTCACCTTCGTATCGGCGCGATTGCGGTCGTAGGCGTAGCCGCCGGTGGCGAAGTAATTGTTGGCGAAGCCCGGCTGGTTGGGGTTGGGAATAATGTCGTTCAACTTCTTGGTGATCGGACTGATGCGCGACGCGGGAATGATGTTGTTGGCGAACGCCGTGCGTCCGGCGCCGGTTGCGTCTCCGGTGAGCGGATCGAAAATGGCGCGCGTGGATTCGCGCATGTCGCCCGCCTTCATCGCCACCGTCGGCGCGGAGCCGAAGCGCGAGGCGAACTGCCGGTCGTAGGTGCCTTCGTAGCTCACGAAGTAGAACAGCTTGTCCTTCTTGACCGGTCCGCCGAGCGTCGCCCCGAACTCGTTGTAAACCAGCTTGGGGTTCCGTTCGCCCGCGGGAAGGAAGAAATTCTTCGCCTTCAGCGCGTTGCCCGAGTAGTTCTCGAACGCCGATCCGTGCAGGGCGTTTGTGCCGCTCTTGATCGAGACGTTAATCGCCGCGCCGCCCGCCAAGCCTTGTTCGGCGTCGAACGAGTTGGTGACGACGTTCACCACGTCGATGGCTTCGAGCGTCGGAATGAGCGCAGAATTGTTTTCGAAGAGCGTCATCGTCGTCGCGCCGTCGATCCGCGTGTTGTTGATTCGGCGGCTGACCCCGTTGACGTTGAAGGTTAGCGACCGCGAGGGATTGGTGGGAACGGAGTTGGTGTTCGAGGGCGGGCGGAATCCGGGAATCGTACGGAACACCTGCTGGTAATTGCGGCCGCCCGAAATCGGGAGATTTTCGAGCGTCTTGGACGTTAGCTCGGCACGCACTTCGGCGCGGTCGGTTTGGAGCGCGGGCGAGGCGGCGGTGACCTCTACGGACTCCGTCACCTGGCCGATCTGCAACACGAAATCGGCGCGCACTACGGAGTTGGTTGTCACCGCCGCTTCCGCTTGCCGCGCGGTGCGGAAGCCGTCGCGCTGTACGGTGATCTCGTAAAGCCCGGCGTTGACGGTGGGGAAGGTGTAATCGCCCGATTCGTCGGTGAGCGATTCGCGGGACGCGCCCGTGCCTTTGTCGACGGCGCGAACGCGAGCCCCGGCGATAGGAGCGTCGCTGGCGTCGCGGACGTTGCCGACGATCGAGCCGTAAAGAACTTGCGCCGCGAGGGTGGAGGGGAGCGAGAAAACCGCTAGAACGGAGAGGGTGAAGCCCCTGACGGACAACATGGGCGCAAGTCTATTTCGAGCGACGCGCTCCGGCTACTACCTTGTGACTCACCGCTCGGTCCTCGCCGATCCCGTAAGAAACAAGAGACTTGCCCGAGCGGATTCCGGCTAGCGGAAGGGAGTGAAGGAAAGCAAATCGCTCTCGGGCGGGCGCATTTCCGTGTAGAGCAGATAGCTTTCGTCCGGCGAGAGGGCGATCGCGTTGTGGATCGGATGAGGAATCCGCGCCAGCTTTCGCGGTTCTTGGGAACCGGGCGACAGCAACAGCAGCGCCGAGCTTCCATCTTCCGCCGCGGCGGTCACATAATAGATTCCGCGCCGTCCAACGGCGAACGCCGACCGGCCCAGCGCACCCTTGGCGAGCAACGCCGGCGCGCCACCGCCCACTGGCATTCGCCGAATCTCGCCGTCCGGGTGGGCGTACACAAGGTCCTTGCGGTCCAAGGACTCGATGGCGAATACGCCGCCGTCCTTAGTCAGGCGCTCCGGCTTGCCGCCGCCCGCCGCAACGCGGTAAAGATTCAAAGGCTCGCCGTCGTTGGCTCGGGCGGCGAAGTAGACGAAGCGCCCGTCGCGGCTGAAGTTGGCGCGAGTTTCCATTTGGTCGCGATCGGTAAGGCGGCGCACCGGACCACCCTCGGCGCCGGTGACGAAAATCCGCGAAACGCCATCGGGACGCGATTCGAACGCGACACTGTTTCCGTCGGGCGACCAGCGGGGGACGCTAGCGCCTGCGTTTCCGAGGAACGTGATCTGGCGCGGGGAAGTCCCATCCTTGCGGAACGTCCACAATTGCGGCGTGCCGGAGCGTCCGGAACTCATCACGACCAGTTCGCCGTCGGGGGAGATATCGGGCGAATAGTCGCGGCTGGTGGAGGATAACAGCGGTTCCACTCGCGCCGCCCGCCCCGTTAAGTCCACCTTGTGAATGGTCGTCGGCTCCAGGGTGGTCCGGCTAAAGACCAGCGTCTTCGACCGGTAGGAGATCGCCGGATTACTCCCTTCCAGACGCACGCCCGCCAAGTCCCGGATCTTCCCGCCGTCCGCCGACACCCGGTACAGGTAGCTGATTCCGCCGGCCGGAGTGGCCGCCGAGAAGATCAAGTCCCGCCCGTCCTCGGTCCATGCGACGGAATCGATACGCGACTGCATGGAAGTGACGCGGCGGATTTCGCCTTCCAAGCGGCCCGACGGATTGGCTCCCGCGACGAAGATATCGCGCCATTGCTGGGCGGTGGCGCGGATGAACGCCACGCGCCGTCCGTCGGGGGAAAACGCGGGGCCGCGGTCGCCCGACAGACCGCCGGGCGGAGCGGGGAATAGCGTGCGTTCGCCCGTGCCGACCCGAATCGCGGCCAACCGGTGGGTGAAAGCCGCACCGGCGTCGGCCGCGAGAACGGCAGTCGAATCCGGAGACCATGCCAGTCCGCCGGCGTCGCCCAAGATGCGCGCTTCCGCCAGCCGCGCCGCGCCCGATCCATCGGGCCGGACGAGCCACACGCCGTTGCCGCGGCGGAAGGCGATCCACTTGCCGTCGGGCGCCCACGCCGGGTTCGTTTCCCCTTCGGGACCCCCAATTAATCGCCGCGCGCCGCCGATTCCAAGGGTGACTACATAGAGGTCGAAGTTCCCGCCCTTCTCGCCGGACCACGCAAAGACGCACTGCGTCCCGTCCGGCGAAAACGAGGGCCGATCCTCGATACCGGGGAACGTCGTCAGCGGCACCGGTACCATCGCGGCCGGCGGCGGCGGCGGTTGTCGAAGATAGAGAGCGAGCGCCAAAGCTCCCACCGCGGCCAACGCGAGCGGTAGGGCGAGCCGCGGAAAGCGCCGGGGCGCCGGTGTGACGGGGACAAGCGGTTCTACCGCCAAGGGAGGCGGCGAGTGAGACTCGGGCGCGGCGGGAGATCCGGGCAGTACCTCCACCGGAACCAAAAACCGGTAACCGACGCGCGGCAGAGTTTCGAGAAATCGCGGCGTGTCCGCCGAATCCGCCAGCGCCTCGCGAATCTTGTTCATCGCCTTGTTCAGACGCTGATCGTGATCGCCCCACGCTTCATCCGGCCAGATGGCATGGCGCAGTTGTTCGCGGGTCACCGGGTGGCCGGCGTGGTCGAGCAGCAGCGTCAAAATCTGAAACGCCTGCCCGCCAAGCTTGATCCGGATTCCGCGTTTGCGCAGCTCTTGCGTTTCGAGATCGACTTCGAAAACGCCGAACCGGTAGCCCCGTTTCTTCACCGCCGGAGTGACCATGCGATCCGCCGCCAGTGTATCGTAGGCCGCATTCGCCGCGCGAAACGGCGTCGCGACAAGGGTTTGGGCGGGGATTCACGAGGTAGGGCGAAGAAAGAGTCGATTCGTTCCGCCCGGTGGTAGCGTTCTTAGTTCATGCGCGTTTGGGTGGCGGTGTTAGCGACGGCGGCGGCTTGTTCGGCCGCGCCGAAACGAATGTTGTGGGCCGGGTCGAGCAGCGTGTACTACCACAACCTTCCGAATGCGGTAGCGAAAGCGCTCGGGCCGGATTACGCCGCCGAAATCGCGGGCCGCAGCGGCGATAGCATTCAGGTCTACCTCAAGCCCGGAAGTTTCAAGCCCGAGTACGGGTTGCCCGACGGCTTAACGTTCGTCGAAAAGATCAAGCGCGGCAAGTACTCGCATGTCGTGCTGCAAGTGGTGACGCACTTCATGACCGGGTCCGGCGGCGCGGAACTCGATTCGGCGCTCGACGAGTATTGCCGCGTCATTCGCGAATCGGGCGCAGAGCCGGTGTTCTTCGAAATGGGCTGGGGCCGCGATCCGATCAACGACGAGGGCCGTGTGCGGGTGATGGCGGCGGCGCGTCGCAACGGGGTGAAGTTCTACGCTCCAGTGTCGAGCGCCTGGAAACGCGTGCGCGCCGAACGGCCGGAGATCGAGTTGCACAACCTGCCCGACCGAGTGCATCCCGGCACCGTCGGCCATTATTTGAATCTCGCGGTTTTCGTCGCGACTCTAGGCGGACGGGTGGAGCGGATCCCCAACCCGTATCTGTGGTGGCCGAACCTCGACGACGCGGGCAAGGCCGAATCGGCGAAGAGGCTCGCGGAGGCGAAACTCGACGCTTACGAGCGCGCGCTGCCCGAGTTTCTGCAAAAACGCTCGGTGATGGCAAAGCCGCACACACTCGATGCCGAGACGGCGGCCTATCTAAGGAAGGTGGCCGTTGAGGAAACGGCGGCGGCGAAATCGAGGCTCGCCGAACCGGCCACCGCGTGGCTTCATTACGGCGCGGACGCGGGCGGCACCCGGTACTCGAACTTGTCGCAGATTCATCGCGGTAACGTCAACCAGTTGAAGGTCGCGTGGACGTACAACACCGGCGATATCGCCGACGGTACGGGCAACGGAGTCAAGAGCGCGTTTGAGGCCACGCCCATCGTCGTCGATGGCGCTATGTATCTCGTGAGCGCGCTGCACCGCTTGATCGCGCTCGACGCCGAAACGGGCCGGGAGTTATGGACTTTCGATCCAAAGCTCGATCGCGTGCGTCCGCAAATGCTCTACACGCATCGCGGCGCGGCGTACTGGACCGACGGGCGCGAACGGCGTCTGTTCTACGGCACGCTCGACGGCCAGTTGTGGGCGATCGACGCGAAAACTGGGAGACCCGCCGCGGGTTTCGGCGAAGCGGGCGCGGTGGACTTGCGGCGCGGCGTGACGGCGGAAGGCATGCTCGACGGCTCTCGGCGCGGTTACGGGATGACGTCGCCGCCCCTGATTTTCGGGAATCTGGTGATTTGCGGATCGATCGTGCCCGACGCCGACGCGAAGAGTCCGCTGGGCGATGTGCGGGCGTTCGACGCGCGCACCGGCAAGCTCGTCTGGACTTTCCACGTTATTCCGCGCGACGGCGAGTTCGGCGTGGAAACATGGGAGGAGCGCAGCGACGGAGCCGCCAGGTTGGGGGACTCCCGCAAAGGCCGCGGGGCGGCGAACATGTGGTCGATAGCGAGTCTCGACGAGAAGCGCGGCTTGGTGTTTCTGCCGCTGACCTCGCCGGCCAACGACCGTTACGGCGGCGACCGTCCGGGTGCAAATCTGTTCGGCGACGCGCTGGTGGCGCTCGACGCGGCGACCGGCAAGCGGGTGTGGCATTTCCAGACGGTGCATCACGATCTGTGGGATTACGATCTTCCGGCGCAACCGGTAATGACGCGGATGCTGAAGGGCGGAAAGCTCGTCGATGCGGTGGCGCAAGTCACCAAGATGGGCTTCACGTTCGTGTTCGACCGCGAGACCGGCGCGCCGCTGTTCGACGTGGTCGAGAAGCCAGTTCCGGCTAGCGAGGTTCCCGGCGAGCGCGCCTATCCGACGCAACCTTTCCCCGTGGCGCCGCCCCCGTTCGCCCGGCAGAGTTTTTCGAAAGAGGAATTAACGGACGTTACGCCGGAATCGCGCGCGTTTTGCGAGACGTTGATCGAAGGAGCGGCGCTCGCGCCAATGTACACGCCTACCGGGCTGAAGCGCACGATCCTGTTTCCCGGAACCAACGGCGGCGCGAATTGGGGCGGGGCGAGCTACGACCCGGTCACGCGCACGCTGTACGTCAATTCGATGGACGTAGGGCAAGTGGGTGCCATGGTCAAGAACCGGCCCGGCGCGGAATTACCCTACCGGATGACGGGCGCGCCAACCTACTACTCGCGTTTCTGGGACCGGAATCGCTGGCCCTGTCAGAAGCCGCCTTGGGGTCATCTGACGGCGATCGATCTCGACAAAGGCGAGTTCAAATGGCGCGTGACGCTCGGCGTGGTCGACGCTTTGATCGAGAAAGGCTTGCCGCCCACCGGGACCTCGAATCTCGGGGGATCGATCGTCACGGCGGGAGGATTGCTCTTTATCGGCGCCACCGACGACAGCCGCTTCCGCGCGTTCGACAAGTACACTGGAAAGGAAATTTGGACCGTGAAAGTGCCGGCTAGCGCCCATGCCACTCCGATGACCTTCCAGGGATTGCGCACGAAAAAACAATTCGTTGTCGTCGCGGCGGGCGGCGGCAACAAGTACAACGATCAGTACGACGGCGCGTTGATCGCCTACTCGCTGCCATGAGAATTCTTTTCCTGCTGGCCGCGGCGGCGGCGGTGCGCGCGGATGGGATCGATTCGCTTCCGTTTGCGCATTTGAAGCACGCGCCGCTCAAGATGAAGTGCGTCGCGTGCCACAAGACGGCGGAAGCGGAAGAGGCGGCGACTTTTCCGGCGGTGTCGCAGTGCCGGGTTTGCCACACCTCGATCGCGGATCGCGAAATTCCTTCGCAGCGCATCTATCGGGTGCGCGACTTCGTCGTGTTCAGCCATGCGCGGCACGCCACGGCGAAAGTCGGCTGTGCGTCGTGTCATGGCGACGTCAACGCGCAAACGGTTTTGAAGGTGGAGAGGCCGACCACGATGGCGGCCTGTGTCAGTTGTCACAAGGAACATAAAGCTACCGTGGCTTGCAACGCCTGCCACGAACTGGGCCAGTAAGGAGTATTCGATGAAACGGCGCGAATTTCTGGGCGCGGCTCTCGCCGCTCCGCTAGCGGCGGCCGAAGAAAAGAAAGTCATCCCTTGGTACGAGGAGCCGATGCTCAACCTCCATTCCAAGGTGAAGAACCCGGTGAAGATCGAGTCGATCGATCTGATCCGCGTCGGCAAGGAGTATTTCGTACGCTCGCGCTCGACGGACGGCGCGACGGGTCTCTGCCGGACGAAGCAGATGGAAGACTACATCGCGATCTTCGAACGGCGTGTCGTCCCGCTGCTGATCGGCAAAGACGCGCGCGATATCGAGACGCTGGTGGACGATGTTTACACGGCGAACTACAAACTCGCCGGACAACCGTTCTGGTGCCCTGTCGCGTACGTCGAGCAGAGTCTCTTCGACTTGCTCGGCAAATCGAGTGGAAAGCGCGTCGCCGAATTGCTGGGCGGCGTGGTTCGCGAAGACATTCCAGTGTATTTGTCGGGGTCCGGCCGGGACACCACCGCGGAACAGGAGGTGGACGTCTACGTGCGAGGTCTGGCCGAAACGGGCGCGAACGCGATGAAGTTCAAGATCGGCGGCCGCATGAGCCGGAATCTCGACGCCTATCCCGGCCGCACGGAGACGATGCTAAAGCTGGCGCGCAAGAAAATGGGCGACAAGATCGTCATCAACGCCGACGCCAACGGGTCTTATAACGCGGCCAAGGCCATCGAAGTCGGGCGAATGATGGAAGACTTAGGCGTCAATTTCTTCGAGGAGCCGTGCCCGTGGGAAGAACTCGGCGAGACGAAGAAGGTGGCCGATACGCTGAAGATGAAGGTCGCCATCGGCGAGCAGGACGCCAGCCTCTGGCGGTTCCTCTGGATTTGCGAGAACCAAGTGGCCCAAATCGTACAGCCCGACCTCAACTATTGCGGCGGATTCGTGCGGGCGTTGCGGGTGGCGCGGATCGCGCGTAAGTTCGATATGCCGATCGTGCCGCACAACACGCAAACCGGATCGACCGCCGTGAACATTCTGCAGTTCGCCGCCGCCGTTCCAAACATCGGCACGCACATGGAGTTTCCCCACCGGGGTAACGAGAAACCGGAGCCATGGTCGTCGCCCAACTTCGCGATCAAGAACGGCAAGGTCGCCGCGCCCAAAGGCCCGGGATTGGGCGTCGAGTTCGATCCTTCGTTTATCGCCAAGGGCGTTCGCGCGACGGCTTCGTAACCGTAGGCTCGGCCGATCAACGGGCCCGCTGCAAGCGCTCCGCCGGGACGAGGCGCGGTTTCAGAAAGAAACTCCAAACGCATAAGACGCCGGAGGCGGCGAGCGCGCACGTCCAACCGATCGACCGTGTGGGAAACAGGATGCTCGCCACCGCGGCCGCGCCGTACAGGATGCGCTCGGCGGCGTTCAGCGGTCCATTGAGATAGCCCGCCAGCGCGACCGCCCAAACCGCTGTGCCCGCCAGCAACCCGCCCATCGCCAGCAGAACGCTGGGCCACGGGCCTTGCCCCAACAGCAGGGGGTCGAAGGCGAACGCGAACGCAATCAGAAAAAGCACCAGGCTTAAGCGAAACGCGTGCCAGCCGGTCTCCATGACTCCGGCTTTCGCCAGTCCCGCGGCGGCGAACGAAGCCAACGCCACCGGGGGCGTGATCATCGAAAGCACGCAGTAGTACATCACGAAGAAGTGCGCGCCCAGCGGCGCGATCCCGAGCTTCACTAGCGTGGGGACGAACAAAATCGCCCCGATGATGTAGGCGGCCACGGTGGGCAAGCCCATGCCCATCACGATGCAGCCGGCGATGGCGAGCAGCAGAGCGGAGTAGACGTTCGCGGCTCCGCCCTCGATGAGCTTCGCGGAAAAGCGCAGCGCCAAGTTCGACTGCACGGCGACCGCCACCATGATGCCAATGGCGGCGATGGGAACAGCCACTTGCGCCGCTTGCCGCGCGATGTCTTCGACGACCTCCGCCCATTCGCGCCAACTCACCCGGCTTTCGCGCCGCAGGAACGCGATGGCGAAGCACGCGCCGATGGCCGCTACTACCGAAATCGTGGCCGAGCGTCCGGATGCGAGCGATCCCACCAACAGCAGCGGTGGCAGCAGAAGATAGAGACGCGGCCCGATCGGTGCGGATGGCGCGGCCTGCTCCGGATCCAGCGTGCCGATGCCGCTGCGGCGCGCGGTCAAATCGACCAACACGAATAACGCGAAATAGAACGCGAGAGCGGGAATCGCGGCGGCCATCGCGATCCGCCCATAATCTTGCTGCAGCATCTCGGCCATCACAAACGCGGCGACGCCCATCACCGGCGGCATCAACTGTCCACCGGTAGATGCCAGCGCTTCGATGCCCGCCGCCTGTACGGCGGAGTAACCCGCGCGGCGCATCAAGGGGATGGTGAACACGCCTACGGAAACCACGTTTGCGACGGCGCTGCCGCTGATCGTGCCCATGAGACTGCTCGACACGACGGCCGCTTTTGCCGCGCCGCCGCGCTGCCGCCCGCTGGTCCGCAGGCCGATGTCGATAAATAACCGCCCGCCGCCGATCGCCGAATACACCGCGCCAAACGCCAGAAAGTAGAAAACGAACTGCACAGAAGTTTCGGTGGTGACGCCAAGAACGCCGTTGGCGGTCATCGTTAGAATCTCGGTGGCGTCTTCGAGAGAGAACCCGCTGAACCGGGACCAGCCGGGAAACCAACGGCCCGCGAAGCCGTACCCCAACGTGAACAGCAGCAGTCCCAGCAGCGACCAGCCGACGCAGCGCCGCACGCCTTCGAGTAAGAGCAATAGCAGCGCGGCTCCGGCGACGAGATCGAGCGGAAGAACCGGATCGACGGCCTCGACCCGGTTCGCTAGCCGGGTGGCGTTCGACAGAAAGTAAGCGCCTACCGACGCCGAGGCGGCGATGGCGATCCATCGATACGCGCGCGAACCGGGACCGGCGAGAAACAAGACCACCAGGGCGAAAACCAAGTGAACCGGTCTCGCGATCATCGGCGGCTGGGGCTGGACGACGATCGCGATTTGGAACAAGCACCAGGCGACGGCGAGGGCCAGCAAAACGAGACCGCCGCGCTTCGGAGCCTGAGCCTCCTCGAGCGCCGCGTCTAAAGCCATTGGCGTTCCCGAAAGTAGCGCTCCGCGCCGGGATGCAGCGGAATGCCGGTCGCCTCACGGCGGGCCGCGGTTTCAGGCCGGAAATCCACCCATGCCTTGTGAGCCTCGATCATCGTCTCGCGCCGCTCGCAAAGGGTACGCGTCACTAGATACGCCACGTCTTCGGGCAAATCGTCGCGGGCGATAAGCAAGGTGCCGCAATCGACGGACTTCACGGGCTGGGTCTGCCCCTTGAACCAAATGGGCATGGGGCCGGGGGTGAGGCCGCGCCTCGCCAAGCTCGCCAGCAGGTCTTCATCGAAATCGAGAAACCGGATTCCGGCGGTGGTAGCGGCTTCGGTCAGTGCCGGATGGCCCTTGATCGCACTCTCGAAATAGAGATCGGCGCGGCCGTCGGCCAGCATTTCGGGAATCTGGTTCACGGCCAACTGCAGAACGCTTCCTCCCGCCGCGGCAATCGCATCGCGCGATAGCCCGTAATGATCGAGAATCATGTCGGCGACCACGGGTACGGTGCTGCCCGGCGGTTTCATTAGAATGCGGGGGGCGGGTTGCGCGCGCAGAACTTCCGCTAATGTGGTGAGTCCGGTGCGCCGCAGGTATTCCTCGCGCGCTACGGCGACGATCCAAACGGAATTCAGTCCCCCGGCTAACGCGCGGATGCGGCGGTACCGCAAGCCCGGGAACGCCGGCGGCAATCCATCCCAGGCCCACATCGCCACCGACGTTTGGCACAGCGCAATCGACGCCTTGCCCCGTTCCACCAACACGGGATTGCCGGTGCCGCCGCCGCGCGCGAAGATTTCCATCGAATAGCCGGGCAACTGCGGTTCGAGCAACTGTGCGAGCGTCGCCGCGAACACGTACCACGACGTTCCAGGCGGCATGGCGGCGATCGTCATCGCGCGGTGTGGAGGAGCGGTCGCCGCGGACCAGGCCGCCAGTCCGGCGCCACCCACTATCGGAACGAAAAGGCGTCTTCGCATGCCGATCCGCTTACGCCGCCGAAGCGGCTCCGGAAATTCGCAAGATACGGCTTAGGTCCGCCGCCGCGCGGACCAGAGGCGCCGCGGAGGTCGCGACGAAATCGTCCAGCGGGCAGGCGATCGACGGCGAAGCGACACTGACCGCGCCATAGGGATGGCCGTCGGCATCGAGAATCGGAGCTCCCAGTACCCGCAACCCCGGCACGGTGTCCTGATCGGAGAGCGCGTAGCCGAGTTCGCGCGCCTTACGGCAACGGCCCTCGATTTCGGCAATGGTCACCGGCGTCGAGGGCGTCAGTTTCACGCGCTCCCGCAGGCGCAACACTTCTAGGCGGCGCTCCGGCGGAAGATGCGCCAGGATCGCGATGCCCGCGGCCGTGCAGTAAGCCGGAATCCGCGAGCCGATGCGAATGTTGACGCCCAATCGCGTCCATCCCGCCTGCACGCGTTCGATGTACACCACTTCGGCTCCTTCGAGAACGCTCAAACTCGCGGCCTCGCTGACCTCGCCCACCAGCGAGCGAAGGATGGGGCGCGAGGAATCGTGCAAGTCCATCGCGGAGAGGGCGTTGAATCCCAGGTCCAGCACCTTCATCGCGAGGCGGTAACGTTTGGCCCCTTCCGCTTGCCGCAGATATCCCAACATGAGGAACGTCTTGACCACACGAAACGCCGTGCCCGCGTCGAGCCCGGTCTTAGCGGCGATTTGGGTCAGCGTCAGTTCCGGCTCGCGGGGCTCGAAGGATTCGAGCACGCGCAGCCCCTTCGCCAGCGACAACACGGTGCTTTTGACGCTCACCGGAGTCTTCGGCGGCGAGCGCTTGACGGGCGCGGGACGTACGGTTGGCATGATCTTTCGGAATCCGAAACTCGATTTCGGTCTACTGAAGCTATCACGCGGTCCGGCACGGGTCAATCGAAAAGCCGGATGCTCTCGCGAATCAGGCTGGAGAGAGCGTTCTTGCTTGCGGCGAACGGTGTCTGATAGTATCTGGCGCGGCCCGGAAGAAAATGTTTCGCTATCCGAAAGCTGTTTTCGCGCCTCTGCTGTCCGGTATCGCTTCGTTCGGGGCTGCGCCCACTCCACCGGCCATCGATTTCGCGCGCGACGTGGAACCGCTGCTGGTCGCGCGCTGCCAAGGCTGCCACGGCGAACGGACGCAGATGAAAGGATTGCGCCTCGACAGCCGGGAAGCGGCAATGCCCGTCCTATCTCCAGGCAAAAGCGGCGATAGCCTGCTGATCCGCCTGGTTTCGGGAGCGGAAGAAAAACGCGTTATGCCGCCGGTGGGGCCGCGCCTCTCCGAAGCGGAAGTCGCGCGTCTGCGCCAGTGGATCGACGAAGGCGCGGACTGGCCAAAGACCGCAGGAACCGCCGCCGGACCGCCGCTCCATTGGTCCTTTCAACCGATCCGCAACCCGCCGCCGCCCGCCACCCAGAACCGGGTCTGGGCGCGGAACGAGATCGATCGCTTCGTTCTGGCCCGGCTCGAAAAAGAGGGTATCGAGCCGTCGCCCGAAGCTTCGAAAGCGACATTGATTCGCCGGGTGTCGCTCGACCTTACTGGGCTGCCACCTACGCCGGGCGAGGTCGCGGAGTTTCTCGATGACAATCGCCCCGGCGCCTACGAGCGGCTGGTGAAGCGGCTGCTCGCATCGCCGCACTTCGGCGAACGGTGGGCGCGGCCCTGGCTGGACGCGGCGCGTTACGGCGACAGCGACGGCTACGAAAAAGATTATGTGCGCCCACACGCCTGGCGCTGGCGGCACTGGGTAATCGACGCGATCAACGCCGACATGCCGTTCGACCGGTTCACGGTGGAGCAAATCGCGGGCGATCTGTTGCCCAACGCGACCCTCGATCAACGTATCGCCACCGGCTTCCACCGCAACACCCTCACCAATCGCGAAGGCGGCGTGAACATCGAGCAGTTTCGCGTCGAGCAAACGATCGACCGCGCGTCTACCGTCGCGACGGTCTGGCTAGGGTTGACGTTCGCTTGCGCGCAATGCCACGACCACAAGTACGACCCGATCTCGCAAAAGAATTTCTACGAACTGTTCGCCTTCTTCAACTCGGCGGGAGAAGTGGATATCGAAGCGCCGCTGGCGGGAGAGTTGGGGCCGTATCTGGCGGCTCTGCCCGAGTACCGCCGCCAACGGGCGGCGCTGCTGGCGGAATACAAGGTCGGCGATCATCAGCCGGCTTGGGAAGCGCGCATGAAGGAAGCGCGCGCGAATCCCGGGAAGTGGACCGATTGGGATCACGCGTTCGACGCGTTATCGAAGTACCTGGACAACTCGCTCGAAATCCTCGACACGCCGCCGGAGCGGCGCACACCCAAGCAAACGGACGCGATGACGGATCACTTCGTCCAGAACTATCACCGGGTCATCGCAAAGGAACTTTGGAAGGAACTGAAGTTCACCGAATTGCGCAAGAAATTGCGCGAGCTGCGCGCCGGGTTCCCCGCCATTTCCGAAGCGCCGACCATCGCCGAGAAAACGCCGCGGCCCACGCACATCCTTTTGCGGGGCGATTGGAAGAAGCCGGGTCCCGAAGTTCGTCCCGCCGTACCTCGCTTATGGTCCGCAAAATCCGGTCCTCCGACCCGGCTGACGTTAGCCGAATGGTTGGTGGCGCCCGAGAATCCGCTGACCGCGCGTGTGGCGGCGAATCGTATTTGGCAGGAGTTGTTCGGGCGGGGGCTTGTGAGGACCGCCGAAGATTTCGGCGCGCAGGGCGAAAGGCCGTCGCATCCCGAACTTCTCGATTGGCTTGCGTCGCGCTTTCGCGATTCGGGCTGGAGCCGAAAAGCGTTGATCGAGACGATCGTGACTTCGGCCACCTACCGGCAGGCGTCGATCGCGAGGCCCGGCGTCGAAACTCGCGACCCGAATAACGTCTTGCTCTCGCGGCAATCGCGCATTCGTTTGCCCGCCGAACTCGTCCGGGATTCGGCGCTCTTCGCCGGCGAACTGCTCGATCCGTCCGTCGGGGGCCGCAGCGTCCGTCCGCCTCTGCCCAAAGGCGTGATCGATCTCGCCTACGGGATCGACGCCGGATGGCCGGAGAGCAAGGGGCGCGACCGGTACCGCCGCGGCCTATACATCCATTTCCAGCGGACCGTTCCGTATCCACAGTTGATCAACTTCGACGCGCCGGATTCTACCGTCGCGGCATGCCGGCGGGAGCGTTCCAACACGCCGCTGCAAGCGCTGAACTTGCTGAACGATCCGGTGTTCGTCGAAGCGGCGCAAACGCTGGCGTGGCGCATCCTTCGCGAGCGGCCTTCCGAACCCGCGCGAGTGGAGCGTCTCTTCGCCGTCGCGTTGGGGCGCGCTCCGAGCCGTGTGGAAGTCGAGTTGGCGCGGGAATATCTGGAGCGGCAAACCGCGATCTTCGCGAAGGACCCGGCGTCGGCGCAGGCGCTATCGCCGGTGGAGATTCCCGGGGTTTCGCGCGTCGAAGCCGCCGCATGGACCGGACTCGCGAGCGCGATCCTCAACCTGGACGAGTTCATCACGAGAGAGTAACCGCATGGCTATCCGTCCCGAAATACTTTCCCCATCGAGCCGGCGCCAATTCTTCCGCTCGTTCGGGGGAATGCTAGGCAGCGCGGCGCTGGCCGACATGCTCGCCGCCGAGTCCGCCGAGTCCGCCGATCCGCTCGAAGCGAAGAAGCCCCATTACGCCGCGAAGGCGAAGCGCGTCATCTTCTTCTTTCAGGAAGGCGGACCCAGCCACATCGATCTTTACGATCCCAAGCCCGCGCTCCGCAAGTGGCACGGCCGGCCTTTGCCCGCCTCGATGACCGAAGATCTCAACTTCGTGTTCGTTAAGCCGGACGCGAAAGTGCTCGGCAGCGAGCGGGTTTTTCAGCGTTATGGGAAGTCGGGAATCGAGTTCTCGGATTATCTGCCGCACATCGGCGCGCAAGCCGACGATCTTTGCCTGATCCGCTCGATGCACACCGAAGCGTTCAATCATCACCCCGGCCAAGCGCTGCTATTCACCGGGTCGACGCAGTTTGGGCGGCCTACCGCCGGAGCCTGGGTGTCTTATGGCTTGGGAACGGAGTCGCGCGACATGCCCGCTTTCGTCGTACTGAGTTCGGGGAAAGGGACCAGCGGCGGCTCGATGAACTGGGCGAGCGGGTTTCTGCCGTCCACCTACGCGGGAACGGTGTTTCGCAACTCGGGCGAGCCGATTCTCTACCTGCCGAATCCGCCCGGCGTAACTCCGGAAACCCAGCGCGCGCGGCTGGATCTGATCCGGCGATGGAACGAGGAACACCAACGCGAAACGGGCGATCCCGCCATCGCGAGCCGCATCCACTCCTACGAGCTCGCGTTCCGCATGCAATCCGCCGCTCCCGAGTTTCTCGACTTCTCGAAAGAGACGCCGCGAACGCTCGAAAGCTATGGCGTCAACCGCGAGCCTACGCATCCTTACGCGGTGAACTGCCTTTTGGCGCGCCGCATGGTGGAGCGCGGCGTGCGATTCGTCATGCTCGCGCACGCGAGTTGGGACGATCATCAAGAGCTGAACAAGAAGCTCAAAAAGAACTGTGCGATTACCGATCAACCGATCGCCGCATTGATTCGCGACCTCAAGGAGCGCGGATTGCTCGATTCGACGCTCTTGATTTGGGCGGGCGAATTCGGGCGTACGCCGATGGGCCAACTGGAGCGCACCGACGAAGACCCCGGGCGCGATCATCACCCCAATTGCTTTAGCGTGTGGGCGGCGGGCGGCGGCGTCAAGGGCGGACAGGTTATCGGCGAGACCGACGAACTCGGCTTGCGGATCGCGGAGAAGCCGGTGCATGTGCACGATCTGCAGGCGACGATGCTGCACTGTCTGGGCATCGATCACACGCGGCTCACCTACCGCCACATGGGGCGCGACTTCCGGCTGACCGATGTCGCCGGAACCGTCGTCCGGGAGATGCTCATATGAATGGGACGTTCGATGCCAAAGGAGAGCGAACATGAACCGTAGATACTTCCTGATGGGCGCGGCGATCGCGCCTGCGTTCCGCGTGAAGGCCTTGGCGGCCAGCGATCAGATCAACCTCGGCATTATTGGGTTGGGCGGGCGCGGCCGGCATTTGCTGCAAAGCTACGCGAGCGTCCCGGGCGTGAACGTCAAAACGCTGTGCGACGCCGACAACGCGTCGCTCGAAAAGGCGCAGGCCATCGCGACGAAGCTCAAGATCGCGAAACCGGCGGAGGTCGTCGATATGCGCCGCATCCTCGACGACAAGGGGATCGACGCGGTGGTGATCACCACGCCGGACCATTGGCACGCGCCCGCCGCGATTCTCGCCGTCGACGCGGGCAAAGACGTGTATGTCGAAAAACCGGCCTCCCACAACATTCGCGAGGGCCGGTTGATGATCGACGCGGCGCGCCGCAACGGCAAGCTGATGCAGGTCGGGACGCAATCGCGCAGCCGCGAATCGACGGTACGCGCCATCGAGTTGATCAAGTCCGGAAAGATCGGCCGCGTGCTAATGGCCAAGGCGTGGAACATTCAATTGCGCGACGACATCGGGCACAAGGAAGACGGCCCGGTGCCTCCCGGCGTCGATTATGAAACGTGGCTCGGGCCCGCGCCGTGGATTCCGTTTAACGAAAATCGGTTCCACTACAAGTGGCATTGGCACTGGCATTTCGGCACGGGCGACGCGGGCAACGACGGCGCGCACCAGATCGATATCGCGCGGTGGGCGCTGGGCGAGAGCTACCCCGTGCGCGTTAGCGGGTCCGGGCGCAAAGTGTTTTTCAAGGACGATCAGCAAACGCCCGACACGATGCTCGCCAACTTCGACTACGAAAGCGGCAAGAGTCTGATTTGGGAACAACGGATCTGGAATCCCTACGGTATGAGCGACATCGAGAACGGCGTCGGAGTATACGGCACCGAGGGCATGGTGCATATCGGGCAATACAATCGGCGCTGGGGATATAGGGTGTTCGACAGAGACGGCAAGATGATCCAGCACGACGACGCGGGCGATTCCGACGCGGTGCATCAACGGAACTTCGCCGAGTGCATCCGGTCGCGGAAGCTGCCGCCCGCCGACATTATGGAAGGACACCTTTCGGCCATTCACTGCCACTTGGCGAACATCGTCGCGCGCACGGGCCGTAACGTCGCTTTCGATCAGGAGACCGAAAGCATACCCGGCGACGCCGTCGCGAACGCGCACGTGAAGCGCGTCTACCGCACGCACTGGGGCACGCCGAAGCTACTGTAGTCCGGCGTCCGCCCCGTCCTCGCGCGCGAAACGCAAGGTGTAGCCGCCGATCCGCTTGCCGAGACTTTTGCCCACCTCGATATCGGAGCGGTAGTGGATACCGCCGTAGAGCCGTGAAATCGAAGCCTCTTCTCTGTCCGCCTCGAACTTCGAAGCGGCGTTCGGGAACAGGTACGAAAGCACTTCCGCCGCCGCAGCCGAAAACGTCGAGTGCCCGGATACGTAAGCGGGGAAATTGGGAAGTCCCACGACGGTCCGGATGCCCCGGTCGAGTTGGGAAGGCCGCGGATTGAAATACGCGTACTTTGTGTCCCAGCAGCCGACCGCGGCGTCGTGCATCGCCATATTCAATAAGGCGAGCGCTCGCGCCGCCCGCACCTCCGAGTACCCGGAGTCCGCGATATAGGGGATCGCGATGAAATTCCAGTGGCCGGGAGGCGCGGGTGTTCCCACGCCGTCGGCCCACTTGTAGGCGATCGCCATCTGCGCGCGGGTCAAGTTCCGAACGGCATTTTTCACTTCCGCCAACTCTTGCGCCATCTGCGGGGAACCGGTGGATGGTGGCGGGCCGGGACGCTCGGCGAGCACGTCGGCGGGAGTCATCATCCACGGCAGCACTCGCCCGAAGAGCGGCAGCATCGGGGGACGCGGCGGATTCTCCAGGCTGTGCCAGGGAATCTCACCCCGTGCCGCCGCCTGATCGGCCAGCGACTGCCAGATGACCGCGTTGCCCACCGACGCGCCCATGCCGTCGGTGCGGGCGCGGGCGATAACGAGATTGGCCACCGCCTGCCCTAACGCCAATCCGGCGGCAACATCGCTAGCCGCCGCGCGTCCCGAAAGCTGTGCGGCTTGTTGATGCTCCGCCGCTTTCGCGCGGACAAACTCCGCACCGGTCGGGAAAAGCAACTGGAGCATCGTCGCCGCCACGCCCGACAATACGGCGTCTTCATTGGGATAGGCGGGCAGATTCGACAACGGGCGCAACGCTTGAACTCCGCCGTCGACACGGACCGGGGCGGGCCGATTGTAGAGGTACTTGTAGTGCCAAGCCACCTTCAACGCCTCGTATTGCGCAACGGCGACGTACGCGTAGGCGCGCGCGGCATACGGCGGGTTGGCGAACGGAAAGTTCGGATCGGCGAAGGGATTATTCGCGTCGGGAAACGGATACGAACCGTCGTCGCGCGGCGCGGGAGGTAAGTTGTTCTTCGCCACGAGCTCCATCAGAATCTCGTTCCATCGCACCGCTCCGCCGCGGCTCCAATAGTCGAGCGACTCGCGCTGTCCTTCGGTGATCTGCGTCTGCGCTTGCTTTATCGCCGCGAGTTCGGCGAGATAGGCGGGGTCGTCGATCCGCGAGGGCGCGGGAACGGCTACCTGAGTGGGGGAGGTCAGCACGATGTAGCGCCACGACCCGGCGTTAGGATCGTCCTGTCCCCAGAGACTGGTGTACAGCAGCGGCGCGAAAAGGAGCGCCTTAGAGAGAAAGCGAAACGTGGCCATCAGCTTCGGCTCCAGGGGAAATGGAAGAGGTACATCACGCCGGCGGTGATCGTGCTCGACTGGCCGACGTTGCGGCCCGCGACGACATACGAATAGCCGCCGACGATTGAGATCGCGGAAAACTTGGGCAGCGGAATCTTCGCCCAGGCTCCCACGCGCGAAAAGTTCATGCGGTTCGAAACGAACGGCATGTCCTGCCGCCGGATATCGCCTCCGCCTTGTGTACGCTGCTCCGAGAATGAAACGGACAACACCCGCTCGCCGCGAATGTGCCCGCCGCTTACGCTGTAATCGAACACGTTGGGCATGGCGACGCGATCCGAGAACGTTAGGCGTCCTTCGGTGTAGTAGAACGGACGGTCGAGCCCCACTTCGCCGCGCCACGTGTAGGCGGACGATCCGTTGACGAACCAGCCGCGATCCGTACGGTAGTGGGTGGTAAGCCGAGCCGCGATGCGACGGCTGCCAAGCCCGATCGAGAGGGGAAGAAAGTCGGGCGTGTAGTCCGTCATCGGCGTCGCGGCGGCGACGACGGCGATGGCGCGCAGCCGCCCCGTTTCGGTCAGCTGGCTATCGAAGAACTTGTACTTCGCCGCAAGCGTGATGTCTTGAAAACCGCGCATGCCAGCCAAAACGCCTTCGCTTGCGTTGGTGCGCACATGCGGAATATGCGTAATGACATTGAGCTTGTTCGTCACGCCGTAGTTAGCGAAAATCTGGTGGCTTTCCGTGGTCAGCGTTCCGATATTGCCGTTCGAACGCTTCAGCGAGCCTTCCCAATAGCGGTCCCAACTGTCGTTCGAGTACATGTAGCCCGCGCACAGGCTGCCTTTGCCCATCATGATTCCGTCGTCGATGGTTTGTCCCGCCAGTGGACAAACGGCGAGGGCGAACAGGGCCGGGGAATGTCGTTTCATGGAGTCCTTTCAGCCGGCGCGGGCGATTCGTCCACGATCTCGATCGCATTGATGCAGGCGTAATTACGGAGAGGTTCGAAATCGAAGACCAAGCGGCCCCGGGCGTCGGGACGGATGCCGTGGAAGGTCTTAACGATGGCGCGGCGCGGCGCTCCGGCGGTCTTCAGAGGGTCGAACGAAGCAAGCAAGGGGCGATGATTCACGTACACGTCGAAGCGGCGCGCGCCTACGCCCTCACCGCCGTTATTGCCATCGCCAAACCACGCCTCGTGAAAATGGAGCGCCACTCGATAGACGCCGTTCGCCGCCACCGGAATCGAGTAGGAAAAATTGCCGAAACGTTCCCCGGTATAGATTTCCGGCAGTTCGGTACCTTCGGCGGGACGGTTGCGCTTTACCAGCGAACCGTTCATGGCGGCGTTGTCGGGCAGCCAGATGCGCCCGTGCACATCGCGCACGGACTGACGCTGCGCCACTAACCGGATAGGGCGAATGCGCCCGGGCGCGGTGCGGCGAACTTCGATAGCGTTGACGAACGGATCGTCGTGGTTGGCGTCGGAAAAAGAAAGATGCAGTTTGCCGTCCGCGGCGGGACGCAGGTCCTTAAAGCAGCGGATGGCGGCGGTGCGAGGACCGGGTGCGTCGGCGAGCACATCGAACAGTTCGAGCAACGGCCGTCCGTTCGCCGCCACATGGAACAGCCGCGTGGATTCCGCTCCTCCCGCCGCGTTCCCTTCGCCGAACAGCATTTCGGCGAAGTACAACCGGACCTCGTAGCTGCCCGGTTCGAGGGGAATGTCGTACTGGAAAGTCCCTTCGCGATGGCCGGCGAACAATTCCGGATCGGCGGCGAAGTTAACGGGAACACGCGGGTGGGTTTTCGCGATGCCTCCCGAAAAATACCGGTCGCTCAACCACTGCCGGCCTTGGGCGTCGACGTAATCCTTGGCGCGGCCGGCGAGGATGAGCACCTCGTTGCGCGGCGAGGCTTCTATTGGAGGCGGCTCGATCGGTAAAGGTTCGGGCCGGGGCGCGGTTCGAACGTAGAGACCGCTCGCGACCGCGGCAACGGCGACGACTCCTAAGCCCAACCAGACGGCGAACGAAACCGGATGAGGCCGCGGCGGCGGGACCGCCAACTCCACGGCGGGGACCGTTACGGTTACCGGAGGCGGAATCTCGCGCACGGCGGTGGCCGCAGGTTCCGGAATCTGAAGAGCGGTCCGTGCGACGAATTGCGGGACATACTGGCCTTCCGGGATCGAAATCCGGACCGGCGATTCCCGGTCCTTTGTTTCGTAGAACGATGCCAGCTTTCGCCTTAGCCGGTGCATCTCCACCCGGACGATCGAATCTTTCTTGGGATCGAATTCCGGAGGACGGCCTAGCGCCTCGGTGGCAATGGTGTATTCCTTAAGCTCTCCGCCATGACCGCTCCAGTAGCGCTCGCAAAGAAAGCTGAGCAGCTTGCGGAGGTTTGGGGAGCGGTCCAAAATTCCGGACTCGAGGATCGCGGCCAGCGCGCCGCGCTCATCCTCTACGTCATGGTAGCGGTGATTCAAAAACTGCCCCCAACTCGCAAGTTGGGCCCCAGTCTATCACCGGGAACCGAAAATGTTAACCCCTAAATTCAATTTCATAACCTCCGTTAACAATCCATTTAAATCAAAAACTTACGAGCGGTCAGCGACAATCTATAGAAAATTTTAATGGTTACCTATCGCCGAAATGGGTTTTGGCTGACGATCGGGGGGGATCTCTCCGTTAACTTGTCGATTAACCCTAGCGTAAACTATTGAAAATAAAAATATATTCAGGGATTCCCAGGCTAACCCTCGACATCTTGTGAAGATTCGAAGACGAACCATATACTGTCAAGCAAGTTTCGTTCGGGATCTAAACTATGTCGAATCTGCTCCGTCTCGCTTTGCTAGGTACGCTAGTTCTCTCTGGCATTCGCGCCCAGTCTATATTCGCCACGCTGACCGGTGTGGTGTCTGATCCGGCGCAGGCCGTGATCCCCGGCGCGAAGGTAACCCTAAAGAACGTTTTGTCCGGCGACGTACGTACTACGGAAACCAATTCGGACGGATATTTCACGGTGGCTTCGTTGCCGGTGGGCACATACGATCTGACGATCGAGGCGGCGGGCTTTCAACAGTACGTTCAGCCTCGGTTGAGCTTCACCGGCGCCGAGAAACGCAACGTTGACGTGGTGATGACGGTGGGATCGACTTCGGAGAAAGTGGAAGTCACGGGCGATGTCGATCTAATTACTCCGGTCGATTCCGGCGAGAAGTCGGCGACGCTCACCACCAAGCAGCTCCAAGACTTCTCGGTGGTAGGACGCAGCGCGGCGGAATTCATTAAGATCCTCCCCGGATTCGCGATCTCGAATACGGGTACCGAAAACCGTCAGAACTTTACGGGCGAGACGATCGGGATCAACGGCAACGGCGAGGGCGGCAGTCAAAGCGCGTTTAACGGCGCGTACTCGGTAAACGGCCAACCTGGCGCGTCGCTCGACATCACGGCCGACGGAGCCCACGTTTCGGATCCCGGTTGCAACTGCGCGACGCCGGTGAATCCGAACACCGACATGATCCAGGAATTCAAGGTCCTGACCTCGAATTTCTCCGCCGAAAACGCCAAAGGCCCGGCGGTTGTTTCGAGTATCACCAAGGCCGGCGGCCGCGAATTCCATGGTGGCGCGTACATGTACGCCCGGCACTACACGATGAATTCGAACGGTTGGGTAAACAACCGGTTGGGTTTGAAACGTCCCGAGAATCGCTACATGTTCCCCGGCGGTAACATCGGCGGCCCGGTTTTGATCCCCGGTACCAACTTCAATAAGAACCGCGACAAGCTGTTCTTCTTCACCGGTTACGAGCATTATTTCCAGCGCCTGGATACCGGCGTTCTGCGTGCCACCGTTCCAACCGAGGGCATGCGGGCGGGCAACTTCAGTCCCGCGGAGTTGAGCAAACTTGGGGCGATTACCTCCACTGGTGCCGCGCCCAGTCAGCTCAACGACGCCGCGCTCGCCCAGTTTCCGGGCGGCATTATTCCCGCCTCCCGCCTCGACCCCACAGGGCGCGCGATGACGAACCTGTATCCCCTGCCGAACGCCAACCCCAACGCCAACGGTGGATTTAACTACGTCGATCAGCTCGTCTTCGACCAGAACTCAATCCAGTCCCTTTCGCGCGTCGATTACTCCATTAGCGACAACACCAAACTGTTCGTGCGATACAACCTGCAAGCGGAAACGCAGAGATTTCCCGTGAGCCTATGGTGGCGGCCGCAAGGCAGCAACGCCGTGCCGTATCCGACCAGCATCTTGGGGAAGAACCGGTCGCACTCGCTTTCCGCGTCGCTGACGCACGTGTTTAATCCGCAGCTAACCGCAGAAGTGGTGTTCGGCTACACCTACATCACGTTCCCGAACTCGTTCGAAGATCCGGATAAAGTAGATCGGACCAAGCTCGGCGCGCCTTTCAAGGGGCTATTCCGCAACGGCGTGGCGCAAATGCCCGCCGCCTTGAGTTGGGGTGGCCAGGAACTGGCGAGCCTGTTTAATCCGGGTGGATTCGAGGCGGGTGGCAGCCGCGGATTGTTCGCCGACAAGTACCTGCCGACCATCGGAACCAACGTGACTAAAGTGTGGTCCACCCATACCGTGAAGGCCGGCGTCTTCTACGAATACATCATCAACAACCAACCGGCGAACGACTACACCAACGGGTTGGGCATTTTCGCCAACTGGGGCGGCAATTCAACGGGAAACAGTTACGCCGATCTGGTGACCGGTCGGATTGCGTCGTACGAAGAAGCTAGCTTCAACCGATTGAATAACATCGGTGTGAATATCTTCGAAAGCTTTGTGCAGGATAGCTGGAAGGTGAATCGCCGCCTTACCCTCGATTTGGGCCTCCGGCTGTCCCATTACGGCCGGTGGACGGATCGCGAAGGGTTCGGCTTTACGGTCTTCGACCAGTCGAGGTACAACCCGAGCGCCGCTCCCACGGAATACTCGGGCTTCTTGTGGAACCAGCGGGATTCGAGCGTGCCGCTTTCGGGCTTCGCGACGCGCGCCCTCTTTGCGGCGCCTCGCGTTGGCGGCGCGTACGATTTGTTCGGAACCGGAAAAACCGTGATTCGCGGCGGTTGGGGCCGCTTCTATTTCCCGACGCCACAGTTCACCACCGGTCTGGCGGTTTCGGCCGGCGTACGGCGGCGCGTGGTGGGCAATACAACCTTTGCGGATATCGACGCCACCCCCGCAGGAGCGGGCGACCGTCTGGGAGTGACGGCTGTCGACCGCAATAATGACTCCAATCCGTTTACCGACAGCTACAGCGTGACCGTCTCGCAACGGTTGCCATTTTCGAGCTTGCTCGAAGTGGCCTATGTGGGCAATCGCAGCCGTAATTTGCTGAACAACGGCGGACCGGGCAGCGTGTCGAACCTCGTTCCCGCCGGTACGCTATTGCGTCCCGGTGCGGTTACGGGCGATCCTCAGTCCATCTCGCAGGACGTTTACGATTCGTTCCGTCCGTTGCGCGGCTTCCAGGACTTTACCATCGCCACCTTCGGGCTCTACCAGAACTACAACTCGATGCAGGTGACGTGGGTACGCACCAAGGGCCGCTACAACCTCAACCTGAACTATACCTGGGGCAAGCAAATGGGCATCGCCGGCTCGGGCGACCTGTTCAACGTCGAGAACAACTATGGTGTGATGCCGGGCGACCGGCGGCACCTGTTTAATGCCGCGTATTCGGTCGAGTTGGGCAACTTCGTCAAGGGGAACAAGATCGCAGGTGGCCTACTGAACGGCTGGCAATTGTCCGGTATTTCCCAGGTCCAGAGCGGTATCAATTTGGTGGGCAATACGGGCTTCAACTTCAATCTCAATGTCAACGGTGCGACCCTGGCCAACGGCTTTTTGGTAGGCGCACGTTCGGTAAACGGCACCGATTCGATCGCACTGCGTCCGCGGGTTACTTGTAACGCGTCCGAGGTCTCGAAGCCGCAACAGTTTGTGAATGGCGACTGCTTCTCGCTGCCAACACGGGCGGGCGAGAACGGCCCGACGATGATGGCTCCGGTCTACGGCCCGGCCTTCATGAATCACGATTTGGGATTGTTCAAGAACTTCCAGTTGTCCGAGTCGAAGAAACTGCAATTCCGGTTTAACGCCTACAACTTCTTGAATCAGGCGTTGTGGTCGTTCAACGGAGGTGCGAGCAACCTGAACCTGATCTTCAACCCGGCGACCGGGCAACTGGCGAACCCCAACTTCGGCGTCGCCACGGAAAAACAAGGCCGCCGGATCGTGCAATTGGCGATCAAGTTTTACTTCTAGCTTTGGGGACTGGGAGAGAAGGGGGTGGCGCTGCGGCGTCCACCCCTTTTTCCGTTTCGGGGTTTCTGTTTCATGATGGTGGTCGAGATGATGCGGCCGATTCCGACGCTCTGGATAGTCCTCGCCGCTTCCGTTTTCGCTCAGCCGCGCGACGCCGGTTTGGAAACGGCCCTTCGCGCTCATCAGGCCGGGCAATGGGAAACCGCCGCCGAGGGGTATCGCGCGTTCCTCAAGAAAAATCCGTCGGCGTTCGAGATCCGCTCCAATCTGGGCGCGGTTCTAGTGAAATTGGGTCTGTACGAAGACGCGATCGTCGAGTATCGGGCCGCGCTGGCCAAGGCGCCGGCGAATCCCGGGATTGGATTCAATCTCGGCTTGGCGTACTACAAAGCCGGTGCGATTCCGGACGCCGCGCGCGAGTTTTCGACGGTACGCCTGATTGCGCCCAATAACGCGCAACTTAACCTGATCCTCGCCGATTGCTGGCTGCAAATGGGCGACAACGCGAAAGTCGTCGCGTTACTCGATCCGACGTATGAGGCGCAACCGGGCGAGCGCAGCGTCGCCTACGTCTTGGGCACGGCGTTGCTGAGGTCCGGGCAAGTGGAACGCGGGCAGAAGGTATTGAACGCGATCTTCGCCGAGGGCGATTCGGCGGAAGCGCGTTTGCTGATCGGCACGTCGAAACTCAACTCGGCGGACGTACCGGGCGCGATGGCCGAGTTGTCGAAGGCCGTCGAACTCAATCCCGCTCTGCCTTCCGTACACAGTTACCATGGCCTCGCGCTTTTGATGAGCGGCGATGTCGCCCAAGCGGCGGAAGCGTTTCAGCGGGAACTCGCCAATAATCCGAACGATTTCACGGCGAACCTAAATCTCGCCGCGTTGCTCAAACAGGACCAGGAGTATGGAAAGGCCCGGGTTCACCTCGACCGTGCGCTGCGCGTCCGGCCCGGAGACACAGGGGTGCGGTACCAACTCGCCACCATCGCGCTCGCCGAGGGCGAGGTGGAGAAAGCGCGAACCGCGCTCGAGAGCGTGATCGCCGAAGCGCCGGAGTTTGTCGAGGCGCACGTATCGCTCGCGACGGTCTACTATCGCCAGAAGCGGAAAGCGGACGGCGACCGGGAACGGGCGCTGGTCGAGAAGCTGAACGCCGAAATCCAGGCGCGGCAACCGAAGGGCGAACCGATCGCACCGAAGGCGGTGGCGCAGCCGTGACCGCGATTCTGTTGCTCGCCGCCGCGGCTCCCGCTCCGCCGGTCGCGGCGCGCGCGGACGAGGCGCGGCGGGCGGGACGCCTGATCGAGGCGGAAAAACTTTACCGCCAGGGTGTCGCCGCTAGCCCGGCGTGGGCCGATGGCTGGTGGGCGCTGGGCACGATTAACTATGGCCTAGAACGTCCCGCGCCCTGCATCGCCGCGTTTCAGCGGTATCTTGCGCTCGACGCGAAGTCGGCTACCGGACTCGCGTTTCTGGGGCTGTGCCAATTTCAAGCGGGACAATGGCCCGCGTCGCTGCGAACTCTAGAAAAAGCGTTCGACCGGGGACTGCCCGCGGCGGACTCGCTAACCGCCGAAGCCATGCTGCATCTGGGGATGCTGCACACGCGCTCTTCGAACTTCGAGCGCGCGCTGCAAATCGCCACCGTCATGCACCGCGAAAAGGAACGCCCGGAGGTGATCGCGCTGGCGGGAATCGCCGCGTTGCGCCGCGCGATTTTCCCCCAGGAGATGGCGTCCGACGATCGCGAACTGGTGTTCAAAATGGGACGCGCGATTCTGCTGGCGGCGGACCGTCACGCGGCGGCGGCGGGCGCACTGTTCGCGGAATTAGCGGCCGCCTACCCCACGACGCCTAACGTCAATTTCGCCTACGGCAGTTTTCTGCTGGCTACCGATCCCGACCGTGGGATAGCGGAACTCCGAAAGGAACTGGCGCTCGACCCGAATCACTTGCCCGCGTTGGTCACGTTGGCGGGCGAGTTGCTGAAGCTCGGCGATGTCGAGGGCGCGCGCCAACCGGCGGCTCACGCGGCGAAGATCGCGCCGGGAAACTTCCCCGCACGCGCGATTCATGGGCGGGTCCTGGTTGAAACGGGCGAAGTGCCGGCGGGCGTTGCAGAACTCGAGACGGCCATGAAGCTGGCTCCGGACTCTCCTCAGGTGCGATTTTATTTAGCGGCGGCTTACGCCAAAGCCGGCCGTAAAGAAGATGCCGCGCGAGAACGCGCCGCTTTCCTCAAACTGAAGCAACAAACCAAATCGATCGTCGCTCCGGAGGCGAAGTGATCGCCATGCTGATGCTGGCGGCCATGCCTTGTGCGAGTTGCCATCCGAAACAAGCCGCCGCGCACGAGCGCACGCACATGCGGCATACGCTGATGGCTGCTGCGCGGTCAAGCGTGTTGAAAACACCGCGACTCGGCGCGCTCGGCAAGTACCGTTACACCGTTTCGGGCGAGAACTATCGCGTGACGGACGGCGAGCGAACGCTTGACCTCCCCATCCGCTGGGCGGTGGGGCAAGGCGAAGCGGGGCAGACCTTCATCCTGGAACGCGCGGGATTGCTATACGAAAGTCGCGTCAGCTACTATGCCGCGACCGGCGGGTTGGGGCCGACCATCGGCGCTCCGCCGGACGATCCGAAGTCGCTCGACGAAGCGGCGGGGCGCGAGTTGACGCCTCGTGCTGTGTTCGAGTGTTTCGGTTGCCATTCCGTGCCGCCCGCAACTCCCGCGCCAGGAGTGGCTCGTGGATCGCTCGCCTGGACGCAGACTTTGAAACCCGGTGTGCAATGCGAAAGCTGCCACGCGAACGCGGTGCGCCATGCGGAACGCCCGGCGCTGAAGCCGCCGAAACTCGCCGAGCTTGGCGCGGAAGAGATTTCCGATGTCTGCGGCAAGTGCCATCGCACGTGGGCCGATATCGCGGCGAACGGTCCGCGCGGTGTTGCCAACGTGCGCTTTCAGCCTTATCGGATCGCGCGGTCGAAGTGCTACGACGCGACGGACGCGCGCATCGCCTGCACGGCTTGCCACGATCCACACGACCGTCCGTCGCGCGAGGCGGCGCGTATTGCGAGCGATCGCGCTTGTGCCGCCTGCCACGCATCTTCCGGCGGACGTTCCGGCAAAAAACTCTGTTCGACCGGCGCGGCGAAAGACTGCGCCTCCTGCCACATGCCCAAGTACGAAATTCCCGGATCCCAGTTCCGTTTTGCCGATCACTGGATTCGCGTTGCGAGGAAAAACGATGCTTACCCCGATTAGTTTGCTACTGCTTTTGCCCGCGCAAGAACCGTCCGTGATCCGCACGACGACGGAGGAAGTGGTGCTCGATGTCGTAGTGCGCGACAAACGCGGCCGTCCCATCAAGGACTTGACGCTCGACGAGATCTCCGTGACGGATAACGGGCAGAAGCAGGCGGTGCGCGGGTTCCGGCTGGTGGAAGGCGGCGAGGCGATCGACAAAGGCTCGCGCTCCGCGCTCGATCCGTTGCGGCAGACGCGGCTCGTGACGCTGGTGTTCGAGCGGCTCTCGCCCGACGCGCGGCGGCTCGCGCGGCAGGCTGCGCTCGACTTGATCAAAGGAGAGTTGGGGCAGAACGTCTTCTACTCCGTTTTCACGATCGACTCGCAATTGTTCGCGCTCCAAAATTTCACGCGAGACCGCGAGGGATTGCGCAAGGCGATCGAGCGCGCGACGGCGGGGCAGAATCAACTCTTCGATTCCGAAGCGGCGCGCATTAGGACCGAGCTCGACGCCGCGCGGGCGCGTCTGGCTAACTCCGGCGCGGGGGCCGACCGTGGCCAAGCCGCGATCGACGGCAAGCTGGTCGAAGTGATGTCGAGCATGATGCGCTTCGATCAATCGTTTGCGCAAGGCGAATCGACGCGATTGTCGATTTTCGCGCTACTCGGCCTGGTGCGCGGGCAATTTTCGATGCCGGGCCGAAAGACCATCGTGTACTTTTCCCAAGGCATGTGGATTCCGCCGCACCTCGACGAACCGTTCCGCGCCATCATGTCTACGGCCAATCGCGGCAATGTGAGCCTGTATGCCGTCGACACGCGCGGGGTGCTGGTGAATTCGCAAAATCAGGCGGCGGTGGATCAGATGCGCCGGGCCGCGCAGGCCTCGGCGGACGATCTGGCGCGCGACGACGGCCGGGTGAGCGTGGAAGCGATTATGGCGTCCGACCAAGCCGAGCAAAGCGCACGCAACAACGTTCAGCTCCCTTTGCGCGATCTCGCCGAATCGACGGGCGGATTTCTGATCGCCGACACCAACGATCTGCGCGGGCCGTTGCGCCAGGTGAACGAGGAGATCAACGCCTACTACGAAATCACCTACTCGCCGAGCATTCCGGTCTACGACGGGTCGTTCCGCAAGACGTCGGTGGAGGTGACGCGTAAGGATCTGGTGCTGCACAGCCGACGGGGTTACTTCGCGCTGCCGCCCGATATTGGCGGTCGCAGCGTCCTGCCATACGAATTGCCGTTACTTAAGTCGCTCGATTCGCGCCCGCTGCCGCGCGACATCGAGTACCGCTCCGCGGCCATTCGCTTCGAACCCACGCCGGACGGCGTGCGGACATCGCTGGTGATCGAGGTTCCGTTCGCCGGCGTGCAGTTCACGGAAGACGCTACGAAGACCAACTATAAGGCGCGCCTATCGGTACTTGCGATGCTAAAGGACGCGAAGGGCGAAGTGGTACAGAAGTTCTCGCGCGATTTACCGCTCGCGGGACCGGTGGCGCAGATTCCACAAATCCGCCTGGGCAACTTCGTCTATAAAGAGCAGATGAATCTGGCCCCGGGCCGCTACACTCTCGAAACGGCGGTGATCGATCATGAAACGGGCAAAACCGCCGCGCGGCGTGCGGCTTTGGTGGTTCCCCCCCAGCGTGCGGGGGTTGCCGTTAGTGGCTTGACGCTAGTGCGGAACTATCAGGCAAACGCGCCCGGCCTCGATCCGAAAGATCCTTTTCAATATCAGGGCGGCCGCATCACGCCCGCGCTCTCGGGCACCATCGTCAACGTCAAGGGCGCACAGCTTTCGACGTTCTTCGTCGTTTACCCCGACCCCGCTATTCCGGAAAAGCCGCAGGTGGTGATGGAGTACGCGCTCGACGGCAAACCGGTGGGACGCGGCGAGGTCCCGCTACCGGCCGCTGACGCGACGGGTAAGATCCCCTACGTCATGTCCGCTCCGGCGGAAAACATGCCGCCCGGCAACTACGAAGTGCGCGTGCTGGTGAAGCAGGGCGCGACGGCGGCCGAGGATCGGGCCTTCGTCACGGTCGCCGCGCGGCCATGAACCGCCGCGACTTTCTGTGGGCGCTCGCCGCCGCCGCTTCGTCGCGAGCCGCGGGCGGCGCTCCATTATTCGAGGAGATTCCCGCCGCGCGCAGCGGCATTTCCTGGGTGCACGACAACGCTATGTCGCCGGACCGTTTCCTGCCGGAAACGCTGCCGCCCGGTTGCGCGTTTCTCGATTACGACAACGACGGGTGGATGGACATCTTCCTAGTGAATTCCGGCCCGTGCGATTTCTTTACGCCGAAGAAGCCGCTGCGCAACGCGCTGTACAAGAACAATCGCGACGGTACGTTCACCGACGTTTCGGACAAGGCCGGGGTGGCGATCGCGAAGTCGTTCGGCATGGGCGTCGCCGTGGGCGACTACGACAACGACGGCTTTCCCGACATGCTCGTCACCGCATACGGGCGGCCCGTGCTCTATCGCAACAATGGCGACGGAACGTTTACCGACGTCACGGCAAAGGCGGGACTCGACGCTCCCGGCTGGACGACGAGCGCGGTTTGGTTCGATTACGACCAGGACGGCAAGCTCGATTTATTTCTCTGTAGCTTCGTGCGCTACGGTCCGGACGAGCGCTTCGCGTGCGGCGATAACAAGGTTGGCCGCAAGTATTACTGCATTCCGCGGGTGTTCAAGCCAACCGCCGGAATTCTCTATCGCAACAACGGCGACGGCACGTTTACGCAAGTGTCGCGCGGCACGGACATCGAAAAGGCTCTGGGTAAGGGCTTAGGCGTCGTCGCCACCGACGTCAACAACGACGGGCGCATGGACTTGTTCGTCGCGAACGACACCGTGCAGAACTTCCTGTTCATGAACCGGCCGGGCGGGAAGTGGGAGGAGATTGCGCTCGCGGCGGAAGTCGGCTTCAGCCAGAACGGACAGGCGCGGTCCGGTATGGGTGTGGACGCGGCGGACATCAATGGCGACGGCTGGCAGGATTTGTTTGTCGCGAACGTCGATCAGGAAATGTTCTCGCTTTACGAGAATCTGAAGAACGAAACGTTCGCCGATTCCGCGCACAAGCACGGCGTAGCGCAATCGACGCGGCTGCTTTCGGGTTGGGGACTGAAGTTTTTCGACTACGACAACGACGGGTTGACCGACTTGATCCTCGCCAACGGCCACCCGGACGACATGATCGAGCAGTATTCGCAGCAGGTAAAGTACAAGGAACCGCTGCTGCTGTTCCACAACGAAGGCGGCAAGTTGCGCAACGTCTCGGCGAGCGCCGGTCCGGCGTTCTCGCGAGCTTGGCCCGCACGCGGACTCGCGGTCGGCGACTTCCTGAACGACGGGCGGTTGGGTGTCTTGGTCGCCAATTGTGGCGAAGCGCCGGTGCTGCTCAAGAACAACGCAAGCGGCAATCGATGGCTGGGGCTGAAGCTGGAAGGAACGGTTGCGAACCGCGACGCGATCGGCGCGAGAATCTCGTGGACGGCGGGAGGCGCGAAGCGCTCGCGCCTTAAGACCGCGGGCGGCAGTTATCTTTCCTCGCACGACCCGCGCGAAATTCTCGGTCTCGGCCTGGCGGCGAAAGTCGATCTGCTCGAAGTCGCTTGGCCCGCGCCCTCGAAGCGCGTCGATCGATTTACGAATCTCGACGCGGACCGCTATCTGCGGATCGTCGAAGGGCGGGGGATTGTCGAGTGAGCCGCGAGCTTTACTGCGGCCAACCGCCCGCGAGAGCTTTATAGAGCGCGACGCTTTGGACTAGCGATTGCGTCCGGGCCGCCGAGCGCTGGTCCCGGGCATCGAGTAAGCTGCGTTGCGCGTCGAGCACGGCGAGGAAGTCGCTCAGCCCGGCTTTGTTCAGATCGGCCGAAAGGTCGAGCGACGTTTGCGCGGCCCTCTCGGCGTTAGCAAGCGCGGCTTCGCGTTCCTGTTGCCGGCGATAGTTGGCCAGGGCGTTGTTTGCCTCTTCGAGCGCGCTCAGAACTTCCGATTCGAAGGCGGCGCGCTCACGTTCCAGCCGCGCGTCGCTCGCGTCGATATTCGACCGGATGCGGCCGTAATTGAAAATCGGCAATTGCAGCTGAGGGCCGATCGAGAAGAAGTTGCCGCCGCCGAAGGATAGCCCGGAGACCGAAGTGCCTTGACGTCCCGCGAGACCGCTGAGCGCGATCTTCGGATACCGGTCGCTGCGCGCTTGCTTGAGTCGCGCAGCCGCTGCCAGAATCCGGGTTTCGGCGGCCCGTACATCCGGCCGACGTTTGAGTACATCGGCGGTGACCGCCGCGGACTGCGTTCGCGGCAAGTTTAACGGGTTGGACCCCGGCTGCACGGCGAATCCGAAATCGCCGGTCAAGACCGCGATTCGATGCAAACGCACGGATCGTTCCGCCTCAAGGCCGGGGATCGCGGACTCGGTGTTCGCGACCAGTACCGCTTGCCGCTCGACGTCGAGTTGCGAGGCGAGTCCGGCTCGGGCGCGGTCCTCGGTCAGGCCAAGCAGGTCTTTCTGTGTCGCCAGACTCTCTCTCGCGATGGCCAGACGCTCTTCGATACCGCGCAACTCAAGATAGTTGCGGGCGGCTTCGGCCGTGACGGCGATCAATACGTCGTTGCGAAGCTCCTGTTCGGCGGAGGCGTCGGCGCGGGCGGCGGCTAGCGAAGCGCGATTGGTCCCGAACAAATCGAGCTCCCAGCGCATATCGAGCTGTCCTTGAATCAGTCCGGTCTCAAACGGCGACACGAACGCGCCCGATTGGGCGTCGCCTGGATTCTGCGGAATGCGCGCGATGCCTTGCGCAAATCCTCCGCGCAGACGTTGCGCGCCGGTGGTGAAGTTGATCGACGGTCCGAGAGCGCTGCGCCGTTCTCCGGCGGCGGCTCGCGACTCGGCGATGCGTGCGGCGGCGGAGCGCAGATCGAGATTCGAAGACGCCACCTTCTCGACAATGCGCGTCAATTCCGGATCGCCGTAGGTTTGCCACCACGACGTAGGACCGGACTGAGGAGCGGAGAGCAGCAGCAGAAGCGTCGCGGTCACTTCGCTCCTCCCTTCCATTCGATCGCGATGTCCATCTGCTGGCCCAGATAGACCCTCGCGTCTTTCGGCAAAGCGTAGATCGCCTGAAGTACGCGGGTGTCGACCCGCTCGGTAGCGTCGCCCGTCAGATTCTTTTTCGGCACCACGTAGGGCTCGATACGCACGAACTGAAGCGGATACCGCACGCTGGAATTGCCGCGAACGAAGCCCGTGGCTGCGCTTCCCGTTTCGAATCGCCACGCGTCCTTTTCGTCGATGTCGGCGCGCACGTGCAGACGGTCGGTGGCGCCCATCAAAATCAGCGGCTGCGCCAGCGCGCCCGCTTGCGCGTACTCGCCCGCGCGTACCTTGCACTGCAGGATCGTTCCGTTCATCGGCGCGGTCACGGTGAGGCGCGACAGATCGGCCTGGATGCGTTCCACCTGCCGTTCGGCTTGCCGCAGGTCGGCGCGAGCTACTTCGAGATCCGGTTTCCAGGTACCGGCTTCGAGCAGCTTTAGGCTGGCGTGAGCTTGGTCTAACCTCGCTTGCGCACTTTCGACGGCACGGCGGCGGCGTTGCAAGTCCTCGTCGCGAATGGCGCGCTTATCGCGCACCGATTCCATCAACCGAAGCTGCGTTGTAGCGTCGTCGAGTTGCGATTGGGCTTCGGCGACCCTCGCCTGGGCGGGCGGAATCTCCTCGGGGCGTGTGCCCGCTTCGAGCTTCGCGAGCCGCGCTCGGGCAACCTCGACATTGGCCTGACGCAGAGCGAGTTCGGCGCGCAAGTCGCGGTCGTCGAGTTGAAAGAGCGGAGCGCCCTTGCCGACACGATCGCCCGCCGCGACGGCCACACGCGTGACCAGGCCGGGCACCGGCACGCTCACGGCGACATTTTCGCTGGCGGCCTCGACTAGCCCGACTGCGCCGAGTTGGCTCTGAAACTGCGCTTGCGGCGGGGTCTTCACCGGCTCGGCCGCGGTGGCGACCGTCGAAAGCCTTTTGGTACTGAATAACGCGAACGCCAGGGCGATGGCGGCGAGAATCGGAAGTCCGTAGCGAATCATGTTAGTGCGAATCTCCTTTCGGGATTTCGGCTTTGAGGGCGACGCGGGTTACCAAACCGTCGTTCATGTAAGCGATCCGGTCGGCGAATTCGAAGATGCGGCTGTCGTGAGTCACTACCAGCACGCTGCGGTCGGGACGCACGGCAACGCGCCGCAGCAATTCCATAACGTGATGCCCGGTGTCGGCGTCGAGCGCGGAGGTCGGCTCGTCGCAAACAATCAGTTTGGGTTCGTGGATCAGGGCGCGCGCGAAGGCGACGCGCTGTTGTTGGCCGCCCGAAAGATGGTTTGGCGTAGCCTTCGCCCGTTGCCCCATGCCAAGCTCGTCGAGCAGCGCCCGCGCTTTATCCTCGGCTTTTTTGCGATCCCAACCCGCAGCCAGCAGGGGCACTGCCGCGTTTTGAGCGGCCGTCAGCGCAGGCAGCAAGTTGAATTGCTGGAACACGAAGCCCAGGTTTTTGCGCCGGAACTCCACCGCCTTGCCGCCCTTGAGCGTCGAGGAAGGCGTGCCCAGAACTTCGAGAGACCCGCCCGAGGCGTTCAATAAGCCCGCGATCACGCTTAACAGCGTGGTTTTGCCGCAACCCGAAGGTCCGACCAGGAATGTCATCTCGCCCAACGGCACGGTGAGATCGACGCCGCGAAGCACCTTCACTTCCTCGTCCCCCGAACCGAAGTTCTTGAGGACCCCTTGGCACACCACCGCGTTTTGCAGGCCGTTATCCACGGAACACCACCGCCGGCTCGAGTACGACGACGCGCCGCACGCTGGCCGCGCTCGCGAGGAAGATGATGAAGAACACCGCCGCCGCCGTGCCCAGCATGATTTGCGGCAACAGGCGGAAGCCGCGCAGATCCAGGTTGTCTTTCGTCGCCTCGAAGAAAGTGGCGGTCATTGCGATGCCCAGGCAGTAGCCGATGGCGCCGACGATAATCGCCTGCATCAGGATCATGCCAACGATCCTCCAGTCGGTGACGCCGATCGCCTTCAGCGCGCCGAACTGCTTTAGGTTCTCGACGGTGAACAGGTAGAACGTTTGCCCCGCCACCACGCTGCCAACCAGAAACGCGATGAACACCGTAATGCCGAAGTTGATCGGAATGCCGGTGTTCTTGATGTAATAGAAAATCGTGGTCCAGCCAAAGTCGCTCGCCGTTTGGGCTTGCAGCCCGGTGCGCTCTTGAATGGATTTCACGACCTCGGCGTCGGAGACTCCCGGCGCGGCTTTGGCGAGGACGAACGACATTTGGTTCCGTTCGCGGCCTACCAGCTGAATCGCCTGCGAGTAGCGCGTGTAGAACACGGGAAGGTTGACGAACGGTGCGGAGGAATCGACGATGGCGACGATGCGCAGCGTGCGGTCGTTTAAATCGAGCGTGCGGCCTAGGCGCGGTTCTTCATCGGGAAAAAAGAACTTGTACCCCACGCGATCGACGGCGATCGACTCCGGCTCGGCCAGCGCTTTCGCGCTACCTAGGGTCACCTTTTGCGGCAAACCGACGAGAGTCGCATCGTCGAGTCCCATGAGAATGACGCCGCGGAACTTACCGTCCGGGCCTTTGGCGCGCGACGTTCCCTTGAATAGCGGGACGGCCCACTCGATGCCCGGCACGCCGCGAATCCGGAACAGGTCCTGGTCGGTAAGCGCCTTGACCTCGTCGAGGTATTGCGTCTTCGGATCCATGATCCAGATGGAAGCGTCGCGAACATCGTCGATCTGCGATGCGGTGCGATTCATCAATCCGCAGAAGATCGAAACTTGGTGCGACATCAGAAACGTGGAGAAGGCGATGGCGAAGATCAGGCCGAGATACTTGGCGCGGTCGCCAGTAAGCATTTGCCAGGCGATGAAGTTCACTGCGGGACGGCTCCTTTTCTGAACTCGATTCCAAAGATGGAACAGTGTTCAATCCGGATGCAAGAAAAAATCACCGGACCACTCCCCTTATCAGAACGTCGATCAGGCGGTCGACCAGACGCGACCGTTCGATCCAGGGAAACCCTTTACTTCCGATCTGGAGAGAGACTAGCCCGTGGATCGACACCCATAGGACCTGGGCGACTTCTTCGGCGTTCGATAACTCTTCCCGAAGCGCACGCGCGCGGATGGCGTCGCCGCAAATCTCGCGAAGGCAGGCGAAAGTCTGCAGGCCGTCTTCATGGAAGGCGGCGCGAATTGGGCTATTCTCTTCGATCTCCAGGTCGGGTTTCATGAAGAGCAGCGCGTATTGATGTGTGTGATCGAGCCCGAACTCGATGTAGGCGCGTAGGATACGCCGTAACCGGTCGAGCGGCGGTGCTTCGCCATCGTCGCGAATGGCGGCCAGCCGCGCCCGCATATGCTGGAACGTTTCGCGCACCAGACGGGCCATGATCGCCGGTTTGCTTTCGAAGTAGTGGTAGAGGATGCCGGGCGAGCAGCCGACCTTTCCGGCGATCGCACGCATGGATGTGGCGTGGTAGCCGTCGCGTACGAAAAGTTGGCGCGCGGCGTCCAAAATATCCGACCGCAACGATTCTCGATACTCGGTTCGACGGTTAACGAGCGTCATGTTGAACGCCGTTCAAAGCATAGCAGAGCGGTCCGTGCATTCCAAGAGAAATTTGCCGCCGCTAAGCGGTGCGGTCTAACCGGGGACGAAGCCGAGCCTGGGAGCGGGCTCGGCGCTGAGTCCGCGTGCCAGACGCTGCCTGCCGACGCGTAATTCGGCGGCGGGTGAGCGGAGCCCACGTCCCATCGCCTCACGCAATTCGCTCTCGTCGCACTCGAAGGCGTCGGTCAACAAAACGGCCGCCGCTTGCCGGAAGGGCAGTTCCCGCAAGGCGGCCAATTCGTCCGAGGTACATTCCCCCGCACCTTTGGTTCGCACGTAAAGGGCTCGCGTGTGGCGAAGAAGAATCGAAAACAGCCAGGCCCGTCTACAAGGAGAACGATCCCATCGGCGCTTGCCTTCGGCGATGGCGGCGGTTACAGCCTGCTCCGCCTGCGCCGAGGAGCCAAGCAACGCGAAAGCCGCCCGGTAAAGATCGTCGAGGAGGGGGAGCGCAATAGATTCAAAGTCTGGCATCGAATTCATCCATGATGGACAATACAGGGGACTTGGCCCGAAAGCGCTAAAGAAGCGGCTAAGGTACTCCAAAGAAAATCCGAAGACCGGATGGCCAACAAAACACAAGGCGTTTTTCGCTTCGCCGAGTTCCGTCTCGACGCCGCCGAAAAGCGCCTTCTGCGTGGCATGGAGCCTGTAGCCCTTCCTCCGAAAGTCTTCGACCTGCTTTTACTTCTGGTTTCGAACCCAGGCAAGCTGCTCGACAAGGAGTATCTGCTGGCTACGCTGTGGCCGGGCACGTTTGTCGAAGAATCGAACTTAAGCGTCAACGTCTCGGCACTGCGGCGCGCCCTGGGCGAAGGCGCCGGGCAGTCGCGATTTATCGAAACCGTCCCGAAGCGCGGCTACCGGTTCGTGGCCGGGGTTTCTCTCGAAGAGCTTCCGGCGGATTCCCCAGCTCCATCTCCCGCCGCGCCGCCCATCACCCCTTCCCCGCCAAGGGCCGTGATGTCGAAGACAACCGTCCGGGTTTGCGTGGTCGCGCTTTCGCTGGGTTTGGCCGCGCTGGCCGGATGGGGCATTCGCCGATTCGCCGCCGCGCCCCGGTCGATCGCCGTTTTGCCTTTCGTTCCCCTCGATAGTGGCGAGGCCCAGAAGTATTTAGGGTTGGGAATGGCGGATGCGATCATTACGCGGCTCACCGCGCTGGGCAAGATCGACGTTCGGCCTACCAGCGCGGTGATGAAGTACGCCGGTGCGATTCCTGATACGGCGGAAGCGGGCCGCGATTTGCAAGTGGATGCGTTGCTGCACGGCCGGGTCCAGCATCAGGCGAATCAGGTCCGGATCACCGTACAACTGGTGCGAGTGCGCGACGGAAAGCAACTTTGGGCGGAGACGTTCGACGACGGGTTCGCGAATATCTTCGCCCTGCAGGACGCCATCGCCGAGCGAACGGCGAGGGCTCTCGAACTGCCCATGACCGAATCGGACCACCGCAACATGACGCGCCGCGGGACCGACAACACCGAGGCGTACCGGTGGTTTATTCAGGGCCAATATTTGGCGTCCAAGCGGCTGCACGAAGCGACGCTCGGCGCGATCGATCATTTCGAGCGGGCGATCGCGCTAGACGGGAACTACGCTCAGCCGTATGCGGCTTTGGCGAGTTCTTACCTGATCCGCGCGGGCGAAGGATTTTCGGGCGACCTTCGGGAGAAGGCGAAGTCGGCGGCGCTTCGCGCGATCGCGCTCGATGCGAACCTTGCCGAAGCGCATCTGGCACTGGGGCAAACGCTGATGCGGGCGGAATGGGACTGGGCGGCCGCCGAACGGTCTTTCCGGCGCGCGCTGGAGTTGAACGCGCAACTCGCGCCGGTGCACGCGTCGCTTTCGACGTTGGCCACCGCGCTGGGGCGCCACGAAGAAGCCGTGAAGTCGATGGAGCGGGCGGTCGCGCTGGACCCGGCTTCGGCGTCGTTGCGCTCGGATCTAGCTTGGACGAATCTGTTCGCCCGCCGCACGGGCGCCGCCCTCGAACATGCCCGCAAGGCCGTCGATCTAGATCCGTGGTCCTACTCCGCGCACCGCCAATTGAGCAAAGCGCTGACGATCGGCGGATCGCACGATGAGGCGATCGCCGAAGCGCGGAAAGCGCTCGACATCAACGGCGGCCGGCGGCGGCGAGTGATCGCGGAATTGGCGAAAGCGTTCGCGGCGGCGGGTCGGAAACAGGAAGCCGAGGCGATCTTGCTCGACGTGGAGCGCGACGGGTGGACGGAGCCGGAACCGCATTACGAACTGGCGGTGGCTTACGCCGCGCTCGGCGACCACAACCGGGCGGTCGAGTTGCTTGAGAAAGCGGTTGCCGAAAGGCTAAGCCGGACGATTTGGATGGCGTTCGATCCGGAGCTCGACGTTCTACGGGCCGAGCCGCGTTTCCGGAAGCTGCTCGAACGGATGCGCCTGCCTAGCCGCGCATGAAGACGAACGCCGCGAAGGCCAGCACGGCGGCGACGGCGATGCACTCGAGCGCGATCCAGGGCATGCGCGGACGTCCGGCGCGCTCAAGCTCCCCCCGTACCCGCACGCGCAGCGACGGATCGACGGGAATGTCCCGCACCGCGCGTTTCAGCCGTTCGCGAAGAGGTGCGCCGTCCAAGGGTTCGCGCATAACGGCGTTCACTCGCGGATTCCGATCGCCATAAAGGTGCAGTCGTCGTGATCGAGCGGGCGCCCGGCGAACTCGTTCAACGTTCGGAGCACGGTGTCGCGAATCGCGGGAAGGTCCCCGTCGCCCGATCGATTGAGCGCCGCGATCAGCCGGTGCTCATCGAGAAACGATCCTCCGGGTCCGGGGCATTCAAGCACCCCGTCGGTATAGAGAAACAGCCGGTCGCCGCGCCGCAACTCGACACGCGATTGATCGTAGCGGGTTCGGGGAAACGCTCCTAGCGGCAAGTTCGCGACTCCGGGCGGGGCCGTCAAGGGCAGGGGTTCCCAAGGGCCGCCCCCGCGGCTCACCAGCGCCGGAGGATGCCCGGCGTAGGAGTACGTCAACCGGCCGCCGTTCAAGTAAGTCAGCACCGCCGCCGTGGTTAGCGCCTGGAAGCCGCGCGCGTGCACCATCGTATTGAGTTCCGACAGCACGCCCGCGCCATCGCGCGAGTTCATCCGGTCTTGCAGCGAACCGTAGAGCCATTCGCTGAGCTCGCTCACGCGTTCTCCGTGCCCCCGCATGTCGGCCAGAGCCACTCGCGTTAGCCGGTCGTAAGAACAGACGGAGAAGTAATACACGTCGCCGCCTTTCGCCCCTTCGCCGGGTAGCGAACAAAGGCTGGCATCGACGCCCGCCGTCGAGACGTCCTGAGAAAGCACTTTCACGCCGCCCCAAATCTCGGCGCACCGAATCCGGTAACTCACGCTCGGTTTATCGTGCACACGCCGCGTTTCATTCCCCGCCCGGCTTTCATTCCGGCAAAGGGAATAAAGATTCCGTCTGGGGGCGATCTTGGAAAGGATGAAACTCGCTTTGTTCGCTTTGTTGTACTCAGCCGCGTTCGCGCAACGGTCTCCCATGACCGGCCGTCCGGCTCCGGAATTGACGGGCGGGCGTTGGCTCAATACGGAAGGCGGGGCCGCCGTTTCGCTCGCCGCCTGCGCGGGAAAGATCACCGTCGTCCACTTCTGGACGTTCGCCTGTATCAACTGCCGCCGCAACCTTCCGGTGTACAACCGATGGCATGAGCGCTATTCGCCGAAAGACGTCGTGACGATCGGCGTGCACACGCCGGAACTCGAACACGAGAAGAGTTGGAGCAACGTCGCCGCCGAGGCGAAGAAACTCGAGATCCGGTATCCCGTTTTGTTCGATCCCGACTATACGAACTGGAACCGCTGGCGGCAGCAATACTGGCCTACCGTGTACGTCGTCGATAAGAAGGGCGTGGTCCGCGGAGCGTGGATCGGCGAGTTGAACTACGGCGGCGAAAAAGGCGAAGACCGGTTCGCGGCGCTTATCGAAACGCTGTTGGCGGAGTAGCGGCGCGCAGGGCTTCGGCAACGCTCCACGCTTGGGCGAAGCAACCCCGGGGCGTGTGCGGCGCGTCGCCGTCGGCGATTTCGGAAATCTGGCCGAGGCACGCTTCGTCGAGATGGGCGAGAAGCGGCGCAAGGAAACGGGAGGCGTCCCGGCCTGGGTGCACGCGCCTCCAGGCGTCGATAAACGGGCCGATCAACCACGGCCATACCGTGCCCTGGTGATAGGCGGAGTCGCGCTCCCGCACGCCGCCTTCGTAACGGCCCCGGTAATTAGGATCGTTGGGCGCGAGCGTGCGCAATCCCATCGGGGTGAGCAAGTCGCGCTCGACCACCGCGACCACTTTCGCCGCGCGCGCGCCGTCGAGCATCGTGTGCGGCAGGCTCACGGCGAAGATCTGATTCGGCCGGATGGACGCGTCCTTGTACTCGCCGTCCACCACGTCGTACAGGCAATTGAGCGCGGGGTTCCAGAACGATTCGAGAAACGAACTTTTCGCCCGCCCTGCGAGCGCCGATGCGCGATCCGTCATTTCGGGATCGTCGAAGCGGGCCGCGAAGTCCGCCATAACGCACAGCGCGTTGTACCAAAGCGCCTGGATTTCGACGGGCATTCCGGTTCGCGGCGTTACGACCCAATCGCCGATCTTCGCGTCCATCCAGGTAAGTTGGACGCCGGGTTCGCCGCACCGCAGCAGTCCGTTGTCCTCGGCGCGGATGCCGTAGCGCGTTCCCGCCACATGCCATTCCAGCGCCTCGCGCAGCTTCTCATAGAGGGTGTCGCGCACAAACGCCTCGTCGCCCGAAGCTTCGAGATAGGCGCGCGCCGACTCGAAGAACCACAGCGTGGCGTCGGCGGTGTTGTACTCGGGCTCTTCGCCCGCGTCGGGGAAACGATTGGGAAGCATCCCCCGGTCCATGCTTTGCGCGAACGCTTCGAGCGTGTCGCGCGCGTCTTGGAAACGACGGGTGGCGAGTGTCAATCCCGGCAGGGCGATCATCGAATCGCGCCCCCAATCGGTGAACCAGGGGTAACCGGCGACGATCGTTTTTCGTTCGCCGCGCGCCACGATGAACTGATCGGCGGCGAGGGCCAACGGTCCACCGGCCGCGATCGCCGCGCGGCGAGAGCGTTCGGCCTCCCGCAATCCGGCGGCGTCCCCGGCGTGGCGGCGTTCCGTCGAAACGACCATTGTGGCGGTTTGCGAAAGATCGAACGTCAGCTCAAACGGGTTGAATAAATCCTCTTCTTCCTCGAAGCCGCGTTCTTTTTCGACCGGATATTCGAAGTGGTAATACCAGTCGCCGGACGTTCGCGCTTGACGCGCGTTGTGCGCGATATGCAGCTCGGGCAGGCTCGCATAGGGCTTCACCGAAGCGATCCCCTCTTCGAACCGCACCGACCGGTCGAGCGACTCGTTCCAGTGCGTCGTCGAGTGATAGTCGCGAAAGGCGGTGAGCGGGCGGACGTCCAAAGTCGCGCCGGGATGCGGTCTTCGCAATTCGTACTCGACCACCAGAGCGTTTTCGCCGTGAACCAGAAACAGCCGCTTCTCGATCTCGGCTCCGCCCGCGCGATAGATAAACACCGGCCACGGGTCGCGCCGGAATTCGACAAGCAACTCGTCGCCGCGCGGATGGATTGCGCCGGCGTAGAAGTTCGTCGACAGATCGAATCGCGCACCTTCGACGGTCAACGTCTCTTCGAGCTTCGACAGCAGGATGTACCGTTCGACGGGCGGCTTCAGGGCGGCGGTGAGCAGACCGTGATAGCGGCGAGTGTTCCGGCCGCAGATCGTCGAGCAGGCGAACCCGCCCAGCCCATTCGTTTCGAGCCACTCTTTTTCCAGAGGCGCGGGGGAGAGGTCCATATCATTCGCCGCTCTGTTGCAGTAACTTCGCCACCAGGCCCGTCCAACCCGTTTGGTGACTGGCCCCGACGCCCGATCCATTGTCGCCGTGGAAGTACTCGTAGAACAGAACGAGGTCGCGCCAATTCGGATGCGAGGCGTATAGACCGGCGTTACCATGCACCGGCCGGCGGCCGTCATCTCCGCGTAAAAACGGGCGCGACAGGCGCCGGGAGATTTCCGCCGCAACTTCCCAAAGCGTCAACCACTGGCCCGAGCCGGTGGGGAATTCTACTTTGTAGTCGTCGCCGAAATAGTGGTGGAACTTTTGCAGCGATTCGATCAGCAGGTAGTTCACCGGGAACCAGACCGGGCCCCGCCAATTCGAATTGCCGCCGAACAGGCCGGTGGAAGATTCGCCCGGTTCGTAGTCGACGCGATACTCCGCGCCGCCCGCGTGGAAAACGTAGGGGCGCTCTCGGTGGACGCGCGAGAGCGCGCGGATGCCGTGGTCCGAGAGAAACTCCGCTTCGTCGAGCATGAATCGCAGGACGCGCCGGAGTTGTTGGGGATCGACGATCGAGAGCAGGCGGCGCTCGCCCACGCCGATGGTGCACATCGAGGCGACATTGGCGCACAAATCGGGTCGGTTGTCGATGAACCATTCCATGCGGCGGCGAAAGCCGGGGAGCTTGGCCATCACGTCGGGTTCGAGCGTTTGCACCGCAAACAGCGGAATCAGGCCGACCATCGAACGCACCCGCAGCGGCAGATGATCGTCGCCCGGCAGATGGAGCACGTCGTAGTAGAAGCCGTCGAGATCGTCCCACATGCCGGCGCCGTCGCTGCCGAGCTTGTTAATGGCGCTTGCGATGTAGAGGAAGTGCTCCCAGAACTTGCTCGCGACGTCCTCGTAGGCGGGATCCTCCTGCGCGAGTTCGAGCGCGATCGCCAATAAATTCAGGCTGTACATGCCCATCCAGCCGGTACCGTCGGCTTGCTCGATGTGGCCGCCCGTAGGCAGCGGCGCGCTGCGGTCGAAGACTCCGATGTTGTCGAGACCCAGGAAGCCGCCCTGGAACACGTTGCGGCCCTCGGTGTCCTTGCGGTTCACCCACCACGTGAAATTCAAAAGCAGTTTGTGGAAGATGCGCTGCAGAAACTTGCGGTCTCCCACGCCGCGCCGCTTTTTCTCGATCTTGTAGACGCGGAGCGCGGCCCAGGCGTGCACCGGCGGATTGACGTCGCCGAACGCCCACTCGTAAGCGGGCAATTGCCCGTTCGGGTGCATGTACCACTCGCGCACCATCAGCATGAGTTGGTCTTTGGCGAACTCGGAATCCACCAATGCGATCGGCACGCAGTGGAAGGCCAAGTCCCAGGCGGCGTACCACGGATACTCCCACTTGTCGGGCATCGAGATCACGTCGGCGTTGAACAGATGCCCCCAATCGGAATTGCGGCCGCGCTTGCGAGACGCGGGCGGCGGAGGACCGGCGGGGTCTCCGTCCAGCCAGTCGCGCACTACGTAGTGATAGAACTGCTTCGACCAGAGCAAGCCCGCGAACGCCTGCCGCATCACGTTGCGCGCGTCGTCCGTCAGCTCCGGCTGGATCACGGTGGCGTAAAATTCGTCGGCCTCGCGAATCCGTCGCTCGAAGACCTCTTCCGCGTCCCGCCCGGTGGGCGTATCGGAGAAGCGCAAACGAATCGTTCGCGACTCGCCGGGCGCGAGCGTCATCCGGTATCGCGCCGCCGCCTTCGTTCCGGTGCGCTCCGGGTTGACGCGATCCGCTGCGCCGCGCAAAACGTACTCGCCGATGCCGTCTTTGACGTATGGGGACGGGTTCTCGACGGCATACAACCGGCGCGCGTTCGTTTCGTTTTCCGTGAAGAGCAACTCGGGTTCGCCCTCGCATGCCAGGTAGCGGATACCATAATCCGGCTCGGCGAGCTGGATTTCATTGGCAGAAATCGCATGGAGCGAAGGCTTCTTCACCCGGTGTCCCCAGGACCAGGTATTGCGGAACCAGATCGACGGCAGTAGTTCGAGATACGCCGGTTCGGGTCCGCGATTGACCGCCGTGATGCGGACGTACAGATCCTCTGGGCCGTCTTTCGCATACTCCACGGCGATATCGAAGTAACGCTCTTCGGCGAAGATTCCGGTGTCAAGTAACTCGAACTCGGGGGCCGATTTGCCGCGCCGCCGGTTCTCCTCGACGAGCCAAGCGTAGGGAAACTCGGCCTGCGGGTACTTGTACAGGTACTTCATGTAGGAGTGCGTGGGCGTCGAATCGAGATAGTAGTAGCACTCCTTTACGTCCTCGCCGCGATTGCCCTCGTTGCCGGTAAGGCCGAACAGGCGCTCCTTGAGAATGGGATCGCGGCCGTTCCACATGGCGAGCGCGAAACAGATTTTCTGGTGACGGTCCGAGACGCCGGCGATGCCGTCTTCGTTCCAGCGGTACGCCTTCGAGCGGGCGTGATCGTGGGGCAAAGCCTCCCAGGCATTGCCGTAAGGACTGTAGTCCTCGCGAACCGTGCCCCAAGCGCGTTCGCTCAGATACGGTCCCCAGCGTTTCCAGTGCGTGGTGCGGGCGCGCGACTCTTCGAGCCGTCGGTGTTCGGCGGTCATGATTCGATCCTTACAAAACCGGATTAGAGGCGGGCGAGCGTTTCCACAAGTTGCGGCGCCATTGCGAGCATCACGCTGCGATTGCGCTCCGCCGGAAGGTCCGAAACGACGTAGGCGAGATAATCTCCGCTCTCGACGGCGGCGAGCTCGAACCGGCGTGCGCCGGCCTCGTAGATGGGCGTACCGGACGCGGCGAGCGCGGGCGCAATCTTCTCGCGCACAAACGATTCGCCGGCGCCGCGACGAGTGACGATTACGGAGAGCAGCTTCGAATCGGTCTTCAATTGGAAATGGACGAACCGCCGCCGGTTGCGTTCGCAAACGTGCGCCGAGTAAAGCTGAAACGGTTTCGGCACGGCGGCTTCGACGATGGCGAGCATTGGGGCGAACTTCTGAGGCAGGTGTTGGGTAGCGGTCCCGCGGTCCGGCACGTCCTTGGGGACATTACCGTAAACCGAGCAATGCAGGTGATCGTCGAGTCCGGCCCTCATCGGCAGAGACACCTTGGTCAACAGAGAAGCCATAAAGGTTTCGCGCTGGCCTGGCGTGAAGCGAAAGTGACCGTCGCGATAAGCGGAACCTAGCGCCACCGCGATCGCGAGCGCCGCTGCGACGGGCGCCCAAGCCATCCAGCCCCACCCTTTTCTTCCGCGTGGCGCTTCATCGAGACGCATGCGGACTTTCGCCGCCAACTCGGGCGGCACAGGTTGGCTCTTCACGGCGTACCTGAGGCGAGCGGCCACTTCTCGGTCGTTCATGCTTCGTTTCCGGTCCTTCCCACTCCAGTTTTTCCAATCCCGTACGAGGCCGCGACCGAAGCCAACTGCTCGCGGAGCAGCTTGCGGCCCCGGCTCAGACGCGACATGACGGTGCCGATGGGGACGGCGAGAATCTGCGCCGCGTCCTTATAGGCGAACTCTTCCACGTCCACCAGCAGCACCACGGCGCGGAACTCGGCGGGAATCCGGTCTAGCGCGGCGAGGATGCTTGCGTCGGTGAGATGATCCGGTACCGGTTCCGGCGCGATCAGGTTGGCTTCGAGAAACTCCTCGGTCTCCTTCAACAGCGGGAACCGGAACCAGCGCCGACGGTGGTGGTTGACGCAATGGAACAGAATTTTGAAAAGCCACGCGCGGCAGTTGGTACCGGGCTCGAAACGGTGGAACGATTTCCAGGCCTGTAAATACACTTCCTGAACGACGTCCTCGGCGCGGGCCCGGTCGCCCAACACCCGCGCGGCGGTGCGGAACAAGTCGTTCAGGTGCGGCATCGCCTCCGCGTCGAAGGCCGATCGAGCGTCTGCGGCGGGCGTGCCGCCGGCGTTATCCATGCCGCTGGGCGGATGCGGGCGCCCTTCGCCCATCCAATCGTCGAACGTTCCGGCGGATGACATACGCCCGGTAGATGCGAGCTTCGCCGGAGGCTATTCCCGCCGGGAAGAAAAAACAAAACTGTCGGGATTCATCGTCCATGTGCGCCCGGATACTTCCGCTATTCACGACGTTTGCGCTGGTCACGCTCGCCCAACCCCTTACTTACACGTTACTCCCGGCGGGCGGGACGCCTCCCACCGGACGCGTCGATGGAACGATCGGTTACGATCCGTCCGGCGCTTCTCTGTATCTTTTCGGCGGGCAGGACAACGCCGCGCGCAACGACCTTTGGGTTTACTCGCTCCGCGAATCGCGCTGGCGGGAAATTACGACCGGCGGCGCGAAACCGGCTCCCCGGTGGGGGCACACGCTCGCCGTCGATCCCGTCCGGCGGCGGCTGATCGTGTTCGGCGGCCAGGCCAGCGGATTTTTTAGCGACGTCTGGGCGTTCGACATCTCGGCGGGAACGTGGACCGAACTCGCGCCGAACGATCGCGGACCCAGCCGCCGCTACGGACATTCGGGCGTATACGACCCGCGCGGCGACCGTCTGGTGATTTCGCATGGGTTCACCAACGCGGGCCGCTTCGACGACACGTGGTCGTTCGATTTCGCGTCGAACTCGTGGCGTAACATTACGCCCGGCGGCACGCGCCCGCTGCGC
>JANRJS010000011.1:0-24809 GCA_033763835.1 Bryobacteraceae bacterium | reverse complement strand
TACGCCCGTCGCGGTGTGGTGACGCCCGAGATGGAGTTCGTGGCGCTGCGGGAGGGCGTGCCGGTCGAGCACGTCCGCGAGGAGATCGCCCGCGGGCGGGCGGTGCTGCCGGCCAACGTCAACCACCCTGAGGCCGAGCCGATGATCATCGGCCGCCGCTTCCTGGTGAAGGTCAACGCCAACATCGGCAACTCCGCGGTGGCCTCCTCCATCGAGGAGGAGGTGGACAAGATGACCTGGGCCACCCGGTGGGGCGCGGACACCGTGATGGACCTGTCCACCGGCCGCAACATCCACAACATCCGCGACTGGATCGTGCGCAACAGCCCGGTCCCCATCGGCACCGTGCCGATCTACCAGGCGCTGGAAAAGGTCAACGGCGTGGCCGAGGACCTGAACTGGGAGGTCTTCCGCGACACCCTGATCGAACAGGCCGAGCAGGGCGTCGACTACTTCACCATCCACGCGGGCGTGCGCCTGCCGTTCATTCCGCTGACGGCCAAACGCGTCACCGGCATCGTCAGCCGCGGCGGCTCGATCATGGCCAAGTGGTGCCTGGCCCACCACAAGGAAAGTTTCCTCTACACGCACTTCGAGGAAATCTGCGAAATCATGAAGGCCTACGATGTGGCGTTTTCCCTCGGCGACGGCCTGCGTCCCGGCTCGATTTACGATGCCAACGACGAAGCTCAACTCGGCGAACTGAAAACGCTCGGCGAACTGACCCAGATCGCCTGGAAGCATGATGTCCAGGTGATGATCGAAGGTCCGGGGCATGTGCCCATGCACTTGATCAAGGAGAACGTAGACCGGCAGGTGAAAGTGTGCGGTGGCGCGCCGTTCTACACACTCGGTCCCCTGACGACGGACATCGCGCCGGGTTACGACCACATCACGAGCGCGATCGGCGCGGCGATGATCGGGTGGTTCGGCACCGCAATGCTCTGCTACGTGACGCCGAAGGAACATCTGGGCTTGCCCAATCGGCAGGACGTGAAAGATGGCGTGATTGCGTACAAGATTGCGGCGCACGCGGCGGATTTGGCGAAGGGGCATCCCGGCGCCCGGCAGTGGGACGACGCGCTAAGCCGGGCGCGGTTCGATTTCCGGTGGAAGGATCAATTCCACCTGGCGCTCGACCCGGAGACTGCGGAGAAATATCACGACGAGACGCTGCCCGCGGGCGGCGCGAAGCTCGCGCACTTCTGCTCGATGTGCGGACCGAAGTTCTGCTCGATGAAAATCACGCAGGAGATCCGCGACATGGCGGAGAAGGGCTTGACCGAGATGTCGGCGAACTTCCGGGATCGCGGCAGCGAGCTTTACGTCAAGCTGGCCGAGTAGGGAACAACTCGCGGAGACGCCCTTCGGCGAGTGCGGCGCGCTTCTCTCCGAGCAGATCGCGATACGCGTCGAGCGCGCGGAGTATCTCGTCGCCGTTCGTTTCGAGGATGTCTTTCCACAACTCGAAGGGACTGGCGGCGAGGCGCGTCATCGATTCGAGGCCGGGTCCGCCGACGTGGCGCGCGGGCGCGGCGATTTCGGCGAGCGCGTTCGAGAGCAGTTGAGGCAAGTGCGACGCGAGGGCGACCAGACGGTCGTGCTCCTCGGGTGTGGTGACAAGAATGCGGGCCCCGATGCGCGATACCCATTCGCGAAGCGGCGGCGGCGGTTCCGACGTGAAGATCCACGGGCGGCCTTGAAACAAATCGGGGTCGGAATGTTCGACACCCGAAACTTCCTTACCGGCCATCGGGTGTCCGCCGGTGAAGTTTGGGAGGTGCGCGGCGGCGGCGCAGATGGCGCGCTTGGTCGATCCCGCGTCGGTCACGATCGCGGTCGTACGCAACTGTTTCAACGTCTCGATAATGCCCGAGACTGGCTGCGAGAGAAAGATCAACTCGCACGCCGCCGCTTCGTCGAGCGTGGCCGCCCGATCGACAATCGCGCCCGCTTTAGCCAGCGTCGCGGGAGAACTCACACCCAGGATTTCGCCGTCGAATCCGGCTTGGCGGAGCGCGCGAGCGAAAGACCCGCCGATCAATCCGACGCCGGCGATGGCAACCGAAAGCACGCCGCTAGATCGACCGTCCAATCGCCGATGCGATGATGCGGCACTGGCCCACCATCTCGGCGAACTGCTCGGGGAAAAGGCTCTGCGCCCCGTCGGAGTAGGCCTTGTTGGGATCGTTATGCATTTCGACGATGAGAGCGTCGGCCCCGGCGGCGACGCTCGCGCGCGCCATGGGCAGCACCTGATCGCGGCGGCCCGTGCCATGCGACGGGTCGGCGACCATCGGCAGGTGCGAGAGCTTTTTCACCACCGGGATCGCGGACACGTCCATCGTGTTGCGGGTGTAGGTCTCGTAAGTCCGGATGCCGCGCTCGCAGAGCATTACGTCGTAGTTGCCGCCCGCGAGGATGTATTCGGAGGACAGCAGCAATTCTTCGATGGTCGCCGCGATGCCGCGCTTGAGCAATACCGGCTTGCGCACGTCGCCGAGAGCCTTGAGCAAGTTGAAGTTCTGCATGTTGCGCGCGCCCACCTGGAAGACGTCGATGTAGGGCAGCATCATGGGGATCTGGGAAATCTCCATCACCTCGCTGATGACCTTGAGCCCGAACTCGTCGGCGGCCTCGCGCATGATGACAAGTCCCTTCTCGCCGAGACCCTGGAAGCTATACGGCGAAGAGCGCGGCTTGAACGCGCCACCTCGCACGACCTTCGCGCCCGCTTTCGCCACCTGTTCGGCGCAGGCGCGGAATTGATCGCGAGTCTCGACGCTGCACGGACCGCCCATCACGACGACCTTGTCGCCGCCGACCTCGACGTCGCCGATCTTGACCACCGTGCCCCCGGGCCGCACGCTGCGCGCCGCGAGCTTGTAAGTTGACGAAACGCGCACGCACTCGCGCACGCCGGGCAAGATGCTGAATTCGGCGGGATCGGCCTTGTCCTCGCCGACGCCGCCCAGGATCGTGTGCGAGACGCCGGTAACGCGATGCACCGCGTAGCCGATCGCTTCGAGTTTCTTACTAACCTCTTCGATTTGGGGCTCTGTGGCCCCTTCCTGCATGACAACTAACATTCGTCTTCCTTCCTCTGCAAATTTCGCATCTCGATCATCACACCGAGAAAAATCCGTTCGATCGCGTCGTTCGCCAGCGGCCCCGAGTTGGCCGCGATCAGGTTCGCCACCACTTGCTGTTCGCGAGCGGGCTCGACGATGGCGAGGGAATGCTCGCGCTTCACGGCCCCGATCTTCTGCGCGATCCGCCCCCGCCGGTTCAGCAGGCCGAGCAAATCGCGGTCGATCTTGTCGATCTGAGTGCGGTAGCGCGCCAGGGCTCTTTGTGGATCAACTGCCTTCGTCATCGAGCCCCAATCTTATCGAGCGGGCGAGCGCCTCGACATCGGCGCCTTTCTCGATGGCGCGGACGATCGCGCTGCCCACGACAACCCCGTCGGCATGCGCGGCGGCGGCGCGAGCCTGATCGCCATTCGCGATTCCGAAGCCGAGCGCGAGCGGCATCTTCGTGCGCGCCCGCAGCGCGTCGAGTAGCGGAGCCGCGGACTGCGCGAGTTGTTCGCGCTCCCCGGTAACGCCCGTGCGCGAGACGGCGTAGATAAAGCCCGTGGAGTAGCGCGCGACAAGATCCAGACGCCGCGTAGAACTGGTAGGCGCAGCAAGAAACACAGTGTCGAGCTCCGCCCGCCGCATCACTCCGACGAAGTCTTCCGCCTCTTCGACCGAAAGATCGGTGATGAGGCAACCGTCGATGCCCGCCGCTTTAGCGTCGCGCGCTAACGCTTCGAACCCGTACCGTACGACCGGATTCATGTACGTGAACAACAGCAGCGGGATTTCCGAACGTTCGCGGATCGCCTTCGCGATTTCAAGCACGCGCCCGAGCGTGGTTCCGGCGGCGAGCGCCCGTGCGGAAGCGGCCTGGATGACGGGACCGTCGGCGATGGGATCGGAGAAGGGAACGCCCAACTCGATCAAGTCCGCGCCACCGCGTTCGAGGGCGGCGACCAGTTCCGGTGTCGCTTCGGGGTTTGGATCGCCGGCGGTGAGGTAGGCGACGAAGACCTTGCGGCCTCGCGCAAAAACGTTCGAGATGCGGCTCATTGAGAAGGAGTGTCGAGCTCCGGCAAATTTTCGCGATAGAGATCGATGTCTTTGTCGCCGCGTCCCGATAGATTCACGATGAAGACTTGGCCCTTCACGGCGGGGGCGTCGTCGAGCGCTTGGGCGACGGCGTGAGAAGATTCGAGCGCGGGAATCAATCCCTCGGCGCGCGAGAGTTGGACCGCCGCCTTTAAAGCTCTCTCGTCTGTGCAGTTCACGTAGCTCGCGCGGCCCTTGTCGGCAAGCCAAGCATGTTCGGGACCGATCATCGCGTAGTCGAGCCCCGCGGAAACGGAGTGTGTCAAGGCCACTTGGCCATCCCGATCTTGCAAGAGATAGCTGTACGCGCCGTGCAGCACGCCGGGGGCACCACCCGAAAATCGAGCGGCATGCTCACCCAGTTTCTCGCTACGACCGCCAGCCTCGACACCGATGAGGCGAACGCCGGGGTCGTTTAGGAAAGCGTGAAAAGCGCCAATGGCGTTGGAGCCACCGCCGACGCAGGCGTAGATGGCGTCCGGTAAGCGTCCCTCGGCGGCGAGAATTTGCTCGCGCGCCTCGACTCCGATGCAACGATGGAAGTCGCGAACCATCATCGGGTACGGGTGCGCGCCCAGCGCGGAACCCAGCAGGTAATAGGTGTCGGCGACGTTCGTTACCCAGTCGCGCATCGCCTCGCTAATCGCGTCCTTGAGCGTTCGAGAGCCAGCGGTTACCCCCACTACTTTCGAACCGAGCAATCGCATGCGAAAGACGTTGAGGCGTTGACGACGCATATCCTCTTCGCCCATGTAGACCGTGCAATCGAGACCTAGCAACGCGCAGGCGGTCGCCGACGCCACTCCGTGCTGACCCGCACCAGTCTCCGCGATGATCCGCCGCTTGCCCATCCGCTTGGCGAGCAGCGCTTGCCCGAGCGCGTTGTTGATCTTGTGAGCGCCCGTGTGTAGCAGGTCCTCGCGCTTGAAATAAATGCGCGCGCCGCCGAGCGTCTCGCTTAGGCGATTGGCGAAGTAGAGCGGCGTGGGACGCCCGGCGTAATTGCGCAGCAGTGAGTCGAGCTCGCGAGTGAACGCTTCGTCCTCGCGGGCTTCGCGATAGGCGATCTCCAATTCTTCGAGCGGAGACATCAGCGTCTCGGGCACGAAACGACCGCCATAAGGGCCGAAGTGGCCGCGCGAATCGGGAACCGTAGCTAGCATTGAAACGCCTCGCGCGCCGCCGCGACAAACTCGCGAACCTTGACCGGGTCCTTGTGGCCGGGCGACGATTCGAGCTTCGAGCATGCGTCGACGCCCCACGGCTTTGCCGCGCGAATCGCTTGGGCGACATTCGACGCGTCGAGCCCGCCCGCAAGCACGATCTTTTCGGGCAAGCCCGCCGCGAGCGCCCAATCGAATGTCGCGCCGGTGCCTTCCGAGGGATCGAGCACGTAGGCGTCGGCGTTCCTCATCGGTTGGCCGGGCTTCACCGCGCGCCACACGGCAACGCCGTAGGCCGATCCTTCACCGTGAATCTGCGCTACGTCGAGCCATGGCAAATCGAGCGCGTCGCCCACGAACACACCGACTTTCAAAACAGGCACTTGGCTCATCCAGGCTTGCGGATCGACATAGCGCGGGCTTCGGCGCGCGAAGTTGAATCCGATGGCGGTTGCGCCCGCATCGACGGCCACGGCGGCGTCTTCGGCAGTCGTCACTCCGCAGACCTTAATCACGTTTATTGGGATGACGTTCACGCGGCCATCTCCGAAAGCAATCCGGGCTGGCGCATTAACGACTCGCCGACGAGGAACGCGCGATAGCCCGACGCGCGCAGGCGCTCAATGTCGGCGCGAGACCGGATGGCGCTTTCGCTCACCGCTAACACGTTTGCCGGAATTTTCTCCGCCAGCCGAAGCGATACATCGAGAGACTCGGCAAACGTCGCCAGATCGCGATTATTCACCCCGACGATCGAAGCGCCGCCGTCGAGCGCCTTCGAGAGTTCTTCCTCGTTATGCGCCTCGACCAGTACGTCGAGATCGAACGACTCGGCGAACTCGCGGAGCGCGCGCATCCGGCCCACTTCGAGCGCGGCGGCGATTAACAGAATCGCGTCCGCGCCATTCACGGCCGCTTCCGCGATCTGAATTTCGTCGATCACGAAATCCTTGCGCAGTACGGGAACGCCGACGGCTTGGCGCACCAGGCGCAGATGATCGAGCGAGCCGCCGAAGTACTCGCGATCCGTCAAGACGGAAATCGCCGAGGCGCCGTTCGCGGCGTAGCTTTCGGCGATCCGCACGGGGTCGAACGGCGCGTTCGAAAAAACGCCCTTGCTCGGCGAGCGGTGTTTGACCTCGGCGATAATCGCGGGCAAGCGCGATTCCAGCGCGCGCCGAAATCCTCGCCGGGCCCTAAGTTCCGCCACTTCGCTTTGTTTGGTTCGCAGAATGCGGCTCAGAATGTCCGCCATGAAAGTACCTTGAGCGTATCATGCGGGTATGTTGAACCGCCGCGAGTTTGTCGCGTCTTCCGTAGCCGCGACCGCGCTTGCCGCCGCTCCCGATACGCGGAACGGATGGGTCTTCGTAACGCTTTCTGGAACGCCCGAAGACATCGGGTTCCAGCATGGCGCGCAACTGTCGAGCCGAATCGTCGAAGGACGGCGCGCTATCGAAACGGTCGTCGTGCACGACACAAAGAAGGATTGGACTTGGTTTCGCGACGCGGCGAAAACCGTGTTCTGGCCGCGTATCGAAGACGAGTACCGGCGCGAGTTGGCGGGTATCGCGAAGGGAATGAACAGCAAAGGCGTCGCCTGGGACGTGTGGGACATCGTCGCGCTGAACGGTTGGATGGAACTTGCCTGGTACTACGTCGGCTGGCTTGACCGGCAAAAGGGACAAGCTACGTCAAATAGTTCGGGCAACGCGCCGGAGCACTGCAGTGCGTTCGTCGCCACGGGCAGCTACACAGCGGACCAGCGCCCGGTGATGGCGCACAACGCCTGGGTGGATTTCGCGATCGGCGCGCATTGGAACGTGATTTTCGACATTCGCCCACGAAACGGCCATCGCATTCTGATGGACGGCTACCCGGGACTGATTCATTCGGGCGACGATTTCGCGATCAATTCCGCGGGGATGATGATCACCGAGACGACGATCTCGGGCTTTCATGGATTCGATCCCAAAGGCGTGCCGGAGTTTGTTCGCGCGCGGAAGGCGGCGCAGTACGCGTCGTCGATCGACGATTACTCGCGCATCATGACCGAAGGCAACAACGGCGGCTACGCCAACAACTGGCTGCTGGCGCACGCGAAGACAGGCGAAATCGCGAGTCTCGAACTCGGACTGAAGAATGTCGTTTTGAAACGCACGAGCGACGGCTACTTTTCGGGTTCGAATTATCCGGAAGACGCAAAACTGGCGCGCGAAGAGACCGACTTTCCGCTCTCGAATCCCGATACCTCGCCCGCTACGCGCCGCGAGCGCTGGCGCGAGTTGATGGAAGAGCACAAGGGCCGCATCGACGTCGAACTCGCGAAAAAGTTTCTCGCCGACGACTACGACACCATCGAAAAGAAACCGAACGCCTGCGAGCGCACGCTGTGCGGGCGAAACGATCTTTCGCCGCGCGGCATGAAGCCATGGCAGCCGGAGTACGGTCCGGCGGGGGCGGTGCAGAACAAGGCGGCGGACGCACGCATGGCGGCGGAGATGCGAATGCTGGCGGCGATGGGCCCGCAGGCGGGACCGTCGTTTCAAGCGCGGGCGCACATCGCGGCGCATCCTGAGTTCGACTATTTGTCGGGCGTGTTGAAAGACCTACCGGCCCAGCCTTGGACGGAGTTCCGTGCGGCTCGCTAGTGCGCTGTTGATCGCTTCGTTCGCGTCGCAGGCGCAGATCAGGATTCCGGGAATCAATTCTCCGCCCGCCGCCAAAAGCGATGTCATCGATCCGATGGGGCGGCACACGCCGCGTTCGTCGATTACCGGCTTTCTGAGGGCGGTGCAGGAGGGGCGGTACCGGAACGCGGCCTACTATCTGCAACTCAATCCGGCGCAGCGGGATTCGCGCGGACCCGAACTGGCGCGCGAACTGCAGGTTCTATTCGATTCCGGTTATCAGCATCCGCTGAGCTGGATTTCCAACCGCCCGGAGGGTTCGCAGCAGGACCAAATGCCCACGGACGAAGAGCGAGCGGGCGAGTTCGCCGTGCGCGACGAGTCGTTGGAACTAATCCTGGTGCGCGTCGAAGAGCCGGAGGTCGGCCAAGTATGGCTGGTGTCCTCGCAAACGTTGGCGCGCGTGCCCGCGGTAAGCCGTCGCGTCACGGCGTTTCGCTTCGTCGAAGATTGGCCTTCGTGGACGCAAATCCGCTGGGGTGGTATGGCTCTCTGGCAGTGGCTGGGAGTCGCCGTGCTGTTCCTTGTCGCGCTCACCATCGCTTGGGCGATCGTGTGGGCGGTGCTTAGGGTGCTGCGGGGGACGCGGTACCAACTCACGAATTTCCCTAAGCTAGCCACTCTTCTCCTTGCGGTGATGTTGCACGGCCGCATGATCCCGGTACTGGCCGTGCCGCTGCTGGTCCGCAGCTACTACAACCGCGCGATCGGCGTTCTGACGCTGTTCGGATTCGTGTGGCTCGTCCTACGAGGCATCGACCGGGGCGCGGAGCGCATTCGAGAGGTGGCGGTCGCCGCAGGCAAGATCAACACCGGCTCTTGGATGGTGCTCGGCCAGAGGATTCTCAAGGCACTCGTAGTGCTGATCGCGTTTCTGTCTTTTCTATCCCTATTGGGATTCGATATCTCCACCGCTCTCGCGGGCGTCGGGATCGGCGGCGTGGCGATCGCGTTCGCGGCGCAGAAGACGCTCGAGAATCTATTCGGCGGAGTTTCCGTGGCCTCGGATCGCGTTATTCGAGTTGGCGACACCTTGCGGCTGGGAACCACGGTGGGGACGGTCGTCGATATCGGGTTACGCTCGACGCGGCTCCGCACAATGGAGCGCTCGGAGCTGTCGATCCCGAACGGCGTGCTCGCCAACATGAACGTCGAGAACCTGTCGATGCGAGACAAGTTGCTGTTCCAGTCCACCATGGGACTGCTCTTCGAGACCGCCCCGGAGAAGATGCGCGCGATCCTGGAGCGCTTGAACGCATTGCTTGCGAACGACCCGCGCGTCGATCCCGAGGGACGGCGCGTGCGCTTCATTAATTTCGGGGAAAGCTCGCTGAACGTCGAAGTGTTCTGTTACATCGCCACCGGCGACTGGCAGGAATTCTTGCGGGTGCGCGAGGACTTGCTGCTGAAAATCATGGACATCGTTCACGAAGAGGGCAGCGGATTCGCGTTCCCGTCGCGGACCGTGTATCACGTCCACGAAGATGGAACGGTGGAAAAGGATGAGGGCGGTAAGCCTCAGTTGGGCGGCGACGAATAACGCACGCCTACGCGCCACAAGCGCGGCGCGCCGATCTGTGGCTGCGGGGTAAAGCCCGAGAGGAACTCCCGGTCGAGAGCGTTCTCGATAGCAAGCGTAAATGCAATGCCGCCGGGTACCGATTGCCGCAAGGCGATGTGCGCGACCGCGAATCCCGGTAGCCGTTGCGTGTTGCGGTCGTCCTCGAATTGCAGTCCGCTCGCGCGGATTCCTCCCGCGATTTGCGTACCGCCGCGCATCCAGGCCAACTGCGCATTGCCCTGGTGACGCGGGATTTGGGGAATGCGCTCCCGAGTGGCGACGCGCGAATCGGCGAAGAGATACGAAGTGTCGAAGAACCAGGCGTTCCAGCGATAGCGGAAATCCGCTTCGATGCCGCGCGCAAGGGCCGCGCCGATGTTCCGTCGTTCGCGAGTAACCAGTGTGGGAGTCGCAGATAGCGTCGCGTTGGCGATCAATTCGCTCAGGTCGTTGCGATAAAGAGTGACCGAAAACCGTGCGCGTTCGCCGATCAAGTCCGCGCCTACTTCCGCGCCGAACAACTTTTCGGGACGCAGATTCGCGTTAGCGAGCGTCACGGTGTTGCCCGCGCGGAACTCGCGATACAGCTCGTTGAGCGTCGGCGCGCGAAAGGCGCGGTAGGCCGAGCCTCGCACCGCGAGCCAGCGGCGGCCGAACCGGAATCCGCCGCTTGGGGAGTAGAAGCCGGTCGTACCGGTCCAGTGATAGCGCGAGCCGCCGTAGAGCGAGAGCGACTTCCATCGGACGTCGCCCTGCGCGAACACACCACGTTGAAACTGCGAACCGCCGCCGATGCGCGCGCCGCTCGGCACTAGCCAATCGCGCGAAACGCCTTCGACCCGCAAAAAATCCGCGCCGCCGAGCAAGTGCCAAGGCCCGCGCCGGATGTCCGAGTAACCGGCCCCGCCCGTCGCCTCGGCGGGGACGCTTTGGCGCGACGTGATGCGCTCCGTCAGGCGGTCGGCGGCGATGGCGGAGAACGCCGCACGATACTCCTGCCGCTGGTGAAACGCGAGCAGATTCACGCCGCGGCGCGAGTAGTTGGCCGACATCGATCCGAGCGAGGTGGAGTTCTGCACGGCGGCGGTGCCGTTTTGCCGTTCTTCGACGAGTACGTCGCTCTTGAGCGCGAGCCGCTGCCCGGGCGTAATCCAGTCGAGCTTTAACTGCGGCGCGACGAACTTCACTCCCGCAGGAGTATCGACGCGATTACGGATCGAGGTGGGCACGATGTAGTAACCGTCGGTCGAGAACGCGCGCATCGATGCGGTAATGCCCCAAGACTGTTTGAACAGGTTCGAATAAGATCCCGACGGCAGCAGCGTCGCTTTGTTACCGCCTTCGATTCCCAGACTCCAGCGAGCCTGAGGCGGGCGCGAGATCAGGTGAATCGACCCGCCCATCGCGCGGTCGCCAAAAACGCTAGTGGTGGCTCCGCGGGAAAGCTCGACTCGCTCGAGTTCCTCGGCATCGGCGCGAGTCCAGTACACCCAGCCGCCGAATGGATCGGTGAGCGGGATGCCGTCGAAGAGCACGAGCGTTCGGCTGGCCCCGCTCGATCCAATACCTCGAAGCGAAACGCCTTGCGTGGTGGGGTTAGCGGCCAAACTCGACGAGCGTCGAAGCAATGTAAAGCCGGGCACGAGACGTAGGCGGTCGTCGGCGTTGATTCCTGGGATGCGCGCTAACGCGGGCCGCCCGAGGACGGAGATCGAAGCGGGACTTTCCGCCGCGACGCTCGCGGTCACGGTGACTTCGGTGCGGACCGGTTCCGGTTTCGCCTCACTCGGCGCGGACTGCGGACCGGCGGCTAAACACAAGCACCAGAGCGTCGTCGGAATCCACATCGGCGGTAACCGGCGGCGCGTTCAAGAACAAAGGCTCGACGAGCGCCAGGAATTTCAGAATATCGTAGACCTCCTCGCGCTCAGGAAACGCGAGATCGCACTTTTGCGTGCGAAGGCGGAAAGGGGTGGCGCGCCGAGAAAGCTCCCAACTGAGGTACGCGCAACCGTCCACCGTTTCCTCGAACCATGCGAGTTCGCCGGGAGGCAGTCCAAGATCGAGCACGATTTCGACGGTGGGTTGCACTGGCTCGACGTACTCGCGCACTTGCAACGCGCCGGTACGCGCCGTGGTTTTCCAATCGACGTAGCGCACGCTTTCGTTGGTCTGATAGGGCCGGATGCGGTGAAAATCCTCGCCGCGCCCGCGGCGGCGGGAATCGATTTCGCCCGCTACCTTCGCGAGCAACTCCTCGAATCCGGCATGCGGCAAGACGGAAGGATAGACAACGATGTCGCGCTCGATTTCGACGCGGACCTTGCGTTCCGTAAAGCCGAACGGAAATCTGGTGGAGAACTCGAACACATCCTCGCGATACCGTCCGCGCTTGGGGAAGGTGAGCGTCAGGGAGCGGTCCACCGCGCCTCCGCCGGGCAACAGCGGAATCGGGATTGTCTCGGCGAATCCGCTCGCCGGACTGCCTTTGAGGGTAAGCCCGAACGATGGCATCCAATTCTTGTGATTGCGTACGGTGAGTTGCGCGAAGCAGGGCACTCGCGCGGAGATGTGATCCGGCGGCGAAAGGTCAACTTCGAGACCGGCGAGTCCCAGGCGGCTGACGAAGCCCGAGACCAGTAAGGCGGCTAGCGATAAGGCGAGCAGCATGAACAGTAAATTGTTGGCGGTGACGAAGGCCGCGACGCCGATCGCGATGGTCGTAACCATGAATCCGACGCCGCGTAGTGTGACCCGCTGGCGGATGCGGCGGTCGAGGAACGCCTTCCATCGCGCCGCCCATGTCATACTTCCACCTTGTCACAGACAACTCAGGCGGGTCTGCGGCCTCGGCTGAAGCTCGCGCAACTGGTGGTGATGGGCATCATCATGATCCAGCCCACCGCGCCCATGCCGTTATTCGGAGTCGTCTACAACGAAGCGCGCGGCCACGTGGTGACCGCGATTTTGCTGGCGATGGTGGCGATGCTCTTCACCGCGCTCAGCTACGGCCGCATGGCGCGCGTCTACCCGAGCGCCGGTTCGGCTTATACGTATGTCGGGCGGGAGCTGCATCCCGCGCTCGGATTCCTCACCGGTTGGGTGATGTTGCTCGACTACGTACTGAATCCGCTCATCTGCGTAATCTGGTGCTCGAAAGCGGCGGCGAATGTGGTGAGCGGCGTGCCGTTCGCCGTCTGGGCGGTCGTCTTTGCAGGGACCTTTACCCTGCTGAACGTTCGCCGCATCGAGGCGTCGGCGCGCACCAATGCGATGCTCGCCGGAGCGATGGGCGTGGTGATCGTGGCGATGCTATGGGCGTCGGCGAAGTTCTTGCCCGGCGCCGATCTGACGCGGCCCTTCTACGATCCGTCGACCTTCGCCTGGGGCAGTTTCTCCACGGGCGCATCGCTCGCCGTGCTGACCTACATCGGATTCGACGGGATCTCTACCTTGTCCGAGGAAGTCGAGAATCCGCGCCGCAACATTCTTTGGGGCACCGTGCTGACGTGTCTCATCATCGGGGCCTTGTCCGCCGTCGAAACCTACGCCGCGCAGGTCGTTTGGACTCCCGGCCAGGCGTTTCCCGACGTGGATACGGCCTATGTGCACGTGGCGGGCAAAGCGGGCGGGCCTTGGCTGTTCCAAGCCGTGAACCTGACGCTAATGGTGGCGACGATCGGATCGGGATCGGGCGCGGTGATGGCGGGCGCGCGATTGCTCTACGGCATGGGGCGCGATGGCGTGTTACCGAAAGCGTTTTTCGGTGCGCTCGATCCGAAAGTCAGTGTGCCGAGGAATAACGTGTTGCTCATCGGCGCGATCGCGCTCGCCGGGGCGTTCGTGTTGAGCTATCAGCTCGGCGCGGAGTTGCTCAACTTCGGCGCGTTTATCGGATTCATGGGCGTGAACCTGGCCGCCGTCAAGCGACATCGCGCGCGGATGATCGAGTGGCTGCCCGCGCTACTCGGTTTTCTTGTTTGTCTTTACCTTTGGCTCAGCCTCAGCTGGTTCGCCAAAATCGCGGGCGGCGCGTGGCTCGCCGCCGGGGCGATCGCCTATACTCGGGTGCATGATCGCGCTCGCGCTAGTCTTGATCCCTCTGGCGGCGGCTGATTTTGAGCCCCTGTTCAACGGTAAGAATCTCGACGGCTGGAAGATGACCGGCCCGGGCCGCTTTGTCGTCGAGAACGGCCACCTCAAGACCGAAGGCGGCATGGGCTTGCTCTACTACGAACGCGCGAAGTTCGGCGATTGCACTTTGCGCGTGGTGTTCCGCTCGACTAAAGAGGCCGACAATTCGGGAGTCGTGATCCGCATGCCGGAGCCGCCGCCCGATCCCTGGTACGGGGTCCACAACGGCTATGAAGTACAGATCGACGGGCGTGCCGACGATTGGCATTACACCGGGTCGATTTACTCGATTTCCAAGGCCAACCAGCGGCTGCAGAAAGCGCCGGGCGAATGGAACACGATGGACATCGTTCTCGCGGGATCGAAGACGACCGTGTTTGTCAACGGGACGAAGGTAAACGAGTATCTCGAAGGCTCACCGGTTCCCGCGCGGCAGAAGTGGTACGAACCGGTGCGCGGCCCTCGGGCCAACGTGGGCTACATCGGCCTGCAAAATCACAATGAGCGCGACACGATTTACTTTAAGGAAGTTTCCGTGAAGCGGTGACGTTCCCGCCGGGTGGCTCTTTGAAAGCAACCGGCGGATAGTTTTCCATGCGGGATGCCCCTACGCTGGGGCATGACTCGACGAAATCTGCTCGCCGCTCTAGCTTCTGCGCCGATGGCCGCGGGGGAAAATCCCCAGTCCTTGATTTATCGCCCCGATTCGATCGTCTGGCAGCGCACCGATCCCGACGGCACGAAATACAGCGTGATCGATGGCGATCGCGACAAGCCGGGATCGCCATTCACTTACGCTTTTTGGATGCCGGACGGCGTCTGGGTGAAAGCTCACACGCACACACAGCAGGCGCATGTCTCAGTGGTGAAGGGGACGTTATTGCTCGGGTTTGGGGAGCGAATGGATAAATCCAAAGCGGTTCGCGTCCGGGCGGGAGAGTACTTTATCGTTCGCGCTGGGGTTCCGCATTTCGAAGGTTGCGAGGGTGAGACCTTGATCTTCGGAGCGGCCCTCGGCGGGTGGAAGACCCGAATGCTGGAATAATTTCGTTACAACCGCTCACATATTCACCAGATTCGATGTAAGCTTACGTAAGTGCGGGCAGTAACGCTCCACGTATCGCAAGACACGTGATCCCGCCTGCGTTACCGCCCGCACCTTTACTTACAGCCGGTAGAACTCCACAGCCGTCTCACCCATCACACGGTCACGGGAAGCTTGATTTAACGGTCCCAAACATTGTGTTAGCGCCGCCAAAACCTGCTTCCAACTCCCGGCGAGCAGGCACACCGGCCAGTCACTGCCGAACATCGAACGTTGCGGACCGAAGAGTTGCCATACGTGGTTGATGTAAGGCGCGAGGTCCGGCGCTTTCCAGTTTTTAGGGTCGGCTTCCGTAATCATCCCGGATAGCTTGACGTAGATTTGCGGAATCTTCGCGATCGCCTCCATTTGCTTCGCCCACGGGTCCATCTTGCGGTCTTTGATGTAGGGCTTGGCGATGTGATCGACCACCATCCGTAATTTAGGAACCTTCTCGGCGACGGGTTCGACTACGTGCAACTGCGGCGGCTTCACCAGCATGTCGTAAGGGATGCCGCGGGCGGCAAGTTCGCCGAGCCCGCGAAGAACGTCCGGGTTTAGGGTCCAATTGTTATCCGGCTCGTCTTGAATAATGTGGCGCACTCCCTTAAACCGGGGATGCTTCTGGAGAACGTCGAGCCGCGCGCCAAGGTTGGGCGACTTCAAATCCACCCAAGCGACTACACCCTTGATGAACGCATACCGGTCCGCGAGCGAAAGCAGCCACTCCGCTTCCGCATCCACTTGCGCGGCCTGCACCACCACGCAGCCGTCGAATCGGTGGGCGTCGAGAATCGGCTTCAGATCCGTGGGAAGGTAGTTTCTCGCCAGTAAATTGGGCGGGGGCGGCATCCAGGGGTAGGCAAGCTTGGTCAAGTCCCAAAAGTGCTGGTGCGAATCGATACGCATGGGACGATGATATTGAACTTCGCCCGGACCTCTTGCGTACCCTGGAGAGACAGTGCCCGCCGAATTCGCTATCGAAACGGAACATCTCCGGAAAGTTTTTCGCAATCGCTGGACGGGGCGCGAGGTTTGCGCCGTAGACGATCTGTCGCTGCGGGTGCGTCGCGGCACGACGTTTGGCCTATTGGGACCGAACGGAGCGGGCAAGACCACGTTCGTCAAGATGCTTCTGTCGGCCTGCCACCCTACGGCGGGCGTTGCCCGAGTGTATGGCCAAGACACCCGACATCCGGCGTCCCGCAAGCCGATCGGCTATTTGCCCGAGAATCACCGGTTCCCGACCTACTTCACCGGCGCGGGCATGCTGGATTTCTACGCAGCGCTTTCCGGTATGGATGGCGCGGCACGGCGCCGCCTGATCCCCGAGTTGTTCGACCGCGTCGGTCTCGACCGCAAGTGGATGGACGTCCGTATCGGCAAGTATTCGAAAGGTATGCTGCAGCGCGTCGGCCTAGCGCAAGCGCTGATTCATTCGCCCGACCTTCTCATCCTCGACGAACCCACCGACGGCGTCGATCCGGTTGGTCGCCGGCACATTCGCGACGTGCTGCAGAAGTTGGAAGGGAATGGCGTGACCGTTCTTCTGAACTCGCACCTGCTCGAGGAAGTGGAGCTGTTCTGCCGCGACGTCGCGATCGTCAACAAAGGCCGGATCGTCCTGCAGGGCGAAGTAGCCCAACTGACCGCGGGCAAGGGGTATCAGATCAAGACCAATTCGATGAACGGGCATCGTGAGATTCACCTGCCAACGCGCGAGGCCGCGAATGTCGAAATCGACCGTCTTCGCCGCGAGGGAATCGAGATCGAGTCGCTACAGCCGGTGGCCAGCCGCTTAGAGGACGTGTTTATCGAAGCGGTGGGAGGCAAGAAATGATTACCGCCGCACTGATCGTCGATACCTTTCGGGAAGCGCTAGCGCGCAAGATTTTTTGGGGATTGTTCGCGCTATCGCTGCTGATGATTTTGTTTTTCCTATTCGTGATGCGGATCGACGTGGTGGAGGGCGCAACGGCCACAATCAGCTTGTTTGGTCAAACGGCGGACAAAACCAACGTGGGAGTCGACAAGCTGGTGCCGCAGATTCACGGCGCGATCGCGGCGTTTCTCTACTCGTTCGGAATGTTCCTCGCGATTTTCGCTTCCGCCGGACTGATCCCCAGCGTGCTGGAACCCGGCCGCATCGAACTCGTGCTCTCGAAACCGGTTTCGCGAGCGCATCTGCTTGCGGGACGATTTCTCGGCAATCTTTTGGTGGTGGGAATCAACTTGACGCTGCTCGTCACCGGAATCTGGCTAATCTTCGGCTGGAAGACCGGATTCTGGAATGTGCCGTTCCTACTCACGATCCCGCTGACATTGTTCATTTTCGCCGTGATGCTCACCGTGGTGGCTCTGGTCGGTGTGCTGTGGGAATCGACGGCGTTGAGCGTCATGGTCCCGGTGTTTTTGATGATCTTGAGTCCGGTGCTCGCGCAGGACAAGGTGGTACGAAAGCTGCTCGATTCCGAGTGGTCGCGCGATTTGTGGCACGCGCTCTACTACGCTCTCCCAAAAGTCTTCGACACCGGTCGGATCATCCTGCAGGTGGTCACCGGAAAGGGCGCGGGCATGGGCGCTTTCGAGTGGTGGCCCATCTGGACTTCCGCCGCCTTCGCTATCGTGGTGTACGGAACCGCTCAATGGGTTTTCTCACGCCGCGATTTCTAACCTTGGCCGCCGTCGTCGTTATGACGGCCTGCCGCCCCCAGCCTTCGCCGACGATCGTTCTCGACCCCGCGCTCGCGCCGCTGATTCCGCACGATACCGTGATCCTTTCCGGAATCCGGATCGATCAACTCAAGAAGACCGAACTGTATACCAAGCTCCGCGCGGAGGGCAAACTGAAGCCGCTCGCGGATTTCGAGCGCGAAACGGGAATCGATCTCGAGAAGAAAGTCTTCGACATCCTCCTCGCGTCGAATGCCAAGACCGCCGTAGCGCTGGTGAGGGTGCAGTTTGCCACCGAAGGTACGGCCGGTGTCGAGGTGCCGCTCGGTAAGCCCGGCGCTCCGCGCTTCGGCTACAAAGGCTACACCTTGACCGGCGAAGACTCGGAAAAAGGTTTCGCCGCTACGTACTTCAATCGGAGCGTGATTGTCGCCGGCCCGACGCCGATAGTGAAGTCGGTGATCGACTCTCGCGACGGCTCGAAAGGCGGTCCGCCAAAAGCCCTGCTCGACCGCGTCAAGACTATCCCATCTTCGAATCAAGTGTGGGGTGTGTCGTTCGCCGGAATTCAAACCGCGCTGCCTTCGGAAATCCCCGGCCCGCTAGGTGGACTTAAGAGCCTGCCCATCGATATCCGGTCGATTGTCGGGGCGGTAGACCTTTCGAAGGGCGTGAAGGCCAGCGCGGAAATCGTTTCCGGCGACGAGAAAAACGCCGGTAAGTTGAACGACGCCGTTAAGGGCATCATTGGGATCGGACGGCTCAGTACGCCCGATTCCGCGCCAGAGTTACTTAAGTTCTACGACGCCATCCAAGTGACCCGCGAGCGCGACACGATTCGAGTCGCGGCCGACGTGCCAATGAACTTGGTGGAGCAAGTGCTCGCCGCACTCAGCGAGCGTAAGCTGATCTAAACTACTTCAGCGCCTTCACGCGAATGTTTTTGTAGTACACCGTCGAGCCGGGATCGTGCCCCTGCAACGCGAAGGTTCCCGACGCGAGCACGCGCCCCGGCGAACCCTTCGGACCCGCGTATCCGGCGGGCTGCGTCCAGTCGGTAACCTGCTTGCCGTCCACGAAGACCTTGACGTTACCGTCCTTCACTACGATGTGTTCGGTAAACCACTTACCGTCCTCGGCCACTTTGTTCGGATTGTCCTGCACCATGTAGAGACTCGCCGTCTTGCGCGGATCGCGCTCGAACGTGTTGTTGACCTGCACCTCAAATCCTTTATCGGGCCAGCCTTTTTCCTGATAGGCCGTATGGAAGTAGATGCCGCCGTTCGAGTTCGGCTTAGTCATCACGTCTACCTTCAACTCGAAATTCTTGAAGTCGTGGTTGTTCATCGGGCCCGTGTAGAACAGGTGGCAACGCGGGCCGTTGGCGACAATCGCGCCGTCCTGGATCGAAAACGTAGCTTCGTTTTCTTTGGCCTTTTCCCACCCGGTGAAATCCTTGCCGTTGAACAAGGATTTGAAACCCTTCTCCGGTTTGTCGGCTCCAAATACCAGGGACGCGGCGAGCGCGGCGGTCGTGATCAAGCGTGTCATCGCCCCTATCATAAGCGAGGGAGGACGCGAAATGAGAACGTTGGCGGTTTGGGGATTTCTCGGAGCGGCCATGGCGCAAGACCTGGATCACACCAAGTGGAAACTCGTGCACGACGGACCGGGCGTGACGCTCCGGTTCGACAACGGCCGGTATCACCTGAAAATCTGCAACTCGATCTCCGGGCTGTACAAGTTGGAGGACGGCCAATTGACCGGCAAATCGGGCGCGTCGACGATGATGGCCTGCGAGGGCAAGGTCATGAAATTGGAAGAGGAGATTTCCAAAGCCTTCGCGACGCCACAGCCGTTTAAGATTGAAGGCGACCGCCTGACGATTGGCTCCCGTACGTTTGAGCGCGAAGCGATGGCGTCCAAAACCGCGCAGACGAAGTTCATTTACGTCGCGCCCGAAACGAAGGACTGCACGGGTGTCGCCCCGATGAAGTGTTTACAAGTCCGGGAGAACAAGTCGATGCCCTGGCGCTTGCACTATTCGGGCATCGTCGGCTTCCAGCACGAACCGGGTATCGAATACCGGCTGCGCATCAAGGAAGACAAAGTGGAGAACCCGCCCGCCGACGGATCGAGCGTCATTTGGTACCTCGACTTGGTCGTCGAACAGAAGAAGGTCAAAGCGGGCGCTTAGTCGAGACCGGGAAGCAGAAGACGCCGGTTTCGCTCGTCCCAACGGAGAGCTTCCGGCGTGTCCGCCCAGCGCACGGGAAGGTCGTGACGGCGGCTGAGCAGATGCGCCGCCCCTTCCGGTCCCCATCGATTCATCGAAGGCGGCGTGCCCCACAGGACAAGCTCGTCGAGCGCGGCGCGCGCCTTGAGATACCGGCTTAGCGTTTCGACGTAGGTGCGGCGGTCGCGAGCGGCGGCGAGTTCTTCGCGCCGGAACTCGCGGATCGCTCGATGGTCCTGGTAGGCGGCAAGCACTAGGACCGGAACGGCGCACCAACGTAGCCGACCTAACGCAAAGGCCGCGGCAACCGCGAGTACGAGTAGCGGCACGTACAAATAGACCGCGAACAACCGTCCGGGCAGCGCGAGCAGCGGGAACAGCATCAGGAAGAAGCCCGCATAAGTCCACACGGTCTTTCGTGCGATGCCCGCGATCGCGACCAGCATCCAACCGAGGCGCGCCGCGTAGAACGGCACGGTGGTCCGCAGGGCGTCGAGCGTAAAGTGCAGCGTGTAAACGGTCTCCGGACCCTTCTCGCGAAACACGGCTTGCAAGCCGAAGTTCGCCGAGATCGCCAACAAAGGCAGGAGCGGCTTCCAACGCCGCCCTCCCGCCGTGAACTCGTAGAGCGCGATCGCGGCGGGCAGAAAGATCGCCACCTCCTTCGCCTTGTATGCGCACCAAAACGCGAGCGCCGCCAGCACCCAGCGCTTGTCTAGCCACGCGAGCAACGTCAGTAGACAGAACGTTCCGCACAGCAGATCGAACACGTACATCGGTTTCCAGTGAGCGGCGAGCAGCGCCGGATGAAACAGCCACAGCGCGGTGGCACCCAAGGCGGGCCAACGCTCCGCGCCGAGACGCAGCATGAGCCAGAACAACAGCGCGGCGTTTGCGAGATGCAGGGTCTGCGTTAGCGCCGTGTACCACGCGAAATCGAGCCCCACGAGCCGCCACATCGCGTAATACATGAAGTGACCCACAGGCCGGAAATTGTGCGGCGACAGTTTGAGATCGACGATGCCGTTGCGATACTCGTCGATCTGTACGAAGCTATTCCAGCCGAGATTGTCGAGATCGTCGTCGGAAAAGTAGCCGTCGTGCGCGGAAGCGTTCGCCAGCAAAAACAGCGCGACCAGCGCTACCGCCGCAGAAACGTAAAGTCGCATCCCTCGTCCGCCTGATTGACGTAGTCGAGAAACAGCTTGCCGTAACCGCGCGTATAGTGCGGCGGGGGCGGTGTGAAGTCCGCCATACGGCGGGAAATCTCGCCGTCGGAGACCAGCAGATCGATGCGCCGCCCCGGCACGTCGAGCGCGATCTCGTCGCCGGTGCGCACCGCCGCCAGCGGCCCACCGATGGCGGACTCGGGGGTCACGTGCAGAACCACCGTTCCAAAACTGGTGCCGCTCATCCGCGCGTCCGACACTCGAACGATATCGGCGACGCCTTCGTTCAGCAGCTTTTTCGGCATCGGGATGTGGCCCCACTCGGGGAAGCCCGGCCCGCCCACCGGGCCGCCGTTCTTCATGACGAGCACGGTGTTGCGATCCACGGGCAGGTCGGGAAGGTCGATCTCGGCCATCATTTGGTCGCGCGATTCGAACACGTAGGCGAAGCCGCGATGCGTGAGCAACTCGCGCGACGCGGCGGTCGGTTTGATGATCGCGCCGCGTGGAGCGATGTTGCCGTGGAGCACCGCCGTTCCGCCTTCGGGCGCCATCGGGTGGATCACTTCGGGACGGAAACATTTCGCGTCCTCGATGTTTTTCTCGACGGTCCGCCCGTTCGCCGTCAACGCACCTAGGTGTAACTGCGGTGCGATCTCCTTCATCACGGCTGGCACGCCGCCCGCCGCGAAGAAGTCTTCCATCAGATACTCGCCGGACGGCTTGACGTTCGCCACCCACGGTACGCGGCGCGAAATCCGGTCGAAGTCCTCGACCGTCAGCGGTATGCCCACGCGGCCCGCGAGCGCGAGTAAGTGCACCACGGCGTTGGTCGAACCGCCGATGGCCATATCGACGGCGATGGCGTTTTCGAACGCCGGCCGGGTCAGAATCTTCGAAGGCCGCAAATCCTCACCCACCATTTCGACGATGCGCCGCCCCGACGCCTCGGCCATCGCCAATCGCCGCGAATCGACCGCCGGAATCGCCGCACACCCAGGCAGTGTCATACCGATGGCCTCGCCGATCGCCGCCATCGTAGACGCCGTACCCATCACCGTACAGTGGCCCGGCGAACGCGCCAGCCCGCCTTCGATCTCGCAAAGCTCTTCGTCCGAAAGTTTGCCCTGCCGGTAGAGATCGAACAGCTTGCGACCGTCGGTGCCGCTGCCCAACTGCCGGTCCTGCCACTGGCCGGCGAGCATCGGTCCGCCGGTCACCAGAATCGCCGGAACGTCCGCGCTGGCCGCGCCCATTAGCAACGCGGGCGTGGTCTTGTCGCAACCGCCGAGCAACACGACGCCGTCAAGAGGATTGCCGCGGATCGACTCCTCGACGTCCATCGACATCAGGTTGCGCCACAGCATCGCCGTGGGCTTCATGTAGATTTCTCCCAGCGACATCACCGGGAATTCGAGCGGCACTCCGCCCGCCGCCCACACGCCGCGCTTCACCGCTTCGGCTACCGTGCGCAGATGGGCGTTGCAATTGTTGAGTTCGCTCCAGGAGTTGGCGATGCCGATGATCGGCTTGCCTTCGAAGATTGCGTGCGAAAACCCTTCGCTGCGCAGCCACGCGCGGCGGGCGAAGGCGTAGTATTCGGGGCCATTGAACCAGGCGGCGGAGCGGAGTTTCACCTCACTCACTTAAGCACAAGGACGTGATACCGTCGAAGGCCATGAAGTACTTCACGCTCCTCGCCGCGATGGCGGCCGCCGTTCACGCGCAGTCGCCGCGCATGTTCAACACCGCGAAAGTCAAGATGCAGACCGGAAAACCGGTGATCGGCGGAACGGTGTCGTCGAACGATCCCGATATTTACTGCGCGATGGCGAATGCCGGATTCGACTTTCTGTGGATCGAGATGCAGCACTCGGCGCTGACGTATCAAGAGGTGGGGCGGATGATCCGCGCGTGCAAGGGCGCTCCGGCGATCCCGTTCATTCGCGTGCCCGACGCCACCGAGGGCGACATCCAGAAGGCCACCGACGTTGGTGCGCTCGGCATCATCATCCCGATGGTGGACACCGTCGAGAAGGTGAAGAACGCGATCAAGTTCGCCAACTATCCGCCCGTGGGCATGCGCAGCCAAGGCGGCGGGCAATATGGCGCGCTGTGGGGTTCGGACTACCGTGCCAACGCCAACGCGAACATCGCGATCGTCGCCATGATCGAGAATCCGGCTGGTGTGGCGATCGCCGATCAGATCGCGTCGTTACCGGGCGTGGATGCGGTGTTCGCCGCGTCCACCGATCTATCGAGCTTTTCGGGTTTGAAGCAAGGCGACCCGAAGTACGAGGCGATGGTGATGAAGATTCACGACGCGGTGCTGAAGGCGGGGAAACGGCTCGGCGGTCCGCTCGCGTGGCGCGAACGCCCGGGGTATACATTCTTCCAGGCTCCGACGGATACGGCGCTCGTCCGCGCGGGCGCGCAGGCGGCACTCGGTGGAGGGAATGTCGAGGGGACTAAGAAGGGCGTGGCGGCGACGGAAGGGGCGCACCCTTAGGACTGAGTCAAGCGGTCGTATTCGGCGTGGGTTCCGATCCAGATCCACTCGATACTGGCACCGGTTTCCATCAACCCGAGAGCGCGATGGTGTCTACCTACTCGAACGGTGTAAAGATTGGGTCGACCGGCGAGCGCTCGAAAATGCAAAGACGGGTGGTTTGGATCGTTTCGCCAGAGACGATAGGTCTTATTCGCCAAGCCTCTGGTTTCTGGGGGCAAGTCGTGAAATAGCCGCCAAAATCGCCGCGTCGCCGACGACGCTAGGAGTCGCTCGGCCACGGCTGCAGTCGGTTATCCAGACGCTCGGATCGGGCCTCGTCGATCAGGAAATCTAACTTGCCAGCCTGTGCGTCACGGTCGAGTTGATCCTTCCAGCGGGAGTGATCCAAGTCGAGAACACGCTGAACGACATGCGCGAATTCCGCAGGCGTCAGCCGTTCGATAGCCTGTTCGATTTCCTCTACACGACTCATGGTCGTAGATTATCCTACTTGGCTTTCGGCTTACTGCGACGTTGGCCAGCTCTGCCAAAGATCAACAATCCTAAACCTGCCGTGACAATCGCGGTCGGTTCCGGGACAGCTACCTGAGCAACCTGATCGAAATTCACGTTGTCAATGCCGCCGTTGTTAAAGTCCGATCCCGACACGCCATTCAAAGCGACGAGGTACAGGATCGAACCGCTGACGTTCGGGGAGAAAGTGCCGAAACCTTTGCCTGGTGCAACTACTAGTCCAGAATCGGCGACAGGCGCACCCAACTCGTCGAAAACCTGTAGACGAATCGGACGATCTTGCCGATTCCACCCAGCGAAATCGACTTGGTTTATTCGGACTAACCATCCGGGATCCGCCTCAAACTTAAGTCCAACCGCTCCAGTAACTAGACCACCCGTGTACGCGACGTTTGTTAGATCCCCGTAATTCGCATCAAAGCTTTGCAGCAGTTGCTCCGATGACCATATTCCGCTCATCTCGAATCGGCCCTGGCTCACGCGAATGTTTGGCGTGTAGCCGTTGCCCTGAAGATAACTGCCGATTGCATCGACGGTACTTGCGACACGATCGCCATATGCAACCGGTACACAGCAACCGTTGCCGAAGCCAGTTCCCGTGGTGTTCTCGAAAGTCAGCACTGTCGCCAATAGCGCCGGCGTGGGCAGGAGCAAGGCGAAGATAGGAAGTGTATTTCTCATGCGAAGAGCGGTTACCCCCCCCCCCCCGGGGGGTGGGCGGGGGTGGGTGTGGGGGGGGGGGGGGGGTTTGGGGGGGGGGGGGCGGGGGGGGGGGGGGGGGGGGGTGGGGGGGGGGGGGGGGGGGGGGGGGGGGGGGGGGGGGGGGGGGGCGGTGGGGGGGGCGCGCCAGCGGCTTTGCAGGCGGTCTTTTTCCGAGAAGGTCAGGGTCGGCGCGCGGGCCA
>JANRJS010000027.1:0-1994 GCA_033763835.1 Bryobacteraceae bacterium | reverse complement strand
CCGCGGCGCTCGCTTTCGGATTCCTCGTCGCGCGCCTCGCGCGCTTCTTCGGCGAGCAGGGCTTCGCGGTCGGCGACCGGAATTTGATAATAGTCCGGATGAATTTCGCTGAAGGCGAGGAAGCCGTGCCGGTTGCCGCCGTAATCGACGAAACAGGCTTGCAGCGATGGCTCTACGCGGGTGACTTTCGCTAGATAGATGTTGCCGCGAAGCGGACGGCGATTGGCGGCTTCGAAATCGAATTCCTCGACGCGGTTGCCGCGAACGACCACAACCCGGGTTTCCTCCGGGTGGGAGGCGTCGATGAGCATTTTATTGGCCATGTTGAACTTTCCTGACGGCGCGCGTGAACCGCGCCGCGTGAAGGCGCGTGCCGGGCAGAGCCCGCGCGCCGGATGTTGTTGATGTCGGAATGGGGACGGGACGCGAACATGCGTCCATCAAAGCGGAACGGCGAAGCCGGAATCTCACTCGATTTGTACGATCCGGCGCTGAAAAGTCTGCCGCCCATGATCCTGTTACCGGTTCGGGACGGCCTGAACGCCGGCCCGGCCTTATCGAGCGCTCGTAGGGGGACCGCACGTCGCGGCTTCATCACGGAAGCCGGTCGCTGCGAACGCCCCGCGGAACCACTTGGTCCGCAGCGCCATCGACAAGTCACAAACTACTTAGGCGGGAGCCTGCCGCTTGGCAAGGCAAATGCCCATAAACGGCGCGTTTACGGGGGTTCCGGAGGGGTTCTGCCCATCTTTCGATGGCGGCGGAGCGGCACCGGCGGCGGTGGTGCCGGGAACCCGGGAGCCTGATTCGAGGCCTTCAAGCCCACATTAACTATGGGGGGCTATCCCTGAGTAGGTTCTTGTGTGGTTCCGACGGGTCTGTTCATGCGTACCGCCGCCGCTATTCCGCTAGCGATCGTTTTTGGCGTTGCCGCCCTCGGCATGACGGGCGATCTCGCGGCCCAGCAGTACACAAACTCGATCACACCCGCCGTCAAGGCAGCGCCCGGCCGCAATGTGGCAATGGATGCCCGTGTCGTTGGCGACGCCAAACGCACACGCTTCATCGTCGATCTCACCCGGCAGGCGGACCTGCACGTCTTCACGCTCGCCGATCCCTATCGGGTCATTGTCGATATCCCGGATGTCTCCTTCGACCTGCCGCAGACCGCGGGCAAGAAGGGACGCGGACTCATCAGTGCGTTTCGCTACGGACTGTTCGGAAAGGACAAGGCGCGCATCGTGATCGACGCGACCGGGCCGGTGTTGGTGGACAAGGCCTTCGTGCTCGATGCGATGGATGACCAGCCCGCACGGCTCGTGATCGACCTCGTGCCCACCGACCGTGCCTCCTACATGAAAAAAGCCGGTTCGCAGCAGAACACCGCACCTGTACGCGCCACCGAAACGCCGAAAGCCGCCGGCGAGCGCAAGGTGGTGGTGATCGACGCGGGCCACGGCGGCGACGATACCGGCGCGGTCGCGGCCTCCGGCGAGGAAGAAAAGAACGTGGCGCTTGCGGTCACGCTGAAGCTGCGCGACGCGCTGGAAAAGACCGGCCGCTACAAGGTGGTACTGACGCGCTCGGACGACACATTCATTCCGCTGAACGAGCGCGTGAACGTCGCCCGCACCAACAACGCCTCGCTGTTTATCTCGATCCATGCCGACTCGATTGCCAGCAATACGTCCATCGTGACCGGAGCCACCATTTATACCGCCTCGGATCGCGCCTCGGACCTCGAGGCCGCCCGTTTCGCCGCCAAGGAAAACAGCGCCGACCGTTTCGGCAAACTCAACTTTTCCACCAAAAGCCCGGATGTCGACAAAATCCTGTTCGATCTGGCGCACCGGGAAACGAAGAATCTGTCCAGCGTGTTCGCCCGCTCGCTCGTCACCTACATGAAGGAAGCGGCGCGCATGCATAAGACTCCGCTGAAATCGGCGGGTTTTGTAGTGCTGAAGGCCCCGGATGTGCCCTCGGTGCTGGTTGAA
>JANRJS010000022.1:0-168024 GCA_033763835.1 Bryobacteraceae bacterium | reverse complement strand
ATCACGGCATCTGGGGCAAGGGCAACGGCACGTGGCCGTTCAACATGTACGAGGAGTCGATTAGCGTGCCCATGATCTGGAATCATGCGGGCCGCATCGCGAGAGGCCGAGTCGAAAGCAACATGATTTCGTCCTACGACTTCTTTCCAACGATCCTCGATTGGTGCGGCGTGAAGGCTCCCGAAGATCGCGCACGCGTGGGCCGCAGCTACGCGCCGATGCTGCGCGGGGATAAGCCGCGTTGGACGAATCGTCTTTACTTCGAGTACTCGATGGTCCGCGCCGTACGTACCGAGACGGACAAGTACGTCGAACGGACGAAGGAGTGGCCTAGCGAGTACTTCGATCTCGAACACGATCCCGGCGAGAAGGAGAATCGCCTTGAGAAACCCGAAGCGGCGAAGCGAGTCGCCGAGCTACGCGGAGATTTGCGCAGCTGGTTCGCCAAGCGCGGCATCGAGCCGATCGAAGAATGGCGCAAAACGGCGAAGCAGGAACTCACCGTCTATAGTCGGTAAGGATGGCTCGCGATTTTTCTCTTACGCCGCGTGAAGTGGCGCGCGTCGAAACCAAGTACCGGCGCATCGTCACACCGTTTCCCGCGCCGGAATCCATTCCGATTCTCGAAGCGCTTCATCGCGCGGAACCGCTCGCGATGCGCGGTCAGCCGCCCGTCGTTTGGGATCGCGCCGAAGGCTTTCAGGTTTTCGATAAGTGGGGTAACGCTTGGATCGATTGGTCGAGCGGCGTGCTGGTCGCCAATGCCGGTCACGGGCGGCGCGAAATCATCGACGCTATCGTCGCCCAAGCGCAATCGAAGCTGCTGACCAACTATTGCTTCCCTTCGGAAATTCGCGCGAGGCTCACGACGCGGTTGAGTGAACTGATGCCGGAGCCGATGAAGAAGATTTTCCTGCTGACGACCGGTTCCGAGACCATCGAGTGTGCGATCAAACTCTGCCGCGCGCACGGCGTGAAAGCGGGCGGACGCCGCAAGAACGTCATCGTCAGTTTCGAGAAAGCGTTTCACGGGCGGACGCTCGGCTCGCAGCAGGCGGGCGGAATTCCGGCTCTCAAGGAGTGGATTGTGAACTTCGACCCCGGATTCGTGCAGGTCGAGTTTCCCGACGGGTTTCGCACGCGCGATACATCGTTCGATTTCTTCTTGCGGCAGTTGGCGGACGCGAAGGTCGATCCGGCGAACGTGGCGGGCGTGATTCTCGAAACCTATCAGGGCGGGAGCGCTTCGTTCGCGCCCCGGGAGTATATGAAGCAGATGCGCGATTGGTGCACCGGTCAGCGCGCTTTGCTGGTCTGCGACGAAGTGCAAGCGGGCTTCGGACGTACGGGTACGATGTGGGGCTTCGAGCATTACGGCGTCGCGCCCGATATCACGACCTGGGGCAAGGGCGTGACCAGTTCGCTGCCATTGGCTTTCGTCGCGGGACGCCCGGATGTCATGGACCTGTTTCCCGCCGGCTCGATGACTTCGACGCACACGGGCAATCCCGTGTGTTGCGCCGCGGCACTCGCTTCGATCGACCTCGTGATTCGTGAGGACCTCGCCGCTAACTCGGCTCGCGTGGGAGCGGTCATGCACGAACGATTGCGTGCGCTTAAAGCGCGCTTTCCGCAGATCGGCTATGTCGATGGAAAGGGCTTAGTCGCGGGCGTGGCGTGTGTCAAACCGGGATCGATGGAACCCGATGGCGACCTCGCGTTCGACGTAGTGCGGCGATGCGTCGAGAGAGGCGTGCTGATGTTCTCGCCGGTCGGCTTCGGCGGCGGCACGGTCAAGATCTCTCCACCCTTAGTGATTAACGAAGAGGCCATTGTCGAATCGACGGACGTACTGGCCGACTGTTTTGCCGAGGCCACGGCGTGATCGTGACCGTCGCCGGCGGCGGCATGATCGTCGAGGATCAACTGCTGCCATCGTTCGCGTATCTCGCTCGGACCGGAGCGATTGACAAAGTGACCGTGTGCGCGCGGCGAGCGAAGCGTTTGCACGAACTCGCGACGATGCACTCATTCACGCCGCGAGTCGGCGATTATCGGGAGGCCTTCGATGGAGTACCGCCCCGACAACTCGCCGTCGTCGCGTTGCCCGATCCTCTGCATTTCGACGCGGTCATGCGAGCCCTCGCCGTCGAGCAGCATGTGCTGTGCGTGAAGCCGCTAGTACTCACGGTTGCCGAGTCGCGTGAGATCGAGGCGGAGGCGAAGCGGCGCGGGCTGCTAGTGTCGGTCGAATATCACAAGCGTTTCGACACGCGTTCGCTTATGGCGCGGCGGCGCTTTCGCGCGGGCGAGTTCGGCGAATTTCGATTGGGCACGGCGATCCTGTTCGAGCCGTGGTTCTATCGCGAGTCCAATTTTCAAAACTGGTTCACCAAAGACGCGACCGACGCGTTCACCTACATTGGCTGCCACTATGTCGATTTGGTCGCCTTCATTACGGGGCTGACCCCCGTGTCGGTCAACGTCCACGCGATCGCCGACCGCTTCCCCAACGGCAACGAAGGTTGGTTATGGACCGACACTCGCGTGGTTTGGTCGAACGGCGCGGCGTTGAACGTGCAGAACGCGCTCGGCTATCCCGATCACGGCCCCGGCCCGAATACGCAAGGCCTGACGATGTGGTGCGACCGGTCGTTCTTGCGCCACTCCGATCAGTATCGCGGTCTTGAGTACGCAACGCTCGACGGGCGGTACTGCGAGCCGAGTCCCGATTACATGCAGATGGTCGAGTGGACCGGCGGCGGCTTGCGCCCAGTCGGTTACGGATTCGCGTCCGTCGAAGCGATCGTTCACGCGGTGAGCGAACTGAATGCGGGCCGCACGACACTCGACGAGATCGATCGCGCAGGATTGATCGCCACTCCGGCCAACAGCCGTTACAACGAAGCGGTGATTGAGGCCGCGCGTGCGTCCATCGCCGCCGGTGGTGCGACCGTCGCGTGCGCTACGGTTTGAGTTCCGGCCACACCTGCGGTCCCCAAACGGCGGGCGCGGCGAAGTGGCGCGCTTCGCGCTCGTAGACCTTCTTGAGCGAATCTACGACTTGCGGCACTTGCGCCGAGAGATCGCGGGTCTCGCGAGGGTCCTCGCGAATGTCGAATAACTCATAGCGAGCCGCTTGGCCGTCGGGAAGATCGCGGTACAAGCCGGGCTTGATGGTGGTGGTGCGGCGCAGCATGTAGCGCCCATCGGTAACCACCCACGCACCCGGCGATTCCTCGCGGCGCTTTTGGAAGTCGCCGATCACGGTCTCTTTAGTGAATCCCCATGCGCGGGCGTGAATGCCCGCGAGCACCAGATGGTCGTGTACCGACTTCGTCTTTCCGCCGAGCAACGGCAGGACGGACCGTCCGTCGAGACCGCTCGGCGCCGCTACTTGCGCCGCTTCGAGCGCGGTCGGCATTAGGTCGAGGTTCGATACGATCTCGCGCCGAGGTGCGCCTCCGCGGAATCCGGCGGGCCAGTGCATCAGCATCGGAACGCGAATGCCGCCTTGCACGAACTGGCCCTTGTGTCCCGCAAACGGCGCGTTGGCGGGCAGCGGTGTCGCGAGATCGGCGGGCGCTCCGTTGTCGGCGGTGAAGAGGAAGAGTGTGTTCTCCCACTCCGCGCCGAGCGAGTCGCGAATCGCCGCGATTCCGGCATCGACGGCGTTCACGTGCGCGTAGAAGTTCGTGAGGTCGTAGGAGCCGCTTGGAAACTTTTCAAAGTGCCGTTCGGGGGCCTTAGGCTTCAACGGTCCGTGAACCGCGTGATAAGAAATCTGCACGAACGCCGGTTTGCCCTCGCGCTTCGCCGCTCCGAGATTGTCGATCGCCCTCTCCGTAAACAACTCGGTGTTGTAGCGCGACTGCAGGCCGGCGTACTCGAAGCCATCCCAGACGTGCTCCGAGTTGTAGAAGGGGCACTCCCAGCGGTTGTAACCGAAGTAACGGTCGAAGCCTTGATTGAGCGCGTGATGCTCGCGGACAATCGCGCCGAGATAGCCTGTCCGTCGGATCTCCGCCTCGATTTCGTTACGGCGAGCCTCGGGCAGGGATGGCAACTCGGCGGCGGTTACGCCGTGTTTGCGCAGCACCGTCTCGCGCAAGGATTCGTCACGGCGGCCCACGTGCCACTTGCCGACGAAGTTCGTCGAGTATCCCGCCTTGCGCAGTTCGATCGCGAGCGCCGAGTTCGCGGGCAATCCGGCTCGCTCGACATCGGAGTTTTGATACAGGCCGAACCGGTTCTGCAAGCGTCCAGTGAGAATGCCGGTACGCGATGGGGCGCAAAGATTGCTCGACGAAAAAGCGTTCGCGAAATGTACGCCAGTCTTCGAAAGTTGGCTCATGACCGGCATTGCGTTGCGCGCGTGCTGCAGAGCCTCTTCGGGCGTGTAGCCCGCGTTTCGGCGGCGCAGATAGTCCGTTAGCGACGGGTCGAAGTCTTTCGCCTCGACGGTCTGGGCGTGCGGCGCGAAACTGCCGATGCCAAAGTCGTCCATCACGACCAACACGATATTGGGCCGCCGCTTGGCCGCCGTCTTCGTTTGGCCAAGCAGCGCGGGCGCGCCGATCGAGAGCGCCGTGCGACGGGTAATCGCCGATCCGTTCATGGAGAGAGGCTATCGCACCGCCGTCTTGATAAGCTGACCCGCATGAATCGACGAGCGTTTCTCGGGACGGTTGGCGGAGCGGCGATGGCGCAAAGACGAACGGCGAAGCGGCCTAACATCGTCATTGTGCTGGCCGACGACATGGGCTACAGCGACCTGGGATGCTATGGCTCCGAGATCGACACGCCGAATCTCGATGGCTTAGCGCAGCGGGGCGTGAAGTTCACCAACTTCCAGAACACTGCCCGCTGCTGCCCTACCCGGTCGAGTCTGCTGACGGGTTTGTACTCGCACCAGGCCGGCGTCGGGCACATGGTTACCGACAATGGCTATCCGGCGTACCGTGGCGAGATCAACAAGAACTGCGTGACGATCGCCGAAGCGCTGAAGCTCGCGGGCTATCGAACGGGGATGGCCGGTAAATATCACGTGTGCCGCGCGGTCGAAGCCAGCCGCCACAACTGGCCGATGCAGCGCGGTTTCGATTCATATTTCGGCGCGCTGCCGGGCGGCGGCAACTACTTCGCCCCGACGATGCTCGTCCGCGGCAACGAAGTGATTCAACCGCAGCCGGATTTCTACTACACCGAAGAGATCGCGAAGGAATCGGTGCGCGTGATCGAGAGTCAAGGACGCGGAGCGGCGAATCCGTTCTTCTTGTACACGGCCTTCACCGCGCCGCACTGGCCCTTGCACGCCCGTGAGCGCGAGATCGCCAAGTATTCCGACCGTTACCGCACCGGCTGGGACAAGATGCGCGAGGAGCGTTGGGCGCGCATGCTGAAACTCGGCGTGGCGAAGAAGGAGTGGGGGCTTGCGCCGCGCGACCCGGCGGTTCCGGCTTGGGACGCGATTCCCGAATCGCAGCGCGCGTGGCAAATCCGGCGCATGGCCGTGCACGCGGCGATGATCGACGCGCTCGATCAAGGGATCGGCAAGATGCTCGCCGCGATCGACAAGATCGGCGAGCGCGACAACACCCTGATCATGTTCCTCTCCGACAACGGCGCGAGCCACGAGGGGATGAGCGAGAATACCGCGATGCAGTACGCGCAGGTTACGCTCGACGGACGGCCCGTGAGGCGCGGCAACAATCCTTCGATCATGCCCGGACCTGCGGATACCTTCCAGAGTTTCGGCCGCGACTGGACGCACCTGTCGAACACTCCGTTCCGCTTGCACAAACATTGGGTACATGAAGGCGGCATCTCCACTCCGCTCGTCGCGCACTGGCCGAACGGGATCGCGAAGCCGAACCGGATCGACGAACAGCACGGCCACGTGATCGATCTTATGGCGACTGCCGTCGATGCCGCGGGGGTCGAATATCCGAGATCGTTTGGCGGCAACTCGATTACGCCGCTCGAAGGCAAGTCGCTGAAACCGATTTTCGAGGCCAAGCGCAGACCCGGACATACTGCTGTGTTTTGGGAGCACGAGGGGAATCGCGCAGTCCGCATGGGAAATCACAAGCTGGTGGCCGAATATAAGAAGCCTTGGGAGTTATACGACGTCGAGAAGGACCGTTGCGAACTCAAGGATCTCGCGGCGTCGGATGCCGGCCGGGTGAAGTCGATGGAATCCACTTGGCAGGCGTGGGCGGACCGGTGCGGCGTGATGGATTACGATACGGCGCGTAAGGGTAAGCCCTCGGCGTGAGCGCGGCGTTGCTTTTGGCGGCGACGGTGGCGCAGGCGATTCTCGAGCGCACGCCGCCGCCCTACGACCGTCGCGCGACCTACGGCGGCGATTCGAACCAGTTCTACGACTTGCGTGGCCAAGGCGAGCATTTGATTTTCGTCGTTCACGGCGGGTTCTGGCGTGCGGCTTACTCGCTTGCGCACATCGGTCACTTGTGCGCGGCGCTTTCTGCGAAAGGCGTAACGACGGTCAACGTCGAATACCGGAGAATCGGACAGCCCGGCGGCGGATGGCCGGGGACATTCGAGGACGTGCGTGCGGCGCTGCGTCACGCGCGGGAGTCGCTGAAGCCCAAGCGCATCACGGTGACAGGACACTCGGCGGGTGGGCATTTGGTGGCGCTGCTCGCGAACGAGCCGGGCGTGGATCGCGTCGTGCCGCTCGCCGGAGTACTCGATTTGCGGCGAGCCTGGGACCTGAAGCTAAGCCGGGGCGTAGTGGGCGAGTTGTTGGGTACGCCGCCCGACGATCGGTTCGCCGAAGCTTCGCCGACCGAGCGCTTGCCGGTTAAGGCACAAGTCGTCGTCGTGCACGGGCGCAAGGACTCGATCGTACCCTTCGAAATCGGCGAGAGCTACGCGAAGCGCGCCAAAGCGAAGCTCGTCGAGCTGCCGGACGCAGGGCATTTCGAGTTGATCGATCCTCAGTCGAAGGAGTGGCCGCTCATCGAGCGAGCGATTCTCGAACCTCGGTGATCGCCGCGACGGCCGTTTCGAGTTCCTCGTCCTTCGTGTAGAAGTGCGGCGCGAGGCGAACGCCAGCGCCGGGGCGATAGTCGCAGAGAATATCGCGGCGCGCGAGTTCCTTCACGACGTCCCTGCCGCCGGGCACATCGATCACCACCGTCCCGCCACGCTTCGATGGGTCGCGCGGGCCGACATTGCGAAATCCCGCCGCTTCCGCGAGTTCGATGAGACACTGCGTCTGGCGAATCGATTTCTCGCGTATCGCTTCTGCGCCAATCTCGCCGACGATTTCGTAACCGGACATTCCGGCGTACATCGCCGGGACGTTCGGGGTGCCGTTGAGGAACTTGTAGATCGAGTTGGCGTAATCGATGGGGCCGGTCTCGAACTCAAAAGGCCGCGCATGCGCTTGCCAACCCGTAGCGGCGGGCGAAAGCCTCGGCCACAGATCGCGCCGCACGTAGAGATAGCCATTGCCCGGCCCGCCGCAGAGCCACTTCACGGAGCCGCCCACCGCAAAATCGACGCCGAGCGCGCGCACATCGAGAGTCACACAGCCCGCCGACTGGTAGAGGTCTGCGGCCACCATGGCGCCCACGCGGTGCGCCTTCTCGACGATAGGCTTCAGGTCGAGGAGAGCCGAGGTGCGAAACGCGACGTGCGACAGGGAGACTAGTTGCGTCCGGTCGTCAATGGCGTCGACGATGGCCTGTTCGTCGGCTTCGACCATGATTAGCTCCGCGCCGCGGATCGCGCGATGCAGATATTCGTTCGAAGGGAAGTTCAGCGCGTCGCTGACGATCTTGTTTCGCGGACCGGACCAATCGAAGCACGAAAGCACGACGGATTGTGCGATCGAGACGTTCTGATGCATGCAGACTTCGCCTTCGCCCGCGCCAATGATGCGCCCTATGAGATCGCCTACCGTGACGGGCATGTCCCACCAGCCTTCTTCCCACGCGCGGACCGATCGCGCGTCCCACTCGCGAACGTATTGCGCGATTCGGTCTGCGGCGCGCTTCGGCATCGCGCCCAGCGAGTGCGAAATCAGGTGAACGCACCGATCGAGAGAAGGGAATTCGGCGCGCCACTTCAGGAGCGGGTCCACCGTCTTAGAGTCACATAGAACACCGGAACGCCCGTGAGAATCAGCGCTAGAGACACCATCGAATCGCGCGGGCGCTCCATCAAGGTATTGGCGCAAAATGCGATCGCCAGCGCCAGGAAAAGGTAGGCCGTCACCGGATAACCCCACATTCGAAATGGCCTCGGGCGGTCCGGTTGGCGGCGACGTAGCGCAATCAACGAACCGATCACGCCGACGACGATCAGCCAGTTCGAGAAGATCGCGTAGTTGAGCAGCGTCTGCCAAGCGTTCGTCAAAAGGAAGATCGCCGACCAAAGAGTGACGCCGAGTAGCGCCCAGTGCGGCGATCCGTACCGCGGATGCACGTCGGCGAACCGCCGGAAAAACAAGCCATCGCGCGCCTGCGCGAAGTAGACTCGTGCGGGAGCGAGAAGCTGGCCGTTTGCCGATCCGACGATCGCGATCAGGATGACCAGCGTGACGAACGCGCCTCCGGAGCTTCCAAGCGTTCGCTCCGCCGCCAGCGCTCCGGGACGCGGCGACGCCGTCAGTTCGTCGATCGTCAGCACCCGCAGATATGCGGCGTTGGCAAGCAAGTAGATGGCTGCGCACACACCGAGTCCGATCGCGACGGCCCGCAAGAGGTTGCGTTGCGGATCGCGCACTTCGCCCGCGATGAAGCTCAGATACGACCAACCCTCGAAAGCCATCAGGCAAGCGATAAGCGCCACGCCAAACGCGGGAGCGGTCACTGTCGCAGATGGAGCGGCGGGTGCGGCGGGCGCGAACCACGCGCTCCCGATCAAGACCGCGACTCCTAAGAGCTTCGCCGACGTAAACACGTTCTGGACACGAGCGCCCCAGCGGATTCCGAAGTAGTTCACCGCGCCGAGAGCGCCAATCAGCGCGAGTCCAGCCGCGAGCGGCGGTATCGGAAAGAAGTAAGCCAGATACTGCGCGAAGTTCGCCGCGAGATACGCGGTCACCGACGGCTGAATCACGACGAAGAATGTCCACCCGCAAAGGAACGCGGGCAGATCGCCGAACGCCTCCCGTAGAAATACGTAGTGCCCGCCGGTCTCGGGGATCATCGCGCCCAACTCGGCGAACACCAGCGCACCGAGGAACGAGAGCAACGCGGCGGCGATCCACGCGGCCAGGATCCACGGCGCCGAAGGCAGCTCGCGCGCCACCAACCCCGGCACTACGAAGATGCCCGCGCCGAGAATAATTCCCGCCACCATCGAAGCGGAATCCCACAATCCCAGCGAGCGTTTCAGCTTTACGGCCATGTGATATTCTCGCTCGCATGCCAAAGCAATCCTTGTCCCGCCGCTTGTTTGTCGCTACCGCGGGAGCCGCTCCGGCCGCCGCCGCGGCGGGCCAAGCGGGCGGAGGAAAAGCGAAGATCAACGAGAGCTTTCCGGGCGGCAACGCCAAGGCCGACGGTCCGATCAAGATCGTCACGATGAACAAATTCGAGCCGGGCGAAGTGGCTCGGTTGATCGCCGCCGCGAAGCCCAATACCGCCAATCTGGTGATCTGTAACGACCGCGAGCAGTTCCGCCGCGAGTTGCGCGACGCCGATGTCGTCTACGGCGACATTCGCAAAGCCGATCTCGATTTCGCGCCAAAGCTGCGCTGGATGCAAGCGGGAGGCGCGGGAATGGAAGGCGCGGACCCGGCGGTGATGGCGTCCGAAATCACGATCACGAACATGGCCCGCATCTTCGCGCCCGGCATCGCGGAGACCGCCTTCGGGCTGCTGCTGTGTCTCACACGCGGCATCTCGAAGTACTACATGCCGCAGTTCGCCAAGCGCACGATGAATCCCGTGGGCACGGTGAAATCGAATCACTACATGGAACTCGGCGGCAAGACGATGGGCATCGTCGGCATGGGCGGCATCGGGACCGAAATCGCCCGCCGCGCTTACTACGGATTCGGAATGCGCGTGCTTGCCACCGACGCGAAACCGCTACCCAAACCCGAGTACGTCGCCGAATTGCACGACCCTAGCTTCTTCGAGCGTATGGTGCCGCAAGTGGACGTGCTGGTGTCCGCCGCGCCGCATACGAAAATCACCGACCGCATGTTCAACGAGCAAGTGTTCCGCTCGATGAAGAAGACCGCGATCTTCCTCGGTATGTCGCGCGGACGTTTGTTCGACGACATGGCGCTGGTCAAGGCGCTTAAAGAGGGCTGGATCGCGGGCGCGGGACTCGATGTCATGCCCGTCGAACCACCTCCGTCCGATCATCCGATCTTCGATTGCCCCAACGTCGTGATGAGCGCCCACACATCGGGCTGGGGACCGGAACGCCAGGATCGTTTGATCGGCCACTTCGCCGAGAACATTCGCCGCTATTCCAATGGTTTGCCGCTCATGGCGGTCGTCGACAAGGCCGCAGGGTACTAAGCGGGCCAACCTCCGGCCCGGTACACCTTAGAACTAGCGGCCCGCTGTTCCTCCGCTCTCGCTCCCGCACTATGAGGCAGGAGTTCGGAGGAACACACATGAAACTAATCGCAACGCTCGCGCTGACGGCCTCGATGGCCTCGGCCACCATCATCATCCCGGATACTTATCCCGGCACCGGCGGAGACGTCATCGGCGACCTGGATAAGTTCGACATCAAGCAAGTCAAATTGCTGAACAACAATGCGAATCGTTTGACGATTCAGATCGACTTCAATTTCGGTCTAGGCAATACCAGCCTCGCGCCGTTCAACTTCGCCGGTTTGACCCTGAACGTCGGCGACCTGCTGTTCGACGTCGGCAACAACGGATCGTGGGATTTCGGCGGCGTCATTCATGGTCACGGCAACACGCCGGGATCCACGACGCCGCTTGTGGCGGGCGGGTTCTATTCGGTGGGAACCGTGCTCACCGCCTTCGACGTGCTCAACTATAGCTGCCTGACGTGCTACCGCCCCACGGAGGAAGTGTGGATGAAGACCGATGCGAAACTGTTCGCAAGCGGCACGGTGAGCCCGAACGGGGGCGGTAGCGCCACGGCCCCTTCCACCGAATTCTCCACCGTCTACGACGTGATGTTCGCGGGTAACAATCCGCTGGCGAACAAAGAGTTCGCCCTGCACTTCGCCGCCGCCACGTGCGGCAACGACGTGATCGACGGCGTCATCCCCGCGCCCGAACCGGCCACGTGGGCCTTAGGCGGAGCCGCTCTGGGAGCGCTGGGTCTTGCGCGGCGCTTTCGCCGGGCGTAAGGCGCGCTGCTTGGGGAACAACTGCGCGATCGATTGACGAAGATCGCGAAACAACTCGTCCGGGTTCTTGGACGCATCGAGCACGGTGAAGTGGTACTGCCGCGCCATGCGATCGAGAGCCCGGATGACGCGCGTTTGGTAGCGGACGAAGCTGTCGTACATGTCGCCGCCGAACCGCATGTCCATACCGCTTTCCCAGAAGTCGAACCGTCCGCGGCCCATCACGACGCGCGGCACGAGATCTTTCACTTCGGCGCGCAGGTAGTAAACCGCATGCGGTACCAGCGCGAATCCCGCGAGTTGCTCCAGCCACAAACGATCCTCGCCGCGTGCCAGCGCGCGCGCCATCAGAGAGAAGATATACCGGTCGGTGAGCACCACGAAGCCGGCGCGCAACGCGGGAAGGATTTCGTTCTCCAGCCGGTCGGCAAAATCGGTGGCGTAGAACAACGTCATCGTGATCGGACCGAGCGTGTTGCCGAGTTTCGCGTCCTGAATGCCCTTGCCCGCCAACGCCGACCGGGCCATACCGGTATCGAGCACCGCGTGGCCCTCATGCTCGAGCCATGCGCGGAGGCGCGACACCTGCGTCGAACGGCCCACGGCGTCCGGACCTTCGATCACGATGAGCTTGCCCGCCAATTCGCTGGTCTCGACGCCGGGCAGCGGTTCGCTATAAAACTGCAACGGCTGTTTCGGTTCCATTTTCGTCTCCCTGGCCGGGCGTCAGCCGCAGCACGGTCTTGTTCAAGCTCTCGCCGATTTCGTCGAGCACGATCTTGCGCATCTGCCGCTGTTGCGCCTCGATACTCTGCGTGGCGTCGATGATGTGAAAGCCCATTTCGTCGGCCATCGCTTCGTACTCTTCGAGGATGCGCCCTTGGAAAATCCGGAAGCTTTCCTCGATGTTGCGGCTCAATCCCAGGTCCATGCCCGCTTCGTAATACTTCAGTGCGTCGCGGCCTCCTAGAATCCGGCCGAGCGCGATATCGAGTGGCACGCGGAAATAGAAGCGCAAATTGGGCAGGATCGCGAACCGGTACAAATTGCGCACCCAGCGGCGGCTCACTCCGCGCACCACATCGCGCGCGTAGGCGGTGTAGGCGTAACGGTCGGCGCACACGATGGCACCGGCCTTCAGCAACGGAACGATGTAGCCTTCCAGACGGTCGGCGAAATCCGTCGAGTGGATCAAGCTGAACGTCGTCGGCGTGAACATCTCTTTCTTCTTGCCGCGACGTGTCGTCTCTTTGACGAGCGGCGAAGAGTTCCATTCGCTGAAAGCCACCGCCAAGCCCTCCGAGCGCAGCCACTGGCTGAGCAGCGAAAGTTGAGTCGATTTGCCGGAACCGTCGATCCCTTCGACGATGATGAGCTTCCCGCGATAACGATTGGGTCGGAAATGAGGCATGGGGAGGAAATCCGGAAGCCTATTATAGCCTTGATGCCCAAGTACGCCGCCGTCGATATCGGCAGCAATTCCCTTCGTCTATTGGTCGCCGAAGCGCAGCCCGGCGAGCGTCTGCCTAAGCTTGCGCGCCTCGCCGAGGATCGCGAAGTGACGCGTTTGGGCGAGAGCGTTTTTCACGACGGGGCGGTCAGCGCCGACGCGATGCGGCAAGTAACCGCCGTGCTGGAACGGATGCGCGCCACGTGGCAATCGTTCGACGTGGCCGGCATTCGCGTGGTGGCTACCAGCGCGACACGCGACGCAAGCAATCGCGACGAGTTCATCGCGCGGGCGGCGGCGGCGGTCGGGGCGCCGGTCGAGACGATTTCGGGACAGGAAGAAGCGCGCCTGATCCATTTAGGCGTCGAATGCGTGTGGCCACACCCTGACGAGCGAATGCTGTTGATCGACGTCGGTGGCGGCAGCGCCGAACTGATCCTGGCCGAGCACGGGCGCATGGCGGCGGCGTGGTCCCGTCCGCTGGGCGCGGTCCGACTGAACGAAGTATTTCTGCAAGCGGATCCGCCCGCCGAGGCCGAACTCGAAAGGCTGCGCGAGTTCATCGAAGAGAAGATTTCGATCGCGCTCCCTTCACTAGCCGGGAAGCGGTTCGACCGCGTGATCGCCACGTCCGCCACGGCTTCGGCGGCGGTTTGCGCGATTCACCGGATCGCTCGGACGCGCCGGGAGGGCGCGGACCGCTTGCGCGTCACCACGGCTCAATTGCGCCGCCTCTATCGCGACCTGTGCGCGCGAACTTTGGCGCAGCGCCGAAAGGTGATCGGCATCGGGCCGCGCCGCGCGGAAATCATTGTGCCCGGCGTGGCGGTACTGCTGACGGTGCTGGAGACGGCGAAGTTGCCCGGGCTGGCCTATTGCTCGGCGGGAGTGCGCGACGGCATCGTCGCCGATTTGGCGATGCGCGGCGTCGGCCGCGAGCGCGAGCGTCTGTCCCGCGATCAACTACGCGTGGTCGAACGCTTGGCGAAGCGGTTCGGAGTCGATCTGGTTCATGCGCGTCAATTAGCCGATTTCGCCCGCGAGATTTTCACGGCGCTCGAACCGCTGCACCGCCTCCCGCCGTTCTTCGGCAAACTGCTCGAGGCCGCGTGTTACCTCTGCGATACGGGGCACTTCATTTCCGATACCAGCCATCACAAACATTCCCACTACATCGTGTTTCACTCCGATCTGGCTGGATTCACCGACGCCGAACGCGGCTTGATCGCCATGCTATGCCGCTACCACCGCCGCGCTCTGCCTAGCGCGAAGCACGCCGACTATCAACTGCTCGATCCCGAGCGGAAGCGCGCTTTGCAAACGATGATTCCGATTCTTCGGCTGGCGGACGGCTTGGACCGGACGCGCACGCAGCGGGTGGAATCGGTGGGTTGCGAGGTGGATACGGCGAGCGTTCGTTTGAAACTGCGCTCGCACGGCGACACGAATTTAGAGCAGTGGGCGGTGGAACAGGTGGCGGAGCCGTTCCGCGCGGTCTACAACCGGTCCCTCACCGTGAGCGTGGAGCGCGTGCGAGGTCCTCGGAGCCGCGCGATATAATTGGAGTGACCGCTGGGAGATCGTCTAACGGTAGGACCGCAGACTCTGACTCTGCTTATCGGGGTTCGAATCCCTGTCTCCCAGCCAACTCCTTTTTTCCGACGCACTGAAGAATTCCCCCCGAGTGCGGGTAAAAACTCCGAAAGTACTGTATTCGAACAAACGACGTTTCCCTATTTCTTCGCCCGATTCGCGCGCGGGCGTTGAGCGACTTCACCGGTAGTTTCTCCAGCGAATGGCGGGCGGCGGACATGAGATGATCCTGCCGGAAATGGTGAGGTAGCGTGACGCCGGGTGTTTGCGGTGAAGCGCGTAACTGATGGAAGGGCGGGAGATTTTCGAAGTGGAAATCGGTTACTTGCCCTGGATGATGCGGTCTGGATAGGTAGACGCTTGGCGACTTCACGGGACTAATCCGAGTGGTTCAGCCACAAGGTTCGCAAGTTCCAGCCAAATTCGCCCGCTACGGCGATAAGCTGAGATTTGATCGCCGCGCTGTTGATTCCGGTCCTTGCGCTCGACGGTGAAGTGGGCAGCCAGGCTTGCGCCGGGTGCCACGCCGAAATTTACAAGAGCTACATGCGGACGGCGATGGCACGGTCGAGCGGGCGCGTTACTGGCGCGTCGAAGCGCTTACCTCTCCCCACCGGCTTCATGGATCCGAGCGGGCAGGTGTCCTACAAGATCACCGCCGCCCGAGAGGTCTATCGGATGGAGTTCTCGCGCGCGGGCACGGAAGTCAAGGGCTTCCGCCTGCTCGAGTGGTTTGTCGGTTCCGGGGCGGTGGGCCACAGCTTCCTGTTCACGCGCGACGGGTACTTTTTTCAAGCGCCGGCCGCCCACTACACCTACGAGGATCGCTGGGACCTTTCGCCCGGATACCAGAATCGCCCGAACATCGACCTGACGCGCGGAGTCGAGCCCGCTTGCCTAAATTGCCACGCCAGCCGCATTTCCCTTGTTCCCGGCACGCTGAACAAGTACAACGATCCGGCGTTCGCCGAGGGCGGTGTGTCCTGCGAGCGATGCCACGGTCCGGGCGCGAATCACGTGGCGAAGATGACCGATCCCTCGATCATCGGCCCCATCGCGATCGTCAATCCCAAGAAGCTCGATCCCGCGCGTCGCGAGAGCGTCTGCGCGCAATGCCACTTAACCGGGGTCGCGCGCGTGGCTCGATACGGAAGCAAAGGTTACAAGCCCGGCGATAAGTTGAGCGATCACTCGGCGGTGTTCGTGTGGTCCAACTCCGACCCAAGCGCGATGACTGCCACCGGGCATTTTGAAAAGCTCGCCTTGAGCGCTTGCTGGCAGGGCGCGCGCGACAAGTTATGGTGCGGCACTTGCCACGACCCGCATTCGGAACCTGCGCCCGCCGTTCGCGCGGCCTTCTATCGCGATAAGTGCCAGACCTGCCACCAGCCGGAGGCGTGCGCCGCACCCGCCGCCGCTCGCCGCAAGGCGAAGGACGATTGCGCCGGTTGCCACATGCCGAAGGGTCCGGTACGCGATGTCAATCACGTGGTCTATACGGACCACACGATTCCCCGCCAGTTGCCGAGACTGCGCCCGTCGCGAGCTACGCCGCGCGTTCTCATACCGTTTGGCCGGCCCGAGCCCACTGCGGAGCGCGATCTCGGGCTTGCGATACCGATCGCCTACCCGGGAGATCGTAAAGCCGCTGGGATCGCCCGGGGGATTCTCGAAAAAGCCGTCGCCGATAATCCGCGCGACTACGCCGCGGCGTCGCAGCTCGCCATGCTACTAGACCAGGCGGGCGAAGAGGATCGGGTGGCGACGCTGCTCGAAAGCGTGGTCGCGGGCGATCCCACGCGCGTCTCCGCAGCCGTCAATTTAGGTATTTTGCGAGCGAAACGGGGACGCCTGGCGGAAGCGATGGAGCTTTGGGAGGATGCGCTTAAGCGCGCACCCGCGATTACCGCCGCGCGCGTGAATTTGGCGGTGGCGAAGTTCCGCACGGGAGACGCGTCGGGCGCGGAAAAAGAAGCCGCCACGGCGCTCGAATACGATCCCGACAACGAATCGGCTCGCAAGCTATTAGCGGAGATCAAGAACGCCAAGCGCTAGACCTTGTCTTGCTAGACGTTGCCGCGTTTGATTTCGCCCGCCAGATAATCCGACGCCCGCCACGCCAGCGCGAGAATCGTCAGCGTCGGATTTTTCTCGCTCGCCGTAGTGAACGAGGAACCGTCGACCACGAACACGTTCGTCACGTCGTGCATCTGGTTGAACTTGTTCAAGGGTGCGCGCCGGGCGTCGTCGCCCATGCGGCAGGTGCCGTGCTCGTGGATGGCGCTGCCAAAGCTGTCGATGGCTCCGCGCGTGAAGGGCAGCATCTCGGCTTTCGCCGCGCGGAAGATCGATTCGGCCATGTCGTACATCTCGGCGACCATCTTGCGCTCGTTGTCGCCGATTGTGTACTCGATCTTGGCGATTGGCACGCCGTACCGGTCGTTTGGCGTTCCTTCGACGGTCACGCGATTGTGCCGGTAGGGCAGCACTTCGCCGTATGGGTGCATGGCAATCATCGCCGGAAAACGATCCTTGACCGCCTTCTTGAAATCCGCGCCGTGCCCCGGAATTTGCTTCGCCCACGCGAGCCCCGGTTGCGCGCCGGTATTCCAGAATTGGCTGCCGAATCCGCGTAAGTAATCGCGCTTCTTGCCCTGGTAGTTGTAGCGCGGCAGGTAGATATGCTCGCCGCCGATTCCGTCGTCGTTCTGCGCTTTCGTGCCGATTAACTCGGGGGCGAAGCCGTACATATGGAAGCGCACCTGCTCGGTTAAATATCGACCGATGGCGTCGCTCGAATTGCCGAGCCCGTTCGGATAGCGCGGCGATTTCGAGTTCAGTAACAACCGCGTCGAATCGATACAACTCGCCGCGACGACGACACGCTTCGCATATACGCGGCGCTCTTCGCGGGTGAGCCTGTCGAAGTATTGGACACCGTTCGCCAGCCCGCGATCGTCGACGAGAATCCGGGCGGCGACGGCGTTGTCGGTAACTTTCAATCGTCCCGTCTTGAACGCGGGTTCGATGAGGTAGTCCGACGAGTTGAAGAACGCGCCGATGTCGCAGCCCTTGCCGCAGGCTCCGCAGAAGTGGCACTTCGGACGGCCGTTGTGCTCCTTCGTCAACACCGCACGGCGCACGGGGACGACGTTGATGCCGGCACTTTTCGCCGCGCGCATCAACATGCGCTCACCGCAACGGGGCGCCGGCGGGGGCAGGTGGAACTTCGATCCCGGCAGCGAAGGTTGGTCGTCGTCGCCGCCGCACACGCCGATCAATTGCTCGACGCGATCGTAATAGGGCGCGATGTCCTTGTAACGGATCGGCCAGGGAATCTCCCAACCGTCGCGCGCCGGTCCTTCGAAATCGAGATCGGAATAGCGGAGCGACACGCGGCCCCACACGTTGGTCTTGCCGCCCCGTCCCCACACGCGCACCAACTCGAACGGATTCTTCGGATCGGTGAGGTACGGCTGTTCATTCGTATCGACGTAGAATCTCGGCGGCCGCTGGCCCTTCGCTAGTTTTTCGCGGGCCTCCCAGGGCTTGACGTGGCTCCAAAACTGCGTACGCCGGAACTTCTCCCCGGCGTCGAGCATCAACACGTTCACGCCTTGCCGCGTGAGATTCCAGGCCGCCATGCCGCCGGCCGCGCCGCTGCCGACGACGATGACATCGTGCACTTCCGGGCTTCGCTGCACCTGTGGCGCTTGCACTAGCGGTGCTCCTCGTGCGTGCAGCCCTTCCATTCGGGCAGGTAGGTATTGGCGTTCCAGCCGAGTTCGGTTTGCAAGCCGTCGCGCGTGGAATAGTAGGCGTCGATGGTCGCGTCCTTGAGAACGCGAAAGTGTTCGGTTCGATCCCACCCGTTCGGCAGGCCCTTCAGGGCGGCGATCATGCTTCGGATGCGTCCACCGAACTCCGCGTTGGCGGCGCAACGCTCGTCGATGAGTACGTGCGCGAGCGCATCGGAGGCTCCTGGTGTATCGGTTCGGGGAAGAATCGCATCGACCAGCTTTGCCAGTTCGCCGAACTCCGCGGCGGTGAGAAACTTCGGCTCGGCGGCGGTTGCCGGAGCGGCCGCCGCTCCCAACACCACCAGCGCTTCGCGGCGCTTCATTTCGGTTCCTCCAAGATGCAAATGTCCTTGAGATTACGATACTGCTCCGCGTAGTCGAGTCCATAGCCGACGACGAACTCGTCGGGAATCTCGAACCCCCGATAGTCCACTTTGATGGGGCGCATGCGGCGGGACGGTTTGTCGAGCAACGCGGCGATGCGGATCGAGCGAGGCTTGCGCTGGCTTAGCACGTGAATCAGATACGTGAGCGTGATTCCGGTATCGACGATGTCCTCGATGACAACGACGTTCGCCCCTTCGATCGACATGTCGAGATCCTTGACGAGGCGCACCTCGCCCGAACTGGTCTTGGCCTTCCCGTAGCTCGAGACGGAGAGGAAGTCGATTTGGACGGGCCGCGAGATCGCGCGCGAGAGGTCGGCGAGAAACGCGAACGCGCCTTTCAAAATGCAAATGAGAAAAAGCGGACCCTCGGGATAGTCGCGCTCGATCTGCGCGCCTAATTCGCGAACGCGCTTATCGATTTCGTCGGCGGGGATCAAGACCCGAAGCTGATTGGCCGTCATCGGTAACGGCTATTGTACTGGGGCGGACTTCTACGGCGCGCCGAGCGACGTGTACTTGGGGATGCGTAAGCTCGGCGGGCCAATGTGGATGTGGGGCGCGGTGGCTTGGCCGGGCGAGAAGCTGCGGAACGCAAAGTAGGGAATTCGATTCGTCTCGAGAAACTTGCGCAGCCACACGCCCTCGGCGGAGTCGGGCGCGATGGCCACATCCACGCGGTCGCGGTGATCGAAACCCATAGTCCGATGGAGCGTCGTCATTCCGAGCGCGCTGACGGGCAAGTCGCGGTCGAATCGCCGCTTAAACGCCATCTCGATCGCCGACAGCATCGTCAGCCGGAACCAGCCGTTGCCCTCGTACTTTTCCGAGATTCGCCACGGGGTCGCCGATTCCACCGCCGCACGCTCTTCGGCGGCTTTCGCGCTCGCGAGTTGCTCCGCTTCGATCATCTCGACCAGTTGCGCTAGCGTCCTCTGCCGCGATTCGGCCAGATCGAAAGTGCGCCGCCGCAAGTCCAGTTCTTCGAGGATGGGGGTCAACTCGGTGCGCGCGACGATACCCTCGTCCACCAGCTTGCGCATCGCTTCCAGCCGCAGCTTGACGCGATCGACGCGCCGCGTTGCCGCTTCCACCATCTGCGACGCTTGGTCGCTAGTGAGATCGTCGACCGTCAAGTGTCCGAAAAGCGTCCGCTTAAGGATCGCTTCGTCTTCGGCGTCCGCCAGCGCCGATTTCGCCTGATCGAGCTTCGATTTCGCCACCGCGCCTTCCCGAACCAACTCTTCCAGACGCGAGATTTCGAGGCGTGTTTTGTCCGGCGGCGCGGTTGAGAGGTCTTGCGCCGCCAACGCACCGGCGGCCAAAGACACAACAAGCGCGGCGTGTAGACGCATCACTTTTAGTGTAATACCGGCGGGCAGTGTAGTACGCTCTGGGTATCGAGACGCTCACTGCCTCCTGGACGGTCGCCGCGCACGCCGCGGACTCGAAAAAAGCGATCGACATTCGCGTGCTGGATTTGCGCGAGGTCACGTCGTTCGCCGACTTCTTTTTGATTTGCAGCGGCACCAATTCACGGCAGAATCAGGCCATCGCCGACGAGATCGAAAAACAACTCGCCACCATCGGCGAGCGCGCGAAATCGAGCGAAGGCTACCAAAGCGCCGAATGGATTCTTCTCGATTACGGCGATTTGGTGGTGCATGTGATGTCGCCGCAAGCGCGTTCGTTCTACGATCTCGAACGGCTTTGGCGTCAGGCGAAGCCGGTCGAAATTCCGCCGCCCGCCGCCTGAAGTCGGTCGAGCGTCTCTTGCGCGGCCCGCTCGTCGAGATGGCGGATCGCGTCTTCGATCACCTCGACCCTCTTGCCTGTCTTCAGCAGCCCCTCGATGGCGCGGCGCACGCAGACCTCCGTGACGACGCCGAACACGATGTAACGGTCCGCGGCCAGTTGCTTCAAGACGGCGGGCAGGTTCGGGTTCGTAAAGCAATCGACGGTTACCTTTTCGAGCACGATCTGCCGGGCCCCGGATACGTCGGGGCACTCGCCCGTCAGCGGTACCGTCGCGGCGCCCGCTACCGGAGCCACCGCCTTCCGTTGCCCCAGCGAGCCGCGCACGCAATGGTGCGGCCACGCGCGGAACTCGGGATCGTCTTCCGTATGCGCGTCCATGGTTGAGACGATGGGAATTCCGTTCGCGACCGCGTAGGCCGTAATCTTCGCGAAGCGGGGAATGAGCGTCTCCGCGCCGGGGACGTAAAGGGCTCCCGCCGGGAGCAGAAAATCGAGCTGCGTGTCGATGTCGAAGAGGACGGTTTTCATGGCTGTAAAGCTTCTAGCGCTTCACTCCATCGGATGCCGCGAGACACCGCAGCGGATGCGGGATCGAAGCGCGGCAACTCGCGGCCCGCTAGACGGACGCCGCCCGCCATCGCCGGTTCGAGTAACGCCCGGCACTCGCCCGGCAGCGGGATGCAATCCGTGGCGAGACCGATCAGGTCGAAATCCGCGTACCGGAAAACCTGCTTTGCGCCCGCCACGGTGTGCTTCTCGGGGCTGTGTTTCGCCGGGTAACGCTTGACGCCGCCGCTCTCGATCTCGACCAGCTTGTAAACGGCGCCCAGCGATGGAGCGTCCGAAGAAGTCGCAAGCGACGAGCCTACGCCGAAGGCGTCGATCCTAGCCCCACGCTCGATCACGTCGCGAATCTTCCACTCGTCGAGTTCGTTGGTCGCCATGATTCTCGCTTCCGGAAATCCGCCTGCGTCGAGAATCTCGCGTACGCGGATCGAGAGCGACACCAAGTCGCCGGAATCGAGCCGCACCCCGGAAATCGGCCGCCCCAACTCCACGGCTAGGCGTGCACCTTGTAAGGTGTCGTGCGTATCGATCAGATACGTGCAGCGCTCGCCGAGCAACGCTTGCAGCCTGGCGAACGCCTCCCGTTCGGAATCGAACGCCAGCACCCAGGAATGCGCGGCGGTTCCGAAGACGGGAATTCCAAATCGCATGCCCGCTTCCGCGTTACTCGTACCGGCGCAGCCGCCGATGTAAGCCGCGCGGGCGGCATACAGTCCGGCTTGCGGCGAATGAGCACGGCGGGAACCGAACTCGATCACCGGACGGCCTTGGGCGGCTTCCACGACAATGGCCGCCTTCGTCGCGATCAGCGTTTGAAAACCGATGGTCGAGAGCAGGAACGTCTCGACGATCTGCGCCTCGATCAGCGGCGCGCGCACGGTGATTAGCGGCTCGTTCGCGTACATCGGCGTGCCTTCGCGCGGCGCGTAGACTTCGCCCGTAAACCGGAAATCCGCCAAATAGTCCCAAAACTCGGGCGGCGTGCGCGAGAACTGCGCCAGCGTTCGTAGCCACGCGATTTCTTCCGAGGTAAACCGCAAAGACTCCAGATAGTCGAGCGCTTGATCGAGCCCGGCGAACACGAGAAACTCGCGGCCGGGAGGCAGGCGGCGCACGAACAACTCGAACGTCGCGCGGTCGCGTAACTTGCCGGCGGCGAAGTAACCGGCGGCCATCGTCAGTTGGTAGAAGTCCGTGAGGAGCGCGTTCAAGCTCTTCATTATCGCCGGACTGAAAGGAGGCTACTTCTTTGCGGGTTGCGCGGGAGCGGCTTCTTTCAACTGCTTGACGGCGGTTTCGAGTTCACCGACCAGCTTGCCGTCGAGTTCGTAGAGCGCCGGTTCGCCCTCGCGTTGCGCGAGCCAGCGTCCGTCCGCTTGACCGATCGCGATCTTCTCTTCACGCTTCGCGGTCACGGAGATGGTCATGTTTTGCGGCGGCGCCCCCTTGTCGAGAAACTTGATGGCGGCTAAATCGCGCAGCTTATCGACGATCGATTGCACGCCAGACGAATCCATGCGCTTACCCGCGCGCATCCAGTCGTCGCCGGACTTCGCAAGAGCCGTTTCTGTGTCGCCGATCCGGATGGAGAGCTTCGTGGGGTCGTTGAATCCGAAATCGAAAACCTTCTTGTTGCGCAGCTCGTCGATCGGTTTATCGAGACCTTCGCCCAGTTCCTTCGCCGCCTTCCAAACGCCCGGCACCGCGCTCGATTTCGCGTAGAAGTCGTCCTTGTTCTTACGAATCTCGATTTGCTGCGTCCCACCCGCGTCGGTGACTTTCGCGACGGCCACTGGCTGCCCGGCGGCGAATAGGGCGGGGAACTTGGCGGTCTCTTCCGCCGCGGCGGAGAGGTCCATCTTTGCGTCTTTCAGTTTGCGGACGATCTCTTCCACTTGCAGGTTGTCGGCCCGGTAGGGTCCCGGTTGAACGATCTGCCAATCGCCGCCCGCGTTCTTGCCGAACGCGATAACGGGCTTCTTCGCCGCCGCCACTTCGACGCGCGTGACCTTATCGGGGTCGAACGTCAGTAGCCGCTTGTCGCGCAGGTCGTTCGCCGTCTTCTCGATGGAACTCTTGTTGTAAGAGAAGACCGTGAACACGCGCGGGTCGCCTTCGAGCTTGGCGTAAGACCCGCCGCTCGCCGGGGCCTCGTCGCCGATCAGCAGCGTGCGCGTCTTACCGTCCTTCGATCCGATGGAGACCCTTAGGCTGGGGTTGGTCAGACCGAATTGCGCGAGGTCGCTCGCTTTCTCCTCGACCAGCTTGTCGCTCGAAAAACTTCCGAGCGTCGAAGTCACGCCGCTCACCGATTCCTGATCGGCGGGCAGCGCCTCTGGAGCGACAATCTTCCATTTCCCGTCGCCTCCGCGTTCGAGCTTCACCGCCGGCGATCCGGCCTTCGCGATTTCTACCGTTTTGAATTGATCGTCGGCGAGATCGACCAGTTTCGGCGAGGCGTCGGAGGGCGGCTTACCCTCCTTCTCCTTTTCGAGCCGGTTCGAATACCACCAGCCCACGCCCAGCGCGACGGCCAACCCCAGGGCGATCAGCAATCCGCGAAACTGCATACCGCTATCTCCGTCTCCACCAAACCAGTACGCCCACGGCGATCACGATCAGCGGAATCACAAACTGGCTGACGCTGCGCACCATCACCATTTGCGAACGGCTGAGCGTCAAGCGCCGGTCCTCGGGATCCTTAGGCCGGATCGAGATCAAATCCTCGTCGGCGGAAAGCCAGTTCAGCGTGTTAAGGGTTAGGTCGCGATTGCCGTTGAACCGCAAGAGATTATTCGCGACAAAGCCGGAACTGCCGACGACGACGAAGCGTCCTTGTCCGCTCGCGCCGCTATAGGTTCCGGCGGCGGCCAAAGGCAGAGGCCCTTTCCGGTCGTTCGGCGACGGGCGGATTTCGGCGGCGGAAAGCTGGGCTGTGGCGAAGCTTGCTCTCGAGGACGAAAACAGCGTCTCGATGTTGGTCTTGTCCGCGCTCTTCGCTTCGAACGAACGCGACAGCGGAATGCCCACCGCTACGTCCTTCATCTCTCGAACGATGGCCTGCGAGCTGTAGCTGGTCACCAACGACACCACTTCGCTTAAGCCGAAAATCTGGCCGATGCCCGACATGTCGATCACCAGATCTTTGTTCGGGGTCACGCCCCAGCCCGCCAGGACCGCGTTGAGCGCGGCATTCTCCGCGATGGTCTCGCGGCCGATCTGCAGCGGTGGGTCGAGCAGGAACAACACCCGTCCGCCCGACTCGACCCTTGCTTTCAGCGCATCTACGGCCGCTTGCGGATAGTCGAACCGCGGACCGGCGACGACGACGATGGTGCAGTCGCCGGGAATATCTACTTTGCCCGGCGCGGCGGGCGCGGACGCCGTGACGTCGATGGCCTTTTTCTCGCCCGCCTTCGCTTCCGTCGGCTCGGGTCCTCCAAACGAAATGGAGCGCGTCTTGTAATTCGCTTTCTCGATGGACTCTTTTAATTGCGAATAGCCGGGGCCGCGCGTTTCTTCGAGCGACTTTTCGCCGAAGCCTTGCACAAAACAAACGTTTCGTTCGCCGCCCTTGATTGCGCGAATCAGCGCGCCGGTGATCTCCTCTTCGCTGACGCTCTTGGCTTCCTCGCGCTTCGCGCCCGCGTCGAGATAGAGCGAACCCTCGGTCTTCACGCCATACGACTTTGCGAGCGTCGGCTTCTTGTAAGGATCGATGTACTCGACCTTGATCTTCGGCGACAGCGTGCTGTAGCGGTCGAGGAGATCCTTGGCCTGCGGGAACTGCGTGGCCTTGTCGAAATAGGTCAGCTTCACGTCTTGCTTCAGGTCCTTCACGATCTTGATCGTCTGATCGGAAAGGCTGTAGCGTTTGTTGGCGGTCGTGTCGTAACTCTTGTTGTAGCGGTTGGCGAGAAAATTCGCCGCGACGAGGATTGCGAGAATCAAGATCAGATAGATTCCCGCGTAAGCCGTGTACTTGGTTTGACGGTTCGCCATTACGCCCTCCACCGCAGCGACTCGAGCGAGCGCGCCGTCAGAAACAAGCCGAAGAAAATCACCGAAACATAGAACACGATGTCTTTCGAATCGATCACGCCCTTAGCGAAGCTCTCGAAATGACTCACTACCGATAGGTAGCCCATAACTTTCGCCCACTCGGCGGTCTCGTAGCCGGTGACCCATTCCATGACCCAGAGCAGCAAGCAAACCCCGAACGTCGCGCCGCCCGCGATAATTTGATTTTTGGTCAACGTCGAGATGAACGTTCCGATGGCCAGCAGTCCCCCCGCTTGCAGCAACAGTCCCAAAAATCCCACCAGCATGGGCCGCCAATCGGGTTGGCCGTAGGCGAAGATGAACACGAAATTTAAACCGGCCACCAGCAGCATCGCGCTATACATCAGCATCGCGGCAAGCCATTTTCCGAAAAGAATCTGGAAATCGGTGAGCGGAGAGGTGAGAAGCAACTCGATCGTGCCCGACCGTTTCTCCTCGGCGAACAACCGCATGGTAATCAGCGGAATCAGGAACAACCCGATGACGCTGACGTTCTGCAGAAGCGGCCGGATCACCATCTCGTTCACGTTCATCGGCATGCCTCGCCCCATTTGCTGTTGCATGCCGATAATGACGAAGTAACCGACCACGTTCCAGAAAAAGAAGCCGAAAATCACGGCGAACATCGCCATCAGCAGATACGCGATCGGCGAGGCGAAGTAGCTCTTCAGTTCCTTTTGGCAAATGACCCAGACGTTCTTCATTTCTTGCTCTCCGTCAATTGCAGGAAGACTTCTTCGAGGCTGACCGCGACGGGCGACAACTCGAATAGTCCCCAGCCGCTTTCGACCACCGCGCGCGCCACTTCCGTGCGCACCGTGCGGCCCTGCAGACTCTCGATTTCGAAGCGTAGCCGCCCCAGCGCCTCGCCTTTCGCCACCACGCGGCTTACCCCGCCCACCTGCTCGAGCTTCCGCTGCACATCGGCTTCGCCCGCGCCGTTCCGCGCCTCCACCTCCACGGCGACCGCTTCCGCTCCCTGCAGCCGGTGCGTCAGGTTGTCCATGGTGTCCATGGCGACCACCTTGCCGCGCGAGATGATAATCACGTCCTCGCACGTCGCCTCGACTTCGCTCAGCACGTGGGTCGACAGCACGATGGTGTGGTCGCCCGCGAGCGACTTGATCAGCTCCAGCGTCTCGACCCGCTGTTTGGGGTCGAGCCCCGAGGTCGGCTCGTCCAGAATCAGAACCGGCGGATTGTGGATGATCGCCTGCGCCAATCCGACGCGCTGGCGGTAGCCTTTCGAAAGCTTCGAGATCAGCTTGTTCGACACGTCGGCGACGGAGCAACGCTCGGAAACTTCCTTCACGCGCCGCGCTAAGTCGTCCGAGGGAATCCCCTTGATGCGGCCGACGAACGTGAGGTATTCGGCGACCTCCATTTCGGGATAGAGCGGCGGAGTCTCGGGCAGGTAGCCGATGTTTTTCTTCACCTCCATCGGCTTCTCGATCACGTCGAATCCCGCTACCTCGGCCTTCCCGCCGGTGGCCGGCATGAAGCAGGTGAGGATGCGCATGGTCGTGGTTTTACCCGCGCCGTTCGGTCCCAAAAAGCCGACGATCTGGCCTTTCTTCACTTCGAACGACACGTTGTCCACGGCCACCGTGCGCGCGTATCGCTTGGTCAGGCCTTCCACTTTGATCATGGTTTTGTTTGGGTTGCCTAGATGAGACGGACCGGAGGGTCCGCCGGTAACGAATATATTCTAGAAACCCTATTCGGGCTTCTGCAACCCCATGATCTGAAACCCCGCGTCTACGTAAAGGACGTTGCCGGTAACGCCCCGCCCCAGATCGCTCGCCAAAAAGACCGCCGTGTCCGCCACTTCCGCCGGATCGGTAACCCGCTTCAGAGGCGACACGTCCGCCACCGCGTCGAGAACCTTCGAAAAATCCTTAATGCCGCGCGCCGAGGCGGTCTTGATGGCGCCAGCCGAGATCGCGTTGACGCGAATATTCTTCGGACCCAGATCGGCGGCCAAGTACCGCACGCACGCCTCCAGCGCCGCTTTCGCCACGCCCATCACGTTGTAATTCGGAATCACGCGCTGCGCCCCCAGATAGCTGAGCGTCGTCACCGATCCACCCGCCGCCATCTTCGGGGCCAGCGCTCTCGACAGCGCCACCAGCGAGTACGCGCTGATCTCGTGCGCCAGCTTGAAACCGTCGCGCGAGGTCTCGACGAACGCTTGCGAAAGATCCTCGCGATTGGCGAACGCGATCGAATGCACCAACGCGTCGATCTTCTCGTGTGTCAGCCGCTCGACCATGCTCGCGATGGATTCGTCGCTCGCCACATCGCAATCGAATATCGCCGCCGCCCCGAGTTCGGCGCCCAACTCTTCAACTGTCCGCCGCTGCCGCTCGCCCTGATAGGTGAGGACGACTTCGGCGCCTTCGCGGCGGAACGCGCCGGCGATCGCAAAAGCGATGGACCAGCGGTTGGCGAGCCCCGCGATCAAGGCGGTCTTGCCGGTTAACAGATTTGCCATGAAGTTCTAGCGTAGCGTTCCGCGATTTACCGCAACTTCATGGGTGCGCCGCCCGCGTCCTTGGAGCGCTGCGCCGCGTCGAGAAACGCGAAGATTTCGAGCGTCTCCTCGTTCGGTACCGGCGGCTTGCCCGTTTGGAAAAACTTCACGACCTCGACGAGCAACGCCGCATAGCTGAATTTCGGCTTCGGCGGGCTCTGCCGAACGTCTTTTTCGCCGAACGCCACCGCGCCGTAATCGCCATAAGGCCGCATCGCACGCATCGTGCCGATCCGGCCGTCTTTCCACCGGCAGGTCACCTCATCGGCGTTCGCCCCCGTGCGCCGGGTCACCTCCTCGCATCCCGGTCCCAGGATCGTGAATAACGCTTCGGCGGGATGGATCGCGTACCAGGAAAGATCGAGCTGGTGATGCTCCTCGAACGGTCCCGGCCCCCAGGTGATGGCTCCGGCGACCGGCGCGCTCTTGAGATCGAGAACGTACTGCGCGTAACGCAAGCTCGACGACGAAAACCACGCGACGCCCGAACGCTTGGCGAGCGCCGCAATCTCGCGGGCGTCGTCGAGCGTCGAGGCGAGAGGCTTGTCGATGAACACCGGTTTGCCGCACTTCACCGCCTCGCGGAACTGCGGCAGATGCTTACGGCCGTCCACGCTTTCGAGCAGGATCGCATCCACTTTTCCGCAGAGGGACGCGATGGACGGAACGATCTCGATATTCCACTGCTTCATCAACTCGCTCGCGTAACCCTCGACGCGATTGGCGCTTTCGGGCAGATCGGGCGACCCGCCCTTGAACGCGGCTACTACGCGGGCGCCGGGAACGTGCTCGGGGTTGGCCTTGTCGTTGAGGATCTTCGTAAAGGCCCCGGCGTGCGAGGTATCCGTTCCGATAATGCCGACTCTCAGGTCGGCGGCTAAGCCCAGCGCGAGAAGAGCGATCATGCGCCTGCATTGTACGCTGAAATGGCTTCCTTGGACCTCTCCACTTCGCTTAAGTACCTCAAGGGCGTGGGCCCGGCGCGCGCCTTACAACTCGAAGCCAAGGGGCTCTTGACGGTCGAGGATTTGCTGGCCTATCCGCCGTTCCGCTACGAGGACCGGCGTAACCTAAAGCCGATTTCGCAACTCGCCCCCGGCGAGATGGCGAACGTGATCGGCGAGGTGAAATCGGCGCGGCTGGCCGGATTTCGCAATCGCAAGCTCGGACTGTTCGAACTCGTCGTCAGCGACGATTCCCGCGCGCGGCTCGCGTGCAAGTGGTTCCACGGCGGGTATCTCGAAAATGTCTTCACGCCCGGCCAGCGGGTATCGCTGTTCGGCAAAGTCGAGTTCGACAGCTACTCGGGCGACCTCTCGATGCTCCACCCCGAGTACGAAATTCTTTCGGGCGACGAGGACGATGGCGAATCCTCGTTGCATATCGGGCGCATCGTTCCGATTCACGAGGCCGCGGGCAAGGTCAACGCGAAGCTGATCCGTACGCTGCTGCGGCGCATTCTGGACGAACTCGCGCCATTGCCCGACGCGCTACCGGTCTCCATCCGCGAGTCGCTTGCGTTTCCTTCGCGCTGGGACGCGGTGCGCGAGACGCATTTTCCGGGAGACGAAGCGGACCCCCGGCTGCTGAACGAGTTTCGGGCTCCGGCGCAGCGCCGCTTGATCTTCGAAGAGTTTTTCTGGCTGGAGCTAGGACTGCTCCTAAAACGTTCGGACTCGCGCCGCGAGACGGGCATCGCCTTCGAGTTGAACGACCGGGTGCGCGAACGGATCAAGGCCATGCTTCCGTTTAAGCCGACGGGCGCGCAAAAGCGGGCGCTCGGCGAGATCGCTCAGGATATGGCGAAGCCGCACCCGATGCAACGCCTGTTGCAGGGCGATGTCGGCAGCGGTAAGACCCTCGTCGCCGCCCAGGCCGCCCTGATCGCGATCGAGAACGGCTATCAGGTGGCGTTGCTCGCGCCGACCGAGATACTCGCCGCGCAGCATCATCTCTATTTCAAGAATTTGTTCGGACCGCTAGGCATCGAGATCGCGCCGCTTACGGGTTCGCTGACCGCTCGCGAGAAGTCGCAGATCAAGAAGTTGATCGCGGGCAATTACGTCTCGATGGTCGTCGGCACGCACGCGCTACTCGAGGAGGACGTCGATTTTCATAAGCTCGGGCTCGCGATCGTGGACGAGCAGCACCGCTTCGGCGTGTTGCAACGGCTGAAGTTCGTGCGCAAGGGGATCCGGCCCGACGTGCTCGTCATGACCGCTACCCCGATTCCGCGGACGCTGGCGCTGACGATGTACGGCGATCTCGACACGTCGATCATCGACGAGCTGCCGCCGGGCCGCCGGCCCATCGTCACGAAACACATTACGGACGCTCGCGTCGAAGAGGCGTATAGCTTCGTCTATCGCGAGGTGGGCTATGGGCGGCAAGCGTATGTGGTGTATCCGTTGATCGACGAATCGGAAGCCGCTTCGATGAAGGCCGCCGCCCAAATGCACGAGCACCTATCGAAAGTTGTGTTCCCGAATCTTGCGGTTGGGCTATTGCACGGCAAGTTGAAACCGGATGAGAAGGAGGACGTGATGCGCCGGTTCAAAAGCGGCGAGTTGCACATCCTGGTGGCGACGACGGTGATCGAAGTGGGCGTGGACGTTCCAAACGCGACGGTGATGGTGATCGAGCAAGCCGAGCGATTCGGACTCGCGCAACTGCATCAATTGCGCGGGCGCGTGGGGCGGGGCGGAGAGCAAAGCTACTGCCTCCTGGTGACCGGCAAGATGAGCGACGCGGGCCGCGAGAGAATCCGGACTATGGTGGATACCAACGACGGGTTCGCGATCGCCGAAATGGATTTGCGGTTACGCGGGCCGGGCGAGTTCTTTGGCACGAAGCAATCCGGTCTGCCCGGGTTGCGATTCGCGAACCTGCTGCGCGATCAGGAACTGCTCGAACTCGCGCGCGGCGCATCGGAGAAGCTCCTCGAACGTCCCGCCGCCGACCACGAACTTTCGAAGGCCACCGCCTGGGTGCGCGAAAACTGGCAGCGCAAGTATGGGCTGGTGGAGGCGGGATAGGCGATGCGCATCATCGCGGGCGAGTTCCGTTCGCGCCGGTTGAAGGCTCCGCCGGGGCTCGACACCCGGCCTACGCCGGACCGCTTGCGGGAATCGCTTTTCAACATTCTGGCTTCCGAAATTGCCGGCCGGGTGTTTCTCGACGGCTACGCGGGCACCGGAGCGGTGGGCATTGAAGCGCTCAGCCGCGGCGCATCGAGCGCGATCTTTATCGAAAAGAGCCGCGCGGTTTGCGACGTGTTGCGCGAGAACTTGGCGTCCCTGGGAATCGAGAGCCGCGCGGAAGTGGTGGTGGGCAGCGTGGCGAAATCGATTCCTCACCGCCTCGCCGACATCGTGTTTTTGAGCCCTCCGTACACCGTTCCGGCGGAATACGGACTCGCGTTCGACGCCCTGGCCAACCACGCCGCGCCCTTGGTGATTGTCCAGCATCCCCCGCAACTCGATCCCGGCGATACTCTGGGAGTCCGGCCGCGAACCCGGATCGTCCGGCAGGGAAGCAATTTTTTAAGTTTTTACCGATTGCCTTGACGATGGTAGTTCTTGTACAAGAGGTTGATGTCTCCAAGGGAGGAAGACCGATGGTGATCTGTGTGGCGTGCAACGCCGATCTGGATTTCGAGGAAGACGAACTGGACGAGGGAGACGAATTCACTTGCGACGAATGCGGCGCGAACCTGCGCGTAATCGGCGTGAATCCGGTCGAGTTGGAACCGGTCGATAGCGCCGTCGCGGGCGGCGAAGAGGACGACGACGAAGACGATCTGGACGACGACGAAGAGGACGAGGAAGACGAAGAGGACGAGGACGACGACCTCGACGAGGATGACGACGGCGAAGACAGTCGTTGGCGTTAGCGCATTGTTGCTGGGATTGGCGGCCGCCGCGTTCGCCGAACCCTACGCCCTCGTTGCCGGTTCGGTATTCCGTCCGTCGGGGCACACGCTTCCGGGCGCCAAGGTAACGCTTAGCCCGGAGGGTGGGGGAAAGCGGCGGGAGGCTCGCACGGACGCGCGCGGCGAATTCGCGTTTCGAGTGCCCGCCAAAGCGGCCCGGTATACTGTGAAAGTGACGGCGGCGGGCCTAAAACCCGCCAGCCAAACGGTTCAGGTCCAAAGCGAAGAACGGGTCGATCTCTTGTTCCTAATGGAGGCCGAAAAATGATTCGTAATGTTCCGGTATTGCTGGCCCTGGCGATCGCCCTTCACGCCCAAGTTCCTCAAAAACCGCCCGATACTCCTCCACCGCTATTCAAAGGGGAAAAGAAGGATCAAGACCCGAACGGGCGTGCCGTCGAGGGAGTGGTTCGCGACGACAAGGACGCTCCGGTTTCGGGCGCGGTGGTCAAGCTCAAAGATCTAAAGAGCTTGCAGGTTCGCAGTTTCATCACCACGGCGGACGGTAAGTTCCGGTTTACCAGCCTCCGCAAGGATGTCGATTACGAACTAAAGGCCGACTTTAACGGCCAATCGAGCGCCGCGAAGACGGCCAGCGTCTTCGACACGCGGAAATTGCTGGTCTTCACCCTGAAATTGGAGCCGAGGAAGTAACTCGCGCTCCCGGCTTTTCGCCCTAACGACAAAGGAGTTTCCATGAATCGCTTCGTTACGCTTGCGGCGTTTGCCGCCGTATCTTTGAACGCCCAGGAGTTTAAGCTCGGCGGCAAGGTGACCGATTTCGAATTGCAGAAGACCGACGGTTCGGCGGTGAAATTCGCGTCGCTCAAGGGCGACGTTACGGTAGTGACTTGGGTGTCGGTGCAGTGCCCGATTTCGAACGACTACAACGAGCGAATGGTGGCGCTCAACAAAGAGTACGGCGCGAAGGGCGTAAAGTTCGTGTTCGTGAACTCGAACGCCACCGAACCGGCGGACGCCGTGATCGCGCACGCGGCGAAAGCGGGTTTCAATTTTCCCGTTTACAAAGACGCTAACAACGTTGTCGCGGACAAGTTCGGCGCGCAGGTAACGCCCGAATCGTTCGTCATCGATAAAACGGGCGCAATCGTCTATCACGGCTACATCGACGACGCTCGCAACCCCGCGCGCATCACTAATCCCGGTCTCCGGAATGCGCTCGACGCTGTGTTGGCGGGTAAGGCCGTCGCTCAGGCGGAGACGAAGGCTTTTGGCTGCACGCTGAAACGGGCGCGCAAAGCTTCGTAGATGACCCGGCGCGATTTTGTTTGGCTGGGTGCGGGTGCCGCCGTCGCCGCCCCCGGCAAGCTTCCCACCGTCGATGAGGCGGGCTACGCGAAGTTGGTTGCCTCGAATAAAGGCTCGGTCGTGCTGGTCAATTTTTGGGCCACTTGGTGCGAACCCTGCCGCGCGGAGATGCCCGCGCTCGCCAAGATGGAAGCGAAGCTTAAGGCGCGCGGCTTCAAACTGGTGACGATTTCCGCCGACGAGCCGGAGGACGACGCCATGGCACAGGCGTTTCTCAAGCAAGCGGGAGTTACGGCGGCAGCCTACCTGAAACTGGCGAAGAGCGACGACAGGTTCATCAACGCTATCGATCCGAAATGGTCGGGCGCTCTTCCGGCTTTGTTCCTCTACGACCGCGCGGGCAAGAAGGTCCAAAGCTACTTCGGCGAGAGCGACTTGAAGGCGGTCGAAGCGGCGGCGGCTAAGCTGTTGTAGCTGGCTACTCGATTACCGCCACATCTCCTGGCCTTAGTTTGCCCGGAACTTCTAGGACACGCGGGATCAAGGGCAACAACCGTTCCAGCTCCACGGTCCCTACTGCAATTATAACTAGGGCGATGGAGCGCCCTCTCATACTCTGTTGCATCGGCATCCGCCTGTCCACGGTAATGAGCGCCTGGAATCCCGCCGCTTCGGCGGCGGCCAATAGTTCTCCGTTCTTCAGTCCACGAAGCCCCGCGTAGCGACAACTCCGGCAATCGTGCCCCACAAATTCATGCCGCAGTTCCTCATCGACGCACTCGTCGAGAAGTAAGCGCATTAGGCGCGCGCCAACAAAGAAAGCTTCGCCTCTTCCAGCGCTTGAACCGCCATCTCTCGCGTGACAGTCGGGAAGCCTCGAAGAAACCGGTCCAAACTGTGCCCGCTCTCCAAATAGTCGAAGAGCGTTTGCGCAAGGACTCGCGTGCCACGAAATACGGGTTCCCCGGACATGATTTCCGGGTCTCGAACGATCACCGATTCCATAAATTAATTCTCTACCGGATCGCGATCGGCCGCATGGCGAAGCCCGCTACGGCGCCCTTCACCCGATTCGTCGTCGCCACATACGTAAACCGGTACACCTTGTCGCGAGCAAGACCTTCCAGGTTATGGAACTCGCCGATGTGCACGCCTTGCTCGATCAGCAAATACTCGTGCACGGGGATGACGACACCGGGGCGCTTCGGGTCGGCGCCCACCTCCAGACCCGACGTGTCCGAACCGATCATCACGGCCCCCTTCTGTTCCACCAGCCACTTCGCCGCTTCGAGATTGATCCCCGCCGAATCGTGCGCCGCGATCTTCGAGTGATCCGCGCCATTCACCCCCCAGTAGCGCAACGTTCCCGTCCGGATCATGACGATATCGCCGGGCACAACGTCCGCGCCCTGCGCTTTGAGCGCCGCTTGTAGATCTTCGGGACCGATCGCATAGTTGCCGGGCAAGGCGTCGACGTTCTTCCAACCCGCCACGTCGATCAACACGGCGCGCGCGACGATCGGCGGAATCGAATCGGCGTCCGCCTTACGAACGCCGAAATCGTCGCCGTCGGTCGCTTCTTTGTAGCCGTTGTACCAACTGTTGTCGACGCTCCGCGTGATGTGGCCGAGTCCGTCGATTTGTGTGCCGACATTGTCCGAAATGAAGAGTGCGCAACTGTGCCACGCCAGTCCGCGAGCGCCGGTCCCGAACCCGGGCATGTCTTTCAGGCTCTTCACGCCGGCCGGACTACGGTAGGACATCACCTCGGTCGCGGAATGGCCCGGCCATTTGAAACTCTTGCGGTCTACGGCGACTCCCAGATCGTAGACCTGGCCCGTCGTAACGCTCTTTAACGCGGCCGCCACTTGCGCGGGCGACAGCACGGCGTTCAGCGCGCCGATTTCGTCCGTCTTGCCGTACACCCAACCGTAGCCTTTGCCTTTCACCCAGCCTTTCGGCGATTGTGCGGCTAACGCCACCCCGACAAGAAAAATCAAGCCTCGCATGGTTACCCCCACAAGAAATCGAGCGTCCGGCGGAACGGCGTGAGACCCGTGACGTAAATGCTCTGGCCCGGAAAGCGCGGTAACGCGCCGCGGACGTCGGTGTAGCGATGCTCGCAACCGCCGCCCGTAATTCGCATCGAATGCGTCCCGGCGCTGATTCGCGCCTCGGCTCCGCGGAACAGATGCCCATCCACGCCCTCGATCTTCGCGCCCTCGCGCACGCTGATCTCGACGGCCACCGGAACGTCGTCCGTACCCTCGGCGGCGATCTCCACACGTATGCCTTTCGCGATTTCAGTCACCGTTGCGGTATGCCTCATGTGGCAAACCTGCGTCCGGGGACGCGTCGGTTGCGTACGGTCCCACTCGTCGGCGTCCACGACGCGCGGCGGATCGAATGGCTGAAAATATGGGCCATCCAGGCGCTGCGTCAGCTTCACGCCGCCCGGCACCGTTTGCATTTCACTCGGTACGAACTGCCCCTTGCCGAAAAACGCGGAAGCGAACCGGACCGCGTTGATCACGGCGTCGCCATACCGCAAGCTGACGATCTGATCCCGGTCCCCGGTGTGAACGGTGATCGAAGCCTGCCCGCGCCGTATGCGCATCACTTTGTTGTGCCGCATTTCGCGGACGAAGTCCGACGGAAGATCGGCTACGGCCGGCGCTTGCCGGTTCAACTCGGGGTACGCCATCAGAGTCGAGAGCGGCGCGGCGGTCGGCCATAGCTTCCTCGATAACGCTCCGAAGCGGCCGTCACGCTCTTTGACGGCGAGATAGTGCAACGGAAACCAGTAGCCGGCCATCGTCCCGCGGGTGTGCAAATCCTGCCGCCTCGAAAAGCTCGTATCCACCTCGCCGTCGGCATGCAGCAAGTAGAGCATCGATTCCAGATTGCGCCGCGCGGGATCGAGCAGCGCAGGCCGCTTCAGCTTGTCGGCCATCACGACGAAGCAGGCGTCGCAGATTGGGTTGTAGGTGACCGTCGAGCGCTCGCTCCACTGGCCGTCGGCGTCGATGTCGAGCCCTTCGGCCAGCCATTGATCGATGCGCCGGACGTATCGCGAATCGGGCCAAAGCTCGTTCGCCTGCGCGAGACCCGCGCCCACCACCCAACGATGATTCGGAGTGTGGATGCCGCCCGAGGTAATCGCCTCGACCATGCGCTTGAGTCTCGGTTCGACGATCGCGGAGATTTCCTTCGCGCCCCCGAGCCGCGCGTTTAGCGCCGTTTGCGCCGCGGTCCGGACCGCGAACGCGCTATCGGGAGGGGAATTGAAGTTCGTCACCGGCAGGTAGATGTTGCCCTCCGGTGTCATGGAGCGGTCCACGAACTTCGCCGCCAGAGCGAGACGCTCGATCATCAAGGCGCTTTTGGCGAACTTCGATTGAGAACACAGAAACGCCGTCGCGTAGATATCCCACATCCCGACCGCGGAACCGGGAGCGTGCAAGCCATAAGCGTCGGGCAGCGCTCCCTGCCAGCGGCTATCGGCCGTCACTTGATTCTTGAGATAGTATTCGACGGCGGTATCGTGCCTTCGAACAATTTCCGGATCGAATGTTTCCGAGGCCGCCGCCGCGAAAGGCGCGCCTCCGGCTAGTAGAAGGCTCTCCCGGCGAGTCACGCCAAGTAGACTATCGCAAGATGCCCACGCCGAAGCGTCCGCCGGAGATTGTCAGCTTAAGCCCGTTTGGGTTGGGCTATCAAAAGCCGCACCATTACTGGGAAATGCTAGGCATCCTCTGGCGCAACCGCGACAATCTCGTCTATGCGTGGCGCGTCCTGAATCACGGGGTTTGCGATGGCTGCTCGCTAGGCCCGCGCGGGTTGCGCGACGACACGCTCGAAGGTACGCATTTGTGTCTGACGCGGCTGCGTCTGCTGAGACTCAACACCATGCCCGCCGCGCGCGAGGAGGTTTTCCGCGACGTGGCGGCGCTCAAGAAACGGTCGAGCGCCGAGTTGCGGGACCTGGGCCGGTTGCCTTTCCCCATGATCCGAAGGCCCGGCGAACCGGGCTTCACGCGCGTTATCTGGGACGAAGCGCTGCGCCTCATCGCGGAACGTCTGCGGCGCGCCGATCCCAAGCGCGTCGCGTTCTTCACCACCTCCCGCGGACTTACGAACGAAGCCTATTACGCGGCCGCTAAACTCGCGCGCCTGTACGGCACGAATCACATCGATAACGCCGCGCGTCTGTGTCACGCCGCTTCGACCGTGGCGCTGAAAGAGACTCTCGGCGTCGGCGCGTCCACCGTATCGAACAAGGACTGGCTGAACTGCGAACTCATCGTGCTCTCCGGCTCGAATCTCGCGAATAACCAACCGGTGGCGATGAAGTATCTTTACGAGGCGAAGCGGAACGGCGCGCGAATCGTTGTCGTCAATCCGTATCGCGAGCCCGGGCTCGAACGCTACTGGATTCCGTCGATCCCGCGTTCGGCGCTATTCGGCACCCGTTTTCGCGACGACTTCTACGCTGTGCGCCCCGGCGGCGATGTGGCGTTCTCGAACGGGGTCTTGAAGGCTCTGATCGAGTTGAACGCGCTCGACCGCGAATTCATCGCGTCGCGCACCAGCGGCTGGGAGAATCTGAAGCTCACGCTTGACGCTCAATCGTGGGGGTCGCTCGAAGCCTCGTCCGGACTCCCGCGCGCCGAGATGGAAGCGTTCGCGAAAACGTACGCCGCCGCGAAGTCCGCGATCTTCATCTGGTCGATGGGTTTGACCCAGCATCCCCATGGCGTCGATAACGTCAAGTCGATCGTCAATCTCGCGCTCGCGCGGGGTATGGTCGGCAAACCGAATTGCGGCGTGGTGCCGATTCGCGGCCACTCCGGCGTGCAGGGCGGCGCCGAGTGCGGATCGGTTCCGAACCTGTTTCCCGGGAACGTTCCGATCACGGAAGAATCCGCGCGCGTGTTCGCCGAGCGCTGGGGCATCGAAAGCTTACCCACTTGGCATGGCATGCACTGCGGCGCGATGCTCGAAGCGGCTCTCGATGTTCTCTATTCGGTCGGCGGCAACTTCCTCGAAACGATGCCCGACCCCGAGGCGATTCGCGCGAACTTGCGCCTGATCCCGCTGCGCGTGCATCAGGACATCCTGCTCAACGCGTCGATGCTCGAAGACGCGGCCGAGTTGACGATTCTGCTTCCGTCGAAGACACGCTACGAGCAAGAGGGCGGTGGAACGCAGACTTCCACCGAGCGGCGGTTGCGATACTCGCCCGAGATTACCGGTCATCGCATTCCCGAAGCGCGCGCCGAGTGGCGCATCTTGAACGATCTGGGCGAAGCGCTGGGGTTGCCGATGAAGCTCGATAACGCAGAGGCGATCCGCGCCGAGATGGATCGAGTGATGCCGATGTATCGCGGCATTGCGCAACTGAAAGCGGAAGGCGATTCGTTCCAATACGGCGGTCCGCTTCTTTGTGCGCAGCCGGATTTCGTAGGGCGATTTTCGGCGCTGTCGCCTCCGCCCGAACGCGCCGGGGGAAAGTTCTTCGTCGCCTCCCGCCGAGGCACGCAATTCAATTCGATGATCTTGAAAGAGACCGATGCGCTCACCGGCTGCGCGCGCGACGAGATTCTAATGAATCCCACCGATGCGATGCGCCTCGAGATCGAAGAGGGCGATGCGGTCGAATTGCGTTCGCCGCTCGGCGCGATGATCGCCCGTGTGGCGCTCGGCGATGTAAAGTCCGGCTCGATCCAGGCGCATTGGCCCGAGTGCAACGGGTTGATTGAGCGCCTTTACGATCCAGCGTCCGGAGAACCGGATTACAATGCCGAAGTCACTGTGAGGAAGCTGAAATGAATTTGCTTTTCCTTGGATTGCTGGCCGCCGAGGCCGTAGCCCCGAAGATGCCGCTCGACCGAACGGCGAAGATTTCGCAGCGCATGCAGGCGTTCGTCGATGAAGGGAAGGTCGCCGGGCTCGTGACGTTGGTCATGCACAACGGCCAGGTGATCCACCATCACGCGGCGGGCGTGCTCGATGTCGAAACCAAGAAGCCGATGGCGAAAGACTCGATCTTCCAGATCATGTCGATGACCAAGCCCTTCGTTTCCGTGGCGATCCTAATGATGGCCGAAGAGGGCAAGCTCACACTGATGGATCCCGTCGAGCGCCACTTGCCGGAATTCAAAGGACAGAAAGGCGGATCTCGCCCGATCACGATTCGCGACTTGCTCACTCATACTTCGGGGCTGGGCACGCAACCGCCGAAGCCGATCGCCGATCTTTATGCGAAGGGCGACCTGACGCTCGAAGAGGCGGTGAAGTACTACGCCAAAACGTTCCTGGATTTTGAGCCTGGCACGAAATGGCAGTACTCGAACATGGGCATCGATACGCTAGGCCGAATTGTCGAAGTCACGTCGGGAATGGCGTTCGAGAAGTTCCTACACGTGCGGATTCTCGGGCCGCTCGGTATGAAAGACAGCTTTATCTTCCCGCCCGCAGAGAAACATCCGCGCATAGCCATGGTCCACGAGTTCAAGAGTGGCAAACTCCAGCGATCCGGCCCCGTATTCTATGGCGGCGACCCATCGAAGTACCGCACGGGGTCGAAGTTCTCGATGCCCGCCGCCGGGCTATACTCCACCGCGCCGGATTTGGCGAAGTTCTATCAGACGATGTTGAACGGCGGCACGTACATGGGCAAGCGGCTGCTCTCGCGAGCTTCGGTTGAGACAATGACGACGCTTCACACGGGCGACATCAAGGCCGGTCACAATCCGGGCACCGGATTCGGACTCGCCTGGGAAGTTCAGAAGGAAGCGGCGGGTACTCTGAACCTGATGTCGGTGGGGACGTTCGGCCACGGCGGAGCGTTCGGCACACACGGCTGGGTGGACCCCAAGAAGAAGCTGGTCGGCGTGTTTCTGGTGCAATCCACCGGCGGCGGCGACGCGGCGTTCATCAAGCAGGCTTTCATCGCGATGGCGTCGTCGGTTGTACCGGAGTAGTCCATCGAATGCATGTGCGGCACATGCTAGGCTCCGAGTATGCCGAAGATGATCCAAATCCGCAACGTTCCCGACGATCTGCACGCCCGGCTGAAGGAGCGGGCGTCTGTCCAAGGTTTGTCGCTATCGGACTACCTCAAACGCGAATTGGATCGAACGACGAAGCGAGGCAGTTGGGCCGCGTTCGAGGAATGGTACCGCCGCCAAGAACCGGCACCCGGCGAAACGGATGTTGTTAAGGCGATCCACGAGGCGCGGGAGGAACGGGAGGAGCGTCTTTGGTCGTTGTCGACGCGTCGGCCATAGCCGCTTTACTTATCAAGGCTCCCGGGGCTGAGCGAATCTTCGAGCGACTGGCCGAAAGCGATTTCGATCTGCACGCTCCGGCGCATTTCGAGGCTGAAGTTTTCTCGACGCTTCGCCGCACCGCAAACTGGAATGTGGAGTCTCTCGAAGGCTACCTGCTTTTGCCGGTAACCCTCCACGCCGCCCGCCCGTTCCTGGCGCGAGCCTACTCGCTCCGTTTGAATATGAAGCCATACGATGCGCTTTACATTGCGTTGGCGGAGATGCTCGACGTCCCTCTACTCACCCGCGACCGCCGATTATCTCGTGCACCGGGTCACCGGGCCACGCTTGAAGTGCTCTAGTCGAGCTTTCCCAGAATAAAGATTTCAAGTTTGCCGCGTTAAATCAATTCGACCCGCGCGCGGTGTTGCGGAGCGACGACCAGCGCCGCGTCGCGGGTGACAAACGTAGCGTCGAGCGCCTCGGCGAGGCTGATATACGTTGCGTCGTAAGCCGTATAGTTGTGCCGCAACTCCCAAATTCGGTCAAGCAGAAATTCGTGCGAGAAACGCCGGATGGGGAGCGATTTTAGTGTGCGAATTGCATCGATACCCTCGTCCAGCGTCATTCTTCCTTGCATTTGCCACCGTCGTAGGGTGTGGACCAATTCGACGTCCAGCAAATGCGGAGCGCACAGCGTTTCGCCCCTTCGAAATATCCGGGCGGCGACCAGTCCGCCGCCCTTGGTCTGCCGGATAGCGTCGGCCAGAACGGAACAATCGACGACAGTCACTAAGTGCCCCGCCGCTCCCGAATAATTGCGGCGGCCGACTCATTCTCGGGCAAATCGAGCGGGGGCAGCGCCGCCAGACGTTCGCGAATTTCCTCGTTCGTCGGCAATGCTGCGAAGTGAACCACTTCTTCCAGTAGCAGGTCGGACAGCGATTTGCCCAACATCGCGGCCTTGCTCTTCAGCCGCCGATGAACTTTGTCGGGTACGTTGCGAATCTGGATCATGACGGGCATGTGTTTTAGTGTATCCCATGCGAATCGCATGCGCAGCGTGTTGGCCGTCTTGCAACCAAACGTTTAGATCGTCATCTAAGCCGGTATGATTACGGTTCGCAAGTCGGAAGATCGCGGCCATGCCGATCATGGCTGGCTGAAGACGTATCACACTTTTTCGTTTAACACCTACTACGACCCGGCGCACACCCATTTCCGGACGCTGCGGGTCATTAACGACGACGTCGTCCTGGGCGGGCAAGGGTTTGGTATGCACCCGCACAAGGACATGGAAATCCTCACCTGGGTCCTCGACGGAGCGCTGGAGCACGCCGATTCGCAAGGCGGCAAGGGCGTCATCCGGCCCGGCGAAATCCAGCGGATGAGCGCAGGTACCGGTATCTTTCATAGCGAGTACAACCACTCGAAGACCGATGCGGTGCGTCTGCTCCAAATCTGGCTCTTCCCGGAAACCAAGGGACTGAAGCCAGGCTACGAGCAGAAAGCTTTTTCGGACGAAGAACTGACCGGCAAGTTCACCGAAGTGGCGTCGCCGAATCCGGTAAACGGCGCGGTGAAGATTCATCAGGACGCTAAGTTGCTAGTGGCCCGGCTTCGCGGCGGCGATACCGCGTCGCACGAGTTAGCGCCGGGACGCTCCGGCTGGCTGCAAGTCGCCAAAGGCTCGGTGACGTTGAACGGTGTCGAGCTGCAGGAAGGCGACGGCGCCGCGATTCAGAACGAAGTGAGGGCGGAAGTGGCGGCCAAGGCTCCCGCGGAAGTTCTGCTCTTCGATCTGAATTAGCTATTGGAATTTCGGCGTAACGGCAACCCCGTTCGCCAGTTTGACCTCGGACGGCAGCGCCACGGCGTCGCCGTCCTTCAGGCCCTCCACCTCGATCCGAGTAACACTCCCCAGCCCAACCTTAACTGGACGCCACTTGACGGCGCCCCCTTCGAGCAGATAGACCCCACTCTCCGATCCTTCACGCCGTAGCGCCTCTTTCGGAATCGCGATCGCGTTGTCTACCGCCTGCGCCAGAATCGACGCATTTACGTTCGCTCCCGCCGGTAGCGCGCCGTCGCGATTGTCGATTAGGCACTGCACCTCGCCGACCTGCCGGGTGCCCAAAGGCACAATCTGCGTCGGCATCTTGTCGACCGTGCCTTTCCAATTTCGGCCCGGCATGGCGTCCCACGTGAAGCTCACCGGCAGTCCTACGCGGACGCGTCCTAACTCCGGTTCGTCCACCATTACTAGCGCCCGAAGGCGTTCGATCGTACCGACGTTTGCCACCAAAGCGCCGGGAGTCAGAAAAGCGCCCGGCCGAGCGTCCAATTGATAGACGGTACCCGTGCGGGGAGAGGCGATCGCCGCCATGGCGATCTTCGCCCGCGCCAGAGCCGCCGCTGCTTCCGCGTCGCGTAGTCGCGCACGAGCAGACGACCGGTCCGCGTCCGCGACTAATGCGCGACGCTTGGCCGCTAAAGCCGCGAGTTGCGAATCGAGCCGCGCCACGCGATCCTTCGCCGCTTGGACTTCCACCGCCGTCGCCGCCCGCTGCGACTCGAGCCGCATCAACTTGGCCAGCTCCTCTTCGGCTTGCCGTTTTTCGAGCCTCGCGGACGCCTGTGCCGCATCGTTTTCCGCCAACTCGGACGGGCGTCCGCCGCGATTCAGGGTTTCGATTTCCGCGCGAATCTGTGCGATCCGCGATTCCGCAGCCACCAAGTCGGCCCGGGCGTCGCGCGCCTCCATTTCGGCGATCACTTGGCCCGCGCGGACTTTCTCGCCGCGAGCGACCCGTACGCGCTCCACCAAACCGTCCCGTTCGGCGCGAACGGCTGTCCATTCGGCCGGTTCCAGCTTGCCATTAGTCGTAACCGCGCTTTCGATCCGCTCGCGGGTGGCGCGGGCGAAGGGAACCTCGGGCGGCTGAGAGCCTCGCAGGAACCACCACGCGGCGACAGCCGCGGCTAGCGCGGCGAACGCGCCCCAGATTTTGGTCAAATGCGGTCTCCCTGACGGCAATAGTCGAAGAGCAGCTTCCACTCGACCGCCTGAATGGCGGCGGCCAGGCCGGATTCACCGCTCTCGACACAGAAATCGACGAATCGTTCGGCGTCCCAGTTTCCCCCGTCGCCATATCCGGCTTCGGCCGCGCGAGCCGCGAGTTCCTCGAAGATCGGATGTCGGCCCACTTGCCGGAACCAGTACTTCGAGTTCCAGGCGTCCGGCTCCACGCGGTGAACGATCGCATGCCAGTAAGAGCCTTCGCGCGTCGCCAAATCCTGCGCCACCTCGTGCGCGCGATTCCATTCCCCGGCATACAGCCAAAGCCCGGCCATCGCGCCCTCCGGCGAGCGTGCCCTTGAGAACCACCCGTGCGCGCCCCTCAGCGTAGTCGAAAGCGCTTTGTCCCAAGGCTTCAATCCTTCGAGCGGGACGACGTGACTGCTACTCTCGATAAATTCCAGCAACTCGCGTTCGGTCATGGCGAAGACGGCGTTAGTACTCTCCGGGGGCGGAATGTTCGGAGCGTATCAAGCCGGAGTGTGGCTCGCTCTCCAAGAACATTTTCGCCCGGATTCGGTCGTGGGCGCGAGCGTCGGCTCGCTGAATGGCTGGGCGATCGCGGGCGGCATTTCCGGCGAGGACTTGGCGGCGCACTGGCGCGACGAACGCCACGGAGTTCCTCACCGGTGGCGGTTTCCCCGCTCGATCTACGGGGGCGCGATCGACGCCGACAGCCTGAACGGCTGGATTCGCGACCTGCACGCCGCCTGGACGCCACAATGCCCGTTCGGCGTTGCCTTAACCGAGATGTGGACGTTTCGACCGCGTTTGATTACGGTGCCCGGCGTGACTTGGCGGCATTTGGCGGCGTCCTGCGGAGTTCCGCTCTTGCTGCCGCAGCATCGTTTCGATGGGCGTTGGTATGCCGACGGCGGCCTGCTGGCCGCGTTGCCGGTTTGGGGCGCGGCGCAAATGGGCGCGGAAAGGGCGGTGTGCGTCGACCTGATCGGCGGCGGCTCGCCCGCTTTGACTTTCGGCGCACGCCTGTTGCGGAATTGGGCGCGATTCGACGCCGCGCCACCGGCGCAACTGGAAGTCGTAGATCTCAGCCCGCCGGAACGCCTGGGACCTTCGGCGGAAATGGTCGAGTGGCGGCGCGATCGAATCGAACGCTGGATCGAAATGGGTTACCGGACGGCCCTTGCCAAAAAACATTTGTTGTGAGATATGTTTTAAGCGATGGCACTTTACCGGTTGCACCGCATGAAAGACTTGGCGCGTCAGCAATTCCGTTGGACGGCGCAAGCGAGCGGCGCGACGATCGCGAAACAAAAGGATTACGAAACGGCCGGCGAGGTAGAGGCTGTTTCCGCGTATGCCCTCTGGCAGTCGCTCCGGTTGACGCCGAACGCATTACAAGTCGGCGATATTTTAGAGCTTCCATCCGGCGACTTGCGCATCTTCAAATATGTGGGGTTTGAGGAAGCCCAGTGGTGGACCGCTCCCTCCGCCGGAACCGGGATTGAACCGGTTCAGCCCGCCGCCGCTTGAGTGCGCCGGTGGCCTATACTTCAGAGATGGGATGCAGTCCCGAGGGGACGGACGGCATGCTTTTCGCACTCGTTACTTACCTGCCTGAGCCTTTGGGACCGTTACTGAACGGCCTGCGGGAAGAGCTAGTGCCCGGTTGCCACCTTCGCTCGCACATTACCGTTCTGCCTCCCCGTACGCTTGCGTCTCGCGACGCCGCATGGCGGCAACTGCAACGCGATGCCGCTAATTTCTCGCCCATTTGGATCGATTTGGACGAAATCCAGGTGTTTCCCGAAACTTCCGTCGTGTATTTGTCGGTCGCGGAAGGCTCGAAAGAGTTGAAAGGGTTACACAAGAGCTTGTCGCAGGGGGCGTTAGCCTTCAACGAACCGTTTGAATTTACTCCGCACGTTACTCTTGCCCAAGGACTTACTGGAGAGTCGGCAATTCGGGCCGCGGAGATCGCCCGCCGCCGTTGGGCTGCCTACCGAGGTCCACGCGGATTTCTGCTGGACTCGATGACCTTTGTCGAAAGCGCCCGAACCGACCAATGGTCGGACTTGGGCGAACTATCTTTGGACGCGGTCGCCGCCCGCTAATCGAACATCTTCATCTGGTTTTCGGAAGGCGCACTCTTCCGTCCCCGATTCTGCCCGCCGACCACGCCGAGCACGGCACACTCGATCAATGCGCCCCGGGGCACAAAGATGCGCTGGGTGTTGCCGGTGGCGTCCGGGGGCGATGCCCAAAGCCCTCGGCCGTCGATTTCGGCTAATCGATTGGCCATCAACCCTTCGAGCGAATCGGCGTCTCGGAACGCGAATCGTACCCATAGGCCTTCGCTTTTCGGGCGCGAGGCGAAGGTTCGCTTACCGGCAAGCCCGTGTGGTTCGTCCCACGTACGGACGAAGCAGACTGCCTTGACTTCCTGGTACGGAATTAGGATGAGATTGCCGCCGGCGGTAAGCAACTCGATTCCGGAATCGAGAAACGACGCGGGAGGGGTGACGTAGCCGGGCAACGGTTCCCGGTCGAACCGAAGGACGAGGACTTTCTTCGAGGTGGAGCCGGGCACGGGTTAACGTCCTCGCAACGGCATGAAATACCTAAAGTTGGCGAAAATGTTTCAAACAGTTTCGGCAGTATTGTATCATTGGCGCTATGAGTGGCCTCGCTTTAGGGCCCGCGATCCGGTCGTTCCTCGGCTTCTGCCGGGTAGAAAAGGGGTTAGCGGCGAATTCGCTGTCCGCCTACTCGCGGGATTTGAAGCGGTTCGAGCGATGGGCGGCTTCCCATCCGGACGCCCTCAAACCCGATTCCATTCGTCGCTATTTCGACGATTTGAGCGCGTGCGGTTTAGGGGCGCGTTCGCTGGCCCGACACCTGACCGCGCTTCGCGGATTCTTCCGGTTTCAGCTAAGCGAAGGCCGGATTGAGCGGGATCCTACGGAACTCATTGTTTCGCCCCGGCGCTGGCGGACCTTGCCGAAGCCGGTATCGGAACGGGATCTTGAATCTATAACGATGCCGGACAGAGAAGAGAGGACGAACCGGCTGCGGGACCGCGCGATGGTAGAACTCGCCTATGCGTGCGGGTTGCGTGTGTCGGAGTTGTGCGGCGTGCGGCTAGGCGATTTTTTCGCGGATCGCGGAATCTTGCGGGTAACGGGAAAGGGCCATAAGCAACGGCTGGTGCCAGTGGGTCGAGCCGCGATGGACGCCGTCGCCCAATATCTGGCCCAAGCCCGTCCGGCGCTGTTGCGCGGCCGGTCGAGCGAGTATCTCTTCGTCACCGCGCGCGGCACTCGATTAACGCGGCAAGGATTTTCGAAGGCCCTTGCGTTGCGCGGGCGGCGCGCGGCAATAGCCGGTATGTCCGCGCACCGGATCCGGCATTCGTTCGCCACCCACTTGCTGGAGGGCGGCGCCGATTTGCGGAGCGTCCAGACGATGCTGGGTCACGCCGACATTTCAACTACGCAGATCTATACTCAGGTGCTGCCGTCGCGGTTATGCGGGGCGGTGGCGAAGCATCCACGCGCATGAGCGACTACATGTTCATGCTGGAGAGCCACTTGACGGGGCCGCAATTCCGAGCCGTCACCCTGGTGGCGAATGTCGCGGCGGAGTCCGGCTTTAACGTCTTTCTGGCGGGCGGAGCGTTGCGCGACATGCTGGGCGGATTCGCCGTGCGCGAGCTGGATTTCGTCGTCGAAGGCGCGCCCGCGAAACTCGCCAAGGCGCTCGAAAAGCGCGGCGTTAAGACCGCCGCCGACGACGAACTGCGCAAAATTCATACGCTCGAGTTACCGGAAGGCGTGGCGGCGACGCTCTCGATGTCGCGGCAGGAGAGATTCGCCAAAACCGGCGCCCGCCCGCAAGTGTCGCCCGCGCCCATCCACGAACATTTGCGATGCCGCGATTTCACGGTAAACGCGATGGCGCTTTCGTTAAGCAAAGGCTCGCGCGGTTTGCTGCTCGACCCAACCAACGGACAGTCCGACATCGCCCAGCGCGAATTGCGAGCCGTCGGCAACTACACGCTGTACGACGAACCGGCGCGATTGTTGACGCTGCTGCGATTGAAGGTTCGACTGGGATTCGCGATCGGCGAACGCACCGAGGCGCAATACCGCAACGCGCGGGAAGCGGGAGTGGAAAAGTACATCGGCGCGGCGGCGCTGCGCGACGAGCTATTCGCGATCTCCTCGGAACCGAATCCCGGCGAGTTGATCGAGCTACTGGAGCGCGAGGGATTACTGACGCTGTTCTCGCCCGCGCTGGCCGGGGCGAAGGTGAATCACGCCGGTTTCCAGAAGCTCCAAAAAGCGCTGCAAATGGTGCCCTATGGAACCGATCTTCGGTCGCAACCGTTCGGGCTGTTCTTGAGTTTACTAGCCGAAAAACTCACGCCCAAGGAGCGCACGGCGTTCGCGAAACAATCGGGATTGTCTAAGAGCGACGTAGCCCAGTGGCAGAACTTGGAACCGCGGGCGAAGAAACTCGAAAAGACGCTCGCGTCGCCAAAGCTGAACCGTGCGTCGCTGATTTATTCGGCGTTGGTGAAGGCGGCGGGCGACGAAATTCTGTTTCTAATGTGCCGCTCGGCGAATCGTACGGTGACCGACCGCTTGAAGGCGTACCTGCAGAAGCACTTGCCTACGGCGCTCGAAGTGACGGACGCGGATGTGGCGTCTCGCGGAGCGGTTCCCGGCACGCCGAAGTTCGCCGCCGCGCGCGAGGCTTACATCGCGGGAAGGCTCGATGGGCGGATTCGCAAGCCCGCGCCGCCTCCCGCGCCGGAACCGGCTCCGGTGGCCGCCGCCGCACGGCGTTTCAATTAGAGCGCAAGCCGGCTTAGTTTGCCCGCTACTGGAGGGTGCTGCCGGAGACCCGCGTTCACCGATTCCCAACCGCCAGGAAAAGCACTCCCAACAGGATCAAGGCCAAACCTTTCAGTTTGGTCCGGGTGAACGGTTCGCCGAAAAACAGTTTCGACCATACCAGCGTCCACACGTACCCTAAGGACACCATCGGATAGAGAATCGTCAACTCGCCCTCGCGGACGCCAAGTACGAAGAATACGCTCGACAAGAGAAACAGCGCGACCCCGGCCGCCAGCCGCCAATTGCGGACGAGCGCGCCGAAGTCGAACGCCAGACGCGCCGCGCCGCCTTTCAGAAACACCGCTCCGAAAGAGCCGATAAACGAGGCGAGCAGCACCAAGCCGATCGAGGAGAGCGGAGTCCTCACGCTTCGCCGCCCCGTCCCAAAAAGCTGACGCCCGCGACAATCGAGGCGACGCCGGCGATCTTCCACACGTTCAGGGACTCGCCGAAGATGGCGACCGATAAGAGAAGTACCCAGACGTAGGTCAGGGAAATGATGGGGTAAAGCACTGAAAGCTCGCCGCGCCGCAGCGACAACACCAGCAAGACCGTACTCACTCCGTACAAGCAGTATCCGGCGAACAAAGGTAAACTGCGCAGCAGAATCTGCGGATGCGAAAGGACTTGGCCGATCGACAGCCCGGCAAGGCTCGATCCGCCGCTTTTCATCAAGATTTGCGCGGCGGCGCCCAAAAAGGTGCACATCAAGACGAGAAGAATGGAAGTTCGGTCGGCTCGCGGAGAACGCAATTTCCCATGGTAGAGCAGCGCGGGTTCATTTAGGTGACCTTACGTCCACGATTTCGGGGAAAGCCTTCATCGCCTTTTTCGCCGGGCGCCTCTACGCTGAGTCTGGAACCACATGAAGAGGATTCGCGATAACCGGCGGCGGCGGGGCAACACCTTTACGGAAACCGCACTGGTGTTCGTGCCCACGTTCGCCATGATGTTCGGCGTCGTCGATTTTTCGGTGGCGCTGTTTATGCGGAGCACGTTTCAGCATGCCGTTCGCGAGGGGGTCCGCTACGCGGTGACTTACCAGGTTAAGCCCGGGATGGGGCACGACGCCTCTATCCGTTCGGTGGTGCAAGAACATTCGATGGGCTTCCTCAAGGGCGACGACAACGCGGAGAAGGTGAAGATCCGCTACTTCACACCGGACACGTTCGAGGAAACGGCGTCGAACACGCCGGGCAATATCGTCGAGGTTTCGGTGGAGAACTATGCCTGGGGCTGGATGATGCCGTTGATGCGCACGGCCACGCCGTTGAACATGACCGCCCGCGCGACGGACGTAATGGAGGGGCTGCCGGGAGGCTCGGCGCCACCCGCGCGATGACCCGCCTTCGCTCTCATCCCCCTCATCCCCGGAACTTGCGGCGGAACAACCGACGCGGCAACTCACTGATCGAGTTCGCGCTCTGCATGTCGTTTCTGACGCCGCTGTTGCTCGGCACCTTCAATGTCGGCATGAATTTGGGGCGCAATCTGCAGGTGACGCAGCTGGCGCGTAATGCCGGCCACATGTACGTGCGCTGGGTGGACTTCTCGCAGCCAGGCAGCCAGGACATCGTCGTGCGGTTGGCGACGGGTTTGAACATGACCCGCACCGGCGGCGACGGCGTGGTGATCCTTTCGCAAGTCACAGTGCCGAGCGACGCGGACTGTACCGCGGCGGGTCTTTCGGGCGGGGCGTGCACGAATCGCGACACCCCCGTAATCATCCACCGCGTTGCGTTTGGCAATACGAGCCTTAAGCAAAGCTCGTTCGGCTCGCCTCCGCCCTCTCTGCTGCAGCCGGACGGATCGATCTCGACTAACAACTACTTGACTCAGAGCGGCGTTCGAGCGACGAACTGGTCGAGTGTGATGACGCTCGCGCCCGGCGAAGTCGCCTATATTTCCGAAGTGTATGTCCGGTCGCCCAACTGGGATCTGCCGACGAAGTACATGGGAACGGGGGTGTACGCCCGTGCGATTTACTAGCCAACCTCGGAGGCTCGTGCGCGACTGGGGCCGTATGTCGCGGCGTGAACGGGGAATCGCCGTCGCGATAACCGCGGCGATGTTGACCTTTGTCGTTCCGGCCGTGGGGCTGGCGGTGGACGCGAGCATGCTCTACGGCGTCCGTGCCCGGCTTTCGATGGCCGTGGACGCGGCGGCGCTTGGCGCGGCGCGTTCTCTGGCCAACGGTTTAACGATCGGAGAGCAGGAGTCGGCGGCCGTCGATACCGCCAACCGGTTCTTTACCGCGAACTTTCCCGATGGGTATCTCTATTCGACAAACCGGTCGATCGGCGTATCCATCGCCGAAACCGCCACTCGAACGCGGACGGTAACCGTCGATGTATCGTTGCAATCGCCGTCGTACTTCCTGCGCTACCTGGGAAAGAACTACACCAATCTGCGCGCGATCGGGAAGGCCTCCCGCCGCGACGTCAACGTGATGATGGTCATCGACCGGTCCGGTTCTCTAGCGACGGCGGGCGCCTGTACGCCGGTAAAGAGCGCGGCGACTTCCTTTGTTAAGAAGTTTGCCAATTACCGGGACCGCGTCGGCCTTCTAACTTACGGCGGCGACTATCGGGTGGACTTCGCGATGCAAACTACGCCCGGCGACTTCCTCACCGGCACGGGCAAGATTCCGGACTTGATCTCGAAGATCAATTGCACGGGCGCCACCAATAGCGCGCAGGCGTTGTGGAACGCTTACGAGCAATTGAAGCTCATCAACGAACCCGGCTCGCTAAACGTGATCTTGTTCTTTACAGACGGACAGCCCAATACGCTGACCTTCGACTTCACGGCCGCGAACGCCATGCGCACCACCGCGCGCGGCTACACGGGCGCTCCGCCCACTTCGCCGCCTACTACCGCGAAAATCACCACGCTCAGCCGGACGCCCTGCTCGACCACCACGGGCAAACTCGGCTGGGTCCAGTTTCATGATTCGAGCGGGCGTACCATCGGCATCTACAATCACATCGCGACGGCGATGCCCGCGCCGTCCTCGTCGTTGATCTCGTCGCGCACGGGGTGTGTGTTTAACATGTCGGGCGGCACGAGTTATGTGTACGGCGACGTGGGCTTCATGCCCACCACCGATATCTACGGCAATAACGTAGTGGACACGGGTTACAAAACATTGCAGTACATCACCACGTCCGGCAGCCCCGACATCGGCAAGATTCGGATTAACCACGCGACGACGATGGAGAACGCGGGCATCAACGCGGCCAACGACGCGGCGCGGCGCATTCGCAATAACGCCACCGCTTCCGGAGACCTGAACGTCGTGATCTACTCGATCGGATTGGGCGGCGTCGGCGCGGCGGAGGACGAGTTTCTCAATCGCGTCTCGAATACGGCGGCTAGCCCCGAGTACGACGCCACCAAAGCGTCGGGTCTCTACGTTTTCGCTCCGACAACCGCCGAGTTGAGCCAGGCGTTCGCGCAGATTGCCGGCGAAATCCTACGCATCGCCCGCTAACGCGAGACGCGCGACAATCGAACCAGGATGCGGTTCGTCCTGTGCTTTGGAATCTTCGCGGCGGCTTTAACCGCTCAGCCTAAGCGCGTGTTGTATGTAACGCACTCGGCGGGTTTCCGGCACGGCTCGATTCCGGCTTCCGCGCGCGCCATGCAAGACATTGCCGTGCGCTCGAACGGACGCCTCTCGGTCGAGTGGACCGAGGACGTCGCGCCGCTAAACGCGGAGACGCTCGCCGGATTCGACGCGGTATTCTTTTTCACCAGCGGCGAACTGCCCATGAACGAGGCGCAAAAGAGCGCGCTGGTCGAGTTCGTGCGCGGCGGGAAGGGATTCGGCGGAGCGCACAGCGCCACCGACACGTTCTACCAATGGGCGGAGTACGGCGAGTTGATCGGCGCGCGATTCAATGGCCACCCCTGGGTGCAGTCGGCGCGAGTCGAAATCGAGGATCCCGCACATCCGGCGTCGATGCCCGTCGCGCCGTCGTTCGAGATGGTCGAGGAGTACTATCAGTTCCGCGGCTTTTCTCGCGCGCGGTCGCGGGTGTTGATGACGATCGACGTGCGGACGATCGATCTCTCGAAGCCCGACGCGAATCCGAACACCGTCGACTTCCCGGTCGCGTGGGTGCATCCTTACGGGCGAGGCCGCGTGTTCTATACGTCGCTGGGCCACTTCGACGAAACGTGGCGCGATCCCCGCTTTCAAGCGACGCTCGAACGCGCGTTGCTATGGCTAACGGGACAGGAGCCGGGGATCGCGACGCCGGGCGGGGAGGCGAACCCGCAGTTCACCGCCGCCGGAATCGCCAATGCCGCCAGTTTGTCCCCCGCCGGCACGGTTGCGAACGAGACGCTGATTTCGATTTTCGGGCGCGGGTTATCGGGAGGCGCGACGGCGGCCGCCGATCTGCGCGCGCCGGTCTACAAGCTCGCTGGGACGACGGTGCGAATCGGCGGCGAGCCGGTCCCGCTGCATTTCGCGTCGCCGGGCCAGATCAACGCGCTTGTGCCGCGCGCGGCGTCGAGCGTCGAGGTGCAAGTAGCCGACGCCAAGCTGGCGGTAAACGTGACGGTAGCGCCGGCCGCTCCAGGAATTTTCGCGGTTACTACGGGCGACGGCTACGCGGTCGCCTGGATGACGGGATTAGGTACGGGCGCGGTTACGGCAACCGTCGATGGAGCGGTAGCGCGAGTGCTTTACGCCGGTCCCGCGCCGGGTTGGCCCGGCTTGCAGCAGGTGAACGTCGAGACTCGGGCGCGCACGGGGACGCTGGTGGTCGAAACCGCGGGCGTTCGCACATCGGCGCGATTTTAATGGGCGATCCGCTGGCCAAGCCGGAAGGGTAGCAGGCAGATTCCCCAGATCAACGAAAGAACGCCGCTAACGGCCACGCCGACGAGGCGGAAGGGCAACAGCAGCAGCCAAACGATCGGGTAGGCGATCAGCGCGATTATCGCGAGCGGCGCGCAAAGCACGAACAGCAGGCACCACAGCAGAAAGGCGATCATCGCCAGAAGCTACGCAGCGCGGCCCGGTTTTGTTCCCGCGAGCGGCACGTTGTCTTTTACGAGCGACAGGTCGCCGATCTCGGAGATCGCCGCCGTCAAGCTCGGATTCTTGAGCGCCCAGACATACGCTTTTTGCGGAGCCTTCAGCGGCCCGGGGATCGCGGCGTCGATCATGGCGATCCGTTCGGGAGGCGTCGGCCGGCCGCGGCCCATGTTCACCGGACGCGCGACTTTCATGGCGACGACTCCGAAGTCCGACTTGTGCGCCGCCTCGATTGCGCTCTCGACATACTTTCGGTTGACGATGTTATAGGCGACCATTGCCGCCGAGTACACCTTCGCCTTGAGCGCGGCCTCGATCACGCCCGCGGGATCGGTGTGCGACGAAACGCCGAGATGGCGCACCTTTCCCGACTTCTTGAGCGACTCGAACGCCTCGAAGATCTCCGGATAGTTCGCCAATTCGAAACCCGAGTTCGCCCCATGCGGGCACATCAACAAGTCGAGGTGATCGGTGCCAAGCCGCGCAAGCGATTCGTCGACCGACTTGAGAACCAACTCCCGGTAGTTTTTGCCCCGGTGGATGCGGCGGCCATACTCTTGCTCCATCGCATTCGACAGCGAGGCGTCTTCGAGCTCTTTATCTTGACCGTTGAAGTAGCCGATGAAGTAGTCGGGCGCATCGGCCTTTCGCCGCTCGACCAGATCGCGAGCCTTTGTCTTAAGCCGCTTTTGTTCGGACTCGGGCAAGCCCGCATAGATCTCGGCGAATAGCTTGTTGCGATTGATATCCCACAAGCTGATCTTCGAGTTCAGGAAGAACGTGTCGCGCTTGCGGGCCTTGATCACCTGCGCGTAGCCGAGTTCGCTTTGGCCGTTGCCGTAAGCGGGCGCGGTGTCTAGATAGTTCAAGCCCATATCCATCGCGGCCAGGACATGGTCGTAGTTGGCGGGCGACACGAGATTGCCGCCCATGACGATCTCCGAAACGTGGTAGCCGGTGCGCCCTAAACGCCGGTAAGCCATGCCGGACTGTTTGTTGCGCCATTCGCCTTTGGAGTTCGTCTCCGCCGCGTCGGCCTTGAGCGCGAGGGCGGCGGGTAAAGCGGCTAGAAATTCACGGCGTCGCATGCCCGTAGTTTACAGCCGCCCGCACGTTGACGGCTTGGCACTTTCTTTCCTGTCATGCGGCTACCGTAGAAGAATGCTTCCCTTGTTGCTCCTGCTGTCGCAAACGATCTTCGTCGTGCGCCATGCGGAGCGTACGGGCGATCCCGATCCGCCGTTGAACGAACAAGGCCGCGCCCGCGCGGAAGCGCTCGCGCACACGTTACGCGATGCCCGCGTGAAGCACTTCTTCGCGAGCGACACTTTGCGCGCGCAAGGCACTGCGGAACCGGCTGCCAAAGCGGCGGGCCGTCGCGTCGAAATCTACAAGCAGACCGCGCTCGACGAACTCGTGGCTCGCGTGCGGACGGCGGTGAGCAAGGGCGAAGCCGCCCTGATTGTCGGCCATCGCGAAACCGTACCCAGGATCGTGAAGGCGATCGGAGGACGAGAAATCGCGCCGCTGAAATCCGGCGAGCACGACCGGTTGATCGTAGTCGCGCCCGGCCCGGCGGTCGTCGAACTTCGCTACGGAGCGAAAAGCGACGAGTAACCGGAATCGATCTGGAAGTGCCGCACGCCAAGCGCGAGCGACCGGGCGATATCTTTCGCCGGAGCGTCCGCCGGTTGTCCGCGATAGCGAAAGGTATTCACGGCGGCCACGGCGACCAGTCCTTTCCCATGGACTCTTTCGAACAGCCGCTCGTCGATCGCGCTTGCGAGTTCGAAGAGATAATGCCGCTCGGGCGACGCGCCGTCGAGTTCGCGGGCGTTGACCGAAGTTTTTATCATGCCCTCGAAATGCGGGCGCGAACGCTCGCCCGAAAGCAGCCAGGCGGTTTCCGCAAGCCGGTGGCGGCGGAGCGAGTCGAGAATGGAACCGTAGAACTCCGCCGGACCGTCCTCTTTGACGTCGAGCATCAGGCGCATCCGGCCGGCGCACATCTCGCAAGCCTTGTCGAAGCGGAACGGTTCGCCCGATACGGGTCCCCGATCGTGTTGGAGGATGGGCGCGCCATTCGGGCCGAGGCGAAGATCGACCTCGACCATCCAGTACTTCGCGGCTATGGCAGCTTCGAGAGCCTCGGGCGAATTCTCGGAGCGCCCTTCGCCGACCACGCCGCCGCGATGCGCGATGAGATGAATGGGGTCCGCGGCTAACGCGGGGAGAGCCAACAACGAAAGTGCGTCGCGACGCCGCATGTCACGTTCTCTTCGTCCACCAGAGTACGAAACCCGTAATGGGTAACGCGCTCGAAGCGAGGGCGAAAAGCAGGTAAAGCAGTTTGACTCCGGTGCCCGCGAAGTCTCCAAAGTGCAAAGGTTCCATCCAGTCGTACACCCGGACGCCGCCGCTCACCGTACGGGAGTCGCTAACGGCCACCGTTCGCCCATCGTAAGCGCCGATCAGCGCCCAATTCGCGGCATGCCGTGCGAAATGCCCGCCGATATTGCCGTAGATCGTGTAGTGGCCGGATTTGGGGGAGGGCAGAAGCAAGCTAGTAGGCTGTAGTCCTGGCAATGCGAGTTTCGCCGCCGCGAGCGCCGCGTCCCCACCGATCTTCGGGCGATCCTCGGGACTCGTCTTAGCGGACGGCGTTCGGTGGATGGTCTTGCTAAGTTCGGGGGTGTAGCGAAGTAAGTTTTCGAGACCCAAGACCGCGCCGGTCGAGGCCCAGACGATGTTGAGAGCGAGAGAAGCGACTCCAATCAGCTTGTGCCAGTCCGAAGTCGCCAACTGAAAACCTTCCCGGATTTGCCACCATCGCTTCCCTTGGGCGAATACGCCACGCAGAAACGGACCGTAAATTAGCAAACCTGTCACCGCCGACGCGAGTAAGGCGAATCCCAGAAACCCGACAAACACGCGGCCCTGCCAGCCGAAGAAATAGAACCGCGCGTGCGCTTGGCGAATGACATTCGCGAGATGCTCGCCTTCGCGCGATCCGGTCACTCGCGCGGTGTAGGGATCGACAAACACCTGCTTTGCGCCCACATAGACGGTGTAGGCGGTGGCCGGATCGGCGGGCATCACGACACCCGACGCGGCGGCGCCCGCAGCGCGCAGTACGTCGTCGATGGAAGCGAGCCGGTCTCGAGGCGTGACGCGAAGCGCCGGGGTAACCGCCCAGTCGATCTCCTCTTTGAATACGGCCACCGTGCCCGTAAACAAGACCAGGAACAGCAACGATCCGAAGACCAAACCGGCCCACTTGTGGATGGCCCACAAGGTCCTGACCTTCATCGCTAGAACACGACCTGCAGACCCGCCGTCAGCGAGCGGGGCGCTCCCGGCACGATCCCCAATCGTCCGCGAACTCCTTCGTAGTAGCGGCGATCCGTCAGGTTGTTGAAGTTCAGGCTCAGGCGGCTGCGGAGTTTGTCCTGCTGGAACCATTTGTAGTAAATCGCCCCATCCACTCTCGCATAGCCGGGCACGAGGAACGAGTTTTCAAGATCGCCCCAACGCGATCCGACCGCGAAGACGCCGCCGCCGAATCCCAGCCCGCGCGCGACGGTCTTATCGAACTCATAGGTGGTCCAGAGGCTGCCCGAGTTGCGGGGTGCGCTCAGCAGGAAATTGCCGGGGCGATACGTGTTGTCCGCGGTGATCACGGGTTTGTTGTGCGCATAGCCCGCGACCAGCGTCCACTGGCGGGTTAACTGCGAAGTGAGATCGAACTCGAAACCGCGATTCCTCTGTGCGCCAACCTGAATCGAGAAACCGGCGTTGAGCGGGTCGGCGGTCAAAACGTTCGATTTCTCGATCTGAAACACGGCGGCGGTGGCGATGATCCGGCTTTGCAGGGCGTCGAATTTGATTCCCGTCTCGTATTGGCCGCCGCGCTCCGGCTGGAAAGGCTCGGCGGCGAAGCTCACGCCGGACTGCGGGTTGAACGATCTGGCCCAGTTGGCGTAGATCGAAACCCAGGGCTTGGGTTGCAGGACGACGCCGACACGCGGAACCGGCGCGGTGTTGCGGAAATTCGTCCGGCGGTTGAGGAAGCGGTTGTCGTTCCGCAGTTGCGCGATGTCGTAACGGATCCCGGCCATGAACTTCAGCCAGTTCGTTACTTTCACCTGATCCTGGATATAGGCTCCGCCGTAAAGATTGCGCGACAAGCTGCTCGCCGTAACGGGCGGATTTCCCGGCGCGGGCAAAGCCGCGTAGTTGGGTTCCAGGATGTCGAGATTGACGTTCGGCCCAGTGCGGGTGAGCGAGTCGAACGTTTCGCGGTTGAGATCGAGACCCGCGAGAAATGTATGATCGAGCGGGCCAGTCGAGAATTTGCCTACCAGATCGTTGGTGAGGTATTGGGTGGTCAGCCACTGGTTCGAGAAACTCGTATTGAGTGAAAGCGTGCGGTTGTTGGCGGCGAGCGCACGGGGCTGGCGCGCGTCGTAGGCGGCCTGCACGGCCGAGGCGCGAAAGGCGCTTTTGAAGGTCCAGCGAGGCGACAAAATCCGGTCCCAGGCCGCGGCCGCGAATCCTTGTTCGTATTCGTATGGAATCGCCGGATCGCCCAGGTAGCGGCTTACCGGCAGCCGGTAATCGGGCCGGTCGCCGATGGCGAGCAATCCGCGATCGACGATACTCGACCCGCCCAGGTACTCGCCGTTGATCCGGAAAAAGTTGCGGTCGCCCAGCCGCCACGTGACGGAAGGCGCGGCGAAAATCTTGTCGCGCCGCAGCGTGTCGCGAAAACTGTCCGCTTGGTCGTAGGCGAAGTTGAACCGGTAAAGCAGCGACTTCGATTTATTCAGAGGCCCGGTAAGATCCACGGTCGGCCGGCGCAAACGCCACGTGCCGGTCTGATATCCGAGTACGGCGCGGTGGCGCTCCTGCGGACGTTTGGTGAGGACGTTCACCGTTCCGCCCGGTTCCAGGCGTCCGAACACGCCGCTCGAGGGACCTTTCAGTACTTCGATTCGCTCGATGTTTTGCAACTCGTTAGCGGCACGGTTCGACTGAAAGTCGTTCCGGAAGCCATCCTTGAATTGCATGCTGGTAGTGAAACCCCGGATATTCATGTCTTCCAATCGGCCGCCGGAACTATTTGGGACCGTCACGCCGCTTACGTTGCGGATCGCGTCGTTGAACGTGATCGCCTGCTGATCCTCGATCAACTTCAAGCTAATCACCTGAATCGATTGAGGAATATCGAGAATCGGCGTATCGGTTTTCGTGGCGCTGGCGGCCTGAGTCACCTGATTGTCCAGTTTCTCGGTAACGGTGATCGAGGTTTTCACCGGTTGCAATTGATTATCGGCGTTAGGTTTGTCGGTGCCGTAAGCCGGTAAAAGGCCGCTAACTATCCATAAAAACAATGCGTTAAGGATGACGGATGCACTCATATAGAGCGAACGCCGGAAATCGTTTCGATTTGACATGCAATCGAGTTGCAGTATATCAGATACCGGATCGATTTAGTCCGAAATTTGCGAACAGGCTAAACTAGACGCCGAAATGCGCCGATGAAAGGTTCGATGGCGTTGATGGCGATTCTTCTGCTCGCGCAAAGCTCGTATGACCAGATTCGGGAACGCATGCAAGCATCGCTGGATAAGCAACGCGATTCGGTCCGTAAACAGTCGGAGGCGGTGCATGCCGTGAAGGCCGTCGCCGACCCGGGATTTTTCACGAACCCGTGGCCTTGGAAGAACGCGCCGCAGGCGACGCAAACGGCGGGCTTAATTTGCGATCCGGTGCCGCCGTCGCTACTCGCGCCCGTGATCGACGGCGCGGCGGGGCGCAACGGATTGTCGCGCGACTTGCTCGCCCGGCTCATTCGCAAAGAATCGGCCGCCTACCCGTGTGCCGTGTCGCCGAAGGGCGCGCAGGGGCTGATGCAATTGATGCCCGAGACCGCGCGGGCGTTAGGTGTCGCCGATCCGTTCGACGTCCGCGAGAATGTCGAGGCGGGCAGCCGCTATCTTCGCGATCTGCTCTCGCAATTCGGCGGCGATTTGTCGCTTGCGCTAGCGGCGTACAACGCCGGTCCGGGCGCGGTAAAGAAGTACGGCGGCGTGCCTCCGTTCAAGGAGACGATAGATTACGTTCGGACGCTCACGCCGCCGTAGCCGTTGGCATAGAATCGAGCGCATGCTCAGCCGCCGCACGCTGCTCCAGACTTCGGCGCTCGCCGCCGCACAGGCGCAATCGTCATCCAAGCCGAACATCGTCCTGATCCTCTCGGACGATCACACCGCCGAGTTCACGGGCAGTTACGGCAACCCAACAGTGCGCACTCCAAATCTCGACCGGTTCGCTAGCGAGGGCATGCGCTTCACGAAGTTCTTCTGCTCCGCGCCGCAATGCGTTCCCTCGCGTACCGCGTACATGACGGGTCGCAGTCCGGTGTCGGCGCGCATGTCGCGCTTCACCTCGCCGCTGCCGCCCGACATTGTGACGCTCCCCGAGCTGCTTCGCAAAGACGCCGGTTACTTTACGGGGATTTGCCGCCGGCAATTCCACTTGGACGGCGCCCCCGGTCCGAACAGCAAAGCCATTTACGACAAGCACAAGTTGCAGACGTTCCAGAATCGTGTCGACTATCTCGACCGCGCGTCTCCGCGCGAGATGACCGGCAAGCGCGTCAACGAGTTCTTCGACAAGCGTCCGAAAGAGAAGCCGTATTTTCTGTGGGTGAATTTCGACGACCCGCATTACTCGTGGGATAACATCCCCGGCGGCGTGGACGCGAAGACGCTGCGCGTGCCGAAATGGCTGCCCGACCTGCCCGGCGTTCGCGAAGACTTGCGCCGCTACTACGACGAGATCGGCCGAATGGACGGCGAATTTCAGCTCGTTCTCGACACGATCCAGAAGCGCGCCGGGATGGACAATACGCTGATCCTGTTCGCGGGCGATAACGGTATCCCGTTCCCGCACGGCAAAGGCTCGCTGTACGATCCCGGGCTGAACGTGCCGTTTCTGATGCGGTGGACGGGGAAAATCAAGCCGGGCGTTTCGAACGATCTGATTTCCGGCGAAGATGTCACTCCGACTTTACTCGCGGCGGCTGGAGTCTCTCCCGCGCCCGGCATGTCGGGACAGAGCTTTTTGCCTCACTTACTCGGACAGAGTTACACCGCGCGAAGGAACGTGTTCGCGCAACGCGTGACTCACGGCAGCCGGCCGTTCGCCGAAGGCACAACGACACATACGTTCGATCATTCTCGGATGGCGCGCAACGCTCGATACAAGCTGATCTATAACTGCACGCCCGGAATGCGCTACTCGCCGGTCGATAGTTACAACGAACGAAGCTGGGTCGAGATGTCCGACGAGAATGCATGGGGCAGGCTCGCGCCCCGTTATTCGCAGGCGTATTTCGGCAAACGCGCCGTGTTCGAGTTATTCGATCTCGAGAAGGATCCCGAGGAGTTCGTCAACTTAGCGGGGCGTCCGGAAGTGGAGGCGGTGGAGAAAGAGCTAAAGCTCGCGCTCCACGAGAAGATGATTCTCGATTGGGATTACTTGCCGTTACCCCTCACTCCGTAAGGCGGTGTCCGTAAGCTGGTAGGGTGACTCCCGATCCTTCTTCCCGCCGTACCGTGCGCGTGCGGCGCGTGGACCATTGCCATACTCTCGACGAACTGTTCCGCCACGCGCTGCCAGCATTCGGCGGCGCTTACCTGCGGCGCATCTACACGATTCTCGACCGTGCGATCGGCGCCGGTTGCCCGTTAACCCTCGCGATCTCGGGCCCGGTGACGGTTTCCGGACAACACCTGGCATGGCTGATTCCCTTGCTCGAAACGGGCTGGATCGCCTACATCTCGACCACCGACGCGGTCTGTTATCACGACGGGCACCGCTCCCTCGACGGGCGGCGCGATCCCGTGTTCGAGGTGCCGATCTTCGGCGACGATGCTGCGCTTCGAGACGAGAAGACGATCCGCGTGACGGATATGGCGTTCGACGAAGACGTGCTGCTCGATCAGGATCGGTTCTTGAGCGCGTTACTCGCGACGCCCGAATTTCAACGCAAGATGACGGGGACCGAACTGCGTTTCCGGCTCGGCGCGCACTACGCGGCGATGGAGAAGCGCAACGGCGTCCCAGAAGGTCTGCTGGCCGCGTGCCACCGGTTGGCGATTCCGGTCTTCGTCGGCGCGCCATCGGACGGCAGCGTGTTCCTGAACTCGATGAAGCTTTGGGCGATGCGTGAGGCGGGTTTGCGCGATAGTTACGGTTTCGATCTCGACCTGCACGCCGAAGTGTTCGAAGCGTGCGCGTATCATCGCTGGGGATTGTTCGAGAGCGACGCGAAGGCGCTCGCGACATTGATCCTCGGCGGCGGAGTGCCGAAGAATTTCAACTTGCAGCCGGAACCGGCCTTGGGGCAGATTCTCGGATTACCGAATGTCCGCGGCTACGAATTCGATGTGCAGATCGTGACCGCGCCGGTCACCGATGGCTCGCTGTCTTCGTGCCCGCCCGCCGAGGCGGTGACGTGGGGCAAGGTCGATAAAGATACCTACCAGCAATCGACCGAGAGCATGCAGGCGGATTACTCGACGATCCTGCCGTTCCTGGTGAAGGCGCTGCTCGACAATCGAGACCGTTTCGAAAAGGAAGGGGCGCCCGAGGACCGCCGCGGTTACTTGCGCGCGCGCGACGGGTACCGTTTATTCGACCGCCGGGAACAGTTGGTCGGTAAGTTGAAAGACGACGTCCGCGCCAACGCCGACTGGTTGCGCGAGTCGGCGACTTACCCGCTGTAAACGTATTACCCTGTACGGCATGAAGTCCGAGGTCATCACTTGGCGCGTTTCCCGGGAGACGAAGGGAGCTTTGGAGCGCCTCGCGAAGGCGCGCAACGCGCCGCTGGCGGCGGTCCTGGACGGATTAGCGGCCGAAGCCGTCGCCGCCTACGCCGGTACGCATCGTGAGGCCGAGCAGGGGCGGATCAATCGGGAGGCCTTGAGATACATCGGTTCGATCTCGCTGCCACCCGGCGCGTCGGACGAAAAAGCGATCCGGGCCGCCGTTCGCCGGAGAATGGCGGCGAAAGCGAATGACCGGAGTCCTCGCCGATAGCGGTGCAATCATCGCTTGTCTATCCGCTCGGGATCAATGGCATCGGCGCTGTGCGGCGATTTTCCCTGGGTTGCCGAAGCCGATGGTTCTCACGGTCGCGGTGGTCACCGAAGTTTTGTTCCAAGTGGGTAACGGCGAAAGGGAGCTCGATCTAGCCTAGAGGTTTCTCCGTTCGGGAGCTTTCACCGTGGCGGTCTTGGACGATGCGGACTTGCCGCCCATTAATAGCTTGATGCGGAAATACCGGGACTTTCCGATGGATTTCGCCGACGCGACGCTCGTGCACACGGCGAATCGGGAGCGGATCTCGACGGTGTTCACCACCGATTACTCGGATTTTTCGGCCTATCGCCTGTCCGCAAATCGGCCCTTCGAAATCGTGCCGCCGCGTTAGACGCTAAACTTCCGCGCCCGCTCGACCGTCCGCGCAATATCTTCCTCCGAGTGCGCGGCGGATACGAATCCCGCCTCGAACTGCGACGGCGCGAGGTACACGCCGCCTTCGAGCATCCAGTGAAAGAACTTGCCGAAGCGCGCTGTGTCGCTGAGCTTTGCCGACGCGTAATCGGTGACGGGCGTCTCAGTAAAGAAGAACGTGAACATCGATCCGACGCGATTGACGATTACGCCCGGGGGAGGAGTAGCGCACAAGGTCGCCGCGCTCGCCTCGATCTTCGAGTACACGTCGGGATGCGCTTTCAAGTAGCGCAGCATTGCCAGACCGGCGGCCACGGCTAGCGGATTTCCCGAAAGCGTCCCCGCCTGATAAATCGGACCCGTGGGCGCGACGTGCGTCATCACCTCGCGCGCGCCGCCGTAAGCCGCGATCGGCAATCCGCCTCCGACGATCTTGCCGAGCGCCGTCATGTCCGGTCTCACTCCGTAGAGCGCCTGCGCGCCGCCGTAGGACACTCGGAATCCGGTCATCACCTCGTCGAAAATCAAGAGCGCGCCGTACCGGGTGCAGATCGCTCGCAGGCCTTCGAGAAATCCGGGCGCGGGCGGAACGCAACCCATGTTGCCGGCGATCGGCTCGACCATCACGCATGCGATATCAGGGCCTCGATTGGCGAAGGCCCGCTCCACCGAGGCGAGATCGTTGAAGGGCAGGGAAATCGTGGTGGCGGCGAACGCTTCCGGCACTCCCGCCGAATCCGCGATTCCGAGCGTCGCGAGTCCCGATCCCGCCTTCACCAGCAGCGAATCGACGTGCCCGTGGTAGCAGCCTTCGAACTTGATGGCGAGCGTTCGGCCCGTGTAGCCGCGCGCGACGCGCAGCGCGCTCATCGCCGCTTCGGTGCCCGAGTTGACGAGGCGCACCATCTCCATCGACGGGAATGCGTCGCGGATCGCTTCGGCGAGATCGATTTCGCGTTCGGTGGGCGCGCCAAAGCTGGTACCGATTTCGAGCGTCTCGCGCAACGCCTCGATCACGCAAGGCGCGCGGTGGCCCAAAATCAGCGGTCCCCATGACCCGACGTAATCGATGAACTCGTGCCCGTCGGCGTCGTAGAGTCTCGATCCTTCGCCGCGCACGATAAACGGAGGAGTGCCGCCCACGGCGCGAAAGGCGCGGACCGGCGAATTCACTCCGCCGGGGATCACTTGTCGCGCCCGATCGAGCAGCGCCGCCGAGAGGTCGAACGTCATCTTTCTATCCGAGCACGACCCGCCGCAAAAACTTGTTCAGCGCGAGTTCGTGCAGCGTGCCGTTGAGCTGGCGCAGCAGGCGTTCTTTCAACTCCAGATAGTCGAGCGTGCCCGCGAACACATCCTGCATCAAGCCGTAGAACAGCGGGCTGCGCCGCATGAATTGCACGATGCGTGCAGGTACGCTTTGGAAAAGGAACCGCCCGAGAAAGACTCGTTTGGCGAGCGACGCTCCGAATTCGAGATCGTCGAGGAAATCTCGCTTGAGGCGCTGGCGATACGCCGCCGGATCGCCCGAGAGCAGCGCCTCGCTCGCCAGATCGCCGGAGCGGACCGCATAATAGATGCCCTCGCCGGTAATCGGATCGACGAGACCCGCCGCGTCACCCACGGCCAGCCAGCCATCGCCCGACACCCGATTGCTACGCCAGCGCGGCGTTTCGAGTGAAGGCAGCATGTGGCCGTAGAACGTAGCGTCCTTCTTATCGATTCCTTTTTCGGCCATGTATTCTTCCAGGCGCACACGCAGTTTCGCCGCCGATTCGCCCTTTCCGCAAATGCCTACCGATAAGTGGCCGCAGCGCGGGAACACCCAAATGTAGCCTTCGAGTTTCGGCAGAAATTGGATATCGATGTGCGCCTGGTTGCTAGGTACGAAGTAACCGAGCGCCGTCGAAGTGTCGGCGGCTTGCCATTCCGTTCCCGCGTTGCGCAGCGGGTTTCGAGCGCCCGTCGCGACGATGCAGAAGTCTGTGTCCCAATCGCCTTTTGAGGTTCGGATACGCCAGCGCGAGCCTTCCGGATCCATCCCTAGGACTCGGGCTTTTTCGACGTTGGCCCCGGCGCGCGCCGCCCGCTCGAGAAGCATGCGATTCAGGTCGTAGCGCGAGTAGATCAGGAGCGGCTTCGACAGCGTCATCGTGGCGCTACCGGCGACGGGAGCGGCGATAGTGGTCTCGGTGACCACACGCTTCGGAGTATCGTTCTCGATCAGGAATGGGTAGCGGTCGTAGGCCTTCGACGTGATGCCGCCGCCGCACGGTTTTTCCCAGGCTAACTTCTCGTCGAGGACGATCGTTTCGACGCCCGCCGACGCCAGACGCTCCGCCGCTACCGCACCCGCCGGACCGCCGCCCAGCACCGCGACGCGCCGCATCACTTCCCGGCACCGTGCGGATTCATCGGCTGTCCATGCGGATCGGTGGCGTTCGTCGAGCGGCGGCCCTTGACCACCCATTCATCGCCCTGCCGCTCCAGCGTGTAGTTGATGCGCATACCGTCCTTGGGGTCCGTCGAACCTTTCGCCATAAACACGACGGTGGCGTCGGCCTCCCCCTTCCGGAAGGAGACGTTGGAGACATCGACGTTCATGCGCGACGTATCGATATCGGCGCGCGTCTTCAAATACTTGAGGACGCCGTCGCGGACGGCTTCCGTCGTCTGGATATTTTTCGAGCACGCGGATAGCCACACCGCCACCGCTAGCGCCGTCAACCGGAAAAGCACATGGCGATTATAGACAATCACCTTCACCGCTCCATTCGACGCGCGGATTCCGCATTTTGGCGGATAAAATTGCCTGTTGGGCTACTCGGCGGGTTCGCGCAGTTCGATCGCGCTTTCCGGGTGGCCGGTCTTGAGCGTGCCGTGGCGAGCCGCAACCGGCGCGCCGCTCGACGCATTCCACCTTGCGAATCTCGCGCGCCGGATTGGGAAGAAGCGTTAGAATCGCGAGATGGCGATCACCATCACGTGCCCCTGTTGCGAATCGAAGTTGGTGATCGATCCGAAGTTCGAGACCGTCATCCGTTACGAAGAACCAGTTCGCAAGCCCGTCATCGACGACTTGGCCGCCGCCGCGCAAAAGCTGAAGGGCGAGTCGGCGCGTCGAGAGGAACTATTCCAAAAGTCCGCCGAGAACTTGAAACACGCCGAGGAGATTCGAGCGCGCAAGTTCGACGAATTGTTCAAGAAGGCGAAGGAAGACGATCCGACGAAGCCCCCGCCGAAGCCGCTAGGTTTGGATTAATTTTTAGTTAGAATGCTTGCCGCGTTGTTGTTTCTCGCCGCCGCGCCAACGCCCTTCGAGACCACGGTGCAGCCGTTCGTCTCGAAAAGCTGCGTGGCGTGTCACAACGCCAAGATGAAGGCCGGCGGCGTGAATTTCGACGCGCTTAAGACCCCGGCGTCGCTCGGCGAACATCGCGAGACTTGGGAGCGCGTGGTCGCCAAAATCAAGACCGGCGAGATGCCTCCCAAAGGTCTACCGCGCCCGAAGCAAGCGGATGCCGAAGCGGTGATGCGCTACTTGAATCGCGAATTCGAGAAAGCCGACCGCTTGATGAAACCCGACCCCGGCCGCGTGACCGCGCGGCGGTTGAATCGGGCCGAGTACAACAACACGGTTCGGGATTTGCTCCAAGTCGATTACCGTCCCGCCGACGATTTCCCCGCCGACGATTCGGGCTATGGGTTCGACAACATCGGCGACGTGCTGTCGATCTCGCCCGTGCTGATGGAGAAGTATCTGGCCGCCGCCGAGCGAATCGCCGCTCGCGCGATCGGCGCCGATCCTCTGCCGAAAGCGATGCTTGCGCAGTATAAACGCGAGAAGGCACGCCGGCCGGAACCGAACGGGATGGAAGTGACACACACCTTCCCCGCCGACGCCGATTACGACATCCGGATGCAGTTCGGCGGCAATCGCGGACGCGACCCTCGCCCTCCGCTGGTGGCGGCGCTGTGGGTGGACGGCAAGATCGTCGAGAAAGTCGAGATCGACCCGCGCCAGGACAAGAAGCGCACGTTCGATTTCCGCCTGCCTCTGCGCGAAGGCTTGCACACCTTGCGGATCGGGCTGATTCACGATCCCGAACCGGCTCCTCCCAGCGAAACGGAAAACCGCGCGCGCAACATCATCGCGGACAACATCGAGGTGCGGGGACCTTATGCGCCCGCCGTCCCGTTCGACAATCCCGCGCGCAAAACGATCTTGATTTGCGATCCGGCAAGCGGCGACGCGTGCGTGAATCAGATTTTGTCCCAGACCGCCCGGCGCGCGTTCCGGCGGCCGGTCACGGCGTCGGAGGTGGATGGTCTCGCGAAGTTCGTGGCGATGGCCAAGGCCGACGGGCAGTCGGCGGAACAGGGGATTCAACTCGCGCTGCAGGCGATTCTCGTGTCGCCGCACTTCCTGTTTCGGATCGAGCGCGACCCGCAAGGCGAATCCGCTCCGGTGTCCGATCTTGAACTCGCCTCGCGGCTCAGTTACTTCTTGTGGTCGTCGATGCCGGACGAGGAGTTGCTCTCGCTCGCCGAAAAGAAGCGGCTGCGCGCGGCGGGTGTTCTCGAAGCGCAGATCGCGCGGATGTTGCGGGATCCAAAAGCGGCTGCGTTGGCCGATAACTTCGCGGGGCAATGGCTGGAGCTTCGCAATCTCGACATCGTCAAGCCCGATCCGCAGAAGTTTCCTGAGTTCGACGCCGGTTTGCGCGCGGCGATGAAGACCGAGACACAGATGTTTTTCGCGGCGATGCTGAAAGAGAATCGTCCGCTCTCCGATTTCCTCGACGCGCGGTTTACGTTCCTGAACGAGCGGTTGGCGAAGCATTACGGGATCGCGGGGGTCGAGGGGCCGGAATTCCGGCGCGTCCCGCTGACGACGCCCCAGCGCGGCGGTATCTTGACGCAGGCCAGCGTGCTTACGGTGTCGAGCTATCCGACGCGCACTTCGCCCGTGATCCGCGGGAAGTACCTGCTCGAGAACGTGCTCGGCGCCCCGCCTCCGCCGCCTCCGCCCGACGTGCCGACGCTCGACGAAGCGGCGGTCGGGAATACCGGGTCGTTGCGGCAACAGCTCGAGAAGCACCGCACCAATGCCGTGTGCGCGTCTTGCCACTCGCGGATGGACGTGCTGGGATTCGGGCTCGAGAACTACGATGCCATCGGACGTTGGCGCACGATGGACGGCAAATTCCCGGTCGATTCTAGCGGGACGTTTCCGAACGGCAAGTCGTTCGTCACGCCTGCAGAGATGAAAACCGTGCTGCGCGCCGAAACACCCGAGTTCGCCCGCTGCGTGACGGAAAAAATGCTGACCTTCGCGTTGGGGCGCGGTTTGGAGAGATACGATAAGAGGACTGTTGAGGACATCGCCCGGCGTTCGAGTGTGGGCGGTTACCGGTTTGGGCAATTGATCGTGGAGATCGCGCGCAGCCTGCCGTTTCAGGCGCGCCGCGGAGAAGTCGAGAATAAGGAGATGGCGGCGAAATGATCACCCCCACATTGACAAAGAAAGCTTTGTCGCGCCGGGCGCTCTTGCGCGGCGCGGGCGTCGCGGTGGGACTGCCTTTTCTCGACGCGATGACCCCGGCGTTCGCCGCCAGCCGCATTCCGTCGAACGCGGTGCGCATGGCGTTCGTCTACGTGCCAAACGGGATCGACATGCGGTACTGGACGCCCGCGAACGAAGGAGCGCTAACCGATCTACCTCGCATTCTGAAGCCGATGGAGCGCTTCAAGGACGACGCGGTTTTGATCACCGGCCTGACGCATAACAATGGGCGGGCGCTGGGCGACGGTCCGGGCGATCACGCGCGAGCGGCGGCGTCGTTCTTGACGGGCGTGCATCCGAAGAAGACGTTCGGCGCGGACATCAAGCTGGGCATCTCGGCGGACCAGGTGGCGGCGCAACAGATCGGGCATCTGACCAAATTCCCGTCGATCGAACTGGGCTGCGAAGACGGCCGTCAAGTCGGCAATTGCGACTCCGGTTACTCCTGCGCTTACTCGAACAACATTTCGTGGCGGAACGAGAACTCGCCAATGCCTCCGGAAGTGAACCCGCGCGCGGTGTTCGAGAGGCTGTTCGGCACGGCGTTCAACGACTCGCCCGCCGTTCGCGCCCGTAAGGAAAAGTACCGCCGGTCGATTCTCGATTTCGTCGGCGAAGACACGAAGAAGCTGCAAGGCGAGTTGGGCGCCGCCGACCGCCGCAAACTCGACGAGTACCTTTACGCCGTGCGCTCGATCGAGAAGCAGATCGAGAACGCGGAGAAATCGCGGCTCGACTTCGATCCAAATCTGGAAACTCCGGCGGGCGTTCCGGCGGAGTACGCCGAGCACGTCAAGATCATGTTCGACCTGATGACGGTGGCGTTCCAGGCCGACCTGACGCGCGTGGCGACGTTCATGATGGCGCGCGAAGGTTCGACGCGGACTTACCGCGAGATCGGCGTCCCGGACGCGCATCACCCGCTAACGCATCACCGCAACGACGAGGCGATGATGGAGAAGGTCGCGAAGATCAACGCCTATCACCTGGAGTTGTTCACCTACTTCGTGGACAAGCTGAAATCCACTCGCGAAGGCGACCGCTCGTTGCTCGATCAGTCGATGATCGTCTACGGGTCGGGCATCGCGGACGGGAACCGGCATACCCACCACGATCTGCCCGTACTACTTGCGGGTCGCGGCGGGCAATCGTTCCGTCCGGGGCGGCACGTGAAGTACAAGACCGAGACCCCGATGACGAATCTGTTCCTCACGATGCTCGACCGCTTAGGCGTCAAGCCGGAGCGGATCGGCGATTCGAACGGACGGCTGGAGCACTTGGGAGAATTGAGCTAACGCCCAGCCCGGGCTACTTCCAACTCTCGTTGAAGAACCCCGCCGACACTACTTTGTAGGGGGCTTCGAGCACCGCCCAATCGGGGAGCTTTGCCGTCTGTTGGGCATTGGTGGTCGAGTGCTCCTCTCGGAATGTGATTGACGAGTTCCAGACAAGGTAACGCCGCGGCGCATCGGGGTTTGGGAAGATCGCCGCAAGGAATCGGTCCGCCTCGTTGGGCCACGCTTTCGGGGCCGGATACTTCACCATCAGCTTCGATGTCGCCGGAGTGCCCCACAACACGACATTCGCCGAGCGCATCACCTCTGGCGTCACCTCCGATTCGTCCATCAGGATCGGCTCGCCCCGAAAGATCTTGCGCCACTCGCGCACGGCGCGCTCGAACTCGGATTTCACCCACGCCGGAGCGCTCTCCGCCGGGCGCGCCATCACAAACCGCGAGTAGAACGCGTCGTCGATCGGGCCTTGTAATCCGGGCCGCTTGTGGACATCGTCCTCGCTTCCCGGCGAAATCCAGTTCCAACTGCGGTCGCTGCGCGGAGGCGGAGCGTCGAACGTTTTGCCGTTCAGAGTAACGGGAACGCGCTTGCCGGAAACGAATGGAGCGTCGCCGGGACCGAAGTAGAATTCGACCCGGCCCACATTGGCGGTCGTCGCCCGAATGCCGCCTTCGGCGATCTCGGCGTCCACCTCGGCGCGCTTCCAGTGCTCCAGCAACTCGTGCACCAGCACCCAATGCGAGTGGTAATGGCGTGTGGTGTAAGTCGCGAATCGCACCCGAGGTTGGGGTTGGCGTCCGCGCTCCATTAATGCGTCAAAGCGGCGCTCCACTTCGCGTTTCGCGCCCGGCTCGTACTTATGGCCGGTCTTCGGACCGATAACATGCGTGAGTGTGATGCCCGCTTGTGACAGTAGCTCACGAGCCATGATGTCCGCCGCCGCTTTTTGCGCGTCCTCCTCGCCGGAATAGGCGACCACCGGCAAGTTGAAAAAGTTCAGGGCGTACTCTTTCGCGTTGTTCATCGTCCAGAGCTTGCGCACCCAAGGGTCCACGTCGCCGAGGCGGCCCTTCAAATACTCCTCCGTATCGATAAAGCCCGCGCCGGGATTGGCCGCCGCGAACTCGCCCGGATGATGCGCCGCGATGTGCCACGCGCCCGCTCCGCCCATCGAGAATCCGCGAATCGCAATGCGATCGGGGTCGATCCGGTAGCGCTTCCGCAAGTCAGCCAGCGCCTCGAACACGTCGGTTTCCCCGGCGAACTTGTACGCGTTGCAGTAGCGCCCGAACGGGTGCAGAACAAAGGTGTCGGCGGGAGCGAACTCGCCGCGTACCGATAGCCGCTGGTGGATGAAATTCAACTCGGTGATCGTCTCGCCGCGCCCGTGCAGCCAGATGTCTACGCGCCATTTGCCCTTCGTGTGGGGAGACCACGAGGGCGGCACCACTAATCCGTAAGGCTGCACGCTATCGTCGATCTCGCTCTTGAAGCCATGCACGATCAGTCCCGGCTGTCCAAAACGCTCGTCGAGCAGTTGCTTCGCTTTTTCGATTTCCTCGAGCTTAAAGAACTCGTTGTAGCGCAGCGCCCAATCGACGGCCTTCCAACGAACCTGGAGGTCGGGCGAGGTATGAAATCGCGCGCGCTTCTCGGCCAGCAGCGCGGTTAGCTCCGCGCGTGCCGCGTCGGGAATTGCAATCCCCGGCGGCGGAATTGTCTTCACTTGCGCGAAGGCGGCGGCGCAAAGCAATATCGCGGCGAATTTCATGAAGCCCAGTTCTCCTTAAAGTCGGCGTAGAGGGTGACGCCACCGCAAGCATACAGCGTCTGACCGGTGATGTAAGCGGCTTCGTCCGAGGCGAGAAATGCGAACACCGCCGCAATCTCCTCCGCCGTCGCGGCTCGTCCCATGGGGATGTGACTTTCGACGGCCGCGCGTTTGGCGGGATCGTCTTTCCAGGCGGAATTCATGGGCGTCGCCACCGCTCCGGGAGCGACGTTGTTCACCCGAATACCGCGGTCGGCGTATTCGAGCGCCAGCGTCTTGGCCATGTTGTCGAGCGCGCCTTTCGAAATCGAGTACGAGAGAAATCCGGGCTTGGGGATGGTTTGCGCGCAACTCGAATTATTGAGGATCACGCCGCCGCCCGGCCGGGAAAGAAAGTGCCGGATGGCGGCGATCGAACACAGCGCGGCGCCGCGAAGATTGACGGCCAGAACGCGGTCGAATTCGGCGAGATCGATTTCGTGGCTCGCGCACTCGATCTGGATCCCGGCGTTGTTTACCAGAATGTCGACCGTGCCCGCGTCACGGAAGAATCGTTCCACCTGCGCGGGATCGGAGACGTCGGCCAGAAAGTCCGTTCCGGGCTCGATGTCGCAGCCTACGACGCGCGCGCCCTCGGAGCGGAACCGTTCGGCGATCGCGCGCCCGATGCCGCCCGCCGCGCCGGTGATCGCGGCCGACTTTCCTCGAAGCCTCAAACTCTCCTCCAAAATGAAAAAGGCCGTCGCACGCGGACGGCCCCTTCTTCCAGTCGCAAATCGCGGTAGCGCTACGGGCGCGTGACGCTCTCCGCTTGCAGGCCTTTCGGCCCTTTCTTCACTTCGAACTCCACCTCGGCGCCCTCCTCGAGCGTGCGGTAGCCGCTCATCTGGATCGCCGAAAAGTGCACGAATACGTCCTCACCGGTCGAGCGCTGGATAAATCCGTAGCCCTTGGCGGAGTTGAACCACTTCACAATGCCTCGTTCTTTCACTACACCTTCTCCTGAAAATTCGGCCCGCGTTGCGCGTGCCCTTGCAGTACGGCTTCCAAGGAAACCGCACTGCTCGATTGTTGCATAGTCGCCTACCGGGTCCCGGTCTCGGGACGTTCCACCGCGGTGATCGTTCGTCCCGCCCGAGTGACGGTCAAAGTTCCGCGAACGGGCTTTGCCTTAAGGTGGCGTTCCCAGGCAGCTTGCGCGCTGGCCGCGCTCGGCTCGTCCTTCCAAATCGACGCGTAACGAACCAGGCAACAGACGCTTCCGCGCTCCCGAACTTCATAGCTACCGCCGCGCCAGGCGGCCGCGAGATTTTCCGCGTCCTCTTCGTTGTTCTGTTTGAACGCAATCAGATGGTCGATTTCGCCGAGCGATCCCGAATTCAAAAGGTTCCAGCCCTTGGTGTCGGCGGCGGGCAGTTCGGCTACTTCAGGAACCTCGCGCGCGAAGTACGTTTCGGGATGCATGATCTGGCGCGACGAAACGGGCGGCGTCTTGAAGACGGTTTTGAAACCCACCGCGCCCAGGCGCTCAAACACCGCTTGCTGAAATCGAGCGCCTTCCCAGTAGGGGAACAGCAAGTTGACCCGCAAGTAGAGCGGCGACTTTTCGAGAACGGGAAACCGCGCCGCAACCTTTGCGTCCGTCGAACGGCCCGGCGGCAATTCGAAGGGCGAATCTTTCAAACTACGTCCTTCGCGCCGAAGACCGAACTCGGTCATCAGCCATGTCGCCTGACCCTCGACCACGGCCTGCCGCGCCAGTTCGGCGTCGTCGCCCTCGCCGCGATCCATGTAGCGTCCGATGCGAAATGTCTGGTCGGCCAGCGCATGCGCGAGTTCGTGGGCCAAGAGCGACTCGTCGAACTCGCCGATTGGATTTTCAAGTAGCACCAGCTTCTTGCGCTTGTAGTCGTAATACGCGGCGGCTTGTTCGGCAATCAGATCGACGCTGGTTTTCTTGAGATCGAATCCGGGTGCGGCGAACCCTAGCCATTGGAGAGTCAACTCGTCGGCGCGGATTTCCTTGGGATCGATTTTCTTAGCTACACGAGTATTGAGGTCGCGCTCGAGATCCTCGCGCGTCAACTTGGAAACGCGCACGCGCCGCTTGAGGCGAAAGCCCGTGATCGCCGCGAGATCGGAGGCCGTCCTATCGATTACCGCCTGCGAAGGAAGATCGGCGGCAATCAGCAGCATGGTGGCGATCATGGACGCCTCGTCAGATGGAACACGAGCGCGGCGAGAGCGCAGATCAAAGCTCCGCCGGCGACGACCGTCGGCGCACCGAACGCTTGGGCGAGCGCCCCTCCGCCCAGAGAACCGATGGGAATCACGCCTACGTTCGCCGTCGCGAACAGACCCATCATGCGGCCGCGCATCTCTTCGGGCACGTGGGTTTGCAATTCCGTGTTGATCGCACCGTTCATGCGCATGACGCCAAACCCGATGAGCGCCATCGCCGCAGCCGAGAGCGCGAAGAGGGTTGAAGCGGCGAAGGTCGCCTGCGCGAAGGCAAGCGCCAAGCCGCTTGCAAAGATTACGCCGAGCAATCCACGTTGGTGTCCGCGAGAGGCCAGTCCGATCATCCCGACTACCGCGCCCGCGCCCATGGACGCGGTAAGCAGACCCACGCCCGCCGCTCCGCGATGAAAGATCGAATCGGAGAACACCGGTAGCAGCACCCAAACCGGCGCAACTGCCAGATTCACGATCGCGTTCAGGCCAAGCAGCGCCGCGGCGTCGCGCGCCCGCCACGCGTAGCGGAAGCCTTCGATCAAGTGACGCAGCGGATGGGCGAGGGTTTCCATGCGCGGCTCGATCGGCAGCCGCAACGCGAGCAGACTCGCGAGCACGGCGAGGAAGCTGACGGAGTTGATTGCGAAGCAGACGCCCTCGCCGAAAGCGGCCACGGTTATTCCGCCAATGGACGGGCCAACGACACGTGCGGCGTTGAACATTAGCGAGTTGAGCGAGACGGCGCTCAGCAGGTCGTCTTTCGCGGCGAGATTCACGAGCATGGCCTGCCGCGCGGGGCGGTCGAAGGCGTCCACTAGCCCGCCAAATAACGCGAGGGCAAGGACGTGGGTTGTGGTGACTTTCCCGGTCAGTGTTAGGGCGGCTAGCGTCGCGGATTGCAACAGGAACAGCGTTTGCGCAACGAGGACGATTTTTCGTCGGTTGTAGCGGTCCGCCACGACTCCGCCGACCGTGCCGAGCGCGAGCGTCGGCAAATGCGCCAGGAATCCCGCCGTGCCGAGGAGCAACTCCGAATGGGTCAGCCGATAGACTAGCCAGCTCTGCGCGACGTTCTGCATCCACGTACCGGTCAGCGAGGTGAGCTGGCCGAGGAAAAACACGCGGAAGTTGCGGTGGCGGAGCGCCCGGAACGGACCCAAGTTTTAGGATAGCGGGCGGCGATAGACTCGAAGTATGGTCGTAACGCTCGAACTCCCCGAGGAACTGGTGGCGAAGATCGTTCCGCCGGGCACCGATCTTTCGCGCGTGGCGCTCGAAGCGCTCGCCGCCGAAGCGTATCGGCAAGATCGGCTGTCGGCGGAACAGCTGCGGCGGTTGCTCGGTTTCGACACGCGGATGCAGGTGGACGAGTTTTTGGGCGCTCACAAGATTTACGACTATACGGCGCAAGATTTGGAAGCGGACCGGGCCAGCCTCGACTTCCTACTCGGCACGCGTGAACTCACAAAGGCGTGATTGTCGTTTGCGATACTTCGCCGATCAATTACTTGGTTCGAGTGGGCTGCATCGAAGTCTTGTCCACCTTGTTCGGGACAATCTGGTGCGCACCCGCCGTCCTTGAGGAGCTTGGGCACCCGTCGGCTCCAGTGGAAGTTCGGAAGTGGGTTGAGCGGCCTCCCGCTTGGATGACGACGACATCCCAGTTCGCCCAACTACACGGACTGGCATTCTTAGGCAAGGGAGAACGACAAACCATCGAAGCCTCTTTCGCCGCTAGCGCCTGCTATCCTAAAAACTCATGTCCGACGAAAAACTCTACAAAGCCGAATACATCGGCTCCGGCACGTTCATCATCTCGAAGCCCAAGCGCAAGAAGCACAAGCTCCGCCAGAGCCGGGTTAAGAGCCCGCAACGCGGCGCGCGGAAGTAGATTTGCGATAGTCTGTCCCTCATGCGCATCGCCGAGATGCGTCTCGATCCGATCGCGATCGCAGACGGTCCACTTCGCAGTTCCTACGGTCTTCACGCTCCGTACGCACTCCGCACCATCGTTCAACTGAAGTCCACCGACGGGTTTACCGGCATCTCGGAAACCTATGGCGGCGATAAGCCGCTCGCGGCGCTAGAAGCTCTGCGCCCGCGCGTCGAGGGCATGGACCCGTTCCACCTGACTGGCCTTTGGATGGATCTGACCGCCAATCAAGTGACCGATGCCGCGCGAACGCAGACTTGGCATGTCCCCGGCGAAAATCCGCTCGATCAGAACACGCGCAGTTTCGCCGCGATCGAAGTCGCTTGTCTTGACCTGATCGGCAAGACGCTCGGGCGACCGGTGTGCGATCTGGTGGGCGGCCGCGCTCGGCGTAAGGTCAAGTTCTCCGCGTACCTTTTTTATAAGCACGCGGGCGGCGGCGGGCTGGGCGAAGACGAGCGCGAGGACGAATACGGCGAGGGCATGTCGCCCGCCCAGATTGTCGCGCAAGCCAAGCGCATGTGCGAGCTTTACGGGTTCGAGGAGATCAAGCTCAAGGGCGGAGTGCTCGATCCCGAGTTAGAGATCGCTACGATCCAGGCTTTGCGGGAGGAGTTCGGCCCGAATGTCCCGCTCCGCATCGATCCCAACTGCGCCTGGAGCGTCGAGACTTCCGTGAAAGTCGGCGAGGCGTTGAAGGACGAACTGGCGAACGGCGGCTATCTCGAAGACCCGTGCGAAGGGCTCGACGGTATGGCGGAAGTACGCCGCCGGTTACGCGCCAAGGGCATCGAAACGGATTTTGCCAGTAATGTTTCGGTGACGTGCTTCGATCATGTAGTCGAGGCGAAGCAAAAAGACGCCGTGCAGGTGGTGTTGTCCGATCCGCATTATTGGGGCGGCATTCGCGCGCAGCAGCGCCTGTCGCATCTGTGCGAGACGCTGGGGCAGGGATTGTCGATGCACTCGAACAATCACCTGGGCGTCAGCCTGATGGCGATGGCGCACGCCGCCGCCGCCGCGCCCGGGATGACGCACGCCTGCGACACGCACTATCCCTGGCAGACCGCTCGCGACGAGGTTGTAGCGGGGGGCCGCATCCCGTTCCATGAAGGCGCGGTTGAAGTCACCGACAAACCCGGCTTGGGCGTCGAACTCGACTACGATCAACTGGCTCGCCTACGCGAACGTTACGAAAAACTGCCGTACCGCAAGCGCGACGACGAAGCCGAAATGCGCGCGCGCGTCGATCCCAATTGGAAGAGAGTACTCCCGCGATGGTAGACCTGAAATCCAAACTCAAGGGCGTCTTCGGATTCCCCGTTACTCCATTCAAAGACGATCTGTCCGTCGATTTCGAATCGCTCGAAGGCGTTGTCGAAATGATGATGGGCTTTCCGTTTTGCGCCATCGTCGTCACCGGCGGAACGGGCGAGATCTATTCGCTTTCGACCGACGAAGCCGTCGCTATAGTCGAGCGCTCGGTGAAGATCGTGAAGGGCCGGATGCCGGTGGTCGCGGGCGTTGGCTACTCTTCGGCGATCGCTTCGGAAATGGCCGCGCGGATGGAGAAAGCCGGGGCCGATGCGCTGCTGGTGATGCCGCCGACGTACACGCACGCGCCCGAAGCCGGGCTGTTCGCCTACTACCAGGCGATCGGCCAAGCGAGCGGATTACCCCTGGCGATCTACTCGCGCGACTGGGCCGTCTTCACGCCGGATCAAGTAGCAAGACTTGCGGACTTGGTGCCGACGCTCCAGATTTGGAAAGACGGGCAGGGCAATGGACGCACGTACCGCCGCATCATGAACAAGGTCGGCGACCGCTTAGCGTGGGTCGGCGGCTTGGGCGACGATTGCGTTTCCACCTACTTCGCCTGCGGCGTGCAGGCTTACACTTCGTCGATTTCGAATGTCGCTCCGAAAGTCTCGTTGGCGCTAGCCGAAGCGGGCATAGCCCGCGACTTCGCAAAGCTTGACGTCCTGATGGACAAGTACGTGCATCCGCTCTATGCGCTCCGCGAGCGGATGAAGGGTTACGAAGTGACGGTGATGAAAGAGATGATGCGAATGCTCGGGCTGTGCGGAAACGCGGTGCGTCCGCCGCTAGCGCCGATGCGACCGGCGGATATCGACGACTTGAAGAGGATCGTCGATACCTACCGGGAAATGCTCTAGCGCTTCAGCTCCTGAACCTTCGCGTCTTGCGTGAGCCGGAACGTCAACACGGTTTCGCTGCCGATCTCCGCCGCCGCGCCGCGCGTGCCGAGCACCATGCCCGTACCGCCGGCCGCGCCCGCTCCCGCGCCGATGGCCGCGCCTTTACCACCGCCCGCGATCGCGCCGATCGCGGCTCCAATACCCGTGGCGACGCCGACTTTCGCCGCGTCTTTCCCCGCGCCCCCTTTCGCTTCCACGGTGTAGGCGCTCGTCTTGATCGGCAATCGCCGCCCGTCTTCCATGACGACGCTGCGGAGCGCGACGGTCATTGAAGCTGTGCCCTTAACGCGCCCGCCGGGATCGGCGCTGGTCACCACGCCCTCGACGGTCGCGCCCTTGGCGGCGATGGTGTAGCCGCCATCCACTAGCGCTTCCTCGAGCGTCGCCTCGAACGTCGATCCGTCGGCCGCCGTCTTCGTGCTCAGCTTATTGGTCGTCCGAACCCGAATATTGGTGCCCGCCGCGAGGGTGTGGAACGGCGCCGGAGCGGCCATGCGCTTGGCTTCCTCGGCTTTGGCGTCCACGGCCTTGATCGCACTCTTATTCGCTTCGATCGCGCCCTTGTTCGTTTCGATCGCAGATTTGTTCTGGTCGATGGCCGATTTGTTTTGGGCGATATCGGCCTTGTTCTGGTCAATTCCGGCTTGCGCCTGATCCACGGATTTCTTTGCGTCCGCCTTCGTTTGCTCGATGGCCTTCGACGCCGATTTCTTCGTCCGGTCGACGGTTTGCGTCGCGGACGTCTTGGCATCCTCGATCGCCTCGGCGGCCTTCGCTTCCGCCGCCTGCTTCTCGTCTTCGAGTTTCTTCTGGGTCTCGGCGAGCTTCTTTTCCATCTCGTCGAGTTTCTTTTGCGTCTCCGCTTGCTGCGTATTCGAGCAGGCGCCGAGGAGCGCGGCCATCGCCGCCAGCCCTATCCATTTCCACGTCATCGGATTTCCTCCATCTTTGAACCTACACTGTCGGACGTTCCGCCGCCAAGGGCCATTGCCCTACACTTTCGGAGCATTGACTTGATATATGATCCCGCCATGCTGATCGCGTTGATGATGCTTGCCGCCGACAACCCCGCGGGGTGGAACCTGCATGAGGGCGGACTGCTCAAGTACCGTGTCCAAATTCGCTATGGCGAGGAACCGGCCACCATGCCCGCCGGATGGAACTTCGGACGCGTATCCGCCGTCGCCACGGACGCGCAAGGCGACGTCTACGTCTTCCACCGCGCGCCCAAGGGGATCGATCATCTCGTCGTCTTCGATTCCAAAGGCCACTACTCCCGAAGTTGGGGCAAAGATACGTTCGCCAATCCGCACGGCGTGCGCATCGATTCCGCCGGTCACGTTTGGCTGGTCGATAACGGAGATCACACCGTGCGCAAGTATACACGCAAGGGCGAACTCCTTATGATGCTTGGCAAGCCCGGCCAGCACGGCACGACTAAGGACACCTTCTACCGGCCCACCGATATCGCGTTCGCTCCCGACGGATCGTTCTACGTCAGCGACGGTTACGGCAATTCGCGGGTGGTGAAGTTCGCGAAGGACGGGACGTATCTGCTTGAATGGGGCAAAAAGGGGAGCGGTCCCGGCGAATTCAACTTGCCTCATCAAGTGCAACTCGATTCGAAGCAACGCGTCTGGGTGAGCGACCGCGAGAATAACCGCATCCAGTGTTTCGATGCCTCGGGCAAGTTTCTCAAACAGTGGAACCATCTGGGTGCGACGCAGGGTATCCACATCCTGCCGAACGACGAGATGTGGATCGTCACGCACCGCAACAACATCGAGAATCTGACGTACGACACGCTGTCCGGCCGCATCATGAAGATCGACATCGAGACGGGCAAAGTGCTGGGCTCGATCGAGAGTCCCGGGCATTGGATTCACGTAACGCCGAAGAACGAGATTTTCATCGGCTCACTGACCGGTAACGTCTTCCGCTTTTACCCGGCGTGGCTAACCCAAGGCCTGGGAGTGGACGAAGGGCAGACTAAGAAATGACGACTCGCCGGGAACTACTCTCGGCGCTGGCCGCCGCGCCTTTGGCAAGCGGGCATTCGCGCTATAAGCTCGGCATCACGACCAACACCGTGGGTGGTTGGGAGAAGGACACGTGGCTCGCGTTTCGCGAAGCGAAGGCCGCCGGCTTCGACAACGTCGAGACTTTCATCCACTACTTCAAAGAAGCCTGGGAAAAGAACGATCCCTCGTTAATCGCTCCGCGTATCGCCGAAATCGGCGTGAACTTCGTCACCATCTCGAATGGCGGTCCGATGGAGATGCATTTCGAAGATCCGGCCAAACACGAAAAAATCATTGAGGAGCACGTTAGGCTCGCCAAGTTCGTTAAGGCTTTCGGTTGCACGCATCTCAAATGCAACGCGGGACCGCGCCGGCGAATGGGCTCGACAGGCGCCGATTTGCGAGAGATGGCGAAGGTCTACAACGAACTCGGCCGCCGGATCGCGGATGTGGGAATCAGATTCGCTCCGCACGCGCACATGTGGAGCCAGTTTGAAAGCCGCCGCGAAGTGGAGTACATCCTGGAACACACGAATCCCGCGCAAGTGTGGTTCGTGCTCGATACGGGTCACATCACGCTGGGCGGCATGGACCCGGTGAAACTCGCGCGGGAACTAAAGTCGCGCGTGGTCGAGTTCCATCTAAAGGACACGCACGAGCGGCATCGCGGCGGAGCGGCCGTTCGAATAGAACGCAACGACAAGATGACGGAGCCGGTGTTTTTCGCGCTTGGTACGTCGGGCGGCGTGGATTTTCCGGCCCTCGCCGATCATCTCGAGTCGTCGAAGTGGTCGGGTTGGTTGACTTGCGAACTCGACTCGTCGCCGATGCGCCCGCCGATCGAAGGCGCGCGTATCAATCGCGCCTACATGCGCGAGACGTTTGGGATCTAGAACCGCACTTTCACTGCGAACTGGATTTGTCGCCCCTCGAACGCCAGCGTGGAGCGCCCGAAATTCACGTTGGACCAGCGCTGTGTCGTGGCGTTGAATGTCCCCAAGCTGTTCGACGGCGCGCGCAGATTGACGCGATTGGCGAGATTAAAGAACTCGGCGCGGAACTCGACTGCGCTCCCTTCGCGCTTTACGCCGGGCAAGGGAAAGACCTTTAGGAGCGAAGCGTCGATCGAAGCGAATCCCGGCCCACGAAACGTATTCCGCCCTAGCGTCGGTACGGTCCCCGCCGCCGCCGGGCGGAACAAGTTGGCCCAAGTCGAAATGTCGCCGAACGTTCCATCGGAGAAGTTCTTCGGCGACGTGCCGACGACGCGATCGATCGAAGCCGCCGCGTTCGGGCGGTCGGTGAACACGCCGTCGAGGTTGTAATCCTCGCCCGTCACAACGGTGAACGGAAAGCCCGATTGCAGCGATACGATCCCGCCTAGCTGCCAGCCGCCGAACGCGCCTTCGACAAAACCGCCACGTCCGCGCAGGAACGGCATTTCCCACACGAAATTCGCGGCTAGCCTTTGCGCCGCGTCGAACGCGGAGAGTCCGCGGTCGAGCTTAAGATTCGTCGTTTCCAGCGTGCCTTGCAACTCGCCCGCGCCGCCGCCGAACGGTTCGGAATCCGAGTCGATCGAACGAGAAAATGTATACGCTACCTGCGCTAGATAGCCCTTGGCGAATCGCTTATTCGCCTGCGCGGAAAACGCATGGTAGCTCGACGACACTGCGTTCGAACCCCAAATAATCGAGCCGAAGCTCTGATTCACGCGATTCACGACTCCGTCCAGACGGTCGCCCGAGAAACGGTTGATTTCGTTCCGCAGCAGTAGCTTGCGCCCTTGTGTGCCGGTGTAGTTCGTTTCGACCACCCAATCGCCGGGAAGCCGCCGCTGCACGCCGAAAAACCACTGCATGTTGTACGGCGCTTGGATCGTTGGATCGACCGCCTGTAGTGCAGGACGCAGGGCTGTATTGCCGCCGTTCGGATCAAGCGGCCGCGCGAACGCCGGATCGCCGGTGAATGGAATGCGATAGGCCGCCGACGGATTCTGCCCCGCGAGCGCCGACAGCGTGACAGGCAGCGACGCCGGTGTATTGAATCGCGTGTTGCCCGTGAAGTTCGACCACAAGCGGCTGTAGAAAATTCCTCCGCCGCCGCGAATCGCCCACTTGCCGTTCCCGGTGGGATCCCAGGCGAAGCCGATTCGCGGCGCGACATTGTTGTGGTCGCGGCCATACAGCGGATTGCGCCGCTCGATGCGTGCGTTGGCGAGCGAGGGATCCTGAAAAACCAGAGTCGAAAGCAGTGCGTTCTTCTCCGTCAGCGGACCGAAGTTGTCGTATCGCACGCCCAGGTTCAGCGTCAGCCGCCGGGTGATCTTCCAATCGTCCTGAACGAAGAACGCGAACTCGTTTTGCCGCATGTTGCGGTATGTGCCTGTAGGCAGTCCAGTGGAGGGATCGACGCGCGCTTGCAGCGTCAGCACTTCGTCGTCGGCGAAATCCATCAGATCGAAGAACGTCACCTGTGGCTTCAAGAATGTCGGGAAGTTGCCGTTTTCGCCCGCCCGCCGGAACTCGCCCCCGAACTTCACCGTGTGCTTGCCCGCGATCCAATTGAGCGAATTGAAAAGGTGATACGTATGCGTGCGAATGTCGAGCGGGAACACGATTCCGTCGGTCGCCCCGAACTGCGCTGTACTGCGTCCCGCCGTGCTCATCGAAACCACCGGAATATCGGGAAAGTTGCCGTCGGTGTACTGCGGGTCGAAGTTGTAGCCCAGTCGCAAATCGTTCGTGACCGTGGGTCCGAAAACACGAGTCCAATTCAGGCCGATGTTCTGATCGAGTTCGAGCGTGGTGGCGTCGAACGGCCGAACGCTATTGCCCGAAGCCGACTGCCGGTCCTGATCGTTCTGGCTGAAGCGGAAATTCACGTTGTCGCGGCCTTCGTTGAAGTTGTAGTCCGCGCGGAACGAAACCTGATCGTCGTTGGTGTAGCCGCGGACGGGGATGAAAACGTCGCCCAAATCCGGGATGCCGTCGTTCGGTCCCGCGCGCTGCACGCCCGGAGCGGGACTGCCGATGTCGCGAATGTTGAACGTTGGATTGGCCCTTGCCGGGAAGTCGCGCAGCAGCCGCGCGGCCAGCGAGTTCGGGCGGGTGCGGAACACGAATTCGCGAAACTCGGGGGTCTCCACCGTCGCTTGGCGCTGCTGCGGCTGCCGCAATCGCAAGCCCTGGTAGGAGCCGAAGAAGAATAGCCGGTTCTTAATCGCCGGTCCGCCGAACGTCGCTCCGAACTGGTTGCGCTTGAACTCCGGCTGCGAACCGGCACGCGCCTCGAACGTGTTCGAAGCGTCGAGATTGTCGTTGCGCAAGAACCAGAACGCCGTCCCGTGAAAGTCGTTGGTGCCACCGCGGGTGATCACGCTAATCAGCGCGCCGCTCGACCGTCCGTACTCCGCCGACAGATTGTTGGTGACAATGCGGAATTGCTCTACCGCGTCCGGGTTGAGCGTGATCGTCGTACGCCCGCCCTGCCGGTCGTTGTTATTCGACACGCCGTCGAGCAGGATTTGGTTATCGCGGAATCGCGATCCACCCGCGCCGACGCGTGCGTCCGTGGTTTCCGATTCCTGCAAGCCGCTGCCCGCCACCCGAATTACGCCCGGCTGCAACTCCGCCAGTTGGTAGACGTTGCGCCCGTTGAGGGGCAGATCGACGATCGCCCGCTGTCCGACGACGGCGGATACCTCACTGGTCTCGAGATTCAGCGCGCTCGCGTCGCCCACCACGGTGACACTCTCGGCGGCGGTGCCGACTTGCAACTGGAAATCGCCGCGCAGCACTTGCCCCGCGTCGAGCGCGATTTCCGTCCGCTTCTCGGGACGGAAACCCGCCGCCTGAACCGTGATTTCATACCGCCCGGCCCCGAGGCCCAGCGCCCGGTAGATGCCTTCGTTGTTCGTCTCGGCGGCGATTTTTCGCTGCGTGCCAATCTCGACGACTTCGATTTTCGCCCCGACGACGGCGGCCCCGCTCGAGTCGGTGACCGTGCCCGTAATCTCGCTCGCAATGCGCTGCGCGTGGGCGTAAGGCGCCAGGGCCAACAACAAACAAAAGGTGAACCGCATGCTTCGAGGCTAACAACCGCATGTTGCGAAGCGGTAACGATCTGGGGCGAAACGCCCGTAGAATAAACCCGTGGCCTTCCCCGTCAATCGATTGCGCCGGATGCGGCGAAGCGAACCGTTGCGGCGTCTGGTGCGCGAGACCCGGCTTGCGCCGGAGCAAATGGTCTTGCCGCTGTTTGTTGTCGAGGGCGAAGGCGTTCGCAAGCCGATCTCGTCGATGCCGGGCAATTTCCAGCTTTCGATCGACGAGTTGGTGAAGGAGTGCGCCGAGGCGAAGGCTCTTGGGCTGGGCGGCGTGATTCTGTTTGGAATCCCGGATCATAAGGACGAGATCGCTTCCGGAGCTTACGACGACCAAGGGATTGTGCAGCGTGCTTTGCGAACGGTGAAACGTGAAGTACCGGCTCTAGTCTTAGTCACCGACGTATGCAACTGCGAGTACACGTCGCATGGGCACTGCGGGCTCGTCGAGGGCGAAGACGTAGCGAACGACCCGACGCTCGATTGGCTGGCGAAATCGGCGGTGTCGCACGCGCGGGCCGGAGCCGACATCGTCGCGCCATCCGACATGATGGACGGGCGCGTCGGCGCGATCCGAGCGGCGCTTGACGTTGCGGGGTTCACGCACACGCCGATCCTGTCCTATGCCGCCAAATACGCCAGTTGCTTCTATGGGCCGTTCCGGGAAGCCGCCGAGTCGACGCCGCAGTTCGGCGACCGGCGCAGCTATCAGATGGACCCGCCAAATTGGCGCGAGGCGATGCGCGAGATGGCGCTCGACCTCGACGAAGGGGCGGACATGCTGATGGTGAAACCCGCCATGCCATATCTCGACATCCTGACGCGCGCGCGGGAGCGTTTCCCTGACGTTCCGCTGGCGGCTTACCAGGTTTCGGGCGAGTTTTCGATGATCGAGGCGGCGGCGCGCAATGGCTGGATCGACCGGGATCGGGCAATGATGGAGAGCCTAATTTCGATTCGCCGCGCGGGGGCGGACTTCGTGCTGACCTACTTCGCCAAGGACGCAGCGCGGGCGATAAGCTAGACGCATGGCGCTGCCACACGTCGTATCGCGGCCTCTCATCACGGGCGAGCGCATGGATCTCGAGCGGTTCATCGCGCGCTGGGACGCCTTGCCCGGCTTAAAGAACGCCGAACTCATTGAAGGAGTGGTCTACGTGCCATCGCCGGTCAGTCTCGATCACGGCCTTACGGACGGCTTGGTCCATTGCGTCTTAGGCTATTATGCGTTGCACACAGTTGGGTGCCGATTCTGCGCGAACGGCTCCTGGTCGATGCTCGGCAGCATGCCGCAACCGGATGCCGCGCTCTACCTGGAACCAAAGTATGGGGGCCAGTCCCGCGTTCGGGGTAAGTATCCTGACGGCGCGCCGGAACTCGCCGTCGAAATTTGCCTTACCAGCACTGAGGTCGATTTTGGACCGAAGCTCGCGCTGTATGGGCGGGCGGGCGTCCAGGAGTACGTCACCGTCGAACTGCTCCCCCAACCGAAAATCGTTTGGCGGCGATTGGTTGGCGCCAGCTACACGGAAACGCCTGCGGACGGCGAAGGCATCCACCGGTCCCAAGTCTTTCCCGGCCTATGGTTAAACGAACCGGCTTTTTTTCAATCGGATAGCGACGCTTTGCTAGCGACGGCCCGAGCCGGGATCGAATCTCCCGAGTACGTTCGGTTCCGCGAACGGTTAGCGTCCGCTCTCGGAAAGTAACGCACAATTTACACGCGCGGCCATTTAGTCATATACAATCCCAGAAGCGGGAAAGTTCCCAGCTTCAGGAGAAAATTATGAACCTTGTGCGTTCTTGGCGTGCGGCGTTGTTACCTCTAGCCGCCATCGCGAGTTTCGCTCAGTCCGACTTATCGTCGATTACCGGAACGGTTACCGATCCATCCGGCGCGGCGATCGCCAATGCGAAAGTGGTTGCCCGAAACGAATCGACGGGTGCCACTCGTGAGACGTTGACTACCGGTTCCGGCGTTTACACCATCCCCTCAATTCCGTCCGGTGTCTACACATTGAGCGTGGAAGTGGCTGGATTCAAGAAATACGAATCGAAGAGCAACAAGATCGATCCCAATCTTCCGGCGACGCTCAACGTTGCTATGCAGGTTGGCCAGACCACCGAAACGATCGAAGTGTCCGCGTCGGTGGGCGCGATCCAAACCGAAACGTCCCAACTGGGCAAACTGGTCGAAGGTAAGCAGATTTCCGATCTCCAGTTGAACGGCCGCAATCCCATTTTCCTCGCCCTTCTCAAGCCGGGCGTGCGCGGTGGAACACTGGCGAATTTCAGCTTCGGCCCAGATTCGGGTGGATTTTCGATTAATGGCAGCCGCAGCCAGGACAATCTGATCACCTTCGATGGCGCAGTGGGCATCCGTACCCGCGCGAACGGTACCTCGATCGGTTCGGTCGATCTCGACGCCGTCCAGGAAGTCCAGATCCTGACCGCGAATTATTCGGCCGAGTATGGCCGTTCGGCGGGCGGCCAAATTCGAATTGTCACCAAGACCGGCGGCCAACAGTTCCATGGCGGTATCTACGAATACCTCCGCAATGAGAAGTTGGACGCGAACAGTTGGACCAACAATCGAAACGGGACGGTCCGGCAGCCGAACAAATTCAACCAGTTCGGCTGGAACTTCAACGGTCCTATCTTTATTCCGGGCAAATGGAACACCGATAAAAGCAAGGCGTTTTTCTATGTGAGCCAGGAATGGGTGCGACGCCGCGCGGTTTCGAGCGGTTTGCGTACCGTACCGACGGCGGCCATGCGCGCGGGAAACTTCGGCGAACTCTTGTCGACGAACTCGTTCTACAGCGGTACGCGAATCATCCGCGATCCGCTGAACAACAATCAACCTTTCGCGAACAATGTGATTCCCACGAATCGGCTCAGCCCCAACGGCCGCGGACTGATGAACGTCTATCCGCTGCCGAATCTCGCGACGCCGCAGGGTACGAATAACTGGTTCGGATTGCGCGGCCAGCCGACCAATCAGCGCAAGGACACCTATGGTCTCGACATCCTGCCCACTTCGAAGGATCAGGTGAAGTTCCGGATGTCGTTCTTCAATTTCGAAGACACGAACGTGTTCCAAACGAACTTCTTGTTGAGCGACCGCGTGATTATCCGTCCCAACCAGTCGGCTTCGATAAACTGGACGCGGACCATCAATTCCACGACGGTGAACGAAACCCTAATCACGGCCAGCCGCGATCAGGTGGACCTTCTCTTCCGCGATCAGACGGGCCTCGACCGTACCACGTACGGCATCAATTACCCGTACTTGTTCCCGGACGGCAAGGACATCCAAAATAAGATTCCGGCGATCGGCATCAACGTGTTCTCGACCTACACGGGTAGCCCTTACCCGTCGCGCTCGGCGGGACCGATTTACGTGATCGCGAATAACACCACCAAGATCGTCGGCAGCCACACGATCAAGTTCGGCGTTTCGTTCGAGCGCGCGGGGCAGAACGACTACGACCAGATCAATGTATCCGGCGTTCCCGGCGGCACCGATAACCAGAACGGCCGCTTCGAGTTCGCCGACGCCCGTCCGGGCGGTTCGGGAACTGCGATCGCCGATATGGCGCTGGGTTTGGCTACGAACTACGCCGAGATCGGACGCCGAAACTATACGCCGTATCGCGGCCATATGCTCGAGTTCTTCGTGAACGACGGCTGGAAGGTCACCGATAAACTCAAGCTCGAACTCGGCATGCGGGTATCGACCATTCAGCCGTACTACTCGCTCTGGCGGAACATGGCGATTTTCGATCCTTCGCTCTACAACCCGGCGCAGGCGATTCGGGTCGATCGTGCTACGGGAAATCCGATCGCGGGCACCGGCGACGCTTACAACGGCATCGTGATCCCCGGCGACGGTTGGCCCGACGCGGCCTTGGGCCGGGTGGCGATCGCCGATTCCGGCGAATTCAATCGCTTGTTCCGCGGCGCTTCGAAGAGCTACTCGAACACCAACACTCTCTGGCAGCCCCGTTTGGGAATCGCGTACGCGATGAACCCGAAAATGGTGGTTCGCGCGGGTGTCGGCCGGTTCTCGACGCGCCTCGGTGTGTCCGACTCCACGTTCCTCGGTGGCAATCCGCCGTTGCAACCGCTGGCTTCGATTCCCAACCCGATCGTCGACAATCCCGGCGGCGGTTCGCGCGCCAGCTTCCCGCTCTCGGTGACGTCGCAGGACCGGATCTACCCGATTCCCGAGTCATGGGCGTGGAACGCCACGGTGGAGCGCGAGCTTCCCGGAAGGCACACCATTGAGTTGAGCTATGTCGGACGCAAGGGGTTGCACTTGCTTCGCGAACGCAACATCAACCAGCTGGCGCCGGGCACGATCCAGGCTAACCCCGGTGTGAACGCGAACTTCCTGCGCCCCTATTCGGGCTACGGACCGATCCGCGTGTCCAACTCGGAAGCGAGTTCGTTCTATCAGGCGTTCCAGTTGGGCGTCAACCGGCGTTTCACGAATGGCTTTAGCTGGGGGATCGCCTATACCTACGCGAAGAGTACGGACAATGGCTCCGGCCCTCGCGACATTCTGCCGAACGCTTTCGACGCTTCCAACCTCTGGAGTCCGTCGGATTTCGACACCCGCAATGTGGTCGTGATCAACTACATTTACGAACTGCCGTTCCTGAAGGACGGTAGTGGTTGGACGAAGACGGCCTTCGGCGGCTGGCAGATTTCCGGCACAACGCAGTTCCAGAGCGGTACTCCCGGAACGATCGCTACCGGCGACGATTTCGCGGGTGTCGGGCCAGGTTCCGGCGCTCAGATCTGGAACCTCTCGGGTGACATCACCTACAACCGGGAGTTCACGGCGAACGCCGGCCAAGGCTTCTGGTTCGACCCGAAGATCGTCAACAACGCCCAAACGCTGGCTACGCGTCCGGCCGCCGGAACGTTCACCACCCAGTTCAACCGGAACAAGACGTATGCTCCGGGTTTCCAGAACTGGAACATTTCGGTGTTCAAGAACTTCCGTTTCGCGGAGCGGTATAACCTTCAGTTCCGTGCCGACGGGTTCAACTTCCTCAACCACCCCAACTTGGGCGGTGCGACCGGGGGCGGCTTGGAACGCAACCCCACGAACGCCAACTTCGGGCGGGTTACCGGTAAAGGCGGCGAGCGCAATTTGCAGTTGAGCTTGCGCTTTAACTTTTAGATGGATCGCGCACAACGGACTGGCCGCTAGTTGCGGCCAGCCTGTGCGCTCTGGATCTCAATCTCGAAACTCAATTCACGGGGCCGGGCTCTTCGGAGTCCGGCCCTTTTTCTTTTCGCGCTCAGGCGACTGCCGCCGGTACGCACTCTCGCAAGACTTGGCGAAGCTTTGCCGGATCGATGGGTTTTTCAAGATAGCCGTCCATACCCGCCGCTAGGCACACCGCGCGGTCGTCGTTCAGGGCGCGGGCGGTCAGGGCGACAATCCGGCGGCGATAACCCCCTTCGCGGCGGCGGATCTCCCGCGTCGCTTCGATGCCATCCATTTCGGGCATGTGGAGGTCCATCAGGATGAGGTCGAAGCTCGATTGAAGAGCCGCTTGGACGGCTTGCCGTCCGTCGTGGGCGACTGCGACTCGATGGCCGTCCCGCTCGAGCAGTCCCAGGATGACGCGCCGGTTGACGGGATTATCTTCGGCGACCAGTATGTGTAGCGAGCAATCCGCGCCCAGTTCTTCGTCCGCGTTCTCCGGCGCCGCGCCAACTACGCACGGGATGTCGAAAGAGAATCGGCTGCCGCGCCCGGGCTCGCTCTCCACTTGCAGCCGCCCGCCCAGCAGCGCGGCAAGATTAGCGCTAATCGCCAAGCCCAGCCCGGTGCCGCCATAGCGTCTCGACGTACTGCTATCGGCTTGCCGGAATGCCTCGAAAATCACGTCCAATTTGTCGGCCGGAATTCCGATCCCGGTGTCGGCGATCGAAAATACCACGCGGTCCCGGTCCATTTCGACGCGAATCGTGATGGTGCCGGCTTCCGTAAACTTAATGGCGTTGCTCGTTAAGTTGAGCAAGATTTGCCGGATCCGCTTGTCGTCCGAATGCAGATACTCGGGAACCGCTGGATCGACTTCGATCGCCAGTTCGAGTCCTTTTTCGCGGCTCATCGATCTGGCCAGGCCCTCGATTCCGGCGATTAACGCGCGAGGGGCGAAATCGACCGGGTCGATCTGCATCTTGCCCGCCTCGACTTTCGAAAGGTCCAAGATGTCGTTGAGGACATTTAGCAGAGACAGGGCGGAGGAATGAACGGTCGCCAAGTGTTCCACTTGCCCCGGCGATTCGGCTTGCGCCAGCGCCAGTGCGCTCATGCCGATGATGCCGTTCATGGGCGTACGCAATTCGTGGCTCATGTTGGCGAGGAATTGACTTTTGAATTCGCTAGCCCGCTCGGCCTCCCATTTTTTCTCGGCCAACTCGCGCGTGCGCTCGGCGACGGCTTGTTCCAGGCGAAGGCGTTCGTTTTCGAGATGCCGGACCCGCCACCGGATAAAGATCGCGATCAGGCCGATCGAGGCGGCGGCCACCGGGAAACGGAACGCGTTGCTTTGCCACCACCGCGGCAGGATGGAGAACCGGAGCGTGGCGGGCGGCGAACTCCACTCGCCCGCGCCGGCGCGGGCCGAAAGTTCCAATTCATAAGCCCCAGGCGGAAGGTCGAGAAGGTTGAGCGAGCGGCTCGCCGTCTCGGTCCAGCCGGGTTCGATGCCGCGAAACCGGTACCGGAAGCGCAGCGAACCGTCATGGACGTAAGTCAGCGCCGAGAAACGAATCGCAAGGTTCCGTTCGTCGGGGCGAACCTCGAACCTCCGGTCCAGGGGAAAGCGCTTGTCCCCCGAGAAGGCGGCGGTGAAAACTACGGGCGGCGGCGAGTCGGCACCCGGCCGATCCGCTTCATGGCGGTAGTGGGCGAGCCCTTGCGAAGTGCCGATCCAGACCCCGCCGTCCGAGGCGGTCAGCACGGCGTCGGTATCGCAATCGTCCCAAACCAAGCCGTCCGGGCGGCGATAGACGATCCAGCGCCGGCCATCGAAGCGGCTCACGCCCCGGTCGGTGCCATTCCAGAGATGGCCGTTCTTGTCCCAGCGGAGAAAGTAAGACAGGTCCGAAGAAAGCCCATCCTGCCGCGTAAAGTGCCGCGCGCGGGGCTTTGGCCCGGAGAGGTCGAGTTGCGTCAGCCCGACGGCGGCGTGATAGCCCACCCAAACCGTGCCATCCGGCGCGGGCGCGACACCCGCCAGCCAGTCCTCGCGGAGCCCGTCCTTCCGGCGGAAGTTTTGCCATCGGCCCTCGCGAAGCCGCCAAAGACCTTCGAGCGAGCCCACCCACAGGTCTCCATTACCGCCGCGCCGAATGACGTAGCAGGAAAAAACCCGCGTCCCATCGAGCGGAACTCTTTCGAATCGGGAAGTCTGCGGCGCAAGCCGGTGCAGGCCTTGGCCGGAGGCCACCCAAACGGCGCCGTCTGGATCGACGTGAATCTGGTTGAGGCGCGTATCGGGCAAGCCATCGCGCGGGCCAAACTGGCGCTTCTCGCCGGTTCCGGGGCGCCACATAACCAATCCTTTCGGCGATGGAGCGGCCCACACCCGGCCGCGTGCGTCGCGAAAGACGGCCCGCGTCACCGTGCGCCCGGTCAGCGGAGTCCAGGCGAAACTCCAAGCTTTCCCGGAACGGGTACCGCGATATACCCCGTCGTGAGCCGCTACCCAAAGACGATCGGGCCCGTCTTCGGCAATGTTCCAGATAATTGGCGATTCAATCCCTTGCTCTGGACCGTAGGCGGACCAGCGGTCGCGCCCAATCCAGCGGGCCAGCCCGCCGCCATTGAGCGCCAGCCACAGCGATCCTTCGCGATCCTCGGCGACCGCCGCCACCTCGTGACGGAGCCCGTTCTTTCGTCCTGCGATTTCGCAACCATTGACGGTGCAGGTGGCGAGACCCTCGGCGCTGGGAACCAGGATGCGGCCGCGCGAATCCACCACCAAGCGCGGAAACCGGAGCACGCGAATGGATTTGTCCGCCGCGAAAGTTTCGAACTTGCGCGCGCCGGGAGCCAAGGATAGCAGCCGATCTTCGCTGCGGGCCCAGAGCCGCCCTTGCCGGTCGATGGCGAAAGCTTCCCAGCGTTGGGCCGGGACGCCTTCGGCGATTCCGAAACGCTCCACCTTAATCGAGCCGCCCGCCGATACTTTGCTTCGGCAGATGCGCTCCCCGCAACCGGACCAAGCGCCGCCGGGCGTCGCCGCTACGCCATGCGCGGGTTCGGAGTCTACCGCGGTAATCGAAGCCGGGTCCCGCCACGAGCCCGACAAAAGGCCATTGCCGGTCGCAATCCAGATCCGGCCGCCGTGAATATCCAGACCGTGCCCGCCTCGTGTGCCTTGGTAAGGAGTTCCCAGATCGACGCGCGCGAACCGGGTGGGGGACGCTTGCCGGTAGAGTCCGGATTGCGAACCCAGCCAAAGCGTGCCATCCGAGGATTGGCGGATGCATTCGAGATAGTTCCGCGGCAGACCGTCGGCGGCGCCGAATTCGACGAATCCACGGCCGTCGAAACGAAAAAGTCCGTTTTGCGTGCCCGTCCAGATATAGCCGGTCGCGTCCTGAAACACCGACTGCCCGGCGAGATTGTTGAGACCGTCTTCGGAGCCATAGACTCGAAAGGCGTACTGCTGCGCGAACGCCGAAGTGGCGGCGAAAGCGAGCGTCAGTAGCGAAGAAGGAGTGCGCACGACGGTCTATCGGGACGTATCGGCACGAAATAGGCGAAAATTCAGCGGGGCTTCCGGGGCGGTATTAGACTGATGTCATGGCGGCACTCCCGAACCGGATCGCGGAACCCGCTCAGGAATTCCTAACCGGCGAGCGCATGAGCCGTCAGCGGTTCATCGATCTGTGGGACCGGTTGCCCGGCGTTCGCTTCGCGGAACTCATCGACGGAGAGGTTTTCTTGGCTTCGCCTTTAACTACTCCTCACGGGGATTATCACGGTTCTTTGTCGGGCATCGCCCGCGCTTATTGCCTAAGCACTCCGGGTTGTCGGGTGGCGCTGACCCCCACGTGGTATCTGCTCGATTCCGCTCCGCAACCGGACATGTGCTTGCGCATTCTCCCGGAGTACGGGGGGCAATCGACCGTCGAAGGCCGGTTCGGCTCGGGGCCACCGGAATTGATCGCCGAAGTTACTTTCAGCAGTCACACGATCGACTATGGGCGCAAACTCCAACTTTACGAACGCGCGGGCGTTACGGAGTACATTACTCTCGATATCCTAGAGCGCGCCATCCGGTGGCGCCACCTGGAGAACGGCAAGTACAAACCCCTCAAGCCCGTCCGAGGGGTTGTCCGCTCGCGCGTGTTTCCCGGACTCTGGTTAAACGCGAAGGCTTTCTGGGCCGACGATGTCGAACCGTTGCGTAGGACGCTCGAAGCCGGGCTGGCTACCGCCGAGCACGCCGAGTTTGTCGCCCGTCTTGCGGCCGCTAAAAAAAAGCTCGCGCGGCGTGGACGTGGACGGCCCTAGCCTCGCCCAATGTTAGCCTGTTAGGGAGTGCAAAAAACCAGTAATCCGCAAGAGCTCGCGGCGATCGCGAAGCGCGTGCGGCGCGAGATCGTCACCATGATCGCCGCCGCCAAATCCGGCCATCCCGGCGGATCGTTGTCCGCCACCGAACTCCTCGTCACGCTGTATTTCGACGTCATGCGGCACGATCCGGCGAACCCCAAGTGGGCCGATCGCGACCGATTTGTCTTGGGCAAGGGTCACGCATGCCCCGTGCTCTACGCGGTGATGGCGGAGTGCGGCTACACGCCGCTCGACAAATTGAACACGCTGCGGCAAATGGGCTCGATCTATCAAGGTCACCCCGACGTCCGGTTCATTCCGGCGTTAGAAGCATCGACCGGATCGCTGGGGCAGGGGCTTTCTCTAGGTCTCGGCATGGCGTGTGCGGCGCGCTTGAACGGCAGCCCTTCGCGAGCCTATGTGGTGCTGGGCGACGGCGAGATTCAGGAAGGCCAGGTCTGGGAAGCGGCGATGTTCGGCGCGTTCCACAAAGTCGATAACTGCGTTTGCATCGTCGACTACAACAAAATCCAGCTGGACGGGTTCGTCAAGGACATTATGGACGTGGACCCGCTCGCCGAGAAGTGGCGCGCGTTCGGCTGGCACGCCATCGAGTGCGACGGGCATTCCATCGAAGCCGTGCAGAACGCGTTCGCCGAAGCGGCGGCCACTAAAGGCAAGCCCACGGCCATCGTCGCCCACACCGTCAAGGGCAAGGGCGTGTCATTCATGGAGAACAATCCGAAATTCCACGGCGTCGCTCCGACGCAGGACGAACTGGCGCTCGCGCTAAAGGAGCTCGCGTAATGGCGAAAACGAAGTTCGAGTTGAAGTTGGGTCCCGCGACGCGCGAGGCGTTCGGCAAGACGCTGGTGGAATTGGGCCGCGCGAACCAAGATGTCGTCGTTTGCGACGCGGACCTTTCGAAGTCCACCTACACGCACTTATTCGCGAAAGAGTTCCCGGAACGGTTCTTCTCGTGCGGAATCGCGGAGGCGAACATGGTCGCGCTGGGCGCGGGACTCGCGTCGTCGGGGAAGACGGCGTTTGTGTCCAGCTTTTCGGCGTTCGTGCTCAATAAGGGATTCGAGCAACTCCGCGTCACCGCCGCCTATCCCAACGTTCCGCTCAAAGTAGTCGGGACGCACTCCGGAATCTCGATCGGCGAAGACGGGCCGTCGCAAATGTCGATCGAAGATTTGTCGCTCGCCTGTTCGCTGGCCGGCTTTGTCGTCGTCTCGCCCGCCGACGAGGTTTCGATGTCGGAGCTTTTGAAACAGGCCGCCGCTCTGCCGTCGCCCGTGTTTGTGCGCGCGGGGCGCGCGAAAGCGCCGGTGATCTACCAGCCGGGCGCGAAGTTTGAGATCGGAAAGGCCGTCGAGCTGGTGGAAGGGACGGATGTCGCCCTGCTCGCCACCGGACTGTTGGTCGCCGAATCGATCAAGGCGGCTGAGATTCTCGAAGGCGAGGGAATTTCGGCGCGCGTGGTGGACGTACATACAATCAAGCCGCTCGATCGCGAGGCGATTCGCCGGGCGGCGGAGACGGGCGCGATCGTCGTTTCCGAAGAGCATCTTGTCGATAGCGGACTCGGCGTGCGCGTCGCGCAGGTTGTCGCCGAAACGCACCCCGCAGTTATGGAATTCGTCGGGATCGACAATCGCTACGCAGAATCGGGAACGCCGGATGGGTTGCTCGACAAGTACGGATTGCGCGCGGCGAACGTCGCCGAGGCGGCGCGCCGGGCTGTCGCTCGTAAGAAACGGTAATTTCCTTGCGCGACCTCACCGCTGTCGTATTCGCGTTAATCGAGGAGCGCGAAGACGAAACGTCGGAAGTGGAGCGGACGCTCCACGACGAAATTTCGCAGACTCTGACCGCGGCGGGGCTGGAACTGGAAGCGTTGCGCCTCCGCCACCGGGACCAACCCGAATTGGCCGGCGAAGTCGTCAACGTGCAACGGCTTTTCGAAGACGTATTGGGGCAAGTCCGAGCGCTGAGCCAAAGCTTGCCGCCGAGCGCTCTCAATCGCGTCGGTTTGCCAATCGCGCTCGAGCGCTTGGTGGCGGCGTTCCGGCGCGAGGGCGGGCCGGTGGTTCGCTTGATGCAGGAAAGCCGGTTGCATGTTGCCCCCACAGCCGCCCGTGCGTTCCACCGGATTACGCGGCTGGCGCTCGATAACGCGATTCGCCACGCGAGCGCCCGCAAGGTCGAGGTTCTCTTGCGAAGTACCGGTCGCGGATTGGTACTGGAGGTTCGCGACGATGGGCGCGGGTTCGATCCGGCCGCCGTCGAACCGGGCCTAGGACTCTCCCTAATGCGGTACTCCGCGGAGAAAGCGAATCTCGAATTTCGCTTGGACTCCACGAAAGGGGCGGGTACAATCGTATTCGCCCGAGATATATCTCACGCATGCCCGCCCGCATCCTGATTGTCGACGACCACAAGATTCTCCGGGACGGTCTGAAAGCCATCCTCAAGACTCAAGACGAGTTTCATGTGATTGGCGAGTGCGAGACCGGTTCGGAAGCGGTCCAAATGGTGCGCAAATTGAAGCCGGACATTGTGATCATGGATGTCGCGATACCCGGCATCAATGGCATTGAGGCGACGATCGAAGTGCTTCGCCACGTGCCGGAAACCAAGGTGCTGGTGCTTTCGATGTACGACGATGAGCATTCGGTGGTGGGCGCGATCCGCTCCGGAGCGAGGGCGTTCGTACTCAAGAAAGCGTCCGATACCGATCTCATCGAGGCGCTGCGGGCGGTGGCGAAGGGTGGCAGTTACTTGAGTCCGCAAGTTTCCGACCGCCTGCTGCACCGGATTCAGCGGGGCGATCTCGAATTGCGACCCGCGCAGGCGCTGATCGACGAACTTTCGCCGCGCGAGTTGCAGGTGCTGCGTTTGGTGGCCGAAGGCAAGACGAGCAAGGAAATCGCCGTCATGCTCGATTTGGGTTTGCAGACCGTTCGCAGCTACCGCAAGACGATGATGAAGAAGCTGAACGTCAACAACGTAGCCGGCTTGACGCAGTTGGCGCTTTCGGCGGGATTGACTCGGTTTCCCCAACCGGTAGCGGCGTCGAATTCCCGGTAAACTAAAGAAGCGAGGATCCCGCGCGGATGTGGCGGAACTGGCAGACGCACTGGATTTAGGTTCCAGCGGCCGCAAGGCCATGGGAGTTCGACCCTCCCCATCCGCACCAATTACTGCCGTAGCTTTTTCTCGATCTCTTCCCGCTCGGCGCGGGTGAACGGCGTGAGCGTCAGTTGCGGAGCCGCCGCGCCAACGCGGAATTCTACCTCTTGGCCGCGCGATTTCACGAGTTCGAACATCTGATCCGGCGGGACGTTGTAAGGAAACAGTTGCCCCTCGACCGCGACGACCCGGTAGCGCCCGGGCGCGGCTTGGATGGTGCGCAAGTTGGGCTGTGAGTAGGTGAGATACACCCAGTGGCGCGGGTGCTTCTCCCGCTCGTCGAGCGGCTGCAAGACCAGCGAGAGACCGGTTTCCGGAGCGGGCGTCGTAGTCGTGAGATTCGCCGATGCCGGCAAGACCCCGGGCACGATCGTCAACTGGCCTGGCGAGTCGAATCGGATGACGTCGCCTTCGCTTTCGCGATTGCCGATCCGCGCCCGCGCGACGTATGGGAAGGGGCCGCTGAGTTTGTACAACACTCCGCCGACCACGCCGGTCAGCGTAAAGTTCCCGCCGGGCAAGACAGCCGAGTTCACGTGAGGAACGCCGGGCGGAGCGTCGATCGGATTCAAGCTAATCTGCATAAAGCCCATCTTCTGAAGAGGCAGCCCAGGGATCTTCGGATCCTCAACGGTGCCCGCAATCTCGAAAGTAGGCTTGGCCTCGATCGAAACGTCCTTGAGCGGTTTGTCGCCGACTTCCAGGTCTTGCCGCGAGAAGTGGGTGAGCGTCATTGTCTGCTGGGACGTCGCGGTGAGGTCGTAACTTCCAGGGCGCACGCCGGAAAAGCGGAACTTGCCGTCCGCCTGCGAGTAGGTGAAGTACGCGTCGGTGGGCGCGCCTTTTCGACGTAACGTGAGCGACAATCCCGGACCATTCGCGGGGGCGCGGTAGCCGGTCACTTGACCCGATACAGGAACCGCCCGCTCGACGGTCAGCCGGATCTCGATCCCTGTCAATTGCATGCCCGGCTGAACCTCGATCGATTGCGCTTTGCCACCCGGCGGTTGCGGCGGATGGTAGGCCATCGGATAAACCAGCGAGGCGAAATCGGCGTCCGCCTCGCGCGGCGCGAAAGGACGGTTCCGAAGCGGGGGCCGGTTGGTGCGGACGCGCAACCGGTAGCGGCCCGCGGGAACGTTGGCGATACGAAACTCGCCCCGGTCGTTCACCGGCGATTGCCCATACGGGCGGGACCGTTCCGGGTCGTCGTTTTCGCCGACCACATCCACATAGGCGAACGGCATCGGCTCGCCATCCTCATCGACCACTCGCCCCGAAATCGCGGCTCCGGGCACGATCTTAAGCCGGTAGTCCTTCGTCCCGCCCGATTCGAGCGTTATGATCTCCTCGGTCTTGGGCGGATGCTCAAGGATCGGCGGATAGCGGTCGTGACGGGCGAAGACGCCGATGCGTCCGGGGATCAGATTCTCGATTCGGAACTTGCCCGAAGCGTCGGTCGTCGCTTGCGAATCGGGAGGCCAATTCGGTCGGAAAGGTATCGGCCGGACTTGGACCATGGCGCCCTTTACCGGCTGCCCGGTGAGCGCGTCCACTACCGTCCCTTCCAGAGCCACCCGTTCTCCCTGCGCGGCGGATTGCGCCAGCAGCAGTGCGGCGAGAGCCGTCATTGTGCGCCTCCTGCCGATTCGATCCGCTTCACCTTCACCACGGCGGACTGCCCGGCGGCCAACCGTACGGTTGTGGCGAATTTCTCGTGCCGGTCGAGGAACTCGGGCGAAAGCTGCGAGGCGTCCACGTCCTCGAACGCCCAAACGCGATACTCGCCGGGGGGCATTCCTCGAACCGGAATCTTGCCGTCGGCGTCCGTGTAGAGGAATCGCCGGTGGCTCTCGATGTCGCGTAGCTTGCCTGTGGGAGCGATGAGCGCAATGGCCGGTAGCGCGTTTTCCATCTCGACGGTGAGTTGCGCACCATCGGTGCCGACGACGATTTTGAGCGGCGCATCGGGCGATTCGTTCAGTTCCATCTCTTCGTTCAAAACGTCGAGATCGCCGAGCGTCATCGATTTCAAGTAGCCATTCGGCGGGACGTTGACGCCGATGTCCCAGACCCCCGGTTCGAGTCCGGTGAATTTGAACTTGAGCGTCGCCGGATCGGCGGCGGCCGTCGGCGCTGGGCCGCCGCGAAACGTGGGCCGCGTCAGCGTCACTTTGAAATTCCGAAACTTCTCCGCGCCCGGACCTTCGACGACGACTTCGCCGTTCATTTCGAGAAACGGCTTCAGGCGGAGCGTCAACTCGCGATCCGCTCCCGGGGCAAGCGTAAGCTTTTCGACCGCAAGCAGCTTGCCCGCCGTCGCCCAAACCTCGTAGGGACCGGACGGGATCTCTTCGAACCGATATAAGCCTTGGTACGAACTGGTGCTCGACCAGCTCATTCGAGTAATTTCGTTGGCCGTCGCCCGCAGGGAGACATGGGGGTCAACGCCTTCCGGCGCTCCCTCCACTCGCGCGCGAATGGAAGCCGTGGGCGCGATCTCGGTCCAGATTTTCAGTCCGGAAAGCTCTTTGCCGGGGGCGATCGTCAAGCGCTCGGCGCGTTCGAGCGTAGAAGCGCGTGGATAGTAAGCGGCCAGCCGCGCTGTCTTGCCTATTCGCGAGCCGAAAGCCGCCGCCGCTTCGAGCACATATCGGCCCGGGGGTACGAAAAACATCCGGTACTCGCCGCGCTCGTCCGTGGTGGCTTGGTTCGCCATCTGGAACTGCCAACGCCCCCGGCGCCAAACTTCGCGTATCAACACTACTCGGGCCTGTGCCACGGGCTCGCCATCGGAGTCGACGATGGATCCCGACACCGCACCTGCGGGAGTCAGCCGGAAGTTGATGTTTGGATTCTGTTCGCCCGCCGCGAGCTTGACGTAGGTGCCCGGCTGGGTGTTGCGCTCCGTTCCATACGCGCTATTGATGTAGCCGGGCTTCGTTGCCAGAACGCGATAGCTGCCGGCCGGAAGTCCTTCCAGACGGAACTCGCCGCGCTCGTTCGTGATGGAGGTGGCGTAAGACGATCCGAGGTAAGACTGTACGGCAACTTTGCGGATCGGCTCGCCGGTTACGGCGTCCAGGACTCGACCGGACATCACCCCCGTACCCGACGCTTGCGCGTACGCGGCGGCGCACCACGCAAAGTGAGCGACGAAACGGATCGCTCCGCTCATGCACCAACTATAGCCGGGACTCCGTGAAATCTTTGTGACAGTCCCGGCTTGGATAGGATGACCGCCGATGCCTCTCACACCGGAACAGCGCGCTTTGAACCTCGAAAAGATCGCCCGAGCCTCCGTGGCCGCCGAGCGCGCCGCCGGAGTGCCCGCCGAGTTGTGCTGCGCGCAGTGCATTCTCGAATCGGGCTGGCTCGAAAAAGCGCCGGGCAACAATCCATTCGGGATCAAGGCTCGGGCGGGGCGGGATTCGACGCCGGTTCTCACCACGGAGTTCTTGACGCCGCAACAACTGGCGAGCGTGCAAGCCAAAGGCATCGAAATTCGGCGGGTGGACCCGTTGGTCAACGGCAAGCACAAGGTGATGCTGGTAGACCGGTTCGCGGCTTTCGCGACGCTTGACGAAGCGTTTCTCGCTTACACGGCGTTGATCGTCAAGGGCAAGTTCTTCGCGCCAAGATTCGCGCGCTATCAGCAGCACAAGAGTCTGCCGCAGCTACTGAAAGATCTGAAGGGCGGGGACGGGCAGCCGCCCTACGCTACCGATCCAAACTACGATTCGAAGATTCTGGCGCTCACCGCGCAGACGAACGTGAGAACAGCGCTGGAACGCGCTCGGGCGATGGCGTAGCTGGGCGGCTTAGCTCGCCATGAACTCCATGAGCTTTTCGCGATAGTTGCGGCTGAGCGTTAACTGAGTGCCGTCGTTGAGTACGATCATGTACTCGCCGTGAAACCAAGGTTGCAGCTCCTTGATGCGCTCCACATTGACGATGCGCGAGCGGTGGACGCGAATGAACTTGCGTGGGTCGAGACGCGATTGAATCGAATTCATCGTCTCGCGCAGAATGTGCGTTTCGCCGCCCAGGTGGAGCACGATGTAGTTGTCGGCGGCCTCCACCCAATCGATGTCGTCCATGCGAACGAAAAACACCTTGCCCGAGGAACGCACGGCCAGCCGGTTGGGGCGCGGTTTGTTCGGACCGGCGATGCCCGCGCTGCGCTGCACCTCGAAATGCGCGCGGATTCGCTGTAAACAGCGGTCGAGCCGCTCTTCGTCGAACGGCTTCAGAAGATAGTCGAGCGCGCTGACCTCGAACGCACGGACGGCATGCTCGTCGTGCGCGGTAACGAACACCACCACTGGGCTCTTCTGCGCGATCCGAGATTCGAGAAACGCGAACCCATCCATTTCGGGCATCTGGATATCGAGGAACAGCAGATCGACGGGGCGTTGGTCGAGAAAGTCCGCCGCTTCGGGGCCGCTTGCGCATTCGCCCGCGATGGCGATATCGGGCTGCGTCTCCAGCAGCCGCCGCAAGCGCTGCCGCGCCAGCCGTTCGTCGTCCACGATTAAGGTTTCGATTGGCATTTCCCCATACCCCGTTTTGCGCTCATGCCGGACTTAGACGTAGCGGCACTTCAATGGTCACCTCGAAACCGCCGCCCGCGAGATTCGAGAACGAAAGAATGTGATCGCTTCCGTACACTTGCGCTAGCCGCCTTCTGGTGTTCCCGATGCCCACACCTTCGCGCACCTGCACCGGGGCGATATCGGGAAGCCCCGGTCCGTTGTCCCGCACTTTCATCAACAGCCGCCCGCCGCCCGTAGTGGCGCGAATATCGAGTTTCCCGGTACCCGAGATGCGCGACAGGCCGTGTTTCAAAGCGTTTTCCACAATCGGCTGCAGGATCAAGTTCGGGACACGCCCGTGCAGCGAAGCGGGCTGCAGGTCCCAACTCACTTGTAGACGCTCTTCGAAGCGCATTTGTTCGATCTCCAGGTAGCGCTTTAGAAAATCGATCTCGATCATGAGCGGCACTTCCGGTACGCCCATATGCTCGAGAGTCAGGCGCAGAAAGTCGCTGAGGCGGATCACCATGCGCTCCGCCGTACGCGGATCGCTATGCACAAGTTCGCTAATCGTGTTGAGTGTATTGAACAGAAAGTGAGGGTGCAACTGCATTTTGAGCGCTTGTAGTTGCGCCCGCGCCAGCGCAGTTTCGAGTTGCGACGCCCGAAGGCGATCCCGCTCGGCGCGGCGGAAATACTCGCCCGCCAGCTGCGATAGCAGTACGATTCCATACTGGAGAACGCCGTAATCGAGCGAGAGCAGCGCCATGCGCAGCACGTCGGCGAGACCGCCAATCTGCTTGGCGGGGAACAGCAACGGCAGCATCGTCCAGTTCCAGATGGCCTTGCTCGCGATGCCCAGCGCAAGAGCGGCGGCGAGATGGAACGAGAGATTGCGCCACCAGTGCGGGCGATGCACCGGATAACGGCTGGCCAGCCACAGCACTAGCGGCGTCAGCGCGGCCCAAATCCAGGCAAAACTCACTTCGGCGGCGATCGCCTGCCACCAGGAGAACGGATAGTTATTGAGTTCCGCGCGGTAGTGGGTCTGAACGGCGGTGATGAGTCCGAAGAGCGTCCACAGTAACCAGATCTTCGCCCAACGCGGGGTATGACCGTCCATCCTCACTATTCTCCAACCGCGGCGGGTTGCCCGGCGGACTAGCGGGGCGAAACGCGACCGGAGCGGGGCGAAGCTCAACGAAACGTGCGCAGCGTCTTCCAATCGACCGTGTGGCGCGCTTCCGGCCGGTCAAGCGAAAGCATGCCGGCGCGGGCGTGAAGCTCTTTGGCGCGCTTCCTCTCGCCCGTCTTCTCGAGCACATTCGCATAAGCGCGCAAGGCGGGGATGAGCGACGGGTGTGAATCGCCGTAAGCCTGTTGGCGAATGGAGAGAGAGCGTTCGATCGCCAGCCGCGCTTCGGCATAGCGGCCTAGCTCGAACTGCGCGGAGGCGAGGTTCAACAGCGGCTCGGCGTTGCCGTGATTCATGGGACCGAGTAAGCGATCGCGCAGTTCCACCGACTGGCGAAACGCGGCTTCCGCTTCACGCGGATTTTGGCGATCCATCAGGATGGCGCCGAGACTATTCGGATAGGAGGCAAAACGGGCTTGGTTCCGGCCAATGGATTTTTCGGCGAGGGCGAGCGCGAGACGAAACCGGCGTTCCGCCTCGTCGAGGTCCCGGCGGGCGCGGGCGAGATCGCCGCCGGTTAACTGTAAGGCCGCGAAATCGGGATGACCTTCCCCAAGCGCAACTTGCGCCATCTGTTCGGCGCGTAAGAAGAAGCGATTCGCTTCGGAGTGCCGGGTGCGCTCGCTCAGCACGCCCGCGAGTTCGGCGAGCACCGGTACCAGACGCGGGTGACCTTCGGGCAGAGCGCGCTCGAAAACGGCTAGCGACTGGCGCAGGGAACGTTCGGTTTGCGGAAGATCGCCCTGTGCCCGCGCCACTCTCGCCCGTTGGTGGATGGCGTTGCCGTAACGGGCGTCTTCGCGGCCGTGAGCCGCTAGGGCGGCTTCTACCGCCCGGTCCGCCCCGGTCGCCGCCTCGTCGAGTAAGCCCATGGCGAGCAGTAGGTCCGTTCTCGAAGACAAAACGAAAGCAGTTTGAACGCGATCTTTCGCCAGAGCGGCGGCGCGGTCGTAAGCGGCGAGCGAATCGCGGTAACGGCCGAGCGATCGCAGAATGTTGCCGCAGATGGCTTCGCTGGCGGCCGTGCGCATGTTGTTGCGGCGCTGGATTTCGATGGCGCGCTCCGCGTATCCCAACGCTTCGGCATCCCGCCCGCGCGCGTGTTCGAGTTCGGCGCGATTGCTGAGCAGGGCCGCCAGGTCCTTGGGACGGTCCAGACGTTCCCAGGCGGCGATGGCCGCGTCGTAATCCTCGCCCGCCGCATGAAAATCGCCCGCGCGGTAGCGCAGCGCCCCGCGATTGTTGTAGCCCATCGCCACCAGATGCCAGGAGTCGCCCAACACACGGGCTGCCGTAATGGCTTGGCTGTAAATGGAGTCGGCCTCGGGGAAAAGCCGCCGCTCCTGGAAGCGGTTGCCTTCGCCGAGGCTTCGATCCACTTGAGCGGCGATGGCCGCCACCTGAATCGCGAGCGTCAGCATGCCAAATCATGGGCGCGGAAGGCTGGAATCCGAGCCGTTTTGTGGCGGCCCGCACAACAAGTGGGGCGGCTAACGGCGCAGCGACGCTATACTTGGATTGTCAACGTCATGCAACGAATTCGCGATTTTCTGCGGCTGTCGGCTCACATCCAGTTGCTTCCCGCTTTGGAAAGCGGCGAGGAAACGCTGGTGGGCGGACAAGCCGTGATGGAAGGCGTGATGATGCGCGCCCCGCACAGCTACGCGATTTCCGTGCGGAAAGCGAACGGCGAAATCGTTACCGACAGCGCGCCGCTCGCCAAGGTTTCGGAGAAGTATCCGATCTTCAAATACCCTTTCATTCGCGGCGTCGGCACGCTGGGACAGGCGATGTGGCTGGGCGTGAAGGCGCTGAAGTTTTCGGCGAACGTCGCGCTCGAAGAGGAAAACCAAACGAAAGGCAAGTCCGGCAAGAAAGAGTCGCTGTCCGATTGGGCGATGATCGCGAATCTTGTCGTGAGCCTCGGATTTTTCATCTTCCTCTACAAGCTCGTTCCGCTGTGGATCACCGATTTCGCGCGGAAGTATTTCCCGGTGCTCGACGGCCGTATCGCGTTCAACTTTCTCGACGGCGTCATTCGGCTCGCGATCTTCCTCGGATTTTTGTGGGGTATCTCACGCTGGAAGGACATCCGGCGCGTGTTCGAGTACCACGGCGCGGAGCACAAAGTGGTGTTTAATTTCGAATCGGGCAAGCCGGTAACGGTGGAGAACGCGCAGAAGTTCGTGACGTGGCATCCACGCTGCGGCACCAGCTTTTTGATCGTCGTGATGCTGATTTCGATGGTGGTGTACATGTTCTTGCCGCTCGACGGGTTCTGGGAAAAGTTTGCGGCGCGCGTTGTCCTGATTCCGGTGATCGCGGGCGTGAGTTACGAGGTGATCCGGTTTGCGGCCAAGCACCCCGGCTCTCTGATGACGATCCTGACCGCGCCGGGATTGTGGCTCCAGCGGATCACCACGCAGCCCCCCGACGACAGTCAAGCGGAGATCGCGATTACGGCGTTGAACGCGGCGATGGAACTCGAAAAGCGGCAAGGCGGAGAGTTGGTTATCGCCTAAATGCAGTACGCCGAGAAACTGGACGCCCTCGAAGCGAAATTCGAGGAGCTCCAGCAGCAGATGGCCGATCCTGCGGTCATCAACGATCCCGAAAAATACCGCAAGACGGCGAAGAGTGTCTCCGAGCTCGAAGACGTGATCGCCGACTATCGCGGCTGGAAGTCCGCCACGCGCGACTTGGCGGGCGTTCGGCCGATGCTCGACGAGACCGACGCGGAGATGCGGCTAATGGCCGAAGAGGAAGCCGCGCGCCTGGAACCGCTCATCGCCCAATACGAGGAGCGGCTGAAGCTTCACCTGCTGCCCAAGGATCCGAACGATTCGAAGGACATTGTGCTTGAAATTCGCGCCGGCGCCGGAGGCGACGAGGCGAGCCTGTTTGCGGCGGAGATCTTCCGCATGTACTCGCGCTACGCGGAGAAAGAGAAGTGGCGCGTCGAAGTGACGTCGCTCAGCGAGAACGGAGCGGGCGGCGCGAAAGACGTGCAGGCGCTGATTTCGGGGAAGAAGGTTTACTCGAAGCTGAAGTACGAATCCGGTGTGCATCGCGTGCAACGCGTACCGGAGACGGAAACTCAGGGCCGCATTCACACCTCGACCATCACCGTAGCGGTGCTACCCGAGGCGGACGAAGTCGAAGTGAAGATCGAGCCCAAAGATATTCGGGTGGACACGTTTTGTTCGTCGGGTCCGGGCGGGCAAAGCGTCAACACCACGTATTCGGCGGTGCGCATCACGCACATTCCGACGAACACGGTCGTCTCCTGCCAGGACGAGAAGTCGCAGATTAAAAATCGCGAGAAAGCCATGCGCGTATTGCGCAGCCGCCTCTACGAAGTGGAGATGGAAAAGCAAATGGCGGAGTTGGGCGCGCAACGCAAGAGCATGGTTGGCACTGGCGACCGCAGCGAGAAAATCCGCACATACAATTTCAAGGAGAACCGTGTGAGCGATCACCGGATCGGCCTGACGCTGTATCAACTCGACCGGATCATCGAGGGCGAAATCGACCCGCTGGTGGACGCGCTCACCGCCTACTACAACGCCGAGAAGCTCAAAGAGCAGGCCGAGAGCAAGGAGTAGTTTCTTGCGGCCGGAGCTGCGCCTCGGCGATGCCGTCCGGCAAGGCACGAAGATTCTCGCGCGCGGCGGAGTCGATTCTCCGCGATTAACGGCGGAAGTTCTGCTGGCGCACGCTCTGGGCGTGGAGCGGGTTTACTTGATCGCTCATTCCGAGGACCGGCTCACCGAACTCGCCTGGATCCACTACGGACGCTGGTTGCACGAACGGCTGTCCGGCAAACCCACGCAGTACATCACGCGCAAGCAAGAGTTTTATGGCCGCGAGTTCTCGGTCGCGCCGGGAGTCTTGATTCCGAGGCCGGAGACCGAATTGGCGGTCGAGCGGGCGATCGAACTCGCGCGCGACTTGCGTGGTCCCATCGTAGATGTGGGGACGGGCAGTGGTTCGATCGCCGTGACGCTGGCGTGCGAGTTGCGGCGGCGCGTGTACGCCGTCGATCTCGCGCCGGTGGAGTTGGCGCGTGCGAACGCCCGGAGACATAATGCCGACGTTGTGTTCTGGCGGGGCGACCTATTGACCGCCTTGCGAAACGCCGCGCTGATCGTGACGAATCCGCCGTATCTTCCCGACGGCGACGCCCTGCCGCGCGAAGTGGGCGAGTGGGAGCCGCCGCTCGCGCTCTACGGCGGTCCGGACGGGCTGGCGGTCTGGCGGCGCATTATCGAGCAAACGCCCGCGGGCGCTTGGCTGGTGGGCGAGATCGACTCTCGCGCCGACATGCTTCCGCTCTTCGACAACGCTTTTTCCGGCAAAAGATGGGAGCATGTCGAGATACGCCCCGACCTCGCCGACAAACCGCGAGTGTTGAGCGCCCGGCGAATATGACGCGATCGATCTTCCACCTCGACATGGACGCGTTCTTCGTGAGCGTGGAGGAACTCTTCGATCCCTCGCTGAAGGGCAAGCCGGTGGTGGTGGGCGGAGCGCGCGATCAGCGGGGCGTCGTCTCGGCGGCTTCGTACGCGGCGCGAAAGTTTGGAGTTCACTCCGCGATGCCGCTGCGGACGGCGGCGCAGAAGTGCCCGCAGGCGATCTTCGTCGAGGGCAACCCGGAGCGGTATCGCGAGTACTCGCACAAGGTCCGCGCCGTACTCGACCGGTTCACGCCCGCCGTGGAGATGGCGTCGATCGACGAAGCGTACCTCGACATGACGGGCACGGAGCGCTTGCATGGCCCGCCCTTCGAAGCCGCGCACAAGCTGCACGAGAGCGTTCGGCGGGCGACGAAGCTCAACTGCTCGATCGGAGCGTCGGCGACACGATTGGTTTCGAAGATCGCTTCCGATCAGGCGAAACCGAATGGCGTGTTGTGGATTCCACCGGGATGCGAAGCGGAGTTTCTGGCTCCCCTCGCCGTGGAAAAAGTGCCCGGCGTCGGTAAAGTCACCGCGCGCGAACTGCACTCGATGGGCTTGCGGCGGATCGGCGACTTGGCGCGGCTCGACCACGCGTTTCTCGAAAAACGTTTCGGCAAGTGGGGCGTGGCGTTGGCGGGCAAAGCTCGCGGCGAGGACGCTGGGGGCTGGTTTCAGGCGGGTGTCGCCGAGGATACGGACGCGAAATCGATCAGCCACGAGCGGACTTTCGACACCGATCTCGCGGACGAATCCAAACTGCTCGCGACGATCGAGCGCTTAAGTGAAATGGTGGCGCAGCGGATGCGCGCGCAAGGCGTCGAGGGGAGAACGGTGCATCTGAAGCTGCGCTACTCGGATTTCTCGACCTACACGCGGGCACGCACGTTGCGCGAACCGACGGCGATCGATCGTGTTATCGGAGACGCGGCGCGAGCGCTGTTCGTCAAGGCGTGGCGGCGCGGAGAGGCCGTGCGATTACTGGGCGTCGGCATGTCGGGACTCGAAGAAGCGGCCGCGCAGGCGAATCTGTTCGACGAGCCGAAGCGTTGGTCGAAGGCCCTCGAAGCGGTAGATGCGATGCGCGAGCGTTTCGGATCCGATAAGGTTTCGATTGCGCGCGGGCTCGCGGGCAAGTTCCGCGAGCGTACGCACGAAGCGCTGCCCGATATGGATTGTCGCGTCCCGAATCATCCCGGCCCAAGGCGGTCGAGCAAATAGTCCGCGATGGCGAGCGACGCGGTAGCCCCGGGGCTGGGCGCATTCACCACATGCAGCGCGTTCGGGCGCTCGACGATGTCGAAGTCCTGGATGAGCGTTCCGTCTTCCGCCATCGCCTGCGCTCGAACGCCCGCGCCCCCCGGCGCTAGATGCCGTAGCTCGACGGCGGGCACCAGCCGTTGCAGAGAGCGGCAGAACTCGGCGCGGCTGAGCGACCGTCGAACTTCGTAAGCGGCTAGAGACGGGTATTTCGCGAAGAACTTCCAGAAGCCGGGGAACGAGAATGTGTCCACGACATCGCCGAAACGGAAGTCGGTTTTTGTGTAGCCTTCGCGGCTGGTGGCGAGAACGGCGTTGGGTCCGCATTCGACGCCGCCGTGGATCATGCGCGTAAAGTGAACGCCCAGGAATGGGAACGCCGGATCGGGTACAGGGTAAATCAGATGGCGCACAAGTTTCGCGCCTTCGCCCGTCATCTGAAAATACTCCCCGCGAAAGGGCACGATGCGCGTCGTGCGGCGCTCCCCCGCGAGCGCGAGTACACGATCCGAGTGCAGGCCCGCGCAGTTGATCAGATAGTCGAACGCCTCGCCGTTCGCACGCCAACCCGCGCCGTCGCGCTCGATTTTCTCGACCGGCGAATTGAGGCGCACTTCGCCGCCGCGCTCGCGAATGAGTTCGGCCAGCTTGCGGCAGACGGCGGGATAGTCGGCGATGCCTTCTTCGGGAACGTGCACCGCCGCGACGCCGGCGACATGCGGTTCGATTTCGCGCATCGCCTCCGGTTCAAGCCAACGCACTCCGGCAAGCCCATTCGCGGCGCCGCGATCGAGCAACTCGCGTAACCGGGGAACTTCGCCGTCCGTTACCGCGACGACCAGCTTGCCGCACGTCTCGTGCGCGATCCCGTGCTCCGCGCAAAACGCGCGCATGCGGCGGATGCCTTCGACGGCCAGCCGAGCTTTGAGCGACCCTGGTTTGTAGTAGAGACCGGCGTGGAGCACACCGCTGTTGTGCCCGCTCTGATGGCGGCCGACAGCGGGCTCCTTTTCGAACACGACGACGCGCGAGCCGGGCGAACGCTCCAGTCGCCGCCACGCCGCCGCTAACCCAACGATTCCACCGCCTACAACACAGAAGGTTCGAGCCACTTTATGTAGACTAGGACAAGTCCGCGAATCATAACGAATGCTCCTTGCCCGCGAATTCGTCTCTTACATCTCCCGCCAATTAGTACGCCGTTTAAGCCAGCAAATGATCGACGCGCCGAATAGCGCCGCGACGATCGAGCAAGTGGCCGCCATCATCGACGAAGATTTGTCGATCGAAGACCGGTTAAACGACGAGGTGCGGTCCGAACTCGAGCAGTACTCCGATTACATGCGCGAGAACGGGATCAGCTACCAGGAGATGTTCCGCAAGGTCAAAAATCAGTACATCCAGAAGCGGAAGATTATTCGGGCTTCGGGCCGCGACACGGGCGACGCAATGAAGTTATCGCGCGATAAGGTGACCGACCTCTCGCACAAGATTCTGGCGGCGCTGCGCAAGTCCCGCGAAGTGCGCGTGAAAAAAGATCCGAACGAAGTGCGGCTCGAAATCGTCAAGGGCATGACGGAGCTTCTCATGCTGGAAGAGAAGGTCGATCGCGACGCACGGCAAAAAGTGAAGACCATCAAGCGCGACATTCCCGAAGGCGGCGAGGAATGGGACGTGCTGCATAAGCGCTACTACGCCGAGGAGCTGAAGAAGCTCGGCATCGATCTCAACGCGCGGTAGCGCGATGGCGCGTATCGTCGTCCTGGGCAGTCTGAACATGGACCTCATCGCGCGAGTGACCCATCATCCATCGCCGGGAGAGACGGTGCTCGCGAGTGCGTTCGAGGCGCTGCCCGGCGGCAAGGGCGCGAATCAAGCGGTAGCGGCGGCTAAGCTCGGCGGAGACGTGGCGATGATCGGCCGCGTGGGCGCGGATGCGTTCGGCGAACGGCTGCTCGATTCGTTACGCGATGCGGGTGTCGATACCACTCGCGTTCGTCTCTCGAAGAAATCGACGGGCGTGGCATGGATTGCCGTGGATGCGCGGGGCGAGAACTCGATTATCGTGGCATCTGGCGCGAACGCCGATTTCGTTGCCGGTGAAATCGACGAAGATGCGTTCGACGGCTGCCAAGTCGCCCTTTTCCAACTGGAGACTCCGCTTGCTACCGTCGAGGCCGGGTTGCGCGCAGCGAAGCGAGCGGGAGCAGTAACGATCCTCGATCCCGCGCCGGTCGTCGCGTTGAACGAGGAACCGCTAGCGCTGGTCGATATCTTGACGCCCAACGAATCCGAAGCGGCGGCGTTGGGTGCGAAGGCTGCGCTTGCGAAATCGACGATCTTCAAACTGGGCGCCCGGGGCTGCGAGTTCGAAGGTCGAGTGTATCCGGGCTTTCCGGTGAACGCGCTCGACACCACCGCCGCCGGAGACACATTCAACGGAGCTCTGGCGGTGGCTCTCGCGCATGGGACGCTGATGCCCGAAGCGCTGCGGTTCGCCAACGCGGCGGCGGCGATCACCGTCACTCGGCGAGGCGCGCAGCCGTCGATGCCTTCGCGGCGGGAAGTGATGGAGTTGTTGGGATGACGCCCGCCGGTTCTGTGCCCGATCCGCAGGCCGAGGCCGCGCGGGTGGCGGCGAGCGCCCGGTTCCAGAAAGCGCCCGTGTTGCGCGACCTGTTGCTGTATCTCGCACGACGCGGCACCGAGCCGACGAACGAGTACGCCGTCGGAGTGGATGTCTTGGGACGCCGCGCGGACTTCGACCCCAAAACGGATTCCTCGGTCCGCGTCCACATGGGACGCCTCCGTCAGCGCCTGCGCGACTACTACGAGAATGAAGGTCAATCCGCCGGCTACCGGCTGTCGCTTCCAGCGGGCAGTTACCAGATTCAATTGGATCGTGCCGAGACGGCCCCTTCCACAGGCCCAGCGTTCCGGCGTCAATGGAGGCGGCCGGCAATGATCGCCATCGGCGCCGTGGCGATCGCCGGACTGATCGCCGACAATGTGCGGCTGCGTTTGGGCGGCAGCCAAAGATCCACGCCGCCGCTCGACCGGTTTTGGGCCGACGCCATTCGCCCAGGTAGTCCCGTAACGATGATCGTGCCCGCGCCCTTGTTTTTTCAGTGGCCCAGTTTTGTGGCGCGCGACTTCTTCGTTAACGCTCCCGCCGATTTCGCTCAATCTTCGCCACTGCGCGAGTTGAAGAGCAAACTGGGTGAGCCGGAAGTCAGTCAACTCTACACGGTGGCGTCCGACACGCTCGCCGTAGGCGTTCTTTCGCGCTACCTCCACGACCGCGCGATTCCCACGATCGTGCGCGACACTTCGGCGGTTTCGATCGACATGCTCGGCGCGCAGAGCGCCTTGCTGATGGTGGGGCCGGGCAGCGTGGTGCAGGCCGAGGAACTGCTCGCCGGGATGAACTTTTCGCTTAAGAGCGGCACTCGCGCGGTGCTGAATCGAAATCCAGCGCCGGGGGAAAAAGCCGTGTGGTCGGAAGCGCCGCTTGCGCCTTTGCGAACCGTTTCTTATGGGATCGTCGCGCGCCGCCCCGGTAAGGAGCGCGGAACCGAGTTGGTGTTGCTCGCGAGCCGTCACAACAACGCGCTGGCCGCCATGCTGACCAGCGCCTCGGAACTCGAAAAGCTGGAAACAATCCGGCGGAACAACGGCTCGCCACGCCATTTCGAGGCGGTGGTCGAGTACGAGCAAAACGCCGAGAAAGTGCTTCGCGCGAAGTGGATCGCTTTCCGGGCGGGCCCGTAAATGTAGGAAATTACTACGTTACATCGTACGTAACATCGCCCGTAATAACCGGTTTTCGACGGTGGACCACTTGAATCCATCCGATTAACCGCATACGATCCTAACGATGCGCGCCCTAATTCTTTTCGCTTCGATGGCCGCTGCGATTGCCGCGCCGGGCGAACTGGTCGACAGGTTTATCTGGGAGAAAGCGCAGCGCGATCGAGTGCCGTTCGCCGCGTCAGCCTCCGATAGCGAGTTCCTGCGGCGGCTTTATCTCGATTTGACGGGGCGCCTTCCCGAACCAGATGCCGCGAGGGCATTCCTGAAGGACACGGACCCCGGCAAACGTCAAAAAGCCATCGACGCATTGTTTCCGGAAAAGCCGGTTCCGGGCATGCGCTCGATTTCCAGCCATCCGTTTCTCGACCGCTGGGCCTACTTCCTCAACGATCTCGTGCGCAACGGGCAACTGCTCGAAGAAGGCATCAATGCGTTCTACGACTGGATTTACAAGTGCCTGCTGCTCAACGTCCCTTACGACCAAATGGTGCGGGAAATGGTTACGGCGTCGGCGGTCTCGACCTGGACCAATGGTCCGGCTAACTTCCTGGGCCGCAACCGGGTGTTCGAGGGCGACGGCTACATGATGAATCACGAGGACACCGCCGACGAACTGGCGATCACCACCGGCAAGCTGTTTCTAGGCGTGAATCTCGAGTGCATCTCCTGCCACGACGGAGCGGCTCATCTTGAAAAGGTGAATCTGTGGCTCTCGAAAAAGAAGCGCGCGGACGTTTGGCGGCAAGCGAGCTTTTTCGGAAAAACTTACATCTCCCCGGAGTTCGGCAGGTCGCCGCAGTTCATCGTCAACGACACGCGCGCGGGCTACGATCTTACGACCGTGTCGGCGTTACGGCCTAAGCGCTACAAGGCCGAGATTACGCCGACCTTTATCTTGAACGGTGGACGCGCCAACGAAGGCGAGGCTCCTCGCGCGGCGTTCGCGCGGATGCTCACGAGCGATCCGCAGTTTGCGCGCGCCACCGTCAATCTGTTTTGGGCGGAACTGATGGGCGCGGGGATCGTCGAAAATCCGTTCGATTTCGATCTGGCGCGGCAAGACCCCAAGAATCCGCCGCCCGCGCCGTGGACCATACAGCCGAGCCATCCCGAACTGCTGGACGCGCTCGCCGACGGATTCCGCGAATCTGGTTACGATCTGCGGTGGCTGATCCGCGAGATCGTATCGTCGAAGACCTATGCGCTGAGCGGGCGCTTCGACGGCGAGTGGAAGCAGACGTACGATTCTTACTTCACGCGGCGGCGTGTGCGGCGGCTCTCCGCCGAGCAACTCTACGACGCGATGTCGCAAGTCACCGGCAACTGGCCGGATTTCAAGATCACGTACAGCCCGAAGAAAACGCCGTTCGTCATGCAGACGCACAGCCCGCAGGACATCGACAAGTCGCACCGTCCGACGCTCTTGTGGATGCAGACGTTCGGGCAATGCGACCGCTATGAGGCCGAAGCGACGCGCCGCGCGAGCATGGTGCAGGCGGCGACGCTGTTGAACGACAAGACCGTGCGCGCGAAGGTGGAGATCAAGCCGGATCACGCCTGGATGAAACTGGCCCCGGCGGAACGTGTCGAGAAGCTGTTCCTGTTGGCGCTAAGCCGTCCCCCGACGGAAGCGGAGCGCCGCACCGCGCTGAGCCTGCTCGAAACCGGGGACGCCGTTCGGACGACCGAAGATTTGCTGTGGGCGACGATCAATCGCCTCGATTTTCTCTTCTACTGACATGACCACAATTCCCACACTTGCGCGGCGGGGTTTGCTGAGACTCGGCGGATTGAGCGTCGCGGGATACGGCCTCGCGCCGATGCTCGCGCCGCGGAACGTCTACGCGCAATCGCGCGTTGCGCCGCGGGGATCCGCGGACGCCGTAATATTCCTGAACCTCCTCGGCGGTCCGTCGCAGATGGATACGTTCGACGTGAAAGAAGCGAAGTGGGGGCCTGAAGATCGCGACATCCGCACGACGAAGTTCGGCTACCGTTGGCCGCGCGGCTTCTTTCCGAAGCTCGAAGAGCGGCTGGACGATCTGCTGATCGTGCGCAGTATGGAGGCCTGGGAGACGGTCCACAGCCGCGGGCAATATTACCTGCAAACCGGGCACGCGGTGAGCCCGGCGCGCGTGAAAGAGATGCCGTCCCTGGGCGCGATCGTCGCTTATGAAACGGCGTCGCGGCGCAAGCCTTCCCACTTTCTGCCGCCGTTCGTGTCGATGAACTATGAGGGTACGACGATGTACGGCCCGCTGATCCGCGAAGGGTGCCTGGAAAGCTCCGCCGCGCCGTTGACGCTCGACCTAAAGAACGCGAATCTGCCCTTCGTCGTTGGCCAAGACGAGCGCGAGCGTTTCGACCGCCGGTGGAAGTTCCTCCAGGAGTACGATTCCAGCCGCGCGTCGATCGCCGCGATGCCGAAAGAAGTGGGCGAGTTCGCCGAGTTTGCCGCTACCGCGCACCGCATGATGGAGAGCCCGGAGATGTCGCGCATTCTGACGCTCGACGCGGAGTCGCGCAAGGCGTACGGATCGTCGCCGATCGGCGATGCGTGTTTGTTGGCGCGCAACATGGTGGAGGCGGACGCGGGCGCGAAGTTCCTAATGTTGACGCACGCCGATTGGGACCACCACTCGAACATCTACGGCAAGCCGGGCGGGCCGAAAGGCGGTCTCTACACCCTGTGCCCGCAACTCGATTCGGCCCTCGCGGCTTTGCTCGCCGACCTGAAGCGCACCAAGACGCGCGACGGGCGGGGTACTTTGCTCGACCGGACGCTCGTCGTCGTGATGGGCGAATTCGGCCGCACGCCGGGCGACCTGACCGTCAATGCGGGCCGCGAGCATTACGCGAAAGCGATGGTAGCCGCGTTCGCGGGCGCGGGAGTGAAAGGCGGCCGGGCGATGGGCGCGACCGACGCCGATGCCGCCAACGTCACCGAGTTCGGCTGGGGGCGCAAGCGTCCGATCTATATGGAGGACGTGTGCGCCACGATCTATTCGACGCTTGGCATCGATTGGTCGAAGCGCCTGCGCAACACGCCAAGCGGCCGCGATTTCGTTTATGTCGATCCGGCCGCGCCGATGGGCGTGGTTAACTTCACGGAAGTCGCCGAGTTCTTCGCGTAGCTCAATTGCCGGCCTTGCGGCTGCGCTCGATGTAGTTGGGCGTGTAGCCTTCCCATTCCCATGGCGTTACGGTATCGCAGAATATCTTTTCGAGTAACGGGCGGAAGGCGAGTTCGCCGTTGTCGCTATTGGTGAGCAAGATCATGCAAGCCTGGCGGCGCGAGAAACAAATCATGTAGTTTTGCGCTCCGTCGCCATGGCCTTCCTTGAAGAAGGCGGGGCCGAAGCGAGTTTTTGTGAGCAATCCCCAACCCATGCCGTAAGCGAGGCCCACGGCGGCCGCCTCGGCGCCTTCCGGTTCGCCGGTCTCAAGTGCAAATTGGTGGAGCGTCCGGATCGGGATCGCGGGTGCAAGCATAGCCTTTACCGTCGCCGGCTTCAGAAGCCTCCCCGCAAACAGCGCGCTCGCGAAGCGCGCGAGATCTTCCGCGCTGGTCGTCATCGAACCGGCGGCGCGCGCGGGGAAGCGCTTGGTCTGCGAGAGGAAGCGTTCGTCCGCCGCATAGCGGTCGGCGACATTCGCTTCGAACTCCTTGCGATAGATCAATCCGGTGCGGGTCATATCAAGCGGTGTGAAAATCGCCTCCTGCATCAGTTGATCCAGCGGGCGGCCTTTCCGCTGTTCGACGGCGAACTGTACGAGATTGATACCCTCGCCCGAGTAGCTGTAGCGCGCCCCGGGATCGAAGTGCAGCCGCATTTTCTTGTCCGGCTCGAGGAACGCGAAGTTCTTCAACCCCGAAGTATGCGACAGCAGAATGCGGGCCGTGACTCGTTGCCATCGCGGATCCCGCATCAGCTCCGATGCCGTCTCGCGATACGGTTCGTAGGAGTCGAGCGGGCGGGGCAGAATATTTGCGATAGGCTCGTCGAGCGGGAACTCTCCCTTCTCCGCCAGGTGCATCACGTAAGCGCCGAACACCCCCTTTGTAATCGAGGCGGCCCAAGTGGTAGTTTCACGCTCCATCGGCAGCGGCGGCTCGCGGCGGCGCAGACCGAACGCGGCGCTCCACACCAGTTGCCCGCGATCGACGATGGCGATCTGCGCGCCGGTGACGCGAGCGTCCGCGAGAGTTTTCCGAGCGAACGATTCGGCCTGGGCGGCGGAGATCCGAGTACCATCCAGCCGGCGGATCGACGGTTCCGCCGCGAGCGAAAGCACTGCCGCGGCCAAAGCAAACGAAGCGGTCACACTTCAAGATACGAAGGTGACCGGCCCGCAGTTCGTTTACTTACGCGGCACGAGGGACAGCGCGATCACCTGCCCGTCCGCCATGAGGCGGGCGCGAAGCGCGTCGTAGGAAATGTCTTGCACTGCGCTCTTGCCGGCAACGGCGAGTACCGCCGCCGTACCCGCCGCTTGGCCCAGCGAGAAGAACGTCTGCTCCAGGCGAATCGCGCCATAGGCGACGTGCGACGCCGAAAGGCACGTCGGCGAAATCAGGTTGGTCGCATTCCGGCGCGGGGGAAGCATCGCCCGGTACGACACTCCGAAAGGCCCCCAATTGTTGTCGTCGAAGACAAACCCTTCGTTGTACGCCGCGCCGTCGCGCACGATGCGCCGCACGCTGTGCGTGTCGGTTGGCCAGAATGAGACCGCAACCGGATCGGCGACCGGCGTAGGATTTACGCGGCGGGTGTGATGTTCGGTAACCACGTAATCGGAGACCATCCGCCGCCCGTCGCGCACGTAGAGTTGACGCGGCCATCCTCCGTTGTCGGTGAATTCGTCTTTTGCCAGTCCCCATTCGCGCCAGACCGTCCGTAGCGATTCCGGCACTTCGGGATCGTTGGCCAGGAGCCAGAGCAGCCCCGCGGTGAAATCGCGATGCTCGCGATAGATGCGGTCGCGCGTCGCGCGGTCGCCGTTAGGCCAATCGCGATTCATGCCGTAGAGGTTCGCCGAGAGATCGTGCCAACTGCCGAGATCGGTTTTGCCTTTGGGCAGTCGAGCTTGCGGAGTCCAGAGCTTTCCTCCCGCGCGCAGATACCGGAAGTAAATCTCGTATTGCGTGCGGTCGAAGTTCGCGGGCTTGGCGAATGGGATTCGATTCGCGGGATCGCGCGTTAGGCAAAGGCGAAAGCAGAACGCCTGGATGTTGCGGTCCCCCGCGCCCGGTGTGCCGAGCGGCTCGTCCTGGATCGTCGGAATGAGACCGCTTTGGGGATCGCCGGGAACGCGGTACGGGTCGACCCGCACGGCGAACTGCGCATGCGTGGTCTCGCCGCGAATGCCGTTCTTCGTCTCGCCGTAAAGTGAGTTCGCCTCGCGGCCCCAGGTTACCGGTACGCCCGCGGCCGCGACGAGGTCGCCTTCAATGGTCGCGTCGATAAACACTTGCGCTTCGAAGCGCTCGCCCGGCTCGACCACGATCGACCGGACGCGCCCGCCTTCGACCGTGGCATTACGGAGGCGCTTTTCGCGAAACACGGTTACGAGCGCTTCGCGGAGCAGATCTTCCACCACCGATTCCGCGACCTTCGATTCGTAACGGTAGACCGGGCCGGTTTGACCGTACTTCGCGCCGACGCGAACGTAGAACTCGCGCGCGATGCCGCCCACCGCCGATTCGTTCGCGAACCAATGATTGTTAATGTCGGCGCTACCCAGGCCCTCGACCACCATGCCGCCAATGTGCTTCTCCGGCGCTACAAGGGCGACCGAACGGCCCATCCGGGATACTTGTACGGCAGAGGCGACACCTGCCGCCGACCCGCCGTATACGACGACGTCGTACTGCGCGGCGATCGCGAAAATCAGCGGAAGCATTCCGCTAGAAATACAGCTTCAGCGCCAACTGAACGGCGCGTGGCGCGGTATTGGTGGCGAGTCCGGTGACAGTACCGAAGTTCCCCGCATCAATGTTACCGGCCGGGTTGCCGAAGGTCGGTGTGTTGAACGCGTTGAACATCTCTCCGCGCAGTTGCAGGCGGAAACGGTCGCCGCCGATGGGGAACGTCTTCAGCACGGAGATGTCGAAGTTGTTGAGACCGTCGCTCCGCGTACGCGGAAGATTGCGGCCCACGTTGCCAAACGTGAATGGAGCGGAATTGGCGAAGGCCGCGCGATTCAACCAACCGTCGATCGTCGGATTGTCGCGCGACGGATCGCCGATGGCGTGCGGTTTCGAGCTTCCGAACGCCGTTCCGTTTTGGCTGACCGCGATCACGTTGCCGCTCTGGAAGCTGGCGATGGTGTTCAACTGCCAGCCGCCCGCGACGTAACGGTAAATGCCGGGGCCCGATTTGCCGAACGGCAATTCGTAGCTCGCCGAGAACACCAGCCGCTGGGGCAGATCGATGTTCGAGACGGAGCGCTCGCCGCGCAGATCGTCCCAATTGCGCACTCCGTTGTCGCCGGAATCGAAGAAGCCGTTCGCGCCGTTGCCGGTGTTGTTGTCGATGAGCTTCGAGAAGGTATAGGACAGCAGCAAGCTAAGCCCTTGCGCGAAGCGTTTCTCCACCCGCAACGTCGCGGCGTGATAAATCGAATCGCCCCAGGAATCGAGGCCGGAAGCGCCGGCGAAATGAGGGTACGTGTCGAGTAAGGTCGCCCGGGTCACTTGCCGCGCGCCGAGCGCGAGCGACGGCGAAATCACTCCGAAGAAGGGATTGTCCACGAGTTGTTGCAGGCCTGTACCCAACGAACGGAACTGTTCCGGCAGATAGTCGTAGCTGCGGACGGCGGGTTGCGACACGCCACGATTGCCCATATAGCCCGCTTCCACCACCCAGCCTTTCAGGAACTCGCGCTGGATCGATAGCCCCCACTGTTGCGAGTAGCCGCGTTGGAGAGTACGCAGATTGCCATCGACGCCCTGGCCGAGCCCGGTTAGAGGCCCGAGCGAAGAACCAGTGGGATTTTGGATGCCCGATGGGAACGGATTCGAGAGCGAAGCGGCGGGCGTAAATCCGCCGTCCACCGACGCGAGCACCGGGGTCGATACCGAGTAACCGAACCGACCGAGTTGTACGAAAACGCCCGTAGTGGGCAAGTAGGAGATGCTGTAGCCGCCGCGGATGACGGTCTTGGGAATCGCCTGCCAGGCGAAGCCGAATCGCGGCTGGAACTCCGAACCGAGAGCGACCCGATGGCCGCGCGGCAATCCGCCGGTTCCGGGGTAGACCAGTCCGCCAACCAGGCTGCGTCCACCGGCGGTGAATGGCAGTGTCGGGTGAAAATTGCTGATCGCGTTAAAGCGGTCCGTGATGCCGCCCTCGTACTCCCAGCGCAGGCCGAGGTTCAGAGTAAGCTTCGAGGTCACCTTCCAGTCGTCCTGGATGAAGAGGCCGAAGTTCTTCATCGTGTAAGTGGCGGCGGTGATACGAGGCAGTGCGCCGCCGGTGGGCGTGCCGAGCATGAAGGTCGCGAGTCCGAAACCGGAAGTCGCGCCGGCGGTATTCGGATTCGGACCCTGTGTGAACGACCGCGCGAAGCCGAAGTTCATACCCGCGAAGCCCTGCGTGTTGTTGAGTTGGTAAACGCGGTTATCTGAGCCGAACTTGACGTTGTGCGCGCCCGCGATCCAGGTAAGAGTGCCGATGTAGCTCCAAGCCTTATTCGACTGTACGAGCGTATCGCCCTGGTCCGCGCCGATCGCCGTCATGTCGGTGATATTGAATTGCGGGAAGCTCGGCACTTGCATTTCGGCGTTCAGCGAAGCCGGAAGACCCAGCGTCGAGACGTCGAACCCGATGCTGCGGGTGGTGCGGTCCGGCAGATAAAAGTTCAGGCCGGTGCGCAGATCGATGAGCAGGTTCGGCCGGATGGCGTCGGAAAAGCTAATGAACGCCGAGTGCCGCTGGAAAATCAGGTCGGACGATTGAATCTCGGCGATGTTGTTGTAGTAATTCGGTGTGCCGCGGAAGCTTCTGTCCCAGGTATATCGGCCGGCGATACGGCGCGTCGGTGTCAGGTAGTGGTCGAGGCGCAGGCCGTAAATGTCTTTGTTCAGAGGCGCCGAACCTTCCCCGAAAAAGTTGTTGGCATTGGTAAAGGTCACGCCCGGAGTGTTCGCGGCGGGATAGAAAGGAAGCACGGCGCGAGAGACCGGCGACAAGCGGCTTGCCGGGATGACGTTTCCCGGAAACGCATCTCGTACCCGATTGGCCGGATTCGCCGGATCGGTTCGCGTCGTGAAAGGATCGTGGATCGCGATCAGAGCACCGTTCGCCGCCCGCGTTTCGGAGAAGTTGCCGGTGCGTTGCAATTCCGTCGGCACGGTTCGGAAGGCACGCTGGAGGTTTCGCTGCATCAGCTTTTCCCAATTGAAGAAGAAGAAGGTTCTGTCCTTCTTAATCGGACCGCCGAACGTCGCTCCGAACTGATTGAAAACCAGCGGACCCTTAGTACGTCCCGCTCGATTCGAGAAAAAGTCGTTCGCGTTCAGGTTCTCGTTGCGATGAAATTCGTAAACGCTGCCGTGGTACTCGTTGGTGCCCGCTTTGCTGATGAGATTGATGAAGCCGCCTCCGCTCCGTCCGAATTCGGCGCTTGGGTTGCGCACGATCAGACGGAATTCTTCGGTGGCGTCGATCGAGAGCGGAGTCTGCAATCCGCCCGAGGTGAAGTTCTCGGCAGCGATGCCGTCCACCATGTAGTTGTTCGACGAAGGCGGGCCGCCGCCGATCGAGGCGCGCGATCCGTCGAAGGCGGAAATCGGAATGTCGCCGAACAATCCCGTGGCGCGAACGCCGGGGACGAGCAGCGCAAACTGCAAAGGATTACGCCCCGAGGTCGGCAGGTCGAGAATCTTCTGATTGGTGATGACGGTGGAGATCGTCGGGCGCTCCGTTTCGAGCAGCGGGGCGGTTCCCGAAACCTCGACGCTTTCGGTTACATTGCCTAGTTCGAGCGCGACGTCGCTGCGCAAAGCCTGTCCTTCGTCGAGCGTGATGTTCGAAATCGTGGCTTTCCGAAAGCCAGTCTGTTCTACCTCGATCCGGTAGGCGCCGCGCGCCAACAGCGGGGCCGTATAGTAGCCCTGCTCGTTCGTGACGATATCGCGGCGAACGCCCGTATCGATGTTAATGATGGCGACCTTTGCGCCTGCGACGACCGCGTCGGTGCGGTCCGAGACACGCCCCGTGATCTGGGCGGTTTGCGAAAATGCCGAGAGGGCGGCGAAGAAAAGCCCGTAGCGAATCAGCTTCATGGCTGGCAACTCCTTCAAAGTGCGACAAACGACACGCGAGGTTGGTTCATCATGGTCCGGCTCGCATCTTCGCGCAAGTGGAATGTTGCTAAATGTTGCATGTCGAGTAAGTTGTCTAAATTCAATGCGCTAGCGTCCGTTAAAAGGATGTTGTATCTTTGTTGCAAATGGTGGAATCCGCCTCCGCCCTTTCCCGCATTGAGCAGGAGCGTCTACTCGAAGACCTGTTGCGGAGCCCGGCGTTCGGTCGCTCCGAGCAGCTGCGCCGATTGTTGCGTTACGTCGTAACGGAGGAGATGGACGGGCGCGGGCAAGCGCTTTCCGAGTACTCCGTGGGCGTGCAGGCGTTGGGTCGGCCGCCCGAGTACTCGCCGGATATCGATTCTACCGTCAGGACTCGCGCTCACGAGTTGCGCAAACGCCTCGACGAGCACTACCGCCAACAGCCGGCGGAATGGCGGATCGAGTTGCCGCGGGGCACCTACCAGCCCCGGTTCGTGCGTTTCGACGCGGAGCCGCCCCCAGCCGTGGGCAGTTCCGCGCCCGCGGTCCCCTGGCGGCCGTTTGTTGCCGGCGTTCTTGCCGCGACTCTTATGGCGTTGGCGGGTTACGCGGCATGGAGGGCATGGGAGTCTCCGGGCGAACGGGCGATTCGCACGGTTTGGGGAGAGGCGGCGGAGCGTGGGGCCCGAGTGACGGTCGCGTTATCCGCGCCGCTGCAGTTCTGGATTCGAAACTTAGGCGAGGCTCAGCCGCCGGTGGACGATCCGCCTTTTCTGTCGCCGACACCGCTCTCGCCGGAGTTCGAAAGCTGGTACCGGAAGAACGGCTCCGGCGATCCCGCGCGTACGTTTTTGCATCCGAATTTGCATTCGCCATTGTGGGGAGACGCGGCGGGGGCGATCGCGATCACCCGGTTTCTCGCGCCGCGCGGAGTGGACATCGAGTTTCTCGCTGAGCGTAACGTTAGACCGGCAGCCTTGCGCGACCGCAACGCCATCGTAATCGGGCGTGCCGAGTACAGCTATTCGATGGCGTCTTTACAGCCGCCGAACGGCTACCGCATCGCCTACGACCCGGACCGGCGCCGCGTAGCCGTGCTGGACCCGGCGGGGAAAGCGGTTTACTTTCGCGAGAAGGGCGGGCAGATCAATTACGGGATCGCCACTATGCTGATCAACCGGACGGATCGCGGCGCCTTGCGCACGGCGCAGTTTTCGGGGATTAACTCGGACGCGGCGCAAGCGGCCGTCGAATATCTGTCCTCCGGACGCCATCTTTCCGAACTCATCGAATGGGTGACCGCGCAAGGCCGCCCGATGCCCGCTTCGTTTCAGGTTGTGGTGCGCACCACGTCGCGCGATACCTATTCGCTAAAGGCGGAGCGCGTGGCGTTTCTCGCGCTCGAATAGCGGCGGATGCTACATTGGCGCTAACGATGCGCGAACGGGCTCGGGAAACCGGTGCGGCGGCGCTCGAAGCGGCGGTGGCCCGGTTCATACGCGGCAAGCCCGAAGCGGTCGAGCTAGCCTCGGCGTGCCTGCTGGCGGGCGGGCATCTGCTGATTGAGGACGTGCCGGGCGTGGGCAAGACGACGCTCGCTCAGGCGCTGGCGCGGGCCGTCGATGGGACGTTTCAGCGCGTGCAGTGCACCGCCGACATGCTGCCCTCGGACATCCTCGGCGTGACGATTTTCGACGCGGCGTCGCGCGAATTCGAGTTCAAGCGCGGCCCGATTTTCGCGAACGTGCTGTTGGCCGACGAGATCAACCGCGCAACCCCGAAGACGCAATCGGCGCTACTCGAAGCGATGAATGAGGCGCAGGTGACCGTCGATGGGCGAACGTATCCGCTCGAGAAACCGTTCATGGTGATCGCCACCCAGAATCCGGCGGAGCACCACGGCACCTACCCGCTGCCGGAATCGCAGCTCGACCGCTTCCTGATGCGGATCGAGATCGGCTACCCGGGGGTCGAGAGCGAGCGCGAGATCGTACGGCAGACGGAGCGCGAGACGGTGCGCGATACCGGTCCGGTGCTCTCGAAGGAGGAGGCGCTCGCGCTCTCGGGAGAAGTTTCGCGCGTTATGGTCGCCGACGCGCTGGTGGATTACATGCTGGCCATTGTCGCGGCAACCCGATCGCACGAAGGATTGACGCTTGGCGTAAGTCCCCGCGGATCGCAGGCGCTCTATCGCGCGGCGCAAGCCATTGCGTTCCTTTCGGGGCGCGACTACGCGACTCCCGACGACGTCAAGCGCGTAGCGATTCCGGTGTGCGCTCACCGCGTGATGGTGAATTCGCGTACCAGTCTGAATCAGCGCGGCGTATCGGCGGCCGGGCGCGTGATCGCTTCGATCTTGACGACGGTGGAAGTGCCTCTTTAGTGGAATGGATACCAAATATTGACGGTATTGACGATGAGCCACTATCCGTAGTACTATTTGTCAGCCTGCCGGAAACGGAAGGCGGGACGTAAAGGCCCAGCACGTTTAGGGATGCGAGGGGAAGATAGTGCTCGGAAGGGCACGATTCGAAGGGAATACCCGGAAACCGCTTGCATTGAGGGTCGCTAAAGTTCCTTAGGCCCGGTAGCTACAACTCAATGCTACTAATCCAGGTTTAGCGCAATCCGTGCAGGTTGGTGTCAGACCGAAAGACACTCAGTTGAACAAACTGACGAAGAGCGACGGGTAAGCTCTCCGTCTATCTTTCCGCTCTCTAATTCACTTTACTGTGGTCATCGTCTGCAGGTGATTCGAATTAGAGAGCGGAAAGATAGACGGACTATAAAGTCATAAAGATCTCTTTCAAAGGAGAAATTATGGCTAATCCTGTGTACGTTCCATGCAATATCTCACGAGGGATCTTCGAAGACGAATTCTATGTCTCCGTGGGGACTTCATCTGTTTACGCGGATCGATCCCAAATACGATTCGCAAGCTCACCTGTTAACGGCCACGCCGTAGAAGGCAAAATGCTAGCGTATTTGGTGGAAGAGAGAAACGATGCCGCTCTTGTTGAGTTGCCGGGAGAGCCAGTCGTTGGCGGTCTTCGTGCTTGGGTACGTAGATCGGACTTAGCCGAAGCCAATGATATTGAGCAATGACGGCATTAAGAATGCCCTTGATCAAGGTCATCTTACAATCTCGCCTACGCCGGACGCCACTCAGTACACAACATCTGCGATAGATCTATTCCTCGGCGACGAGTTCTATTCATGGGATGATACCCGTCTCACCACAAAAGGATTTACGCCGCATCTCGACTTGTCCGAACAAGAGTTCGCTTCTACCGCAAAAAGCTTCTTGGTGAAGCGAGAAAGAGAAGCCGACGGTTCAGTGGTTTTTCCTCCATTTCGCGACCGACCGTCGCATTTGTTGGCAATTACCCGAGAACGTGTTCATCTACGGCGTGACTCAAAGCTTGCCGCCAGAGTGGAAGGCCGGAGTTCACTTGCCCGAATCGGTATCATTGTGCACCTCACGGCTCCAACTATACATGCCGGATTCGAAGGCAAGATCACTCTTGAGATGATTAACTTTAGCCCGTTTCACCTTAGGTTGGTTCCAAATAAGACCCGAATTTGCCAATTAATTGTCGAAAAGCTTGAATCGGAGCCTACATTAGAAATCAATACAGGATTTCAGGGACAGGCGCTTCCCTCCGGTCAAAAGTGATTCACTAAATGAAAACTGCAATCATCGGGCTTCCGATGACCGGAAAGACCTCGCTGTTCACCATCCTGACCGGCGTGCACGAAGAAACGCGGATGGGGCAGATGGAGGCGCGCATGGGCGTGACAAAGGTGCCGGATGCGCGCCTGGAAGCGCTCGCCAAGATTTTCGAACCGCCCAAGGTTACCTACGCGACGGTCGAGTATCTCGACTATCCTTCGATCTCGAAAGAGGCGCTCGCGAACGCGAGTTACTTAGGCGGATTGCGGACGGCGGATTCGCTGATGCACGTACTACGCGTGTTCGAGAGCGACACGGTGCCGCACGAGAAGGGCTCGGTCGATCCGCTGCGCGACGCCGACGACGTCGAGACCGAACTGATCTTAAGCGATCTGGTGGTGGTCGAGAAACGCATGGAGCGCGTCGAGAAGGATCGCAAGAAACTTAAGACCGCCGAACTCGATAAGGAGTTCGAACTCCTCGAACAAGCCAAGGCGCTGCTCGAAGACAACCGCCCGCTGCGCGAACTGGAACTCGACGCCGAGGGCGAAAAACGCCTGCGCGGCTTTCAGTTTCTATCCCAGAAATCGATGCTGTACGTCATGAACGCGGGCGAGGAAGACGCTCCGCGATTACACGAAGTAGAGGAAAAGTTCAGGAGCGGTCCGCTCGGGACGCGCAAGAACACCGCGGTGACGGCGGTTTGCGGCAAGATCGAGGCGGAACTTGCGGAACTCGGCGCGGAAGAATCGGCGGAGCTACTGAGTTCCTACGGGCTGAAAGAATCGGGGCTCGAACGATTGATCGCCGCTACCTACACGCTGCAGGGGCTGATGTCGTTTCTGACCGCCGGTGAGACCGAAGTGCGCGCCTGGACGATTCCGGTAAATTGCCGCGCGCAAAACGCGGCGGGCGCGATCCACACCGACCTCGAAAAAAAGTTCATTCGTGCCGAGGTAGTGAATTGGAAAAATCTGGTCGATCTCGGCGGCTATCCTGGCGTTCGTGAAAAGGGTTTACTTCGACTGGAAGGCAAAGATTACATCGTTAAGGACGGCGATGTGATTGTGGTAAGGCATGGCTGAGGAACGCTAGCGCGAGCCCGGCGGCCAGCGCGATCCAAGCGAACCAATCGCCATGTTGTGAGTAGAACGTCGTCTCGCTGACCGTCGAAAATCGAAATCGACCGGCCGTCTCGATGTAGGGCGGCAGTTGAGCCGCGATGCGGCCCGCCGGATCGATAGCGCTCGAAAATCCGTCGTTCGTGACGCGAAGAATCCAGCGGCGGTTCTCGATGGCGCGCATTCGCGCGAGTAGGCGATGCTGCTCCCGAGCGGCGGTACGGAAGAACCAACCGTCGTTCGAGATATTGACCAGCAAGTTCGCGCCCAGGGCGGGGAACTGCCGTACCAAATGCGGAAAGGCTGCTTCGTAGCAGATGAACGTTCCGATGCGCAGCGAAGCGGCGGGCGCCACCGTGGGGCCTGGACCGGGTACGAAGTCTCCCGCTTCGGTCGAGATCTTGTCGATCCATCCGAAGAGCGGAGGCACGAACTCGCCGAAGGGGACGAGATACGTCTTCGAGTAGCGGCCTTTCTCGACTCCCTCTTGGTCGAGAACGACGGCGCTATTGAGCACGCCACCCGACGGATGATCGGTGACCGCTCCGAGGACGACAGGAGCTTCGGATAGACGCGCGAGCGTAGAGGCGACTTCGCGCAGTCGGGAGTCGCGGCCCCAGTAGAATCCGGCCGGCATCTCGGGCCAGACGATCAAGTTCGCGCGGCGTCCATTCGCCGCTGGGGACGCGGCAAGCAGGCTGCGATTGGCCATGCGCGATACGTCGCCCGGTGTATCCTCCCGCAAGTTCGGTTGCAGGGCGACGGCCTGCTGCTCCCCGGGAATCTGCTTCGGTAACTCGGGCAACAGATAGAGCGCGGGGAAAGCGAGCAGCCACGCGAAATGCGTCCTTGGACGGCGCGTCAGCAGTAGCGCGAGACTCGCGCTCATCGCGGCGAACGCGAACGAGAGTCCGTAGACGCCGGTGTAGGGCGCAAGGCGCGCGACAATCCCCATGTCGATCCCCGCGTTGCCGAGCGTCAACCACGCGAATCCTAGGGGACCGTGCAACCGTTCGATTCCCGCCCACAGCAGCGCGACCGCCGGAACGGCCCACCAACGCACGATTGCGTATCCGGCGAGCCACGCGAACACGGCCGTGTGCAACGCCTTAATAAGGGCGAACAGAATCAGGGCCAGCCAGCTTAACGGGACATTGAGTCCGCCATACGCGGCGAGCGTCGGACGAATCCAGTAGCAAACGCCGATCCAGAAAACGAAGCCCGTCAACTCGCCGAGCAAGAAGAGCCGTAGCGGGCGCCGTTCCCGAGTCAGCGCAATTAGCAGCGGTGTCAGTGCGAAGGGCGCGAGAAGCTCGATACCGAAATCGGGGAACAGCGCCACCAGCATTGCGCCCGATGCCAAGGCGAGCAATACGTTGATCACGTCTGCGCCGAGTCGTGCACCAGGTCTGCCATGTAGGACGACCTCACGAAGGGCCCGGCAAAGACGTCGCGGAAACCGATCGACAGTCCAAAGTCGCGCCAGCGTTCGTACTCTTCGGGCGGCACATGGCGCGACGCTCGGCGATTGCGCCGCGTGGGTTGCAGATACTGCCCGATCGTCGCGATGTCCGTCTCGACCGTGCGCAGATCGTCGAGCAGCGTCCGCACTTCTTCGTGCTTTTCACCGAGGCCCACCATGAGTCCAGATTTCGTCAGCGCGTCCGGACGGTAGCGCTTCGCGAATCGCAGTACGTCGAGCGATTGCCGGTAATTCGCTTGTGGGCGCACCGAACGATAGAGCCTCGCGATCGTCTCCATGTTGTGGTTGAACACGTGCGGACCGGCGTCGAGCACGCGGGCGACAGCATCCAAGTTGCCGTCGAAATCGGGAGTCAGAACCTCGACGTGTGCGTTGGGCAGCGCCGCGCGCACCTCCCGCACCGTTTGCGCAAAGTGCGTAGACCCGCCGTCTGCGAGATCGTCGCGATTTACGCTGGTGATGACCACGTAGCGCAAGTTCATCTTCGCCGCCATGCGTGCGACATTCGCCGGTTCGTCCGGATCGAGCGGCGAGTCTTGCTTGCGCGGGTTGAACTTCGGAACGCTGCAGAACGTGCAACCGCGAGTGCAGAGATTGCCGAGAATCATGAAGGTCGCCGCGCCGCGATGGAAGCACTCGTGGATGTTAGGGCAGCGGGCCGATTCGCAAACGGTGTGCAGATCGTGTGCTCGCAAATCGCGCTTGAGCGCGGTCAGCGATTCGAAATGAGTCGCCCCCTTGCGTAGAAACTCGGGCAAACGAGGACCCGGCGAGCCGATTTGAACGAGTTCGGGCAAGCTACTTGTATTCCCTACGGATCGGCCCCTTGAAGCCCAATTCTTGGAGCGCCGCACGGGTCTTGGCGAACTCCGCGTTGTTTTCGAGCGGGCCAACAAGAACGCGCCACTTCTCGCCTTTCTCGTCCGGCGCGACCCACGTGGCGTACCCCCGCTTGTTCAGGGATTTCGCTTCCATTTCCGCATCGGCTTTGTTCCCCGCCGCCACCTGAACGAAGAGACTGCCGGCGGGCGGCACTCCCGATTTAAACGATGCACCGGATGTCTCATTGGACGAAGGTTTCTCGGGCTCGGGCGAGGGTTCGGCTTTTTTCGTTCCGGCGGAGGCGGGCGCCGCTTCGGGTTTTACCGTTTCGGGTGGGTCGATCTTAAGCGCCGAAGGTTCCGATTTCTTCACCGGCTCGGCGGCGGTGACGGGGGCGGCGGCGACAGCGCTATTGCGCCCCAACAGGAATCCCAGCGCGAATCCTACGCCTAGTAAAACCACCACCAGGAAGAAAATACTGAGCAGTTGGCGATTGCCCAGTACCAGTTCGTATTCGCCCGCTTCGTTGCGTTCCACCTTACTTGTGTAACATGCGGGCTATTCGTGGCGAAGCGCTTCCACGGGGTCCAAGCGCGCGGCTTTGGTGGCGGGCCAAACTCCGAAAAACACGCCCACGGCGACGGACACGGAGAAGCCCGCGACGATCGCCCAACTTGGAGTGTCGGAAGGCAGCGAGGGCACCAGCGCGCTCACCAGATTCGTAACGGCGATCGAGAAGACGATGCCCATCACGCCACCCGCCGCCGACAACGCCACCGCTTCCATTAAGAACTGAAACACGATGTCGGGCCGCCGCGCGCCGACGGCTTTGCGCAACCCAATCTCGCGGGTGCGCTCCGTTACGGAGACCAGCATGATGTTCATTACGCCGATGCCGCCGACAAGCAATCCCAGGCCCGAGACGGCGATCGAGACCAGGACGATAATGCCGGTGATCTGGTCGAACTGCTGAATGATCTGATCGGCGGTCGAAAGGTCGAAGTCGTCGGGAGTGCCGGGCGGAGTGCGGCGATGGCGGCGGAGCGCTTCGCGAATCTCCTCGATGGCGTCCTCCCGTTGCCCCTCCCGCGCCTTAAACGTAATCAGGAAGCGGTCGCCTTGGGGGTAGCGCAACCGGGCGGTGGTGAGCGGAACCGTCACTTGACGGTCCAGCCCGTTCTCCCCGAAAAATCCGCCTTTGGCCTTGTCGAAGACCCCGATCACGACGTACTCCGCGCCGTCGAGAAGGAACGTTCGTCCGGTCGCCGCGCCGTCGGGGAATAACGCCTCGGCGAACAAAGCTCCGATCACGGCGACGCGTGCGCCTCGCGATTCCTCGTCCTGCGTGAAGAAGCGGCCTTCGCGGTATTCGCGAGGGGAAATCGTGGCGGCGGTCCAAGTACGCCCGATGAGATTGACGTTGTCCGTTTCGAAGCCGGGCACTTTGGCGGTGATCGGCTTGCCGCCCGGCGCGGAGGGCGGGAAGTATTCCACCGACGCCCCCTCTACCGAACGCGCCGTCCGCATCACCATGTCGGCGTCCTCCGGGCGGATCGGCTTGCGCTTTTGCTCCTTCGGCGTCCCCTGCGAACCGGGGTCGCCGGAGAACCGCTTGACGAAGATATTGTCCGGACCGAACTCCTGGAAAAAGACGACAACCCCGTTGCGCAATCCGGTAAGCAGGCTCGACACGGTGACTACGGTAGTAATGCCGATCACGATTCCCAGCACGGTGAGCAGCGAACGGAACTTGTGCGCCCACACGGCGTCCATCGCAACGCGAACGTTTTCGGCGGCGTCGATATGCATCTATTCGGCCCTCATCGCTTCGATCGGATCGAGCGCGGCGGCGCGGCGCGCGGGATACCAGCCGCTGATGACGCCTACCGCGGTCGAGACGAAGATCGCGAGTATGACATAAGGCGTTGTAATGGCGAGATCGGCGTCGAACCAGCGCGTCAACACCTCTTTCGCGACCGCCGCCAGACCCAATCCAAGGAGGCCGCCCAAGCACGACACGATTAGAGACTCCATTAGAAACTGCATCAAAATATCGCCGCGCTTCGCTCCCAGCGATTTACGGATGCCGATCTCGCGGGTGCGCTCCGTTACGGACACCAGCATGATGTTCATGATGACGATGCCGCCGACGACGAGCGAAATCATCGTTACCGGCACCACCACCGCGCTGATGAGACCGAGGATGTTGTCGACGAATCCGCGAATCGAGTCGGGGGTAAGGAATTCGAACGGATCGTTCTGGCCGGGCCGCGCGCGATACCGGGTACGCAGCGCGACGCGCGTCAAATCGAGGCCCTCGTCGAGCGTCAAGTCCGTGCCGGGACGCGGGCGTCCGAAGATTGAGAGCGATCGCGGACTGCCGTACAGACGGGCGTGCGTGGTGGCCGGGATGTACACCGAGTTGTCCTGCGTTCTGCCGAAATTCGATCCGAGCCGTTCCTGCACTCCGATGACGGTGAAATCGACGCCGCGAATCTTCACCGGCTTGCCGAGCGCACTGGCTCCTTGGAAAAACTGCGCTCGCAGGTCGTCGCCGATCACGCAGACGGCCTGGCGCGTGCGTTCCTCCTGCTCGGTGAAAAACCGCCCGTCCTTCACAGCCACATCGCGAATCTCGGCCAGCGACGCGGCGACACCGATGATGATCGCGCCCTCGAACTCCGATTCGCCGTACCGCACGTCGGCGACGCGCTGCACGTAGGGGCTGTAGAGAATCTGTTCGTTGAGCGTGCGGCGCAGGTAGTCGTAATCCTCGGGACGGATTTGTTTGTTGCGGCGGATCTTCTCGAAGAATTCGCGTCGGCTGGTTCCGCCCGCTTGGGCGACTTGCGCGATGAGAAAGGTTTCCGTACCGAAAGCGCGAGACGTGATCTCGGTAGCGGTAACTCCCAACCCCTCGATGGCCGCACCCACCAGAACGACGCTCGCTACGCCAATCAGCACGCCGAGCAGTGTCAAAAAGGACCGAAGCCGATGAGCGCGTATGGAATCCCAAGCGAGCGTAATCGCCGTCCTTAGACGGACCCATGCGGGAATAGGAGCGGCGTCCTCACTTGACCACACATCCCCATAATGACAGGCCGAGGAGGCCCCCGCCCGATACACTGTTGCCGTGGTGCAACTTCGCGGACGAACGGTCGAGTGGGATCCCGGCGCCATGGAGGCCTTGCGCGAGGCGGCGATGCTCGGTTTCGAAGCGGGCGAAAAGTCGGGCCATGAGATTTGCGGCGTGCTTTACGGACGGTCGCGGGAGTCCGGTTGGCGGATCGAAGGATGGCGCCCGGTGGTACGCGAGGAACCGGCGCGGCCGGCCGTGCCGTTGAGCGGTGTGGAATCGGCGTGGGCGGAGTCGCTAGTGCGCGACTGGATGAGCGACCTGGAGCTCCGATCGTTTCGTCCCATTGGCTGGTTCCGCTCGCGAACGCGCGGCATGGCGGCCTTGTCGCCGGAAGACGCGCAGGTTTGCGAACGCTTGTTCGGCGAGGCGGGGTGTCTGGCTTTGATTTTGCGGCCGAGCACGCAGCGCCCAGTGACAGCGGCGTTTTTCGCTTTCACGCCGGGAGGCGAACGAGAGTCGTCGGAGCGCGGAGTATCGATCGCGCTTGAGCGCCCGGCGGCGATCGCGGCCGAAAGGGCGGAGGAGAAGGAAGCGGTTCCGGAGGAGACGGTTGCGGCGGAGCCCGCGCGCGCGGCGCTCGGATCGGCTCTCGCAGAAGCGCCTAGGCGCGGGCGGCGATGGGCGGCCCTCGCCACATTGTTAGCCGCTTTTGTTTTTTCGGCGCTGGGCTGTTTTCTTTGGCTGGACCGTCCGGTGCGGCTCGACGCCGGGCTGTCTGGCGACTCGGTGGCGATTCGCTGGAACCGCTCCGTGGGGTTTCTCTCCGGCGCGTCCGGCGCGGAACTTTCGGTGAACGGCGAGGTGGTGGAACTGCCGCTCGACGGTCTTCGATCCGGCGGCTACAACTTGCCTGGGCCGCCACGCGACCTGCGCCTGCGCCTTCGTCTGCGCGGCCCAAACGCACTCTCGCAAAACGAAACGATCGCCATCGTCGCGCCGCCCGCAAAATAATCCAGCCGCGGTGAAACGCGCATCATCCCAACCTGTGTAGGCAGTTCGAAAACTTTCCGAGGTGAATCCATGAAACGCTTTTTCTCGATCGCGAGCGCGGTGTGTGCGCTTGCGGCAAACTCGTATGCGGCCGACATCGTAGACACCGCCGTGGCGGCTGGCAGCTTCAAGACATTAGTGAAGCTTGTGCAGGACGCAGGTCTGGTGGAGACGCTTAAGAGCGCCGGGCCATTCACCGTGTTTGCGCCCACCGATGAGGCTTTCGCGAAAGTTCCGGCGGCGACCTTGGCGGGCCTCGCGGCGGACAAAGAGAAGCTCAAGAAGGTTCTGACTTATCACGTCGTTTCCGGCAAGGTGATGGCGGCGGACGTGAAGACCGGTCCGGTGAAGACGGTCGAAGGATCCAGCGCGAAGCTGATGGCCAAGAGCGGTTCGGTTACGATCGACAAGGCGAAGGTCGTCAAGGCGGACATCGCTTGCGATAACGGCGTTATCCACGTGATCGACGCGTTAATCCTGCCGAAGATGTAACCGTCGAAAATCGGTTCTCCGATACAATTCCCGGCATGAAGCTTCTCGCTCTTGCCGGGATTTTCGTTTTATCCGCCGCCGCTCAAACCTCGGGGATTCAGGGCGTCGTGACGGACTCTTCGGGCGCCATCGTAACCAATTCGCAAGTGACGGTTACCAACCTGGACACCAACGTCGCGGTCCGCGCGGCTACCAACGATCAAGGCATCTACGTTATTCCTTTGTTGAATGCCGGCCGGTACAAGATCGAATGCTCGGCGTCAGGGTTTGCTTCGAAAGTCGTCAGCGATCTACGGCTTGAAGTCGGGCAAACGGCGCGTGTGGCGTTCGAACTCGCTCCGGGTTCGGTGGTCGAGACAGTACAAGTTTCGGCTTCCGCCGTTTTGTTGAACACGGAGACAACCGACGTTGGCCAGGTTATCGACTCGAAGCGCATTCTAGAAATGCCGCTAAACGGGCGCAATTATCTGCAACTCGCTCAGTTCACGGTTGGCGTGTTGCCGGGCGGGCTGGGAGCCGGCAGCCGCGCGCGGGACGAAGGGGCGTTCGCCGCCGTCGGCATGCAGATTGCGCAGAACAACGTCCTACTCGACGGTAATGACAACTCTTCGCGGACCTCGGGCGGACCCTTGGGATTTGAGGCGCAGGCGGTGAAGCCGTCCGTGGACGCGGTGGGCGAGTTTAAGGTCGTCACCAACAACATGAGCGCGGAGCACGGGTACCGTAGCGGCGCAAAAGTACTGGTAAGCACGAAGGCCGGCACCAACGAGTTTCACGGCTCGTTGTATGAGTTCTTGCGTAACGACGCTCTCGACGGCACCAATTTTTTCGCCAATCGCAACGGCAGCAAGAAGCCGACATACCGGCAGAATCAATACGGCGGAACGTTCGGCGGCCCGCTAATCAAGAACCGAACGTTCTTCTTCGGCAGCTTCCAAGGCACGAATATTCGCGTGGGGCAAAGCTACACGTCAACCGTGCCGAGCCGGGATATCGTCGAGCGAGGCGATTTTTCGCAGCAGCCCATCCAACGCCGCAACGTTTACGACCCGCTCACTTTGACTGGAACGGGGGCCAACGCCGTACGGCTGCCTTTCGCGAACAACGTAGTTCCCCGCAGCCGTTGGGATCCGCTTGTCGGGCCGATCATGGCTCTGTATCCTTCGTCGAACGTCGCGGGCCGCGATAATCTCCCGGACAACTACTTCTTCTCCCCTTCGAACGCCGATGACGCGCGTCAGTACGACGTTCGCATCGATCACAACCTGACCGCCAATCACCGGATCATGGGGCGCTACTCGTTGCGCGATCAATTCCGCGACGAGCCGGGCACGCTGCCTTACCCCGCAACGGGCGGCGCCGGCCAAACCGTGGACCTGCTGGGGCACAATGTGGTCGGCTCCATTCAAAGTACTCTTTCGCCCACGCTGTTCAACGAGGCCCGATTCGGATTCTCGAAGTTCGACACGCGCTTCGACATTCCCTTCACCGAGAATCTCAACAAGCAGTTCGGAATCAAAGGCGCTCCGGGCGACAACTTCGGCGATGGGCTGGATTACGGGCTCGCCCGATTCACGCCCTCGGGATTCGCGGAAGTCGGCTCGCGCAGCTTCTGGCCGAATATCAACAATCTCGCGAACTTTATGTTCAGTAACCAGGCGTTGTGGCAGCGCGGGCGGCACACGCTGAAGTTCGGCGTCGAGTATCGCTTTAACAACACATTTCGCGACGCATCGCGTTTCCGCCGCGGCCAGTTTGCGTTCGACGGACGGTTCACCTCGCAGTTCCCGAACGTCGGCAGCAGCCGTGGCAACACCGGTAACGGGCTGGCGGACATGCTACTCGGTTGGAGCTCAAATTCCCAGTACGGGCTAAATCTCGGCGAGAACGGCAACCTGCCCTATCTCGGCTATTTTATTCAAGACGACTGGAAAATCTCGAACCGGCTAACGCTCAATATCGGGCTGCGCTACGAGTTATTCATGCAATCGCGGTTTCCGGATCCCGACCGTCAGCGCGTGGCGCGGTACTTGCTCGAAGGAATTAACGTCGGCACTCGCGCCGAAGAGCGGTTCGTTTTCCCCGCGAGCGGCAACGATTGCGGATGCAAGCTGGACAAGAACGATTGGGCGCCGCGGCTGGGGATCGCGTGGAATGTCACGGACAAAACCGTTCTGCGTCTGGGGGGCGGCTTGTTCTACGGCGAAAACAATACCATCGAAAACTCGGCTCGCTTTATCGTCGGGCCGCCTCGAGGACTCGAGATCAACGCGCAGCAGAATTTCGAGCGAACCACGATCTTCGTGCAGAACGGGTTCCCGACATTGCCGCTCGGTACGGTGCCTTCCGGGGTTGGCGTGCCGGTGAGTCCCGACAAGCTCAATACGCTCTACGCCGGCCAATGGTTCGCCGACCTGCAACGCAACTTGCCGTTCGACACACTGTTGACGATCGGCTACAACGGCACCAAGGGCACCAATATTTTTGTCAGCCGCAACGTGAATTTGCCGGTAACCCCCAGCCCGACGGTGGCGGCGAATGCCAGGCTAATCCGTCCGCAGTTCAACGCCGTCAACCTCGGCGAGAACATGCTGCATTCGAGCTATCACTCGATGACCGTGAAGGCCGAGCGGCGCTTCTCGAATGGCTTCACCTTCCTCAGTTCGTTCACCTGGTCGCACAACATCGACCAAGGCAACGAGGCGCTGCTCGACGGCAGCCCGGGTAACGTGACGCCGTACGAACTCTCTCGCGAGCGCTCGAACTCGACGCTCGACAGGCGACTGGCTTGGATCTCGTCGGGCGTGTGGGAACTGCCATTCGGCAAGGGCCGCGCGTATCTACAATCGGGAGTCGCTTCTTGGATTTTCGGCGGCTGGCAGCTCGGCGGAATCTTCTCGAAGTACACCGGTTTGCCCGTCAGCCACACAATAAACGTCAACAACCAAAACCTGGGCGGTGCGGTGCGCGGCGACTGGGTGCGCAACCCGAACCTGCCTTCGAGCGAACGCACCATCGACCGCTGGTTCGACACGGGCTTCGTGGTTCCCAGCGCTCCGGGAACGATCTCGAACGCGGGCCGCAATCTGATCGTCGGCCCGGGACGGACCAACTTGGATGTCACCGTCGCCCGCATCTTCCCGATGCCGTGGGAAGGTCACGCGTTGCAGTTCCGGTTCGAAAGCTTCAACTTCACGAACACGCCGAATTTCGGGCCTCCGGCGGCGGGCGTTGGCACTCCCACCGCGGGGCGTATCAACAACGCGGAGGATCCGCGGCGCATTCAGTTCGCGCTGAAGTATTCGTTCTAAGGGAAAGCGCTACGGCTTTTTCTTCCCCTGGGCCGCGACCGCTTCCATCGCGGCCTTCACCTTCTCGGGATCGCCCAGATAGTAGCTTTTGATGGGCTTGAGCGCCGCGTCGAGCTCATAGACCAGCGGCATGCCCGTGGGAATGTTCAACTCGACGATGTCCGATTCCGCGATGTTGTCGAGGTACTTTACCAGCGCTCGAATCGAGTTACCGTGCGCCGCGATCATCACCCGTTGGCCGCTCTTAATGGCCGGCGCGGCGATGTCCTCCCAAAACGGAAGGAACCTTGCGACGGTGTCTTTCAAACACTCGGTAAGAGGTAAGGCCGAAGAACCAAGCGAGGCGTAGCGCGCGTCGTTGCCGGGGAACCGTTCGTCCGACGGATCGAGCGGGGGCGGGGGAATGTCATAACTGCGCCGCCAGATTTTCACCTGCGCTTCGCCGAACTTCTCCGCTGTCTCAGACTTGTTCAAGCCCTGGAGAGCGCCGTAATGGCGCTCGTTCAACCGCCACGAACGCACTACCGGAAGCCACGATTGGTCCAGTTCGTCGAGCGCGATGTTCGCCGTTTTGATCGCGCGGCGCAGCAGGCTGGTGTAAACGATGTCGAAGCGATAGCCTTCGCGCTTCAACGTTTGCCCCGCTTCGTGGGCCTCTTGAACGCCTTTCTCCGAAAGATCGACGTCGGTCCAGCCCGTGAACCGGTTTTCCTTATTCCACGTAGATTCGCCGTGGCGGACGAGTACGAGTTTGTACATCGGTTACCGCCCAAACGCCTTGGCGCCGGGATACTTCGCCGCCGCCCCGAGTTGTTCTTCGATCCGCAGAAGCTGGTTGTACTTTGCGATGCGGTCCGTGCGCGAGGCGGAGCCGGTCTTGATTTGCCCGGCGTTTGTCGCGACCGCCAGATCGGCGATGAACGTATCTTCGGTCTCGCCGGAGCGGTGGGAAATCATCGACGTGTACTTGGCTCCGGAAGCAAGAGCGATGGCTTCCATCGTTTCGGTAAGCGTGCCGATCTGGTTCACCTTAATCAGGATCGAGTTCGCGATGCCTTTGTCGATGCCCATCTGGAGGCGCGCGGTATTGGTGACGAACAGGTCGTCGCCCACTAATTGGGTGGTCGCACCGAGCCGGTCCGACAGCATCTTCCAGCCATCCCAATCGTCCTCGGCCAGACCGTCTTCGATCGACACAATCGGGTACTTTTTCGCCCAACTCGCCCACAGGTCGGCCAAACCTGCGGAAGTGTGTTCGCTCTTGTCGGACTTCTTGAAGACGTACTTCTTCTTGTCCTTGTCGTAAAACTCACTGGCCGCGCAATCGAGCGCGAGGGCGATCTGCGATCCCGCCGTGTAGCCCGCCTTCTCGATGGCTTCGAGAATGACTTCAAGCGCCTCTTCGTTCGACTTCAAGTTCGGCGCGAAGCCGCCTTCGTCGCCCACCGAGGTCGAGTAGCCGCCCTTCTTGAGCACACCTTTCAGCGTGTGGAACACCTCCGTTCCCATGCGCAGCGCTTCGGCGAAACTCGCCGCGCCGATGGGGGCGATCATGAATTCCTGGGGATCGACGGAATTGTCGGCATGCGCGCCGCCGTTCAGAATGTTCATCATCGGCACGGGCAACACCCGCGCGTTGACGCCGCCCAGGTAACGATAGAGCGGCATGCCGAGCGCTTCCGCCGCCGCGCGCGCCGTGGCCATCGATACGGCGAGCATCGCGTTCGCGCCGAGCCGTCCTTTATTCGGCGTGCCGTCGAGCGCGATCATCGCCTGATCGATTTCGATCTGCTCGGTGGCGTCCATGCCCTCGATCGCTTCGGCGATTTCACGATGGATGTTCTCGACCGCTTGCCGCGTGCCTTTGCCGAGGTAGCGGCCCTTATCGCCATCGCGTAACTCGACGGCTTCGTGCTCGCCGGTAGAGGCTCCGGAAGGGACGGCTGCGCGCCCAACGGTGCCGTCGACGAGCAGGACCTCCGCTTCGACGGTAGGGTTGCCGCGCGAGTCGAGAATCTCGCGCCCGGTAATCTGCAGGATTTCACTCATAGAGGTAGGAATTAGTATTGTGCCACGCGTGGCGGGTGGCCGATCGTTTCGAAACTCTATCTTCTCTTTGGTATGGTAATTTGTATGGCCACCACCAAGCTGACAATTACCTTACCGGACCGGCAACTCGGCGAGATTCGCAAGCGGGTCGCGGCTAACCGGTCGGCCAGCGTTTCGGGATTCGTGCAGGACGCCGTGGAACGTTCGTTACGTAACGCCGCCGAATTTCGGGCGATGGTCGACGAAGTTTTGGAGAGTACCGGAGGGCCGCTAACCGCGGAAGAGCGTACGGCCGCCCGAAAGGCGCTTGCCGCGAAGCGGCGAAAGGTAGCTTGAACGGTCTGGTATTCGACGCGGGCGGGTTGATCGCGTTGGAACGCAACGACCGCCGCCTATACGCCATGCTGGCTGTGGCTATCGAAGACGACGCCCGGATCGTGGTCCCCGCCACCGCGCTAGCGCAGGTGATTCGAAATCCGGCCAAACAGGTGCGGCTGTGGCGTACCATCCAGCATGAGCGAACCGAGGTGATTCCGCTCGACGGCAAACACGCTCAAGCGGTCGGTGCCCTGTTGGCTCGAACTCGGACGCGAGACATTGTTGACGCGCACGTGGTGGTTTGTGCGCGCGAGTTCGGTTTTGCGGTGGTAACCGGCGACGCCGACGACCTGCGGCGGCTGGACCCGGAATTGAGGTTAGTCGCGCTGTGACTTATCGGTAGCTAGGCGTGAGGTAGAATCCTGTCCGTGATGGGTAAATGGTGGTCATCTGCAGACTCACTCACACGGTGGTCTTTAAATTTGCAGGCTCTTGTGGCCATTGTGGGAGTGATTCTTATCCCTATTTCAGTGAGCTTGCCCGGATGAATAAGGACGATACTCTTGAAAAAGAGCGTCAGATCACTGAGGCCAAGCTAACGGCTGCTCGCGCTCAAGAGAACGCAGAGAAGGCTCGGTTGGAGTCGCTGAAGCTCGTGGATCAGTTAACTCCAAGTCAGCTGGACGATAATCAAAGCGCCCAGCTATCGGCTGCTTGTCAGTCACTGGCAAATATTCGAATCGAAATCAGCGCCGACACGCCGGATCCCGCGAGTTGGGCTTTTGCCGATGCAATCGCCGCGTCTTTGCTGAGATCGGGAGTGATCGTTGAGCGTAGACCGATGAAAGGCGTTACTTGGCAAGGGCTGGGGTCGGGGATCACCGTTGGTGGATCGGACGTTGACGTGGTACGAAAGCTGCACCGGGCTTTCGCCACATTGGGTTTTGATGTGTCTATCGGGAACGCTAGTCGGCGGAACGCGTACATCGCTTTAGGAACAAGACCGTTTACGATTAGCGCCCGTTGAGGCGATGAGTTACTCCGGGGCATGCAGTGGCGAGCGCAGATCCCCGCTCACCACCACGATTCCCGAGTCGGTCACGGTGTGGCCGCGCGCGCGGTCGGCGGCGAGATCGATCCCCACTTCCGAGCGCTCCGGCAGCACCACGCCGGCATCGATAATCGCGCGGCGCACTCGCGATTCTCGCCCGATCCAAACGTTGGGCATCAGGATGGAATCCTCCACCTCGCAGAAGCTATTCACCCGCACGCCCGGGGCGAGAATGCTCCGAAAGACCCGCCCTCCCGACACGATGCAGCCGTGCGACACCAGCGAATCGACGGCGATGCCGATGCGCCGCCCTTCCTGGCCGAAGACGAACTTCGCCGGCGGATACTGCTTCAAGTCCGTTCGAATCGGCCACTGGCGGTCGTACAAATTGAATTCGGGCGTGACGTTCACCAGGTCCATATTGGCTTCGTAGTAGGCGTCGATGGTGCCGACATCGCGCCAGTATTTCGACGACTTCGCATTCAGATCGTGAAAATCGTAGGCCACCACGTTCGCCGTTTCGACCAGCTTCGGGAGAATGTCCTTACCGAAATCGTGCGAGGAATCGGCGTCTTCGGAATCGTCGAGCAGCGCCTTCAACAGCACTGGCGTCGAAAAGATGTACACGCCCATGGAGGCCGAAACCATTTCGGGATTGAAGAGGGATCGCGTGGGATTGCCGTGTTTCGGCTTCTCCTCGAACCCGACGATCCGGTAACCCTCGGCGATGCGCGCGACGCCGAACCGCGACGCGTCCTCCGGCGGAATCTGGATCGTCGCGATGGTGACGTCGGCTTGCCGCTCCCGGTGCCAGGCGAGCATCTCGCCGTAATTCATTTTGTAAATGTGGTCGCCCGAAACGATCAGCGTTTCTCCGGGCGATTCCGCGATGATCGATTCGATGTTCTGGTAGACGGCGTCCGCCGTGCCTAGATACCAATCGTCGTGGATGCGTTTCATCGGAGGAAGCACTTCGACGAACTCGCCAAGCTCGCCCGAGAAAATACTCCAACCGTCGCGAATGTGGCGGGCGAGGTCCAGCGATTTGTATTGCGTTAGGACGAAGATGCGCCGGAGGCCGGAATTCAGGCAGTTCGACAGCGTGAAATCGATGATGCGGTAGACGCCGCCGAACATGACGGCGGGCTTCGCGGTATGCCGGGTGAGCGGGAAAAGCCGCTCGCCCGCGCCTCCGGCCAGAAGGATCGCGAGAACGTTTTCCATGGACACTGGGATGGCGGCCTCGGGCGGTCTTGCAAACGGCTCCGCATTCGGCTTACACTCTCAGTTTAATGCGGCGCTACGTCCTCAACTCGTTTCGATTTTGGTTCCGGTATCCGCCGGGGCCGGGATAACGAGCGCGCGTAGACATCGCGGACGGAATCGAACGGCCCACTCGAAAGAGTTGGGCCGTTTTTATTTTCGGCGTTGATTTTCTAAGGAGCGATTATGGTGATCTCATTGAAGCGGCATTCCACTCGCGAGCAGATCGACGAAGTTTCGCGGCGGATCCAGGAGTTCGGCTACCGCATCCACGCAAGCGAAGGGGTGGAGCGCGTCGTCATTGGCGCGGTGGGCGTGGGCGACGTGACGGCTCGCCTCGAGGCGTTACGCGCGATGCCGCAGGTGGAGAAAGCCGTTCGGATCTCGGCGCCGTACAAGTTCGTTAGCCGCGAATACCGGGAAACTCCCACCGTAGTCCGAATCCGGGTCGGCCATCGCACCATCGACATCGGCGGCGAAGAGTTCGTAACGATGGCGGGTCCGTGCTCGGTAGAAAGCGAAAGCCAAATTATCGAGACGGCGGAGGCGGTGGCGGAAGCGGGAGCGCAAGTGCTGCGCGGCGGCGCCTTCAAGCCGCGCACATCGCCCTACGATTTTCAAGGACTCGAGGGAGAGGGGTTGCGGTTACTGGCGCTCGCGCGCGAACGCACCGGCCTCGCGATCGTTACCGAGGTAATGTCCGACCGCGACGTTCCGCTGGTCGCCGAATACGCCGACATCCTGCAAATCGGGGCGCGCAACATGCAGAACTTCGCCCTGCTTAAAGAACTCGGCAAGTGCGGCCGGCCGATCCTTTTGAAGCGCGGGTTGAGTTCGACGATCAAAGAGCTGTTGATGTCCGCCGAGTACATCGTGGCGCACGGCAACCCCGACGTCATGTTGTGCGAGCGCGGGATTCGCACGTTCGAGACCGCCACCCGCAACACCTGCGACCTCGTAGCCGTACCGGTACTCAAGGAACTCACGCATCTACCGGTGATCGTCGACCCCAGCCACGCCACCGGCAAGCGCAGTCTGGTGCCACCGCTGGCGCGTGCCGCCGTCGCCATCGGAGCCGACGGATTGATCGTCGAAGCGCATCCCCACCCGGAAAGGGCGGTGTCGGACGGCGCGCAATCGTTGAATTTGGAGGAGTTCGCGAAGATGATGCGCGATCTCGCGCCTTACCGCGAGCTTTGGCGCGCCTCGCGCGAAGAGACGCTCGCGCTAGTCTAGTGGTCGATGCGCGCCGGTCCCTGGGTGTTAGCTCTAATCCTGATTTTGATTTGCGCCGCCGTCTTGGGTGGCGTCTGGAATCTGCGTACCGCTCCGATCGCCGCCGACGAGTTAGTACAGTACCTGCCCGCGGGCGAATCGCTGATCGTATCCGTGGATCTGGCTGTCATGCGCCAGGCTGGATTGCTGGACTTGCTTGCCGGTTCCGCGGCGGAACAGGAGGCCGATTACCGGGAGTTTGTGGAGCGCACCGGTTTCGACTACCGCACCGACCTCGACCGGGCGCTGATCGCGGTTCGAGGAGAATCGGTCTTCGGATTGATGGTCGGCCGCTTCGACTGGAACGTGATCTCCGGTTACGCCGAAGACCAGCAGGCCATGTGCCGGTCGTCGTTCTGCCGGATGGTGGGCTCGCGGCCAGGGCATACGGTTTCGTTTTTCCCGTTGCGCAAGGACGTCTTGGCGTTGGCGTCGTCCACCGATGAGTGGGCGGCGTTTCAACTTCAGAAAAAACCATCGATTACGCGGCCCAGGATCGGCCCGGAACCGATCGTCATTTTGGTCCCCAAGCGGTTGCTAACGGAAGGGACAGCTCCCGAGATGCTGCGCCCTTGGATCGCGGGGCTGGGGGGCGCCGAACAGGCGCGATTATCGCTTGACGCTCCCGGCGGCCGTTTCGAGTTGCGCTTGCGCGTCCGCTGCGCCAGCGAAGCGAGCGCCGCAACGCTTGAAGCGCACGTCCGCGAGCAGTTCGGCGCTTTGCGTGACGCGGTAATGAAGAACCCCAATCCCGATCAGTTGAGCTTAATGCTCGCCGGTGGTGAGTTTGGGCGCGAGGGACCCGAAATGACCGGTAAGTGGGCGATGTCGCGTTCGTTTATCGAGGGTCTGCTGCGCGCGGAAAAGTAACTCGTTCCAGATGCGCTAGCAATTCGGCTTCGCCGATAGAATCGAGGACGGGGCCGGGTTGTCGGACATGCGCGGACGCGACGATCCCCCGATGTTTCAGCAGCCATTTATGCGTCGCGATGGATTGATCGATGGTCTGCATCTCGAAATTGAGCAGCGGTAGCAATTCGCGAAACACCGCGCCGTCGTCGCCGCCCCGCAGGGCGCGGAACGCGCGCACATCCTCCGGCGTGTGTCCCGTACCGCCCATCAGTCCGTGCGCGCCGCGCGCGAGGCAATCGTCGAGACGCAATCCGGCGAACCCGATCAGGTAGGTGAACCCTTCGCCCAGTTCCTCCCGGAGTTCGGAGACGACGGGCCCGGGCGGGATGAAATCGACCTTAATCGAACAAAAGTGCGGGAACTCGGCTCGCAAAGCAGCCAGTTGCGAGGCTTCCATCCGAATGCCCGTGAGCGAGGCGGAGTACTGCAAGATGTGGGGCAGCGGCACAGCGGCGAGCACGGCGCGCAAGTGCGCGATCAGCGCCCGCGAAGAGCGAGGGACGACGAATGGCGGCAAACACATCAGGCCGGAGCAGCCGAGGTCCCGAAAGGCATGCGCCTCGGCGATCGCCAGGTAGGTCGATTGGGCGGTGACATTGGCGATCACAGGCACGCGTCCGCGGTTCTGTTCCACAATGGCTCGAAGGGCGGCTATCGTTTCTTCGCCGGACAGTTTCCACCACTCGCTGACGAAGCCGGGATAAGCGAGCGCGTCCGCGCCGCTGTCGATCGCGAAGTCCACTTGCGCGCGGATCGAATCGAGATCGAGCGCGCCGTCGTCGTGAAACGCCGACTGCAAGATCGGAATGACGCCTTGGAACATCGCTAGCGGACGCCTCCCATCAGACGCGTGATCGGCCGCGCAAAGAGCGCGAGGACGACGCCGCTGGCCACGCCCACGAGTCCGACGGTTTGGAACAGATCGGGCAGCGCCATGCTGCCATAGAGGGCGGAAACCTGTCCTCCGACGAAGTTGCCGATCGACACCGAGAGGAACCACACGCCCATCATGAAACCGGCGATGCGTAGGGGCGCGAGCTTCGTGGTCGCCGAGAGGCCCACCGGACTGAGGCACAATTCGCCGATCGTATGCAGCAGATAGAGAACGGTAAGCCACATCGGGCTGACCAGCGCTCCGCCTTCGGCGATCCGCGCGGCGGGGACGACCGCCAGAAATCCCGCGCCGACCAACAGCAATGCCAGCGAAAACTTGATTACCGGCGATGGATCGCGCTCACCGAGTTTCAACCAGAGCCACGCGAGCGGAGGCGCGAGCAAGATCAAGAAAATCGAATTCAACGATTGAAACCAACTCGAAGGGAAGGCGAGTCCGAAGGCTTCGTTGCGTGTTTTGTCCTCGGCGAACAGGTTTAGCGTCGATCCGGCTTGTTCGAACAGCGACCAAAAGATGGCGCTCGCGGCGACGAGGACTCCGAGAGCGATAAGGCGGCGGATTTCTTCGCCGGTCCATTCGGCGCCGCCCGTCGCAGCCTTCGCCCGGCGCGGCGCCGGATCGCGTCCTGCGGTTCCAAGATTCTTGCGCCCGAGCTGATATTGGATTAAGCCAACAATCATTCCCACACCGGCGGCGGCGAATCCATACCGGTAACTGATCGTTTGTCCGATCCAGCCGCACACAATCGGCGAAATCATCGCGCCGATGTTGATGCCCATGTAAAAGATCGAGAATCCCGCGTCGCGGCGCCGGTCTTTCTCGTCGTAAAGCTGTCCGACGATGGTCGAGACGTTCGGCTTTAGCAATCCCGTTCCGGCGGCGACCATCGCCAGGCCGATTACGGTGGCCCACATCTCGGGGACGGCCAGGACGAATTGCCCGATCGCGATGAGAATGCCGCCATAAAGCACGGCGTTCTGCTGTCCGAAAAAGCGGTCGGCGAGCCAACCGCCGGGGAGGGCCGCAAGGTACGCGGACGACGTGTAGAGCCCGTACATCGTTCCCGCCACCGTGACGTCGAGTCCCAAGCCGCCGCTCGACGCCGGTGCGCGCAAGAACAAAATGAGCAACGCCCGCATCCCGTAATAGGAGAACCGCTCCCACATTTCGGTAAAGAAGAGCGTCGAAAGTCCGACGGGGTGGCCGAAAAACCGGCGTTCGGTAGTGGAGGTCACGCTGGCTTTCGAGCGTAACAGGTTAGACGTTGGGATTGAGCGAGGGGACCGAGTTAGCGGCCGCGGCGTCGATCAAGCGCCTGTCCGCGGAGACGAACGTGAGCGAGGGTTCAAGGCCATGGAATGCGAATCGCGGTAACGAGATGGATGAGATCGGCTCCCTTTAGCGGAGTGGTGGGAGCGAGGAGGGGAACCAGGCTGCGGATGTCTTCGGTGAAGTCGAAAACGAGGAAATCGGCCCACGACTCGCGAAAATCGCTCATGTAGCGTCGAAGTTCTTGCCGACGAACAGTACCTTCGCGGTACTGGCGACCGAAAGCCGCATGGACCTCAGCCCACGTTATCGAAGACGTTACCACTAGAATCGCGCCGGCCAGGATTTCGTCGACGGCTGCGGCGCCCGGCTCGCGAAAGTACGTTTTGAGGAGAGCGCTCGAATCTAGGCAGAAGATGGCGTCTCTTCCTCATCCTTCCATTTGATGAAGAGCTCGGAAGCGGACAACCCATCTTTGAGTGTCATGGGTTCGGGCCAGTGGATTGGCTTTCCCCATTTCTTGATGTCGTAGTGGATCCATCCCTCGGCGATGCCTTTTAGAATCCATTCCGGGATTGGCTTCTGCGCCGCCTCGGGTACGGTCGCCAAATCGGTAACGGGCTTTCCGTCAATAACTCGATTCTAGCTAGTTAAGAAAGTACGTTCGGTATAACGTATCGCGCTGGCGGGGAACGAAGCCCGCGTCGCGGATCATCGCGCGCAGGTCCTCTTCGGTCGCATGATGGCGAGCGCCCGCTTGGCTCACCACATTCTCTTCGATCATGATGCTGCCCACATCATTGCCGCCGAACTTTAGCCCCATCTGGCACACCTTCAATCCCGGCGTGACCCAGGAAGACTGAACGTTCAAGATGTTCGTGAGATATAGCCGCGAAATGGCAAGCGTCTTGAGATACTCCACCGCCGTCGCCTCTTCCTTGACGAACCGCCCCAGCGACGTATCCTCTCGCTGGAATGTCCACGGGATAAACGCCGTGAACCAGCCGGTCTCATCCTGAATCTGCCGGACCAGATCGAGGTGGTTCATCCGCTGTTCGAGCGTCTCTCCGCAACCGAACATCATGGTCGCCGTCGTCCGCAAACCGAGCGCGTGCGAGGTCTTGTGTACGTCCACCCATTCCGAGACGCTGCACTTCAACCGGGAGATGCGATGGCGAACCGCATCGTCGAGAATCTCGGCGCCGCCGCCTGGAACGCTCTGCAAACCTGCGTCGCGCAGGCGGGCGATCGTGTCGTATAGGCTCAATCCGCTAACTTGCGCGATGTTCGTGATCTCGGGAGCCGAAAAACAATGCAGCCAAATCTTGTCGCCGAACCGCGCCTTGAGCGACCGCAGCAAGTCTTCGTACCACTCGATCTTGAGGTCCGGGTGCAGGCCGCCCTGCATCAGAACGCCCGTTCCACCGAGATCGATCGTCTCTTGAATTTTTTCGGCGATCGTCTCGAACGGGAGCACGTAGCCTTCCTTCGAACCCATCGGCCGGTAGAAGTTGCAGAAGCTGCAAAACTCGGTGCAGAAGTTGGTGTAGTTGATGTTGCGGTCGATGATGTAGCTGACCACATTCTCCGGATGCAGCTTGCGGCGAACCGAATCGGCGGCCATGCCGATGCCGATCAAATCCGCCGATTGGAACAGGTCGAGAGCTTCTTGCCGAGTCATCATTTCGCGGCCAACTCCAATTCTTCGGCGGCGCGGAGATATTCGGCCATTCCTCGCCGTTCCTCGGGGCCGATGTCGTAGACGATATGCCGAGTGAGATATTCACGCGCCAGTTCGGGCGGCACTCCGCGTGCGCTCGCTTCGCGCTCCAGATAGTCGTTCATATGCGAGCGTCCGTATTCAAGAGAATCGCGAAAAGCGTCTTCGGGAAAATCTACCCGTCCCGCCCACATAGCGAACACCATGGGCAGCCGCGCGATCTTCCACCATTCTTCGCCCAAATCCAGCGTCTCGAAAGGGAGCGAAGCCGGATCGAGCCGCAGCGCCGGATCTCCGATTAACAGCGCGGCGTCGCACTCGGCGAGCATCGGCTCCAGATCGGCGGCCATCGGGGTCAACTCCGGTTCGCAGCCATAACCTTCCGCCAACACGATTCGTGCCAATTGCACCGAAGAGCGGGACGCGGAATCGACCGCCAGGCGCCGGATGCGCTTCGGCGAGACCTTCGTAGTCAATAAGATGCTGCGCACGGCTCCCCGGCAGGCGATCCCTACGTCGCCGAGCAACGGCAGGCGTAGACGAGCCGCCTCTATCACCGGCATTAGCCCGGCATCGGCCTGCCCCTCGACGGTCCGCTCGGCACAACGGAACGGCAAATCGTAAGTCAATTCGGCAAGTCCGCGATGAGGTCCGGCTTCGAAACCCCAGATCAACGGGAGAGTATTCAGGTAGCTAACGGCCGCCAATTGCGGCATAGGTTCCTTTACTTTCAACTATATAAGATGGTACCTTGAAAGCTCATGTTTCGCACTGTTGACTTGATTCGCCGCAAGCGCGACGGCGAAGAGCTATCCCAGGAAGAAATCGCCTTCCTAGTTGAGGGCTATACCCAAGGCACCATCCCCGATTATCAGATGTCGTCGTTCCTCATGGCGACGTTTTTCGCGGGTATGAGCGACCGCGAAGTTTCGAGCCTTACGGATTGCCTGACAAAATCGGGCGAAGTACTCGATCTGTCCGACATTCCGGGAGTCAAGGTCGACAAGCATTCGACGGGGGGCGTGGGCGACAAGACTTCGCTGATCGCCGCGCCGTTGGCCGCCGCCGCCGGAGTCGTGGTTCCGATGATGTCGGGGCGCGGTCTGGGCCATACCGGGGGGACGCTCGACAAACTGGAAGCGATTCCCGGTTTCCGGACGAATCTGACCATCGACGAGTTCAAAACGCAACTGGCGTCGCACAAGCTGGCGTTTATTGGCCAAACCGAGCAGCTTTGCCCCGCCGACGGGCGTTTTTACGCGTTACGGGACGCCTCGGGCAGCGTCGAATCCATCCCCCTGATCGCATCGTCGATCATGTCGAAGAAAATCGCCGAGGGCGTGGACGCCTTGGTGCTCGACGTTAAGGTTGGCTCCGGTGCGTTCATGAAGAAGCAGGTGGACGCCCGGCGATTGGCTCAGATGATGGTTGGAATCGGACGCCGTGTTGATCGTCGCGTGCAAGCGTTGATTACCGACATGAATCAGCCCTTGGGCTTCGCGGTCGGCAACGCGCTCGAAATCATGGAAGTGTCGCAGACGCTGCAAAACGCCGGTCCCGTAGACTTAACCCGGCTGTCGCTGGAACTCGCGGCGCGCATGATTTTCCTCGGCAAGATCACGAAGACCCTCGACGAAGCGCGCGAGTTGGCGCAATCGAAACTGCTCGACGGTTCGGGCTACGCGAAGTTGAAGGAAGTCATTCAAGCGCAGGGCGGCAATCCGCAAGTGCTCGACCGGTTCGACCTGCTGCCCAATGCGACTGGCGTCCACGACATTCCATCGCCGCGCTCGGGCTACATTTCCGCGATCGACGCCGAATTGATCGGCACAGCGAGTTCGATGATCGGCGCGGGCCGCGAGGTGAAGGAAGACGGGATCGACCCGGCGGTGGGCGTGATACTAGAAGTGAAGGTCGGGACGAAAGTGGAAGCGGGCGGCGTACTCTGCCGCCTGTACTACACGAACGACGCGCGAGTCGCCGAAGCCGCCGAAATGGTGGAAGACGCGTTCCGCATTTCTTCGAGCGCACCGGACCAGCGCGAGCTGATTCTCGAAGTCGTCGGCTAACGAACCGCGCTCATGGACCGGCTGACCGGATTGCTCGGTTTGGCGGCGATCGTGGGCGTGGCCTATCTGTTTTCTACCGACCGGCGCGCTATTAAGCCCAGCCTTATCTTGTGGGGCTTAGGTTTGCAGTTCGCTTTTGCGTTCCTGGTTCTCAAAACGCCCGCCTCATGGGTGTTCGCCAAGGTCAGCGACGGCGTCAACGCGCTCATCCATTACGCCGAAGAAGGAAGCGTTTTTCTGTTCGGGCCGATTCTTGGAAAGAACAGCGACCAGTTCGGTGTCGTGTTCGCTTTTCAAGTGTTGCCGATCATTATTTTCATCGCGTCGCTGTTCGCGGTGTTGTACTACTTCGGCGTGATGCAGATTGTCATCAGGGCGATGGCCGTGGTCATGCGGCGGGTGATGGGCGCGAGCGGCGCGGAATCGACCTGCGTTGCGGCCGGAATCTTCATGGGGCAAACCGAGGCTCCGCTAACGATCAAGCCGTTTCTCCCGACACTCACGCGCAGCGAGTTGTTTACGATCATGGCCGGCGGCATGGCGCACGTTTCCGGCGCTGTGATGGCCGCTTACGTCAAGATCGCCGGAGTGTCGATCGAGCATTTGTTGACCGCTGTCGTGATGACCGCGCCCGCGACGATCATGCTCGCCAAGATGCTGATCCCGGAGACGGAAACGCCCGAGACGTCGGGTGGCGTGAAACTCGAAATCGAGAAACCCGGCGTCAACGTCATCGACGCGGCGGCGCGCGGCGCGGGCGACGGCGTCCAATTGTGCCTTAATATCGCGGGCATGCTGATCGCGTTCACGGCTCTAATCGCGATGGTCAACGGCGTTCTTGGACTGGCCGGACTCTCGCTGCAAACGATCTTGGGCTGGGCGTTCGCACCGGTCGCGTGGCTGCTCGGCGTGCGTTGGGACGACGCGGCAAAGGTCGGTAATCTGCTCGGCACGCGGTTAGTGTTGAACGAATTCTTCGCTTTCATCGACCTTGGGAAAATTCGCGCGGCGCTCGACCCGAAGTCGTTCACGATCGCGACATTCGCTTTGTGCGGCTTCGCGAACCTCAGTTCGATCGCGATCCAGGTAGGCGGAATTGGCGCTCTTGCACCGACGCGCAAGAGCGATCTGGCACGCCTGGGTCTTCGCGCGGTAGCCTGCGGAACGATGGCCAACTTCATGAGCGCCGCGATCGCCGGGATGCTGTTGTGAGACCGGCGAAGATCGGCATCGTTCTCGGCAGCGGATTGGGTGCGTTCGCCGAACGTCTGTCGAACGCCGAATCGATCCCTTACTCCGATATCGCCGGTTGGCCGCGATCGACCGCCGTAGGGCATGCCGGAAAGCTGATCTTCGGCGACGTAGCGGATGTACCGGTGATGCTGATGGCCGGCCGTTTTCATCTTTACGAGGGCTATTCGCCGCAACAGGTCGTCGTCGGAGTTCGTGCGATGAAACGGCAAGGCGTGGATACGGTGATCCTGACCAATGCCGCTGGCGGTGTCAATCTCGCCTACTCGCCCGGATCGTTGGTTCTGATTTCGGACCATATCAACTTACAAGGCGTGAATCCGCTCGCCGGGCCGAACGAAGATGCGCTCGGGCCGCGATTTCCCGACATGTCGGACGCGTATTCCCTCGCGTGCCGGACCGTCGCGAAGAATGTTGCTGCGGAGCGGGGAATCGCAATCGAAGAAGGCGTTTACGCGGGATTGCTGGGACCGTCGTATGAAACTCCGGCCGAGATTCGCTACTTGCGAACGATCGGCGCGGATCTGGTCGGCATGTCCACCGTAGCCGAGTCGATCGCCGCGAATCACCTGGGCATGCAGTGCCTGGGAATTTCGACCGTTACCAATATGGCGGCGGGCGTAACCGACCAAAAGATCAATCACGAAGAAGTGCTCGAAACCGGTCGCGCAGTGCGCGAAAAGCTCAGCCGGTTGCTGGAGGCGCTGATTCCGCGTCTCGCCGAATGACCTTGCTCGATAGTGCGCGCGACGCCCGCTCCCGCGCCATTGCAACGTACTCGAACTATCGGGTGGGCGCGGCGTTGCTCGCGGCGGATGGGTCGATCTACACAGGGGCGAACATCGAAAACGCCACTTACGGTCTCACCATGTGTGCCGAGCGCGTCGCGCTTTACCGCGCGCTGCACGAGGGCGCACGAGAATTCGTCGCAATCGCCGTCGCCGCCGAGGGTCTGGTGACCCCGTGCGGCGCCTGCCGCCAATTGCTGTGGGAGTTCTGCGGCGATATCGACGTGGTCCTCGACGGCCGCACAATGAAGCTCGGCGACTTATTGCCCGATGCTTTCGACCGGCGTAATCTTCGCTAGGCAGGAATTACGTACCGCAATCCCCGGTACTTGGAAAATCCCTTGTCGAAGGTCACCAGCGTGTAGCCGCCCGAAATCGCGAATGCCGCGAGATACGAATCGACCCAGTGATTCGGCGAAGTCCAACCCGATAGGTGGCCAGCCCAAACCTCTTCGATTCGGTCCGGCTCCGAAGCGAACGCGACATTCGGACGCCGAAGCGTTTGTCGATACAAGGACCACGAGTCCGCGGGGCCGAACGGCTTGGCGACGACGCCGCGATTCCCCAGCAACCGCAGAAAACTCATCTGAGTGGTACGGCAAAAGCAGACGGGATCTTCGACGCGCAGGAACCAAGCGAGGGCCGGCGCATGATCGGTGTGATCTCCAAGTGCGAGTGCCAGCCAGAAGTTAACGTCGCCCAAGTAGCTCATCGATTTCAATGCGCTCGATGTCCGCGCCCGTGAGCGACTTTACGGAGCCCAGTTGTCCTTTAGGGACGATCGGGAACTTGAGGGGCACGTCTCTCTTGTGGGTTCTTGCCAGCTTCTCGCGTACCGCCTCGGTGAAAAAGCGCTTAAGCGTCGTACCCTCGCGACCGGTTCGCGATTTTACCTCTCGAAAGAGAGCGTCGGGAATCTCGATCGTAGTCCGCATAAACGCATAATCGCATACGGACCGCAAACGCCGCGCCTAGCGTTTGGGCATCAAGCCGACGCGTTCGATACCGGCGCCCCGAGTAATGTCGATGGCGTGAGCGACGTAGCGGAAGTCGAGGGACGGATCGCCATCTATGAAGGCGATCTTCTCGGCGCGATTCGCGAAAATGGCGGCCAACCGGCTACCAAGTTCGTCGAACGACGAGAGCTCTTGGTTGATCCTTACCGTCATTTGGCGGTCGATATGGACAACAATTGCAGTGTCAGGCTGCGTCGCCTTCGGGGTGTCCGGTTGGCTCGGCACTGCCGCTCCAAGCCCCACCGGCCTTGTGGGCGAGATCACCATGAAGACGATCAGAAGCACTAGCAGCACGTCGATCAATGGAGTGACGTTAATGTCCGCGCCGCGTTTGGACTGAAGGGCAATCGCCATACGCCCGCATAGACACCAACAAGAATGTCTAAGTTCCAAAGCTATCCTGAGTCATGCTCGCCGCACTCGCGCTCCTCGCCGCCGACCTGACGCTCAACGCCCGCTACGTCGTCACGATGGACGCGCAACGGCGAGTGATCGAGAACGGGTCGGTGGTCGTGCGCGAGGGCGCGATCGTCTCCGTGGGCGAGCGGAAGCTGGGTGCGGTCGAGTTGGGCGATGTCATCCTCATGCCTGGCTTGATCAATGCGCACACGCATGCCCCGATGGCGCTCTTTCGCGGCGTGGCCGACGACTTGACGCTCAACGACTGGTTGACCAAGTTCATCTTCCCCGCCGAGGCGCGCAACTTGACGCCTGAATTCATTCGCTGGGGTACGCGGCTCGCGATGCTTGAAATGCTGCTTTCGGGAATCACGACTTACGTTGACATGTACTACTTCCAAGACCTGATCGCCGAAGAGACCAAGCGCGCGGGTATGCGTGGCATTCTCGGACAGACGATCATCCGGTTTCCGGTCGCCGATCACAAGACACCCGAAGCCGCGCTCGAATTCGCGGAGAAGTACATCGTGCGCTTCCAGGGCGACCCTCTGATTACTCCCGCCGTTTCGCCGCACGCGCTCTACACCAACAAAGACGAAACGCTTCGGCGCGCTCGTGCCATCGCGAATCAACACAAGGCCCCGCTGCTGATTCATCTCGCCGAGACGAAGAAGGAACTCGACGACATTCGTGCCGCGCGCAAGATGAGCCCGGCGCAGACGCTGTCGACCCTCGGTGTCCTCGACGGTTGGACCATCGCCGCACACTCCATCTGGGTGGACGATGCGGACTTGGCGCTCTTGCAGCGCCACCGCTGTGGAGTCGCGCATTGCCCCTCGTCGAATATGAAGCTGGCCTCCGGCATCGCGCCCGTGCTAAAGATGTTTCGTCTCGCGATTCCCGTCGGCCTCGGCACGGACGGCCCGGCGGGATCGAACAACGACTTCAATTTATTCGAGGAGATGGATCTGGCCTCGAAGCTCGCTAAGGTCTCGACGATGGATCCCACGGCGCTGCCCGCGCGCAAGGCGGTCGAGATGGCGACCATTGAGGGCTCTCGTGCCATCGGTCTGGATGCCAAGATCGGTTCGATCGAACCCGGCAAACGCGCCGATTTGATCGCCGTCCGTCTCGATCAGCCGCACGCCACGCCGATGTTCGACGTGTATTCGCAACTGGTTTATGCGCTCAAAGCGTCGGACGTTTCGGACGTGATGGTCGAGGGCAAGTGGCTGGTACGGGCGCGCAAGCCGCTCACGCTCGACGCCGCCGCGATTCGCGCGAAGGCCGCCGAATACCGGGCGTCAATCGGTAAGTCGCTGGTAAACTAGCGTTTTCATGCGAGTCGGAATCATCGGTACAGGCGCGATCGCGCACAAGCACGCGCAGGCTTATCGGAACATCGGGTTCATAGTCGCGGCGATCAACGACAACGACATTTCCCGCGCGGAAGCCTTTAGCGCGCTATACGGCGGCGAGGTTTGCGCCGCGTATCAGGAAGTTTGCCGGCACGAGAATGTCGACTTCATCGACGTCTGCACCTTCCCGGATTTCCGGTTGCAGCCATTGAAAGTGGCCGCCCAGGCGGGCAAGCACGTGCAAGTGCAAAAGCCGATCGCCATCGACGTGAAGACCGCGCGCGGCATGGTGGAGTTCGCGGCGCAGCACAACGTACTGCTCAACGTCGTCAGTCAACATCGCTTCGACGATTCGATTCAATTCCTAAAAACCGCAATCTTAAGCGGCCGTATGGGGAAGATCGTGCAAGCCGACGCTTACGTTAAATGGTGGCGCACCGCCGAGTATTATTCGCGTCCGGTTAAGGGCAGCTGGCACACCGAAGGCGGCGGCGCGCTGATCAATCAAGGCATCCATCAAGTGGACATGCTGCTCTATCTATGTGGACCGGTGGCCGAGGTGTTCGGCTACTGGCAACTCGGCGCGGTGCACAAGATCGAAAGCGAGGACGTGATTACCGCCGCGATGCGATATGCCAGTGGCGCCACGGGTGTCATCCAGTCTTCGACGGCAATGTGGCCCGGATATACGGAGCGCCTCGAATTGCATGGAACGAAGGGCACCGCCATCGTTTCGGGCGATAAGCTCACCGCTTGGGACGTGCAGGACGACGCGGGCGATCCCGCTCCGCTCGCCAAGGATGTGGCCTCTGGAGCCTCGGATCCGATGGCGATTTCGCTCGAACCGTTTGAACGCCAGTTCCGCGATTTCGGCGAAGCGATTCGCGCGGGACGCCCGCCGTTGAGTTCGGGCGAAGAAGGATTACGCGCGCTCGAACTGGTGGCGGGTATCTACGATAGTTGCCGCACCGGCGAAAAGGTGCGCCTTGGCGGCTAGTTGGCGGCGGTTGCGCGTTCCCGCTTCTAGCGCGAATCTCGGGCCCGGGTTCGACGCCCTTGGGTTGGCGCTCGACATTCCGCTAACCGTTCGGTACCGCGTGTCGCGCGAGCTAGTCATCCACGCTACGGGGCGCGATAGCGAATCGATTCCCCCCGGCGAAAACAATCTCATTTGGCAGACGGCGGTCAAGGTCGCCGCCGACCAAGGACGAGTTCTGCCAGCCGTCGAGATGGAGATTCACAACGAGATTCCCATCGGCCGCGGATTGGGCTCCAGCGCCTCGGCGCTCGTCGCCGGGGTGGTGATCGCAAGCCAACTGCTCGATCTCGGCTGGGACGATCATCGCCTGCTCGACGAAGCGGCGCGCATCGAAGGCCATCCGGATAACGTCGCCGCCTGCGTGCTGGGTTCGATGGTGGCAAGTGCGATCGACACCCATGGCACCGCCCGCGCCGTGCGGCTCGAACTTCCCGACTGGTGCGGCGTTTCGGTGATCGTGCCGGACTTTATTCTGCCCACCAGCGAAGCGCGTCAGGTGTTGCCTACGGTCTATTCGAAATCCGATGCGATCTTCAATGTCCAGCGTGCGGCGTTGATGATTGCCGCGTTGTGCACCGGGGCGCGCGAAGCGTTTCCCACGGCGCTCGAAGACCGGCTGCATCAGCCCTATCGCGAGCCGCTGGTGCCCGGGCTCGCCGAGATCCTTCGATTGCGGCTGCCGGGATTATTGGGTTGCGCGCTGTCCGGCGCGGGCCCAAGCGTTCTTGTGTTTTTCGAGCGAGGCTCGGAAAGCGTATGCGCGAACGTCGCGCGAGTCTTCGCCGAACGCGGCCACCGCGCGGAGGTTCTACCCGCGCCGATCGCGAAGACCGGCTACAGCCTGATCGAGGAGTAATTCCATGTTCGAATCCCCACTGCGATTTCCCGACGGCGCGCATTGCCGCATCGAGATTCCATCCACCGAGTCGCCGCGCGCGCTGAGAGCGGTGCTCGACGAAGCGAAGGCGCGCCGCGTGCCAGTGCATCGGACCAGTCAAGGGTCGGGCATCATGCTGATGACCGACGAGGAGATCCGCGAGATGGTGGCCATCGGCGAAGAGGCCAAGATCGAGATGAATCTCTTCGTCGGACCGCGCGCGACTTTCGACGTCGGCGCGCAAGTATTCTCGTCCGCCGGACGTACCCTGGGCCTGAGCCTACGCGGCGCGGAGCAGATGCGATTCGCCATTGCCGACGTAGAGCGCGCCGTCGCGTTAGGCGTGCGCAGCGTTCTCGTCAGCGACATCGGACTTCTGCGCGTGCTCGGACAAATGCGGGAGAAGGGAACGCTTCCACCCGATCTCATCATGAAGACTTCGGTGATGATGGCACCCTGTAACCCCGATTCGGCGAAGCTGCTGGAAGACCTTGGTGCGGATACGATCAACACACCGTCCGATTTGACGATCGATCAGCTTGCCGAAATCCGGCAAGCGATTCGCGTCCCCATCGACTTCTACGTCGAGGCTCCCGACAACATCGGCGGGTTCATTCGCTACTATGAACTGCCTTCCATCGTTCGTGTGTGCGCGCCGGTGTACATCAAGCTGGGACTGCGCAACTCACCGGACATCTATCCGTGCGGCACGCACATCGAATCCACCGCGATCGCGTTGTCGAAGGAGCGCGTGCGGCGCGCGCAGATCGCTTGCGAGATGCTGACACGCTATGCGCCGTGGGCCGTTATGTCCCCCGCCGGTCCCCCCAAATAGCGACGTGCAAGCGCGGCGAGAATCGATAGCCGGTGGATTTGCAAATCTCAGCGAGCCACTGCGAGCGCTCGCGCAACACGGTGTCGTCGCGGCCTTCCGGCATCAGCAGCACGCGATCCGGGCTCGCGTGAATCTCGCGCACCATCGTCTGGATCTCGTCGAGGTCCTCCGGCGCGGCGACCACGAATTTCAGTTGATACGGATGATTGCCGATCAGCCGCCGCAGCACTAATGGCGCGTAGCGTATGCGATCGTGCTGCGCGGCCCATCGACCGCCGTCGCGGGCGTGTGGCGTTGAGTTCGCGAGCTTCGGCGAAATACTCATTAAGTCGCAAGCCACGGGCGCGGCCACCGTTCCCGCCGTCTCGATTGTGATGTGTTTCCCGCGATTCGCGAACGCAAGCGTCAGGTCCACGACGCCGGACGCGATCATCGGTTCGCCGCCGGTAATCACGATGTGCTGCGCGGGATAGCGCGAGGTCTCGGCGACGATGCGTTCGACGGTCATCTCCTCGCCCTCGGGCTCCCACGACGTATAGGGAGTGTCGCACCACACGCAGCGAAGATTGCAGCCGGAGGTGCGTACGAAGACGCTCGGCACGCCGGTGAGCGTCCCTTCGCCTTGCAGCGAGTAGAAAATCTCGGCGACCTTCATCGCGGACGGTATTCTATCGGATCGCGAAAACCGGCCTCGGCGAATCCCTTCAACCGCAACAGGCAGGAATCGCAACGCCCGCACGCCCGCCCGCTTCCGTCGGGGTCGTAACAGGATGTGGTGAGCGAGTAATCGACGCCAAGCGACATCCCGAGCTTCACGATATCCGCCTTGGTCAGCGAGATTAGCGGCGCATGGACGCGTAGCGGAGCGCCTTCCATGGCGGCGCGAGTGGCGAGATCTGCCATCCGCTCGAACGCCGAGATGAATTCCGGGCGGCAATCGGGATAGCCGGAGTAATCGACGGCGTTGACGCCGATGTAGATGTCGCGAGCGCCTAGAACCTCGGCCCAACCCAGCGCGAAAGAAAGAAACACCGTATTGCGCGCCGGGACATAAGTGACGGGAATGCCTTCGCCGATTTCCTCCGCTCGGTCATGCTTAGGAACGTCCGCGCCTCCGGTGAGCGCCGATCCGGCGAAAGCGCCGGGATCGAGTTTCATGACGCGATGTTCGGCAACGTCGGCGCGATGAGCGACCCGAGCCGCGCATTCAAGCTCGACGCGATGACGCTGACCGTAGTCGAACGACAGGGCGTAGCACGAGAAGCCATCTCGTCCAGCTAGGGCGAGGGTAGTGGCCGAATCGAGTCCGCCTGAAAGCAAGCAAACCGCGCGAGGCATTAGAGGCGAGCCGCGCGGCGCGGCAAGGTCAAAGCGAGCGCATAGCCCAAGACCGGAAACGCCAGCAGCGAGAACAGCGCGCGGTGCAGCGTGAAGCGATCCGCCGCCCAACCGACGAGCGGAATGAAGAGCATCCCCGCGGTACCCCAGGCGAAGCCCATCATCAGCGCCGAAACCGTGCTGCCTTGCGTCGGCGCGAGTTCCTGCCCCATCGTCACATTCACCGGGATTGTGAACAGCAGAGTCAACCCGCCCAGCGCCAATCCAAGCATCGACCAGAATCCCGTTGTCAGGAAGAACAAAGCAAGAAACGGAACGGAACCGATCATTGATGCAAGAATCACCGCGCGCCCGCCGAATCGGTCCGCGAGGTTCCCGCCTATGAATCCCCCGATCGCGCCGGAGGCGAGATAGAGCGACAGAGCCAAACTCGCGGCAGATAGGGAAAATCCGCGTTCGCGCTGCAAGTACAGCGGCAGAAACTGCGTGAAGGCGATCTGAACGATCGAGCGAATGAACACGAGCAAGTACAGCACGGTCAGAGGCTTCCACACGGCCTTGAGTGGAGCCCAATCGAACTTGGTGCGCGTGGCGGACACGTTCGATTCCGGCAATAGCCAAAGCAGGAGAGCGGTGATTGCGACTCCCGGAATCATGCCCAGCCACGTCGCCTCCGTGCCTACGCGTTCGGCGAGGGCGGAGAAAAATGTAGGACCGAAGGCGAGACCCAGCGTTCCGCTCGAGATGAAGATCGCCATCGACCGTCCGCGATTTTCGGTGACGCCCTCCGCCGCGCGCATGGCGCCTTGCGGGTGGAAGCTTGCGATTCCCGCGCCGCCGAGCGTGACGAGCGCGATCAGCGCCAAGTAGGATGGCGCGACGCCGAGCAACGAGATGAACACTCCGGCCACTGCGGGCGCTAACACGGTGAAGAGGCGGCTGCGGAAACGGTCGGATAGATATCCATAAGCCGGTTGCATCGTCGAAGACGAAAACACGAGAATCCCGCCCAGCAAGCCCGCTTGAGCGAGCGTCAAGCCGAGCTTCCCCACAATCAGGGGCTGAAAGGCTCCGAGGGCGCTGGAATAAAGGTCGATGAAAAAATGAGCCACGCAAAGGAGCGCAAAAGGCAAACTCATGCCCGCGCGCTCCACTGGCGGCGAAAACTCAACCGCAGTGGAACTTTTCGAAGTCATGATAGCGGGAAAACTTTAGTATAGGCGTATGCTCAACAAGCGCATCGTGCTCGCCGCCCGCCCCAGCGGAGAGCCGCGCGAATCGGACTTCCAACTCGTCGAGGGCGATATCGAAACCATGGCGTCGGGCGACGTCCTTGTAGAAGTGTTATGGGTGTCGGTCGATCCGTATATGCGCGGGCGAATGAACGACGCCAAATCCTACATCGAACCGTTCCAAATCGGTCAGACGATCCAAGCGGGCGCAGTGGGGCGCGTCTTGCGATCCAACTCGAAGGACTTCGCGGATGGCGATTTCGTCGAAGGCATGCTCGGATGGCAGACCTGCGCGCTGGCTTCGGCGAAGAACCTTCGCAAGCTCGATGCCTCGCTCGCGCCGGTCGAGACCGCGCTCGGTGTCCTAGGAATGCCGGGAATGACGGCGTATTTTGGATTTCTCGACATCTGCCAGCCGAAGCCGGGAGAGACGGTCGTTGTCAGCGGAGCGGCGGGAGCGGTTGGATCTTACGTGGGTCAGATCGCGCGGATCAAGGGCTGCCGCGTGATTGGCATCGCGGGTGGACCGGCGAAGTGCGACGTTCTGAAGAACGAGTTTGGCTTCGACGCGGCCATCGACTACAAGAACTCGAATGTCGCGAGCGAGCTCCGCGCCCTTTGTCCCAAGGGCATCGATTGCTACTTCGACAACGTCGGTGGCGCGATCACCGACGCCGTATTTCCGCAACTCGCCACCTTCGCTCGAGTGTCGGTCTGCGGACAGATTTCGCACTACAACAATACGGCTGTCGAGACCGGTCCACGCTTATTGAGCTATGTCCTGGTGAAGCAAGCGCGGGTCGAGGGCTTCATCGTTACGCGCTACATGAACCGGGCGAAGGAGTTTTTCGCGGACATGGTTCCGTGGGTGCGCGACGGGCGCATCAAGTACCGCCAGACTGTGGTGGAAGGAATCGAGAACGCGCCGCGCGCCTTTATTGGCATGCTTCGCGGAGAGAATACGGGCAAGATGCTAGTGAAAGTCGCGTTAGACCGCCTAGCTTAACGTCCCACGCCGCCAAACCACATCGGTCCGCCGCGATACGCGGGGAAGCCGTAACCCATCACGTAGACGATGTCGATATCGACGGGACGCAGGGCGATTCCTTCTTCGAGAATACGCTTCCCTTCGTCGATCAAGACTCCGACGCAACGATCGACAATCTCATTCGCGGGAATGACGCGGTGTCCCGTGCGATGCTTTTCGATTACCGCGTCCACTTCCGGATCGGGAGACGGATTGCGATTCGCGTCGTAGCGATACCAGCCCGCACCGGTCTTTTGTCCGAAGCGCCCCATGGCGCACAGCTCGTCTTCAATGGGCGCGGAACCCAGTTCGCCGCGTTCTTGCCGGATGCGCCAGCCGATGTCGAGCCCCGCGAGATCGCCCACCGCGATCGGCCCCATCGCCATGCCCCAATCGTAAAGCGCGCGATCCACCTCCATGGGCGACGCGCCTTCGATTACGAGTTGTTCCGCCTCGCGCCGGTACGGTCCGAACATCCGGTTGCCGACGAATCCGAAGCAATTGCCCACGAGCACGCCGGTCTTGCGAAGCGACTTGGCGAGCGCCATCGACGTGGCCAACACTTCGGGCGCGGTCGCTTTGCCGCGCACGATTTCAAGCAGCCGCATCACATTCGCCGGACTGAAGAAGTGATGGCCGACGACGCGCTCCGGCCGCCCGGTGGCGCTCGCGATTTCGTCGATATCGAGCGTCGACGTATTGGTCGCGAGAATCGCCTCCGCTTTGGCTACGCCATCGATCTCGGCGAAGACTTGTTTCTTAAGCGCCATGTTCTCGAACACCGCTTCGACGACGATGTCCACGTGTTCAAAGCCGTCGTAGCTGAGTTGCGTGGTGAGCAGGGCAAGGCGCTCGTCCATCCAGGCTTGCGTAAAGCGCCCCTTTGCCACGCTAGCCGCATAGTTCTTGCGAATCGTGGCGACGCCGCGGTCGAGGGCCTCCTGTGACATCTCGCGCAAACGCACCGGGATGCCCGCGTTCAAATAATTCATCGCAATGCCGCCGCCCATCGTTCCCGCGCCGATCACGGCGGCGGAGCGGATGGGGAGCAGGGGAGTGTCTTTAGCGAGAAACGGAATCTTCCCGACCTCGCGTTCTCCGAAAAAGACGTGGATCATCGACTTCGATTGCTCGTCGAATAGGCACTGCTCGAACAGCTTGCGCTCGTACGCGACTCCTTCGGAGAAAGGCAGTTTAGTGGCCGCTTCGACTGCGTCGATGGCTTTCTGCGCCGCGATCAGCCCTCGCGACTTCTTCGCCGCCACTGCGCGAGCTCGATCGAACGCCGCCGGATCGAAGCTTGCAACGGCCAGATCGCACGTCCGTCGCACCGCCATCTGCTTCGCCGCGAACTGTACCGCGAACTCGAGTAGGTCTCCCTCCGCGATCGCATCGACGATGCCATGCTTCAATGCGTCGGCCGCGGAGATTGGCTCGCCCGCCCAACACATCTCAAGCGCCACGTCCACCCCGCCGAGTCGCGGTAGCCGTTGCGTACCCGCCGCTCCGGGAATAATGCCGAGTTTCACTTCCGGCTGACCGACTTTTGCGTCGCGGGCCATCACTCGGTAATGCCCGCCCATCGCGACTTCAAGGCCACCGCCCAACGCCTGTCCGTGGATGGCCATGACCACCGGTTTCGCCGAGCGTTCGATCTCATCGATCTTCTCCGCGAGCCCTATGTCCGACTTCTGGCCCGACGTGATCTTCGCGAACTCTTTGATGTCGGCGCCCGAGATGAAGGTGCGTCCGCCGCCGATGATGACGATCGCGGAAACATCGGAATCGGCGTTAAATTTGTGGACGCCCTCCACCAGCCCTTCGGGCACGCCGGGGCTCAGCGCGTTCACCGGCGGATTGTTCACCGTGATCACACCCACCGCACCTTGGCGGCTGAAGAGAACTAACTCACTCATAGAGCAAAAATGCCTTTCGCTTTTCGACGAACGCCGACACGTCGCGGAGCTTCTCAATACGTCGCGGATCGTCGCCGCGCTTGAGCGCTTCGATCACCGCGCGATTGCCGATCAGCCGGGCGCACGCGTCGAGGTCGATCTTATCGGGGTACATTTTGAGCAGCGCCGACGCGAGTTCGAGACCGAACAGCGAGGCGTCCACGCGCTCGCGATCCGTAATGACGAAGCGCACGCCATTCGCGATCGAGTACACCCGAACGCCTGGAATGAAGCGGTCGTTCAACCGCGCGGCCAGTGCCGGACCGTCGATCCAGGGAGCGCTCACTTGTTCGAACGGCGCATCCGTGCCGCGCCCGACCGAGTATGTCTTGACGAACTCGAGCATCGCCACTCCTGGGTAGAGCAGCGCCGCATTCAAGCTCTTCATATTGGGCGATGGATTTACCCACGCGAGTCCGGTTTGATCCAGCCAATAGGCGCGCCGCCAATGTTTCATCGCGACGACGCGCAAGTCGGCCTTCACCTCCACGTTGATCATTCGGGCTAATTCGCCGAGGGTCATGCCGTGCCGCACCGGAATCGGCCGGATCCCGATGAACGACTGCAGCGCCGGATCGAGCATCGGCCCTTCGACATGCGTGCCGGTGATCGGGTTGGGACGGTCGAGCACGACGAACGGCAGCTTGCGCTTCGCCGCCTCCTCCATGGCGTTCGCCATCGTCGAGAGGTAGGTGTAAAATCGCGCGCCGATGTCCTGGATATCGAAGACCAGCGTATCGACGCCGCGCAGGCTTGCCTCGCTGGGACGGCGCTGCGGACCGGAGTAGAGGCTCCAGATGCGAATACCGGTCTTCGAGTCTTCGGAGTTCGCGACGTTCTCGTGGTCTTCCTTGCCTGCGATGCCGTGCTCGGGAGAATAGATGGCGGCGATCTTCACGCCCGCCGCGAGCATCGCGTCGATGTTGCGTTTGCCGTCGCGCGTCAATCCGGTGTGATTGGTAATCAGCCCGATGCGCTCGCCCTTGAGGCTCGCGAAGCTCTCCGCGGCCAAAACATCGAGGCCGGTTAATGTTTCGCCGCCCGAAAGCTCTCTCGCAACCGCCGAGGCCACCGCGCGCCGCAGCGCGGCGATCGGCGGGGTGCGTTGTGGATGCACCGCGTTGGTCAAGAGAATCGTGTAAACGTTCGTCGAGGGGTCCATCCAAAGCGACGTGCCGGTGAAGCCGGTGTGTCCGAAGCCGCCGAACGGAAACAACTCGCCTCGCGGAGCCGAATATGGCGAATCGATATCCCAGCCGAAGCCGCGCACTGGCTTGCCTTCGGGCGTCTGTGGAATTGTAAAGCGGCTGCGATTCGCCAGCCGCCACCGCGCGAATTTTGCGAGATCGTCCGCCGTCGTGAACATGCCCGCGTGTCCCGCCACGCCACCCATGAAACGCGCCGTCGGATCGTGCACGACGCCACGCAGCGAAGCGCTATCGCCGGCCAAACGTTCCGTCGGCGCGATCCGGAACTTCAGTTCGGGCCGTGGATTGAACGTGGTTTCCGTCATGCCCAGCGGAGCGAAGATCCAGTTGCGCGCATATTCGTCGAGCGGCATCTTCGACACGCGCTCCACAATCTCGCCGAGCAGCAGGAAATTGATATCGCTGTAGACGAATTTCTCGCCCGGCGGGCCCGTGGGTTTATCGGCGATCGCGCGGCGAATGCCTTCCGCGTGGCCAGACCATTCTGGTTCCAGATCGACGTCGGGCCGAAGTCCCGAATAGTGCGTTAGCAGGTGCCGCACCGTGATGCCGCGATACGGATATGCGGGGATGTACTTCGTTACGGGCGCTTCGACTTCGATTCCTAACTTTTCGACAGCGCTCGTGGTGGCGACAACCTTCGTTAATGAGGCGGCGTCGAAAATCGTGTCGACCGTCATCCGCTCGTTGGGAACCTCGTACGATCGCAGACCGTAGGCCGCGCGGTGCAGAATCCGGTCGCCTTGTCCGATCAGGCAAACCGCGCCGGGGACTTGCTTCTTCGCAACCGCGTCTTCGATCGCGCGCGAGACCGCGGGAATCTCTTGCGCGTATAGCGCGAAGGCCAGTGAGATCATTCGGCGCCCAACTTCGCCGCCAGCCCGTCGAGTAGCTTCGCCAGATCGACGTCCTTCGCCGTCAGCCCATGCGCGTCGTGCGTCCAAAGGTACACAGCCACTTTGTTGTAGACGTTGAACCACTCCGGATGATGATTCCGGGCTTCGATCGCCACCGCCGCCGTCGCCATGAATCCGAACGCATGAACGAAATCGGCGAAACGATACTCGCGGTGCAGCTTGCCTTTGTCCACCTTCCAGGCGGGGAGTCCGGAAAGCGCTTGATCGGGTGTAAGGGTCGTCATCAATTCAGAGTGTAGATTAGAGACTCATGCCGCTCGACCGACTTCGGCTGGACCTCGAGTTTATGCCTTCGCCAGACCCCGGACGGCCCGGGCTATTGATTCGCGATCCGATGCGCTACACCGATACGGTGCTGATCGTACCGCCGCAATTGGTGGCTTCGCTTGCGCATTTCGACGGCGAAAGTTCGGACAACGATCTGCGGCACGCGCTGTTTCAGGCGCTGGGCGACATTCGCTCCGGCGAGGTGGCGGATCAATTGAAGAGTGCGCTCGACGAAGCGGGATTCCTGGAAAACGAATCGTTCGACCGAATCCGCGCCGGCGCGGAACGCGAGTTTGCGGAACAAGCGGTTCGTCTCCCCTCGCATCTCGGCCCGGGCGGCTATCCCGAGGACCCGGAAGAATTGAACCGTCAATGGGACGAGTATCTGCGCGCCGCGCGTTCCCAAGCGAACGAAAACACGGTCGCGATCGCCGCGCCGCATGTCAGCCCGTTCGGCGGTTGGGAATCGTACGCCGACGCTTACGCCGCCATTCCGAAATCGGCCGCGGAGAGAACGTTTGTCGTGCTCGGAACTTCTCATCACGGCGAACTCGACCGCTTTGGACTTACGCGCAAGCCGTATGCAACGCCATATGGCGAAACGACTCCCGCGCTGGAACTAATCGACGAGTTGGAGCGCGCCGCGCCCGGCGCCGTCGCCATGGAGGACTACTGCCACGCGGTCGAGCATTCGATCGAGTTCCAAGTGGTGTTTCTGCAGCATCTCTTCGGACCCAACGTCCGAGTGCTGCCGATTCTCGTTGGCTCCTACGGGCGCAGTATCTACGAAGGCGGGTTGCCCGAAAAGAACGAGAATGTCGCGCGATTCCTCGGTGCGCTGGGAGAGATCGCGGCGCGCGACGCGAAAGATCTGTTTTGGGTTTTGGGAATCGACATGGCGCACATGGGGCGGCGCTATGGCGACCGTTTCCTCGCCACCGCGGATCGCGGCGAGATGGCGGAAGTAGCCGATCGCGACCGCGCGCGAATCGACCGCGCGGCGGCGAACGACGCACAAGGATTCTGGGAGCGCGTGCAAGAGAATCGCGACGACCTGAAGTGGTGCGGATCCGCGCCGCTCTACACGTTCCTAAAGACAGTTCCAGGCGCGAAAGGAGAGTTACTGAGATACCAGCAGTGGAATATCGACGAGGAGAGCGTAGTAAGTTTTGCCGCGCTTCGATTTGAGAGGTAAAGAAGAAACAGCTTTGCCCGGTCCATGCCAATTAGGTCGCGAGCAGTCCCGCCCGACTGCCTGCGATGACCGCCTAGCCCGGAACCGGGCAAAGCTGGGAAAGGACAACCAACGTCGGAGCCCCCTCCGCTAGCTCCGTCCGTTCCCTTCAAACAAAGAGGCGTAGATCTCCCAGGCAAAACCCTCACGGAGATTCGATTTTTTTATCTTGCGCGAAATCAGTTATTTGCCGCAGCGGCAAGTTGGTCGTAGAGGAAATCGCGCGCGTATTCCCAATCCCGCTGCACCGTGGCCAGTGAGATATCCAGAAGCTCGCCCGCTTCTTTTTGGGTCAAGCCCCCGAAAAAGCAGAGCTCGACGACCCGGCTCGCGCGCGGGTTCTCTTTTTCTAAAGCGGAAAGCGCGTCGTCCAATGCCTCAATCTCGCGATCCTGCATTAATCCGACGTCGCCCGCATCCTCGATCGGGATTTTCGTGGCCGACCCGCCCCGGATTTGCGCGTTCTTGCGCCGCGCGTGATCGACGAGGATTCGCCGCATCTGGCGCGCGGCGGTGGCGAAGAAATGCTCGCGGTCCTCAAAGACCATCGTCTCTTTGTTGGCCCCGAACAAGTCCACGTAGACTTCGTTTACGAGCGCCGTCGCCTGTAGAGTGTGTCCTTGCCGCTCGTACTTCATGTAGTACTCGGCCAGTTTCCGCAACTCTTTGTATACGAGCGCCATCAACTGGTCGGCGGCGTCCCGGCGCCCCTGCCGCAATTCGTCGAGCAACGTCGTGAACGCGTGGGATTTCGGAGCTTCCATGGCGGATGCGAACTCACAAAAGGGTATCATGGGGAACTTACGAGCCGAATGCGCGAACCACGCATCCTTCTAGTTGGAGCGGGCGAGGACGTTGTCGCGCTGCTTCCTTCGCCCGCCCCGCGCGGCGCGTTTTTCGTGCACGAGCGGCCCGGAGAACATGAGGAAGGCGATTTCGACGCCGTCGTCGCCGACCTCGAAACCCCCGAACTGTGCGATTCGGATCGGTTGCAGTCCATCCATCGCCGGCGGCCGGAGGCTCGTATTGTCGCCGTTTGTTCGCGTGGGGACGCCGCCGCCATCGCGTCGATGATCCGGCAAAAAGCCTACGCGCTGCTCATCCGGCCTTTAACCGCCGCTCGCGTGCGGGACGCGATCGAACTGGCGCTTGCGGCGCAGGATTGGCAGGACGATCTCGAATTGATTAGCGGCTCCCCGCAGTGGTTGCAGCTTCGGCTGCGTTGCAAAATGCAGGCGGCGGAACGTTCGGTGCAGATTTTCCGCGAACTGCAAGGCGATCTACCTCCCGACGAACACGAGGAGCTGGCCACGGCGTTCCGCGAGATGCTCATGAACGGAATCGAGCATGGCGGCCAAAGCGACCCGCGGAAATCCATTTGGGTGAACTATGTGGCGACGAACCGCGCCCTGGTGTTCTACATCCGGGACCCCGGCCCCGGATTCTCGATGAAGGGGCTAAAGCATGCGGCGGTGGGCAATCCGGAAGGCACACTGGAGCACGCCGAGGAACGCGAGCGCCAAGGGATCCGCCCCGGCGGCTTCGGAATCCTGCTGGCCAAGAACATGGTGGACGAGTTGATTTACTCAGAGCGCGGCAACGAAGTGATCCTGATTAAGCACCGGAAGTAGCCGTGGGGCTATTGCGAGTGCTGGGCCTGGCGTTCGGCGTCGCCGTTACGTTGGGTGCGACTCTCGGCGTTGGGATTCTGCGGACACCGGGCCAAGTCGCGGCCCAACTCGGGCATCCGGCGGCGATTCTCGGGTTCTGGGCGTTTGGGGCGCTCTTCGCTTTCGTGAGCGCGTCGTCGATCGCCGAACTCGCCGTCCGTTTGCCGCGCGCCGGAGGCTTTGCGGTTTATGCACGCGCGCTTTGGGGCGATGCGGCGGGATTCGCGGTAGGTTGGTGCGACAGCCTGGGACAAATCGCCGCGGTGGCGTTCGCGGCTGTAACGGCCGAGGAACTCCTTGGGATTCGCGGGACGGCGGTGGCTCTAGTCCTTGGCGTCGCCGCTGTGCAGTGGGCGGGAATCCGCGCGGCGAGTTGGCTGCAAAAAACGATTAGCTTCTCGCTGGCTGCGGCGTATCTCGCGCTGGTAGCCGCCGCGTTCACTCGAGCTCCCGCGCCGGCGGGTTCGATCGCCGGGGCCGGATCCTGGATTGTCGCCCTCCGTGCCGTGATCGTCGCTTACGACGGCTGGTACGGAGCGATTTACTTCTCGGAAGAGACCCAGGATCAGGCTAGGGTACTGCCACGAGCCATGGCGCTGGGAGTCGCCGTGGTAGCGGCCGTGTACCTGGCGGTGAATGCGGCGCTTATTGCGAGTCTCGGCGTTCCGGCTCTCGCCGCATCGAGCTTTCCCGGATTGGACGCCGCTCGCCAACTCTTCGGCGTAACCGGCGAGCGGGCGATCTGGCTGATCTCGGTCTTGGCGATGCCCTCGCTGATGAACGCCGTGCTGCTGCTCGCC
>JANRJS010000017.1:0-236019 GCA_033763835.1 Bryobacteraceae bacterium | reverse complement strand
ACTTGGCCCGCCGAAGCAACCCCTCCCGGCGCCGCCTCCGCTCCGGCGGCTCAATTTACAGAAACAACGTTACAGGAACGAAGACTACTTTGTCGTCCTTCCAAACAGCGAGCTCGCGGCAGTGAAAGCACTCACTCAGGCGCAAGTGGACACGTCCCATAAGGAACGAATCCTTACCTGACAACGTAAAGTGCCCAATTCCTAAGGGGCCGTAGAACGACTCGTCGGGTTCACAAAGACCGTACCAGTAGTGAGCCGAGTACGCCTCACATGAGGGCAGCAGAAGGCAGCTACACTCGCGTCAGGACTTATATCGTTAGCCATAATGAACGCCCTACCGAATCGGCCGGACTTCGACCTTCTTGTAAATCTCCTTGGTCTGGTCCATGTTGGCGAACACGACGCCCGGCAGTTTCGCGGTGGCGGTGCCGGCGGCGACGCCCCAACGCATCGCTTCCCAAAACTCCTTGCCCTTGGATCGCGCCCATACGAACGCCGCCGCCAGAGCGTCGCCCGCGCCGATTGGGCACACGGCGTCGATGCGCGGCGGAATCGCTTCGTAAATCCGGTCCGTGATCATGCCGATCGCGCCGCGGCTGCCGAGCGACAGCACCACCTGCTCCGCGCCCATGCCCTGAATTCGTTCCACCGCCTCGATGTAGTGGCTGCGCGCCAGCAGCACCCGATTTAACAGCCGCTCCGCTTCCTGTTGATTCGGAGTGACGATCGTCGGTCCGGCGTCGAGGGCTTGCGCCAGCGATTCGCCGTCGGCGTCCACCAGCGTTTGCACCTTCACCGCGCGGGCCGAGGCGATCAACCGTGCGTAAAAGTTCATCGGCGCTCCCGGCGGCAAACTGCCGCACAGCATCAGCCACTTGGCTTTCGGCAACCGGCGCTCCACCGCCTCTTCCAGAGCGTCGATTTCCGAATCGGACATCGGCGGTCCCTGCTCGTTCAGCTTCACGGTGAGTCCGTGCTGGTCGGTGATGGTCAGGTTCGTGCGGATCTCGTGTTCGACGGGAACCCAATCCATCGGAAAGCCCGCGTCGGCCATGTAGCCCTTCAGGCGATCGCCCGTTTCGCCGCCCGCCGGAGCGACCGCCGCCGTCTTGCCGCCGAACGAGTGGATTACCATTGAAGCGTTAATCCCGCGCCCGCCGGGGCCTTCGCTCGAATCGAGAATATAGGCCCGGTCGTCGAACACCAAACGGTCCGCGCTGACGTTGCGGTCGATGGCCGGATTCACGGTGAGAGTGAGAATCAAACGTCGATGCTACCGTATCTGGCCCTCGCGGCGGTCTGTTTTTTCTGGGGCACGACGTACCTCGGGATTCGTATCGCGCTCGAATCGATTCCGCCCACCGTCCTGATCGCCGCCCGGTTTCTGCTGTCGGGCGGGGCGCTGCTGGCTTGGGCGTTCGCCGCCGGACAAACGTTCCCGAAAGGCCGCGACCTTTGGAAGACCGCCGCTATCGGCGTGTTGATTCTCGGCGTCGCGAACGGAGCGCTCACGTTCGCCGAAACGAGGATCGCCAGCGGGCTGGCGGCGCTCATCATCACGACTGCGCCTTTCTGGATGACCGGAGCCGAAGCGCTGATCCCGGGCGGCGAGCGTCTTCGCCGGCGCACTGTGTGGGGGATGCTGGTGGGTTCCGCCGGGGTGCTGCTCTTGATCGGACCCGATGCGTTCGGCGAGAACGTCAACCTCAACAGCGTCTGGGGATTCCTGATCCTGCAAGTGGGCAACGCGGCCTGGGCGTTCGGGTCGATTTTCCAGAAGCGCATGGCGAGCGCGATCAACCCGGTGGTGAACGGCGCAATTCAGCAAACCGCCGCGGGCGCGGTATATCTGCTGATTTCGCTCGTGCTCCAGCCCGGGCCGGTCGAAGTTACATCGCGCGGAATCTGGGCGGTGGTGTATCTTGCCACATTCGGCTCGATCGTCAGTTACAGCGCGTATCTCTACGTGCTCGAGAAACTGCCGGTCTCGATCGTCTCGACTTACACGTACATCAATCCCGTGGTAGCGGTGACGCTCGGATGGTGGTTTTATCGGGAGCCGTTTGGGTGGCGCGAAGCGGGCGCTATGACCGTGATCTTTCTCGGCGTATGGCTGGTGAAGCGCGCCGCGCGCTAGTTGCTCTTGTGGAGAATCTTCGCCCCGAACGCGCCGCCGATACTAGCGGCGACGGTGAAGGTCGCAAAGGCGGTGATCAGGATCATGAAAATCATCGTGCCCATCAGCTGCTCCACCGGCGGGACTTTCAGATTGGGCTGCGACGCGGCCGCCTTTACGATGTTGTCGCGCAGCATTTGCGAGTAAGCCTCGGGGCCGACGAGCGCTACAGTCATCGTCACGATCACCATCACGATCAGAAAGCTGAAGACTCCGGTAATCCAGCCCAGACGCGCGCCGCCCGTGACGCTCAAACGTTGCCCGGTGCGGCGGTTGTAAAGCCAAACGGCGAAATAGCCCGAACCGGCCGCGAGCGTTAGCACCGAAATCGCTTGTAGGATCGGCGAGCCCAGCAAACCCAGCAAGTTCGTCGCGAAGATCCCAAGGCCGGCCATCAGAAAGCCTACGCGAACGGCGACCGAGTTCCGGAAGTTGATTTCGGCGGGCGCGGGCGGAGCTGAGGCCGGCGGCGGGACGGATTCCTGAGGTTCTAACGCGGCTTCCGGTTCGATCTTCGGTTCCTCGTAAAGGGGGCGTCCGCACTTGTGGCAGAAACGCGCGCCCTCCACGGTAAGTGCGCCGCAGGTGCACCGCTCGTTCACGTCTTTAGTTTATCGCCGCAGGCTCGGGAGTTTATCGCCGCTAGGCTCGGGAGTTTCTCGCCGCACGGTACCATCGATAACTTATGGGCGATAACTTATGAAGATCGTCGTGATCGCCGACGCGGCCGCCCCGCATCTGTCGGCGCTTTCGCAACTGCCGCCGGATATCGAGGTAGTGGCATCGAAGACAGTCGAGGCGTTGCTCGCCGCCGCCGAAGACGCCGAGGTGATCGTGAACGGTTCCCACCAAGCCGACGTGCTGGAGGCGTTGTGGCCGCACGCGAAGAAGCTCCGGTGGGTTCATTCGCTTTCGGCGGGGGTCGAGAGCGTCGTGTTTCCCGCGCTGAAGGCGAGCGCCGTGCCGCTCACCAATTCGCGCGGCGTGTACAAGCGCTCGCTCGCCGAGTTCGCCATCTTCGGCATGTTGTGGTTCGCCAAGGACGCACGGCGGCTGGTGAATCAACAGGCGGCCGCCAACTGGGAACAATTCGATTGCGAGGAATTGACCGGGAAAACTTGCGCGATCCTGAGCTACGGCGCGATGGGGCAAGAAGTCGCGCGGCGGGCGGTGGCGATGGGTTTGCGGATCATCGCGACGCGTCGTCGCGTGGACGAGCCGCGCGAGGATTTCGTCGAAGAAGTTCTTCCGCCGGAGCGCACGGCCGAGGCGATGGCAAAGGGCGACTACATCGTGTGTTGTTCGCCGCTCACCGCCGCCACGCGCCACATGCTGGGCGAGCGCGAGTTCGGCGCCATGAAACGCTCCGGCGTGTTCATCAACTTGGGACGCGGCGCGGTAGTCGACGAACCGGCGCTGATCGCCGCGCTAACCGAGCGCCGGATTCGCGGCGCCGCGCTCGACGTCTTCGAGACCGAACCTCTGCCCGCTTCGAGCCCGTTCTGGAAGCTCGACAATGTGCTGCTCTCGCCGCATTCGACCGACCACACGCCGACTTGGCAGCAGGAATCCGTACAGTTCTTTGTCGAGAATTTCCGGCGCTTCGTCGCGGGGCAACCGCTCGAGAACGTCGTCGACAAAGAGGCGGGCTACTAGATGGCGGTGACCGTCGGCGACATTCGCGCGGCGAGCGAGCGCATCCGGCCCGTAGCCAAGCGCACGCCCGTCATGACTTCGCGCAGTTTCGACCGCGCGGCGGGTGTCGAAGCGTACTTCAAGTGCGAGAACTTCCAGACGGGCGGCGCGTTCAAGATTCGCGGGGCGATGAATTTCGTGTTCTCGCTCGCCCCCGACGTTCGAGCGAAAGGCGTGGTGGCGTTTTCGAGCGGCAATCACGCCCAAGCGGTGGCGATCGCCGCGCGACACGCGGGAATCCGCGCAACGCTCGTGATGCCGCACGACGCCCCAAAATCGAAGCTCAAAGCGACGCGCGACGCGGGCGGCGAAGTTATCGCCTACGACCGTTACACCGAGGATCGTGAGGCCATCGGACGCCGGATTGCCTCGGAGACTGGTGCGACGCTCATTCCGCCGTTCGATCACGAATGGATTGTCGCCGGGCAGGGAACGGCGGGTCTCGAATTGATGGAGCAAGCGCCCGGTCTCGATACGTTGGTTGTGTGCCTCGGCGGCGGCGGACTCACCTCCGGGTGCGCGCTTGCAGCCAAGGCGGCGAATCCGTCGATCCGCGTCTTCGGCGTCGAACCGGAAGCGGGTAACGACTACTGGCTGTCGCGGCGGAAAGGCGAGCGCGTCGAGATTCCGGTTCCTAAGACGCTGGCCGACGGTCTGATGACGACGAAACCCGGCGCGGTCACTTGGCCGTTGATCGAAGAACTGGTGGAGGACATCCTACTGGTGAATGACGCCGAATTGCTGGCCACTATGAAGCTGATGCTGGCCCGCATGAAGATACTGGCCGAGCCTTCCGGAGCCGCCGCCGCCGCCGCCGTCTTGCATGGGAAATTGCCCGCCGGGTGCCGTCGCGTAGGCATTCTCGTGTCTGGCGGGAACGTCGATCTCGACCTGTTAGCGCGCCTCGGCTAGTGAGAACGGGTTAGCTTCGCCGTGTAGGCGACCGTCGCGCTTCCTCGCGCGCCGATCCAGCGATAGCCGGGCACGCCGAACAACTCGCGGCGCTCGATCATCGCGCGCCGGGTTTCGGGAAACGGCGACGCGCCGAACTCCATACCGCGGGTGATGGCCCGTCCGTTCCATGGGGCATGCTCACGGGCGTGGCACTCGTCCCAAATACCGAGCCAGGGGAAGTCGGACCGCTTCCAGTCGTAGGTAAGCGAGACACCTTTACCGTTCGCGGTGAATGACGCCCGATCCCGGTGCGGGTCCATGAGAATCGCCACGAAGCCCGCGGCCACCGGGTCGGACCAATACGTCGAAAGATCGTGGGCCTTGCCGTCGCGCCCAGGCATCTTCGGCCAGTCGAACGTCTGCGCGATCGCCATCGCGCCTTTGCCGTTCGTGAAATCCGATTCGAAGGTGCGGCCTTTCGTGCCCGGCACGTCGAACTTGGTGACGCCACGCTCGAGAAACGGCGGCCCAAGCGTGACGTGCTGCGTCCAGCCGATCGGACGGTCGGTACCCGAAAGGTTGCGAACCGTCTCCTCGAATTCCAGCGTCTCGCCCACGAGCTTCAATCGCCGAGAGAACGCGAGCCCCGACATCGGCAACTCGCAAGAGTGCGTCAAGCCGCCGGGCGACTCCGAGAACTCGTGCCGCACGATGTTCGCCTCGCCGTGGACGCTATTGCCGAGAGCCGCTTCGTCGGGCGTCGGCGGACCGAACAGATCGAGACAAAGATTGTGTCCGAGAATCCCGCACAGCAGCTTGCTCTCGGCGTTGCCGCCGTATTCGGGATGCTTCTCCGGCGAGTAAGTGGTAGGCTCGATCGATTTCCACGGCGGCAGCCAGAGCGGATTGACGCCCGACGCTTTGTGGGTAATCGCGGCGACGTGCCCGCCCTCGACGCTGACGACGACTTCGAGAGATGAGCTCTCAATCGAGAACGCACGCCGCCCGTGATAATCGACCGGCTTCACGAGCCTAAACTTTCTTCGCCGCCGGTTTCGCCGCGCCCGCCGGGCCGCCGCCCATGCTCTCGATTTCCTTGTAATACACGCGCCGGCCCTCGTCCATCGCGAGATTGGCGAGAATCACCGAAGTCGAGTCCGAGAGTCCAATTTCCAGATCCGCCGTGGGGCGAGCGCCTTTCTTGCAGTCGTTGAGGAAGCTCTCCATCGCCACGTCCACCGGATTGCGATCCTCTTCCGGCACCATCACGCCCTTCGAGTACAGCCACCGCCGCGCGAACTTCAGTTCCTTTTCGAGGAAGCTTTCGTTGCCGGTCATCTCGTCCTTCGAAAGGAGGATCGGCAGGCCCTTCGATCCCTTGCCGGTCGAAGCCAAGGACGCGCTCGCTTTCGCGCTTTCGCTCTTCTCGCCGCCCTTCTTTGGGCCGCTGGGGTCGATGTACCAGAGCGCCATCGCGGGCTCGCTGTCGGTGCCGACGGTGATGTGGATCGAACCGTTCGTGCCCATGATCATCTCGCCGAACTGCGTGCGCTCGCCGCCGAATAGCGGACAAAGCGCGTTGGTCGAGTTCGAACTGTAGATCAATTTTTGCCCCTTAGGGTATTTGAAGATCAACTGGATGTTGTCGTAAACGTCGCGCCCATCCTTCATGGAATCGAGTCCGCCGACGCCGGTTACGAATTCGGGGTGCGATTCGAACATCCGGTCCGCGACGTCGATTTGGTGCGAAGCGAGCTCGGCGGTGAGGCCGCCCGAAAACTTGCGGAACAGCCGCCAATTCGCCAATTCCCACATTTCCTGCGATTGGCCGTCGGCTTTCGGCTTCATGCGCCAGGCGCCCAGCGGTCCGCGATGCCATTGCGCGTAGACGTGCTGTACGTCGCCGATGACGCCCTTCTTCACCATCTGGTAGGCGGCGTCGTAGAACTTCGAATAGCGCCGCTGCAAGCCGACCTGCAATACCTGCTTGGGCTTCGCGTTGGCGATCGCCCGCAGCGCATGGACTTCCTCCGGTTTGAACACCAGCGACTTTTCGCAGAATACGTGCTTGCCGGCGTCGAGCGAATCCCGCGTAATCGGAAAGTGCGTGAAGAGCGGTGTCGCGATGCAAACCGCGTCGACGTTCTTGTCGGCGAGCAATTCGCGGTAATCGCGGTATGTCTTGGGCTTGGTCCCGATCTTCTCCGCGCCTTTCGCCGCGTTTTCGTCCACCAGATCGGCGATCGCCACGCAGCGCCCGTTATCCAGCCCCTTCATGTGGCCCAGCAAATACTGTCCGCGGCTGCCGCTGCCGATGAAGCCGTATTGGACGACGTCGTTGGCGGCCTTTACTTTCTGGATAAAAGGAGCGGCAATGGCCACGGCGGCGGCCGCTTTAGCGGCGGTGCGGCGAGTAGGATCGCTGAGATTCGGCACGGAAGTCTCCTAGTCGGTAATTTACACCGAGTGTAACGCGATTTTCGCGGGTATGATGAGAACCTAGCGTGTCCTCCGCCGTTCAACCGCCCTACGATGCGGACCGCCAGGCCGCACCGGAATACTCGCTCCTGGGCGATAACATCCAGGCGTCGATCCAGCGTGTCATTCGCTGGGCGAAGCAGCTTGTCGGTGTCCGCGACGTACAAGTTCTTCTCGAAGGGCGATCGCCTCAGCCAGTCGATTGGGATGAGTCGGCCGGGTTCGTTCACGAAGAACCGCTGGTCGCTCCTTCCGGTCAAACGGTCGGAACGCTGCGACTGTCCGATCCGCGCCCGCGCCCGCAAGGTCTCGAAGACCCCGCGCCCGCCGTCACTCGCGACTTGGCGTTCGCTTTAATCAACGCGCTCGAACTGAATCGCGGGCGGGAGCGCCTGGAAAACATGCTGCTCGACAGCCGGAATGTGGTGGCGAAGCTCGAAGCGAGCGAACGCACCTACCGGTTTTTGTTCGAGCGCAATCCCATGCCCATGTGGGTGTTCGATCACGAAACGCTGCGGTTTCTCGCCGTGAACGACGCCGCCGTCGAAATGTACGGATATTCGGTGGAAGAATTCCTGTCGATGTCCATCGCCGACATCCGTCCTCCGGAGGAGGTGCCCCGGCTGCTCGAACAAGTCCGGTCCGGGCGCGGAAGGCATACCTGGGTGCCGGGTTGGACGCATATCCGCAAGGATGGATCGCGCATTACCGTCGATGTCTACAGTCATGAGTTCGAGTTCGAAGGACGCCCCTCGCGCCTCGTTCTCATCAACGACGTCACCGAAAAACAGAGACTCGAAGAGCAGTTGCGGCAGGCGCAGCGCATGGAAGCCGTTGGGCGGCTGGCGGGCGGCATCGCGCACGACTTCAATAATCTGCTCACCGTGATCAACGGGTACGCGGCGATCATGTTGAAGCGGCTGCGCCCGGAGGATCCTTTGCGGCGGGAGCTGGAACCCGTGGCGCAGGCCGGCGAACGCGCGGCGGGGCTGACGCGGCAACTCTTGGCGTTCTCGCGCGGGCAGGTGATGCAACCGCGCGTCGTCGACTTGAACGAGATTCTCCGGACGTTGGAGCCGATGCTGGCGCGCTTGATGCGCGAGGACATCGATTTGAAAGTGATGCCCGCTTCGACTTTGTGGAAGGTCAAGATCGACCCCACGCAGATCGAGCAAGTAATCCTGAACCTGGCCATCAACTCGTCCGACGCCATGCCCCAGGGCGGGGAATTGACGATCGAGACGGCGAACGTCACGCTCGACGAAGCCTACGCGCGGGACCATATCGACGTGAAGCCCGGACCCCACGTTCTGCTCGCGGTCAGCGACACCGGAATCGGTATGGACTCGGTAACGCAAGCCCGCATCTTCGAGCCGTTCTTCACCACCAAGGGCCGCGGGACCGGGCTGGGCCTCTCTACGGCTTACGGCATCGTGAAACAAAGTGGCGGAAACATTTGGGTCTATAGCGAGCCGTATCGGGGCACGATTTTTAAGGTTTATCTACCCGCCGCCATCGACTCCGCCGGACCCGAGCGCGTGCCCGTACCCACGCCCGCCGGCGGCGAGCACGTGGGCGGTTCCGTCCTCATCGTCGAGGACGACGCACAGGTGCGCCAATTCGCGGGCGCCGTCCTGCGTAGCTTGGGATACACGGTGGAGATGTGCGAGGACGGCGAGGTCGCCCTCGAACGGATCGCCGCCGGATTTTTGCCCGCTTTGGTGATTACCGATGTGGTTATGCCGCGGATGGGCGGCCGCGAATTGGCCGACCGTTTAGCGAAATTACACCCGGAAATTCGGGTACTTTTTGTTTCGGGCTATACTGAAAACGCCATTGTGCACCATGGCGCTCTCGACCCGGGCGTCAATTTCCTATCGAAACCATTCACCCCCGAATCCCTCGCTACCTCTGTGCGTGAAACCCTCAGACCTCCGGACCGTATTCGCCGCATTCTGGTGGTCGACGACGAACGGGAAGTACGCCTTTATTTCTGCAACCTCTTGAAAGAGGCGGGTTATGAGGTGCTAGGGGCATCGGACGGTTCGGAGGCCGTTGCGGCCATGCGGCAGTCCGCCGCCGACTTGATCCTGCTCGATCTCGTCATGCCCGAGCAGGAAGGCCTCGAGACGATTCAATTGATGCGAGCGGAGTTTCCCGCGGCTAAGATCGTCGCCATTTCCGGAAAATTCGAGGGGAAATTTCTGTCGGTGGCCCGGCATTTAGGCGCGCATGTCGCCTTGGCGAAGCCGGTCGATGGCGAAAAATTACTCGCCACGATTCGGGAACTGCTCGCCTAACGTTCTTCGCTCGCGGCGCGCGGCCCACTCCGCGCCCGCCATTACGATCATCGCCGCGGCGAAGCTCAGAACGATAATCGTCGCGGAGTTCACGAAAACGCCGTACTCGTGTTCCAGCTTCACGCGCAGCCACGGCCACACCAGCAAGTGGACGTTCTTGAGAGCTTCGATCGCTAAGCCCACATAGAACGCCGTCCAGAAAGCGCGCCGCCACGGGACCTTCCCGTTCGGCAGCAACCAATAGATCAGAAAAAGCACCAGAATCAGCGTGGGGATGGCGGCCAGCTTGAAAACGAAAATCCCGAGCGCATTGACGATCGTCTCCGGCGCGATTTTCGCCAGTAAGTCGCGATTGAGGGCGGTCATCAGCGTCGATAGCACCGCAAGTCCGCCACAAGCGAAAATCAAGCCCATGCTCACTAACTGATTCTTAAAGAAGCTTCGCGATTTCTCGATCCCCCACGCGCGATTCAACGCGACTTCGAGCGGCTCGAAGATTCCGTTCGCCGTAAACAGCAACAGCAACATCGAAATCCACTGAACGGGCCGTGCCTGAACCGACAGGTTATAGGCGAGAAATTCTCCGGTCGTGCCGGGAAAGTAATCTTTCAATGCGATGTAGATCGCCTGCTCCGCCGTTCGCCAACGCAAAACGTACCGGCAGAACGAAGTCAAGACCAGGAGAAACGGGTAAAAACTGAGCAGGACGTTGGCCGCGACGGAAAACGCGTAAACGTGCGCCTCCACTTCCATCAAATAGCGGAGCGTCGGGACAATCTCGCGGCCCCGCCGCTCTATGCGCTCGAAATCGACTTGCAACCCTATTCCCAGCTTTGCCGCCGCATCAGTTCCGCCAGACGCTCGCTCGACCGCATGGCAAGCGCGAGAATTGTGATCGTCGGATTCTGATTGCCAGCCGTCACAAACGCCGCGCCGTCGTTGAGGAACAGGTTCTTCACGTCGTGCGATTGATTCCACGGATTGACGACGCTCGATTTCGGATCGCGCCCCATGCGCGCTGTGCCGACGTAGTGAATCGAGTGCCCGTATTCGAGCGGCTTCGGATTCTTGTTGGGCAACGTTTCCGCGCCCGCCGCCCGCAGCATCTCTTGGCCCACGTCCATCATGTCGCGGAACATGGCATTTTCGTTCTCGCGCCATTTGTAGTGGAACCGCACGCCCGGAATTCCCGCTTCGTCGCGGATCGTTTCGTCGATTTCGATGCGGTTGTCGCGGTAAGGCAACACCTCGCCCTGGAACGTCACCCCCACGCCCGCCGTGTAGTAGTCGCGCACGGCCTTCATCCAACCCGCGCCATAGCCGGGAAGACTCTTGCCCACCATCGTGGTTTCCGGAATGCCGCCTCCGGGAAAAATCTGGTAGCCGCGAATGAACTTGTTGCCGCGCCAGTTCGCCGTCAAGTCGGGAATAAAGCTGTGCGCGCCATTGCCGTCTTCGTTGACGATCTTGCGCCCCATCAATTGCGGCAGGTAACCGCCGACCGACGCGTAAAGATGCTCGGACAAATAGCGGCCTACGAGTCCACTCGAGTTCGCGATCTTCGAATTAAGCAGGATTTGCGCGCTCTCAATGCATCCGGCGGCGAGCACCACCGCTTTCGCGCGCACCTCGCGATAGGTGCGATCGTTCGCGTCCCAGTAGTGCACGGATTCCGCCATGCCGTCCTTGACGCCGATGGATCGCACGCGAGCGCCGGTCAACAAATCAAGTTTGCCCGTGCGCCGTGCGCCCAAGACGAATACCCGCAGAGAATCGAACTTTGAGCCGGAATCGCAGCCTTGCCAGCACGGTCCGCAGTGATGGCAAGCGGGACGCCCGCGATGATCCTGCGTGAGAATCGCCTTGGGAATCGGGATCATCTTCAAGCCGCGCCCCAACTTACCGACGACCTTCGCGAACTCGAGTTCGGCGAGCTTCGGCCGCATGGGCCGCAAACCCTTGTTTAACGGGAATGCACCGAGCGCCTCGCTCGTGCTCGACACGCCGATCAGCTCTTCGACCTTGTCGTAGTACGGCGCGACGTCGCCGTAAGTAATCGGCCAGCGCGCATCGAAATCGTCTTTCGGCTGAAATTCGTCGGGGCCGAATCGAGGAGTGACGCCCGCCCAAAACAAGCTTTTGCCGCCCACGGCGCGTACCCGCCAAAACTCGAACGGCTCGCCGCCCGGCGCTACCGAATACGGTTCCTTTGCATCGTTCGCGAGGAAGTTGGTTTCGGTCAACCATTCCTGGAAGTAGTCGCCGCGCAGGCCGCGAAACGGCAACTGCCAGCGGCGCAGACGATGCACGGGAAACTGCGCGGGGCTTTTCATCGGCCCGGCTTCGAGCATCGCGCAGTCCAGCCCGGCTTGCGTCAATACGTGCGCCGTCATGCCGCCCGCCGCGCCGGAGCCGATAATCGCTACGTCGTAGGTCTTCATCGTCCTCTACCCTCTCGTCCGCAGCATCGGTTTGTAGTCGCCCGGAATCGCCGTGACCGTATTCGTGAAATCGGGAAACTCCATCACGTGCCCCATGCCTTGGTAGCCGAGTTCCTTCTCGATACCTTCCTGGGACGTATAGAACCCTTCGACCACCGCGCCTTTCAACAGCACGAAGAACCAGTCGTCGCGGGTGCGGGGCGCGAACTCCTGCTTCGCCAAAGAGGCGATTTTCGATTCGAGATTCTTCGCCGCGCCCAACGTTTTCAAGCCCGCGCGCCACTCTTCTTGCAATTTAGCGGGCGCTTTCGAGAGCACGAAATCGACGTAGGCATCGACGCCTGCCGCCGCGGCGCCGCCGGACCGCTCCGTAGCGGGAATCAGGATCGCCGCCGCCCGGTTCAGCGTGGCGCGCTCCGCCTCCGAGAGAAACTTGCCTCCCGAAGAGCCCTGCGCCGCCATCGCGGCTTGCGCCCACAACAACAAAAATTCCCGCCGGTTGTTGGCCATAGCTCAAAGGTAACGCGAGACCCCTTGCCTTGCGCCGCACAGCCTGTATACTCCGTAACTGTCCCTCCATGTCCGCAGCCATCGCCCCGATTTTCCGGCAGGAAGATAAAAACGTGACCCTAGACGCAGCCCAAGTGGTGCGTCATCTGGCGCACGAGATCCGGCAGCCGCTGAGCACGCTCGAGTCTCTCGCTTTTCTTCTCGATATCGCTCTCGAAAAAGCCCATGCTCCCGCCCGCGAGCAAGTGGCCAAGATCCGGCAACAGGTCGATGAGGCGAGTTCGATTTTGGATGACGCCGTTTACTACGCGCGGGCATGCCCGCCGCACCCCGTTCCTCTTTCGCTCCATCAGCTCGTGGCGATGACGCTCGCCGAGCGTCCCGCGCCCGAGGGCGTGAGTTTGCATCTCGATTTCTCCGCCGATCCGTGTGAGGCTATGCTCGACCGCAAGCATGCTTTGCATCTGATGCGGCATTTGCTGGCGTTTGCGTCGAGCCTCGCCCGCCGCGCTCCCGCCGGCCAAACCGCGACAGTGCACGTGTCCACCGAACGGCGTGGCGGCGACGTTCGCCTGAAAATCGCCTGGTTCGGCGATCAGCGTTCGATGGACGATCTGTGGCGGCGTTTTGAGCCGCTCGCGCCGGACGCCCCCCCGGGCGGTGGGTTGTCGCTAGCCGCCGCGCGCCGAATCGTCGAGGACCACGGCGGTCAGCTCGAAATCCACGGTGGCCCGGACGGTCGCGTCACGGTGTCGTTGACCTTCGCCGCCGCGCGCTGAACGGCGAATTCCACCGCTTGCGCGCGATTCCGCGGGGCGACCGCGAGATCGGCCAACGTCAGAAACCGTTGCGCCGAGACCTTGAAGTCGCCCCCCGCGCGATCGACGATCGTCAGGTACAAATCGGGACGCACGAACTGCATCAGCGAGTTCGACTCGACGATGGCGTTCGGCGCACTCGCGAGAATATCGCGCACGCGCGGCATCGCTTCGGCGAGCAATCCCTCGCGGCAGCGAATCCAGAACGAACGCCGCGCCCCGGCGGCGAGATAGCGCCCGGTATCGGTGCCGTCGGGCGCGGTCTGTTCGTCGATCGCATAAACATGATCGGGATCGGAGGGCGCGCACTCGCATGCCATGCCGTCGTCCGCGCAACGCCCGTGCCCGAACTGGGTGATCTTCATCGCGGTCCAGTTCATCGTCGGCAGCGCCGCGACGATCTCGCACACCAGCGTCGTTTTGCCGATATTGCGCGTGTTGCCGCCTACGACGATCAGCACATCAACCTTTCTTGCGAGTGAGCGAGGCCAACGTCGCAAGGCTCTTCAAGTACGCCTTAATTGGCCGCGCGGGCGTGCCCCACACCGTCTCTCCCGCGCGAATGATTTTCGAAGTGGGGACTCCGCACTGCGCGCCCAGCACCGCGCGCGATTCGATCTTCACCTTGTCGGCGATGCCCACCTGACCGGCGATGACGACGTAGTCCTCGATCACCGCGCCGCCGGAGATGCCGGTCTGCGCGGCGATGACAACGTGCTTGCCGATGGTGACGTTGTGGCCGACGTGCACCATGTTGTCGAGTTTGGTTCCGTCGCCGATGCGCGTTACACCCAGCGACGCGCGGTCGATGGTGGAGTTCGCGCCGATCTCGCAGTCGCACCCGATTTCGACGCGGCCCACCTGCGGAAACTTTTGCCAACGGCCTTCCGCGATCGTGAATCCGAACCCGTCGCTCCCGATCACCGCGCCCGCATGCACGATGGTCCGCGCGCCGATTTTCACGTGACGATACACGGTGACATTCGGCCCGATAGAGACGCCTTCGCCCAACTCCGCCGTGGGATCGACGTAAGCGGTGGGGTGAATGCCCGGCGCGGGAAGCGACTCCGGATACAGCAGCGCGAGCGCTCGGGAAAACGCCGCACGGGGATCCTTCGCGCGCATCGCCGGCGCGGCGCCCGAATAGTCGAGCGGTGCGATCACGCAACCGGCTTTTGTGTCGAGCGATCCGCCGCGCGCGTTCGCGATCCAGGAAAGTTCCCCTCCGCCGGCCGCTTCGAGCGCCGCCGCGCCGATCAGTTCGCAATCCTCGCCGTCGAGTTCGAGGCCCAATTCATTGGCCAAAACGCTCGCTCGCATATGATCGAAGTCTATGCCAGACATCGCGCCGACGGCCCGCGTTCATCCGCGCGCGATTGTCGGCGAAGGCACTTCGATCGGCGATTTCGCGATCGTGGACGAGGACGTCGTCATCGGCGCCCGCTGCAAAATCGAGCCTTACGTTTGGATCAAGCGCTGGACGACGCTCGGCGACGACAACGAGATTTCGGCGCACACGGTGCTCGGCACGGACCCGCTCGACAAGAACTTCAAGGGCGAACGGAGCTACCTGCGCATCGGCCACCGCAACAGGATTCGCGAACACTACACGATCTCGCGCGGCACGAAACCCGAAGCGGAAACGACCATCGGCGACGACAACTACATCATGACCGGCGGGCATATCGCCCACGATTGCCGCATCGGCCACGGCACGGTGATTTGCAGTTGTGCCTTGATCGCGGGTTATGTGAGCATTGAGGATCGTTCATTTATCTCGGGCGGGGTGGTGGTGCATCAATATTCGAAAATCGGCGCGCTAACGATGGTCGGCGGCAACTCGCGCGTGAATCTCGACCTCGCGCCGTATTTCCTCTACCATGGCTTCGACGCCGCTCCCGTGGGATTGAACGCCGTCGGCTTGCGGCGCGCGGGAATGCCGTTCGAGCACGTCGCCGAACTCAAGAGTGCGTACCGAATTTTGTTCCGCGAGGGTCGCAAACTCGACGACGCATGCGCCGAAATCGAGCGCACTGCGCAACACGATCCGGCGCGACACGTAATCAAGTTCATTCGCGAAAGCCACCGGGGGATCGCTCGTCCGTGATCGCGCTCGCGCTCCTCTCCCTCGCGCAAGAGACGGTATCGATCGACGAGGCCGTCGCCCGCGCGCTCAAAAATTACGCGGCGGTCGAGGTGAGCGAGCAACAAGTCCGCGCCGCCGCCGCCGGAATCTCGCTCGCGCGCACGGCTTACTTGCCGCGCGCCGATTTCTACAGCCAGTTCAATCGCGGCTCGCGCAATAACATCTTTGGGATTCTACTGCCGCAATCGACATTGCCGTCGATTTCGGGTCCACCCAGCCCGCAGAACGATATGTCGAGCGTGTGGGGCAGCGCCGTCGGCTTCCTGGTCTCGTGGGAGCCTTTCGACTTCGGATTACGCGCGGCGAATGTCGGGGTCGCCGAAGCGGGCAAACTTCGCGCCGAAGCCGCGCAGAAACGCACCGAGTACGAGATCGCCGCCATGACCGCCGACGCCTACGTAACCCTGCTCGCCGCCGAGGAGATGACCGCCGCCGCCACGGCGAGTGTCGAGCGCGCCACCGCGATCGAACGCGTGATCGAAGCGCTGACGAAAGCCGAACTGAGGCCCGGGGCCGATCTATCGCGAGCGCAAGCGGAACGCTCCGTCGCCGAAATGCAGGCAATCCAGGCCGGTCAAGCCGTCGCCACCGCCCGGGCGTCCCTCGCTCAGTTCGCCGGACCGGTAACGCAAACGAAGAGACTCGCCGCTCCTCCGAATGCTTTAGGAGTTGGCGGCGCGCACCCCGCGCTCGCCGAGCAATCCGCCGCGATCGACGAAACGAAGGCTCGCGAAAAGGCTCTCGAAAAGGCCTACGCGCCGAAGATCGCCGTGCAAGGATCGCTCTACGCCCGCGGAACGGGAGCCAATCCCGACGGCACCACGCTCGGCGGAGTGAACGGCCTCGGCCCCAACATCGCCAATTACGTCGTGGGATTGACGATCACGTTTCCCGCGATGTCGAAGCCGGCAATTCAGGCCGAACAGTCGCAGCGCGCGGCGGAAGAGCGTGCCCACGCCGCGCGGCTTAAGCAACTGAAACAAGATTTGGCCGCGCAACTCGAGTCGGCGAAGGCTAGGCTCGACGGCGCGCGCAAGATCGCCGCGCAAATTCCGGTGCAGCGCGCGGCCGCGCAGGCGGCGCTCGATCAATCGACGACGCGCTACAAGGCGGGCTTGGGGACGATCGCCGAAGTCGCCGAATCGCAGAGGCTCGTGGCCCAGATCGCCGCGGACGAGTCTCTGGCGCGCGTCGCGATTTGGCGGGCGTTGCTTCATGTGGCGACGGCACAGGGCGACCTTCGACCGTTTCTTGCCGCGACGAATGCCGAGGCGGCGAAGTAAATGGGCCTCGTTCGATTCGCGCTCCGCCGTCCCGTGACGATCGTCGTCGCCGTACTCGCCGTCATGCTCGGCGCGTGGCTGGCGGTGCGGCGAATGCCGGTCGATATCTTCCCGCAGGTAGGCGCACCGGCGATCTACGTAGCGCAGCCTTACGGCGGCATGGATCCTTCGCAGATGGAAGGTTTCCTGACGTACTACTACGAGTACCACTTCCTTTACATCACCGGAATTCAGCGCGTCGAATCGAAATCGATCCAAGGCGCGGCGCTGATGAAGCTGGTGTTCTATCCCGACACCGACATGAATCAGGCGATGGCGCAGACCATCGGCTACGTCACCCGAGCGCGAGCGTTCATGCCCCCCGGCGCGCATCCGCCGTTCATCACTCGATTCGACGCGGGCAGCGTGCCCGTCGGACAGTTGATCTTTTCGAGCGCCAAGCGCGAACCCGGAGAGTTGCAGAATTTCGCGCTCAACAACGTGCGCCCGCTCTTTGCGACGTTGCCGGGCGTTTCCGCTCCGCCGCCCTTCGGCGGCAACCAGCGCACGATTCTCGTGCGCATCGACCCCGACAAGCTACGCCGTTACCGCATGTCGCCCGAAGAAGTCATCGAGGCGGTAAACAAGGCCACGGCGGTGATGCCTTCGGGCATCGTCCGCACCGGCGATCTGGCTCGCTTCGCGACCACCAACTCCGTGGTCGGCGGCGATCTTTCGGAACTGGCGAACGCGCCCATCCGGTTAGGTTCTGGCGCAAATGTTTTCGTGCGCGACGTGGGGACCGTGTCGAGCGGCACGGATATTGTCACCGCCTACGCGCTGGTTAACGGCAAGCGCACCGTGTACATGCAGGTCACCAAGCGCAGCGACGCCTCGACGCTCGCCGTCGTCCAAGCCGTGCGCGCGAACATCGACAAGTTCAAGGCGGTGGTCCCCGAAGACGTCGATGTGCGTCTGGAATTCGATCAGTCGAAGGTGGTCACAGAAGCCTTGCGCGCGCTGGTCAACGAAGGGCTGCTCGGCGCGGCGCTCACCGGCTTAATGGTGATTCTGTTCCTGCGCGATTGGCGCGGCGCGTTAATCGTCGTTTCCACCATTCCCGCCGCCCTGCTTTCCGCGGTCGTGTGGCTATGGCTCACCGGGCAGACGGTGAACATTATGACGCTCGGTGGACTCGCGCTCGCTATCGGCGTACTAGTAGACGAAGCAACGGTTGAAATCGAAAACATCCACGGTCAATTCGCCTCGGGGCTATCGCGCGCGAAGGCCGTGGTGGAAGCCTGTTCGCGAACGGCCACGGCGCGATTCCTCTCGATGTGCGCGGTGCTGGCGGCGTTCGTCCCCAGCCTGTTCATGACCGGCGTGGCCCGCCAGTTGTTCGTTCCGCTTTCGCTGGCCGTGGCCTTCGCGATGATTTCGAGTTACGTCATTTCTTCGACGCTGGTTCCCGTTTTGGCCGTGTGGATGATGCGCGCGGGCGAGCATCGCGAGTTTCGCGGCGCGTGGTATCGCTCCCTGGCGCGCGGCGTCGTCGCGGCGCGTTGGCCGGTGATGGCGGTCTACCTGATCGCCGTCTGCGGAACGCTCTGGTTGCTCGCGCCGCGTCTCGGCGTCGAACTCTTCCCGCAGACGCGCGAGAGCCAGTTCCAGGTGCGGCTGCGCGCGGTCACCGGCACACGGATCGAGAAAACCGAGCAAGTAGCGCTTAAAGCGCTCGACATCGTGAAGCGCGAAGTGGGGCCGGACAACGTCGAGATCACCAGTAGCTACGTGGGAGCGCAACCGCCCAGCTATCCCATCAACACGATCTATTTGTGGACTAGCGGCCCGCACGAAGCGGTGTTGCTCGTCGCGCTGAAGCCTTCCGCTCTGTTGCGAGGCGAAGCGCTGCGGGAGCGCTTGCGCGGCGCCTTCAAGAACGAACTGCCCGGCGTCGCCGCGACCTTCGAGGCCGGCGAAATCGTCAGCCAAGTGATGGCGTTCGGCTCGCCAACTCCGGTCGAAGTGGCGGTGCAGGGCCCCGCCCTCGCCGCCAATCGCACCGTCGCCGCGAAGATCGAGACGGAGTTGAAGAAGCTCCCCTTCCTGCGCGATCTCGCTTACGCCCAGCCGCTCGACTATCCGACGCTCGATATTGCGATCGATCGCGAGCGCGCCGGACAGTTCGGTCTAACTACGCACAGCATCGCGCGATCCGTGGTGGCCGCCACGTTCTCCTCGCGGTTCATCGACGCGAACTACTGGCGCGATCCCGTTTCGGGCAACGGCTTCCAGGTTCAGGTGGAAGTGCCGCAACAGAAGATGACATCGATGGAAGACGTCGCGAACCTTCCCGTGATGCGCAACGGGGAAGCGCGCCCACTGCTCTCGGACGTCGCGAAACTCAAGTTCGGCACCGCGCCCGGACAAACGGACCGCTTCAACGGACAGCGCGTCGTTAGCCTCACCGCGAACCTGCACGACGTGCCCCTCGGGCAAGCCTCCGGCGAAATTCGCAAAGCGATTGCCCGCGTCGGCGAGTTGCCGCGCGGCGTCACCGTCAATCTGCGCGGGCAAGTTCCGGCGCTCGACGAGACACTCGACGGACTGCGCAACGGACTCGCAATCGCGGCGGTAGCGATCCTGCTGTTGCTGGCCGCCTACTTTCAATCGCCCGGATTGGCGCTGGCGATCGTCTCGACTTTGCCGGCCGTGCTGCTAGGCGTGGTGACCATGCTGCTCGCCACGGGTACGACGATCAATATCCAAAGCTATATGGGCGCGATTACCGCGATGGGCATCGCCGTCGCGAACGCGATTCTGCTGGTCAGCTTCGCCGAGCGCTTCCGCCGCGACGGAGCGAACTCGCGCGACGCCGCCGCGCAAGGAGCCGCTAGCCGCTTGCGCGCGATCCTGATGACCGCGCTCGCCATGATCGCCGGTATGATTCCGCTGGCGCTGGGCGAAGCGCAGACCGCGCCGCTGGGCCGCGCCGTGATCGGCGGGTTGCTCGGCGGGACGCTGGCGACGCTCTTTGTTCTCCCCGCCGTTTACGCGCTGCTCGCGCGCGGCGAGGGCCGCCCCTCGCTCGACCCCACGGATCCGGAGAGCCGCTTCTATGAACGTACCTAGTCTGATCGCGCTTGCCTCATGCTTGGCGCAAGCGCCGCTGCCCGCCCCGCCCGCCGCGCGCTTCCAGGGCGAGTTTCTGCCCTATCAGTCCGTCGATCTTGTCGCGCGGGTCGCCGGATTCGTCGAATCGATTTCCGTCGACCGGGGAAGCGTCGTCAAACGGGGCGAAGTTTTAGCGAAGCTTGTCGCGCCGGAACTGGCCGCCCAGAAAGCCGAGGCGGAAACGAAAGTCGAAGCCATCGTCGCGCAGCGCGCGGAACTGGAAGCCAAACTCGCCGCCGCGCAAAGCTCCGCCGAGAAAATGCGAGAGGCGGCGAAAACCCCGGGCGTCATCGCGGCGAACGAAGTGGTGCTCGCCGATAAAGCCGTCGATGCGGTAAGGGCGCAGATGGCCGCGCTCGAAAAATCGGCCGCCGCCGCGCGATCGCATGTGCAGTCGATCGCCGAGTTGCAGAGCTTTCTCACCATCGCCGCGCCGTTCGATGCGACGGTTACCGCGCGGTACATGCACCCCGGGGCGCTCGCCGGACCCACCGCCGGTCCGCTACTGCGGCTGGAGCAGGTATCGCGGCTGCGCCTGGTAGTTTCGATTCCCGAAGGCGAAGTGGCGAAGGTCCGGCCCGGAACGCGGTTGAGCTACACCGTGAACGGCGCCAATTTCACGGCGACGGTCGCCCGAGCGTCCCGGTCGCTCGATTTCAAGACCCGGACAATGGCCGTGGAAGCGGATGTGACGAATAACGGAAAGCTAGCGCCGGGCATGTACGCCGAAGTGACGTTCCCGAAATGAGGTGACATTCCCGAAATAGCGAGAGGTTTCTGTGGGGCACGTCGGAGGAGGAGCATGCCCCACATCGGAGGACAACCCAAGAGTTGATTTGAAATGGTAGTAGCCTTGCCGCAACAAAACTCTCACAAAATGTTTGCGGCGGAAAAGATGTTTTCGGAAGTTAAAATACTCGCGCCGCCCGCCGCCGAAACTTGATACACCTCGGGCGTTCGTCCAAACCGTCCCCGGTACGCTTCTTGGATCGTCTCGCCGAACCACGCCGCGTCGCCCGCCTCCACCAAGTTCACCGTCGATCCGCCGAATCCGCCGCCCGTCAGCCGCGCGCCGAACACGCCCGGCAAGGCGAGCGCCGCTTCCACCAGATAATCGAGTTCCGCGCACGACACTTCGTAGTCGTCCCGCAGGCTCGCGTGCGATTCCGCCATCAGCCTGCCCATTCTCGAAAGGTCGGTCCGCTCGCAAGCTTCCACGAACTCGAGGACGCGCCGGTTTTCGGAAATGACATGCCGCGCCCGTTGCGAGCCGCCGTCGCGATCCGCGTCCCGTAAGCTTTCGACGCCCAGCGCCAGCGCCGCCGCCCGGCACTCCGCGACACGCTCGGCGTAGGCCGATGCGCCCAGCGAATGTCGCACCATCGAGTTCACTACCACCACCGCCGCGCCGTCCGGCAGGCGCACGGGCCGCGCTTCCTCGGTCCGGCAGTCGAGCAATAAGGCATGTCCCGGCTGCCCGAACACCGACGCGAACTGATCCATGATTCCGCACGGCACGCCCATAAACTCGCGCTCCACGCGATTCGCGCGGTGCACCAACTCGCGACGGTCGATCGCCGGATCGAGCGCTAGCGCCAGCGCCACTTCGAGCGATGCCGAAGAACTCAGTCCGCTCCCCACGGGCACGGTCGAATCGATTAGCAGACGCTTCGGCTCATGTCCGAACTCCTGGACGACGCCCTCGACGTAGTCCGTCCATCGTCCGCTGCGCGCGCCCGTCAACTCGAACTCTTCGCCGAACTGCATCGACCTCGCCGACCATCGGTCGGCATGCTCCGCCGCCACCCGGCACTCAAGGTCGATCGCCATGGGCAGCACGTAGCCCTGGTTGTAATCGGTGTGCTCGCCGATCAGGTTCACTCTGCCTGGTGCGCGGGCCTGCACGCGAGTGCCGGTTGGCGCGATGGTGCCGATCACGCGAACACCAAGTTGACGACAACGGCGGCGGCGAGCACCAGCAGCGCAATAGGCGCGGGCCGCTGATACCATTTCCAGCCCGATTCGTCGGGCATCGCGGTGAGTCCGCGCACGAGTCCCGCGAGTTCGGCGTCGCTCTTCGGTTTGGTGACTAAACTCACGGCTACCGTAACGGCGAAGCACGCGGCGAACGCCCAAATCGCGATCCAGAAATTCTGGGCCATGGTCGAGGGGAATTGCGCGACGTTCGCGATCCAGCCGCCTTTGCCTTCCGCCAACGTTAGACCGTGCGTCAGCGCCGCCGCCGAAGTTCCGCTTACTAGGCCCCAGAACGCGCCGTCGCCCGTCGCGCGCTTCCAAAACATTCCCAGCAAAAATGTCGCGAACAGCGGAGCGTTGACAAACCCGAACACAAGCTGCAGGAAGTCCATGATGTTGTTGAACTGCTGCGCCAGATAGGCGGTCGCGATCGAAAGCGCGATGCCCCACACCGTCGTGATGCGGCCCACGGCCAGGTAATGCGAGTCCGGCGCGTTCCGCCGGATATGGCTCTGGTACAGGTCGTAAGTAAAGACGGTGTTGAACGCCGTTACGTTGCCGGCCATTCCGCTCATGAAGCTCGCGAAGAGCGCCGTTACGCCTAGCCCCATCAAGCCCGGCGAATAGAAGCGCGCCATCAGCGACGTCATCGCCTGGTCGTAATCGAGCCCCGCGCCCTTGGCCGGCAGCTCGTAGCCGGTCCCCAATTTCATCAGCGCTACCGCCGCGATGCCCGGCAGGATCACCACAGCGGGCATTAGCATTTTCGGGATCGCGGCCCACACCGGCACTTGCCGCGCTGCGGGCATCGATTGCGCCGCCATCGCGCGCTGCACGACAAGAAAGTCCGTGCACCAATAGCCGAAGCTCAGCACGAATCCCAGTCCCGCCACTAATCCGAAAATCTCGACGCCCATCGGATTTTGGGACGCCGACCCGGTGTAGCGCCACGCGTGCGCCATCGCCTCCGGTACCGCCGCCATCGTCGCTTGAAATCCGCCCGCCGCCGATACCGCCATCCACGCGAGCGGCGCGAAGCCCACCACGATCAGAAAGAATTGCAACACCTCGTTGTAGATCGCGCCGCGCAATCCGCCGGACCACGTGTAGGCCAACACGATCGCCGCCGACAGCAGCACGCTCGCCGTGAAACTCCACCCGAGAATCGATTGCAACAGCAGTCCCAACGCGTACATCGAAATGCCCGACGAGAAGATCGTCATCGCCGCGAACGTCGCCGCGTTCAACGTGCGCGTCTTCTCGTCGAAGCGCAATTTCAGGTACTCGGGTACGCTGCGCGCGCGGCTGCCGTAGTAGAACGGCATCATGAACACGCCGACGAACAGCATCGCCGGCACCGCGCCGATCCAGTAGAAATGCGCGGTCATAATGCCGTACTTCGCGCCCGATGCGCACATGCCGATCACTTCCTGCGCGCCCAGGTTGGCGGCTAGAAACGCGAGCGAAGCCATCCACGTCGGAATCGAGCGCGCGCCCGTCAGGAAGTCCTCGCCCGAACTCACGCGGCGCTTCAATCTCCACCCGATCCACACCGTGAACGCGAAATAGGCCGCGAGGATCGAGTAGTCGAGAGGAGTCAGCCGCAACCCGGTGTGATATCACAGACCCTTATGTGGCAGCAAAGCTATTCCCCCGTCGCGGACAACCTGATTCTTTCGGCGTTGGTCGCCGCGTTGCCCATCGCGACGTTGCTCTACCTGCTTGGCATCCGCCGCAAGCCCGCGTGGATGGCCGCAGTCGCGGGGCTCGCCACCGGAGTGTTCGTCGCGCTAGCCGTCTATCGCATGCCGTTCGCGCCCATGGCGAGTTCCGTACTCTACGGCGCGGCGTTCGGATTGTTCCCCATCGGCTGGATCGTCTTCTGGGCGATCATCCTCTACCGGCTCACGCTGGTCACGGGGCGGTTCGAGATTTTGAAGGACTCGATCGGCTCCCTAACCGACGACCGGCGCTTGCAGGCGCTGCTGATCGCCTTCGCGTTCGGCGCGTTCATCGAAGGCGCGGCGGGATTCGGAACGCCCGTCGCCGTCGCCGCCGCCATGCTTGCCGGACTCGGGTTCTCGCCTTTCTACGCAGCCGGAATTTGCTTACTGGCCAACACCGCGCCCGTCGCCTTCGGGTCAATCGGCATCCCCGTCATCACGCTGCAAGGCATTACCGGATTGCCCTTGCAGGAACTTTCGGCATGGGTGGGCCGCATCTGCGCGCCGGTGTCGCTCTTCGTTCCGGCGTACCTGATTTTCGTGATGGGCGGATGGCGCGCGATGGTCGGCGTGTGGCCGGCCGTGCTCGGTTGCGGAGCGGCGTTCGCGGGTGCGCAATACTACGTCTCGAACTTCATCGGACCGCAGCTCGTCGATATCGTCAGTTCGCTCTCGGCTATCGGGGCGATGATCCTGATCACGCTGCTGTGGAAGCCGAAGGACGAGTTTCATCTCGCGGGCGAATCCACCGTGCGGCCCGTCTTGAAAAAGCACGCGCCGGGCGACATCGCCATCGCGTGGGCGCCTTACTTCTTACTCGTCGTGTTCGTGCTGCTCTGGGGACCGGACGCTTTCGGGCTTGAACTCAACAAGCTCACCATTCGCATCAACTGGCCGGGACTGCACAATCTCGTCGAGCGTGTGCCGCCCGTAGTCGCGCAAGCTTCGCCCTATGCCGCCGTTTACAACTTGAATTACCTCGCCGCGTCGGGCACCGCTTGCATGTTCGCGGCATTCTGCGCGGCGCTGGTTTTGCGAGTGTCGTTCGCCCAACTCGCCGACGTGTTCAAGACTACGTGCAAACAACTCGCGCTCTCGATGCTCACCATCGCCAGCGTCCTCGGACTCGCGTTCCTCATGAACTACTGCGGCGCTACCGGAACTCTTGGTCTCGCGCTCGCGGCCACCGGTGCGCTCTTTCCGTTCTTCTCGGCGATCCTCGGCTGGCTCGGCGTGTTCCTTACCGGCAGCGATACGTCGGCGAACGCGCTCTTCGGCAATCTGCAAGTCGTCACCGCGAACCGCCTGGGTCTCGACCCCGTACTGATGGCCGCGTCGAACTCTTCGGGCGGTGTGATGGGCAAGATGATCAGCTTGCAATCGATCGCCGTCGCCGCCGCCGCAACGGGCATGAAGCCGGAGGACGAATCGAAGCTCTTCCGTTTCACCCTGCGCCACAGCGTAATCCTGGCGAGCGTTATTGGACTCGTCGTCGTGGTCTACGCCGCGATGCAGGCCAAGTAGCTTCCTCAGGCGCGTTAACGTGCCGGTTTCGCGATCAAGGCGCGCAACTGCAAGTACGCCGACTCGTCGAAGTTCGGCTTGATCCGCTCCAGCCCCGGTGTCGGCGCGCCCCCTTTGAGCGATCGCCCCAATAGTGTGATCGCCTCCGCGTCGTTGGGCGAACGGTCGAGCACGGCGCGGAATCGATCCGCCGCTTGCGCCCCCTCGCCGCGTTTCAGTAACTCGTAGCCGAGATTGAAGTGATAGACGGGGTCCGCTTCGTCGCCTTCGAGCGCTTTGCGAAAACTCTCGATCGCTTCGCGCCTTCCCGCGCGGCTCTGCGCGACTCCCAGGTTGTTAAACACTTCGTTGAGCGGCACGGTTTGCGCGATTTTCGCGAATGCCTCCGCCGCCGCCTCGTAGTCGGCAAGATGGAATCGCGCGAGACCCAGATGAAATAGCGCATCGCGGCCATGAGGCGCTTGGATATTCAAGCGCCCTAACCAGAGCGCCGCTTCCTGCCATTGTTTGCGCGCGAAGTATAGCTTTCCGAGCGCGTAGGCGGGAGGCAGATATCCCGGATCGCTCTTCGCGGCCAGCGTCCACAGCGCCGCGCGCGCGTCGTCCGTGGGCGCCAGGAAGCCGCGAGCGTAACGTTCGATCGCCTCGCGGGCGGGCGGCGGAAACCGCCGAAGGTAATCGCTCTCGGAGGGCGTCGCGTTAGGATTCACGTCGCGCAAAATCCGCCACGCCAGTTTCGCTTGCAACGCGCCAAACCCGTCGTCGAGAGGACCCGTCGTCACATACTCGCCGCCCGCCGCCAAACGTTTGACTTCGACGATTCGCGCGGCGATTCGCAAGCGATTCTCTTCCCAATCGATCTCGCCAAATACCACCACCGACGCGTCGATCGCCATCCCGAGCTTCATCGCCGAGGCGCGCGTCAACCGGGCGTAGGGAAGCAATCCCAATCGGCGATACGCCTCTTCCCGGTGCGCGCGATCGACGACCAGCAAGCCCCCGGAATCGAGAGCGTCGCCGAGCGACTCCGCCATACTCTCGCTCACCCAATTCAAATCGTCTTGCCCGGTGCGATTGGCGAACGGAAGGACGAGATAAGTCTGCGCGAAAGAGGCGGGAAGGAGAAAGAAAAAAACGAAGGCCGGCGAGAATCTCACCGGCCTTCAGTCTAACACGCGGGTCTGGAGGATTAGACCCGCAAGCTAAGTCTTCGCGGCGTTACTCGCCCGCCGGACGCGAATCCGTCGCGCCGAAAACCAGCTTGGTCTTCGTGCCGCCCAAACGGATCTCTTCTACCTTGTACTTGCCCTCGCCGTTCGTATAGCGGACGGACGTGGACGAAAACTTCTGGTCGGCGCTCTCGACGCGCACGTCGGCTTCCACCGTTTCCTTACCGCCCTTAATGGTGACCTTGTTGTCCTTCAGCTCGACTTTGTAGTCGCCGGGCTTCAGCGTGGTGCCATTGATCACGGAAGGCTGGAACAGAGTGATCCGGTAGTTTTCGGCCGCGGTCGCGGCGGCCAGTGCGACGGTCGCAAATGCGAGTGCAATCTTTTTTGTCATCGTGGACGCTCCTTAATGTGTGCCGGGCTTAAGTTGGTTAACTGCCGTCACACTGATAAAGACGGTTGGACCGCGTCTTTGTTCCAGAGGAAGTTCTATCGCTCGCCACGCTTTTTGAGCGCTTGGCCAACCCCATCGAGAACGGTGGCGACGACGGACCGTTCGTCGCCGAATCCCGTTACGCGAAGCGCCTCGGGATGCTGATTGCGAAACCAAGTCGTCTGCCGTTTGGCGTAATTCCGAGTCGCCTGTTTCGTTTGCGTCACGGCTTGGTCGTAAGTCGTTGAACCGTCGAGTACGGCCAGCGCCTGCGGATAACCCACCGCGCGCCATGCCGGGGCGTCGCGTGGCACGCCCCGTGCGAGAAGCCGCGCCGCTTCGTCGATCAATCCTTCGGCGAACATCGCCTCGCAGCGCGAGTGAATGCGGTGGTAAAGAGCTTCGCGCGGCGGATCGAGGACGATCGTCATCGATTCGTATCCAACAAGCCCGCGCCTCTCCGTTTGAAACATTTCCGTCATCGGCCGTTTGGTTAGCAATAACACTTCGAGCGCGCGGACCAGTTTCGGATGGTCGTTCCCGTGGATCCGCTTCGCCGATTCCGCGTCGAAACGCCGGAGCAGCCGATGCAACGATTCGCCCGTTCTTCGCGACAACCTGGCTCGCAACTCCGCGTCGCGCCCCGGACCGTCGGCCAGACCGGTCAACAGCGCTCGCAGGTAGAATCCCGTGCCGCCGCAAACGATCGGCAGTGCCCCGCGCGCCGAGATTCCCTCGATCGCCTCGCCCGCGCGCGCCGCGAATTCCCCGGCCGAGAACGCCTTGCGCGGATCGAGGATATCGATCAAATGGTGGGGAATACCGCGCCGGTCCGCTTTGGAGAGCTTGGCCGTGCCGATGTCCAGACCTCGGTATACTTGCGCGGAGTCGCAATTCACGATCTCGCCGCCGAACGCGAGCGCCACTTCAATCGCCAGCGCGCTCTTCCCGCTCGCCGTCGGTCCCGCGATGGCAACCAGGAGGCGGCCGCCCGCGTCCTTTGGCATACCGCCCTTAAGTGTAGACTGAAGGCGGTGGGAGCCTAAACGCCGTCATGAACTTGTCCGGTCGCGTTTTGAGCGCTTTAGCGCTGATTTCGTTCGCTTTATCCGCGCAGGCTCCTCCGCCTAAGGTGGATAAAGGCGCGGCGTACTACAACTACGCCATGGCGCACCTCTATTCGGAGTTGGCGCAGGCGTTCGGAAATCGCGGCGGCGACAAGGATTATCTGAACACCGCGATCGAGCACTACCGCGCCGCCATCAAGGCCGACCCTAACGCCGCGTTTCTCGCCGAGGAGCTTTCCGAACTCTATATCCAGACCGGCCAGATTCGTACCGCCGTCACCGAAGCGGAAGAGGCGATCAAGCGCAATCCCGCCGATCTGAACTCGCGTCGCGTCTTAGGACGCCTCTACTCGCGCATGATCGGGGACCGCGAGACCAACAAGATTAACGAGGGCATGCTCAAAAAGGCGATCGAGCAATACCAGAAGATCGCCGAACTCTCGCCCAAGGATCTCGACACGTGGCTGATGTTAGGGCGCTTGCATAAGGTCGCCCAGAGTTCGCCCGAAAGCGAAGCGGCGTACAAGAAGGCGCTTGAAATCGATTCCGAGAACGAAGACGCAAGCATCGGCTTGGCCATGGTGTATTCCGATCTGGGCGATAACGCCAAGGCGACCGAGCTTCTCGAAAAAGCCTCGCGCAAGAGCCCCAATCTGCGCACGCTCACCACGCTCGCCTCGAACTACGAACAGTTGCGCGATTACAAGCTCGCCGCCGAGACGCTGCGCCGCGCCATCGATCTGTCGCCGGGTAACGCCGATTTGCGCCGCGCCTACGCCCAGAATCTTCTGTTCGGCGAGCAGCTCGACGAGGCGCTGAAAATTTACAAAGAGCTAGTCGACGAGGACGCGCGCGACACACAGTCGCTGTTGCGCATTTCGCAGATTTACCGGCAACAGCGCAAGTTCGACCTGGCGCGCGAAGCGTCCAATAAGGCCCGCGAGATCGAGCCGAACAATCTCGAAATCCGCTACAACGAGGTCAGTCTGCTGGAGGCCGAGGGCAAGCTGCCGGAAGCGATCGCCGCCTTGCGGGAGGTGCTTGAGGCCACTTCGAAGCGCAGCTACGGTCCGGCGGATAAGGCAAACCGGCTGGTGCTCGTTGAGCGCTTGGGATTGCTCTACCGCCAAAACGAACAGACCGAAGAGGCCGTGGACGCGTTCCGCCAAATGGCCGCGATCGATCCGGACGCCGGAGCGCGATCGTCGGCGCAAGTGATCGAAACCTACCGGGCGGGCCGCGATTACAAGCGGGCGATCGCCGAAGCCGACGCGGCGAAAGAAAAGTATCCCGCCGACCGCATGGTGAAACTGATCCGCGCGAATTTGCTGGCCGAATCGGGCCGCGCTCCGGAAGGCGCGGCGGACGTTCGCACCTTGCTCGACGGCAAGTCGGACCGCGAAGTTTATCTGAGCCTCGCCCAGATTTACGAAAAGGCCAAAGACTACCGCGAGATGGGAAAGGCCATCGACGAGGCGGAGAAGCTCTCGAAGTCGCCCGAGGAAAAAGAGAATCTGCATTTCATGCGCGGCGCGATGTTCGAAAAGATGAAGAAGTACGACGCCGCCGAATCCGAGTTCCGCAAGGTGCTCGCGGCGAATCCGGACAACGCTTCGGCCCTGAATTATCTCGGCTACATGCTGGCGGATCGCGGCGTCCGGCTGAACGAGGCGCTAGCGATGATCCAGAAAGCGCTCGAACACGATCCCGACAACGGCGCTTACTTGGATAGTTTGGGTTGGGTGTACTTCCGCCTCGACCGTGTGAGCGAAGCGGAAACCGCGTTGCTTCGCGCAATCGAGCGTGCGCCAAAAGATCCCACCGTTCACGATCATTTGGGCGACGTTTACCTCAAGCAGGGCAACCTGAAGGACGCGATCGCGCAATGGGAACGCAGCGTCGGCGAATGGAAGGCTTCGGCGCCGAGCGATCTCGATCCGGCGGAGTTGGCGAAAGTCCAGAAGAAACTCGATTCGGCCCGCGTGCGGCTGGCCCGCGAATCGCCCGCCGCGGCCCCCAAACCTTAGCTGTAACGGTATGGCATAATTCCTCACGATCCAATCGGGAGGAATGCATGTACCGCCTTTCATCGTTCGCCGGATTCGCGCTGTTCGCCGCGCTGCCCGCGCTCGCCGATCACCAGGCTCTGACGCGCGAGCAAATGGCCGACTTTCTCAAGAACGCCAAAGTGATTAAGTCGCGGGATGTCGCCACCGGCGTCACCAACTCTCGGCGGCTGACCCTTTCCGATGGAACGATGACCCACGACGCGCATTTCCAGACCATCGACCAATCGATGACCACGTTCCAAGGGACGCGCGGCACCGAACTCAACTTCCGCGACACCTGGCGGTACAACGTGGCGGCGTACAAACTCGCCGGACTCCTCGGCATTGAGCATATGGTCCCCATGTCGATCGAGCGCAACATCGGCGGCTCCACCGGCGCGATCACTTGGTGGTGCGACAAGGTGAAATTCGACGAAGCCAAGCGCATGAAGTCGAAGACCGACCCGCCCAATCTCGACGACTGGAATAAGCAGATGCATATCCTGCGCGTGTTCGACCAGTTGATCTACAACACGGACCGCAACTTGGGCAACCTCGTCATCACCGAAGACTGGAACATCGTGATGATCGATCACACGCGCGCTTTCCGGTTGATGCGGCAACTGCAAAACCCGAAGAACTTGGTTCGCTGTGAGAAGGGGTTGCTCGAGAAAATGAAGGCGCTCGACGAGGCTTCGCTGGCGGCGGCAGTGAAGGACTACCTGAACAAAGAGGAGGCGAAAGCGATCCTCGCCCGCCGCGACCTGATCGTGAAGTACTTCGAATCCCAGGGCCCCGGCTCGATGTTCGAGATGAATGTCACCCCGGGCAAAGCGGCGTGGATCGCGGCGGTTCAGTAGCTACCAACAGCAGTGGCCACACCGCACCACGTCGCAAGAAGGGCGACCAATCCGAAAACCGCGGCCACTACACCGGCAACTACTCGCCCCCAATCCGAAAATTCGTGTCGCTTAGAATTTAGCCACACCGCGACTCCGCCGAAAATGAGAACCGTCGGAACCGTGAATATGAGCGCGATGATAAGCCGATCCTGGAAATCGCTCATACTCTTGCCGCCTCTCTCCTAAGCGGTTCCAAACGTTCCGCCGCAAGTCCGTCCCGATAGAACAGGTTGAAAGTATCGAAAGGAATCATGCGTCCATCCGGTTGCGCGATGTGCACGCACGTTTTCTTGATCGACCGGGTCTCGAACGAGTACGCGTCGATGAACTGCACGATTAGCACCCGAAAGACGTTCGCATAAGTCAACCCAGCCGGAGCCTCGATGCCGGGAAGGCAGCACAGCAACTGTTTCAGGCTCGAGGTCCACGACGCGGGGGAGTGAGCCGTAGAAAAAGTCTGGAATAGGTGCCGCTGTAGCGCCGTGTCCTGTTCGTAGACGATCGTGTTGCGGCCTCCCTCGATCAATACCTTCGGGTCGATCGACCCTGTTAGCGGAACCACCCCATCGCCGGTCTTCAGCGCGTAGGCCATCGCCAGCGTCTCCGGATGACACGGTACTGGCAAGATATCCTCCGGCCGGAATGTCGATGTTTGTTCGAGAATTCGCCGCCGAACTTCGGTCAGCGTCAACCGGTCGCGCACCGGATCGTAATCGTCGAGCCGCCCCGCCGCCTGAATCGGTTGGAACGTCACGCCGCGTACGCAAGGCTGAGTTAGCCCAAACTCGACGATGGTCCCTAACTCGCCGTCGTTCAAGCCGCGCTGGACGGTGACGACCAACGTTGTCGAAATTCCCAACCGGTTCAATCGCTCGAGCGCTCGCTGCCGCACGCCTCGCAAATCCGCTCCGCGCAGCCGCAACAGCGGCTCCGCCTGTAAAGAATCGAACTGCAAATAGATCTCAAAGTCCGGCATGTAGTCCGCTAGTTTCTTTGTGAAATCTTCGTCCGTCGCGATTCGAACTCCATTGGTATTCACCATCAGATGTTGAATCGGCCGCCTCTTGCAAGCGTCGAGGACCGCGAAGAATTCCGGGTGCAACGTCGGCTCGCCGCCGGAAAGCTGCACGACATCGGGCTTCGTCTCGCTCTCCACGATGCCGTCGAGAATACGCTCGATCTCCGGTAATGATCGGAAGCCCTCGCGGTGCGGGCCGCTTCCCGCGTAGCAGACCGGGCAGCGCAAGTTGCAGTGGTCGGTTAGCTCCACCAGCGTCAGGCAGGAATGCTGCTCATGATCGGGACACAGCCCGCAATCGTACGGGCACCCGAACTCGATCGGGGTATGCCAGCGGTTCGGAATCTCGGGCGGCTTGAGGAATACCTCGCGGCAGCGCTTGTAGTAATCGATATCGTCGGCCATCAGCACGCGTTCCGAGCCGTGGATCGGGCAGCGTTTGGTCATGTAGACGTGCCCGTCCTCGAATAGGATCTTGCCTTCTACTTTGCGGAAACACTGGGTGCAGAGGGAGACACAGGTGTCGTAGAAGAGGTAGGGCCGGGTGCGGTCAGCCATCTTTGAATATCCCGTCCGTAGTAAAGCACGCCCGCGACGCAGATCCATTGCACGGCGGTCAATCCCGCCACTGGAAATCCGGGCTTCAGGAAATCGATCGCTAGCCGGAAGGCGAGATATGAAGCTAGGAACAACTTGAATTCGTCCCCTTCGCGCAAACGCCAGTTTGCTCCGCGAGTTCGCCGGAGGAAAACCGCCAGTAGCGACACAAAAGCGATCTCATACAACTGGGCTGGATGCCGGCGGATTCCATCCCCGTAGTTGTGACCCCAAGGCAGCGATGTCGGCGACCCATGCGTTTGGTCCGGCAGTCCCGTGAGAAAGCAACCGATGCGGCCCACGGCGATCCCGAGGCACAACGGCACGGCGTAGAGATCGCCCGTCGAGCGCCTTATGCCCACAGCCCATTTCGCGGCCTCGACGGCAATCAATCCCCCCAGCAGAGCGCCTACCAGCGTCTTTCCCGAAAGCGCTTCCGGTGTCCACCAAGTCCATGGAGGTCCTTCGAACGCCGCCAATAAGCGGCTGCCGATCGAGGCTCCCAAAACGGCGGCGCCAGCCACCAGCCAGCGATTGGGAACATCGAGAGCGTCGCCCATCCGTCGCCTCTGCCACCAGAACGCTTGCCCGGCGATCAGGTACGCGAGCGACTCGAAGATGAGATGGACGTGCGGCACTCACTTGCCCAACAGCGTCGAAACCTTCCCACCCTCGATCACCAACGCGTCCTTTGGCCCGCCATAAGCCGCGCTCAATCCGGTATCCACGTTCCACACACGGCCGCCGAACCGCGGCGCGATCGGAGCCTTCGTCGGTGTATGCCCGATCACGATCCGCGCCACGCCGAAGTTCTTGAGCAGTGTGTCGACATGCGCGCTTAACTGCTCTTCCGCGCCTTGCGCCAATCCGCGCCACCACAGCGGACCGTCCTCCGCCATCGCCACTCCGCCTTGCAGTTTCGCGAAGTCGGTCAATTCCTCGCGCACCGCTTTGTTAATCTCCTCGATCGTCTTCGCCGCGTATGCCGGACTCAAGCCCGCATGCACGAACAACGTGTCGTTCACTTTCAGCGCCGCCGGATGGCTGACAGTCCACTTGCCGAACTCGCCCGAAGGTTCCCACGCGCGCCGGTGCTCCACCCACCCAAGCGGAGTTTCTTTCTCGATCTTCGCTTTCGCCGCCGCGGGATCGGCGGGAGCCTCGCGCTCCAGCCGCAACTTGATGTAGCTCTCGCGCAGCTTCTCCGATTTTGGCGTGACAAACTCGCGGTACTCCGCCGCGCTGACGTACCGCAGATCGCCGTAGACGTTCATCGCGTCGTGATTGCCGATTAACACGTGCACCGCGCCGCCCGCCTTACGCGCCTGCTTCTGCAACTCGATCAGATACTCGATCGCGCGCTTCGTGTCGGGACCCCGGTCCGGCAGATCGCCGATCTGCACCAGATGCGTCTTGCCGCCCGCCCACACGCCTTTCGCGTCGATCGCGCCCGCCGCCGCAAACACTTGTTGCATCGCCGCGAAGTCGCCGTGAATGTCGCCCACCGCGACGATTCGCGCCGCGCCGGTTACCGTATCCTTCTGGGCGAAGGCGTATGCAGCGGCGGCCAACAAGAGCGAAATTGTCCGGCGTGAAACGTCTATCATGAGGAATTCCCGAATGATCTTATCGCGATCCATTGTGAGTCTCGCCTTTTGCGTGGGGGCTCTCGCCCAGGAGCCGCAGCCGATTCCGCCGGACATCCAATCGCGCGCCGAACTCCTCGAACGCCTGCGCGACCAGAAGAAACCGCAACTCAAACCCGCCGAACTTTCGAAGACCGAAAACACGCTGAACAAAATCGGCGACGCGCAGTTTCTCGCGAAGATCGAAGGCCAGACCGGCGGATTCCGGCCCGTGATCGGCGGCCTGCAGACCGGCTCGGGCTTCGCCGTCGGCGTCGCTTGGCGTCCGCCGAATCTGATCCGCAAACCCTACGCGATCCGGGCGTCGGGATCGATTTCGACGCGCCTCTGGCAGGCGTACGAATTGGGCGTCGCCTTCCCGCGCCTTTGGAGCGACAAACTTTCGCTCGACTTCGAGACCGCCTATCGCGACCTGAACTCGCTCTCTTACTTCGGTCCCGGGCCAAAATCGCGGGGCGACAATCGCACCAATTTCCGGCGCGAGGATACGGCGTTCACGGGAACGCTCATCGTGCAGCCGCTGAAGTACTTTCGCTTCGGCGCGTTCGGCGGATATACCTTTCACAATGTCGGGCGCGGTAAGGATCGCCGCTACGCTTCCACCGACGATCAGTTCGTCGGCCAACCCATTCCCGGCTTAGGCGAGCAAACCGATTACTTGCGCACCGGTTTCGAAGCCGCCATCGATTGGCGCGACTTCCCCCGCGGGCCGCGCCGCGGCGGACTCTACTCCGCCCGCTACGCCTGGCACAACGACCGCGTATTTAATCGCTACGACTTCAGCAAACTCGACCTGCTCGCCACGCAATACATTCCGTTCTTCAACGACAAGCGCGTCTTCGTTCTGCGCGCCAAAACGGACCTCACCTATACCAATAACGGCAACGTCGTCCCGTTCTACGTTCAGCCCGTGGTCGGAGGCTCGGACGATTTACGCGGCTTCCGGCCCTATCGTTTCTACGGCGACAACAGCGCCGTGGCCAACGCCGAGTATCGCTGGGAAGTATCGAGCGGTCTCGACATGGCCCTCTTCATGGACTTCGGCCAGGTGTTCGAACGCCGGAAGGATTTCGCGTTCAATAAGTTCGAAAGCAGTTGGGGATTCGGATTTCGCGGCAACGTGCGCAACATACCGGTGATTCGCGTCGATGTCGGATTCTCGCGGGAAGGATTTCGCATATGGTTCAAGTTCAACAACTTCATGTAATCCTTCTGCTACTCGCTCAAAGCTCTCCCGCGCCCGTTACTCCGCGCGCGTTTCAGAAGAAGTTCTTCCCCGACGATCCGTTAATAACCGCGCCCGCGCCGCGTCCGGTAGTGAACCCCAAGAAAGTCAAGCTCAACGACATCTACGACCTATTTCTCTACACGCTCAAAAGCCCCGGCGAGCGCCATCCTAAAGACGGCCCGCCGATTCGCGCCGGAGCGGTATCGACCATCGACGAAGTTCCGGACATCCCTTGGTGGTACGAGAATCGCCACTCGAAGAAACGGCTGACGGTCCCCGAGTTGGTCATTGGGCCCGGCGCGAATAACGCCCCTTCGCGGCAAGGACCTTGGAAGATTCTGTCGCTCAAGGACCAAGGAGTCACACCGGGATTTCTCGTCGAAGACGTTCGCGGGCAGCGCTACTTCATCAAGTTCGACCCGCTCACCAATCCGGAAATGGCCACCGCCGCCGACGTCATTAGTTCGCGATTTTTCCACGCCCTCGGTTACTTCGTGCCCGAATACTACATCGTCCGCTTCGACCGTTCCCAACTGACGATCGACAAGAGCGCCACTATGACCGTCGAGAATCGCAAGTTGCCCATCCGTCAGATCGACGTGGATCGCGTGCTGGCGCGTCTGGCGAAGGAAAAGGATGGTCGGTTCCGCGCCGCCGCTTCCACGCTCGTTCCCGGCGAACTTCTGGGACCGTTCCGCTATTCGGGAACGCGCTCCGACGATCCCAACGACGTGTTTCCCCACGAGCATCGCCGCGATTTGCGCGGTCTCTATGTGTTCGCCGCGTGGCTCGGCCACGACGATTCGCGGTCGATCAATACGCTCGACACGCTGATCGAAGTGAACGGCATCAAAGTCATCCGGCACGACCTCATCGATTTCGGCTCCACGCTGGGCAGCGCCTCCACCAAGGCGAACCCCGCGCGCAGCGGCCACGAGTACTTGTTCTCCTGGAAACCCGCCATCCGGCGCTTCTGGACCCTTGGTCTCTACGTCGACGATTGGGCGCGGCATCGTTACAACTACATCCCCTCCGTCGGCCGCTTCGAGTGGGAGTTGTTCGACCCCGACAAGTATTTCCCCGAATACCCGAACCCGGCGTTTGTCAACCGCCTGCCCGACGACGAATTCTGGGCGGCGAAGCAAGTGATGAATTTCACCGATCAGGAAATCGAAGCGATCGTCCGCACCGGCCAGTATTCCGACCCGCGCGCGCTCGAGTGGGTAATGGAGTGTCTGCGCAAGCGCCGCGACAAGATCGGCGCGACGTTCTTTAACAAAGTGCTTCCGCTCGACCAGTTCGAAGTTCGCGCGGGCGAACTCGTCTATGTCGATCTCGCCGAGAAGCATGGCATCGCACAGAAACGCACGTACGCGATCGATTGGTTCCGCTGGGATAACGATCGTGCGAAGCGCGAGCGTCTGGCGGGCGAAACCTCGTTCCGCTTGCCCGCCGCGGTTACGAATTCCGCGCCGATGACCTACTGGGGCGCCGAAATTCGCGGCGACGGAACGAAGAACACCGTCGTTTACCTACGCCGCACCGCCACCGGGCATGAAGTCGTCGGCATCGACCGTAACTGGTAACGCGAAGTGATTCACCGGGCCCTGCCCCGCGCCGAATCCCGGATTGGTGCGGATCGCCTCGGTGATCCAACGCTTGGCCCGCTCAACGGCCGCCACCATCGGTACACCGCGCGCGAGCAGCGCCGTGATCGCCGCCGCCGTTGCGCAGCCCGTACCGTGCGTGTGCGGAGTCGCGATCCGCGCCGCGCGAAACTCGTGAAACTCGCCGTCGGCAAGCAAAGTGTCTACCGCGTCGCCCTCCAACTGCGAGCCTTGGCTCGCGCTAGGAGAGACAAAGGAGAGATGCCCCCCCTTCACCAGCGCCGCCCGCGCGCCCATCCCTACCAGCCGCCGCGCCGCCTCGCGAGGATCTTCGGCTCCCGTTAGCTCGAACGCCTCGGGACCGTTCGGCGTCACCAGCGCCGCTTTCGGAATCAGCTTCTCGATCAGCGCCCTCCGCGCCTCTTCGACCATCAGCGGCGCGCCGTGCTTCGAGATCATCACCGGATCGACCACCAGATTCGGCAGCTCGCGCGCGGCCACGGCCTCCACGATTTCCGCCGATCCCAGCGCCCCCGTCTTCACGGCCCCCGGCGGAATGTCGCGCAGCACCGCGTCGAGTTGCGCGCCTACAAACCCGCCGTCGAGCACCCGTATGTCGAACACGTCGGTCGTGTTCTGCACCGTCAGCAGCGTGACCACCGCTTCGCCGTAGACGCCGAACCGGAAGAAGGTCTTCAGATCGGCCTGCAACCCCGCGCCGCCCGATGGATCGGACCCGGCGATCGTTAGCGCTACCGGCGGTCTCATGCCTTTTCCAAATCGGTCCCGCGCGTTTCCGGCAGAAAGAACACTAGCGCCGCGCTCACCAGGAAAAATCCCGAGTTCAAGATCAGCGCCATCCCTAACCCCTTCGCGTCCGCCAGCGCCCCGACCAGAAACGGAGCCAGCGCGCTCAATCCCCGCGCCAGGTTATAGACGAACCCCTGTCCCGCGCCGCGCAGCCGCGTCGGATACAACTCGGCGAGCATCGATCCGAAAATTCCAAAAAATCCCGTGCCGAAGAATCCGATCAGCGGCCCAAGCAGCAGCAAACCGGTATTGGCCCACTCGCCGCCCCAACTCGGCAATGTTCCGTAAATCGGCGTCAGGATCGCCCCGATCAGCACGTAAACCGCGAAGGCCGGACGACGCCCAAACCGGTCGGCCAGCCAACCGAAGTTGTTGTAGCCCAGGAACGCGCCGATCTGCGATGCGAAGACGAATCCCGAAGTCTTTACAATGTCGAGCCCCGCCCCGCCCGCCGCCGCGGGAGCCGACAGAAATCCCGGCAGCCACGTAAACAGGCCCCAGTAGGAAAATAGCGTCGCCGTCGCCAGCGCCGTCGCGAAAAACGTCCGCCGCCCCAACGCACCCTTGAAAACTTCGCTCATTCGCCCGGACTCGCCCTCGCGTTTCGAGTCGGTATAAATCCGCGGCTCCTCGACTTTCCGGCGAATGGCTACGGTGATTAGTGCCGGCAGAACTCCCACCAGAAACATCGCGCGCCAACCGAACGTCGGCATTACCGTCGCCGCCACGCCCGCCGCCAGCATGTAGCCGATCGCCCAGCCCGATTGCATCAGGCTCACCGCGCGAGCCCGTTGATGCGCGGGCCAACTCTCCGCCACCAGCACCGCGCCCGCCGACCATTCGCCGCCCAGCCCGATCCCCACCAGCGCCCGCCAAAAAATCAAGTCCACCAGACCGTTCGAAAACGCCGTCCCACCCGAGGCGAGCGAGTAAAGAAGAATGGTGTAGATCAACGTCCGCCGCCGCCCGATCCGGTCGCATAAGAGTCCGGAAACGATCCCGCCGAACGAAGACGCGATCAGCGTGGCCGAACTCACCAGCCCCGCTTGTGCGTTCGATAGCCCGAATTCGCCCTTAAGGGTCTGAATCGCAAAGACATACAGCAGAACGTCCATCGCGTCGAGCATGAACCCGAAAAACGCCGCCCAGAGCGCCAGCCACTTCTGCTCGGTCGTGATGCGGTGCCACAACCCCGCCGTAACCGTAACTTCGGGGGGCGAAATTGCGCCTTCTCCTTTGGACATTCGTCTAGTATTCTGACAGGAAGGCACATGTCGGCGATCCTCCAACCCGTCCCCCCCGCTCCGGCGGTAAAGCCCGCGCCGGTTCCCGCGCCCGAAAAGCCGGGGCGTTCGAGACTCTGGCTCATCCTATTAGTTGCCGCCGTCGCCGCCGGGATCGGTTACTGGCAGTGGAACGCACGGCGAGCCGCCGAGGAGTCCGCCGCAACCGCGGTTCCCGTCCGCACGGCGAAAGTAGTGGCCGGTACGCTTGAGACGACGATTCGGGTGAGCGGCCTGACATCGGCGCGCGAGTACGCCAGTGTCACCGTCCCGCGCATGACCGGCCCCGAAAGCAACCGTCCGCTCGTCATCCTCAAGATGGTCCCTTCGGGCGTGATGGTCAAGAAGGGGCAAGTGATCTGCGAGATCGACGGCCAGTCCATGCAGGATCACATCGACGACGTTCACTCCACGGTCGTGCAGTCCGAATCGGACATTAAGAAGCGCGTCGCCGAGCAACAAGTGGAGTGGGAGAACCTGCAGCAAAACGTCCGGGTTTCGAAAGCTTCGTTCGACAAGATGGCCACCGAAGCGAAAGCCGCCGAAGTGCGCACGGTGATCGACCAGGAGTTGCTGAAACTCTCGGTGGAGGAATCGGAAGCGGCGTATAAAGAACTGCTCGAAGAAACCAAACTCAAAAAAGTCTCGCAAGCCGCCGAATTGAAAATTCTCGACTTCACCCGCGAACGGCATACGCGGCACAGGGACCGCCACAAGCGGGATCTGGTCCGGTTCGTCATGACTTCGCCGATGGACGGCATGGCGGTGGTTCAGACCATGTGGCGCGGCGGCGAGTTCGTCACGCTGGGCGAGGGCGATCAGGTGTTCCCCGGGCAGTTGGTGATCAAGGTCGTCAATCCCCGCAGCATGCAGGTGGAAGGCAACATTAACCAGACGGAAAGCGGCCGCTTCCGCATCGGCCAGCGCGCGAAAGTGTCGCTCGACGCGTTTCCGGGGTTGAAGTTCGAGGGCAAGATTTATTCGATCGGCGCGATCGCCGTGGGCGGCTTCCGGCAGCAGGCCTATATGCGGAATATCCCCGTGCGTATCCTGATCGACGGCAACGATCCCCGGCTGATTCCCGACTTATCCGCCGCCGCCGATGTGACCGTCGACGCCAAGCCGAATTCCACCATCGTTCCGTTAGCCGCGCTGCGGGCGGATGGCGAAAACCACATCGCCTACGTAAAGCGGGGCAATCAGTTCGAGGCGAAGCCGGTTAAGATCGGCGATCGCACGTTCCTCGCGGCTGCCGTAATCTCCGGACTCGAGCCCGGCGACGAAGTCGCGCTGAACTACGAGCCGCCGGTCGTCGCCGCCGCGAAGTAGACTTTGTGCCGGCCGGCGGCGAGCCTCTCGATCCGCCCGTCGCTCAACATGACAATTCCCCGTCCGCGGGATTCGTACTCGATCTCCACTCCGCTTTCGTCCGCCGCCGCCCCCACGGGCACCGCGTTCAAGTCGATGACTCTTAACGGCAGACGCTTTCCAGCCTCCACCGTATGCGTCCCGGCTGGTAGTCGAACGTAACGCCCGTCCGTGAGCGGCCACTCCGCTCCATTCACTTTCGCCGCGCCATCCCAGCGGATGCAGACGTCGCGCGCGCTCTCGACGCGCAACCCATCGCCGGTTCGGGTCACCGTCGCGTGAGCCGCCGAAGCCGCCAAAAGCGGCCAATCCGGCGCGAGAATCGAGTTCTCGAAATACAGCGCCACTCGCGCGAACGCCTGCGAGGCCAGATGCACCAAGCTGAACAATTCCGCGCCCGTCTGCCGCTTGGTGGGGTAGACGTCCTGATAGCGCTCGACGACGTTGATATCGACGCCCAATCGCGAATGGTGCGGCGTCAGTTCGCGATACCGGGCCGCGATCTCGGGATAGCGCTGCGGTCCCAGATGCCACACCGTCGCCGGATCCTCGATGAGGAACGTAAAGTCCCTCCGGTCGAGCAGCGGCAGCGCCGCCGCCGCGTCCGCTCCCAGCGCGTCCCGCATCGACCGGTCGAAGCGGTCGTCCACATGCGTCAGCGCGATGTCGAGACCCGGCCGCCGCGCCACCACGTCGAGCCAATGCGACTGCATCCGCTGCGCGAGTTTCGCGCGATAGTCGAGAAACCGGCGCAAAAGACCGGCATTCGCTTTCCCCGGCGCAAACAAGTCGATCGGATCGACGCCCGCCGATTTCCCGAACTCCCGTCGCACATCGGCGCTCATCGGCGTGAAGCGAGCGGGATTCCCCGGGCCTTCGGGCGATTCGAAATACAGTTCCGCCAGATTGACGCCATCCCAATCGAAACGTTCGAGCAGCGACTCCACGCGCGATTCCACCTCCGCCGCGCAGGCGCGATTCTCGAGATTGATCAGCCGCCGCCAATCGAGATGTGCGTCCGCGCCGAGCGCCGTCTTCTCCCGGCACTCGGGACGCAAGTTCCAGAACTCCTCGCTCACGTGCGGCAATTCGAGCCACGCGTACACGAGTACCGCGTTCCGGTGGCAGGCCGCGATAAGACTGGCGAGCCGCTCGTCGCGATCCGCGTCCGGTTCGTCGTAGTGCCACGCCGCCACGTGGATCGCCGCGATGCCCCCCGCGCGCCACCGCTGGGCGAGATAATCGGGGTCGGCGCGCAACCGGTAGCTCGAATCGAAGAACGCCCACAGGTCGCGAGCCTCGGCCGCCGGCCGCAATCCCAAATCGAAAGCGGCTTGCGGCAGATAGGGATAACGGTCGTAGCCGCGTTCGCCCCAGCCGGTCGCGGTCCACAGCACCGGCCGCCCGTTGCGCTTCCAGCCGGCCATCACCGGTGCGCCGGTCCACCGCTCCCTCGCGAAGATTCGGGCGTCCGCGGGCAGTTCATAACGCGCGATTTCCACCGGTTTCTGCCAGAAGATTCCGGCTTCGGGCCACCGCGTATCGACGATCCGCCGGACCGTCACGCGCTCGCGCGTCGCGCGCACTTCCCCAGACGCCCCGGTCACGCGATCGATCTCTCCGGCGGGCAATCCCGCCGCGGCCAAGGGGTCGAGCGCCAGCCATAAAGCGCTAGTAAGTAAGGGCATACCAGATTCCAATCCGCAGATCGTAGTAGCTCGCCCGCCCGGCGAGATTTTGCGTGGAGAGGTGCCGCCCGCGCACCGCGTCCGCGGAAAGCGTCACCCGGAACGGCAGCCGGAACCGCACGCTCGGCCCCGCCTCGGCGAAGTTCGCCCAGTAGTCGCGCAGGGTGCTTGCGCCCAGGATCGTCACCGCGCCGATTTGCACGCGTCCCAATGTCCACCCCGCACGATTCTCGGTGCGCAACAGCAGAGCGTTCGCGAATCGCTGCGCGTAATTCGCTTCGTTCGTCGTCGAGAAAAACGCCCCCGGCGTCTCAGTGCCTAACGCGGCGCCCCAATTTCGAGTCTGGAACACGCCCGCACGCGTATCGAGCTTGCGGGCCTGACTGCCGAACTCGAACCAGCCCGTCACCCCCGCCACGGTACGCGTCATGACTCCGATCGCCGGAGTTAGCGCACGCTCGGACAGAGGCGCGGGTGCGTTCCGGCGACCGGAATCCCCGACGAACCGCAACGAGACATACGGGCGAACCCATTTCCAACCGGGGTTGAACTCGAACTTCGCCTGCCCATAGACGAACGCTCCGTGCCACCGCGTCGAATACATCGGTAATGCCCAAACCGTAGGCCGCCAGAAAGCGTGTTCCGGACGCAGCCGCCGCCAAGCCGCGCGCGCTTCGGGGCTTTCGCGCTTCGCCAAGCCGAAGAAATAGTACGCGTCCGCGTCCCGGCCCAGCAAATTCAGCGTCCGCGCCAACCCCAGCCGTGCATCTACCGATTTTGGTTCCGATTCGAGCGCCGAGCGGTAATGCTTCTCGGCGTCCGCAAGATACGCCAGGCGATAGCTGCGATCGGCGAGATCGATGGCCGACAGTCCGCCTCCCTGCCGCCTCGCGGCGAGCGCCGGGATCTCGGCCTCCTCTTCGGTGCCGGGAGTTCGTCCTAACGCTTCCCGGGCGAGTTCCGCCGTGCGAGTATCGCCGCCGCGCGCCGCCGCCACAAACGCACGACGCGCCCCTTCCCGATCTCCTTGCGCTGCCCGCACTCGCCCCAACGCCAGAACCAGCCCTTTTTTCTCCGGTTTCAGCGCCCACGCCGCCCCGTAATGCCGCGCGGCGAGCGTCCAATCGTCGCGAGCCTCGGCGAGTTGCGCCAGTTCTTCGTGAACCGTGTCCGAATCCGGGCGCTCGGCGATCGCCGCCTGCCATCGGGCGATGCCCTCCGCCAGCGCGCCGTCTACCCGGTCGAAAGCCTCGGACGCGGTGGTGCGGTAAGGTTCCGGCGCTTCCTTGCGAACTTCGGCGAACGTTCTCCGCGCTTCCGCCACTCGTTGCGTTTCATGGCATAAGAACGCGTATTCGAGCCGGGCCTGCCAATCGTCCGGATTCCGCCGGGCCGCCTCCAGGAACTGGTCGCGCGCCGTGGCGGCCTCTCCCGTCTTGAGCAGGGTGTAGGCGAAATCGATCCGCGCGTTCCGGTGCGCGGGCCAAAGGGCCAGTCCCCGCCGGAACCGTCCCGCCGCCTCCTCCCAGCGGCCTTCCCGCCGCATCGCATACGCTTCGTCGAGCGTCCTCTGGCCCTCCGTCAGGACCAGTACTACCGCTACCGCCCACGTCAAATACGGTAGTAGGCCTTACCGTCCGCATTTCTCCCCGGCGTGTGTATAATGAAATTTAGTTCTAGCGGCGAACCGTCCAGTGGGCCAACAGCCCACTTTTTTATTGCTCGAAAGAAATCGCGATGCCCGCAAAAGACGCCATCCAGGAAAAAGTAACGGCCATCGCCGAACGCGTGGCCGCGCGCGAGAACCTGGAAATCGTCGAAGTTCAAATTTTGGGCGGCGGTAACTCCCGGGTGGTGCGGATTTTCATCGACAAGGAAACGGGCGTCACGCACGGCGATTGCGAGAACGTTTCGCAACAGGTGGGCACGATTTTAGACGTCGAGGATACGATTCCCGGCGGGCGGTACACGCTCGAGGTGAGTTCGCCCGGCGTCGAACGGAAACTCTCGAAGCCTCGCGATTTCGAGCGCTTTAGCGGCAAAAAGGCGAAAATCGCCTTGCGCGAACCGCTCGGTAACTCGAAACGGATCGAGGCGACGCTGGCGGGTTTCGCCGACGGCCGGGTCCGGCTGACGCTCGCGGACGGCGAAACGGTTTCCATTCCTCTCGAATCCATCGAGAAGGCAAATCTTCGGTTCGAATGGTAGGCGGCTTTGGCAAGTATTTATCAATCGATTGAAACGCTCGGAAAAGAGAAGGGCATCGACCCGCAAATCATCCTGGACGCGGTCAAGGATGCCATGCTGGTGGCCGCCCGTAAGCATTTCCACACCGCCGAGGATATGGAGGCGGAGTTCGACCCCAAGGGCGGCATCGCCATCGCCATCGTGAAGAAGGTGGTCGAAACGGTGGAGGATCCGGTCAACCAGCTCACCCTCGACCAAGCCCGGAAAATGGACCGGAACGCCGAAGTGGGGGGCGTGGTTCGCAAGCCCTTGCCCACCGACGTGTTGGGCCGGATCGCCGCGCAAACCGCTAAACAGGTGATCCTGCAGAAGGTCCGCGAGGCGGAGCGCGACACCGTTTTCAAGGCGTTCCTCGGGCGCGAGGGCGAGATGGTGCAGTGCACCATCAAGCGCCTGGAAGGGCTCGACATGGTCGTCGAAATCGACCGCGACAAGATCGAAGCGCGCCTGCCCAAGCGCGAGCAATCGCGGCTCGACAGCTTTCAGGTGGGCGACCGCGTCAAGTGCACGATTCGCGGGGTCGAGAAGACGGGCAAGAATTCGGGCGTCATCGTCTCCCGCGCGTCCGCGGAACTCGTCATGCGCCTCTTCGAGCAGGAAGTTCCCGAAATTTACGACAACACCGTCGTCATCAAAGCCTGCGCGCGCGAGGCGGGAGAGCGTACCAAGATCGCCGTCTGGTCGCGCGATCGCGATGTCGATTCCGTCGGCGCTTGCGTCGGCATGAAGGGCATGCGCGTCCAGTCGATCATTCGCGAACTGCGTAACGAGAAAATCGACATCATCGAATACTCGGACGATCCTTCGGCCTTCGCCACGCATGCGCTCTCGCCCGCCAAGATTTCGCGTGTCGCGATCCTCGATCCGGTGGAGCGGCACATGGAAGTGATCGTCGACGACAGCCAGCTTTCGCTCGCCATCGGCAAGAAGGGCCAAAACGTCCGTCTGGCGGCGAAGTTGCTCGGTTGGAAAATCGACATTAAGAGCGAGGAAGAGAAGCGCCAGGAAGCGGAAACCCGGATGGCGTCGCTTGAAGTGGCGGGCGCGCCGGTAGCCGTTCTGGCGGATTTCGGGGTCGAAGAGCCGGTGCTCGACGCTTTGATCGGGGCCGGTATCGGCACCGTCGAGAAGCTGGGAGCGACAACCCCGGAAGAGTTGGGCGCGATCCCCGGGGTCGGGGAAGAGAACGTCGAGGCGTTGGTGACGGCGATTAACGCCTATTACGGACAGTACGAAGCTTCTTCCGTCGGCGAGCCTGAAGCCGAAGCGACGCAGTCCGCGCCGGAAACGAACGCGGTTAGCGGCGACGGTGCGGACGCTCAACCGGACGCGCCGCAAGAAGCGTCCGGCGAATCTGATACGATAAATAGCGCCGCGGCGGAGAGCGACACACCGGTCGCCAACCGAGAAAGCATTGATTAAAGAGAGGTTTTGACGGGAACAGGACTTTGCCGGAAGGCGACGCCCGACTTGCGCCAACGCGATTACCCGATCCGACTGCATGATCCGAATTAACGAACTGGCTCGGGAACTCGAGATTCCCTCGAAGGCCTTAATCGAGTTGTTGCCCGATTTCGGCGTCACCGAGAAGAAGACGCATTCGAGCTCGGTCGAAGTCGAAGTGGCCGAACGGCTACGGGTGCGATTCGGGAAGAGTCACCTGTCAGGCAAGCCGTATGCGGGCGAAGCGCGCCCCTCCGCCGCCGAAACCGCACCGGTTCCCTCGAAGGAAGAGCTTAACGACACCTTCGCCGCCGAACCGGCCCCGGCCTCGCCAGTCCAGGCCGAACCGACCCCGCCCGTCCATGCGGAACCGGCCCAAGCCGTTCCAGCAAGACCTATAGCGCCCGCGCCGCGCCCGGCCGAATCCGCCGCTGCGCCTCCCGCCGCCGCTTCCGCGCCCTCGCCGGAAGCCGTCCCGGCGGAACCCGAGACGGCAAAGCCGATTCTGCCCCTCCGTCCGCCGGTGGGCGGTGGCGGCCCAATTCAACCTCCGGTCGGAGGCGCGGTGCGCCCCCCGGTGGTTCCCTTACGGCCTCCTGTCCCGGCTTCTTCACCGGGTGCGCCGGCCGCCGTGCAACCTTCGCCGGGACCGGCGATTCCGCGCCCGCCAGTGGCTCCTGTGTCCAGACCCCCCGCCGCCATGAGCGGTCCACGCCAGCCGATTCCCGCCGATGCGCCGCGTCCGTCGTTACCGCCGCCGCCGGTTTCCGCGCCGCGCCTGCCGATTCCCAGTGCCCGGCCGACCGTTCCGTCGCCCTCGATGCCGCCCGCCGCGCAGCGTTCGGCTACGCCTCCTGTCGCGGTCGTAGTCGCTCCTGGAGCGCCCATGGCTCCGCCGCGTGCGCCCGCCGCCGGACCCGGACAACCCATGCCTCAACGGCCCGCCGCGCCTCCCCCCGGAGCCCCGCGCCCCGCCGGTCTCGCCGGGCAGCCGCAGCAGCGCCCCGTAGTTCCCGCGAATCCCGCGCTCGCCGCCCGCATCAGTCAGCAGTCGCGGGCGGGGGCCGCTCCCGGCGCGCCCATCCGTCCCGGCGCGCCCATGCGGCCGGCCGCCGCCGCACCCAGCCCTATGCCCGGGCAGCCCAACTTCCGGGGCCCCATCCGGCCCGGACAGCCCATCGGTCCGCGTCCCGGCGTTCCCGGCCCGGGCGGCGGTATGGGCCGCGGTCCCATGGGACGGGGCCGCCCGATGCATCCCACTTCGCCGCTGCGCCCGGAATCGCCCGTCGCGCCGCCCACCGAAGCCGGACGCCGCCACGCTACCAAGCCGAAAACCGCCGCCGAGCGCAAGCGCGAGGAGCAAGAGGGCAAACTGCTCATGCGGCAACGCCGCGAAGAGCAGGTAGTCGCCGTCAATCGCGAAATCACCATCTCCGAAGGCATTACCGTCAAGGAACTCGCCGAGAAGCTCGGCATCAAGTCGAATCTGGTGGTTAAGAAGCTCGTCGACAAGAAGATTTTCGCGACCATCAACCAGCACCTCGATCTCAAACTCGCCGAAGAGTTGGCCCGCGATTTCTCCGCCGTCGCCAATCAGATGAGCTACGAGGAAGAGGCGAGCTGGGACGTCGAAATGGCCGAATCCTCGGGCGATCAGGTGCCGCGCGCCCCCGTGGTCACCATCATGGGCCACGTCGATCACGGCAAAACCTCCTTGCTCGACGCCATCCGCGAAGCGAATGTCGCGGCGGGCGAAGCCGGCGGGATCACCCAGCACATCGGCGCTTATTCGGTCGCCAAGGGCGGCAAGCGGATCGTGTTTATCGATACGCCCGGCCACGAAGCGTTCACGCGGATGCGCGCCCGCGGCGCCAAAGTCACCGATATCGTCATTCTGGTGGTGGGCGCCGACGACGGCGTGATGCCCCAAACGCTGGAGGCGATCGACCACGCCCGCGCGGCGAAAGTGCCGATTATCGTCGCCATCAACAAGATCGACAAACCCGACGCGCAGCCGGACCGGATCAAGCAGCAACTCGCCGACCGCGGCTTGCTGGCCGAAGATTGGGGCGGGGACACCGTCATGGTGCCCGTTTCGGCGAAAGCCCGAACCAATCTCGATACGCTGCTCGAAATGATTCTGCTGGTGACCGAGATGGGGAACTTGAAGGCTAACCCCACCCGTCCCGCCATCGGCAACGTGCTCGAAGCGCAACTCGATAAAGGCCGCGGGCCGGTGGCCACGGTGCTCGTTCGCAACGGCACGCTCAAAGTCGGCGATTTCTTCATTTGTGGATCGGTATTCGGTAAAGTTCGCGCCATGTACGACGACCGGGGCGGACAAATCCGCCAAGCGGAGCCTTCGACGCCCGTCGAAGTGCTCGGCATGGATCAGTTGCCCGAAATCGGCGATCAGTTCCAAGTGGTGGTCGATACCGGCAAGGCCCGGCAGATCGTCGAATTCCGCGAACAGAAAGCGCGGGACATCCAGATGGCCAAGGGTTCGCGCGTCGGCCTCGACGTGCTGGCCCAGGCGATGAAGGACGGCGAATCGAAAGAACTCAACGTCATCATCAAGGCCGACGTGGGCGGCTCGGCCGAAGTGGTGGGCGATACGCTCGAAAAACTGTCCACCGAGAAGGTCAAAATTCGCGTGCTCCGCACGGGCGTAGGCGCGATCACCGAAGCCGACGTGCTGCTTGCCGCCGCGTCGCAGGCCGTCATCATCGGCTTCAACGTGCGGCCGGAACGTAAGGCCACGGAAATGGCGGAGAAAGAGAAGATCGATATCCGCCTGCACACGATCATCTACGAGATGGTCGACGAGATTAAGCGCGCCATGGTGGGCTTGCTCGAACCGGTGTTCAAAGAGACGTTCCAGGGCCGGCTCGAAGTGCGCGAGGTGTTCCGTATCACGAAGGTCGGCACGGTCGCCGGCTGCTACGTGCAAGAGGGCTTCATCACGCGGCAAAGCGAAGTTCGCCTGTTGCGGGACAACGTCGTGATGTTCACCGGCAAGGTGGACGCGCTCAAGCGGTTCAAAAACGACGCTTCCGAAGTCAAGCAAGGCTTCGAGTGCGGCGTCTCGATCGTCAACTATCAGGACATCAAGACGGGCGACGTGATCGAGGCGTTCGTCACCGAGAAGGTCGCGCAACTGACCTTGCAGTAGTGTGCCCGCCGTCGGCTTGTTGACGCTCGAATTGCATCTGCCCGAAGCGCGTTCGCTCAAAGACAAGCGGCATTACGTCAAGGGCCTGCGCGAACGCCTTTCGCACAAATTCAACGTCTCCGTCGCCGAGACGGAGGACCAGGAACTCCTAACCCGCGCGACCGTCGCCGTCGTGGCGGTGTCCGCGAGTCGCGCGTATCTCGAAGGTCTGTTCGACGCCGTGGAAAAGGACGCGGCGCTGTTTCTCGGTCCGTTCTTGGTTGGCGCGTCGCTCGAGTGGCTGGGTTAGGCGACGATCTCGGCCTTTACCGGATACCGTTTCGCGATTCGTTTGTCGAACGTCGCCAGTGCGTATCCACCGGCGATGGCAAACGCGGCGAGGTAAGCGTCGGTCCAGGAACTGCCGGACATCGCGGACTCGGCGGCGGTAATTGCGCGCATGTGCGCCATCAGTCCATCGGGCTCGGCGGCCTCCCGAACGCGTTCATCGGCCAAGAGAGTCTCTAAAATCTCCCATGCCCTTTGCGGTGTGGGTGCGGACACGCCCATCGCGTTGGCGTTCGTCGACAATCTCAGCAGGGACAACTCGCTTAGGCGGCAAAACAAGGCGCTACCGGCGGCGAGCCGCTCGAACCAGGCTTTCGCCGTTTTCTGATGGACGTGTCCTTCCGAGACGAGCGCCAACCAGACGTTCACATCGACGAGATACATCATTCGCCGAATAGCATCTCATCGATCTCTTCTCCGGTAAACACCCGGATCTTCGGCCCGCCCCGGGAGGGGATCAAGGGAAATTCGACCCGCCTCTTCGGTTCTTGAGGCGTCGGCTCCTTGCCCAGGAACGTCCGCAGCGCCTCCGCCACCGCGTCCTGTTTCTTTACCCGGTGGCGGGCGACGTACAGGGCGAGTTCGCGGTCCAGCCGTTCGGGGATGCGCGCGTTCAAGCTCACGCGTTTCTCGGCGGGCGGAGACTTTCGCTTGCTTGCTTGCATTCTTTCACGATACCGCCGAGATAGACTAATCGGGCATGCTGCGCCGCCAATTCCTCGCCGCGCCGTTATTCGCGCAAAGCGGGCCAAACCCCCGCCCGCTGACGCGCGGGCCGAAGCACCACTTCTTCGGCTACTACGGCATCAGCCCCTGGAATCGGTCCTTGAAAAAGCTGGTGTGTCTGGAATCCGATTTCCAGGATCATCTGCCGCGGCCCGAAGAATCGGCGGGCATCGTCGTGGTGGACACAGCGACTGGCAAAGCCGAACGGGTCACCGAAACGCGCGCTTGGAATTTTCAGCAAGGCGCGATGCTCCACTGGAATCCGCTCAAGCCCGAGACTGAAATCCTCTTTAATGAACGCGACGGCGACCGGATTATCTCCGCCGCCTACGACTTTTCTACGAGGAAACGCCGCACGCTCCCCCGGGCGATTAACGGCGTCAGTCATAACGGAAGATACGCCGTTTGTTTGACTTACGGACGATTGACTCGCCTGCGCCCGGTAGTCGGCTATGTGGGGGCCGTCGATCCTAATCCCACCGTCGATCATCCCGACAATGACGGCGTGTTCCTGATGGATCTCGAGACCGGCAAGTCGAAGCTGGTGGTCTCGATCCGCCAGATCTACGAGCGTCTCGTGCCCCGCCACCCCGAGCTCAAGACCCGGGCGATGTGGTTTAACCATACTGTTTTCAACAAAAACGACACGAGGTTTTTCTTTCTGGCCCGGTGCTGGGAACCCCTTCCCAACGGTGGGAAGCGCCTGGAATCGGCCATGTTCACCTCCGATCTCGAGGGCCGCGATATCCGGGAAGTGGTCCCGTTCGGCAAAGGCGTTTCGCACTTCGAATGGCGTAACTCCCATGAAATCATGGCGACGTTCCGGGTAGACGGGAAAGTCCGGCACGTTTTGTTTACCGACGGGCAGTCCGATTACCGGGTGATCGGAGCCGAATTTCTCGAAGGCGACGGCCATTGCAGCTTTGCCCGGGACTCGAACTGGTTGGTAACGGACCGAAACGTGCCAATAACGCTCGAAAAACGGCTCTTTGTGTACGAATTAGGTGCACAAAAAGGACGCGAATTGGCCCGTTTTCCGATGTTCGAGGAGCGCTTTCTCGGCGGAGACCTCCGCTGCGACCTGCACCCCCGCTGGCGCGCCGACATGCGGCAAATCTGCGTCGATGCGTTCGATGTCCGGGACCGGACCCGGCAAGTCCACATTGTGGATGTGACAGATTCCGGCAACCGCTAGGAATTCCCGCCCCGTTGTAGCAAATTAGAAGTATGGACCCTCATCGCGCGGAACGCCTCTCCACCGCGCTTCGGGAAGAACTGTACGAATTGATCAATTTCGAACTGGAAGACCCGCGCGTGGGGCCGGTGGATATTCCCGCGATCGAGCTGGCGCCGGACGGGCGGCGGGCGATCGTTCGCGTGGAAGCCTCGGATCCTCAATCGCTTACGGCGCTTGAAGGCGCGCGCGGATACCTGCGGCGGGAACTGGCGGCGCGGCTCGACTTATTCCGGGTACCCGATCTGAAATTCGAAGCCGCGTCGGAAATTGCCTCACCCGAGCGAATCGCCGAACTGCTGAAACGAGCCCGGCGAGGACGCCCGCGCGACTTCGGAGCGGCTCAAAAAAGTCCCGCTAAATGAAACAGTTTGTGTTAGTTTTGTTGATTCAGGCCGGACTTTCCGGCGCGGGTCCGCCACTGCGCTTCGAGGCCAGCCGGGAAGCCATGGGCGGCACCTTTACGGTTGTCGCATATGGGGCGGAACGGAGCCGTGTGGAAACGGCCATCGGCGAGGCGTTAGATGAGGCGGTCCGCTTGGATGGGCTGCTTTCCAATTACAAGCCTTCGAGCGAGTGGTCGGAAGTGAATCGGGAAGCGGGCCGGAGAGCGGTGACTGTGTCGCGCGAGTTGTTCGATTTACTCGAAGCATGTCAACGCTTTAGCCGATTGAGCGAAGGGACGTTCGATATCACCGTCGGTCCGCTGATGAAAATTTGGGGTTTCTACAAAGGCTCGGGAAAGCTCCCCCACCGGGGCGAGATCCGGGAAGCGTTGGAACGGATCGGCCACTCGGCGTTGATCCTCGATCCGGTGGCTCGGACGGTGCGTTTCGCGAAACCGGGAATGGAAATCGATCCCGGCGGTATCGGAAAAGGCTATGCCGTCGACCGGATGGTGGAGGCGTTGAAATCCGGAGGAATTCGCTCGGCGTTTATCACAGCGTCGGGCAGCAGTATGTACGGTTTGGGAGCGCCACCGGCCGAACCGCGAGGCTGGCGCGTTGAGATTCGCCACCCGCGCGGCGGCTCCGCCACGGTGGAAGAGTTGTATTTGAAAGACTTATCCATGTCCACGTCAGGCTCTCAGGAGAAGTTTTTCCGGGCCGAAGGGAAGTTATTCAGCCATATCATGGATCCGCGTACCGGATACCCCGCCCAGGGGCGGTTGCAGGTATCCGTGGTGGCGCCTAAGACGCTCGATAGCGAAGCGTGGACCAAGCCTGTTTTCGTCAACGGCCGCGACTGGGCGGCCAAACACCAGCCCGCGGGAATGCGGGCCTACATTTGCGATGACCAAAAAGAACTTTCTTGCGGGTGGCTTTCCCCACGGGGCATTTCCCAATGAATAGCCGCTTCTTAGACGCTTGCCGCCGCCGTCCCACCGACGCGCGCCCGGTCTGGTTTATGCGACAGGCGGGCCGTTACCTGAAGCAGTACCGGGAGATTCGGGCGAAAAACGGTATTCTCGAAATCTGCAAACGGCCGGATTTGGCCGCGCAGGTGACGCTTCAGCCGGTCGAGATTCTCGACGTGGACGCCGCGATCATCTTCGCCGACCTGTTGCTACCGGTAGAGCCGATGGGGTTGAAGCTGAAGTTTGTCGCGGGCGAGGGGCCGAGCATTTCGAACCCGATCGAAAATTCGACGGACATCGATTCGCTGTCGATCTCGAACACCGACGATCTGGGCTACGTCGGCGAATCGATCCAGGCGGTGAACCGCGCGCTCGACGGCCGAGTGCCGGTGATCGGGTTCGTGGGAGCGCCGTTTACGCTCGCCAGCTACATGATCGAAGGCGGACCGTCGCGGACGTTTCTGCGCACGAAGCAGATGATGTACCGCAACGAGACGCTCTGGCGGCGGCTGATGGGCAAACTTGTGGACGTGCTGGGGCCATTCGCCCAGATGCAGGTGGCGGCGGGCGCGAAGGCGATTCAGGTTTTCGATAGTTGGGTAGGCGCGCTCGGCCCCGACGATTATGTCCGGTTTGTCGCGCCGTATTCGCGCGCGCTGATCGAGCGCATTCGTTCGTCGCAAGTCCCGGTGATCCACTTCGGTACGGGTGTCGCGGGGTTCTTTAAGGAACTGCACGCGGCGGGCGGCGACGTGATGGGCGTCGATTGGCGGATCAACATCGATCAGGCTTGGATGGATATCAGCTACCGGTCGGCGGTGCAGGGCAATCTGGACCCGGCGGCGCTGTTCGCTCCGCTGCCGGAGTTGCGCGCCAAGGTTTGGGAACTGCTGCGGCGCACGGGTACCCGCCCGGGACATATCTTCAATCTCGGTCACGGGATTCTGCCGGAAACGCCCGTCGAATCGGTGCGCGCCTGCGTGCAGCTGGTCCGCGAGTTCAGGCCGTAAGTCTGTTGTAAGGCTTTGATTGTCGTGGCATAGTTGGGGTATGGAAATGGAAGTGATCGAGGAACGCGACACTAAGTTCGGCAAGATCCAAATCCTCCACGACCCGTTGCGGGAACTCCTTAACCTACAAACGACGAACCAAATCACCGAGGAAGAGGCTACGCGACGCTATACCGCGTTGTACGAGGCCGAGCGCCGGAAAACGCTCTCGGGTTGGATTTTGAGTAAGCTCCGTCCGCTTGTCAACCCCGACCGGTAGTAGGTGGGCGGCCTTCGCCTCGAAACGGTGGCGGCGGCTCAAGCGAAAATTCAAGACAACTTCCGGGCCGAGATTAGGGCTGGAGTTGTTCAATTGGGCCGCTTTAGCCGCACAGCCTTTGCTTGCGGGCTATCTGGCCTGGAAGAAAAGCTCCACCGGGGAATGGACGGTATCGCTATTCTTAGTCGGCGCCGTCCTTTACGCCGGACTCTACAAGTGGATTCTTTCCGACTGGTTCAAGCCGGAACAATTCGCCGTCGAGGAGCGCCGACGGTTGGAGCGTATCGCTGTCGGGATCGACGCGCTCGCCCACTGGGCCATCAGTGGTGTGGTCACAGAGGCTGGGCTGCAACGAATCGAGGATGGAGCCTTACATACGATCCTCTCCGAAGTGGAAAAACAAGTGGGAGATGTAGAGGGAATCTACCTCAACGTCTCGCTTATCGTCGAACATCCGACAGACCCGGCGCGTCTCCTGTGCATCAATCGAGCCGACCTGAACCGGCCCGTCCCGAAGGCATATCTCAAGACGGAACGCGTCGTGTGGCCGTGCATCGAACGGGGCGAAGTTGTGAACGTCCCGGCCCATCAACCCGTGGGCGACGAAAAATACCGTTCCATCCTGGCCATGCCGTTGGATTCTACCCGGCCTGGCGGAGTATCAATTGTGGGTGCAGTCACCATCGACAGCTCGGTCCCCGGACATTTTCTCGATATCCAAGGTAGCCTGCGTAGCCCGCTTTCGCCCGCGCTCAAGTTGCTTGCCGCGTGCGTCGAGGGGCGAAGGACGAAGGGATTGTGGCCCGCCGGGTTGGGTTAGGCCGTAAGCGGATCGATCCAGCGGAGCCGCGGAGTGAAGCGGGCGAAGTCGCGATCCGCCGAAACCAACGTAGCGCCATGCTCGATGGCAATGGCGGCAAGTATCGCGTCGGTGGTTCGAGCGCCAGAGACTCCGCCCAAGCGCATGAGGTCGCCGAGAATGCCGAGGTGCGAGGGACCGGGTTGGACCATCTCGGCGTTCGGTTGACGCACCCACGTATCGACATCGTCAAGCGCCTTGGAGACGGGCAAGGGTTTGGGCAACGATAGGTTGGTCGAGATACGAACATAAGCCCAGAGGACGAGCCAAGGCAGCCCGACCGGCTCGCTGCTCGAAAACGCTCCGTTTAGCCATCTCCCAAACGGGGTGCGATGATATCGGCGATCACCATTTCCGGCCGGGGCCTTCGAGTACATCGAAAAAGTCTTCGGTCTTGTGACTGGGGACAACGTGTAGGCCTAGATCGTGAGGTGGTATGAAAGGTTCGAGCTGCGGGCTATCGAGTAAGCTATCCTGAGCGGGTTCCTTGAGCATGGTGGTTCTGATGCCCATGATGCCTTCACGATAGCATCAGCCACATCAAGCCTGGCGGCGCTACGATGGAGATTGGCGCGAGTCATTGTCGTCGGCGGGGGAATTTCCGGACTTGCCGCCGCCTACTTCGCTCAGAAAGCGGGACATACGGTCACGCTCATCGAGCGGGAGCGGCGTCTGGGCGGGCTGATCCATACCGAATACCCCGCAGGTTGCACCGTCGAGGCGGGACCGGACAGCTTTCTCGCCGCTAAACCCGCAGCTCGGACACTGATCGAAGAACTGGGGCTGGGCGGCGAGATCGTCGCCTCGAACGACCACGCGCGAAAGACCTACTTACTGCGGGATGGGCGACTCGTCCCCATGCCGGAGGGGATGACGTTGATGGCTCCGGTCGATTTCGAGGCGCTCGGCCGGTCGGAACTCGTGAGCGAAGCCGGAAAGCGCCGGGCGAAGGAGGAACTCGACTATCCGGCGGGCGAGCGGCCGGAGCGTTCCGTCGGCGAGTTCGTCCGCGAACACTGGGGCGAGGAATTCGTCGAGACGTTCGCCGAGCCGCTGCTGACCGGTGTGTTTGGCGGCGATATCGAAACGCTCAGCGTCGATTGCGCTTTACCCCGGCTGGTCGAGTTGGAGCGCCGCTATGGGAGCGTTTCGCGCGGGCTGGCGGCCGAGAAAAAGGAGAACGGCGGGCCGCTGTTTTTGTCGCTGAAACGCGGGATGGGGTCGCTGATCGAGGCGCTTGAGCGGCGATTCGAGGGGACTCGGGTAACCGGCGAAGTGGAGACGGTCGAACCGGACTGGCGGGTGCGGGCGAACGGCGACTGGATCGAAGGCGATCATGTCATCGTCGCGCTCCGCGCTTGGCAAGCCGCGCCCTTGATCGCGCCTTTCGATATCCGGCTCGCCGGCGAACTCGCGGCGATCGAGTATTCGAGCGCAGTCACGGTAGGCTTCGCCGAACCCGCCGAATCCGTTCCTCACCCGCGCGACGGGTTCGGGTTTCTCGTGCCGCGGCGGGAACGAAACGCGATGTCCGCCTGCACGTGGTCCGACCGCAAGTTTCCGTTCCGCGCGCCACCTACGCACGCCAACCTTCGCGCGTTTCTGGGCGGCGAAACGTGGTGTTCCGCCCCAACCGAAGAAATCGAAGCGGCCGTCCGCAAGGAACTTCGTGAGACCATGGGAATTACGGCGCGCAGCACCCCGGCCGTTTACCGGTGGCCGCGATCGATGCCGCAGTACAATTTGGGCCACGCCGCCCGCGTTGAGAGGATCGAGAGCGCAGTGGCCGGTCACGCCGGTTTGTCGCTCGCGGGCAACTATTTCGACGGTGTGGGAATTCCCGACGCCATTCGCCGCGCCGGATCGATTACAGTTAAAGGTTCTTAACCGAATTTACGAATGCCGCTTTTCAGCTTACGCCGAGGGGCGTTCGCTCTTGTGCTTGCCATAGGAGCGAACGGGGCGACGCTGACGCTCGATCAAGCGTTATCGCTCGCCGTGGAATACCATCCACAACTGCGCGCCGGAGCCGCGCAAATCGACGCCGCGCGAGCGGGTATCGTTACCGCGCTCGCTTACCCGAATCCGGAATTCGGCGCTCGAGCGGGCGGACAGACGTTCCGCGTGCCCGGCAACGTCAGCGGATTTTTCAACGCCTACACGTTCTCGCAACCCTTGGAGCTGGGCGGATTGCGCCCGGCACGGACGGCGCTGGCCGAACGTGGAAGGGAATCGAGCGAACTTGCCCTGGCGGGCACGCGCCTGGCGGTGCTGTCGGCGGTGCGCCGAACGTTCTTCCAGGCGATGCGGCGGCGCGAGGAGATCGGCATTCTCACCGACAATCTCCGGTTGGTGGAGGATTTCCGGCGGCGGCTGCAAGTGCGGGTCGATGTCGGCGAAGCGGGGCGGCTGGAACTGTACCGGGCGGACGCCGAGGTGGCCACGGCGCGCACGGCGGCGAATAGCGCGCGATTGCAGTATGTCGCGGCGTTGTCGCAATTGCGCGCGGCGATCGGCTCGGCGGTAGACGCGGACTTGAGCATCGACGGCGCGCTCGATCCGCCGGTAACGCTGCCGCCGCTCGAAACGTTGCGGGACGAAGTGCGGGCGCGGCATCCGGCTTTGCTGCTGTCGCGCTCGGAAGTGCGGCGGGCGGAGGCTCGGGTGAGCTACGAAACGGCGTTGCGCCGCCCGCAACCGTCGTTGGTGGTGGAAGTGGACCGTCCGCCGGACGTTCCGATTTACCGGGCGGGTATCAATATTCCGCTCCCGTTTTGGAACCGCCGCGAGGGTCCGATCGCCGAAGCCGTGGCGATCACCCGGCAAGTGAGCGCCCTCGCCGAAAGTAACGAGTTGCTTTTGCTCGCGGCGCTGGGCGGCGCCTACGAGCGGTATCAGGTGGCGACGACGCAGCTTTTGGCGTTCGAACAAGGGCTGTTGCGAGAGGCGGAAGAAGGGCTGCGCGCGGCGGAGACGGCATACCGTTTGGGCGAACGCGGGATTCTCGAAGTGCTCGACGCGCAGCGGGTGTTGCGGACGGTGCGTCTGGATTTACTGAACACACAATTCGACCGGCAAGCGGCGCTGGTCGATCTCGACGAAGTACGGGCGATCGAACCGAAACCGATCGGACCGGGGAGGACACCGTGAGAAACTTCATCGTCCCAGCGGCGTCCGCCGCCTTGGTGTTGGCGTTCGCCGGATGCGGCGCGAAGCCGGGTCAACCGGTAGCGGCGGCCTCGAGCGCGGCGGTGGCCAACGATCCGCTGGAGATCAAGACCGACGCCAATCTGATGTCGCGGATCAAGGTCGGCGAGCCCTCCTGGGCTACGGTTGGCGCCAGCTTCACGGTGGCGGCGCGGATTGAAGTGGACGACACGCGGATCACGCGCGTGGGCGCGCCGGTGATGGGGCGCATCGCAACTCTCGCCGCCCGCGAAGGCGAGGAAGTGCATCGCGGGCAGGTGCTCGCGACGCTCATCAGTCCCGGACTGTCGGACGCGCAGCTCGAATTGCTTAAGGCGATCTCGCACAAGCAAGTGGCGCAACGCGCGGTGGAGCGCGCGCAGGTGCTGCTGAAAGCCGACGTGATCGGCGCGGCGGAGTTGCAGCGGCGGGAAGCGGAACTGAACGAAGCGAGCGCGGAGGTAGACGCCGCGCGCGACCATTTGCAACTGCTGGGAATGCCCGCCGAGGCGATCGAGGAACTGCGCCGGACCAAGCAGATGAATTCCGTTTCGCGCGTGATGGCCGGAATGGAAGGCACGGTGATGAAGCGGCATGTGGCGATGGGACAGGTAGTGGAGCCCGCCGACACGGTGTACGAAATCGCCGATTTGTCGCACGTGTGGCTGGTGGCCGACGTGCCGGAACAGAACTCGGGAACGCTACGGGCGGGGCAAGCCGTCGAAGCGCATTTGGCCGCGCTGCCGGGACGCGTTCTGCGCGGCAAGCTCGCCTTCGTGAGCGCCACGGTCAATCCGGAAACGCGCACGGTGCGGGTGCGCATGGACGTTCCCAACGCGGACAAAGCGCTGAAGCCCGCGATGCTCGCGACGATGACCGTCATGGAGCATACGGAGCGCCGCCAGACGGTGCCGCTGGCGAGCGTCGTGCGAGAAGGCGACACGGAGTGCCTGTTCGTCGAGCGTGGAGCGGAAACGTTCGTACTGCGGGAAGTGAAGCTGGGACCGGAGCACGGCGGGCGGCGCGTGCTGCTCGAAGGAGTGCGCGAGGGCGAACGGATCGTCGTCGATGGCGCGTTCCATTTGAATAACGAACGGCGGCGGCGCAGCGTGCGCGGCGAGGGATCGTAACGTGATCCGCGGGTTGGTGCGCGGCTCGCTCGAACAGCGCATCGTCATCGTCGTGATGGCGGCGATCGCGCTGGGTTTCGGGTTGGACGCGACGCGCAAGCTGGCCGTCGATGCGTTTCCCGACGTCACGAACATTCAAGTGCAGGTAGCGACGGAGGTGCCCGGACGCTCGCCCGACGAAGTGGAGCGCATCGTCACGGTTCCGGTCGAGATCGGGATGACGGGGTTGCCGGGCTTGACCGAACTACGCTCGCAGAACGAGCCGGGGCTGTCGATCGTGACGCTGGTGTTCACCGATTCGACGCCCGTGTATTTCGCGCGGCAATTGGTGGCGGAGCGGATGAGCGAAGTGCGCAGCCGGCTGCCGGAAGGTATCAATCCCGTACTGGGACCGGTTTCGACGGCGCTGAGCGAGGTGTATCAGTACACCGTGGAGCACCCTAGCGACGGCAAGCGCGAGTTGACTAAAGAGGAGTTGGTCGAGCGAAGGATCGTGCAGGACTGGGTGGTGCGTCCGCTGCTGCGCTCGATTCCGGGCGTCGCCGAGATTAACTCGACCGGCGGGTACGTGAAGCAGTATCAGGTGCTGGTGGACCCGATCAAGATGCGCTACTACGGCGTCACGATCCACGACGTGCATCAGGCGCTGGCGCGCAACAACGCCAACTCGAGCGGCGGCATTCTTCCGCGCGGGCCGGAGTTCTATCTGGTGCGCGGTCTGGGATTGATCGAGAATCTGGACGACATCCGCGCGGTGGTGTTGAAAGAAGTGGGTTCGACGCCGGTAACGATCAAGGACGTCGCCGAGGTGAAGATCGGCGAAGAAGTGCGCTACGGCGCGATGATCAAGGGCGGCTATTCGGAGTGCGTGGGCGGCATCGTGATGATGATCGCCTCCGGCAACGCGAAGCAGATCGTCGAGAACGTCAAGGCGCGCGTGTCCGAAATCAACTCGCGCGGCATGCTGCCGGGCGGCCTGCAAGTGGTGCCGTTCTACGACCGTTCGGAGCTGGTGGACGCAGCGCTGAACACCGTGAGTAAGGTGCTGCTCGAAGGCATCGTGCTGGTGGTGGTGGTTCTATTTCTGTTTCTCGGCGACTTGCGATCGAGCGTGATCGTTACGGCGACCTTGATTTTGACGCCCGCGCTGACGTTTTTGGTCATGAACTACTACGGCATGTCGGCGAATCTGATGTCGCTGGGCGGCCTGGCGATCGCCATCGGGTTGATGGTGGACGGGTCGGTGGTAGTGGTGGAGAACGTATTCGCGAGGCTGAGCCACGTCCGCGGCGCGTTAACGGCCAAAGACAAACTGAAGCTGACGGGCGAGGCGGTGCTCGAAGTGGCGACGCCGGTGGTGTTCGGGATTTCGATCATCATTCTGGTGTTTCTGCCGCTGATGACGCTCGAGGGCATGGAAGGCAAGATGTTCGCGCCGCTGGCCTACACGATCGCCATCGCGCTCGCGATTTCGCTGTTGTTGTCGTTGACGCTGTCGCCGGTGCTGTCGTCGTACTTGCTGAAGGGCGGCAGCGAGCACGACACGCTGTTCGTGCGGATTCTCAAGCGCCCCTACGTCGCGATGTTGCGTTGGGCCACCGCGCACCGTTACGCCACCATCGCCGCCGCGCTCGCCGTTTTCGTGGCGACGATGAGTTTGTTCCCGTATCTGGGAACGTCGTTTATCCCGGAAATGAAGGAAGGCACGCTTTCGCCGAACGCGGACCGGGTACCGAACATTTCGCTCGAGGAGTCGCTCAAGATGGAGCTCGAAGCGCACCGGCTGGTGATGGACATTCCGGGCGTCAAGACTCCGGTGTCGCGGCTGGGACGCGGCGAATCGCCGGTGGACCCGGCGGGCTACAACGAATCCGACATGCTGGTGGCGCTGACTCCGCACGACCAGCGGAAGGAATGGCCGCAGGACCGGATCGCGGACGAAGTCCGCAAACGGTTAACCAATTTGCCGGGTGTGAATCTGGTGATGGCGCAGCCGATTTCCGATCGTGTCGATGAGATGGTCACCGGCGCGCGCGCCGATATCGCGGTCAAAATTTTCGGCGACGATCTCGCGACGCTGATCGCCAAGGGCAATGAAGTGGCGCGTGTGGCGGGCGCGATCCAGGGAACGGCCGATATCAAGGTAGACCGCGTCACCGGGCAGCAGAATCTGAGCGTCGTTATCGACCGGCAGGCGATCGCGCGCTTCGGCCTGAACGCCTCCGATATCAACGACGTCATCGAAGCGGCGGTGGGCGGCAAAGTCGCGACCGAGATCTACGAGGGCGAGCGCCGGTTCCAAGCCGTCGTCCGGTTCCCCGAGCAGTATCGCGACAGCGCGGCGGATTTGCGCGGCATCCTGGTGAACGGTCCGAACGGCGCGCAGGTGCCGCTATCGAGCGTCGCGAAGATCTCCACGGTGGAAGGCGCGTCGCAGATCAAGCGCGAGACGGGCAAGCGGCGGATTATCGTCGGCGTCAATGTACAGGGCCGCGACCTCGGGGGATTCGTCGCCGAATTGCAGCGCGTGGTGGAGCGGCAAGTGAAGCTCCCGCCCGGGTACTACTTCGAGTGGGGCGGGCAGTTCGAGAATATGGAACGCGCGCGCAAGCATCTGACGATCATCGTGCCGATCACGATCGGCGCGATTTTCTTCCTGCTCTTTATGCTGTTCCGCTCGATCCGGTTCGCGGCGCTGATTATTCTGGTGCTGCCGTTCGCGTCGATCGGCGGCGTGGCGGCGCTCTATTTCTCGGGCGAGTATCTGTCGGTGCCCGCGTCGGTGGGCTTCATTGCGTTGTGGGGAATCGCGGTATTAAACGGCGTCGTACTGGTGTCCTACATTCGCGGGTTGCGGGAACGGGGTATGTCGCGCATGGAGGCGATTCTCGAAGGCGCGCAACTGCGGTTCCGCCCGGTGATGATGACGGCGACAGTCGCGGCGCTGGGGCTAGTGCCGTTCCTGTTCGCGACTGGGCCGGGATCCGAGGTGCAGCGCCCGCTCGCCATCGTGGTGATTGGCGGATTGATTTCCTCGACGCTGCTGACGCTAGTGGTGGTTCCCGCTTTGTACGGATTCTTCGATACACAGAGCGCCGCCGGGTTGCACGACGCGGAGCCTTCGCGGGCGGCGGTCGAAGTATAGCTGGCGTTTCTCCTTTTCTTCGCATGCGGGTTGCGGAATTTCCGGGGTGAAGCGGACTTTTGCTTGACGAGTGTCTTTTCCCCTTTGACAATGGAGTTACACTTGCCGCTCCACCGGGCGGTGGTGATTCGTTAGTCAGGGGGGTCTCTGTGAAACGCACTTTCGCGTTATTCCTTTCTATTGCGGCGCTCATCACGTTGCCGCTCTCGGCTCAATCGGTTTATTCGGAGATTCTGGGAACGGTGACCGACGCTTCGGGCGCGGCCGTTTCGTCCGCCAAGGTTTCCGTTCGCAGTCTCGACACCGGCGCGCTGCTAGAAACCACCACCGGCGATGGCGGCGCGTTCCGTTTCCGGCAATTGCAGCCGGGCAATTTCGAGGTGACGATCGAGAAGTCCGGGTTCGCAAAGTACGTGCAAGGGCCGATCGTCCTGCGGCTGAATCAGAACGCGGATCTGCAAGTGAAGCTTTCGGTGAGCGGCGTCAGCGAAGTGGTTACGGTGTCGGCGGACGCGACGCAGATCAACACATCGAACGCGGAAGTATCGACGGCGTTCGAAGCGAAGCGCGTTTCGGAACTGCCGCTCGCTCCGAACCGCAACATTCTCAACCTGGCGCTGTCGATTCCGGGCGTGAATCAATTGAGCTCCGGCCAATCGGCGTTCGCCAACGGCGGCGTGAACTTCGCCGTGAACGGGATGCGGACGCGGTCGAACAACTTCATGATCGACGGCCAGGATTCGAACGATCCGTCGGTGACGGGCAACCAGCAGTCGATCAACAATCCCGACATCGTCGCGGAAGTCCGGATCATTACCAGTCAGTTTCTGCCGGAATACGGACGCGCGGGAGGCTCCGTGGTGTCGATCGTCACCAAGCAGGGGACGAACGATTTTCACGGTTCCGCGTTTTGGTTCTACAACGGCAATCGGTTGAACACACTTTCGAATCTCGAAGCGAACGCGCGCGTGACGAAAGTGCCGTTCCGCGTGGAGCATCAGTTCGGGGGCACGGTGGGTGGCCCGATCGTCAAGAACAAGACATTTTTCTTCGCGTCCCTACAGCGCTGGACGGACCGGCAGTTGGGCTTCGGCACGACCTTGAACGGCGCGCCGACGGAAGCGGGCCGCCAGATCATTAGCCGTTTCACGGCGGGGCGTCCGCAATTGCAGGCGTTGCTCGACTATCTGCCCGCGGCGCAGCAAGCGACGGGCGTTACGGTGCCGTTGACCTCGGGCGGACAGACTTTTGCGGTGCCGGTGGGTTCGATTACGGGCTCCGGCAATATTTTGCAGAACAACTGGCAGGGCACGGGCCGCTTCGATCACCGGTTTAACGACAAGCACCTGATCACGGGCCGTTACATGATTCTCGACGATTTTTCTTCGGGGGCAGGCAGCCAGGTGACCCCGGCGGGCTATCTGACGGTGAATCCGCTACGGACCCACTCGGCGACGATGAGTTGGAACTGGACGCCCGGCGCGGCGGTCTACAACGAATTCCGCACTTCCTATCAGCGCTATGAGTCGGCGAGCACCGCCGAGAATCCGGCGTCGGAGAACATTCCCTCGATTGAAGTGCGCGATTTGGGGCTACTCGGCTTTAACGCGGCCGCTTCTCGCACGGCGATCGGCCTCGCGGTGAACCTTCCGCAATTCCGGCGCAACAACACCTACCAGATCCAGAACACGACGGGTGTGGTGATCGGCAAACACTCGATGAAGTTCGGATTCGATTTCCGGCGCGTCGATATCGTGAGCTTCTTCGGTCCCACGTCGCGCGGCCGCATCGAATATCCGACGCTGCAAGCGATGCACGACGATATCGGTACGGTGGCGACGATCAACGCCACTCTACCGGGCGGTGGAGTGATCTGGCCGTTTAAGGGTTACGACTACTACGGTTTCTGGCAGGACGAATGGCGCATGACGCGGCGGTTCACGCTGACCTACGGCGTGCGCTACGAATCGCCCGCGCCTCCGCTCGATCAGTTGTTGCCGATCAACGACCGCATCATCGCGGCGGCGGGCGGCAATCAGGCGTACCGGTTGAGCGCGATCCCGAAGCGCGACCAAAACAACTTCGCGCCGCGCGTGGGTTTCAACTACCGCCTGACGGACAGCACCGTGCTCCGCGGCGGCTACGCGCGCAGCTACGACAGTCAGTTTTTCAACCTCACGCTCAACGTGGCGTCTGCGTTTCCGTTCCTGAACTCGGTCAACTTCGTTTCGGGCGGCTCGGCGGCTAACGCCTACCAACGCGTGCAACAGGCGAGGACGTCGGGAGTGCCGGCCGATCCGCGCACCGCGAATCGCACCATCATCGGTGAGGACCAGTACGCGCCGGTGGCGGAACAGTTCAGCTTCCAAGTACAGCGCGAGTTGGCTAGCGATTGGGTGCTAACGACGGGATGGGTGGGAACCAAAGGTTCGGGCCTATTCCAGACGATCGACGAGAATCCGATCGTGCCGGGAAGTTCGCCCGCACGGCGCGTGAACACGGAACTCGGCGTGATCCGCAACCGCTGCAATTGCTCCTCGTCGATCTATCACTCGTGGCAGACGACTATCGAGAAGCGCCTGTCGCGCAACTTCGCTATGGGCGCGCACTACACGTGGAGCTCGTTTATCGATAACGCTTCGGAAGTGTTCAACTCCTCGGTGGGCGAAGTGGCGGTGGCGCAGGATAGCTTCAACCGCAACGGGGACCGAGGCCGTTCGAGCTTCGACCGGCCGCACCGCTTTACGGCGAACGGCGTTTGGGAATTGCCCTTCATGCGCGATCAGAAGGGTTTCGCGGGCCGCTTGCTGGGCGGATGGCAGCTTTCGCCTTTCATCACGCTGCAATCCGGCGCGGCCTTCACCGTACTGAACGGTTCCGATCCGGGCGGACGCTTGGCCGGTATCTCGGGACTGGTGGGCGTCGCGATCCGGCCCAACATCACGCCGGAAGGCGCGGGGCTCGATTTATCGAATCTGACCGTCGAGCGGCTGTACCGCCTGACTCGCGAGTTAGGTGGCGCCACTCGCCTGTTCCAGGGCGTGACGGCGGCGCAGGGCGTAGGGAATGCCGGGCGCAACATCTTGCGCGCCAAGGGCATCACCAACGTCGATCTGGGAATCATCAAGAACACCCGGTTCAACGAGCGGATCAACACACAATTCCGCGCCGACTTCTTCAACGCTTCGGCGACCCGCAACTTCGGCGTACCGGACGCGACCTTTACGTCGACCAACTTCTTGAATCAATGGGCGACGGACGCCGGCCGGCGGCGTGTGCAGTTGAGCTTGCGGCTGACGTTCTAGCGAGCGCCGAAGATACTTCGTCTGGGGGCGGGCGGTTCGGTCTTCCGGATCGTCCGCCACAAGATGTCGTTCATCTCGTCGTCGTCGATCTCGTCGGCCTCGTCTAAATCGAGTTTCGCGGAGCGGGCGGCGAGCGGCGTACCGCCGGGATTGCGCTCGTCGAGCCGCCATTTCGGCGTTTCGGCGCTGTATGGCGCGCGATTCGGAGTTTCGGAGAACGCCGCCGTCATCGCCATTGCGTTGAGGTCGAAATAAGTCATCGGCGCCATGCCCAGGATCAGTTCGATCGTGCGCAGCATCGAGGTAGTGTTGTAGAACGTCGAATCGACGCCGCGCCCGCGCGTGTAAGGCGAGATCACGTAAGCGGGAGAGCGGTGGGAATCGACGTGGTCCGGCCCGTTTTGCGCGTCGTCTTCGAGCACGAAAATCGCGGTCTTCGCCCAATACTTCGATTTCGAGACCGCCTCGACGATGCGCCCCAGCGCGAGATCGTTGTCGGCCATCGCGGCTTGCGGCGAGTACGCGCCCGCCGCCGCGCCCGACGTGTGATCGTTGCCGATGCGCAGTAAAATCAATCGCGGCATCTCCCCCGTCCCGCGATCCCATTGTTCGAGGTCGGCCAGGAAAATCTTGGCGCGTTCGATATCGAGATAGTTAAGATCGAAGCCCCGGAACTTCATGTTGGTGTGGGGCGCAAGCGCGGGATCGCGGACGTTGGCGATTTGAACTTCGCCCGTGGCTTTGGCGGGTGCGGGCGTATTCTCCGCCCACCAGCCGTAGTTGCGGACCGTCAATCCCCTGGCGAGGGCGTTATTCCAAATGCGTCCGGCGGGCGGATTCGCCGCGGGCTCGCCGCCTTCGTAGTCGTAATGCTTGCGCCGTCCCGCGTAGCTGTTGGGCCACATCCACTGGACGTAGGGAGGAGCGATGGCCGCCGTCGACCAATTGTGCCCGTCGGCGCTGACGTCGGCGTTGACGTAGAAGTTGTCGAGCAGCACGAATTCCCGCGCCAGCTTGCGATGATTCGGCGCGGAGTCTTCGTGGAACAGCGTCAGCGTCGGGTCGCCGTTGCCATTGCCGAGATCGCCCAACACCTGATCGTACGTGCGGTTCTCCTTGACGATGTAGATCACGTGTTCGATGGGCGAGGTTCGTTGCGCATTCGGCGGAGGCACAAGCGTGTTGTACCGGCGAAGCCCTCGTGCGGAGGCCGGTGCGGTGCGTTCGATCACCGTTCCCGCCGTCAGCATGTGTTCGGCGGGAATCGCCACGGTTGCGGTGCCGAGTTGCAAATTGCCGACATAGCCCGGATTTCTCAATCCTTCGTGAGACACGGCGGGTTGACGCCCGGCTTGCGGACCGTCGGGATTGGGAAAGCTGCGCGAGCCTCGTCCATTGAAGGCGATCATCCGCCCGTCGGCTAATCCGCGCGCGGCTACCGGATACCAACCTACGGGGATGAATCCCTCGACGCGCGAGCGGCCCGCCGACACGTTCGCGACGGCGACGGCGTTGGCGTCGGAGCAAACGACGTACAGCCTCGACTTGTCCGCGCTTAACGCAAGCGATGTGGGCGACATGCCCGCCGGTTGATTCGGCGATAGCGCGACGCTAATGGATTCGATCGGCCGCGCCGAGTTGTCGTCGCTCACCCCCAGCGCGTAGACGAGATTGGTGTTCGACGCGGCGACAAAGAGGCGAGCCTTGTAGCGATTGGCGTCGCTCTCGTCGTCTCCCGCTTGCCGGTCGCGCCACACCATGTCCATCGGTCCCGGGCCGGTACGGATGATGGAGATCCGCTCGCCCGTTTCGGGCTTGTGCTGGTAGATCGCCGCATCCGCCCAACTGGAAACATAGAAGCTCGATCCGTCGGGCGCGAACAGAATTCGATAGGGTCGGCGGCCCGTGCGGATGCGCTCGATCACGATGCCGGTGAGGGGATTGATCACGGCGATGGTGTCGCGATGGAGCATCGCCGCGTAGAGCAGCCGTCCGTCGGGCGAAAGGGCGACGTCGCCAGTGAAGTCCTCGTGCTTGCGATCCGCCGGGGGAACGAGGGCGAACGTGCGCGCGGGCGAGAGCTTTCCTTCCTCCGACATCGAAAACTCGAAGACGCTCGCCTGCGATCCGCCGCCGACGTAGAGCGTGCGCCCGTTCGGCGAAAACGTCAGGCCGAGCCACGCGTCGGCTACTGGAACCCTCTGAATCTCGGCGAGCGTTACGGCGTCCATCACGATCAGCGACGGTGGGCGATAGCCGCCGCAGAGCACAACCAAATAACGGCCGTCGGGCGAAAGCGCCGAAGCCATCGGAAACGTCGAGAGCGGAATCTGCCGTCCCGCCGGGCGCAATCGCCAACCGGAGTTCAGAAGGATGCTGCCATCCTCCTGCGGACCGACGCGCTCGTTTTCGTAATTTTGCGAAATGAGCAGCGCCGCGCCGCCCAAAAGGAGAACGGGAAGAACGTATTTCATTCCGAGAACCTCTGCGCGATCGGAAAGCGGCGCCCGATGCCGAACGCCTTGGTGGTTACCTTCAGGCCCGGGGCGGCCTGTTGTCTCTTGTATTCGTTGCGGTCCACTTTATTGACGATGTCGCGCACCAGCGCGGGGTCCAGTTGCAAGCGTTCGGCGATGTCCGACGGCGCCCGCAATTCTTCGATATAGCCTTTCAAGATCGCGTCGAGTACTTCGTATTCGGGCAGGGAATCGGTGTCTTTCTGATCGGGGCGCAATTCGGCGGACGGCGGCTTCGTAAACACGCTTTCGGGAATCGCGTTCGACAGACGCCGGTTGGCGACGCGCGAGAGTTCGTAGACCATGGTCTTCGGCACGTCGCTGATGACAGCGAGTCCGCCGCACATGTCGCCGTAGAGTGTGCAGTAGCCGACCGCCATTTCGCTCTTATTGCCGGTGGTTAGAACCAACGCTCCCCACTTGTTCGATAGCGCCATTAGCGTCATGCCGCGCAGGCGCGATTGGATGTTCTCTTCCGTCGTGTCCGGCTTCGCGCCCGCGAACAATCCGCTGAGATTCTTGACGGCGGCCGAGTACATTTCGTGGATGGGCGCGACCTCGAATCGTACGCCCAAATTTTCGGCGAGCGCACGGGCGTCGGTCAGACTGTGATCGCTCGAATAGGGGCCGGGCATGGCGACGCCGGTGACGTTCTCACGGCCTACGGCTTCGACGGCGATGGCGGCGGTGATCGAGGAATCGACGCCGCCCGATAGGCCGATGAGCACTTTCGAAAATCCGCACTTGCGGATGTAGTCGCGCGTCCCGAGCACCAGCGCTTCGTACACCGCTTCGCATTCGTCGGCATGCGTTTCGTGCTTTTGGCCGAGACCGGTGTCGATGTCGATCGTCACGAGATCCTCGGCGAACGATTTCGCGGCGGCCGCGAGGTTACCGCGCGCGTCGAGGGCGAAGCTGGACCCGTCGAACACCAACTGATCGTTGCCCCCGACTTGATTCACGTAGACGACCGGAATCTTGTAACGCCGCGCCGCCGCGGCGAAAATATCTCGCCGCTGGGCGCGCTTGCCGATGTGATACGGCGACGAGTTAATGCTAATCAAGACTTCCGCGCCGCCCGAGACCAGTTCTTCGACCGGGTCGCGCTGGTAGAGGCGGCGCTCCCAGAATTGCTTGTCGTTCCAGGCGTCCTCGCAAATGGTGAGCGCCGTTTTGCGGCCCGCGATTCCGGTGAGACGCTGCTTGTCGGCGGGCTGAAAGTAACGGGCTTCGTCGAACACGTCGTAGGTCGGCAGCAGCATCTTGTCCTGCCGGAAGACGATCGCGCCGCGCTCGACGACGACGGCGGAGTTCACCAGGCGCTTGCCGGCCGAACGCTCGGCGGGCGCGATAGTGCCCGCGACGACCGAGGTCCGGACGCCGGCGAGATCTCGCGTGAGGGTGGCGAGCGCTTGCTCGGCTCGTTCGAGAAAGCTCGGCTTCTCGATCAGGTCGAGCGGCGGATAGCCGGTGAGCGCCAGTTCGGGAAAGACGGCGACGTCGGCCGAGAGTTCCGCGGCGCGGCGCGCCATATCGAGGATTTTCGCGGCGTTGCCCGCGAAGTCTCCCACTGTGGTGTCGATCTGCGCGAGCGCGATGCGCATGAATTCCCGATTTTAGCGGATGGCCGCGCGCTCCGGCCGTTCCGTTAGAACCGGAACTTCAAAGCCAGTTGGAATGTGCGGCCCGCACCCGCCGAAGTCACCCGACCGAAGCCTTGCGCCGCGAGCGTCAGCCCGGGATTGTAGCTGCCGTTCGGATTGTTGTAGGGCGGGGTATTCGTCATGTTGAACGCCTCGGCGCGAAACTCGACGTTCGTCCGCTCGGTGATGGTGAAGAATTTTTCGAGCGCGAGATCCGTGTTCGACAGTCCCGGTCCGCGGACCGGATTGCGCGGCGAGGTGCCGAAGCTCAGGGGCGACGCGGCGGCGAATTGCGACGTGTCGAAGAACCGTTCCAGCCGCTGTTGGTCTTGCGATAGGACCGGATTGCCCAACGTGTTGGGCCGCATCAGGGCGTTGAACGTGCGCGTGGTGTTCACCGCCTGCGTCACGTCGATGGGACGTCCGCTTTGGAACGTTGTGATGCCGCTCAACTGGAAGCCGCCGATCAGCAGGTCCCAGAATCGGTTGACGTTGACCCGCCGCCCTTTCCCCACCGGAATTTCAAGCACGTACGCCGCGACAAACCGGTGCGGCACGTCGCCGCCCGCCACCGCGCGTTCCGCCGCGATGTTGTAGATGTCCTGCGGGTTCGATCCGCCGGTGAACCCAAATACTTCGCTGCCGTTGTCGATCGATTTCGACCAGGTGTAGTTGGCGAGTACGCTCAAACCTTTCGAGAAGCGGCGTTCCATCTTCACCTGCATCGAGTGGTAGTTCGAATCGCCGTACCGCATCATGAAGGCGTTCACGCCGGTGAATTGCGGATAAGGCCGCAGCGGTTGCGTGTCGGGTGTTTGCGTATTCTGTTGCTGCGCGGCCCGCCGCACGTCTTCAATCCGCACTTGATTAATGGGCGTCGATCCGCCGTTGCCCGTGTCGAGCTTCTTCGAAGCGCTGCCGACGTAGGCGATGCCGACGAGGGTGTCGCGAGTAATCGAGTGCTCGACTCCGAGGTTCCACTGCTGTACGTAGGGAGCGAGATTCGGCTGCTCGATGCCGACGTTATTGCCGAATCCCAAGCGCGGATCGTTGAGATCGAACTGAGGAATGAGAACCGGTCCGCGGCTCAAAGTGGTGATCGGTGTCACGCCGGTGGAAGAGTTACCGATACCGAATGTAAAGGGGAACTTCGCGAGACCGGCGTTCGACCCGCCGCCCTGTACCGGCTGGTAGAAGATCCCGTAACCGCCGCGCAGCACGGTGCGCTGCGAGCCCGAAAGATCGAGCGCAAACCCGAAGCGCGGCGCGAAGTTATTAGTGTCGAGCGCGGTCTTTGGCTTCGCCGTTCCGGCGAGGACGCGGCCCGTCGCGAGATCGAGCGTCGAGCTTCGGTCCTGCGATTCCCGGTTACGCGTGTTCAGGTCGTAGCGCACGCCGAGGTTCAAAGTGAGACGGCGCGAGACCTTCCAATCGTCCTGGAAGTACCCAGCGAAGGTGGAGGGCTGCACCAGGAGCAGGTAGTCGAACTGCGTATAGGAGAACGCTTGCGCTTGCCCGAAGAGGAAACTTCCAATGGCGTTGCCGGTGCGCGATTCGAAAGCGCCGGGCAGCGCCGTCTGAGACGCGCGGAAGCTGAAACTGCCGTTCGGCGCGCCGGGTTGCAGGTTCTGAATCTGATACCGCCGCCACTCTCCGCCGAACTTCATGGCGTGCTGGCCCTTCACAAGGGTGACGTTCTCCATGATCGAGAAGGCGCGGTGATCTTCGAGCAAGACCGATCCGCTGAACGCCAGGGTTTGCAGGCCCGCGATGTCGACGATCGGCAAGCCATAGTTGAACGTGTCGATATTGGGAATCCCCACTTCCTTCGCGACGTTGCGGCCCGAAAGATACGGCAGGCGCGTCGGCTTGATTTGCAAGAAAGCGACGCGAGTTTCGCTCAATAACGACGGGCTCCAGACGCTGTTCCAGGCGCCCGCGAGGTTCTGGTTCACGTTGTCGTTTTGGTCAACGTCGAGTCCCGCGCCGCGAAAGGGCACATTGGCCAAGCCGATCGATTTCGACTTCGAATAGCGCGCGAAGACGCGCTGGTTGGCGTTGAAATTGTGATCGCCGCGAAACTCGTAGCGGTTGTACTCGGAGCCGGTGGAGGAGGCCGTGCGGAAGTTCTGCGCGGCGAGCCCGGCTTCGGTGGGCGCGGGGAAAAACTCAAGCAGCTTCAGCGCCGCCGGATCGAAGCGGGAGCGCAGGGGCGCGAGATTGTTTCCAGGGATCGGATCCCGCACCGCGACGCCATTCACAACGCGGTCGGACGCCGGATCGTACACCTGCCCTTGCAGCACGGCGCGGCCTAAGGCGTCGGTACCGATGTTGCCGCCGAGGAACTGCGAGAGATCGCCCGTCCGCGAAGCGGCGGTGGGCACGGTGACGTTAAACACGCTCTGATTGCGAACGCGTTGGCCGTCATAATCGGCGAAGAAGAACGTCCGGTTGCGGCCGTTGTAGAGCTTGGGGATCAGTACGGGTCCGCCGCCCGCCGCGCCGAACTGGTTGTAGCGCAGAACGGGGTTACGGGAACCGGGAGTGGCGAAAAAGTTGCGGGTGTTGAGCGCGTCGTTGCGCAGAAACTCCCAAAGCGTTCCATGGAACTCGTTCGTACCGGATTTGGTGGCCGCGTTTACCGTGCCGCCGGAAGCGTTGCCGTATTCGGCGGAGTATCCATTGCTCAGTACCTTGAACTCCTCGATAGCGTCGGGCGGAGGCGGCAGCGCGGTTCCGCCGCGATGAACGGGCGTCACCTGAGTCACTCCGTCGATCATGTATTCGTTGCCGCGGGCGCGCGCGCCATTGACGCGAGTATTCCCCGACTGATCGGGGGCCGCACCGGGCGTTAACGCCACTAACCCGAAAATGTTGCGGCCGTTCAGGGGTAACTGCACGATCTGCCGGTTGTCGATCGTCTGCCCCAGCGCGCCGGTCTCGGTCTGCACCAGGGGCGGGGCGGCGGTGACCGCGATCGATTCCGCGACATCGCCCACGGCCATCATGGGATCGATGCGCAGGATTTGGCCGACTTGTACGCGCAGATTCGTAGACACGTAGGTCTTGAAGCCCTGGACGCTGGCCGTTAATTCATAGGCGCCTGGCAGAAGATTCTGCACCACGTAGTTTCCGGTGTCATTCGTCAGGGTCTGGCCGACGACGCCGGTGTCTAAGTTCTTCACGGCGATCTTCGTTCCGGGCAGAACCGCGCCGGAGGAATCGGAAACGATTCCGGTGATCGAACCGGTTCCCGCGCTTTGAGCGAGGAGCAAAGCGGGTACCGCACATAAGGACAGAGCGCGCAAGACTTGGCGAAGCATCGTGCCCCAAACAGTATGCCCTTCGCGGTCCGGCGGCAAGCGGCTTGGGGTCTCCAGACGGTTAGATACCTGTTGGTAACGCGGAGCGGGCTTCATATAATCAAGGCGTTGCAAGTCGCCGCTCCCACTTCAGGACGATCGCAGGTCGACCGCATTCTGCATAGCGAAACCTTTCGCCACGCGGACCAATTGCGGCATCTTCTGGACTATTTGGCCGAGCGGTCGCTTGCCGGAGACGGTGGAACGCTCAAGGAATACACCGTAGGCATTGAGGCGCTCGGCAAGCGCACCGATTACGATCCACGCAAGGACGCCGCCGTTCGGATTCAGGCGGGACGTTTGCGAACCAAGCTCGACGAATATTACCGGAACGAGGGCGCGGACGACCGGGTTCTGGTCGCCATGCCGAAAGGCGGGTTTCGCGTGGAGTTTTCGGAGCGCGCCGCGGAACCGGTTTCTCCCCCGCCCGCGCCAACCGGGCATTGGCGATGGGCCGCCGGGGGAGCGCTGGCGGCGCTGGCACTCGTCCTCGTTTGCGGGCTCTTGTGGATAGCGCTACGCGGCCGGCCGCCGCTAGACCCCGCGCTTTCGAAGTTGTGGGGACCTTTCCTGACCGGCGCTTCGCCTGTCCTTAGTATGGGCCCGCATCTATTCTGGCAATCGGGCGAATTGGTGTTCCGGGATTGGAACGTCAATCGCGTGGAGCAGGCGCCGGATTCCAAGGCGTTCGCGGCAATTCGGCCGGCGCTCCCGGAGTCGCCGCGGTTAGCTCCGATTTATGTGGGTTACGGCGAGACGGAAGGGGCTCTAGCTATCGCCCGATTTCTCGCCGCGTCGGGACGGTCGCTGGAATTCCGGCGCGCGGGGCAGCTTTCGTGGGAGGACATTAAGACGCGAGGAGTAATCCTGATCGGCTCTCCCAAAACCGTGGCCCACATCAAGGATTTGGATCGCTTGGAAGATCGCTTGGCGTTTTTAGTCGGGGAAAACGGAATCGCGAATCGTGCGCCTAAAACGGGCGAACCGAGTCATTGGCGACCGGTGCGCGCCGGCGGCGAGTTATTGGAAACGGCGGTTGTCGTCACTCGGCTCTCCGGCGGCGACGGCCAAGGCGCATTGTTCTTGATCGGATCCCCGGACGGGGAAGGCGCGCTCGCCGGGTGCCAGGCGGTGACTTCCGCGTCGCTCGCCAAGCAGATCGCGGAACGCGTCGGCGACACTCGCGATTTTCAAGTGGTTTTGCGCGCGCCCGTTAAGAATCAAACACCGCTTAAGACGACGATCGTCGCCTTTCGGAAACTTTAGCCGCCGATCGAGTGCATGGGGCGAGGCGGGGGGACGAATTGCGTCTTACCGATTTCGTGACCGATCCACTTGGCGCGAACATTGGCGCGGATCGCTTCGGCGATCGCGTTGTCGCTCGACCCGTCGCGCAGGAGACCGCGCACGTCCATCTCCTCGATGGCGAACAAGCAGTAGCGTAACTTGCCGTCGGAGGTGAGCCGGATGCGGTTGCAATTCAGGCAGAACGGTTTCGAGACGCTCGAGATGAAGCCGATGCGCCCGATGCCGTCGCGGAAGCGGTACTCGGTGGCGGGCGCTCGCAAGTCGGCGTCGGGGATCGGATCGAGCGGACCGATTTCGCGAGCCAGCATTGCGAGCATGTCGTCGGCGAGCAGCACCTTCGAGCGCTCCCAGAGGCCCTGATGGTCGAGCGGCATGAACTCGATGTAGCGGATTTCGATGCCGCGCTCGCGCCCGAACCGCGCCATAGGCACGATGTCCGGTTCGACGAGATTCTTCACCGCGACGGCGTTGATCTTGATCGTGGGGAATCCCACCGCTTGCGCTTTGTCGATGCCGCGCATCACTTGGTCGAAATCGTCGCGCCGGGTGATGAGGCGGAAGCGCTCGCGGTCGAGCGTGTCGAGGTGAACGTTCAATCGCCGCAACCCGGCGTCGAAGAGCGCTTGGGCGTGCTTTTCGAGCAGCACGGCGTTGGTGGTGAGCGCGATATCGCGGATGCCCGGCACTCGTGCGAGCATCGCGATCAACTTGTCCAGATCGCGGCGGACTAAAGGCTCACCGCCGGTTAGCCGGATTTTCGTCACCCCGAGGTTCGCTGCGACACGGACAAACCGCTCGATCTCCTCGTAGCGGAGAATGTCGCGGTGGTCGATGTAATCGATCGGCCCTTCCGGCATGCAATAGAAGCACCGGATATTGCACTTGTCGGTAACCGAGATGCGCAGGTTGTCGTGCAGGCGACCGTAGCCGTCGATCAGGCGATCCGCGGGAGACGAACTCATCGCAGCGCCAGCATGCGCTCGATAGGCTTGCGGGCTTGCGCCATCAACTCGGGGTCGAGTTCGACGCGCGGGCGTAGGTCGCGCAGGCAGTCGCGCAGCTTCTCGAGCGTGTTCATCCGCATGTACGGGCACTCGCTGCAATTGCAGTTTTCGTTGGGGACGAAATGAAACGTCTTGTGCGGCGCGCGGCGTTTTAGCGAATGCTCGACGCCCGATTCCGTCATGACGATGAACTCCGTGCCCTGGTGTGAGACGCACCAATCGATGATGGCGGACGTGGATCCGATAAAGTCCGACATGGCGAGCACGTCTTGCGGGCACTCGGGATGCGAGGCGACTAGCGCGCCGGGGTGCCGCAGCCGGGCTTGCGTCAGGCGGCGGGCGGGGAACGTCGCGTGGACGATGCAAGCGCCCTGCCAGATCGTCATATTCTCGCGCCCGGTTTGGCGTTTGACGTAGTTGCCGAGGTTGATGTCCGGGAGAAACAGAACCGGCTTCTCCGCGGGGATCGAGTTCACGACGTCCACCGCGTTGCGCGACGTGCAAACGATGTCGGAGAGCGCTTTCACCGCGAGCGACGTGTTGATGTAAGACACGATGACGTGGTCCGGGTGACGATCCTTGTATGCGCGCACCTGTTCGGCGGAGCAGCTTTCGACCAGCGAGCATGACGCGTCTTTGTCGGGCACGACGACGATGCGCGAAGGGTTGAGCGCCTTCGCGGTTTCGGCCATGAACCAGACTCCGCAAAATGCGATCACGTCGCCCGAGAATTTCTGCGCGGCGCGCGCGAGTTCGAGCGAATCGCCGATCGAATCGGCCAGCTCTTGAATTTCCGAGTCCTGGTAATGATGCGCGAGCAGGATCGCCTTGCGGTCTTGCTTCAATTCCAGGATTTCATCGACGACGGACGCAACGGCCAGCATTCGAGTGGGGGAGGACTCCTCCCTCCATTGTCTTATGGATTGGGCGGGATGGGGACCGAGATAACTACTTCGCGGTTTGGCCAATCACGCGCTTCAACAAACCGTTAACCATATCCCCGAGGGGAACGCCTTCGCCATCCGCCTTCTCCGCTAGATAACGCTGCACGTCGGGGTCGAGATAGATAGGCAGGCGTATTTCCGCGTTCGGGCGAAAAAACTTTCCGCGCTCGCCTTTCGAGAAGTCGTACTCAGCTTTCATTGTTCCTCCGTACCGAATCGCCGCCATTCCGAGCCGCTCTACCGCATCGGAGAAAACGGTACCAGGAAGAGGCTCGAAATGTTCGACACGATCTCGCCGTCCGACAGTCCCGGCGTGGCGCGGAGCTTTAGCCAATCCGGGTCGGCGAGACGTGAACTGGCAAAGTATTTCCACCGATTACGGCCGGAATCAAAACTCGTATGCCATCTTTAAGCGTGGAATACGAAGGGTTGCCCGACATCCGCGTAGAAGCCGAGCTCTGGAGTCAGCTTTACTACTTACGCCAAAACGAATTGATGAGCGAGTCTCAGTTCCTTTGGTTTCTCAAAGAGCGAGGGGTTCCGGCTTCTGGAGTTATTGACGGCGAACCAGGAGACTTCGTCAAGCGAGGTTGGCTTGATTGCGATCAATATCGCGATGACGGATCGCCTCTTTTCCACCCTTTTCGGTTCTTCCCAGTACTCAGGCTGTTGGATCGATTTGACTTGAGGATTGCCAAGATCACCTCCCTTAACCCGGAGGGCTACATACGGGTCGCGACCTGGGCGCTTAAGCACGTACCAAGTGAGGAAGAATGCCGAAAGCTAGCGACGGAATGGAATAGAGTCGTTGACCTCGCGACTCTCCTCGAACCGATTTATTGGCCAAGAATCGTTAGTCAAGAGAGAGGTTCTCCCTATCTTTCTGCGGAGGAAGTGACGCGGTTACGACGAGCTTTCCGAAAGAGATGTAGTGCGGTTGTTCGAAACCTAGATCCGGCATTGTGGAGGCGTGTCCATGAGTGCTTACTGTTCGACGCGCATCGTCTTGACGAGAACTCCCGCCTATATGTACTGCTGCGGGTCGGCGATTGGTCCAGTCGAAGCAATTTGAGGGGGAAGTTATCTGGAGCCATGTGGCTGCGGCACATGGCGGAGGTGGTTCGACTTGGATTCGAAGAAGCATTCGATCAACGTTGGCCGGAGGAGTACGATGTTTCGAACGGATGGTTCACAGGAGCTAAAGAAAGAGTTTTCGGCTCGGAGCGCCCGCTCGATGACGCGATGAAGACAAAGCCCTTCATAGCCCGCCGTTTCGGTCTGTTTACCGGTAGTTCCGTTCGGTGGTACGTGGAAGGGGATACCGAGTACTATGCCTTCCTGGAAGTCTTGCAAGAGCCAGGAATCTACGGAATCGAATTGATTAATCTTCGTGGAGAGATCGCAAATCGCAAAGGGAGCACTTCGATGAGGTTGGAGGCTCTGCTGAGTCAGGATCGCCAAGCACGCCGCTTCAGTATGATTTCGCTGGACCGAGACGTTGACGAAAACCGGCGATTCGTTCGTCGCCAGATCTCGGAAGGAAATCTCGTCGGAGGAGTTTCCCTCTACGAGCCGGATTTCGAGTTTGCGAACTTTTCAATCGAGGAGTTAGTAGAGCTTGCAGCTCAGATGGACGAAGCCATGGGCTTTTCGGGGGCCCCAATTCGGGAGGCTACTTACAGTGGGGTAAAGGGAGCCAAAGCGCTTGAAGAAGTTTATAAATCAGTCTCGCTGAGCGGATCCCCCTTGAAAGGTGAGCGATGGGGGCGCACATTAGGACGATATGGGAGCCAAAACACAGAAAGAAAGGACGGCAGTCAGCGGCCGATGCTTCGGCAGTTGTACGCGGCGATGTGGAGTTGGTCCTCAAACTATGTGTCGCACTGCAAGCATTTCACACTTGATCTCGATACGTTCGAGAATGTGTCGAGGTCGAAAAGCGAATGATGTCCGCTCTACCGCACCGGCGAGAAGGGCAGCGGGCGCAGGAACAGGCTCGAAATATTCGACACGATTTCGCCGTCGGACAGTCCGGGTGTGGCGCGCAGCTTCAGCCAATCCGGGTCGGCGAGGAACTTCGCCCAATTCGCTTCGCGGGCGGCGAAGGAATCGTAGGCGAGCAGGTAGACCAGGCACGGCTGGTTCGGGCCGGCAACCATCTCGCCGAAGAACACGGGGTCGAGACCCGTCTTGCGGAAGATAGCGATCTCGCCGTCGTTGAACATGCCGATCTTCTTACGTAGCGCGCGGTTGTCGTTCGATTCGTAAGTGCGCAACTCGAACACGCGCGGTTTCTCCGCGGCCTTCACGGCGACGGTGGGCATCCCTGTGAACGCTTCCAGGATTTGCGTCTCCATCCGTACATACGGCAAACGGTCGCCGGTGAGGGTGGGGATTTTCACCCGAGCCTCGGCGATCGCCTCCATCGATCCCCAACTCCGCACCGCGAGCACAAAGGGCGCGCGCGGCGCGAGATTGGAGCCGAAATATGCCACTGCCGACGCTCCGGCTTTCTGCGACCCCGGCAGATCGGTCTCCTTGAGAAACGCATTCAGGCGGCCGGGCATGTCGTCGGTGGTGTTGCGCAAGTAGAAGTAGCGCAGTTCGAGGATGGCGGGCTTTGAGGATTGGGCCTGCATGGCGGCGAAACCGGCGGGCAAAGTAAGAAGGCTGCGGCGAGTCATGCCCGACAGTGTACATGGCGGGAACTTTAGCGGACTTCGCGCGTACAAAGCGGCATGGGCTGGACGTTCGCAATTCGTTCCCTCTTGCGCAACAAGGGATTCTCCGCGTTGGCCATCGCGATTCTCGCTCTCGGTATCGGCGCGAATGCCGCGCTATTCGCCGTGGTTTACGCGGTGCTGCTGCGTCCGCTCGATTTTCCCGAACCGGACCGGCTCGCCGACATCTCGTCGCTTTGGCTCAAGTCCGGGCGCTTAGGTACGTTGTCCGGGCCGGACTTTGCCGACATTCGCGACAGCGTGCCCGCATTCGAATCGATGGCGGCCTACGGCGGTATGCCGGCCGGTGTGACGGCGGGCGGCGCCGCGTATCCAGTGCAGATTCGCTGGGTTACGCCCGGATTTGGGCGGGTTCTGGGAGTCGCGCCCGCACGGGGCCGCTGGTTCACGGGAGAAGAGGAGCGCTCGGGCGGTCCCCCGGTCGTGGTCGTGAGTGCGGCATTTGCGCGGCGGGCGTTCGGCGGCGACGCTCTCGGCGCGACCGTCGGCATCGACCGGAACGCCGCAACGGTGGTGGGCGTGATGCCCGACGGATTCCGGTTCCCCGAGGGCGCCGATTTGTGGGTGCCTCACCGCGAATCGCCGGCGGCGGAGAATCGCACAGCGCACAATTGGCGGGCGGTGGCGCGCCTCAAACCGGGTATCGGTTGGGAAACGGCGCGGGCGCAACTGGCCTCGGCGATGCAGGCGCTGGCGCGGCAGTATCCGCAAGACTACGCCGGCAAATCCGCCGCCGCCACTCCGCTGAAACAACGCCTTACCGGAGAGACTAGCGCGACGCTTTGGGTGCTGTTGGCCGCCGTGTCGCTGGTGCTTCTCATCGCGTGCGCGAATGTGGCCAATCTGCTGCTGGCGAGGGCGAGCGTCCGGCAACGCGAGATGGCCATCCGCGCGGCGGTCGGAGCGAGCCGCGGACATCTGTTCCGATTCCTGTTGGCCGAAAGCGCCGTGTTGTCGGCGGCGGCGGCTCTGGCGGGGTTGGCTCTCGCGGCCCTGATTTTGCGCGTCCTGCCCGCTGTCGCTCCCGCCGGATTGCCCCGTCTCGACGAAGCGAGCCTCGACCCGATCGTTCTGCTTTTCACGGCCGGTGTCGCCGTTTGTTCCACGCTGTTGTTCGGTGTCCTGCCTGCATGGCGTTCGGCGAACGCGGATCTGAACGATGCACTGAAGCGCGGAGGGCGCGGCACCGCTTCTTCGCCGCTGCCGGGATTTCTGGTGGTGGGGGAGGTAGCGCTGGCGACGGTGCTGACCATCGGCGCGGGCCTGTTGCTGCGCAGTTTCTCGGGATTGTTGGCCGCCGAGCTTGGATTCGAAAGCGAGAAAGCGCTGGTGGTCGAAGCGCCGGTTCCCAATGCGGAGACGCCCGAAGGCCGGGCGGCGAACTTGCGGTTTTACGACGAAGTCCGGCGCGACTTGAGGAGCGTCCCGGGCGTGCGGCGCGTGGCCGCCGTGTGGGGAATGCCCGGCCAGCCGCGCCATTCGAACGGCTCCTACATCACCGGCGGCGGCGAATTGAGCGAAGCGCGATTCGCGAACTCCAAGCAGGCTCTCTTCAACGTGATTTCGCCGGATTATTTCGCGACCATGGGTATCGCTAGACTTTCGGGGCGCGACTTCGAGGAGCGCGATACGATCGATCGGCCTTTTGTCGCGATCGTCAGCCAGGCGCTAGCGCGCGACGCCTTTCCGGGACGCGATCCCATAGGGCAGCAGATTCTCTGTGGGCTCGACAGTCCCCAGTGGATGACGATCGTCGGTGTCGTGGGCGATTCGTTAAGCCGGGGGCCGGGATTGCCGCCGCAACCGGAACTGTATATGCCGGCCGCGCAGCATCCGGGGCCGGGGCAATGGACGTCGCTGGTGGTGCGTACGGAAGCCGAGCCGCAGTCGCTCGAATCGCCGATCCGCCGCATCATCGCGTCGCGTAATCCGGAAGTGCCCGTGAAATTCTCGACCATTGAGGCCACCATCTCGGACACGATCGCCACGCCGCGATTCCGTACCGTATTGCTGGGCGCGTTTTCGGTATTGGCGTTAGTCTTGGCGATGGCGGGCGTCTATGGCGTGATGGCCTACGCGGTCACCCGGCGCGCGGCGGAGTTCGGCATCCGGCAAGCGTTGGGAGCGTCGCGCGCGGAAATCCTCGCGATGGTCTTACGGCAGGGCGGCACACTCGCGCTGGCGGGGCTTGTCATCGGAGTGGCGGCGGCTTGGGCAGCCTCGCGGGCGCTTTCCACGATGCTCCACGGAGTGAGTACCGCCGACTTCGTAACTTACGCCGGAGCGGTGGTCTTTCTGGCGTTGGCGGCGCTGGCCGCGAACCTCGTGCCCGCTCTCCGGGCCAGCCGTATCGATCCGGCGGTGGCGTTGCGCGCGGAGTAAGCGTCCTAGGACTGCGCTTTCATCGATCCGATCAGCGCTTCCATGTGCTTCAAATACTTCTCGAAGGCGCGCCGCCCGGTCGCGGTGATGCGATACTCCGTGCGCGGCACGCGATTCTCGATCGACTTAAGGCACGAAACGTAGCCTGCGTCCTCTAGCTTTCGCGCGTGCACGCTCAAGTTGCCGTCGGTGAGTTCAAGCAGTCGCTTGAGTTCGTTGAATGTCATCGCCTCCGACGCCGCCAGCGCGCTGACGATGCCTAGGCGCACGCGCTCGTGAATCAGGCGATCCAGCTCCAGAGGACTCGGTTTCGGTTCCGCCACCGGTAGGGACTCGGTGCGGCGAAGAGCGTTCGATTTAGCCACCATGCCTCCTTGCGACCAGGAATCCGAAAACGATATGCGTGGCCCCGAATCCCAGCGCGAGAAACAGGTCGCCCGCCGGAACGAATAGCGCCGCCGCGCCGAGCGCTACAAACACCGCGCCCATCGCGGGAATCGCGCGCACGGAATACGCTCCGCCGGTGATCACGGCCGTGCCATAGAGCATGAGCCAGAGGCCGGGCAGCAGTTGCGCCATCCCCGCGCGCCACAGCGCGACGGTCAACAATGCGCCTACCAATACCGGCGGCGCGAAACTCAGGGCGAACTTCCGCGCCGGGGCGGCGGTAAGCGATTGCCCGATTCGGGTGGCTTTGGCGAACACCCCACCGGCGCCGATGGCGATCGCTAGCATTCCTTCGCCCAGCCAGGTCGCGAGCCACAATTCGCGATCCGGTTGCCGCGCCGCGAACCAAGCCGCGATCAAGGCCGTTACGCCCATCGCCACTCCGGCCCATCCTGGAACGGCCGTGAACGACGACGAGCGCTCCATCGTTTCGCGAATGAAGCGCAGGTTGTCGAGCGCATGGTTCGCGATCGGCCTGACTTTAACGCTCGGCTGCATCTCCTCCAGCATAGCGCTTTGCGGGACAAAGAAGCGGCCGGCCGAATCGTGGAATAAGATGTGTGCCATGAATAGGCGAACGTTTCTAGGGGCGGCCGCGGGGATGGCGATTCGGTCCGCGCAAGCGCAGACCAGCGAGTGGGGAGCGCCGGTGATCGATATCCACCTGCACATGCGGCGCGACTTACGGCAGTCGCCGCAAGAGGATATCGACGCGAACATTAAGCACATCGACGGATGCGGCGTGCAAAAGGCGATTCTGTTGGCTCGCAGCGACGGCTACGAACGGGTAAAGCCCGTCATGGCGAAGTATCCCGGACGCTTCGTTTGGTCGGCGGCCACGGACATCACGCAACCTGAAGCCGAAGGCACTTTGCGAAGCGCGGTGAAGCAAGGCGCGATTGGACTGGGCGAGTTGAAGGCGCACGTTGCGGCGAACGGACCGGAGTTGCGGCGGCTGTATTCGCTGGCGGCGGAGATGAACGTCCCGATTCTCGTCCACTTCCAAGAGGTGCCGCATTTTGAGGGCGAAGGCGTTTTCGCCACCGGCTTCAAGAACTTCGAGGCGGTCTTGAAGGCGTATCCGAAAACGAAGTTCGTGGGGCACGCCGACGCGTTTTGGGCGAACGTGGACGCTAAGTACGCGAATGAAGCCGCTTACCCCACGGGACCGGTGACTAAGGGCGGCGTGACGGACAAGCTGTTGGGCGACTATCCGAATCTGTTCGGCGACCTTTCGGCGAACTCGGGCAACAACGCCCTGTCGCGCGACGCGGAGTTCACCGCCGGATTTCTCAAGCGCCACCAGGACAAACTGATGTTCGGTAGCGACTGCTCTTGCGCCGACGGAAAAGGTTCGGGAATCGGTCAGCGCAATAATCCGGCGGCGGCGCGGCTGGCGGGCCAGTGCGTGGCGCGTGCCACGCTGAAAGTGCTGAAGGGCGCGACGACGCCGGAGGTTTTCCGAAAACTGGTCTGGGCCAACGCTCACCGCGTGTACGGCATCCCGGCGTAGCAGCAAGCGCGCCCGGCTTACTTCGGAAACGGCGATGGGTCGATGCCCTTGACCAGCTTGAGTGCGTTCTTGTAGTACACCTTCTTCAACACTTCGTCCGGAAGATCGAGCCCATACATGCGCCAGAACGCGTGGCGCTTGCGGTAGTACTCGAAATACTCGTCCGCCGTTTCGAGAACACGGAAGTACGTGTGATACTCCTCGGGCGCCCAGGTATCCTTGCCCATCAACACGCGGTCCTGATAGCGGATAAACCACTGGCGCGCGAATCGCGGCTGACGCCCGAGTTCGGCCAGCACGGCCCCGATCTCGGTGTACATGTTCGGCATCTCGTCCATCAGCTTGCCGAGTTTCGCGAGATCGCCGCCCAGCCAGCCCAAGTGGGCGTTAATGAAGTTGACGTTCTTGTGGCGGCGGAACAGGTTGTGTTGCTCGGCCATCATCGTTTCCCAACTCGCGTACTTATCCGGCGGGCGGCGGCGTCCGGGAATCGTGACCAGTTCCAGCCAACGCTCGTTGTACTTGTCTACCGGTTCGAAAAACTGCTTCGGCTCGGCGGTGTGGATGAAGCACGGCGCGTTATATTTGGCGAGCACCTGAAACGCCTTGTCGTAACGCGGGTCGTCCACGTGCACGCGCTCGCCTTTCGCGTCCTTTAGGTCCATGCCGAAGTTCTTGAAAATCTTCAAGCCTTGCGCGCCGTACTTGATGTCGTCTTCGAGTTGCTTGGCGACACGTTCGGGATAGTCTGGCGCGTCGATGTCGCGGAACGTGAAATTCGCGAACACGACGAAGCGTTTCGGGTGCTTGCCCTTAAAGGCGTCGTAGGATTTCTTGAATGCGTCGCCGTAGCTGCCCGACAGGTTGACCATCACCTGCATATTGAGCGCGTCCATCTCTTTCACCAGCTTGTCGGCGTCGTCCCCGCGAAACGCCGATTGGTGATTGTGCATATCGACAAAGGGAAACTTCGCGCGCTTGACAATATGCTGCGGAACTACGAGAGACGATTTCGGCTCGTACTCTTCGAACGACATCGGCGCGTGGGGTGCGGGCTGGCGGTCGCGTTCCCGGGGCGGAGGTTGTTGAGCGGCGAGACCGGCGGGCAGCAGGCCCATCAGGGCGCGGCGGGAAATCATGCGTTCAGTATAAGGTGCGCTACCTCGTCGCGCAGACGTGCGGTAAGCGCCGCGCGCTCCTTGATATCGATTCCCGCGGTCGAAATGGGCTCGCCGATCGACACGACGACGCGGCGCGGACGCACGTGCACAGAGTGCATCGGCAGCAGTTCGAACGTACCGGTCAAGCCTACGGGGACGATGGGAACGCCGCCCTTGATGGCGATGAACGCCGCGCCCTCGCGAAACTCTCCCATCTCGCCCATCGTGCGTCCGCCTTCCGGGAACACGAGGACCGAGATGCGGCGCTCCGCGATCACGCGGCCGGCTTCAGTCATGCTGCGCACCGCCTCGCGCGGCTTATCGAGCGGCACCGGAATGTGCCCCGCGCGTTCCAAGTGCCCGCCAAGCAGCGGGATCTTAAACAAGCCGGCCTTCGCCATGAACCGGAACGCCACCGGGATCGAAGCCAGCACGACGGGCGTGTCCATGTAGCTGCGGTGGTTCGAGACGAAGATGTAGTTTTGGCCGGGCGCAAGTTTTTCAAGACCGCGTACGGTGACGCGCGTGCCCGAAACGAAGAGCAGCGTTCGCGCCCATTGCCGCGCCATCCAGGCTTGCTTCCGGCCGCCCGAATCGAAGTAGGAGACCAGCAGGCTGAGAAATCCCCAGAACGCCGTCGCGAGCACGATGGACGGGGCGATGAAGAGCACCGACCGGAAGAAGCTAAACGACCATTCGAAGCCGTACTTCATGGGTAGAGCTTTATGACACCAGCAGTGGCCGAGCTTCGCCAATCAAGTAGAGCGATCCGGTAATGAAGATGAGATCGCTGGGCGCGGCGGCGTGGGTCATGGCGAGGGCTTCCGGCACGCTCGCCGCGATGCGGGCGTGGGGCGCGGGGATTTCGGACGCATCGCGGGCGCGCGGCGAGTGCGGAGTGACGAGGATTAACTCGTCCGCCAGCGGAAACAAAAGCTCGCCGATTTGTTCGATCGGTTTATCGCGCATTACGCCGAAGACCATCCAAACGCGCCGCGCCCCCTTTATGTTGTGGATGAACTCGGCCAACGCCGCCGCTCCCGCCAAGTTGTGCGCGCCGTCGAGGTAAGTGTCCGGCGAGCGCCGGACGAGTTCGAGCCGCCCGGGCCACTTGGTCCCGGCGATACCGGCGGGATCGACGCCAAGGACTTCGAGCGCCCGCACCGCCGTCCGCGTGTTCTCGACTTGGTGCTTGCCGAGCAGTGGCGGCGGAAACTCGCGGGCGTCGCGGGAATGGTAAAGCGGCACGCCTCGCGCCTCGATTTCGCGCATCGCGTCCGGCGTCTGTTCCGCGATAACGGCCGGCACTCCCGGTTTCAAGATGCCGGCCTTCTCCGTGGCGATCTTCGACACCGTATCGCCGAGGTAAGACTGGTGGTCAAGACTGATGGGCGTGATGACGCAGAGCGCGGGTGTGACGATGTTTGTCGCATCCAGCCGCCCGCCGAGGCCGACCTCCCAAACCACCCAATCGACGCGCCGTTCGGCGAAGAGGAAGAGCGCCATCGCGGTGACCGTTTCGAAGTAGGTCGGATGTTGTTCCATGCCGCGCGCGGCCTCGTGCACGACGTTGAACGCGCGCGCGAACTCCGCTTCGGACACCGGTTCGCCCTCGATCTGGATGCGTTCCGTCGGGGAGACAAGATGCGGCGAGGTGTAAAGGCCGGTCGAGTGCCCCGCGCCGCGCAGACCGCTCTCGATCATCGCGCAGACGCTGCCTTTACCATTGGTCCCCGCGACATGGACGAACTTCAGAGACCGCTCGGGATTGCCCAATCGCGCCGCGATTTCATGCATGCGCTCCAGCCCCAAGTGCAGGGTCTTCGCTTCGTTACCAAGCGCGTAAAGGAACTCGACGGAATCGGGAAAGTTCACGCGGAGCAGGCGAAAGTTTTCGGTACGCGCCCACCCTTGTTCAACTGTCGATAGCCCTGGGCGGTGTTGAAGTAGATGCGCGAGGTGAGCGATTTGGCGAGCCGGAAAAATGCGTCGTCGTTCGAGTCGAGTTCGGTGAGCAGCGCCGTCTGCCAGTCGCGCGTCAGCTTTACGAATGGCTGCCCGTGCGCCTTCGCCGCCCGTCCGTCGAGCATCCCGAGGCCCTCCACAAACCGCGCCCGCTGCGTCGCGTCGCCGTCGGCAAGGAAGAGATCGATGTACCGGTTGACGTTCGCGTCCTTCGCCCCTGGAGTGTCGGTGGCGGGGATGAGGAGATCGGTTAACGCGATCACGGTCTCGTTCTGGTGCGCGTCGAGAAACACCGGCTTCCAAGCGGCTTGCTGCGCCAGAGCCGCCGGAGTGACGATCGCCGTGGTCAGCGCGGTTCGTCTGGTCATGGCTTTTCGACTCCGAGCGCGGTAATCAGGAACGCGTAATCGAGCGCCGTTTCTTTATAGCGCTCGTAGCGGCCCGACGCGCCGCCGTGACCCGCCGCCATGTTCATTTTCATAATCAGCATGTTGTCGCCCTTTTTCATGGTGCGCAACTTCGCCACCCACTTCGCCGGTTCCCAATACGACACGCGCGGATCGTTTAGTCCGCCCGTCACCAGCATGTGCGGAAACGTTTGTCGCTCGACATTGTCGTAAGGCGAGTACGAGCGGATGTAACCGTAATACTTCGCATCTTCCGGATTGCCCCACTCTTCGAACTCACCGACGGTGAGCGGCAGCGACTTGTCCTGCATCGTGCTGACGACATCGACGAAGGGGACTTTGGCGATCACCGCCCCGAACAAATCGGGACGCATGTTGACCACCGCGCCCATCAGTAAACCGCCCGCCGATCCGCCGAGGATGCCGAGCTTGGCGGGCCGTGTGTACTTATTCTTTACGAGGAACTCGCCTGCCGCGATGAAGTCGGTGAACGAATTCCGCTTGTTCAGCATGCGCCCGTTGTCGTGCCACGCTTTGCCCATTTCGCTGCCGCCGCGGATGGAGGCGATGGCCCAGATAAATCCGCGGTCGAGCAGGCTCAGCCGGTCGGATGAGAAGAACGGATCGGAGTTGATTCCATACGAGCCATAGCCGTAGAGCAGCGTCGGGTTCGAGCCGTCCTTCTTAAAGAGCGAGGTCTTGTAGACCAGCGCCACCGGGATCTTAGTGCCATCGCTCGCCGTCGCGAAGACACGCTCCGCCGTGTAGAGCTTCGGATCGTACCCGCCGAGCACCGGCTGTTGCTTCTTTAACGTCCGCGCGCGCTTCTCCATGTCGTAGTCGTACACCGAACCGGGAGTGACCAACGATGTGTAAGTGAAGCGCAGAGTCGACGTGTTGAACTCGGGATTCTGGTCGAGCCCGAACACATAGGCCGGTTCCGGAGCGTCGATCGAGTGCGACTCGTTCTTCGCCAGATTCGTCACCCGCAGTTGCCGCAGGCCATTCGAACGCTCGGCGACGATCAGGTGATTGGTAAACAGATCGTGCCCTTCGAGCAGCGCGTCGATGCGATGCGCGATCACCTCGGTGGCTTTTGCCAGGTCGGGCGACGAAACCGGCACGCGAACCAACCGGAAGTTGCGTCCCTTATCGTTGATACGGACGTAAAAGTTTCCCTTATGGTGCTGTACGTCGTACTCGATATCCTGCACGCGCGGGTAAAGCGTCTTGGGAGCCGTGGTGGGCGCGGACGCGCTTAAATAACGAGCTTCGGAAGTGGTCTGGCTACCGATCTCGATAAAGATAAACTCGTCGTCCTTCGACTTGCGCACCTGCACGTAGAAGCGTTCGTCCGGTTCGTGCAACACAAGCGCGTCGGTCTTCGGATCGCTCCCCAACGTGTGACGAAAGATTTTGTAAGGGCGCTTCGCCTCGTCGACCGTGGTGTAGAAGATCGTTTTGTTGTCCGCCGCCCACGCCACCGAATAGTAGGTGCCGGGCACTTTGTCGGCGAGCGTCGCACCGGTAGCCAGATCCTTGAATTGCAGCGTGTAAACTTCGTCGCCCGAAGTGTCGGTGGCGAACGCGAGAATCTTTTCGTTGGGGCTTACCGACGCGTTTGCCACCCGGAAATACTTCGTCCCTTCGGCCATCGCGTTCTGGTCGAGCATCACTTCTTCCGGCGCTTCCAGCGAGCCTTTCTTACGGCACGAGACCGGGTATTGCTTCCCCTCGATCGTTCGCGAGTAATACCAGTAGTTGCCTTTGCGCGCGGGCACGCTCTCGTCGGTCTGCTTGATGCGGCCGAGAATTTCGTCGTAGAGCTTCTTCTGCAAACCCTCGGTGGGTTTCATCACCGCTTCGGTGTACTTATTCTCGGCTTCGAGATAGGCGATGACTTCCGGGTCTTTGCGTTTGTCGTCGCGCAGCCAGAAGTAGTTGTCGACGCGCTTGTCGCCGTGCGCCTCGATGATCTTGGGGACTTTCTTGGCGACCGGCGGAGTAGCCGTTTCGGCGGCGGCGAGCGTAGTGGTCATGAGAACCGGGAGGAGAAACTGCCTCATTTCGGCATCTTAACAGGCGATTTACACCCGCTTGGTTCAGATGGGCGACGACTCGATCACAGAGACGGGCGACTTGGTCGGCACGACACGGTCGAGACGGAAGCCGCCCGCCGCGAGTAGGGCCCGCCATTCCACTTCGTCGCGCTCGCGCCCACCGGGAATGGCGAGCATGTTCAAATCGAGCAGCTTGCCCCAGTCGCGTTGGTTGGGCGGCAACAACACCGTCTCGAGTAATACTAGCTTGCCGTTTGGAGCGATAGCGCGGCGGACGGTCGCGAGGATGCGCAGGCAGTCCGCGTCTTTCCAGTCGTGCAGGATGAATTTCATCACGTAGCAGTCGCCGCCCGCCGGCACCTCGTCGAAGAAACTGCCGCCCACTTTCGCGGCCCGCTTGACGCTCGCTTTCTCTACGACGTGCGGCTGATCGAACAGCGTGCCTTGCGCGTTGGGCGCGGCGTCGAGGATGGCGTTCAGTACGGCTCCATGCCCGCCCGCGATATCGAGGATGTGCGTGAACCGCGAGAAATCGTAGGCTTCGAGGATCGCCGGAAGGACGCTGTTCGAGTAGCCGGTCATGGCGGCGTCGAACTCCGCCTGCACCTCGGGATGTTGCGCGTAGTATTTCCAGCAGTCCATCCCGAAATGGGCGTCGAACGGATTTTCGCCGGTCCGGATGCCGTGCTCAAGATTGCCCCAGGCGGCCCAGTGATCGCCGCCGACGAGCGAGCGCATAGGTGCGTACATCGGGGCGCCCTTCTCGAAGGTTGCGGCGATCGCATTACTCGCGAAACGTCCGTCGGGATGCTGCTCGAAAATGCCGTAGGCGGCGAGCGCTCGGAGCAGTCGAAAGGTGTTGTCGGCGTGGAGACCGCGCTCGGAGGCGATTTCGGCGGCGGATTTCGGTCCGTCCTTTACGGCGTCGGCGAGATCGAATCGGGCGGCCGTGGCGATCGCGCGGCTCAACCAGTAGGCGGTACCCAATTCCATGAGGATCGCTTCGGGAGGGGGTGCTTGCATGCGTGGTGGATTATACACGGCGCTACGATGAAGACATGCCCACGATGACCGTCGCCCGGTTCAAGAAGGACTGCGAGAAGTTGGTCGATAACTTGAGCGCGGAGGGGATCACATTAACTAAGCGTGGCAAAGTGGTGGCGAAGGTGGTACCGGACGAGTCCGGGGTTGGCAATGCACTCGGCCTTCTGGGCCTTATCGCCGACAACGAGCCGTTCGAAGGTGACATCATGGCACCTGCGGCGGATTGGGATGGCGCACCCGAAATTGAACCTGGATACCAATATTGTCCTGTCACTGGTGTGGAATCGACTGCGGCCTCGCGAGCGGAAGCTGCTCGACGAAAGCCGTTGCGGGATTTCAAGCATAGTGTTGTGGGAGCTACGAAAGCTGTATCGCCTCAAACGTCTCGAGTTCAACGTCGACGGAGAGCGTGAGCGAGAGGCTCTCGAAAGGCTAGATGTCTGGCCTGTCACCGCCGAAATCTGCCACCTCACGCAGCGCCTGGATTTCCAGTCCGATCCCGCCGACGAATTGATCGCGGCCACTAGCTTGGCGCATGGCGTGCCGCTCCTAACCCGCGACGACAAGATTCTCGCCTCGAAAGTGGTTCCCCTCGCATGACGCTTCGACTTTTTCCCGCATCCGTGCGTCTTAATCGACGGAGCCGGATTTGATCTTCCGCGAGGTGGAAGACCGCGACCTGATCGCGAAAGCGAAGCGCGGGGACGTCGAGGCGTTTAACCGCCTGATTTCCCGCTGGGAGCGGCGTGTCTTCAACTATCTGCTGAAGCTGACCGGGCATCGCGAGGATGCGCTCGATTTAACCCAGGAGGCGTTTTTGAAGGCCTGGCAAAATCTGAACAAGTTGGACGACCCGGAGCGGTTTTCTCCTTGGCTGTTCCGGATCGCGCACAACGAAGCGTATTCTCTGCTGCGTAAGTCGCGGCCCGCGGAGGAGTTGACCTTGGAACCGGTGGCGGGGGATCAGACCCGCCGCCTGTTCCCCGCGGAATCCTCGTTGGCCGTGCGGCGGGCGCTGGAACTGCTGTCGCCGGAGCAGCGCGAAGCCGTGGTGCTGAAAGTTTATGAAGGCTTCAAGTTCGAAGAGATGGCGCAGATTCTCGACTGCCCGGTATCGACGGTGAAATCGCGGCTCTACACCGGGCTCGACTTATTGAAGGATGCGCTCGCTCCGGTTGGCCGCGAAATGAGGAACTGATGGACGAAGAACTTCGAGAGTACGCGCGAACGCCCGAGGACGCCGAGCGTCTCGCGGCCACGCTAACCGCACTGCGATCTTTGCCCGACGAAGAAATTCCACGCCGCATCGCTTTCGTCTCCGATAAAGTTTTCGAGCCGAAATGGTGGCAGCGGTTTCCGGCGTGGAGTTTCGCGTCCGCCATGTTGCTCGCGGGGGCGATCGTCGTGCATGGGTACGCGCAGCGCCCGCCGGCCGCGCCCGCCCCTCAACCCGTCGCGCAGGTGGACACGAGCGCTCTAGAGCGGAAGTTTGAGGCGCGATTGAAGGAAGTGGCCGCGGAGCACGACGCAAAACTGCGCGCGGCCGTCGCCGCCACCGAAAGGCGCCTGGAATTCGAGCATCGCGCGCAGATGCTGACTATCGAAGAGAACTTCAATCTCATGCGCAAACAGATGAACCGCATGATTGTCGCGACGGCGGAATTCCGATGAAGAAGCTAGCCATCTTCGTCTGCTCCATCGCGCTCGCCGGGCCGGACCGCGCCTCGCTGCAAGCCATCGAGAAGATGATGGACCGGCGCATCGAAACTCTCTTCGACGACCCGTTTCTGCTGCTCGGCATGACGCGCGGTGTGTACCTCGAAGGCACGGGCGCGGTGTTCTCCGCCGAAGTGGGACTGGTGGTGACCCCCGCCGGACCGTTTGCCGCGAAGGCGAGTCCCGAGGAATCGGCGTCGCGCCGCAAGAGGCGTTTGGAACGTTTGCCTGCGCTCAAGTCCGCGATGCAAGAAATGATGGAGCGCGCCGCACCGATGCTCGAAACGATGCCGTCTACCGAGCAAATCGTGCTCGGTGTGACGATCTTCCGCCGGTCGGGCGAAGATAACTCCGGCATTCCCGCGCAGATCGTCGCCCGCGCCACGCGCGCCGATTTGCTGGCCAAGAAACCCGCCGCGTTGAAGGAATACTAGTGCGGCTGGGCGAGCGGCTGATCGCAAAGGGACTGCTGTCCGAGGAGGATTTAGCGCGCTCTCTCGAATTGCAGAAGGAACGCCCGCGCGACCGAATCGGCAAGGTGCTAATCGATCTCGGCTACGTCGCGCAGCGCGACATTCTCGCCGCGCTGTCGGAGCAACTCGCGATTCCGCTGGTGACGCTCGCCGGAGCGGTGGCCGAAGTGGACGGTTTGCCGCCGCGCTTTCTCGAAGCGTCGCGCGTCGCCCCTTACTCGATCGACGGGGACACGCTCGAACTCGCGATGGCCGATCCGCTCGATTTCGATACCGTCGCCGCCGTACGCGCGGCCACCGGAATGAAGGTCGCGCCGGTGCTGGCGGGCGAATCGGAAATTCGCGAAGCTCTCGCGCGGCAATTCGGCGAACGGCGGGAAGCGGTGGAAGCGCTCGGAAACGACGCGGGCGAGGACCTCGAACATTTGCGCGATCTCGCGAGCGAAGCGCCCGTGATTCGCGCGGTGAACTCGATGATCGCCGAAGCCGTCGAAAAGCGCGCTTCCGACATTCACATTGAGCCGTTCGAAAAGGAATTCCGGATCCGCTACCGCATCGACGGCGTCTTGCAGGAACAGCCGCCGCCGCCGCGTGAAATGAAGGCCGCCGTCATCTCGCGCGTCAAGCTGATGGCCAAGCTCAACATCGCCGAGCGCCGCTTGCCGCAAGACGGCCGTATCAAGACGAAGACACTCGGCCGAGAAGTGGACCTCCGCGTTTCGACCTTGCCGACGCTCTACGGCGAAAGCGTCGTGATGCGCTTGCTCGACCGCTCCGCCGGCGATTTCTACGACCTCGGACGATTGGGCTTCGACGAAAAAATGCTCGCGCGGATGCGGCACTATACATCGCTGCCGCACGGCATTTTTCTGGTCACCGGACCCACCGGTTCCGGCAAATCGACGACGCTCTATTCGGCGCTCAAGCGGATCAACCAGACCGACAAGAAGATCATCACCATTGAAGATCCGGTCGAGTATCAGATGGACGGGATCAATCAGATCCACGTCAATCCGCAGATCGGGCTAACATTCGCGGCGGGGTTGCGGCACATCGTGCGGCAGGACCCGGACGTGATCATGGTGGGCGAAATTCGCGACCGCGAAACGGCGGACGTAGCGATTCGCGCCGCGCTCACCGGGCACTTCGTCTATTCGACGCTGCACACCAACGACGCGCCCAGCGCCATCACGCGACTCACCGATATGGGCGTCGAGAACTACCTGATCGTCTCGTCGCTCACCGCCGTGCTGGCGCAGCGGCTGGTGCGCACGATTTGCCGCGAGTGCCGCCGTCCCGACGAGACGCTGGTGAATCCTTGGGGCGAGCGCGTGCCCACCTTTCGCGGCGCTGGTTGCGAAACTTGCTACGGCACCGGATATCGCGGACGCGTTGGAATCTTCGAAATGATGGAAGTGAGCGAAGAGTTGCGCCGCTTGATCATGGAGAATCGCGACGCGAGCATTCTCACCGAGGCCGCGCGGCGCGGCGGCATGCGCACGCTGCGTGAGGACGGTTGGGCGAAGATCGCGGCGGGTACGACCACGGCCGACGAAGTGTTGCGCGTCACGCAGGAGTTTTGAGCGCGATGACCACGTTCCAATACCGCGCGGTGACGGCGCAGGGACAGGCGCGCGCGGGCGCGTTGACAGCGGCGGACGCTCGCGCGGCGGCGGCGGAATTGCGGCGGCAAGGACTCACGCCCGTCGAGGTTTCCACTTCGGGTAAACCAACGAGCGCGCTCTTCGGATCGCGCGGCGTCGGCGGGCGCGACGTTCGGTTCTTCACTCAGGAGATGGCGACGCTGCTCGCATCGGGGGTGCCGCTCGACCGTTCGCTCTCGATCGTGAGCGAGCTCACCGAGCGCCCCGCGATGCGCGAGTTGATCGCCGACATTCTGCGGTTGGTCAAGACCGGCAAGCCGCTGGGCGAAGCGCTTGCCGCTCATCCGCGCGCCTTCGGCGAACTCTACGTCAACATGGTGCGCGCGGGCGAAGCGGGCGGATCGCTAGCCGTCGTGTTCGACCGTCTCGCCGAATACGAAAAGACGCGCGACGATCTGCGCGGCTACGTCGTGTCGTCCCTGGTGTATCCGGCGCTGCTCACGCTAGTCGGCATTGGATCGGTGTTCCTGTTGCTCTACTTTGTCGTTCCGCGATTCGCGGCGATGTTCGAGGATTCGCGCGTGGCGGTTCCGTTCGCCACGCAGGTGATGCTTACGGCGAGCAACCTCGCGCGCGAGTACGGCCTGTGGATCGTGGGCGCCGTCGCGCTCGCTGCGTTCGTCATTGCGAACTGGATTCGCACGCCCACGGGGAGTGCCTGGTGGCACCAAGCGCAACTAGCGACTCCGGTACTGAGCGACGTGATCCGCAAATCGGAGACCGCCCGGTTCGCGCGCGCGATGGCGACGTTGATCGCTAACAGCGTACCGCTGGTCGAAGCGCTAGGCATCGCCTCTCGCGTGTTGGCCAACTCACGACTGTCGGCCGCCGTCACGCGCATCGCGCAGGGCGTCAAACGGGGCGAAGGATTGGCCGGGCCGCTCGCTCGCGCCAAGGAATTCCCGCCGCTCGCCGGGCACTTGCTCGCCGTCGGCGAGGAGACCGGAAGGCTCGACGAAATGTTCCATCGCATGGCGGATATCTACGACGCGGACACGCGCGCGGCGGTCAAGCGCTTTACCAGTCTGTTCGAGCCGCTGATGATCTTATTCATGGGACTGGTGATCGGTTCGCTGATCCTGAGCATGCTGCTCGCCATTACTAGCGTTAACGAGGTGGGGATATGAAGAGTCGCAACCGGTCGCGCCGAGGCGTGACCCAAGTGCCGAGGCGGTCACGCCGAGGCGTGACCTTGATCGAGATGCTCGTGGTCGTCGTGATCATCGGCCTGTTCGTCGCCGTTGTCGCGCCGCGAGTTTTGGGTCGCGCCGATCAGGCGCGCGTCACTTCGGCGAAAGTGCAGATCGCAAACTTCCAAGGCGCGCTCGCCCAGTACAAGCTCGATCTGGGGACGTTCCCGTCCACGGAGCAAGGCTTGCAGGCGTTGCGCGAGAAGAACTATCTCGCGAAGGACGTGCCGCTCGATCCATGGGGCCGCGCCTACGTCTACAAGTTTCCCGGCGAACATGGCGACGAGCCGGACATCGTGAGTCTCGGTGCGGACGGCCAGCCGGGCGGCGAAGGGCTGAACGCCGACATCCTGAGTTGGAAGTAATGCGTCGTAACCGCCGGGCCGGAGTCACGCCATTGCCGAGGCGGTCACGCCGAGGCGTGACCTTGGTCGAGATGTTGGTTGTCATGACGATCCTGGGCTTGATGGCCGGCATCGCGTATCCGTCCGTCACACGCGGGCTTGATTCGCTGCGACTCTCGACCGCCGCCGACGACGCCGCGGCGCTCCTCTCGCAAGCCGCCAATCACGCGCAGCGCAAGCAGGAGTGGGTGGAGGTGCGCGTGACTCCGCATCGTCTCGAACTGAACGGCAAAACGATCGCTCGCGAACTGACGCTTTCGAACATCGAAGCCGGTCCCGAGCAATCGATCTTTATCGATCCCATGGGCGCGATTCCCGCCGCGTCGATCGAACTGCGCAACGCGAACGGCAAGCGTGTGCTGCGGATCGATCCCATCACCGGAGCGCCGGAGGTTCGGGTTGCGGAATAAAGGATTCTCACTGCTCGAACTGCTAGTGGCCACCGCGATCCTGGGCATCGCCGTCGCTTCGCTACTCGGCGGCTTCGCGAGTTCGCTGCGCGCGCAAGATCGTTTGCGCAATTACGACGCCGCCGCCACACGCGCCAAACAACAAATGGAAGCATTGCTCGCCGATTCCACGCTGCCGCGATTCGCGACGCTCGAAGGCCGGTTCTCCGAAGCGTCCGGATGGCGCGCGCGAGTGACGCCGTTCGAGCCGCCGCGGCAAGCCGCGCCCGGAACTCCGGTGCTCGACCGGATCGAGCTCGAAGCGTGGTGGGGCGTAGGGGCGTCGCGCCGCTCCTTCACGCTGGAGGCGTACCGACGCGGATTCTTGCGTCCCGAGGATTTCGCGGGCGAGGCGCTGCGGCGATGAGACGCAACGCCGGAGTTACGCTCATCGAGCTGTTAGTCGCGATGACGCTCTTCAGCCTGCTGAGCGTCGCCGCGTTCTTCTCGTTGCGCACCGGTATCTCGACGCTCGACCGCACGCGCGAGCATGTCGCGCAATCCCGCCGGCAACTGGGCGCGCAGCGCGCGATCGAACGCATCTTCGCGGGACTGACACCGGTCCAAGCGCAGTACGAACGCGAACGCGCGGAAATGTTTTTTCAAGGCCAGCCCGGGCAAATACGTTTTTGCACGATGCACTCGCTCGAAGGCGGAGTGCGCGGCGCGCCCACCATCGTCGAACTCGCGCTCTATCAGAACAAGCTCATCGTGAACGAGCTTCCTTATCTCGGACCGGTTTCCGCCGGTGCGCGCATTGGGCCGGTGATGGCCGGGCCGCGCAGTTTCGTGCTGGCCGACAACCTTCCCGTGGGCGGCGCGTTCTTCTATCTCGACCGGGGACCGCAGGAGAATCCGGATTTGTGGCGGCGCGAGTGGCCCCATGGGTATTTGCCGCGCGCCATTCGCGTCGATCTCGGTCCCGATCGCAAGATTACGGCGGCGATTCATGTCTCGCAGCTTGCGCGCTAAGCGTCGCCGCGGGGCGGCCTTGATATTGGTTCTGTGGCTGACCGCCGCGCTCGCGCTCATCGGATTCTCCGTCGCCGCCACTGTCCGCGAAGAGACCGCGCGCACGGGCAATTCCATCGAGATCGCCCGCGCCGAGTTTCTCGCCCGGGGCGCGATCGAGCGCACGCTTTGGTACCTCAAGACGCCGCCCTACGATCCCGATCGTCCGCCCGTTTTCGAACCCGGACAGCAGCGCGTGTACTACCGGTTCCCCGGCGGCGATGTCCTGGTCGAGTTGCTGCCCGAATCGGGCAAGCTCAACGTCAACGGCGCGAAGCTCGAACAGATTCTGGCGTTGCTGCTCCGCGCCGGTGTGCCGCCGGAAGCGGCGCAGCGCTTTGTGGCGAGCCTTTCGACTTTTCGCGCCGGAAACGCGTCTATCGTTCGGAACGAGGATTTATTCCTTTTGCCCGGTGTGACACCCAACCTCTATTACGGCGCGCTCGACCGGTTACCCGGCGCGGGGTTGCGCTTGCGCCCTGGCCTGCGCGATCTCCTGTCTCCGTATGGCGCTACGGAGACGTTCGACGCCAATAGTGCGCCGCCGGCCGTGCTCGAAGTCGCCGGGGTTCCCGCGCCGCTCGCCGCGCAGATCGCCGCACTACGCGAACGGGCGCAGATTCGCTACGAGGATTTGCAGCGGCTGGGGCTCGAAAAAGTACTGCGCGCGGGTCCCGATCTGGCGTACACGATGAAAGCCACCGCCCGCCCGCGCCGCGCCGACGGCGGCTTGAGCGACTTCCGGCGGACCCTCGCCGCGTTGATCGTCTATCGTCCGGCATTCGGCGGCGGCAACGAGCCTAAACTCGAACGCTGGGACGAGTCCTCCACGACGGAGGTGCCGTGGCCTTAGCGGACCTGTGGAATTGGCCGCCGTTCGCCACCGCTGTGGGCGCGGCGTTCGAGGGCGACGATCTTGAAATCGCCATCGTGCGCAAGCGTCCGGGGGGCGTCGAGATCGTCGCGCGCGAGCTTTTCCGAAACGTCGAATCGCGCCCCGCCGCCGAATGGGGTACCGAAGCCGCCGCGTTTCTAAGGAGCCGCGGGGCGGAAGGCCGGGCTCCGATTCTTGTGCTTCGAGATCGCGATTGCTTAACGCGCACCGTCGCTCTACCGGGCGTCGCCGCGAAGGATCGTGCGAACGCGCTGGCCCTGCAAATCGATACGCTGCATCCTTTCGACGAAGGCTCCGCCGCGACCGCCTGGACCGCGGCCGGTTCGACGGACACGGCCCTGGTGGCCATCGTCCGTCACGCCGTCGTCGAGCGCTACGCTAACCTTTTCGCGGAAGCCGGACTTGGACTCGCGGGCATCACCGTGCCCGCCGCCGTCGTCCCCCGCCGCAATGCCGATACGCTCGCCTTTGCGGCTACGGAAGACGGATTGCGCGTGTACGGCGAGAGCGCCGCCGCGCCGCTCGTGTGGGCGGTTGGCGCTCCGCTGGACCGGGCGCGCGCGACGCTGCGCTTGCCGGAATCGTTCGAGCCGTCGGAACTCGCTTCGTTATTACCCGGCGGATCGTTCGCCGCCGCCGCTGCCGCGCAAATCCGGCCCGCGATCGATCTGTTGCCGCGCGACCGCCGCGCCGCCAATCGCCGTTGGACCTATGCGCCTACCGCCGCGCTGGGATTGATCGCCGCACTTTCGGTTACCGCGCTGGCCGCTTTTCCGAAGATCGAGGATTACCGCCTGCGAACGGCGTTGGGGGAAGAGCTGACGCGATTGCGCCCGCAAGCGGCGCGGTCCGCCGCCGCCGAAAAGAGTCGCGCGGCCACGGCGGCGAAGGCGCAAAGCCTGGCCGCGTTTCGCGACCGCACGCGCCTCGACCTCGAAGCGCTGCGCGAGGTCACTCGATTGGTGGCCGCTCCGGGCTGGGCGCAGCAACTCGACATGACTCGCACGACGCTTGCGGTGGCGGGCGAATCGCCGCAAGCCGCCGAATTGTTGAAGGCGTTCGACGCTTCGCCAATGTTTGTGAGCGCGGAGTTCACTTCTCCCTTAAGCCGCTCGAACACTCCCGGCATGGACGTGTTCCGCGTACGTGCGTCGAGAGAGGGCGCGAAATGACGATCTCGGATCGTGACCGTCGCGCGTTGACTTTGTTGGCCGGGGCCGTGGCCGTTACAGCCATAGTCTGGTTTTGGCCGCAGCCTTCCGTCGAGGTGGTTGGCGCGCCCGCCAACGACGCCGCTTCCGCCGCTTTACAACTCGACCGGGCTCGCGCCGAAGCGGCGCTGGTAAACGTGCGGGAACAATCGCTGGCCGCGGCGCGCGCCGATCTCGCGAGGCTCGAAAAAGGATTGATCGCCGCCGAGACCTTACCGCAGGCGCAGGCGCAACTGGTGCAAATCGTTCGCCGCGTCGCCCGCGCTCAAGCCCCGGCTCCAGTTGAGGTTCGATCCACCGAGTTCGGTTCCGCGCGCCCCTATGGCGATTCCTACGCCGAGATATTGCTGGCGGCGAACTTCGAGTGCCAGATCGACCAGTTGGTGAATCTGCTCTCCGATCTGGCGGCACAGCCCGAACTGCTGGCCGTCGACGAGTTGCACATCTCCGCCAAGAACGACAAGCAAAAATCGATGACCGTTCGCCTTACCGTCGCCGGACTGGCTCGCGGAAGCCTGCTTAGGAAGGTGGGCGCATGAGCCGCCGGTCTTTGTGGATCCTCAATCTGTTATTCGCCGCCGCCGCCGTTTGGTCGATCCACGCTCTCACCGCACGATGGCGGGAAGCGGAGTCGCGCCGGGCGCAAATCCTGAAAGCTCCATCCGCCGCCGCGGCCGTGAAGGCCGCCGAAGCGAAAGCCGCCGAACCGCCGCCGCGCGCCGCCAGCTATTTCGAAGTCGCCGAAAAGCTGCTGTTTTCGAAAGACCGCAATCCCGCTGTCGTCGTCGAGGTGGAGGAGAAGAAACCGATGCCCGCGCTTCCCGCCGCCTTCGGCGTAATGGATTTGGGCCAAGGTCCGGTGGCGTTTCTCGCGCTGAAAGGCGCCTCGCAGAGAGGATATCGCGCCGGGGAGACGGTTGGAGACTTTAAGCTCGCGGCGGTGACGCCCAAAGAACTCACGTTCGAGTGGGAAGGCCAACGCGTGATTCGTAAGGTCGAGGAGTTGCGGGCCGAGCAGGCCGCTCCGCCGGACTCCACGGCGGAGCGCGCCGCGTCTCCGGCAGGCGCTTTGCCCGCTGCGGTGGCCGCCGCCACGCGCAACGTTTCGCCGAACACACCACCACCCACACTCGCGCCCGGTTCGGGGGCGCAGTTGTTCGGTTCGCAATCGGGGTCGATGTATTACTGCAAGCCCGACGACACGACGCCCCCTGGGGCCGTAGTCGACGGCTACAAGAAAACGATCGCGCAAACGCCGATCGGAAAAACCTGTTTCTGGGAGCCAGCGAAATGAAGATCGCTATATTGCTAGTGACGTTCGCCGTGAGCGCCTTCGCGCAAGAACCGGCCAAAAAGACCGCCGCGGCGAAAGAGCCCGCTAAGAAAAGCGCCGCAAAGTCCGGCAAAGCCACCGCGAAGAAGACCGAACCACCGCCTCCGTCCGGCCTGCCCTCGGATGCGGTGAAGATCGGCGATTACGACTGGCGCTGGGTGGATCCGAAAGGCAAGGCCTGGATTTACCGGCGAGGACCGGTCGGTTACTCGCGTTGGGAAGAAACCCAAGCCGATATCGACGCGCGCAAGGCGAAGCCCGAATGAGAACGTTTCTCGCGACCGTTCTTTCGATCTCCCTCGCGGCCGCGCCCCCGTCCCCACAAGGGCCTCCGCAAGGCGCGCCGCTGGTGCTGAATTTGCCGAACGCCTCGCTCACGCAGGTGATCGATCTTCTTGCGCAGCAGCTCAAGATCAATTACATTCTCGATCCGCGCGTGAAGGGCAACATCACCGTCAATACCTACGGCGAAGTGAAGGCCACCGAAGTTCGCGGATTGCTCGAAACGATTCTGCGCGTCAACGGATACACCATGGTGCAGGTCGGTGAGTTGTATCGCATCGTTCCGGCGGCGGAGGCCGCGCGCCTGCCGGTGAAGCCGCAGACGGCCACGGCGGCTCAGATTCCCGACGACGAGATGTTGACGCTGAACCTCGTCTTCCTCAAATTCGCGAGCGCGGTCGAGATCGCCAAACTGATCGACGAGTTCAAGGGCGAAGGCGCGAAGATGCTGGTCTACGAGCCGGCGAACCTGATTCTGCTGCTCGACAACGGACGGAACATGCGCCGCACGCTCGAACTGATTGCGATGTTCGATTCGGAAACGCTTGCCGGACAGCGCATTCGCCTGTATGAAACGAAGAACTCGCGGCCAAGCGAGTTGGCCCGCGAACTGGACCGCGTGATTCTGACGCTCGGTCTGGCGCAGAAAAATTCCGCCGTGCAGTTCCTGGCGCTCGACCGTATCAATTCGCTCGTCGCCTTCGCGCCGAATCCCGGCGCTTTCGACGAAATCGAGAAGTGGATTGCGAGATTGGACGTCGAAGCCAAACCGCCGGTGGGCGGGACCGATAACTACGTATTCCGCGTCAAGTATGGCCGCGCGGAAACGCTGGCGATGGCGGTGACGCTGCTCTACCTGAGCCAGAACTTGAATCCGTCGGACACATTTACCTACATGTATCTGATGCAGATGATGAGTTCGCTAAGCGTCAATCAGACGGCGCAAGCGGGCGCGGTTCCGGGACAAGCGGGCGTGGCGGGTGTGGCCCCGATGGCGGGCGGCATGATGAACTCCGGCATGGGCCTGATGGGCCTATCGGGATTGGGCATGATCCCCGGCATGGGAATGGGCGGCATGGGAATGATGGGCATGAATCCGTACGCCTCGCCATACCAGAACCCGTACGCGCAGCCCGTGCCCGCCGGCGCGCCCGGACAGCAACGTCTCGCGGACCAAACCGGGCAGTACCTCGGCCAAGGATACGCGCAGCCGATGACGCAGCAGGTAAAGATTCCGCGCGTGATCCCCAACCCGTTCGACAACACGCTGCTGATCCAGGCCACTCCGCAGGAGTATCAACAAATCGAAAAGCTTCTGAAGCAGATCGATGTTCCTCCCCGCCAAGTGAAGATCGAGGCGAAGATTTACGAGGTCACGCTGTCGGACGCGTTTTCGAGTGGGGTGCAGGCCTTTCTCGACAAGCGCGGCACCTCGACCAACGGTCTCCAGGCGTTGGGTTCGCTAACCGGCACCGGACTGAACCTCTCCACTGGATTGCTGGTCGGCCAAAGCCGCGAGTTGATGCTTTTCCTGCAAGCGCAGGAAGATTTGCGGCGCACGAAAGTGATTTCGGCGCCCACCGTAATCGCCACCGACAACATTCCGGCCAGCATCAATGTCGGCACCGAAGTTCCGGTGTTGACCTCGCAACTCGCGACAGGCGTGCAACAGGGCGGAAACACCCAATTCGCAAACACGGTGCAGAACCGGAATGCGGGCGTGACGCTCGGGTTTACGGCTCGCGTGCAGCCCTCGGGCATCGTCACCCTGGTGATCAATCAGGAAGTTTCGACGCCGATCGCCCCGTCCGCTTCGGCGACGATCCAATCGCCTTCGTTTTCACGTCGCAACGTGCAGACACAAGTTACGTTGCAGGACGGGGACACCATTGCGATCGGCGGCATTATTCAGGAGAACGACGTGAACTCGAATTCCGGCGTGCCGGGGTTGGCGCGGATCCCGATTTTCGGCGCCCTGTTCGGGTCGAAATCGATTACCAAGACTCGCACCGAACTCGTGATCTTTCTGACGCCGCGCGTGATCTACGACACGGCGGAAATGACCGAAGCCACCGACGAGATGAAGGGTCAGTTCAAAAAGCTGCAGCGGTTGATGCGAAACTAACGGCTAGGCGGCGCCTTCTTCGAGATCGTGCAGGCAATTCTCGTGATTCAATACGATTCGAATCAAGCCCGCTAAGCTCTCGTTGGTTTCCTTGACCGCCTCGTTGGTGCTTGCGATGGCCGCGTGAAGGTCCTTAACGCAGTGCGCCAATAACTCGACCGACTCCGCCAACGCCTCGTGCCGTTTGGTCAGTTTTTCGAGTCTCTCGTCGATGGTCATCCTTTGCCAGCATACCCGCATCTTCGCCGCCGCAACTTGCCAGACCGTGGCGGGTTCCGACACACTGAAAGACTCGGATGAGCCTGAAGTCCTTGTGTGTCTGGGCGGCTCTCGCCTCCCTGGCCCTCCCTCCCGCCGCCTACGCCATCGATCCCGGCGAAGGATCCCCCACTCCCGAAATCCGTTTCCAGTTCGAGCAAGCCTATTTCCGGGGAAACTTTCGCTTTTCGATCGGGAACGCCACGTCCGAGGTGCGGACGTTCGGCACTGGCGGCTACGTCCAGGAGTTCGCCGACCTGGCCCGGCCTTCGGCGCGCGCGGCGATCGTGTACGGCGTCCCGCAAATGGTGAACGGATTTCCGGTTTCCGCTTTCCAGGTGCGTACGAATCTGTACGCCTACTACATCGGGGGCGCGGGCGGGTTCTCGACGGCGGGCTTTCCCATCATGGACTCGGAGGTGTTTTCCTCCCCCACGATGCCGAGCGCGGGCGAGTACGCGAAGTTCCAGCGGACGATGGCTCTCTTCGCCTGGTACGCCGCGCCGGACCCGGCGATTCCCGCGCTCAATTTTACCGTCCGCGATCCTTACTACTCGCGATGGGTGACGCTTGGGGAACTGGCGGGCATCGGTCCCCCTACTTCCGCCGAGACGACCGTTACATCGGCGCGCGGAGGAACGGCGACCGTTCAGCGGTTCGTTTCCGCGGTTCTCGTCAACTACACCACGGGGATTTACAATGGCAGCCTCTTCGCCGTTCGGCAGCCGATTCTCGGCGTGTATCGCGCCGCTGGGCAGGAAGCGGGGTTGCTGGGATTGCCCACCGGCGAAGAACGAACCCTGGCCGATGGACGCCGCCAGCAGTCTTTCGAGGGTGGCACCATCGAGTACCGAACCGGCGAAACGCCGGCGATTCGCCCACGCGTTACGGCGGTCCAAATCATCGGCCCGAACCCGTTGCGGCTCGCCGTAGGCGAACGGTTTACCGTTCGCGCCCAAATGGAGACGATCGCGGGCGAAATCGTGACGGACCGGCCCGTCACGTTCTCGACCTCGAACCGCAATGTGGCGGCCGTTGTGACCGAAGGCAACTCGGGCGTCGTTACCGGAGCGGGCGGCGGATCCGCGATTGTCACCGCAACTAGCGAGGGTGTAACGTCGGCGCCAGTCACGGTGCTGGTCACCGCCCCGTGCTGCCGGGTCGGCGAGGGCGCTCCCGAATCCGTCGCAGTGGCCATGCAGGCGGCGATCGTCCGGAACCGCATCGAGATTCGAACTCCCGTTGGGACCGCCGCCCGCCGGGCCCCGGGAGGTTGGTTGCAGGACGTACTTTCGCGCGACGGGCGAACCCGGTACGTTCTGGCCAAGAGCGACTCGAGCGCCAGCGCTTTTCTGCCCGCCGCCGATCTTCTTGCCGTTTGGGAACAAACGGGTGGGGCGGGCGGGACGCTCGGTTTTCCCACCTCCGATGTCACCGCCGGGGGACGCCAAAGCTTCGAGCGCGCCACCCTCTCCGGACGCCCGCCGCACGCCGTTTCGGGTTTGATTCTCGCGCGTTGGGGGCAACTCGGGTTCGAGACCGGCGCGTTAGGCGATCCCGTATCCGCCGCTCAGGGCTTCTTTACGTTCGCCGCCACTTCCGGTACCGCGCAGACGTTTCGGAGGGGGCAGATTCTGAGCTCGACCGTCCGCACGGTGTCCGTTTCCGGGCGCATTTACGCGAAGTTCGCCCAGCTCGGAGGCGCCCCGGGGCGAATGGGGATGCCTCTTGGCGAAGAATTTCTCGACGGGGCGCGCCGCCGTCAGAATTTTGAGGGCGGCAATCTCTCCTTCTCCGAGGGCGATCCCGACGTAGCCGTCAACGAAGCGGAGCGCCGCCCCACCCTGACGGCCACTCCTGCGTCCGCCACGCCTGGAAACCGCGTTCTGATCGCGATCGGCGGCTTTGAAGCTGGATCCCGCGTTCGAGTTAGCTATCCGGGGACTTCGACGCCCCCTTTTATCGTCGATACCGCCGCCGGATCGTTCGCCTGGGAAACGATCGTACCGGCGAACGCCCCCGCCCAAACGGTAACGCTACAAGCCGTCGATACCGCCCGGCCCACGGCGGTGGCTCAGGGTTCGTACTCGATTCGCGCGGCAAGCGGTGTGCGCGCCTCCATCGCGGGCGGCGATTCGCAAACCGGGGCTCCGGGCGCGACGCTCCCGTTGCCTTTGCGCGTCACCGTTTCGGATTCGGCCGGCATACGTCTCGCTGGACAAACCGTCCGGTGGGAAGCCTCGCCCGGCGCGAGGATCGAGGCGTCCGGCGTAACGGACGCGAATGGCGAAGCCGCCGCCCTTCTGCGACTGCCCCCCTCCGAAGGGGTCGCCCTAGCAACGGCGGCGATCGGAGGACAGGTATTGACCTTCAGCGCGCGATCGGCGGCGCGATCGATCGCGAATTTCCCCCGGCTCACGCAGATCGATCCCCAAGGCTCGCAGGTGGCCGCCGCGGCAAGCGCGATCCGGTATCTCCAGCAGACCGGACTCTCGCCTACACCGCAAGGCTTGGCCGATCCCGCCGCGCTCGATGCTTTCCTGCGGGCGTTTTGCGTGGCCGATGCCGGGTCCGGCTCGATCTGCGACGGGTATCTGATGGCGGGCGATCGCCGCTTTGTCAACTTATGGCGGCTAGCGGCGTTTTTGGACGGCGCTCTCGATATCGTCCAGGAACCGGCCGATCTTACGCGGATTCGCGATTTGGCGGCGGCGGGCGAACCGGCGATGGTCGCGCTCGATTTGGGGGGCGGAGCGGTGCACTTTGTAGTGGCTATCGGGGTCGGCCCCGACGGCTCGGTGGCGATCCACGATCCCAATCCGGCGTTCGGGCGGACGACGCTCGACGTTTATCTTGCCGGATTTTCGGCGGCAAGCGGTACCGTTCGAGCGGGAATCGCCGGTGTGGCGAGGTTGATCCCCCGGGTTCCCGCTTCGAGCGGGTTTCTGGTGACCGGCACCGGCGAGTTTCGAGTTCTGTCGCCCGGCGGAGCTTGTGCCAACGACTTTCGTTGGGGTGGTTTGACGCAAGTATTTTGTGCCGGCGACCGGGAACGCTACCGGGTAGACGCGCTTAGTGGCTCCCGGTTTGCGGTGACCTCGTTGGGCAGTCCGGGTTCACGCGTCGAGGCGGGTGAAGAGACCGGCGCTTCGTTTCAAATTCAGCGGGCGGACGCGCTATGGGTTGTTCGTCCGCAAGCGGTTGAATTTGCGACGGAATCGGTGGTTAACGGAGCTAGTTTTCGACCAGGACTTGCGCCCGGCGGGATCGCGACAATCTTCGGCGGCGGATTGGAAGGTCTTGAAGCCGAGTTTTCGGGTAGCCGGGCGGTGGTCCTGTTTTCCAGTCCGTTCCAAGCCAATATCTTGATTCCTTTGGATGTAGCGCCGGGATCGTACGTGCTAACCCTACGCGGAACCAACGGCCGGGCCGAACAGCCGGTTTCCGTTGAGCGGGCGGCTCCGGGTATTTTTACGATGCCGGATGGTGGCGGGGCTGTCGCCAACCAGAACGCGACTCTGAACCGCCCGGCGAATCCGGCCTTACGCGGGCAGGCGATCGTTTTGTATTGCACGGGTTTGGGAGCGACGGAGCGGCGGGGGACTTTGGATTGGGCGGTGGCGCCGGTGGAGGTGCTGGTGGGGGGCCGGGCGCTGATGCCCTTCTTTGCTGGGGCGACGCCGGGGGTGCCAGGTTTATATCAGGTAAACGTCTCTTTACCGTCCGATCTTGCCCCAGGGTTGGGTCAATTTGTCCGTTTGCGGGTGGCGGGCCTAGAATCGAACGCGGTGGAAGCGGCTATCCAATAGAAAAAAAAGGACGTGAATTTCGCCCGCCCACGCGAATTTTTCTTGACGCGATGGCGCGAATCCAGGTAGAGTGACAAATGTTAAGGGGCATCATCCGATGATGCGGAAGGTCCATCGGGCTTTTCGCTCGTTGACTTTGCGTATCGCCGGGTGATAGCTTCTGGAGTATCCAGCGCGAAACGGGCCAGACGTAACAACAAGATCCCGCAAGCAAAGTGACTCGATAAAGTAGTTGAAGTTACGACTCTGACAGGAAGACGGTTCAATTTGGGTTTATACGGAATCACTGATCTGATCCCGGCTGAGGCTCAGGCAGCAGGCTTTGAGGCCCAGGTTGATAGAGAACTTCCATCAATTCGATTCGAAATCCACAAGGAGATAGTGAATGCTTAACACTCGCAAGATGTTTTTTGCGATGGCCTCGATGAGCCTCATGGCCGTCGGCGCCTATGCCCAATCCTGCGCCGTCACTTCGGTGCCGCTCGCGCTTCGCCCGGAAGGTTTGGCGGAAACCACCGGTAACATCGTATTGACCTGCTCGAGCCTCTCGGCGGGTGGTGCGACGGTTCTCGTGACGTTGAATGCCAATATCAGCAATACGACCACTGTGAATGCGCAGGCGGTCTTCAACAGCGATCCGGCGGTATTCGGCGTTCTGAACACGGCGATCCCGAACTCGATCAGTTTCCCGGCGGGAAATCTGGCCAGCGGTTCCAACACGATCACGATTTCGGGTATTCGCGTCAATGCGTCGACGGTTGCGCCGAACACGGCGATCACGGCAACCATCATCGTGACCTCGGGTCCGGCGGTTCTTCCGTTGAGCCCCAACCCGACGACGGTGGGTTTCGTGTTGCCCGCTAGTTACACCTTCAGCGTAGTTGGTGGAAATAGCTTGACGGTGTCGCCGCTCCCGGGGTCTCCGAGCCTGCCGATCTGCGTAACCAACTCGAGCATTACGGGTTTCCTCCGATTCACTGAGTTGTTCTCGGGCGTGTTCCGCACCCAAGCCAACGAAGGTCCTGGCGCGACTAATGCGACGCAATTGGCGGTTACGTTCGCCAATATCCCGTCCGGCGTGACCTTGCTATTGCCGAATCAGTCGTTCACGACGGGCAGCAACGTGATCTCGATCTCGGGTGTCGGCTCGGCAACCTCGTCCACGATCACGACAACTTACACGCCGGCTACGGGCGATACGGCTTACGCCGGAACGTATGGCGCTCCGACTGGTTCCACCGTCACCTTCACTATCACAACCGACAGCATCAACACTGTTGATACGCTGAGCATTCCGTTCATCGCGCGCTTCACCGGCAGCCCGACGAACGGCACGGGTACGGCGACGGCTCTCGGCACGCTGGCTCCGTCCTCGTCCACCTCGTTCCCGCGCTTCATTACTACGGGTACGACGGCGAACCTGTTCACGACCGCCACTTGCTCGACGACGCTGCTCTGGCCCTACGTTACCAATGCGGCTGGCTTCGACACGGGTGTCGCTATCTCGAATACCTCAGCGGATCCGCGCGGTACGGCGGCTCAGTCGGGCACCTGCACGATCAACTATTATGGTGCGTTTGAGAGCGGCGCGGCGCTGCCCTCGGCCGCTACCACCTCCACCATCGCGGCGGGCCGCTTTGCGGCGTTCTCGCTCAGCGCTGGCGGTTCGGGTGTTCCGGCGCTCGCCTCGGCGGGTTTCACCGGCTACCTGATCGGTGTTTGCAACTTCCAGCTCGCGCATGGTTACGCCTTTATCAGCGACCTCGGCGCGCGCAACCTGGCGCACGGTTACCTAGCCCTGATTATTCCGGGCACGGGCTCTCGTGTGTCCGGCTCCGGCACGGAGACCCTGGACAACTAGTCTGAGCGAAAGCTCGGTCGATGGGCGGGAGAGGGCAACCTCTCCCGCCTTTACTTTTGTTACGCAATTTCCGACGACAAAAGGGCCGCAGGGGTGTTAATGTTAGAGGTACCCGCGTTCCTTTCCCGTCCGAGATTTCTCCCAGGATGGAGTCAATGGTCTCTTTTCGGTCTCTTTGTTCGATAGCCGCCGCTGTGGTGTGCGGTAGCGCCTTGAGCGCCCAGAACGTTTTCGTCTTTCCCGCTTCCGGTTCCGGTGGTCCGCTGATTGTGTATAGCGCGAATCCATTGGCCCAAGTCGCTTCTCTTCCCACGATCCCCGATCCGGCGTTTGCGCTTACAAATCCGCAAGGCACGCGAACCTACATCGTGGGTCGAACCGGGAACGTTCAGGTTCTAAACCCCGCCTCGAATTTCGTCGAGGTGCAACGCTACTCGGTGGGCAGTACCGTTACTGCGGCCAAACTAACCGGCGATGGACGCTACCTGATTCTCGCCGCGAGCGCGGTCTTAATCGTCCCGGTGGCGCAGGCCAATGGAACGCCGATCGATCTGCCGGTCGGAATCGTCACAGCGGCACCGTCGCTTCTGCCGAACGATGTCGCGTTGTCGGTGGAAAACGGCAATATTGTGTTTGCGTCAAGTTCTTTGAGCCGGACAGTCGCCGCGATTGAAATCCCCACCGGCAACATACTGGGGCAGCAAACGCTGAACGTTACGCCGAATGCGATCGAGGTCGCGCCAAATGGCCTTATCTATGTCGCTTGTAGCACGCGGCTTTTCGAACTCGACTTTCGGAACGGCGGACTGAATTTCGTGCAACCGGGCGGCTTTGCCGTCGATGCCGACTTAGGACGGCCAGTCTTTACGGCGGATGGCCTAAGAGCAGTAATGGCGAGTCGCCAGGAGGGCAGCTCCGCCGGAGTGATCGCCGTGGACCTTAGGGCGCGCACCGTTTCGTCCGCTTTCGCGGGGACGGGCGTTGTCCCCACCGGCTTGGTCACCATCAACGACGGCGCCGTGTTTGCCGTTTCCGGAGGACGTATTTACCAACTGTCCACCGGACCGGCGGGGACGCCCACGGTCTCTCCGCTCGGTCTCCCGGAGGGCGCTTTGGCGATCGCCGTCAGCGATGAGGTCCCGGCCGCTCGATACATCTTCGTCTTTTTCGCCAACTCGGTTTACCGGGTGGATGTCGGCTCCGGTGGAATCGTGAGTGGGCCGCTTACATTTCCGGCGGCGGCCGCATCGGGTGCGTTCGCCGCGCCGCCGTCTTCGCAAGCGGTGGCCTCGGTTCGAAGCGCCACGCTCGACATCCCTACGGCGCCCGCTTCGATTTCTTACCCAATCGTCGCGCGGGCGCTTGACGCTTCCTCGCGCCCGGTGCGAGACGCCGCGATCAGCTTCTCCAGTCCCACGGTTACCGTTACCCCGAATGCCTCGCGCACTAACGCGCAAGGTCTGGCCGTGACAAGGGCTACCGCGCCAGGCGTTACCGGAGTCTATGTGGTGCGGGCTTCCGCCAATGCCAGTCTCTTCACCGAAATGAACCTTCCCGTGGCCGCCTCCGCGGGAACGCAGACACAATTCACAATTACCGGCGGTAACGGCCAGATTATCAATTCGGGCGGGTTGAGCCAGCCCTTCCAGGTGCGGCTAACCGACAGTCAGGGTAATCCGATTCAGAACGTCAGTGTGAACTGGTCGATTCGAGCGGGCTTGGGGGTTACGCTGGTGGGTGCGCCGTCGATTACCGACGCGAATGGAGTAGCTACCGTGCTGCTTTCGACGACGGCGTTCGCGCCCAGCACCGGGGATCTGTTCCGTCCAGTCACGATCGCAGCAGCGGCGACTACCGATACGTTTTCGGGTTCGTTGGACCTTTACGCACTGGTTTATCCCACCACAGGCACGCCGCCGCCACCGGTGGTCCAACTCTCTTCGTCTTTGGGCGGTTCCGGCACCGATCTAGTTCTTGGAGCCGGTGCCGTAATTCCCGCCGCATTTACCGCAAACGTGACTACCGGGCTGTTTCCGGGCTTCGCTCCCACGCCGATGCCTAACGTTGGGATTCGCGCCTTCACTCCAGCGGGTTCTGGCGTGCCAAACGCCCGTTGCCAAGGCGATCCAGTCTCGACGGCCGCCGGAATCGCAACGTGCGATCTGGTGGTCGGGAACGTACTTGGAAATACGCAGCTTACCGTCGTGGTCGGCGAATCGAACAGCTTCGTCTACACCTACAACATTCGGGTGATTCCCGGCGCGCCGGCACGCCTTGAAATCGTGCAGGGCGACGGGCAGTCCGGCAACCCCGGTACCACCACGCCCCGAGCTTTGGTGGTGCGGGTGCTCGACGCGGCGGGGAATCCGCTTTCGGGCGTTCCGGTGACGTGGACCATCGTTTCCGGCGACGGCCAACTCACCGGCGTTTCGGGCAATTCCGACATTGAAGGGCGGGCCTCGGCGCTAGTGCGGTTCGGTTCTACTCCGGGCACGATTACGATTCGCGCCGCAACGGAGGGCCTCTCCGCGTCGTTCACCGCCACGAACAACGTTGCGATCGGGTCTTTCACGATCGCCAGCGGGAACAACCAATCGTCGAACGTGAACGCCCAGTTCGCGCAGCCGCTGACGGTGCGCCTCGCCAACGCGGCGGGGGCTCCTATAGCCGGAGCGACCATTGCCTTCGCAGTGACCAACGGCCCCGTGACGCTTAGTGCGGCGACGGCCGTGACCGACGCGCAAGGGCTTGCCTCGGTTACCGCCCGTGCGGGTGCGACTACGGGTACGGCGGCGGTAACGGCGACATTGGGCTCTAGCGTCCTGACTTTTACTCTCACCGTGGCGCCCGCCGGTCCTAGAATCGAATCGGTCGTCAATGGCGCGAACTTCCTGCCCGGCGTGGCTCCCTGCTCCGTGGTAACGATCCGCGGCGCGGGATTTTCGACGGGCCTGTCGGGAAGCGTTTCCGGTCCGCGTGTCGGTCCGCAACCCCTGACACTATCGGGCGTCAGCGTGTCGGCGGCGGGGATCCCGGCTCCGCTCTTCTCGGTGTCGAATACCTCCGGCGGGGAACAGATCAACGTCCAGTGGCCGTGCGAATCGCCGCTCGGCAACCAGACCGTAACCGTGACCGCGCTGGGGCAGACGGCGTCGGCCTCGGTGACGGTGGCCGCGTTTTCGCCCGGTATCTTCGAGTTCTCGAACTCGGCGAATCGCCTGCAAGTGGTGGCCAATAAGGCGAACGGGCAGTTCGTCACTCCGGAAAGTCCGGCGGTAGGCGGCGAAACGTTGACCGCCTACTTCACTGGGTTTGGATCGATCGCGGGCGTCTTTACGAACTCGATCGGGCTCGGCCAGACACTGCCCACCGCCAATGTCGTGGTTGGGATTAACAACCAAGGGGTCCCGGTGACGGAAGCGGGCTACGCGGCGGGGCTAATTGGGGTCTACTACGTGAAGTTCACCGTGGATCCGGCGGTATCGGGATCGGGCGCGGCGCAACCGTTCGCGATCGCCCTTCGCGACGCGTCGGGAGCGCTGGTGTTCGGTCAAAGCTCGACCATCCCGGTTCGGTAGTCACGGAACGGGCGGGGTGAAATCCCGCCCGTTTCCAATACTTTCGAAGGGCGAATCTACGGGCTCGCCCTTTTCGTATTTCCAAGCTAAGCGCGAGATGGCACAACCTTACTTCGCGCTCGACCGGCTTTACCTGTTTCCGTACTATCGCAGCCGCCAGGATTATCGCGCCCTGACCGGCAAAGAGGCTCCGGCTTACGACACCACGCGTCCCCCGAAGAATTGGGAAGACCCGGCGGCGGCGCAGTCCACGCGTCGTACCGTGGTCTACGAGAATGTGCTTGCCGACATCATGAGCGAAGACGGGAAGCCCACGCTCGACATGCTGGTGCTGAACAAGGCCGAAGCGGCGGCGGTGAATCTCTACGACCAGACCACGGCGGGAGTGCCTGCGCCGGAGATGGCCCCGATACCCGTTCCGCTGCGCGCTTTGAACGACAACGAGGAACTCGTCTACACGCAGCCGGGCATCGTCATGGTGCGCGACAAGAGCGTCCCCCTGCCCGAAACGCAAAGCGGATTCACAAGTGAAGATCGCGAGTTGCTGCGCGCGATCGCGAAGAAATTGAGCGTTTAGTCTACCCAACGGATGGCGAACTCGCCGCGACGGCCTAGGGGGTCGACGATCACCGCGCCGCGTTGTAGGTCCGATTCGGGCTGTGCGCCGGGGGTCCACTTGAGCGTAAGCGTTAACGTCTCCCCACTCGCGAGTTGGCGCTTGTCCGGCGAAATCGTGAGCCCGGAGATGCCCGGTACGTAGGCCGACACCTGCACGTAACCCGGCAAGCCGTTCTTCACCGAGAACTGGGTTTCGAATGGCTTCGAGCGGGAGATTTGGACGTCGCGGACGGCGATCTCAACCGCGCCGAGGATATCGGCGGTCGAAGGCGCTTGCGCGACCTTCTCCTTGAGGTTGACGTTGGGCGTGGAGCCAACGAGATTGCCGGACCGGTCGATTTTGACAACACCAAACGGAGTGCGGCGCTCGCGGACAGGCGGCTCAAACCACATCCAGCCTTCGCTTTCCTTACGCCAGTAGCTTTCCTGCGGAGTGCGGGACTTCAACACTTGGCCCGCCACCATCATTTCGCCTTCCATGATCGCGGTTACGCGCGCTTCTTCGCCCGGTTTTAACCACTCGATTTTTTCGATCGAGACGGAGAGCGGTTTCGTTTTCGGCTCGCCGAGGAAGGCGTCCTGACTGTCGTCGGATACGTATTGCAACGCGACGCGGTACTTGCCAGCGCGAACGGCTTCAAAGAAGGGCTCAACTCTCGCGCGGAGCGCGGCCTCTTCTGCGGGGGCCTGCGCGAAGGCGAACAACGCTATTTGCGCGGCGGCAAGTACCAAACCCACTCTCCTTTTTCCAACCTCCAGTTAGACGCTTCCGGCAAAGGAAACGGTGGGGCGTCGTCGCCCGAAAGCGCCAAGTTCACAACCACTTTGGCGGTCTTGAAGTCCTCGCCCCACGTCACTTGGTTCCACTCGAAAGACTTAGCCGTGCGCCGGTCCGCCTTGCGATACCCGTCGCGGTCTCCTGCGGTTACAAACTTCACCGCGTCTTCCTTCTTGCCCGCGATATCCGCCTCGTAGAACTTCTTGACGCGCTCCCGCAAGGTGTCTTCGACGCCGGGCGGCGCTTGGTTAAACAACCCTTGCGCGACAAGAAAGCTAACGATTAAACAGGAAAGCATTGGAATTCATTAATGCCCAAAGCAAGTCCTGGGCGCGTTCGGCGCGAGAGCCGCCTTTGCGCAAGTAGGTTTGGGCGAAATCGATCTCCTGCGGCGTTGGACGGCGGCTCAACGCGCCGAGGTACAACTCTTCGACGAGTTTCCGGTCGTCGGCCCCAGCGAGGATAAGCTTGGCGATTCGGCCGTCCGCATCCGCGATGGCGTCGGCGATCGTGCCCCCGTTCAGCAGATTCAGCGCCTGCACGAGCGATACGTCGCTACGCCGTTCGCACTCGCAACTGGTCTGGCGTTCGGGCCGGCCGAACAGGTCGAGGAAGCCGCCGCGGTCGATATTGGTGTCCGGAAAATCCTGCGCGAGCGAACCCTCGGGCAGTTCTTTGATTTTGGGTTTGGCTCCGGCGGCGATGTGGACCGCGTCGTACAATTGCTCGGCGGTAAGGCGGCGGGGGTAGGCGCGCGAGAAGTTGAACTCGTCGTCCGCGTTCCAAGGGTTGGGGTCGAAGCTCAATTGGTAGGTGCGCGACGCGACGATCGTGCGGATCAGCTTACGCAAGTCGTAATTCGACTTCACAAAATCGGCGGTAAGGGCGTCGAGCAGCGGAGCGTTGGTCGGCGGATTCGACGCGCGGATGTCGTCCACCGGGTCGATAATGCCGCGCCCGAAAAAGTAGCTCCACATCCGGTTCGCCATGGCCTTAGCGAAGTAGGGGTTGTCTTTCGCCGTTAGCCAGGCGGCGAGCGTCTCGCGCAGGTCGCTCTCGGGCTGCGAAATCTTCTCCTCGAACTTGTGCGCGGGAAGACTGAAAAGGAACTTTGCGGGCATCACCCGGTTGTCTTTGGGGTGCCGGATTTCGATCTCCGACTCGTCGCGTTTGTCGTAGATCACTTCCTCGTCGTTGTCGATGCCGCTCTTAATTCCGACCGTCGAGAAGAACGCGCTCAGGTTGTAGTACTGGTTCTGCGTCCACTGCTCGAACGGATGGTCGTGGCATTGCGCGCAAACCATGCGGACGCCCAAGAACAACTGCGTCGAGGTCTCCATCGCGACCTTCGGGTCACGCGTGAACCGCAGGAAGTTGGCGGGCGGATTCTGGAACGTCGAGCCTTTCGCCGTAACCAGTTCGCGAACCATGCGGTCGTAAGGTTTATTTTCGGAAAGCGATTCCTTGATCCACTCACGGAACGCCCAAATGCCCTTGTCGCCCAATTTGATCCGGTTGACCTGCAAGAGATCGCCCCATTTGACGGCCCAGTGCGAGAGAAATTCGGGACGCGCCATCAGTTTGTCGATCAGCGCCGTGCGCTTGAGTTTCGCCTCGCGCTTATCGGCGAGAAACGCGCGAATCTCCTCGGGCGTTGGGGGCAAGCCGATCAGGTCGAGCGAGACCCGGCGCAGGAATTCTTCGTCGGTCGATAGATTCGACGGCTGAATCTCGACGCGCCTGAGCTTTGCGTTCACAAACTCGTCGATGTAATTCCAAGCTGGAGCGTTGTTCCAGGTGAAGCCCGGTTTGCCGGAAAGCACGGTAACCGGCACCACGCCCAGACGGCCTTCGTAGCGGACGAGGAGCGAGGTTTCGCCTTTACGTTGCGTCGAAACTTCGCCAAGTTCGGTCACGGCGGCGGCGGGTTCGTAGGTTGAAGTGTAGTGCGCTTCGCGGGTAACGTCGCGGGTTCCGCCGTCTTTGTAATGCGCGACGATCTTGAGCGCCTGCTTCGCGCCCGGTTGTTTGGCGAACACTTCGGCGGGCTCGATTTCGAGCTTAGTCACAGCGCTCGCTTCGGCGTCGCCGAACGGAGCGCCCGCGGCCAACCAATCGAGAATCGTGCGGTAGTAGGCGGAATCGGGCTCGATCTTCTTACCGCCGCCGTGCGCGATCTTCATGGTGGGCTTGAGCAGGACCAGCGAGTTTTCGGGCTCCGTGCGATTGAACCGGCGGCCGGAGAGATCGTGCAGGATGGCGCGGTAGTCGTACTCGGCGTCGTACCCGCGCAACGAAAGCTTGAAGCCGCCTTTGCCCTTAGCCCCGCCGTGGCAGGGGCCGGACGTGCAGCCGACTTTGTTCATCACGGGAAGTACGTCGCGCACGAAAGTGGGCGAATCGGCGGCGAACATCGCGAACGACAAAGCAAGCGCTTGCATGGCTTCTCTTTCTAGTTTCCCAGAATCAACGTGAGTGGAACTTCGGGGCCTTTGTAGTCGGCCTTGGCTTTACGGCCCGTGTCGGGTGCGACGGAAGTCAACAGGATTTCGTATTTGCCCGGCTTGGCGGTCGCGGCCGCACGGCAATTTACGCGGAACTCGCGAGCGTCGGCGGCGGCTTCCGAAGCGTCGCAAGTGACGCCCTCGGGCAGTTCGCTCGCTTGAATTTTAACGAATCCGCCTTCGAACGTCGGCTCGCGGAAGACGGTCCCCGGGATCGAGAAGGCTGCGCCGGGCTTGGCCGTCAAGCGCTTCTCCAAAGGGCGCACCTGGTAGCCGGCCACAATATCGATCTCGATAATCGGCGAGTAGATGGTCTGCATCTTGCCGTCGACTTGCGTGTCGGCGACCAGCACGGTGTCGAAGGTCGTCACCGGGCTGGCGAAGTTGGTAGACAGCAGCACGGAACCGGAGTCGGGATTTTTTCCCGGCTCGCCCGCGAGGAATCGCAAATTGCCTACGGCGTTGATCTGCTGGTCTCGTACCCGGCTCACCGCCATGGCGCCCTGGCGTCTTGTCACACGATAGGCCAGCGGAAACTCGAAGCCTTGCGCAATGCGGACTTGCGGGCTCGCGTTCGAAATCGCCACCGGCAGCGGGCGCGCGGTGGCGAACGGCAGTCGCATTCCGAGCCACGGCGCGGTGACGGCGGATTGCCGCAAGCCACGCACCCCGACATTGATCCCCGGTCCGCGGACGTCCTTCACGATGCGGCCTTGCGGAGTCTCGGCAACGGCGACTAATTTCAACTGCGTCTGCTGTGGCGCGATATCGGGCGCGGCGGTCAAGGTGAGCATTCCGCGAGAGATGCGGAATCCGGCGTTGATATCGTTGAAATTCTGCGCCGCCGCTTCCGACGGGATGTTGCCGCCCGCGACTCGAATGCCGGGAGGGATATCGGAGATCGTAACTTTGACGGGGCCGTCGTAACCTCGCCGCTCGACAATCAAGGGAACGATCGCGGTGCCGCCGGCGGGCACATTGACAAACGGCGTGCCGATCGACGCCACGAAATCGGCGTGCGCTTTCGAGATTCGGTAGCGGTAGCCGAACTCGTCGCCCGCGCGTCCCAGTAACTCTTCGATCGCGACCGTCACTTCGGTCACGCCTTCGGGTACGGTGAACGGAACGGCTTGGTGCGGGCTCGCGAAATCGAGGCGTCCGGCGATTTTCTTCTTATCCGGTCCGAAGACGGTGACAATCGGATCGGCAGGCGTGGCTCCGGCGGCGCGGCCTACGGCCTCGACAACCCAGGATTCGCCGGGCTTCACCGTTAGGGGAAAGGTGGCTGGGGTCTTGGCTTTTGCGAACTTCGCGTCCTTCCAATCCGGTTCGGCGGCGATGAGCATCAAGGGCAGAGAGGCGGAGCCTTCCAGCGTTACGGGCGCGGCCACAGCGGCCTCCGGCACATTCACCGAAACTCGAACGGGTTTGGCCAGATTGCCGCCCATCAGGGTCACATCCGCTTGCGTGCCTCGCGGCGCGCCGATCGGGTACATCGAATCGGCGTAGGTCCATTCGCCGATCTTGAGGCGGTAGAAATTCATCGCTTGATCGGAGTACTTGGAATCGTGGACGCGGACGTAGTAGCGACCGGGCTTGGCGAACGTCACCTGCGCGCGGGCATCGACACCGCATCCGGGCGAGTCGTCGGCTTTGGCGATCGCTTTGCCGGTTGCGTCTTCGATCTCGAACGCGGGATCGAGGGCCGATCCGGCGCGGCGGGCGTCGATCTCGACGATTAGCTTGCGGGGCGCGCGCACGTCGATCGCAAAGTAATCGATATCCGGGCCGTCGAGCGTGCCGTTGACGGTGATGGGGGTCGCAATCGACTGCGCGGACTCGCGAGTGTTGTTCGTTTTCTCGCGAGTCTCTTTGGTCTCGATCGTTTCCGGCAGACGGCCCACGCTAAACAGCATCAAATTCGAAAGGCCGTCTTCGTTGAGCAGGCGAATCGGATACAGTCCCACCGCCGCGCCGGGCTTGATGTCGAGGAGGAACGCAAAGTCCTCTCCGGTGAGCTTCGTGATCGTACCGGGAATTTCGGAAAGAATCTTCGCGGTGTTGGTGAGCCCCTCGCCGCGCAGAATCACCTTGACCGTCTTGCCGCGCTCCGCACCGGGCGGCGACATTTCGCGAATCGTGGGCGCGAGCGCCAGCGCGCCCAGCAGTGCGAATGTAATCATTGTCGAGCCACCGTTTCGCCGAGCGGTACGGGCGTGTACGCTTGCGCGAGTTTGCCATCGATTCCGTAAAGCCGCACTTGGCCGTCGAATCCCGCCGCCGCCAGACGCGTGCCATCAATGGTAAAAGCTAGCGCGTAGGTGCCGCCCTGGTGCCCCGAGCATTGCCCGAGCGCCGCGCCCGATTCGGCGTCGTAAATCCGGACGTCGCCCGATTCTGCGCCCACGGCGATCTTCGATCCGTCAGGCGAAAACGCGACGGTGAGTATGGGGCCGTCCTGCTGCGGAAACTTGCGGATCAAAGTGGAATCGTCGGCGATGCGCATGGCGCGGGGACGGTCCATTCGATAGAGGTACGGAATGCGGTCCTGCCCGCCGATCAGCACCCAATCGCGGCGAGGATGCCGGGCGACGGCGGTTAGCGAATCGCGCAACAAATTGACGTTTTCGACGAAGGCGCCGGTGGAGGCGTCGGTGAGCTTGGCGGCGCGGTCGCGGCCCACGCTCACGAGTCGCTTGCCGTCGATGCCGAAGGCGGTCGAGAACACCCAGTCCTCGTGATGGTCCATTTTGCGGAGTTGCTTGCCCTCGACGACGTCGTAGAGACGAATCGACTTATCGGCACCCCCGAAAGCGGCGCGCGTGCCGTCGGGCGAGAGTGCGACTCCGAAAAACGTATCGCCCGCCAGGCGCGAACGGTGGCGCAGCGTCTTCGTGGAAACATTCCAAACCTGCACTTCGCCGCCCACCGCCGGATCGCCGCCCGTGGCGACGAGAGTTTTCGAGTCGGCGGAAAAGGCCAGCCCATGGATCCGCATCGCCCGCCCCGCGAGCCGCGCGGCGAGTTTCGCGGGCGCGCCGTTCTCCATCGAGTGCAGCAGAATTTCGCGATAGCCGGAAACGGCCATCCAGGTCCCGTCGGGAGAGAAGGCGAGCGCGGTAACCGGAGGCGCGGCCTTATAAACGGTGGGTTTGGGCGCGGGCGCTTGCGCGAGAGCGCACACCGCTACCAGAAAGGCGGGAAACCGCATAATCGCCCAAGATTATATCGTGCGGCCCAAGAGTCCGAAGTGAGGCGCGGCGGCCAGAAGGCGGCGGTCGTTCGTCCAGATTTCGTCGGAGCGGGCTTCGAGCGCGGAGACCAAGTGGATGGCGTCCCCCGCGCGGAGGAAGACATTTTGCGGGAGGATGCGGAATCGCAGTGCGGTACGTTTCAAAATGTCCGGAGTCATCGGAACGGGCGTCCATACGTTCTGCATGTCCTGCTCGAATTGCGCCCCAAGTTCGCGGGCCTGTTCCGCCGTAAGTCTACCCTCACGGAACTGACGATGGAAAGCGGCCTCTACCTCGACGACGCTGATCGCTGAAGTCAGGATTCTCGACGACTTGGCCACAAACTCGCGGACCCGATCGCTCTCCGGTTCGTTCACGTACGCCTTGGCGATGAAGGTGGCGTCGAAATAGGCTACCAATCAAGGCCCCGATCCCGATCTTCGGAAATCGCTTGCGTCGTAAAGTCTTGATCCCACTTCGGCAGCGTGGCCAAGAACGCCGACCGGTCGGGGAAACGAGGCGTTGGCCGGTCCGAAGCGTACTCCAGCTTGCCGATGACTTGGCCGTTCTTTTCGATATAGAAGGTCTCGCCCTGCTCGACTTCCGCGAGGATGGCACTGGTCTTCAGGTGCAGATCGCGAACCGATGCGGTCTTCATGTCACACAGTGTGACACGCCCGCTCGCCGGGGTCAATTCCCACTAAACCTTAGGCTTCGGCGGGGGCAGTTCCTTCGCCACGCATTGCGATTCGAAGCCTTGCTTGGCGTGCATGCCGTCGCAGAAGGGCTTGTTGCTCGATTGTCCGCATCGGCACAGGCCGATAGCCGTCCGTCCGGCCAAGCCATACAGGTTGCCTTGCGCGTCGTAAATTTCGAACTCGCCTTCGATCCGGATGGGGCCGTTGTTGAAGATAGTGACTTTGGTGGGCATGGGTAGACCCCGATGGTAGCAATCCGCTACAGCGGCGGGAGCGGGCGGGTCTCGGACCCGATCCAGATCCCCCGGGCGAGCGATTCGTCGGCGCCCAAGCCCACGATGCGCGGCTTAATCACCAGCATGGTCTGGCCCAGAGATTTCGACCGCTCGTTGCGCCGCAGCGCTACGCCCACACCGGGGATTTGCGACAGTCCGGGGATGCCTACGGCGTTACGCAATTCGTTGGTCGAGATCAGGCCGGCCGCAACCGCCCATTCGCCCCCCCGTAGACGCACTTGACCTAGGTATTTCCGGTTCGAGATCACTGGAATGTCGTTCAGCGTCTCTCCGGTCAGGACTTTGAACTCGCTCTCGACGTTGAGCGTCACTTCGGTCTCGTCGTGAATGCGCGGCGTGATCTTCAGGGTAAGGCCAAGGTCCTCGAACTGGATGGTCGGCGGCGGCAGGAAGGTATTGCCATCTCCTTCCGTACCCGGCGCATAGGTCGCTGTCACAATCGGGAACCGGTCGCCGATGTGCAGGCTGGCGGCCTGATTGTCCAGGCTGCGCATTTCGGCGTGATACAGCACCGACGAACGGGCGTCGGTCATACTCGCGAGCAGTTCCGCGCTCGCCACGCCGAAGCCGAATAACGACAATCCGCCGCCGAAAGTTAGGAAGTTGGCGACGCCGGACGGAATCGAAGGCTGAGACCGGAACCACCCCCCGAAATAAAGTAACTGCGTGGCCGTGGGCAAGGAAAGCCCGAAGCTGTAGTCGCGCCGACTTTGAATTTCGATGAAATCGACGTCGAGAAAGACTTGCGGCCGGCGTTGCATCATTTGGACGAACACCGCTTGCGCGGCGCGGGCTTTCGAGTAGCGGTCGCGCAGCATCACGATCCGCGCGGCGGAGTCGATGGCGAACCGCTGAATTTCGAACGCCTGCTGCACGGCGCGGGCGAGTTCCTGCACCTCGGTGACGGCTACCGGTTCGGGCAGCGGAATCGAGATGGCGACCATTCGCTCCTGCTCCTGGCGCTTCGGCGGACTGTCCTGCGCCACCAGCACCAATCGTTCGGCGATCGGGACGATGAAGCTCTTGGTCGTCGATTCGAGCGCGCGGACCGCTTCGCCGCATGTGGCGCGGTCGAGCGTGAACGGCAGAGGCTGGGTCAGGTTGTATTCGGTGTCGAAGACGACTTCGAGTTCGCAGGTTTTGAGGACGGAAGTCCAGAGGTCGCGAATTGGGGCGCGGAGGCGGAAATCGTGACGTCCGGCGCGGGGGCGAAGATCGGGCGGCGGCTTCAGCCGGGCGATATCGGCGCGATCCTGGTCCGTTATCTCCGGCAGCGGCGGCACGGGGTCGTCCCGCTCGGGCAGCGGCGCCATCGTAACCTTGGCCTTGGTTAGGGCGGAGCGCTGCAAGGCAAAAGCCTTTGCCGCATACTTGGCGTTCGCCGGATCCAGCTTCGCCGCCTGCGAATACAAGGCGTAGGCCCGCACGACGTCGCCGCGCTTTTCCGCGTCGCGCGCCTCCCATCCGAGGTTGACCGGGTCCGCGCTCCACAAAAGAGCCGCAGCCAACGAAAGTCCTAACAAGAAGACTTGACGCCGCCCCTCATACAAACGTGCAGACCGCCGATACGCCGGACATGGGAGAAATCCGCGAGAGTGCGCCGCGGTTCGCACCGCCCCCACCCCAAACTTGGGAAGAACTCGGACTGCCGCAAACGCTGGTGTTCGATCTGGTGCTGCGGCGATTGCTGCTCGAAGGGCAAAGCTCGATCGGCGGACTATGCCGCGCGCTGAAAATCTCGCCGCCGATCGCCGACGCGGCGTTTCGTCATCTGCGCAACCAGCAGTTGATCGAAGTGAAAGGGATGGTCGGCAACGACTATACCTTCGTGCTTTCGCAAGCCGGGCGGCAGTTGGCCGGCGACCGCTTCTCAGTGAGTCAATACGCGGGCGCGGCGCCCGTACCAGTGAAGCAGTACATGCGGGCCACGCGGGAGCAGGTGGCGCGCGTCGAGATCGATCGCGCGCGGTTGGAAAGCGCGTTCGGCGATCTGGTGGTTTCACCGCGCTTGATCGACCAATTGGGTCCGGCGCTGATCTCTCAGAATTCGATCTTCTTGTATGGACCGTCGGGCAATGGTAAGACCTCGATCGCCGAGCGCATGCTGCGCGTCTATCGCGACACCATCCGCATGCCCTACGCCGTCGAGGTGGACAACCAGATCGTCAACCTGTACGACCCGGTGGTGCATGAGCGAGTCGAAGAACTGGAAGATCCCGAATCCGACCCGCGTTGGGTGGTGTGCCGGCGGCCATGCGTGGTCGTGGGCGGTGAACTGGCGCCTTCGATGCTCGAACTGCGGCTTGACGACACGACGGGAATCTACGCCGCCCCTCTGCAAATGAAGGCCAACAACGGGCTGCTGATTATCGACGACTTCGGCCGGCAACTGATGTCGCCGCGCGAGTTGCTGAACCGGTGGATCGTGCCGCTCGACCGGCGGGTCGATTACTTGAGCTTGCGCTACGGCGTGAAGTTCCAGATCCCGTTCGAGCTGATGGTGGTGTTTTCGACCAACCTCGATCCGTCGTCGCTCGCCGACGAAGCGTTTCTGCGCCGTATCCAGAACAAGATTTGGATCGAGCCGGTAGACGCGGAGGCGTTCGGCGAAATCTTCCGGCGTGTCGTGGAGAAGCGCGCGATTCCCGTGGAGTCTGGCGCGGGCGATTTGCTGCGCGACCTCTGCCTCGAACAAGGGCACGGCGAACTGCGCGCCTGCTATCCCGTCGATATTTGCAACCTGCTCGCGGCGATTTCGAGCTACGAAAAGCGGGATGCGCGCGCCTCGCACGAAGATATCGAGCGCGCCGTGACCCTCTACTTCGCAAAAGATCGTTAGCCGGGCGCGCTAGGAACCTGCAACAAGCACTCTTGGCAACCGCATCTCTTCACCGACGCGTTCAGCATCGACTACGTCGAAAGCGGAACCATAGATTCGTTCTAGATATCGATGGCACCGCGGGCTTCCACTTGGGCAACGCATACGCCTGGGTTTCGTTGGTCTCGGCGAAATTCGGACTACCACCGTGTGGAGCGCATCCAGCTACAACTCCTTGGCCGATAGCGTGACCTTAAAGGCGAGCTTCTCGAAGCACCGTATTGAGTATGGTTTGTCGCTCGAAGCTTATTTCTTCTGCTCGTACTATAGCGGCGGGCTTTGCGCGGGCGGCTACTACGACAAGACCGGCTCCGCTTTCGCCGATTTGCTCCACACGGCGACCGTCTCACGCGTCCAGGTGTTCGACTCGAAGGGCAATCTCGTCGACGATCCGGGCTTGCGCTCCGATTCGGGCTTTATTTATCCCGTCAACGCTTCGGGTGTTCCGGAGCCTTCGAGCGCAGCCTTGATGGTTGCGGGGCTCGGGGCGTTCGCGACTGGACTACGGCGGCGCGTTCGACAATAAGATTTGCGGGCCGTTCTGCTTTCCACTTACGAATTGGGGCATCAGCCGCAGGCGCTCGCCACGCCCGCCGCGCTGTTGGCCGCGCGCGGGTGGCACGTGCGGTGCTTCGACCTCTCGCGGGAGGATCCCGATTTCGAAGCTTTGCGTGAAGCGGACCTTGCCGCGTTTTCGCTGCCGATGCACACAGCGACTCGTTTGGCCGTGCCGTGGATTCGCGGCGTTCGGCGCATCAACCCTCGGGCGCGGCTCGCGGCGTATGGGTTGTACGCGCAGCTGAACGCCGAGTATTTGCGATCTCTCGGTGTGCACTGGATCGGGCGAGTACCGCTTGGCCGCACTGGGTACGTCGTCCCGCTTCGCGACGGTCTGCCGCCGCTCGAAAAGTACGCGCCGCTGCGCACGATCGACGGACCCAAGCTCGTTGCGGCGGTCGAGGCGTCGCATGGCTGCAAGCATCGCTGCCGCCACTGCCCGATCGTTCCCGTTTACGACGGCCAGTTTCGAATCACGTCCGTTGAGATCGTAATGGCCGACGTCCGGCAGCAGGTCGCGGCCGGTGCGCAGCATGTCACCTTTACCGATCCCGATTTCTTCAACGGCCCCACGCATGCGCGTCGCGTGGCGGAGGCGCTACACCGCGAGTTTCCCCTAGTCACCTACGACGCGACGATCAAGGTGGAACATCTGCTGAAGCATCGCGACCTTCTCCCGATGCTGCGCGACACAGGATGTTTGTTCGTCACGAGCGCGGTGGAGTCGCTCGACGACGCGATTCTCGAGAGGCTCGACAAAGGGCACACCCGCTCCGACTTTTTCGAGTGTGTCGATTTAATGCGCGCTCATGGGCTGACGCTTGCGCCCACGTTCCTCGCGTTCACGCCGTGGACCACGCGCGCAGGCTACGAGGACCTGCTGCGCTCCCTTCGCTCGCTCGACCTCATCGAGAACGTCGCGCCGGTGCAGTTGGCGCTCCGATTGCTAGTGACGGCGCATTCGCGGCTCCTCGAACTGCCCGATCTGCGCGTCGGCCCACTCGATCCGGAGTCGCTGCTGCACCCGTGGACGCACGACGATCCGGAAATGGACGCGCTTGCCGCGCGGCTGCTGAAATTGGTCGCGAAACCGGGTTCGCGATCCGAAATCTTCGTGCGGGTCTGGGAGGAAGTGTTTCGCGAGCCGCTCGATCTAATGCCGCGCGCCACGGTGCCGTATCTCGACGAGCCCTGGTACTGTTGAGCGGAACCCACCGAGGGCCAGTTGGCCGTCATCTGAACTTATGCCGAAAATCCTGCTGGCGACGACGACCACCGGCTACCAGACACAAGCGTTTCTCGAAGCCGCGCGGCGCTTGGGAGTGGAGGTTGTCGTCGCGAGCGACCGGTGTCACGTACTCGAAAATCCGTGGGGAGACTCGGCGATCCCATTCGAAGGCGGCGCGATCCCGCATGTCGATGGCGTGGTGGCGCTCGGCGACAAGGCCGCGAGATACGCGAGCACGCTCGGGCTGCGCTTTCACTCGCACGACGCCGTGGAAGCGGCGACCGACAAGCGGTTGACGCGCGAACGATTCCGCGCCGCAGAATTGCGCGTGCCGCAAACCGACGGTCTGCCTTGCGTGGTCAAGCCCGTGGGCCGGTCGGCCAGCCAAGGCGTGATTCGCGCCGATACCGAATCCGAACGTGCCGCCGCCATCGCGCGCGTAAGGCGGCTAGTCGGGAACGAACCGATTCTGGTCGAGCGCTTCATCCCCGGGCACGAGTTCGCGCTCGAAGGCTTCGTAACGCGCGGGCGGCTTAGTATCGTCGCGATGTTCGATAAGCCCGATCCGCTCGACGGTCCGTATTTCGAGGAGACCATCTACGAAGTCTGTGACCCGGTCGCCGAGGCCATTGAGGACACTCAGCGCGCGGTGACCGCACTGGGGCTGAGCGACGGTCCGGTGCACGCGGAAATGCGGATTAACGGCGAAGGCGTTTGGATGCTCGAAGTCGCGCCGAGGCCGATTGGCGGCTTGTGCGCGAAGATCGTCCCTGGTCTTGAAGAGGCCGTAATCCAGCATGCGCTAACGGGCGAAGCGCCGCCGGTTTATCGCGGACCATCGGCGGCGATGATGATCCCGGTGGGCGAAGGCGGAATGTTCCGGGGCGTAAGCGGCGTGGAAGAAGCTTCCCGCCACGCGGAGGTCGTCATCACCGCGCAAGAAGGGCAAGTTTTCCGGGCTTGGCCGGAAGGTTCAAGCTATCCGGGATTCCTGTTCGCACCAACGGCGGCCCGTTTACGCGAGGCGCATACCCATTTGAAATTCGACTACGCGAAAGTCTTGGCTTAGTTCTTCGCTTTCGGCGCGACGTAGCCGGGCGGGAATGCGGAACCTTCGCCGAAGAAATACTTATCCATCTGCTCCAGCAGAAACTCCTGAGATTCTTTGGTGCCTAAGTTCAGGCGGTACTCGTTCATGATCATCTTCATTTGTTCCAGCCAAAGCCGCCAAGCTTCCTTGGATACGTTTTCGAAGATTTTTTGCCCGAGCGGATGATTGTCGAACGGCGACTCGTCGAGCCCGTACATCTCGCGTTGGAACTTCACGCAAAACACTCGCCGACCGGTCTTGTTCGGTTCCTCTTGGAGGAACGCCGTGGTCATCCCCGCGCCGCAACCCATGCTTTTACGATAGCGCAGGCTCCATAACGGTCCGGCGGTTCTCGACACGCGCGCCGAGGCGGGAAAGCTGCCGTGCCCGCAAGCTCTCGACGTATTCGGAGAGCTTCATCGGCAACTGCCCGCGCTTCCCCAATTGCCGCTCGACGGCCTTCTGGTAGCGGGGCAGCAGGTCGCGCCGGGCCGCGATGATTGGGCCGCAAGCCTCGATGTCGAGAAGCAATTCGATCTCCCAAGACTCGAACGAATTGCGCTGCCAACGCCCGCGGGTTACATCCTGCATGAGACGCCGGAAGCGCGGAAGGATCACTTCGCTGTCGTATTGCGCTTGCATGGATGTCGCACTTATCGGCGGGCCGCGCCCTGGCTTTACAATCGAGCGCATGCACACCGGCGCGAGCCTCATCGGCGGTCGAATCGTCCCTTGGGACGGGGCGAGCTTCGGATGCGCATTTCAAAACCGGTTACTTGTTGAGCGCGAAGGCACTTTGCGTTGGGGCGGCGAAGTAATCGACGTAAATACGAACGTGATCGACGCGATGGAGGTTCGGTTGTTCGGCCGGCTAGGTTTGCTCGCCGTTCACCGGGGCATGCAGATTCGATTCTACGAGCGCCGGGAATCTCCAGCCGAGCGTTGGCCTTACCGCGAAATCTACTCGTTTTACACTGCATCCGAGCAGGGTGGCTTACTAATTCAAGATATCGACGGCGACGGTTACCCGGACATTATCTGCGGTAACTATTGGATTCGTTCGCCCAGAGAATTCCACTTACCCTGGCAGTTACATGCGATCAATTTATGGAATGAGGATCCGCTGTCGGCTTCGGCCCGTCTCCTCTGGGCGGACGGTAAGTTGCTATGGCTCGAATCGAAGCGCCCGAAGGCGCGCGCTAGTTGGTTTCGTCCGCCCGCCGATCCACGACAGTTGTGGATCGAGGAGCCTTTGGGACTAACGCTCGATCGTCCGCGCGGTTTGTGCCAGTACAAGGGCGAAATCTGGATCGGCGACCGGACTCGCGTCCTCACGCTCTCGGACCGCCGCGTTCGCGCGACCGGCGGCCCTTACTTGCAATTATTGCCGTCACCGGACGGGGTTGTCGCTGTTACTCCCTCTCAGATCAGCGCCATCGAAGATGGAGCGTCACCGTAGATCAGCGTCATCGAAGATGGAGCGTCACCGTAGATGGAGCGTCATCGAAGATGGAGCGTCACCGTAGATAGGCGTCGTCGCCACGTAGCCAGTCCTCGCGCACGGGCGCGAACAGGTCGACCGCCAGACTGTCTTCGAGCGCCTCTACGCGATGGGGAACATTCGGCGGGATCACCAGAGTTTGTCCCGCGCGCACATCCAGCCTCTCGCCGCCGGTGATAAAGACCAGATGGCCGCTTTCGAGCATCGTCACTTGTTCGTTCTCGTGGTGGTGTTCCGGCACTACCGCGCCCGCTTTGAGTGACAGCCGCGCCACTGTCATGCGTTGCGTATGAATGGCTTTGCGGGCCGCCTTTGCATTGAGCGTCTCGGGAGTCATGGAATTCCAGTCGTGGAGAGTCATCGCCAGATTGTAAAATGAAAGACTATGACCAGAGTGGCGCCGTTTCCGGTGCACCAGGCCGAGCCTGAGCGCGGCATAGGATCGGTGATTCGAACGCCCGACTCGCCGGACTTGATCGAGGGAGTTCGCGTGGCTTCGTATCCCATTTGGCCCGACGACCGCGGATACTTTCTCGAAATCGCCCGTCTAGGCGAGGGCTTGGCGGCGCACTTCGACCCCGCCACAACGCAGGTTTCCGCCGCGCTCAGCTACCCGGGAACGATCAAGGCGTTTCACATTCACCGGCGGCAGACGGATTTTTGGGTGGCGAGCGCCGGCATGTTTCAAGTAGCGCTAGCCGATATGCGAAGCGACTCCGCCACGTACGGCCGTCGAAATACGCTTTATTGCGGCGCGCTCAAGCCATGGCAGATACTGATCCCGCCCGGTGTCGCGCATGGATATAAGGTCATCGGCGGCGAGCCGGGTATGCTCATTTACGTCACAAGCCGGCATTACGATCCCTCGGACGAGGGCCGTATTCCTTACAACGATCCCGCGATCGCCTACGACTGGGACTTACAGCACAAATGAGAGTCTTAGTTACCGGAGGCGCGGGATTTATCGGTTCCGCGTTTGTGCGTACGGCTCTCGAAGCTTGGCCGGACGCGGAAATTCTCAACTTCGACAAGCTGACTTACGCGGGGAATCTCGAGAATCTGGCGAGCGTCGCGGCCAACCCACGCTATCGCTTTGTGAGAGGCGATATCGCCGACGCCGCGGCGGTGCGGGAAGCGTTCGCCGGTTTCCGGCCCGAGTTAGTCGTTCACTTCGCGGCGGAATCGCACGTAGATCGCAGTATTCACGCCCCTGCGCCGGTTTTCGAGACCAATTTGCGCGGCACGTTTACGCTGCTTGAGGAAGCTCGAGCGGCGAAAGTCGCCCGCTTCGTCCACGTTTCGACGGACGAAGTCTACGGGTCGATCGATCCCCCGCACGAGGCCGACGAAAGTTATCCCCTGCGAACTTCGAGTCCCTATTCGGCGGCGAAAGCCGGTTCCGACTTACTCGCGTTGAGTTACTTTACGACTTACAAGTTACCCGTCCTAGTGACTCGCGCCTCGAATAACTACGGCCCGTATCAATTCCCCGAGAAGCTAATTCCACTGATGATTTCGAACGCGCTTGAAGACAAACCGCTGCCGATTTACGGCGACGGCCAACAGGTGCGCGATTGGCTCTACGTGGACGATCACTGCGCGGCTATCCGCGCCGTCGCCGGCAAGGGGCGCGAGGGCGAAGTCTACAACATTGGTGGGTCGCGCTCGCTCGCCAACCTCGATGTCGTAGGGCGCATTCTCTCGGCTACCGGTAAGCCGGAATCGCTGATGACCTATGTCGCCGACCGTCCCGGGCACGACCGCCGCTACGCGCTGTCGAGCGCCAAAATCGAGCGCGAAACCGGCTGGCGTCCCGCGATGGATTTCGAAGCGGGCCTTTCGGCCACCGTCGCTTGGTACCGCGAACATCGCGATTGGATTGCGCGGGTCAAGTCCGGCGAGTACCGCGATTTTTACGAACGCAATTACGCGAAGCGATAGCGCGGTTTTGCCGATAAGTTCGGCGTGTCCGCCACCGCCGAAATTTGTCCCGCCGTCCCGAATCACATCGGCGCCACCGGCTTGCCGGAAGCGACGATCGAGCAACTCATCCTAAAGCGCCTGTATTTCGAGGGCGAAACGCTGGGCCGCGAGATCTCGACGCAGCTCGGCTTGCAGTTCTCGCTGATCGAGCCGATCGTCGAGAACCTGAAGCGCTCCCAGTTGGTGAGCGTCAAACGGTCGCTCGGTATGGGCGCCGTGTCCAGTGTGTTCGCGTTGTCCGAGCAGGGCCGCTCGATCGCGCGCGACCATCTCGAAACCAATCAGTACGCCGGACGCGCACCGGTGCCGATGGAGCAGTATGCGTCGCTGGTCCGCGCGCAACGCCAATCGCCCAACTGGCTCACTAAGGAAATGCTGGCCGAGGCCTACCGGCACATGGTGGTGAGCGACGAGATCCTGAACCAGATCGGCCCCGCGGTAAATTCCGGCCGCAGCTTCTTGATCTACGGTCAACCCGGCAACGGCAAAACCTACTTGGCCGAGGCGCTTTTCAACCTGCAATCGGCGCCAGTTTACATCCCGTACGCCATCGAGTGTATGGGGCAGATCATTCAGGTGTTCGATCCGATCTATCACCAGCCGGTGGACGCGCCCGCGCCCTCGGAGCCCGCGGCTTTACTCTCGCTCGCGGCGGCGGTGAACGAGGACTTGTCCTACGATCCGCGCTGGGTCAAGTGTAAGCGCCCGTTCATCGTTACGGGCGGCGAACTGAGTCTCGCGATGCTCGACTTGAGTTATAACGCGGCGTCCAAGGTCTATGATGCGCCATTTCAACTGAAGGCGAACAATGGCATCTACCTGATCGACGACTTCGGCCGGCAAAAGGTCTCGCCGGCGGAAGTGCTCAATCGTTGGATCGTGCCGATGGAGCGGCGAGTGGACTATCTCACGTTCCTCACCGGCGGCAAAGCGCAAGTGCCGTTCGAAACGTTTCTGGTCTTCTCGACCAACCTCAATCCCGATCAGTTGGGCGATGAGGCGTTCCTCCGCCGCATTCAGTACAAGATGTTCATGCGCTCGCCCGACGAGCGCGAGTTTGCGCAAATCTTCGAAAGCTTCGCGAAGTCGAAGAAGCTGAACCACGAGCCCGAATTGATCGAAGGTTTCCTCGCGAAGCACTATCGCGGTACGGCGAAGAAAAAGCGCCGCTGCCACCCGCGCGACGTCCTCTCGCACGCCATCGACATCATGGCCTTCGAACGTCTGGAGTACAAGCTCACGCCGCAGTTACTGGACCATGCGTTCGAAAGCTGCTTCCTAACGGTGAATCACTTAGAAGATTGATTCGCGCGAATGTCCCGAAACGCCGGTGTCCTACGCTTCACTAAGCGGTATGACACGACGAACCTTGCTCCAATCCCTACCCGCCGCTCTGGGAGCGTCTAGTGCCACGGCGTTCGCGGGTCTTTCCTGTTCCATGCCCGATCGGTTTGGCAATCAGATGTGTACGGTCGGCATCCCCAGCGCGCAATTCAATTTCTCCTACGCCTCGCAACGCGGCCAAAACTGGTGTTGGGCCGCATGCATCGAAATGATCTTGCGCCACTACGGTTGCGGCGTTCCGCAGGAACGCGTCGTGATGGAGACTTTCGGCACGCTGGTCGACTCGCGAGCCGACCACAACATCATCCTGCGCAACCTGAACCGCGTTTGGCAAACCCCTTCCGGATCTTTCCGCGTCGGTTCGGACTTCCTCACCGTGCCGCCGCACGTCGCCGCGCACGCTTTGAAAGACGAGTCGCCGATCATCGTCGGCACGATGGGGCACGCCATGGTACTCACCGCGATGACCTACATCCGTGCGGCGAATGGCGCCGGCCAACCCACAGAGATGATCGTGCGCGACCCGTGGCCGTACAATCTCGCCCCAAGCCCGCTCTTCGGCCCGAATGGTCCCGGCGCGCAAGGCCGACGGTCGCTCAATCAACAGCAACAGTTTGGACTGAATCCCCAGAACGGCGGCTTCGTCTTCCGTGTGAGCGCGCAGCGAATCGCTTAGTTCGCCTTGTAGGCGACGTTGCCTGCGATCATCGTCATCGCGATCGTGCGGGTATTGCGAACATCTTCGAGCGGGTCCTTATCTAGCACAACCAGATCCGCCCACTTGCCCTTTTCGAGCGTGCCCAGGTCTTTCTCGAGGCCCAGATTCCGAGCCGAATTGCGCGTCGCGATGGTGAGAATCTCGGCGGGCTTAAAGCTCGCGTCGCGCATCAACTCCATTTCCCAGTGCTCGAAATAGCCTTGGAACCGCACGGGCGGGCCGGAATCGGTGCCGAACCCCACGTTGACGCCCGCGTCGTAAAGCGCCTTCAAGTTCTTCTGCGCGGTGGCGAGAAAGCCCGGATAGAGCGCGTGATCGGGGTCGATGCGCTGGCCTTTTTGGTACGCCTCCGACTTCATACGCGTCACGATTTCGCCGTTCGGTCCGCCGACGCCGCGCGTGAAAAACGGATCGTCGAGAAACGGCCGCGGCTCCGCGTACCAGAACATCGAAATCTCGCGCGTCAGCGTGCCCGCGCCTTGCCACGCGCCCTTCTTCTTCATCAGCGCGATCAACTCCGCGTCCACCGGCTTATCGCGCACGCTATGCACGATCATGTCGAGTCCGCCGTCGATCAACGTCCGCGCGTCCTCGCGATAGAAGATGTGCGCGGCGACCTTGATGCCGTGTTGGTGCGCCCGGGCGATAATCGCCTTCGCGAGCTCGGGGGCGATCTTCTTTTCTTTACCGAGGTGGTCGTCCATCCAAATCTTGATCAGGTCGGCCTTCATCGCCGCCTGTTCGTCCACCGCTTTATTCGCTTGTTCCACCGTCTCGATTTCGTAGGGCACGCCCTTCATCCCCATCGCCGACGTCGGATAGCCGTTCTTGCCCGTGAATCCGCGGCCCGCCGTCACGATGCGGCACATCGCGGGACGGCCCTCGCGTTGCTCCTTGCGAATGGCCCACACCGGCGGCTGGTCGCTGCCCATCGACACCATCGTCGTGACGCCGTAGCTCGCATAAAGCTTCAATTGCGCCTCGGCGTTCTCGCGCGTGAAATTCTTCGGATCCTGAATAAAGCCCTTGGTGTTGCCCAGGTGGCCGTGCGAATTGATAATTCCGGGAATGACGAACTTGCCGGTGAGGTCGATGGTTTCCGCGCCCTTCGGAGCGCTCACTCCGGAACCGATGGCGGTAATCCGACCGTCCGTCACGACGATCGAAACGCCCTTGCGCGCCGCCCGGCCCGTGCCGTCGAACACGGTGGCGTTTCTCAAAAACTTCGTTTCGGCGGAAAGCGCGAACATGGCGGCCAACAGGCCCAAAGTGAGTCTCATTCCAATTCCTCGCCCGGGGGTTTCTTGTGCTTCGGGGGTTTCTTCGCTTTCGAGACTATCACCTTCGTCGAAGGCACCGTGCCCACCCGCTCGCGAGCGATCGCCCGGACTTCCCTCTTCGCGTCGAAGCGCTTTTTGCGCGGCATGGACTTACTCCTAGGCGTCACTTATTCCCATTCGATGGTCGCGGGCGGTTTATTGGTGCGATCGTAGAACACCGCCGCGACTCCCGGCACCGCGAGCAGTTTTTGCGAAAGACGCTCGCGATCCGCCTCGCCCATCTCGACGACGCTCGCCGTCATGCCGTCCACCGAATGGATCGGGCGCAAGACCAAGGAATCGGGCCGTCCTTCCACGCCGAGCGGAATCAGCACCACCGGAAACTGCCACACCTTCTCCTCGAAGCCCGAATCTACCGACCACTCGCGCACGATCGCGTCGGCGTGCCGTAACCGAGTCAGCCGCTCCGCGTCGATCGCCGACCGGAACACGCGCATTTCGCCGAGCGGCGCGGCGGCGGCGCACAACTCAATCACACGATTGACGTCGGTTCGCCGATTCACAATCTCCGTCGCGTCCGCACCCACCTGCTCGACGGCCAGCACCGCGCGGTAGGTCCGGGAGTCTCCCTGCACGCCCACCGTGCTGACGGATACGACCCAGCCGCCGTCGGTCGCGGCGATTGGGGCGTCACGCTCGCTTCCCAGGCAACGAATCGCGAGGCCCGGGCCGGGGAACGGATGACGATCGAGCAGCGCGGTCGGAAGGCCCAGTTCGCGGCCCAGCGTGCGGACTTCGTCTTTATACAGATCGCGCAACGGCTCGACAAGCCGCTTCTCCGCGATCAATTTCTGGATACCGGCGACGCGATTGTGGTGGGTCTTGATCAGGTCCGCCTTCGCCGTGCCACCGGATTCGATCGTATCGGGATAGATCGTGCCTTGGCCCAAAATCCAGTCGCCGTCGAGAAAGCGCCCTTGTTCCAAAATCCGCTCCTGTACGCGAACGAACTCTTCGCCGATCAGGTGCCGCTTGCGCTCCGGTTCGACGACACCGGTTAGCGCCTCGAGAAATTCGCGCCGCGCGTCTACCGCCTCGAAAACCCCGGGCGCGAGCGAATCGAACGTCCGCCGCACGAACTCCGTTTCGCCCTCGCGCATCAGGCCCGTGTCAACGTAGACGGCATGCACTCGCGAAGGCCCTAGGGTGCGCAGGGTTAGGGCGAACGCCACCGTCGAGTCCACGCCGCCCGAGGCGAAGAATAAAACATTTCGGCCCGCCGCCGTTTCGCGAATCTGACGCTCGATTTCGGGCAGTTGTTGCCGTGGGTCCCAATCGCGCTCCGCGCCGCATACGCCGAAAATGAAGCGCCGCAGCAGGTCCATGCCGCGCCGCGTATGCACCACCTCGGGATGAAATTGCACCCCGAACAGCTTGCGCTCCCGGTCCTCGATCGCCGCGACGGGGCACGTTTCCGTCGTGGCGGTTAATCGAAATCCAGGCGGCAATCCGCGTACTTGATCGCGGTGGCTCATCCAGACGGGTTCGCGAGGTTCGAAATCGGCGAGCAACCCGCTGGGGTCCACCGTTTCGAGCGTCGCGTGGCCATACTCGCCGCGCTCGCCCAACGCGACTTCGCCGCCCAACGCGCGGGCCATCAGTTGTAGGCCGTAGCAAATGCCCAGCACCGGAAAACCCGCCTCGTACAAGCGGGGATCGGTGGACGGACTTCCCGTTTCGTAAACGCTAGACGGGCCGCCGGAGATAATCGCGCCACGCCGCCCGGACAATTGCGCCGCGGCGATATCGCTCGGCTGCACGTCGGCGTATACGCCTAACTCCCGCACCCGGCGGGCGATTAAATGGCAGTATTGCCCCCCGGTGTCGAGAACGGTGATTTGCGGAATCAAAACCTTGCTTGGTTCCGGACTAACGGCGAACGACCACCGGCTTCGATTTGTCGATCAGCGCCTTCGCTTTCGGCATCGCGTCGACTCCGGCGGCCACCATCGGATCGTGCCGCACGGTGAGTTTGCGCGCTTCGTCCACGCCGAAGGCGGTAGTGTAGATTTCCTGGTGCAGGCGATCCTTCACCCACGCCTGATTTTCGGCGAACTCGGCTTCCGTAAACTCGACGCCCGATTTCAGCAGGTACTGATGAAAATCGTTCATCGTGTTGTTGTCGGGAGCCCAGCCGGAGGGCAATTTCGTATCGCGACCGCTTCCAAAATACTTCGCGGTGAAGTTGAAGAAAGTGAACTTGCGCAGCAACTCGATCTGAAACTTATTCAGCTTAGGCGCTACCCATTTCTCGTCCGGTGCGATGCCATTGCCGCCGTAGACCGTTCGACCGCTGTCGGTCATCTTCACGTCCATCGGATTTTTCTCGCCGTCGTCCTTGCGGTTGTAGTACTCGAAAAACGACTTGTGCGCGTAATCGCGTTGGATCAACCGGCCCGAGGGAGTGTAGTACTTGGCGATGGTGAGCGCGAGGCCCGTGTTCTCGGACAGCGGATACACCTGCTGCACGAGACCCTTGCCGAACGTCGTGTCGCCGAAAATCCATGCCCGGTCGTGATCCTGTAACGCTCCCGCGACGATCTCCGCCGCCGAAGCCGAGAAGCGATCCACCAGCACCACCACCGGATAATCGTTGCCTTGCGAACCGCGCCGCGCCACAAAGGGTTTCTCCGCCGACGCGCGTCCGCGATGAGAGACGATCGCTTGTCCGCGCTTCAAGAAACGATCGGCCACCGCGACGCCTTCGTTCAGAAGACCGCCGGGATTTCCGCGCAAGTCGAGCACTAAACCTTTAATGTTCGACTCGCCCAGACGCCGCATGTTCTCCTCGACTTCCTGCGACGTGTTCTCGTTGAAACTCTCGATATCGATATAGGCGATGCCCGGCTTTAGCCAAAACGCGTCTTGCACGCTTTTGCGCGGGATCTCGTCGCGCACCAAGTTAAAGGTCAGCGGATCGGGCAGCCCTTCGCGCATCACGCGCACGGTCACCGGAGTGCCGCGCGGCCCACGCAACAAGTCCGCTACTTCGGTAGTCGTCAAGCCCTCGGTGCGCTTGTCGTTGACCTCGAAAATCACGTCGCCGGGCCGCAATCCCGCGCGATACGACGGCGTTCCGGGAAACGGATACATCACCACGGTGTTGGATCCGCGCTGCGTCACCTGCATGCCGACGCCGTAGTAGCGCCCGCGCTGATCCTCGCGCATCTGCGCGTAGAGTTTCGGGTCGAAGAAATTCGAGTGCGGGTCGAGCGTCCGCAACATGCCCGGAATCGCGCCGTTGTAAATCGATTTGTCGGGCGCGACGTTGTCGGCGAAGTTCTCTTCCAAGGCTTCGTAGACCTTGGTGAACTGCTTGAGCGACGCCTTGATGTCGTCCTCGGTCGTCGCCGCCGAGACTTCCTCGACGCCGGGCGCGAAAATTCCGCCCAAAAGCGAGCACGCGAGGATCGCGCTCGGAACGAAAAAATACGACCGCCAACCGCTACGTTTGCCGCTCAATTTCGTGAACCGCCTTTTCTGCCTTGAGTATAGCTCCAGACCGCACAGCCCGCCTTGGGCGATGTGCGGGACCTAAATCGGTTCGACGTACCGCACCCGCATCCGGTAACGCGCATTCCCCCAGGATATTCGTGGGCCGCCGTTTGTCCCCCTTCGCCTTTGCCTTGCGCTTGTCAACGTATGAACCGTTTCCGAGAGGGTTCCTTGCTTGTTGCCGCTGGGCTACTAGCCGCCCAGACCCCGATGATGGCGCAGAATTCGCTGCAAGTGACGGTGGTCAACCCGGCGGTCGTCGTTTGCCCCAACGCGTCTTTGACGGTGCGTGTGCGGTCGCTGCCGAACGGCCAAACGGTCGGCGGTCTGACGAAGTCGAACTTCTCGGTGACTGAATCCGGCGAAGCGCGCGACTTCACGCTGACTCCCCTTACGAGCGCCCCCGACACGTCCGTCGTCTTGCTGCTCGACATCAGCGGATCGATCGGGAACCGGATTGGGGACGTTCGCCGCGCCGCTCAGGATTTGGTCAATCGATTGCCGGGCTCGGTGCCGATTCACGTAGTCGCTTTCAACGACGGCCGCATTAACTTCGCCGACTTCACTACCGATCATGCTTCGATCGTTGCGCGGCTGAACGGTCTGACCCAGGCCAGCGGTGGGACGGCCCTCTACGATTCGGTCGTGTACGCGGCGACGCGTCTATCGCGGCTTCCGGGCCGCCGGGTGATCGTCGTCATGTCCGACGGACAAGACACCGCCAGTTCCGAGACGCTATCGTCCGCCATCGCATCCGCGGTCAGCGCCGACGCCTCGATTTTCACCATGGGTCATGGAGATGAATACAACAATCCGCAGTTTCGGCAGATTCTCTCTCAATTGGCCTACGACACGGGAGGCTTTCTCTACGGATCGGTAAACTCCACCGATCTTTCGTATTGGGCATCGCTCATCGCCCCCCAGATCTCTACGTTCTACGAGATCGCCTACCAACCGCGCACCAACGCTTTCCCGCAAACGGCGGTGAAAATCGTCGCCACCAGCGGACCCCTACAGGGAGAAGTGACGATCCCGGCCGCCAGTTGTTCCAGCGCCGTTACCTTCACTGCCAGCCCGAACCCGATTGAGGTTTCTAACCCGGGGGATTTGGGGTCGAGCTTGCTGCGCTGGGAACTGCGATCGCCCTTCACCTCGGGCAATCGCGTCGTCTTGCGATCCTTCACGTACGACGGTCCGATCCTTGGGGAGGCGTCGCGACCCGTCACGGGTCAAACCACGGTCACTGGGATTCCCGACGGAGCGGTGATCTACCTCCAACTCATAAACCCGACCACCGGACAGTCCAACACGCGGCAAAGCACGCTGGGCGCCATCCGGTTTCGCGTGCAGGCTCCCGCGCCCGCACAGCCCACCGTCACGCTAACGCCGGTTACCGACTGTGCTAACCGCCAGACGGTCTTGGAATGGACAAACCCCGGCAATGTCGAAGCGCAGATCCGCGTAAACGGAACCCCGGTGACGGCCTACAGCCAATCCGGCGGCACGCTAACCGTTCGGGAGTCTTGGCTAGCCGACGGGATGGTCTTTACCTTGACCGCGCGTTCCGGACAGGAGCTGGCGCGGGCTACCCTCCGAGTCACGTGCGCCGCGCCTCAGCCAGGACCTGGACCCGGAACTGGAACCTCCTCCCTGACCGTTACCATCGTCGCGGACTGCGACAACCGCTCGACGGTCGTCACTTGGAACCACTCCAGCGCCGTACAAATTCGCGTTAATGGCACGCCGCTCACCGCGTATGGCGCTAATTCGGGAACTCTCACCGTTCGCGCCTCTTGGTTGGCGAACGGCCAAATCTTTACTCTTCACGAGACTTCCGGCCGGGAGGTCGCGCGGGCGTCCCTGGTTGTCCTTTGCGGTGGCGCGCCACCGCCAGCGGTCACCGGATTCACTGCCACTCCCGTAGCAAGCTGTTTCGACCGGGAAACGCAACTCCAGTGGCCCAGCTTCGGCGTTCCGGTGAGAGTGTTGGTCAACGGAAGCCCACTGACCGGGTTCTACTCCGGCGCCCAATCGATTCCAATCCGGGCCAACTGGCTGGCGGATGGCATGATTCTCACCCTGAACGACGCCTTCGGCAGGCAAATGGAGCGGACGATCTTGAGCGTTCCGTGCTCCCCGAAGAACGGCGTGTCGCCCTTGTTCGTACGTGTAGCGCCACTGGGGGCGTGCTCCGAACCTCACCGGCTACGTCTCGACTACTCGACGGGAGCTGCCGCTCTGCGGCTCGATTTGCGAGTGAACGGAGTGATCCTAACCAGTGTGGTAGGCGAAGGTAGCTTTACGGTTTCCGAGCCATGGCTCCGGAGCAATATGGAGTTCTCGATGTTCAACGGCGTGCAAACAGCGCGAGCCTATTACAACTACACATGCCAATAACGCGCCGGCCCTACATTCGGTAACGGAGATTCACGAACACGCTGCGGCCCATTTCGGGGAATCCGTCGGCCAGGAAGTAGCTCCGGTCGCCGAGGTTCGTCGCGCCGAACTGCACCTCGATCCCGCCGCCCGGACGAATCGTCGCGCCCATACCCACGACGCCGAACGCCGGAGCGCGCACAAAGCGCCCCGCGTCGTTCTGGTTCCAGCGTCCGCCCTCGTAACGCCAGTCCGCGAACAGCGAAATCCATTCGCGCGGCGACCATGCGCCCGACGTGTAGACCTTATGCCGCGGAGTATCGGTCTGGATCAGCGCGGGCTGGGTAGAATTTCGCCGCGTCAAATACGTATAGTTGGCGATCAGCGTCGTCGAGCTCACTGGCGTCGTGCGGATGCCGAACTCCGCGCCCTGATAGCGAGCCTCTCCCAAGTTGCGCAACTGGAACACATTCGGCGAAACGAAGAATCGCAGCGTGGCGTTCGAGACGTCGCTCCGGAACAAAGACGCTTCCACCAGTGTCCGCATGCCGATCGTCCGCGAGTAGCCCACGTCCCAGTTTTGCGACCGCTCCTCGCGCAAGTCGGGATTGGGAATCGCTTGCCCCAACCGGTACGAGTAGCGGTCCTTGATCGTAGGCAGCCGCGTCTTGCGCCCGAAGCTAAAGTGGACTTTCGACGACTGCGTCAACGCGTGAAACACGCCGATTTGCGGGTTGTACGCCCACAGCGTGTTGCGCGGAAACGGCGTCACCTGCCCGTTGGCGAAATTCTGCGCGTTGCGCACGTCGATGCGGTCCGCGCTAAACGCCGCGATCGCCGACGTGCGTTCCCCCAGGCGAATCGTGTCCTCGAACCCCATCGAAATCGACTGGTCGCGGAACGTACGCAGCGGCTCTCCGACATTGCCCTCGCGGTGCGTGTCGTCCTTGAAGTAGAACGATCCCTTAATCGATTGCGCGGGCAATAAGCGCGTACCCATTTCGAGCGTCCCGCCATACGTCGCATCGTCGTACGGACTGGTGAACGACGAGGGCCTCGTTTGCGTCGAGTACCGGGCGTCGTCGTACGACTTCAACAGATTGTCGAACTTGTCGTGATACGCCCGCAGCCTAGCGTAGCTGCGTTCACCCAGGTTCTTGTTGCCGATAAAGTACACGCTGCGCTTGTCCCACTGCGGCCACTGCCAATAACGAACGCGCACGGCCGGGTCGGCCCCGGCGTACGGAGGATTGCCCTTCTCGCCAACTTGTTGCGCGAACCCGAACACGTACTGCTCGCCGGCCTTCGGCGTCCAGGCGGCTTTGAATCGGCCTCGATAGTCGGTCTGGTAAGAGTTCGATAACCGCCGCCCGTCGGACAGCGGCAGATAGCCGCTAGACAGCCACGCGAAAGCGCCCTGCATCCAGACCTTCTTAAGACGCGTGCCGAGGTTGGCAAACCCGTTGATCGTGTCGCCCGACGCGAATCCGGTTCCCAGGTCGAGATCGACCTTCTCCTTCGGCTCCCGCGACACCAGATTGATCGCCGCGCCGATGGCGTTCGGACCGTACAACGGCGAGGTGAACCCCTTCGACACCTGCATCTCGGAAAACTCGTAAGTGAGGAAGCGTCCGAAATCCACGTAGCCGTCGTAAGGCACGTACACCGGAATGCCGTCGATGTAGAGCGGCGTTTGCCGCACGTCGAACCCGCGCACGTACACGCCCAACTCATTGCGCGGCCCGATGCGTTGGATGCTCACTCCAGGCACCAGATTCAAGGCGTCCGATACGATGCGGTAGTCGCGCTCCCGGATGTCGGCGGCGGTTACCGTAGCGGTGGTGGGCGCGGGCAAGGCTTTGTCCGTTACTTCGACCACGATCTTGCCGAGTTCGAGCGGCGGAGCGGGAGCCTGAGCGAGCGGCAGCAGCGCGAGAACGAATGTCATGGTAAACAGACATTGTAATGGATAAACGACACGCCACCCGATTGCGGGAATTGCGCGAAGCCCGCGGAGTGTCGGCCGCCGCGCTCGCCCGCCTGGCCGAAGTGGAGCGTCAGACGATCTACGCGATCGAAGCCGGAACGTACGCTCCGAATACGCTGGTCGCGCTGCGAATCGCCCGCGCGCTCGGGTCGACCGTCGAGGAGATCTTCGGCGGCGAGCCGGAAGTTCGCCGTCTTCGGGTCGCGGGTTGCGATCCGGCGCTGCCGTTACTGGTCGCCGCCTTCGCCGCGCGAGGCTGCGCCGCCGTACTGATCCCGGCCACCAGCGCCCAAGCGCTCGATTGGTTATCGCGTGGCGCGGTGGAGATCGCCGGCACCCATCTGGGCCGCGCGCCCAAGGTCAAAGGTGCGGTGGCCATCGCGCTCGCCGAATGGGAGGAAGGATTGGTGACCCGCGTCGGCAATCCCAAATCGCTCGCCCAAGCCGCCGACCTCGCCCGCCCCGACGTCGCTATCGTCAATAGGCCTCCGGGAGCGGGCAGCCGTGAGCTATTGGATCGTAGGCTCGCGAAAGCGGGCGTCGAAACGGAGCGGGTGGGCGGCTACGAGCGGATCGCGCCGACGCATTTCGAGGCGGCCATCGAAGTGGCTTTGGGTACCGCGGATTGCTGCATCGCCCCGAGGATCGCCGCCGCGATGTTCGGGCTGGAGTTCGTTCCCTGGCGCGAAGAGCGGTTCGATTTGATCGTAAGCGCCGAGCATGCCGCCGTCGCCGGCGATATCTTGAACGAACTGCCGTTTCGGCGTAAGCTGGCTGAGCTGCCCGGTTACGAAACCCGGCGTACCGGGTCGGCGGAATCCCGTTAGAGAACCCGCGCCGCGCGCCGCGCCACCGAACCGGCGGAAACCACCGGTTTCTTCGGAGCTTTCGTCGCCGCCGCCGACAGCCGCCGGGCTTGATCGGTGACGCAAACCAAGAACATCGGTTGCTTGGCGTTCTTCAGAAGGTCGATAATCCGCGCGTGGCTATCTTCAAGGTAGATCGACTTGCCGTCCGTGATCAGGTGCATGTCGCTCTCGCCTTCGAGCAACTCGGATAGCCGCTTGCCCATCTCGCGCTGCAGGAACCGCAGCACGCGCCGGATTTTCTGCAGCGAAAAGCCCTTGCGCCGCAGTTCGGCGATCACCGTAATCTCCACCACTTCCTCGGCTTGGTACACCCGCCGGTGCCCTTCGTGCCGGGGCGAGACGACTTTCTTTTCGTCCCACCATTGCAGCTGCCGCAGGCTAACGCCGCTGATCCGGGAGACGTCGCTCGAGGTGAAAATGCGCGGTTGGGCCGGGGCCGGTTCTTCGAGACGGGCTTTTTTCGTTCTGAACATGGATCACCAAAAGTGTTTTCGGTTACGGCCTAACAAATATCCAATAAATTGTTTTGGGTGTCAACCCTCCGATCCGGGGAAATTCTACCGGTAAGCGGGGACGCCGGTAACCCGTTCGCCGATCACGAGCGTGTGGATGTGGTCCGTGCCCTCGTACGTCTTCACCGTTTCCAGATTGCACAGGTGCCGCATGATCGGGTATTCGTCCATGATGCCGTTGGCGCCCAGCAGATCGCGCGACAGCCGCGCGCAATCGAGCGCCATGGCGACATTGTTCCGCTTGAGCATCGAAACGTGCGCCGAGTCGAGCTTACCCTGTTCTTTCAACCGTCCGCAGTGCAGCGCCAGTAATTGCGCCTTAGTGATCTCCGTGATCATCCACGCCAGCTTTTCCTGCACCAGTTGGTGCGAGGCGATCGGCCGGTCGTCGAACTGCTTGCGCAGCACCGTGTACTCGCGAGCCGTCTCGTAACAATCCATCGCCGCGCCGATCACGCCCCAGCCGATGCCGTAGCGCGCCTGCGTCAAGCAGCCCAGCGCCGCCTTCAGCCCTTTGCCGCAGGGAAGGAGGTTCGACTCGGGAATCCGGCAATCGGAGAACGACAGGCTCGAGGTTGTCGACGCCCTCATCGACAGCTTGCCGTGGATGTCGGACGTCGAAAATCCCGGTGTGCCGCGCTCGACCAGAAATCCGCGAATGCCTTCGTCCGTCCGCGCCCACACCACGGCCACATCGGCGAGCGACCCATTTGTGATCCACGTCTTCTCGCCGTCGAGGATCCATTCGGTACCTTGTTTGCGCGCCCGCGTTTTCATCCCCGATGGATTCGATCCGAAATCCGGCTCGGTTAGCCCGAAGCAGCCGATCGCTTCGCCCGCCGCGAGCCTCGGCAGCCACTTTTGCTTGTGCTCTTCGCTGCCGTAGGTCAGGATCGGGTACATCACCAACGCGCCTTGGACGCTGACGAAACTGCGCAAGCCGGAATCGCCGCGCTCGATCTCCTGCATGACCAGGCCGTACTCGACATCCGACATCCCGGCGCAGCCGTAGCCTTCGAGATTCGCGCCCAGGAACCCCAGCCGTCCCATCTCTCGCGCCAGGTCCGCAAAGCCTTGACCCGAATTCCACGCCTCTTTGATGCGCGGCATAACGCGCTCCTCGACGAACTGCCGCGTGGTCTGCCGGACCAGAAGTTCCTGCTCCGAGAACTGGGAATCGATGAGAAGGTAATCCACCCCGCGAAAGGCCATACTGTTATCTTAGGCGCGCATGAAAGACGTCTTGATTATCGGAGACTCGATCTCGATCGGCTACACGCCGATAGTTCAAAAGCTACTCACCGATAGTGCGCGCGTCGCCCGAATTAACGAGAATGGCGGACCCACTTCGAATGGCGTCGAGAAGATCGATCTATGGCTGGGCGCGACGGCTTGGCACGTCGTGCACTTCAATTTCGGCCTGCACGACATCAAGTTGATGCCGCCGGACGGCAAACATCAAGTTCCGCTAGACCGCTACCAAGCCAACCTTCGCCATATCGTCGCCCGCCTCAAGCGGACCCCCGCCAAGCTCATCTTCGCCACCACCACGCCCGCGCCGCTCGGCAAGCTGAGCCCGCCGCGCAACCCGCCCGACGTGCTCGACTACAACGTCGCCGCCCGCGCGATCATGGCCGAGGAGGGGGTCGCATTGAACGACCTGTTTAGTCTTGCGCTGCCCCAACTGACCGAGATTCAGCAGAAAGAAAACGTGCACTTCACCGCCGCCGGTTACCAAAAATTGGGGGAACAGGTAGCGGCTGCGATCCGTCGGCATTTGTGACATGACCGCGCTCGCGCTTGTCCCACTCCTCGCGGCGGATCGCCTTACCGATCCTCAGGAGATCGTCCGCCGCCTGTCTCTAGCCGACGAGCGGAATCGCGAAATCGCCCGCAGCTACACCTTCATCCAGCGCGGCGAACAAAAGGAGATCGACGGCAAGGGCAAGGTCAAGAAGGTCGAGTCCGAGACCGAGGAAGTTCTGTCGCTCTACGGGCGCTACTATTCGAAAACAATCGCGAAAAACGACAAGCCGCTCGGCGCGAAGGAAGCCGCCAAAGAGGAAGAGAAGCTGCGCAAGGAATCCGAAAAGCGCGCCCGGGAGTCGCGCGACGAGAACGGCAAGCTCGCGAAGGAACAAGCGAAGCAGCGCGAAGAACTGCGCAAGCTGGTGACCGAGATCGGCAAGGCTTACCACTTGACGCTGAAGGGCGTCGAGCGGCTCGACGATCGCGACGTTTACAAAATCTCCGCCGAACCGCGCGCCGATTACTCCCGCAAGCTATTGCCGTATTCGATGCTGCCCAAGATGCGCGGCACGATGTGGATCGACTGCGACGAATTTCAACTGGTCCGCATCGACGCCGAGGTGATCGAGACGATTTCGCTCGGCTTGGTGCTGGTGCGCTTCGGCCCCGGCACTAGGTTGTTTTTCGAGCAGACGCGCGTCAACGGCGAAGTTTGGCTGCCCCGCTACGCCGCAGCGAAACTCGACGGGCGAGTCGGCCTGTTCAAGAAAGTCCGCTCCGAGGCGGAAGTGCGGTGGAAGGACTTCCGAAAGTTCTCCGCCGATTCGCGAGTGGTGGCGGCGGAAGGGGAGTTACGTTAGTACCGCCCCCCTTCCTCGTTTTCGCCGTTCGGGCTACTGATTTTCTAGCCGCTTGTGCAGACTCGCAGGACCCTCTCTTCTAAGGGCCTCGCGCATTTGCAGTTTCGCTGCCGCGACACCTCTCAAGAATCCCTCGATATCCGCCGCTTGCCCAGCGCGATCCTCTCCCCATCGCGTACCGTCCGCAAAACGTACGAAGTCCAACTCGATCGTGTATGGTCTTTGCCGGCCATGGACGTCGAGGGGGACGAATAACTTCTTAGGGTGCGTCCACTTTTTGCCGCGAACGAGAGCGTGCGGGTCGGCATCCGCTAACTCCGTCTTAACCAATCGGGAAGCCGACCGAACGCATGACTTGCCCTTGCTATTTTCGGAGGTCAAGGTCAACACATATGCCAAAATAGCCGCGCTCCCGTTGTTGACTATCGTTACGTCGACCGCCCGTCGCTGCACATTGCCAACCGAAACGGTCTTCTCCTCGACAATAAGTGCAGCCGGAGGTGCTGTCGCGGCCTCGGTTGTAGTGGCGAAAAGGCATGCGAGTCCGTATAAGGATACACATACCCCGGATTGTAATGAGAGTCGAATAAAGTTTCCGCTTATAAAAGTTGAAAGCACATTTCCTCCTTAGTCGTCGCAGTTGCACCGGTGGTAATCTTGAATTTCATAGCTCTCACAGTAGTTCTGAATTACGCAGGTAGACAAGCAGTGTGAGCTGTAATAGCAGCTATGCGGACAAGTATGCTGCAAGAGGAGCCAGCAATCGCCCTGTTGAGGGTTGCACTCGTAGCTGTGAGAGTCCCCACCGGGGGTACAAATTATGTCGTAGTAGCCGTTGCTTCCCGAACACCGGGCCGAGCAATTCACTTGCGCGGCACTTACTGGCGCAGTAGCTCCGAAGGGTAGAGCTAGGACTACCAAGAACGCTAGAACGCGAATGAATTTTGTACGCATATCGCCTCCGTTTTTTTCTTTACGCTTTTTGTTTGTCGTAGTCAAGACATTTTCCTCAAGCAAGCGTGACGGGACGCCGGAAATTCTGAACGAAGGATACTTTGGGTAAGTGACTTTGACGGGGAATGACACCGAAGTAACCTTATCTTCATGAAGGCCGCCGCCCCGCGCTGGCAATACGGTTTCGAGGGAAGAATCGTTGTACGCGACTACGACCGGTACCGCTACACGGTCGTGTATCTGCCGGACGAGATCGCCAACGAGTTGCCTTTCGAGGAATCGTCGCGCCTTCGCTTCCACGGCGTCATTGGAGCGTTCCCGATCGCCGCCGCCTGGCAGCCCGCTGTGGGACGCCGCTGGTATTGCATTCTTTCGAAACGCACCCTCCGCGCGAGCGGCTACCGGTTGGGCGAATTGGCGCTGGTCCGCTTCAACTTAGAACCGCAGGATAAGGTTCGCGTTCCCGAAGCGCTTCAGGCGTTCCTCGACGGCAATCCGAAAATGCTCGCCGCCTGGAATCGGCACACCCCCGGATTCCAGCGCGGATTGGCATTTCATGTCGGCTCCGCCAAGCGAGAGGAGACGATCGCGAAACGGATTGAGCAGGTGTCCCAGTGGCTGCTGGACCCGGAGTCCATCCCCCGCGCCAAACCGCGCAAGACCGCCACACGCGCGCCCCGTAACTAAGCGCTTCCCCCTACAGCCGCGCCCGCAAACCGCCGAATGATCCATTGTGTGGCAAGCGAAAGCGCGGCAAGCGGCGGAATTCGAAGTTTGGCGGGCGGAGCGTATCGGAGACCCCGTCGCCAAGCTCCGCTATCTGCGCCAAGCGCAAGGAATTACGGCGCCATCGCGGTATCGCATGCCGGTCAGCGCGATCGCTCTCTTGCTTGCCGCCATCGCGGGAGCGAGCCCGGTGAAAGCGCCTCTCATCGAGCGTCCGCGCACCGCCGCCACGCCCGCCCATCCGGGTTCGATCTGGCTCGCCGAAACGCGCGATGGCGAGGAAACTTGGTCGAACGGACTGCTGATCTCGATCGGCGGCGCCGTCCGCAATCGGCCGCGCGAAATCGCCCCGGTGGGCATTGTCTTCCACACCACCGAAAGTCCGATCGACGATCTCAAGCCCCAGAACGCCCGCCGTCTCACGCATGTCGGGGCGTCGCTGCTCCACTACGTTCGCGACGAGCGCGCCTACCACTACTTGATCGACCGGTTTGGCCGCGTAGCGCGTGTGGTCGAGGAGTCCGATGTCGCCTTCCACGCCGGAAATTCCATTTGGGGCGATTGGATCAACCTGAACGAAAGCTTTCTCGCCATCTCCATCGAATCGGCCACCGCGCCCGGCGACGGCGACCCGGTGATCACCGAGCCGCAGATTCGCGCCACGCGCCTGCTGACGGACATGCTCCGCTCGAAGTACAAGATCGACCCGCGCAACTGCGTCACGCACGCGCAAGTCTCGGTGAATCCGTCGAACTTCAGGATCGGCTGGCACACCGATTGGGCGGGCAACTTCCCGTTCGAACAAATCGGATTGGGCGACAACTACGCGCTCCCCATTACCGCGGTCGAGCGCTACGGATTCTCCTACGACGGACTCTTCTTCGCCTCTACCGGCGCGCGCATGTGGCGCGGCGTAGTGGCCGCCGAGGACCGGCTTCGATCCCAAGCTTCTCAAGAAGGAATTTCGGTGGCGGCGCTGCGGGCGCGCCTCCGCAACCGCTATCTCGCACAAATACGAAAGGACAAAACCCATCATGAACAACCATGACGCTCTCGGTCTCGACGTCGGTACCAGCCGCCTTGTTTTGGCGCAGAAAGAAGGCGAGCGCTTCCGCTTCTCCAGCCAATTGAACGCCTTCGTCACCATTCCCTACTCGCGCATGACGGAAAACGCGCTGCGCAACGAACGCGTGCCTTACTCGATCGAGAACGGGCAACTGATCGTCCACGGCAACGAGTCCGCGCGGTTCGCCGATCTTCTGCAGCGCGAAACCCGCCGCCCCATGTTCAAAGGCGTTCTGAACGCTTCGGAACCCGAAAGCGCGCCCAGGCTCAAGGAGTTACTGCGGACGCTGCTCGCCGCGCATACTCCCGGCAAGCGCGTGTACTTCACCGTGCCCGCCGCGCCGCTCGGCTCCGAGGAAGGCGTCACGTATCACGAAGCCACTATCAAACAGATTCTGAGCGAACTCGGCTTCCAGGGCACAGCCGTCAATGAGGGTCTCGCGGTGATCTACGGCGAACTCGAAAAGTCGAACTACTCTGGGATCGGCGTCTCGCTCGGCGGCGGACTCGCCAACGTCTGCCTCGCCTACCTCTCGGTGCCGGTGCTGAGCTTCTCGACCGCGAAAGCCGGTGACTTCGTCGATTCCAGCGCCGCCGCCGTCACCGGCGAACTCGCCACGCGCGTGCGCATCGCCAAGGAAGAGTCCTTTACGTTCCAGGCCAACTACGCCGACAAGCTGCACCAAGTGCTGGCCGTCTACTACGACGACCTCATTAAGACGCTCGCGGGATCGCTGCGCGAAGCGTTCTCGAACGCCCGCAACCTTCCTCGCCTTGCGCGTCCCATTCCGCTCGTGCTTTCGGGTGGCACCGCGTCGCCCAAAGGCTTCCGCGACCGCTTTGAGCGCATCTTGAACGAACAGCCGCTACCGATCGCGCTGTCCGAGATCCGGCTCGCCGCGCATCCACTTGAATCGACGGCCAAGGGCGCGCTGATTGCCGCACTCGCCGATAGCGACGAACAGGTTACAGCGAGCGCCGCCGCTTAATTGCTACGCTCGCCGTTTATGCAACGGCGAACCTTCCTAACCGCTTCTCTCGGGCTGGCCTTGGCGGACCAACTGCCGGGCCAGCGCGCTCCCAAGTTCAACGACAACCCATTCAAGCTCGGCGTGGCTTCCGGCGATCCGATGCCCCGGGGCTTCGTCCTCTGGACCCGCTTGATCTCGCCTTCCCTCTCCGCGCCGGTCCCCTCTTCACCAATTAAGGTGAACTGGATCGTCGCGAAAGACGACCAATGCCGAAACGTCGTCAAGCGCGGATCGGCCATCGCCGCGCCGGAACTCGCGCACTCCGTCCACGTCGAGGTCGATGGACTCGCGCCGAACCGCGACTACTGGTACCGCTTCTCGGTCGGCGGCGAGGAGTCGCCCATCGGACGCACGCGCACCGCGCCCGCTTTCGGCAACGATCTCGATCGCCTCACGTTCGCCTTCGCCTCCTGCCAAAGCTACGAGGACGGACTCTACACCGCGCACGAGCATCTGGCGAAAGAGAACGTCGAACTGGTCGTCTTCCTCGGCGACTACATTTACGAGAACGGTCCTAAAGCGGGCGCTTCTCCGCGCAAGCACGACGCTCCCGAGATTTTCACGCTCTCCGACTACCGTCGCCGCTACGAGCTTTACAAGTCCGATCCGTTTTTGCAGCGCTCGCACGCCGCCGCGCCTTGGATCGTCACCTGGGACGATCACGAAGTCGATAACGACTACGCGGGCGACCATCAGGAAAATAATCACCCGCGCGACAAGTTTCTGGAGCGCCGCGCGTCCGGCTATCAGGCGTACTACGAGCACATGCCGCTGCGCTTGGCGCAGAAGCATTCGGGATCGTCGTTACAGCTTTACCGCACCGTGCGTTACGGTAAGCTCGCGGCGTTCCAGGTGCTCGACACCCGCCAGTACCGCGACCCGCAGCCGTGCGGCGGCGGCGGATTTACCGGCGCTTGCCCCGATGCGGCTAGCGGCGACATCCTCGGCGATACGCAAACGAAGTGGCTGCTCGATGCGCTCGATAAATCGTGGTCGAAGTGGAACGTCATGGCGCAGCAGGTGCCGTTCGCCAAGCGCGTCACGGTGTCGGGCCAACCGCCCAACCAAAGCGTCGGCGAGAACATGGACAAGTGGGGCGGCTATCTCGCCTCGCGTCGCGCGGTAACGGAATTTCTCGCCAAACGCAAGCCCGAAAATCCCGTCGTCATCACCGGCGACGTGCACACCAACTGGGCGTTCGACATTCATGAAGACGGCGACCGCGGGCCGATCCTCGCGAGCGAATTCGTCGGCACCTCGATCTCGTCGAGCGGCGACGGTTCCGACCGCCAGCCCATCACCGACCGTCTCTACTCCGAGAATCCGCACCTGAAGTTCTTCAACGGCCAGCGCGGTTACGTGAAATGCACGGTGGACGCAAAAGTGTGGCGCACCGAGTATCGCGTCGTGCCCTACATCTCGAAACCCGGCGCTCCGATTTCGACGCGCGAGACGTTCGTGCTCGAATCCGGCCGCGCGGGGATACATCGGGCCTAGCGGATGTCGAGGATCGAGGAATTTCCAAAAACTAGATTGCCGTTACCGTCGCGCACGGCGACCGCGTAGGGGACGCTTCCAGTGGCGGTGACGCCTTCAATCGTGAAGCGCACCAGGTACACACCCACGCGCCCGGGTGCATAGGTGACCGATTCCACCGGCACGCCTTGATTAGCGACTCCCACAACCACGCGCTCTCGCGGAACCATCTGACCCGTACCTGTCGCACCGGTAATGCGCGGTTCGATCGTGGCCCCCAGGCCGGTGAAGATCCCGGTCACCGTCTCGCCGGATAGCGCGGGATTGCTCGCCGAAACGTAAGAGCCATCCTGGCGAATGACCACCCCGCTTCGCCGCTGCGCGTCCGTCGATTCCCAGTCCGCGGTCTCGACAATGCCGGGATTCGTCTCGAACACACTGACTTGCCCGGCGATCGATTGCCCATTGAAGGTTAAAGATATAGGAACGGTTCCCGTAGGACTCTCGCATGGAACCTGGATGGCGATCCGGTCCAACCCCTCGGCGCTCGACACCCATAGAATCGGCGCCGCCACGCTCGCCACCCTCACGCTGGCTCCGCGATATACCGTAGGGAGACGCCCACCCAATGGCGCGGCGACGTCCATGCCCCGGACCGCCGGAAAGAAACCGCTGCCTCTCACGATCGCGAGCGAGCAGGGCGAGCCGCCGGAACCCGAACCTGCGGCGTTGATAAGCTATCGAATTTCGGCAGTACGCCAAGCACGGTGAGATCGAATGTCACACGAGACGAGCCCAACGTCGCCTGTACCGTCGCTGGACCTCCGTTAGCGCCCGCCGTAACCCGGACCGACGCCTGCCCCTGCGAGTTCGTCGTCGCCGCCGGAGACGATAGCGTCACGTCGCCGCCGGTAACCGCGAACGATACCGTGGAACCGATTACCGGTTGGCCCCGCCCATCCAAGGCCCGGACCACCAAGGGCTGCCCAAACTCAGTGAGCGTTCCGGCCGACTGCCCGCCGCCGGATAATGCGGAAAATGTGCCTGGCGCGGAATCGTTCCGTAGGTTGAACCGGACCGCCGCCGCTCTATGGCGAACCTCGACCACAATCGGACCCGCGACTTCTCCGAACCGAATCAGCGCCGAAGCTTGTCCCTCGCGATTGAAAGCGCCACTGATCCCGGTCAACTGGCCGGAGCCGGAAACGACCGTCCAAGTAGGCTCGACCAGCTCCGACGGATTTCCGTAGGCGTCCCGGCCTTCGACTAGGAGCGCCCGCGCCGTTACATCGCCGGAAACGCCGGATTGACCGTCGCCCGAAACGATCCTGAGGTTGGCCGGGGGACCGCCGGCAATTCTCAGAGCGTAAACCCAAGACGTGAAGCCACCGTCGGTGAGGCCCCCGACCGAGACCTTGATCGATCCGTTGGCGATTCTGCCGCCGGCCGCCAGAGCGCAAACGACGAGGCCCGAAGCGTCGGAAACCGCCGTCGTGACGCAGGAAGCTACGGGACCGTCCTTTCCGTCCGGATCCACGATCAAGCCCACTCCCGCTAGCGGCGCAGGCCCGGCTCCAGGAAGGTTGACGAAAATCCGGGCGGTAAACGCATTGGGAAGCACCGTTCCCGCCCCGATCGTGGTGGGGAGGCCGGATACGAGGCTTAGCGAAGTGGTCAGTTCCGCGCTGACGCCGACGGAAGTCGAGACCGTTAGGGCCGTGAAGTCCAGCGAGCGGACGACCCCCTGAAAGTTGGTGGAGGCGGTCAGTGTGATCGGCTTGGTGTGCACGCCCGAAAGAAGCTGCTCCGCAAAGAACAGGGTTCCCGTTTTGCCTTCGGAGTCGGTGACGGTCGCCGCCGCTCCAAGCGTCGGGCCGGGCCCGGACTTAATAAACCAGCTCACTTGCGCGTTGCTCACCGGGGCGCCCGACGCATCGAGAAGCTGCGCCACAAACCCGCGGCTCAAAGTGCCGGAGCGGACGATTTGCCCATTGCCCGCGTAAGGGAGAAAAGTCTGAGCGAAGGAATTCGGAACAGTGAGAGTTAGTAATAGCAAAGATAATTTCATTAGAAAAGAGGGTTTCATTGTTTCTTCTTGTGCTGCTCCCGAAGCGCCCCAGGCGAATCCATCCGAGGACCGGGCGGCGCGGGATCGAGCGGCTCCTTCGCCTCTGCCGGATCGAAAATCTCTTTCGATACCGGCTGTAACGTATACGGCTCGGGATCGGGCAGATCGGTAAAGCAGTCCGCCAGATCCGTGGCGGTCGCGTCGAACAGATTCAGCGGCGGAATCCCCAGCAGCCGGAACACGGTCTTCAGCATTCCCGGAAAACTGGCATTCGCGCGCGACACATAATTGCGCTTCACATACGGACCCGCCACCAGCATCACCGTCCGGTGCGAATCGATATGATCCACGCCGCCTTGCGCGTCGTCCTCGGTGACGAACACCGTCATGTTGCGCCACTCGGGCCGGTGCGAAAGAAACTCGAGAATGCGTCCCAGCGCGATATCGTTGTCGGCCACGTAGCTCGCTTCGAACGGATAGCCGTCCGCCGGGCGCGGCTTCGCGCCGTGATCGTTCGGCAAGTGAATGAAGATCAGCCGCGGGAGCGCGGGCGCGTCTTTCATCTCTTCGATAAACCGGTCCGCGCGAAACTGATCGGGAATGTTCGTGTTGTAGTTCGGATACGTGCGCGACGTGTGGCGGTACAGCACATCGGGCATCGGAACATTGGTCAAATACCGCGCGCCAGTCGGCTTCAATCCCGTGCCCTCGTCCGCGCCCGCGAGCTCGAACCCCTCGCCGAAATTGCGAAACGAGATTCCGTGCCGTTCTAGGTGATGCCACAGCGTTCCGGCTTCGAGCAATTCCTCGGGATGCACCGACGAGTTGCTGCCAGCGAAAATCAAGCGTCCCGGAGCGGTCGTCGGCAGCCGGAAATCCTTCTGCCCGCCGTACGCCGCCATCAGCGTGCTCTCGGTCCAGGCGTTCGGATAGCTGCCCGCCAGCCAATGGTGACCGTCCACCGACACTTCGCTGTCGGCGTAAAAGTTATCGCTGAAGGCGTACCGGTCGGCCAGCGCGTGATGGTTCGGAGTCACGTTGATGTACTTCGATTTGATCCGTTGCAGCAGTTCGCCGGGAATGTTCTTCAGTTGCCCGCGCCGCCCCCAACGCGCCAGTTCGGGCGCACCCCGCACTTGGCCGTTCGACACCTGATCGATGTCGCCGAACACTTCGTCGAACGTCCGGTTCTCCTTCACGATGATGACGACGTGGTTGGCTTCCTTGGGTAGTGGCAACGGATCGCTCTTACGCGCCAGGAAGCCGTTCAGATCGAAAACCCGCTGCGTATGTTTCGCGAGTTCGCCGGTCCGCGGCAATGGCGCGACGGTCAGCGCTCCGCGCCGCAAGTCGGCCTGGAAACTCCGCTCGATCGGCGCGAACCGCGTCGCGTTCGGACCCGTGCCGAAGCCTTTGGCGTTGGCGGTGTACAGCGTCCCGTCGCGCACGGCGACTCGCGTAGGGAACCACGCCGCCGGCAGATGCCCGATCAATCGCCGCGACACGAAATCGACTACCCCCACCGCGTTGATCCCGGCCTCGGCCACCAGCAGCCAGCCGCGCCCCGGGTCGATCGCCAAACCCATCGGCAAAAGCCCGCGATAGCGCTCCAACCCTGGTATGCGCAGCGGAATATCGGGCTCGCGCTCCAATGTCCGTGCGTCGATTACCGAAACGGAATCCTGGTTTCCGTTTGAAACGTAAATGGTCGATTCCGTCGCCAACACGCCCGACGGTCCGCTGCCGCCCACGCTCATCGGCCCCAGCGGAACTCCCACCGGAATATGCTTCTCGACGAACGGCCGCGCGGGCACATTCAAGTTCACCACCGCCAGCGAGTTCGATTCGAACGTGTTCGGATCGCCCAACCCCGGCACTTGTACCTTTTGTCCGCGGGCGTTTTCGCGCTCCGCTCCCGCCGCCGACTCGGGACTCGGGAATCCGAACGCGGGGAAGGGCAGCCCGGTTTCGCGAGCGTTCTTCCGTTCCGCGCCCGGCACCGCTTTGTACTCGAACATGCCGGTGTTCGCCACATACGCGCGCCGAGCGTCGGGCGACAACGCGATCGCGAACGGCAGCCGCCCCACGCGAATGCTCGCGAGTACGCGCCGCTTTTTCGTGTCGATCGCGGCCATCCGGAAGTTTGTTTGGTCGAGAATGTACAGCACGCCGCGCCCCCGGTCCAGCGCTAGATCGCCGGTGTAGGAATCTTTGTACCCGCCTTGATTCAAATCGATCGTCCAGCGTGTGTGGCCCGACGCGGCGTCGATCAGCCGAACACGGCCGGAGTTGCCTTCGCTCGCGTAAACGTCGCGGTCGTTTTCGAACGCGAGACCTTGGAAGACGCTGCGAAAATCGTCCTCGTCGTCTTCTTCCTCCGGTTCGTCGCGCCGCTTGGCCGCGATGGTGCGCGTGCGCCACGCCCCGCCGTCGTACTCCACGGCCGTGAGCGAAAAGCGATTCGGTCCGCCGTCGGAAGTCACGATCCGCTTCGCGTCCGGACTCACCGCTAACCCAAACGGTCCAGGACCCGTCGTGAAGTTGCGCCCCAACGGCTCGATCATGCGCCCGCCCGGCAGAATCGAAATCGCGCCGGGGCGCCTCGACGCCGTCTCCGCGCCCGCCGGAGTTCGAAACTCCGCCATCAATACCAACCAAGCCACGACCGGGGCCATGCCGTCAGCGTAGCCTGTTAAAGAATGCCGAATCAATCCTTGACCGCGGACTCCTTGTCCGCTGCACGGGCCAGCCGCTTCTACGTCCTCCGCAACTTCCACCTTAAGCAGGGCGGACAACCCGAGCGCCTGCACACGTTCCTCCGCGAGGCCTTCGTGCCCGCCATGACGGCGAGCGGGCGCAAGACGATGGTGCTCGAAGCGGTAATCGCGCCCCATATGCCGCAAGTGGCCGTGCTGATCGCCATGGAATCGGCCGCCGATTGGCAGAAACTCGGCCTCGCCGGCGGCGAATTGGCGAAGTTCATCGAGTTGTGGAACGCATGGGAAGCGGGAGACGAGGCCCCTTACGAGAACTACTCGGAAACGCTGCTCGCGCCCACGGCGTACTCGCCGGAACTCGTCGAATCCGCGCCAAACGCGCCGCCGCGCGTCGTTGAAATGCGGGTCTACCACTCGCCCACGTGGCGGCAGTTGCGCGCGCTGCACGAACGGTTCGCCGGTCCCGAAATTCCGCTGTTCCACAAGGCCGGTGTCAATCCGATGGTCTATCTCGAAACGATGGCCGGTCCCAACATGCCGAATCTGACCTACTTCATTCCGTTCGCCGGACTCGCCGAGCGCGAAAAAGCGTGGACCGCCTTTCAATCGGATCCCGAATGGCACCGCGTCCGCAAAGAGTCCACGGACGCCCACGGCCAAATTTCGAGCGTTATGTCGATGAGCCTGTGGCGCACCGCCCCCTACTCGCCGGTGCGTTGATGCGGAAGAGAATGAAGCGATCCGGTCACAATTTGTGACCGCTGAAGAGACGAGGATCTTGAGGTCACAGATTGTGACCTCAAGATGGGCCATACTATCGGCGGTCCTCAACGGTCCTCGCGCCGTCCGGACGAACATAGGTCCTTATCATCCGAGGCGATCCGGCTGCTGGAACCGCCGTCCCGTCCCAAGCGGCGAATCGGGTTCCATCCGAATTGAGAGAACTTTGATTTTTCTCTGACCCCGATCTCAGGACCCTTCGCCCCATTCCGCCGTACCTTAGCCTCAGAGCCGCTACGGAAAGCCGGCCCGCGCCACGACTATCCGTAAGCCCAAAAATCGATAAGGAAGATTCTCCATGAAGATCGGAATTCTTTTCGGGGCCGCCGTGTGTGCGGTCCTTTCGGCGCAAGGTCCCAATTTCACCCCGCCTAATCCGCTTTACGCCGCCGCGATGCGCAATGACACCGCCGAGGTTAAGCGATTGCTCACCGCCGGAGCCAACCCCAACGAAGGCCGCCTCATCGGCATGCCGCCGCTGTTCTTCGCGGTGTTTCATCACAACCTGGAACTCGTCCGCGCCATGATCGAGCGGGGCGCCGACCTTCACGCGACCGATGGCGCGGGTTCCTCCGTTCTGATGTGGGCCGCCGCGAGCGAGAAGACCACGCCCGAAATCGTCGAGGAACTCCTGAAGCGCGGCGCGGACCCGCAGGTTCGCAACAAACAAGGCGATTCCGCGCTGACCTGGGCGTTGCGCCGCGGCGATTCGCCGATCGTCGCCACGCTCCGCCGAGCCGGGGCCACCGATTCCGCCTCCCCGCGCCTCGCCGTCGAACGCGCGCTCGCCCTGCTGCAGAGAAGCGGATCGCAGTTCGTGCGCGTCTCCGGATGCGCGTCGTGCCACCATCAGTCGTTACCGCAGATGGCCGTTGGCGCCGCTCGGGCAAAGGGATTCGCGGTTAACGAGGAAGTCTCAAAGCAGCAGGCCGCCGCCGTCGTCGCTACCTACAAAGCGGCGCGCGAAATCATGCTGCAAGGCACGGACCGCATCCCCGACCCAACCATTGGCGTGAGTTATGCGCTGCTCGGTTTGCACGCCGAGGGCTACGCGGCCGACGAGACCACCGCCGCTATGGCGCACCTGATTTCGACCAAGCAGCGCGCCGACGGCAGCTTCCCCTCGCTGCCCGCGCGCCCACCCATGGAATCGAGCGACGTTACCGCCACTGCGCTCAGCTTACGGGCGATTCAAGCGTATGGTGCGAATCCGGAACCTGCGGTCGCGAAAGCCGCCGCCTGGTTGCGCACCGTCCGCCCGCGCACTACGGAAGAACGCGCGATGCAACTCCTTGGACTCGCTTGGGCCAAGGCCGGCCAATCCGACTGGCCCCCATCCGACTTGGGTATGATGTCCCGAGCTTTGCTTGCCGAACAGCGCGCCGACGGCGGCTGGGCCCAGCTCTCGACGCTCGAAAGCGACGCGTATGCCACGGGGCAAGCGCTGGCCGCGCTACTCCAATCCGGGCAGATCGCCGCGTCGTCCGAGGCCTATCGCCGCGGAGCGGGATTCCTCCTGCGGGCACAACTGGCGGATGGGAGTTGGTTGGTTCGCAGCCGGGCGTTCCCGTTCCAACCCTTGAAAGACAGCGGATTCCCGCATGGGCGCGATCAGTGGAGTTCGGCGGCGGGATCGAGTTGGGCCGCTCTGGCGCTCGCGATGGGCGAACCTGCGGTCGTGCGCCCAGCCAGCGCCGCCGCGCAATAATCGGCGACTCCGAGTGTAGCACGTGTTTACGTGCTACACTCTTTCACGTGGAAACGCGAAACATCACTCTGTCTCTCCCCGTCGCTCTGATCAAGAAGGCAAAAGTCCTTGCTGCTCAGCGAGATACGTCCGTATCCGCTCTCGTCCGGGAGTCGCTCGAGCAAGTGGTTTCAAGCGGTATTTATGAGGAGACCGACAAGCAAACCTACGAAGAGGCGATGGCCGATCTACTCGCAGCCATGAGGAAGGGCTTCCCACTGGACGTTGCGCGCAACAAGGTATCCCGCGACGAACTCCATGAACGGTAGGGAGTTTCTCGACACCAACGTACTGCTCTACGCATTCGATTCGAAAGCTCCCGCGAAAAGGCCGCGAGCGCAAGATCTCTTGTCGAAACTCACCTCACGAGACGCGGCGGCGATCAGCATTCAAGTCTTGCAGGAATTTTTCGCCAACGCGACGAAAAAGATGGGTATGACGCCAAGCGAGGCCAAACGCCTTGTCGAAGACTTCTCGCGGCTCCCAACCCACGCCCCGTCCCCGGCGGATGTCATATCCGCCATCGACCTTCACCTCATCCACAAAATCTCGTTCTGGGACGCCCTCATTATCCGCAGTGCCCAACAAATGAAATGCGAGACTCTCTGGTCCGAGGACTTATCCCACGGCCAACGCTTCGGCGCGGTGACTATCCGAAATCCCTTCGTCTAACCGCCCGTATTCTTCGTGATGTCGTTAAACAGCACAAAGGCGACGAGAGCCATCAGGAACACGAATCCGAACTTGAACACCGTCTCCTTGACCCGCAGACTCAAGTCCCGCTGCATGATCATTTCGATGAGCAGCATCAGGATCATGCCGCCGTCGAGAATGGGAATCGGCAGCAGGTTAAAGATCGCCAAATTCAGGCTCACCATCGCCATCAGGCTGATAAAGGTGACGACGCCGTCTTTCGCCGCCTCGTCGGCCAACTTGGCGATCCGGATCGGCCCTTCCAGCGACTTGGGCGACATTCGCCGTTCGACAATGCCTTGTAGAAATTGATAGATCAGCGTGCCACTGCGCGCGTTCTGTTTGATCGATTCCGTTAGCGCCTCGCCTAACCCCAGCTTGACGTAGACCACGCGCGGGTCCAGCGCCACGCCGATCATCCACCGGCCGTCCGGGGTATCGTCGCGCGAAAACACCGGCGTTACCGCAACTTTGTTCCGCTCCCCGTTGCGCGAGTACAACACTTCCAGGGGCTTACCGCCCGACGCCCGGACCAACTCGTGCAACTTCTGGGTAGACCGCAACGCGATGCCGTTTACCGCAACGATCACGTCGCCTTTCTGCAGACCGGCTTTCTCCGCGCCCATCCCCGGGGAAACCGCGGCCACAAGCGTCTCGTGTTGGTCGGACCAACCGGCGAATCCGAGATTCGTTCGATCGTCCAGCTTCGGCGTCACCACCACGCGTTCGGTTTGCCCGTTGCGCTCGACGATCACCGGCAGCGGCGAATTGGCCGCCGCAATCTCGCGGATCGTCACGTCTTCCCACGTCGGGTTGGCTCGATCTTCGAGACGTACGATGCGGTCGCCTTCGCGAATTCCGGCCTGCGCCGCCGGGCTGTTCGGCGCCACATGACCCACCACCGCCGGTTCGTTTTGCGACGCGACTTTCGGATACCGCACCATGAACACGCCCGTCAGCAAAGCCACCGCCAGCACCACGTTCATCGCCGGACCCGCCGCCGCGATAATCAACCGCTGCCATCTGGGTTTGTTCAGGAAGTTACGGGGATCGGTGGAGGTTTCCTCTCCCGGCAACTCGCCGGTCATTTTCACGTAACCGCCGAAAGGGATGAGCGAAATCTTGAAATCCGTCTCGCCCCACTTGAAGCCGAATAGCCGCGGACCGAAGCCGAAGCTGAACGATTCGACATGGACGTCGAACCACCGCGCCGCCCAGTAGTGACCCAGTTCGTGGATCAGAATCATGACCCCGATCAGGATCAGAAACGAGCGCGCTTGCCCAAGAAATTCCATTTGTTACCTCAATCCTACGCGACTCCGAGCGGCTACGGATTCCCGCGCCGCCGCCCGAGCCTCCCGATCCGCCGCCAATACTTCCTCGACGGTCCGCGGTGTCCTTGCGGGTACGCGGTTCAGCGTGTCCTCAACCACTTGGGCGATACCGGGGAAGGAAATCTCTTCCTTTAGAAACGCCTCCACCGCGATTTCGTCCGCCGCGTTCAAGACCGCCGTCGCCGCTCCGCCCGCCTCGAACGCCTCGCCCGCAAGCCGCAGGCAGGGAAAACGCTCTAAATCCGGCGGAGCGAATTGCCAATCGCGTGCGACCGTCCAATCCATCCTCGGCACCGGAGCGTTCGCTCTTTCCGGATACGTCAACGCGTATTGGATCGGCATACGCATATCGGTGGTCGAAACTTGCGCCAATACACTCCCATCGGCGAATTCCACCATCGCGTGTACGGTCGATTGCGGATGAACCACCACTTCTACGTCGCGCGGAGCGAAATCGAACAGCCAACAAGCTTCGATCAGCTCAAACCCTTTATTCATGAGCGTCGCCGAATCGACGGTAATGCGCGCACCCATCTTCCAAGTGGGATGCTTCAGCGCCTGAGCGGGAGTAATCTTCTCGAACTCGCGCGCCGGGGTGGTGCGAAACGGCCCGCCCGAGGCGGTAAGAATTAGCTTGGTTACCTCGGACCGCCGCCCGCCGCGCAGGCATTGGTGCGCGCCGTTATGCTCGCTGTCTACCGGCAGCAATTCGGTGCCGGATTCGCGCGCCGCCGCCATCACCAACGACCCGGCGGCTACCAATACTTCTTTGTTGGCTAATCCCACCTGGATTCCGCGTCGCACCGCCTCGTAAGTAGCTTCGAGCCCCGCCACGCCGACGATAGCCGACATTACGAAGCCGACTTCGGTAGCCGTCGCGACTCGCACCAGCGCCTCGGGACCGTAAAGTAGTTCGGGTTTCGGTCCGGAGATTCGCGCGGCTAGCCGGTCTCTCGCCGTAATATCCGCCATAACAACTACTTGCGGGTGAAACTCGGCGATTTGCCGGACGACAAGATCGACATTTTGCCCGGCGGCGAGCGCAAAGATCTGGAAGCGTTCCGGCCACCGCCGGACGACATCGAGCGTACTCGTGCCGATCGACCCTGTAGAACCCAGGATGGTCAGGCTTTTCAAACTGTCGAGTGTAGCAGGAGGATTGACGATTTCGTCAGGTGAAGAAAACCCCGAGGGGCGCCGGGAAGGTTTGCTTCAGGGGTCTTATGAGGTTAGTCTCGCTTTGGTGGGAGTTGCCTCCCCGGCTTGATTCCAATAATAGAATATGGAATTTGGAATTGCAAGAAAAATCGTACGGAAAATCGTAAAGTTCTCTAATTTTCCTTAACGCTTCTTCACTTCAACCCCGGCAATCTCCTCTAAAACCTTGATAGTGCTACAGATATCGCCATCGCCATAACCTTTGGCGATCGCCGCTCGAAACATCTGCTGGGTGAGCGCAGTCAGCGGTAAGGGAACGTCCAACTCCTTCCCGCTATCGAGCATCAGCCCGATGTCCTTGTGCATCCACTTCACGGAAAAGTTCGTGGAGAAGTCTCTTTTGAACACATAAGGTGCTTTAAACGCGATTAAACCGCTCTTTGCGGCGCTGTTTTCGAGGATTTGGAGCATCAATTCTGGGTCGACGCCCGCCTTCGTGGACAGCACCAAGCCTTCGTTGAATGCCTGTAAGATGTTAGAAAGAATTAAGTTCTGCGTCAGCTTCGCGTGCAGGCCCATCCCCGGACCGCCGCAATAGTACAGATTCTTGCCCATCGGCTCGAAGAACGGCCGCGTCCGCTCGAAAACTTCTTTGTCGCCGCCGACCATAAAGGTGAGGGTACCGTTCTCGGCGCCGGGCTTCGATCCTGTGCAGGGGGCGTCCAGAAAATGGAATCCGTTATCCGATAGACGCTGGGACATGGTGCGGCTCTCGGACGGGGAAACGGTGGAGGCGTCGACGATCACCGTACCCGATTTCGCCGCCTTAACGATCCCGTCTTCGCCCAGCACGACCTGTTTCGACATCTCCGTGTCGCCCACGCAGAGAAAAATGACGTCGGCCTGAGCTCCCACTTCGCGCGGGGTACCGCACGCGATCCCGTCGCCTTCCTTCGCCAACTCGACGGCCTTCGACGCGGTGTTCGACCACAACGCCACCCGGTGCCCGGCCTTCAACAAATGCCGGGCCATCGGGTAGCCCATAATGCCCAAGCCTAAAAATCCGAGATTCGCCATAAGGGGCGATTGTACGACACTCGTTCTGGAGGGTTCATGTCCGAGTCCGGCAAACGATTGCGCCCCACCACCGAGGTCCTGACCCGAGGGTTCGACCCGGCGTTATCCGTCGGGTCCGCGCGCCCCGCGGTGTTTCGCAGTTCCACCTACGTGTTCGAAAGCCCCGAAGCGGCGGAACACGCGTTCGACGTGATGGCGGGCCGCGCCGCGCTCGCTCCGGGAGAGCAGGTCGATCTCGTTTACTCGCGTTTCAACACTCCTAACGCGCAGATTACGGAAGACCATCTGGTCCCGCTCGAAGAAGGGGCCAATGCGGCCCTGGTTTTCAATTCCGGCATGTCGGCGATCATGACCGCCCTGATGGCTCACCTAAAGCCCGGCGACGCGATCGTCTACACCGTACCCATCTACGGCGGAACGCAGCACCTGATCGAAGACTTCCTCGAACCCTGGGGCATCCGCGGCGTTCCCATCCGCGCCGGGCGGACCGAGGAAATCGACCGCGCCATCCGCGATACGCCGAACCTCAAGATCGTCCTCATCGAAACGCCCGCCAATCCTACGCTGGTAATGACCGATATCGCCCGTGCCGCCTCCGCGGCGCGCGAACGCGGGGCGCTCACCATGATCGACAACACGTTCCTCGGACCGGCGTTTCAGCATCCGCTGAAACTCGGCGCGGACGTAACGCTTTATTCGGCGACGAAGTATCTGGGCGGCTTCAGCGATTTGCTCGCCGGCGTGGCGCTCGCCGCCGATCCGAGGATTCTCGCGCCCGTTCGCTCGAAGCGCAGTTTGTTCGGCAACATCCTCGCGCCCGACGAGTGCTGGATCCTCGACAGCCGCCTGCCCACGCTGCATCTGCGCATGAACAAGCAGTCGAAGAACGCCCAGCGTATCGCCGAGCGTCTCGCGGGCCACGCGAAGGTGGCGAAGCTCTACTACCCCACGCTGTTCGACGACGCCGAACAGATTCGCATCCGGCTCGCGCAATGCGAGTACCCCGGCGCGATGTTCGCCTTGGAATTGCGGGGCGGCAAACCCGCGGCGTTCCAGTTCCTGCGCTCGTTACGTTTGGCGCGCAATGCGGTTTCGCTTGGCGGCGTCGAAACGCTGGTTTGCCATCCCAAGTCCACGACGCATTCGGGATTCTCCGAGGAGGCGTGCCAGATCGCCGGAGTGACCGATGGATTGGTGCGTCTTTCGGTCGGCATTGAGGATTGGCGCGACCTGCTCGACGATTTTCTTCAAGCGATTGAAACGATCTAATGCTCCAATAAGGGCCATGGCCGCTTCGCACCTTAATCCGGAAAATGTTCGTCTCGCCGAATCCGATTCCAACAAAGTTCCCTGGAAATTGTGGGGGCCTTATCTGAGCGAACGGCAATGGGGTACCGTCCGGGAGGATTATTCCGCCGACGGCAACGCCTGGGACTACTTCACGCACGACCAATCCCGTTCCCGCGCGTACCGTTGGGGCGAGGACGGCTTGGCCGGCGTCTCCGACGAGAAGCAGCGTCTCTGTTTCGCGCTCGCCTTATGGAACGGCCAAGACCCGATTCTCAAGGAGCGGTTATTCGGACTGACTAACTCGGAAGGCAACCACGGCGAGGACTGCAAAGAGTATTACTTCTATCTCGACTCGACGCCCACGCATTCCTACATGAAGTACTTGTATAAGTACCCGCAACGGGCGTTCCCCTATCAAGACTTAGTCGAAACCAACCGGCGCCGCACCCGAAAGGAAATGGAGTACGAGTTACTCGATACGGGAGTTTTCGCCGACAACCGTTATTTCGACGTCTTTGTCGAGTACTTCAAAAACTCTCCCACCGACTTACTCGTTCAATTTACCGTCGAGAATCGCGGACCGGAAGCGTCGCTGCTGCACTTGCTCCCAACGCTGTGGTTCCGGAATACCTGGACTTGGTCCGGCGAGCCGAGGCCGGAAATGGAAGCTCGGGGCGGTGTCGTCCGGTGCCGCCACGCCGAACTCGGCGAGATGCTGCTCTATTGCGACGGCGAGCCGGAACTGCTCTTCACGGAAAACGAAACCAATCAGCGGCGGCTGTACGGCTCGGAGAACTCCGTTCCGTTCGTTAAGGACGCCTTTCACGAACTGGTTGTGGGCGGGCAGGCGTGGGCGGTGAATCCCGCGCAAACCGGCACGAAGACGGCCGCCTACTACAAGCTGATGTGCCCGCCCGGGGAATCGCGCGTCGTTCGCTTGCGATTGACCGCCGGGGCGCTCGCCGCGCCCTTCGCGGATTTCGAAACCGTCGCCGCAACCCGCCGCCGCGAGGCGGACGAGTATTTCGACTGGATCACGCCAGATTCGCTGAGCGAGGATCGCAAGCTCGTCACCCGCCAGGCGCTCGGAGGCATGATGTGGACGAAGCAGTATTACCACTTCGACCTCGACCGATGGCTCGAAGAAAACCGCGCCCACCCGCTCGTCTCCCGGCCGCAGCGCAAGCTGCGCAACGCCGAATGGTTCCACATGATCAACGACGACATCATCTCGATGCCGGATAAGTGGGAATACCCGTGGTACGCGGCCTGGGATTTAGCGTTCCATACTCTGCCGCTTTCGATGATCGACCCGAAGTTCGCCAAGCGGCAGTTACTCCTGATGCTGCGCGAATTGTACTTACACCCGAACGGACAAATTCCCGCCTATGAGTGGAATTTCGGCGACGTCAATCCTCCGGTGCATGCCTGGGCGACGATCTTCATCTACAACTCGGATAAGTTACTCCAAGGCGGCAAAGGGGACCTGGAGTTTCTGCGCGATTCCTTTCAAAAGCTGCTCCTGAATTTCACTTGGTGGGTAAACCGGAAAGATCCCACCGGCCGGAACGTCTTCGAGGGCGGATTCCTCGGCCTCGACAATATCGGCGTATTCGACCGTTCGGCTAAGTTACCCACCGGCGGGCATCTCGAACAAGCCGATGGCACGGCGTGGATGGCGCTGTTCTGCACCAACATGCTTGAAATCGCGGTCGAGCTAGCGAAGCACGATCCCTTTTACGGCGACATTTGCGCGAAGTTCGCCGAACACTTTTTCTGGATTTCGGCGGCGATGGACCGTTGGGGCGACCGGGACGACGAAATGTGGGATGAAGCCGACGGCTTCTTTTACGACGTGCTGCGTCTGCCCGACGGTACGGCGACCCGCCTGAAGGTCCGTTCGTTGGTCGGCCTGTTGCCGCTATGCGCGGTCACTGTGTTCGAGGAAGAAAACCTGTTGTTGCTTCCGCGGACGCGCGAGCGGATCGCCAAGTTTATCCAACGCAACCCGGAGTTGATCGCCAATATCGCCTCGCCGCTGAAGCCGGGCGTGGCCAACCGGCGAATCCTCTCCGTGGTGAACGAGGAGAAATTGCGGCGGGTGCTAAAGGTGATGCTCGACGAGAAGGAGTTTTTGAGCGACTACGGCATTCGCAGCTTGTCCAAGTATCATCGCGACATTCCTTATGTCTTCCGCGTGCACGGCGAGGAGCATCGCGTCGATTACCTGCCCGCCGAATCGGATACCGGAATGTTCGGCGGCAACTCGAATTGGCGCGGCCCGGTGTGGATGCCGGTGAACGCGCTGATCGTGCGCTCGCTGTTGCAGTATCACACCTATTACGGCGAAGAGTTTCGCATCGAATGCCCCACGGGCTCGGGCGTCTACATGAACCTATTCGAGGTAGCGCGCGATATTACCCGCCGTCTCGAAAACATCTTTGTGCGCGAGGACGGCCGCCGCGCGGTTTACGGCGGTACCGAGAAGTTCCAGAACGACCCGCACTGGCGCGATTTGATTCTCTTCTACGAGTACTTCCACGGGGACAACGGCGCGGGCTTGGGAGCCAGCCATCAGACGGGCTGGACGGGGGTCATCGCGCGGTTAATGCAGATGTTCGAAACGCTAACGTCGGCCGAACTCGCGGCGGGCGGCGCGGCGAAGATACGCGAACTGCACCGCGATTAGTCCGGAAAAATCGTCAGGCCGGGCAATCCGCGAAAGGCGCGGTCGAAGGTGAGAATCTTGCCCCCGGCGCGTTGGCGGGCGACCTGGGCGATCGCGTGGTCGACGAAGCTGAGGTTGGTCGAAAAGTCGCGTTGGAAGGCTTCCCAGACCGGTTTCAGCACTTCCGTGCTCGGCACCAGGTCGACGTCCATACTCTGCTGAATGTGGTGGCCCGCCTCAATCGCGACTAAGAAGGAGACCTTTCGTTTGAGGACGTTCATCGTTTCCACGAAGACGTACTCCGGTACGATACCTCGGCCCCACCGGCCTTCGCGGATGTGTTCCAGCATGGCCCGGCCTTTCGCATGATGAACGTCGCGGTCGAGATAGGCCGCGATAATGACACTCGAGTCGATAACGATCACTTTTGCGAACGCTCCGCCGGTTCGGCGTAGCCTTGGATACGTTCCCAGTCTTCGTCGTAAACGATCTCGTCGATCCGCTCGCTGATGTTTTCGGTACCGGGGCCGAGATCGATCGGCTTGATATCGGCGATGCTCCTAGTGCGCTCGGCGAGAACGGGCCAAGCGAGGTAGCTGCGCAGGGCTTCCGACACCAGTTCTCCTATCGGGCGGCCAACAAGCGCGGCGCGCGCCTTAAGAGAGCGATAAACGTTCTCGTCGAGTCCGCGAATCGTTGTGTTCATTGTCACCACAATAACACATTGCACAACCCGCCCAAGCGTGCGAGAATCCATAATTTGAACCCCGCAATCCTCGCTCTCGAAGACGGTAGTGTGTTTACCGGTCAGGCTTTCGGCGCGGCCTCCATCCGCACCGGTGAAGTCGTATTCAACACATCCTTAACGGGTTATCAGGAAATATTCACCGATCCGTCCTACGCCGGGCAGATCGTCGTCCTGACCAACCCGCAAATCGGCAACTATGGAACCAACCCCGAGGATTCGCAGTCGAAGCCCTGGATCGAGGGGCTGATCACTCGCGAGCTTTCGCCGCTCGTATCCAATTGGCGCAGCGAGCAAGACGCCGGAGCGTTCCTGTCCGCCGCCGGGATTCCCATTGGATCGGCGATGGACACTCGGACCTTGGTGCGCCGATTGCGGATGCGCGGGGTGATGCGCGGGTGCTTATCGACCCTTGTTGAAAAGGGGGGCGGCGACCCGGACGAACTCGTGGCGCGGGCGCGGAAATCGCCATCGATGGCGGGGCTCGATCTGGCCACCCGGGTATCGGCGAAGGATCGCTACACCTGGGACGAGCCCGTGCCTCGCTGCTCGCCGAGTGACCTGCTCGACGACCCCGCGCCGAAGCGCTTCCGCGTCGCGGCTTACGACTTCGGAATGAAGCGCGACATCCTTCGCCAACTTGCGCATCGCGGTTGCTCGCTCACGGTGGTTCCGGCGGGGACAAGCGCGGAAGACGTACTGGCGCTGAAGCCCGACGGCGTGTTTCTCTCGAATGGACCGGGCGATCCCGAGCCGCTCGATTATCAAGCGGCACAAGTGCGAAAGCTGATCGGCAAGACTCCGGTGTTTGGCATTTGCCTGGGGCATCAAGTGCTCGGTTTGGCCTTGGGCGGCAAGACGTACAAGCTGAAGTTCGGGCATCGCGGCGGCAATCACCCGGTGCTGAATAAGCGGACGAACAAAGTCGAGATTACAGCACAGAACCATGGGTTCGCCGTCGATCCCGACACGTTGAACGCGAGCGATGTGGACCTCACCCACGTCAACCTGAACGACCAGACGCTCGAAGGGATCGCGCATCGCCGGTATCCGGTGTTCAGCGTGCAGTACCATCCCGAAGCCGCGCCGGGGCCGCACGATTCGCACTACCTGTTCGACGAATTCGTCGCCATGATGGAGGCCAAGTAAATGCCTCGCCGCAACGATCTGAAGCGAATCCTGATCGTGGGCAGCGGCCCGATCGTAATCGGACAGGCGTGCGAGTTCGATTATTCGGGAACGCAGGCGTGTAAGGCGCTGCGCGCCGACGGCTACGAGACGATTCTCATTAATTCGAATCCGGCGACGATCATGACGGACCCGGAACTCGCGCACCACACCTACGTCGAGCCGCTCACGGTCGAGTTCGCCGAAGAGGTGATCAAGCGTGAGCGCCCGGACGCGCTTTTATCCACGGTCGGCGGGCAGACGGGGTTGAATCTCTCGGTATCGCTTGCTGAAAAGGGCGTGCTCGAAAAGTACGGCGTCGAGTTGATCGGCGCGAAAATCGAGGCGATTAAGAAAGCCGAAGATCGGCTGCTCTTCAAGGACGCGATGCGTGGCATCGGGCTCGCCACGCCGCAATCGCAGCTTTGCCGGACTGTCGAGGCGGGCGAGGAGTTCGCCAAGCGCATTGGCTTCCCGCTAATCTTGCGTCCGAGTTTCACACTGGGCGGCACGGGCGGCGGCATCGCGTACAACGACGAAGAACTGGTCGAGATTTTGGAGCGCGGCATCGACCTCTCGCCCGTCGGCGAGGTGTTGATCGAGGAAAGCGTACTCGGGTGGAAAGAGTACGAACTCGAGGTGATGCGCGATACGGCGGGCAACGCCATCATCGTTTGCTCGATCGAGAATTTCGACCCAATGGGCGTGCATACGGGCGATTCGATCACGATCGCGCCCGCGCAAACGTTGACCGACCGCGAGTATCAGATGATGCGCGACGCGGCGCTCGCCTGCCTGCGTGAAATCGGAGTCGAGACGGGGGGGTCGAACGTGCAGTTCGCGATCAATCCGGTGGACGGCCGCATGGTGATCGTCGAGATGAACCCCCGCGTATCGCGGTCGTCGGCGCTGGCGTCGAAGGCCACGGGATTTCCGATCGCGAAGATCGCGGCGAAGCTCGCCGTGGGCTACCGGCTGGACGAGATCCCGAACGACATCACGCTCAAGACGCCCGCATGCTTCGAGCCGACCATCGACTACGTAGTGGTGAAAATCCCGCGCTGGCAATTCGAGAAGTTTCCCGGCGCGGAACCGGTGCTCGGCACGCAGATGAAGTCGGTCGGCGAAGTAATGGCGATGGGCCGGACGTTCAAACAGGCGCTGGGCAAGGCGCTGCGGTCGCTCGAAACGGGCAAGAGCGCGGCGGCGGAAACGTTCGACGACACGCTAATCCCGACGCGCTTGATTACGCCGAATCCCGATCGCTTGCCCTACATCCGGCATGCGTTCCGCATCGGCTGGACGGTCGAGCAAGTGCGCGAGTTGACGCAGATCGATCCGTGGTTCCTGACACAGGTGAAGGAAGCGGTGGACCTGGAATCGACGGTGATTCTCGACAAAGCGGGACTGGTGAAAGCCAAGCGAGACGGACTTTCGGACGCGGCGATCGGGCGCGCGCACACAAAGACGGCGGACGAAGTTCGCGCCCTGCGCAAGAGCCTGGGCGTGGCGGCGGTGTTCAATCGCGTCGATACGTGCGCCGCCGAATTCGAAAGCTTCACGCCGTATCTTTATTCGAGCTACGAGAGCGAGTGTGAGGCGGAACCGTCCGATCGCAAGAAAGTCATGATCCTGGGTAGCGGCCCGAACCGGATCGGGCAGGGGATCGAGTTCGATTACTGCTGCTGCCACGCGGCCTACGCGCTCGAGGGGTTCGGCGTCGAGTCGATCATGGTGAACTGCAATCCCGAAACGGTTTCGACGGATTATGACACCAGCGACCGTCTATACTTCGAGCCGCTCACTCTCGAAGAGGTGTTGAACATTTACGACACCGAGAAGCCGGACGGGGCGATCGTGCAGTTCGGCGGGCAGACTCCGCTGAATCTGGCGTTGCCGCTAAAGCGCGCGGGAGTGCCGATCATCGGCACCGCGCCGGAGAACATCGATCTCGCCGAAGATCGCAAGTTGTTCGGCAAGCTGCTCGACGATTTGCAAATCCCGTCGCCGCCGAACGGCACGGCGACCAGCGTCGAGGAAGCTTGCGCGGTGGCGCGGAAGCTGGGCTTCCCGGTGTTGGTGCGGCCAAGCTACGTGCTGGGCGGGCGCGCGATGACGATCGCGTACGACGAGGACACCGTGCGGCGCTACATGCAGGAGGCGACGCTGTTCTCGCAGGACCGTCCGGTACTGATCGACCGCTTCCTCGAAGACGCCACGGAAGTGGACGTGGACGCGCTCTCCGACACGCGCGACGTTCTGATCGCGGGCATCATGGAGCACATCGAGGAAGCGGGTGTGCACTCGGGCGACTCGTCGTGCGTGCTGCCCCCGATTTCGTTGGAAGCGGGCGCGCTCGCGAAGATCGAAGAGTACACGGTGAAGCTGGCCCGCGCGCTGAACGTCATCGGGCTGATGAACGTGCAGTATGCGATCAAGGACGGGACGGTGTTTGTGCTCGAAGTGAATCCGCGCGGCTCGCGCACGGTGCCTTACGTGTCGAAAGCGACCGGCATTCCGCTACCCAAGATCGCGGTGGGGTTGATGCTCGGCAAGACGCTCGAAGAATTGAAAGAACTGACCGGCGGTCGAGTGAGCGGCGTGCTTCCGGTAACCAAGTTCTTCGTCAAGTCGCCGGTGTTCCCGTTCAGCAAGTTTCCGGGCGTCGATCCGGCGCTGGGGCCGGAAATGCGCTCGACGGGCGAGGTGATGGGCGTCGGCGAAAGCTTCGGCGAGGCGTTCGCCAAAGCGCAGTTGAGCGCGGGCACGCCGCTGCCTGACCAGGGCACGGTGTTCTTTTCGGTCAACGACCGTCACAAGGAAGAGGCGGTGGCGCTCGCCAAACGGTTCGTGGAGATGGGTTTTAAGCTCGCCGCGTCGCGCGGCACGGCGTCGGTATTGAAAGCCGCCGGATTGCCGGTACGAACGGTATTCAAGGTGAACGAAGGCCGCCCGAACGCCGTCGATCTGATGAAGGCGGCGGAACTGCAACTGGTGATCTACACGACGGCGGGCGCAACCTCGTTCAGCGACGAGAAGGCGATTCGGCGCAACGCGATTCAGGCTCGCGTGCCTTGCATCACAACCATCAGCGGGGCGCGCGCGGCGGTGGAAGCGATCGGTTCGCGGCGGCGCGATCCGGTGCGGGTATGGAGTCTACAGGAGATTCACTCGGCCGGCGCCGTGTCCGAAGCGAAGATCGCATCGACGGTCAACTGACCGTGTCCGAAGACTTCGTCGAGCGGAATCGTTTGGCCGGGCGAATATAGAACCGAGCGTCCGTCACGATGCGTCACTCGCACGCGCGGCTTGTCGGTGTTGACTTCCCAGAACTGGATCGCGCCGTTCGCGAGCGCGATGGCGGCCTTTTCGATCATCTCGCCAGCGGAGTTGGAAGGCGAGAGGACTTCGACGACCAACTCCGGCGCGCCTTGCAGCCAATTGACGATTTGCGAATGGCGAGCAAGCGAAACCGCGGCTACGTCGGCCGCCCATTGCTCATGGTCGCCGAGCGGACAGTACGGATACTCTTCCCGGACCGTCCAACCGCGTCCGGCGATCGCACTCAAAAGTTCGCGAAGGTTGTACAGGGTGTCCTTGTGTTCGACCTTTGGATAGGGCACAAAATTCAGTTCTCCATGAAACAGCTCATACACGCCCCCCGGCGGGTTGGGGATTTCCGCGAACTCTTCGATCGTGAGTAGCTTTGTCGCCGTCGCCATGCTTACCTCGCTCCCAGTGTAATTCCCGCGATGCCCGCCGCGCCCGCGCGGGCCGCCGCGTCCCGGTGATCGAGTGTCATCCCGCCGAGCGCGAGTACGGGGATGGTCAGCCCTTCGATCGTGCGCGAGAATCCGTCCCAGCCGAGCGGCGGCCGCGAATCCGGTTTCGAGAGCGGCGCGAAGACGGGCGACAGATACGCGTAGTCCGCGCCTTCGGCCTGCGCGAGTTCCAGTTCCTCTCGTGTGTGGCAGGAGACGCCGATCGAGAATCCTTGCGGAACGATCGCTCGCCAGCGCGAGGGGGCGATGGAACCCGCGGGCAAATGCAATCCCGACGCGCCCGCCGCCAGCGCGACGTCGCAACGAGTGTTCACGATCACCCGATGGCCTTGCGCGGCGTATGCCCGCGCGATCGCCCACAACTCACGAGCCTCGATCTCTTTGTTCCGAACGTGCACCACATCCGCCCGCACTTCGTGGAACAAATCGACGATCGCGTGGACGATCATAGGGGCCGGTAGTAGCTTTCACCGGCGCAAGCGCGGCAGAGGATCGCGCCATCGCGTTCCACTTCGCGCTTGAAATTGATGTGCTCGCCGCACTGCGCGCAGACGACGCGCCCGAAGCGCTTGCCCGGTAAGTCCGTCTCGGGAATCTCGACATGCACCCACGAGTGCGAGAACAAGACGTCGTCCGGCGCGGTGCGGTACGCCTCCGCTTGTCCCGCCTTATCGGGCGCGAGCGATCGCGACGACTCCTTCGCATAGACGCGAACGGCGCGGCCCAATTCGAGATCGCAGAATGTCGCCGCCATCTTGCCGAAGTCCCGAAACTTCAGCGCGCGTTTGCCGAGTTGGCAGCCGGTAACCAGCGAGATGGCGTCCGAGGCGCAACGATCGATTTCGACGTAGGTGACTAGGCGCTTGCGGTCGCGTCCATGCGGATCGTCGATCCCAAGCAGCCGCAAACCGTGCATCGCCATACGCAAACCAAGGACATGGCCCGCGCAACGGCACGCCCCGCGCGAGACGGCCAGCGCCTCGTACTCCTCGAAGGTCGTCATTTCGAAAGCACATGCAAGGCGGCGGCGGGGAATTCGATCGCCCATTCCCGAGGCGCCCACTCGCGGCCGCCCTCCTGCGGAGCCGACTCCGCGATCACGCCGCCCTCAAACTCCAAGCGTACGCCCGCCGAAGTGGGACCGCTCGATTCGAGCGTCACTGCGATTTCGTTCGCCGCGGGCTTGCCGTTGAGAGGCCGAGCGCGCACGGCCGAGTAGGGTATCGACACCCAAACCCGGTCGCCCTTTAAACGCCCCGGATAGTAGCGGCCGGCGATCTCGCGGTCGAGTACGCGGAGTACGCTCGCATCGTTCTGCGGGTCGAGTGTCACGATCTCGGCGGGCAGCAGGTTGTAGAGCCCTAACAATCGCGCCACTTCGAGCGTCGCCGGCTTAGCCACTACGCTCGCGGGCGCGCCCGTTTGCACGATGCGCCCCTCGCGCAGGATCAGCATCTCGCCGCCCAAAGCGAAGCATTCGTCGAGATCGTGCGTCACCAGCAGGATGGGCGTGGAAAAATCGCGCCGCACTTGGCGCAGCGCTTCGTACAAATCGGCGCGCAGAGGAGCGTCAAGCCCGCGGGACGGTTCGTCGAGCAGCAGCAGTTTCGGCGAAGCCAGCAGCGCCCGGGCGATCGACGCCCGTTGCCGTTCGCCCCCCGAAAGCCGGCCGGGTTTCCGCGATGCCGCTTCGCCGAGCTTGAACTTCTCGATGGCCTCGTTGACGCGGCAGTGGCGTTCCAGCCGCGCCAATTTTTCGACCGCGAACAGCAAGTTCTCGCGGAGCGTCATATGCGGAAAGAGCGCGTAGTTCTGAAACACGTATCCGCAATTCCGTTCTTGCGGTGCCAGATCGACTTTTGCGCCCGCGTCGAATAAAATCGCCCCGTCGAGCAGGATGCGCCCTTCGTCGGGATGCACGAACCCGGCGATCGAATCGAGCGTCATCGTCTTGCCCGCGCCGCTCGCGCCGAAGAGCACGGTAACGCCCGCCGCCGCCCGAAACTCGACATCGAGCGTAAAGGAATTCAGACGCTTGCGGATCTTCGCTTCGAGCATGACCCCCGCTACGCGGCCGCCCGCCGCGAGACGCGATTAGCGAGCGTCAAGATCGCGATCGCGGTCAGCGATACGACGATCACCAGCGTGCGCGCCACGGCGCCGTTCCCCGATTCCACGGCGTCGTAGATGGCGACGGAGACGGTTTGCGTACGTCCGGGGATGTTGCCCGCGATCATGATGGTCACCCCAAAATCGCCCAAAGCGCGCGCGAACGCGAGAGCCGAAGCGGCGAAAATCGAGCGGCTCGCGAGCGGCAGCGAGACGCGCCAAAACGTCCGCCACTCGGAAGCGCCTAGCGACCGGGCCGCGCGTTCATAGGTATGATCCACCGATTCGAGCGCGGCGCGCGACCACTTCACCAATAGCGGCAGGGAATGGAAAATCGCCGCCACCACCGCCGCCTGCCACGTGAATACCAGCGGCTCGCCGAACGCCCATTCATAGACGCGCCCCAGCGCGGACTCGCGGCCCAGCAGCACCAACAAGTAGTAGCCGAGGACGGTCGGCGGCAGGACCAACGGCAGCGTGATCGCCGCGTCGAGAGCCTCGCGCCCGCGAAAATCGTTCCGTGCGAGAACCCACGCCAGCCACAGGCCAAGCCCGGTCGAGATTGCCGTGGAAATGGCGGCGACGCGCAGGCTAAGCCACAGCGGCGACCAATCGATGGGCATGGAAGACTTCAGTATAGGCGCGGCGCGCGGATGGCGTTCGCGGATGGTGTTCTACGATATCCGCATGATCTCTCGACGCACCCTGGTGGGCGCCCTGCCCGCCGCGGTGGCCGCGCAGTCGCGCTTCACCGACGGCGAAGCCCATGGCGATCCGCCATACCTGCTAGAGCCGGGCTGGACGCCGCTACTAAACGGCACGGACATGAACGGCTGGGTGAGTCAAGGCGGCAAGCCGCAGCAGTGGATCACGGCGAAAGCCGTGCGCTTCAACCGCACCGGCAATCCGCAGCACTTGGGCGCGAAGCCCGAGCCCGGCGGCACGATTCTCAATACATCGCGCGGATACGTGAACAACATCCACACCGTGGAGAAATTCGGCGGCATGGAGTTGTACCTCGATTTCATGGTGCCCAAGGGCTCTAATTCGGGCGTCTATCTGCATGGACTTTACGAAGTCCAGATCTTCGACAGTTACGGCTCGTGGGAGCCGATGAGCGCGGTGGACGGCGGCGCGATTTACCATCGCTGGATCGACGATCAAGGCGTAGGCGGCTCGGCTCCTCGCGTGAACGCCTCGCGGCGACCGGGCGAGTGGCAGAGCTACCAAATCTGGTTTCAGGCTCCGCGTTTCGAAGGCGGCAAGAAGACCGCGAACGCGAAGTTTCTGAAGGTTCTGCACAACGGTGTCACCGTTCAGGAGAATGTCGAAGTGGACGGCGGCACGCGCGCGCACATGGCGATCGCCGAGGCGGAGACGAATCCGTTAATGCTGCAAGGCGATCACGGTCCGGTGGCGTTCCGCAATATCTACTGGCGGCCTTTGAGGAAACTGATCCATGCCTAACGCGGCTCCGACGCGGCGCGCGGCGATCGGCGCTCTCGGCGCGGCGTCGAGCGGCGCGGGCGCGCTCGCGCAGGACCAGCGCCCGAATACTCTTGTGGTGCTCGTCGACGACCTGCGCTGGGACGCGCTGGGCGTGATGGGGCATCCGTTCATCAAGACGCCGAACATCGACCGCATCGCGCGGGAAGGCGTGCGTTTCGATCACGCCTACGTCACCACGCCCTTGTGCTCGCCGTCTCGCGCCAGTTTCCTGACCGGCCAGTGGGTCCACAAGCATGAGGTGAATTCGAACGGCGATAACGGCGCGCTGAGCATGAAACTGCGCACGTTTCCGCAACTGCAGCAGAAGGCCGGGTACGAGACGGCGTTTATCGGCAAATGGCACATGGGGACCGAGGACGCTCCCCGCCCGGGCTTCGACCGGTGGGTCAGCTTTAAGGGGCAGGGCGTTTACAACAATCCGGTCTTCAATATCGACGGGAAGCCGACGCCGCAGTCGGGCTACATCACCGATCTGCTGAGCGCGAGTGCGGTGGATTTCCTCAAGAAGCGGCGCGGCAAACCGTTCTCGCTCTTCTTGGCGCACAAGGCGGTGCACGGTCCGTTCACGCCGGCGGAAAGGCACAAGACGCTCTATGCGAACGAGACGATCCGGCGCGCGGCTTCGTCGAGCGACACGCTAGAAGGCAAGCCCGCGCTACGCCGGACTCTCCCCGGCGACCGTCCGCAGCAACAGCAACGCGGACCCTCGGACGAAACGATTCGCGCCCAAATCCAGTGTCTGGCGTCGATCGACGACGGCGTAGGCCGAATTCTCGCGGCGCTCGAAGAGACCGGGCAGTTGGACAACACAATGATCGTATTCACGTCCGACAACGGATACTTTTGGGGCGAGCATGGGCTGGGCGATAAACGCGCGGCTTACGACGAATCGATCCGCATTCCCATGTTGATCCGCTATCCGCGTTTGGTGCGCCCCGGAACGCGATTGCGCAATTTCGTGCTGAACACCGATCTCGCGCCCACGATGGTGGAGGTGTCGCGCGCCACTCCGGTTCCGGAAATGAAGGGGCGCTCGCTGGTGCCGTTGCTCGCCGGCCGCGCCCGAGGCTGGCGCACGAGCTTCTTCTGCGAGTACTTCGAGGAAGCGCAGTTCCCGCGCATTCCCTCCTGGCAGGCGATCCGCACGGAGCGCTGGAAGTACATCCGGTACACCAACCTGCAGGGTATGGATGAGTTGTACGATCTGGCGAGCGACGCGGGCGAAATGCGGAATCTGGCGGGCGACGCATCGGCTAACGGCGCACTCGAAGATTGTAAAGAGGAAATGGCCCGGCTTTGGCGGGAGTCGTTCTAATGAACGGCGGACGGGCGTCGTTTTGAATCCCTGGATCGACGTCTCCCGGCCAATTAAGCACGGGATGGTCTATTGGCCGGGCAATCCCGCGCCCGCCGTGGAGTTGGCGCAATCGATGGCCGACGGCGCTGTTTGCAATGTCACGCGCATGACAATGAGCGTGCATACGCTAACCCACATGGACGCGCCGCGGCACTTCGTCGCCGACGGTTTGACGATGGAGAAGATGCCGCTCGAAGCGGGCATCGGCCCCGCGCGCGTGATCGAAGTGCGTGAGAGCGCGATTACCCGCGCGATCGTCGAACCATACGACCCGCAGCCCGGCGAACGGCTTTTGTTCAAGACCTCGAACTCGGATCGCCTCTGGAACGACGACGAGTTTCACCCGGACTACGTCGCCGTCGAGAACGACGCGGCGCAGTTGTTGGTGGAGCGCGGCGTCATGACGGTGGGCGTGGATTATCTGTCGGTCGCGCCGTGGCACGACCTGATCTCGACGCACGTCACGCTGCTGGGCGCCGGCGTGTGGGTGATCGAGGGTCTGGATCTGCGTGGCATCGCGCCGGGCGTTTACGATTTGATCTGCCTGCCGCTCAAGATCGAAGGTTCGGATGGCGCGCCCTGCCGGGTGGTTTTGCGGAGGCGATAGATGGCCGTCCCGACCTTTGATGTGTTCATGCTGCCGATACTTTGAACACTGTCGCAAGACGAACGCGAATTTTCGAAACGCGAGCTAAAAGAAGAGGTTGTACGAGCGCTCAATGTGTCCCCGGAAGATCTACAAGAAATGCTCCCGAGCGGTTCGCAGTCGCGCTTCGACAACCGTTTTTCTTGGGCAATCTATCATCTTCAACGAGCCGGAGCCTTGGACAAAACACGAAAGGACCACTTTCGCTCGACGGCGCGAGGAATCGAGATACTAGCCGAGAATCCGGAGCGGGTTACGCCCAAACTCCTCGCTCGTTACGCCGAGTATCGGGCATTCACGCAACGTTCAAAGCCCATTGAAAACAAGGACGCTGAAACCGCATCCTCCTTCACGGCTCTGGACCGGATGGAAGGCGCATTCGGCGAATTGCGGGACGCATTGAACGCCGAACTGCTCACCCAACTGAAAAGCGTGTCGCCCGCGTTCTTCGAGAGTCTCGTAGTCCAGTTACTCGTCAAGATGGAGTATGGCGGTTCCATTGAGGATGCGGGGAAAGCCGTGGGGCGGTCTGGCGACGGCGGCATCGACGGCGTAATTAAGGAAGATAAGCTTGGACTCGACAGTATCTTCGTGCAAGCCAAGCGATGGGAAAACAACGTCGGTTCCGGACCGGTGCGCGAGTTTATCGGCAGCCTTACGGTCAAGCGTGCGCGCAAAGGAGTTTTTCTAACGACCGCCCGATTCTCGCCGGAAGCGAAGGAGTGCGTGAAGGGGCTCGATCAACACATCGTGTTGGTGGACGGCGAGCGCCTAGCATCGCTGATGATCGAAAACGAGGTTGGAGTGACTCTCGCGCAAAGCTATCGCGTCATGAAACTCGATCAAGACTTCTTCGACGAATAAGCAACTGTGATAGTCTCGCAGCGTTCAAGGAGTTACCATGCTGCACCTGCCGCGCCGCGAAGCGTTGACCGCCCTGGGTGGCTTGTTCTTCACAACCAAAGGCGCGTTTGCCGAAGAGCTCGTCAAAACCCCACGCCAGACCGAGGGGCCGTTCTACCCCGACAAGCTCCCGCTCGACACCGATAACGATCTGCTGGTGATCAACGATTCGATCACACCCGCCGTCGGCGAGGTGACGTGGCTCTCCGGCCGCGTTCTCGACCATCGCGGCGACCCGGTGCGGAACGCCGTGGTCGAGATCTGGCAGTGCTGCGCGAATGGCTCGTACTTCCACTCGAAAACAGGCAACCGGGAAAAGCGCGACGCCAACTTCCAGGGCTTCGGGCGCTTCGCCACGGCATCGAGCGGCGAATACTTGTTCCGCACAATTAAGCCCGTGCTTTATCCGGGCCGCCAGGCGCCGCACATCCACTTCAAAATCAAGGCGGCGGGCAAGACGGAGTTAGTGACGCAATGCTACATCTCCGGCTATCCGGGCAACGCGAAAGACGGCGTGTTGAAGGACATCAAGGACCCCAAGCAGCTCAAGTCCGTGATGGTCGATTTCAAGCCGATCCCCGGATCGCGCGCCGGAGAGCTATCAGCCAAGTTCGATATCGTTCTCGGCGATAAAGCTTAGTCGGCGTCGCCGTCGCGGTGCTCGCGATGGCTGGCGGCGGTGAGCCACGGTTCTTTCTTCTTGTACGTCTCAACCTTCGAGCCGATCATGCCTTTGCGCGTACGGTCGAGGATCGAAGAAATCTCCTGCGGCGTGAACTTCTGCCACGCCTTGACGATGCCGATGTTCTGCTCCAGTTCGGCGATCGTTTGCGGGCCGGAGACGACGGTGTCGGGCTCTTGCGATAGCGTGAACCGCAGACACTCCTCAATGGGCGCGATGTTGTTCTTGCCGATGCCGCCCATGGCATTCGACTTCATCGCGAGCATTCCCAATCCCTTCTGCTTCACGCGCGGCAAGACGTTGTAAGTGAAGCTCAGGTAGTGTGGGTCGATCAGGTTAATCGGGCACTGCACCGTCTCCCAACCCTCGAACCCTTCGAGCAAGCGCAGATGTACCGACGGGTCGCCATGGCCGGTGAAGCCGATGTGGCGTACCTTGCCTTGCTTCTTCGCCAGCACAAACGCTTCGAGCGATCCGCCCGGGCCGAAGATCTTATCCACCTCGTCGTGCCGCACCACTTCGTGACATTGCCAGAGATCGAGGTAATCGGTCTTCATGCGCTTTAGCGTATTTTCAAGCTGCGCCATCGCGCCGTCTTTCGTGCGATTTTCGGCCTTCGACATCAGCAGTACCTGTTGCCGCTTGCCGGCGAGCGCTTTCCCGTACGTCACGTCGCTTTCGCCGTTGTGGTACTTCGCCGCGCTGTCGAAGAAATTCACGCCGAGATCGAGCGAGCGGTGAATCATCTTGATCGCGTTCTCCTCGCCCTTCATGCGCATATGAGCGCCGCCGAGGCAGAATCGCGAGACCTTGAGACCGGTCTTGCCTAGCGTTCCCATCGGCATGTCGGTGGCCGCAGCCGCGGAGGAAGCGGAAACGCCTAACGCGGCGCCCGCCGTGGGAAACGTGGTGTGGAGGAAGGCTCGTCGATCCATGCCGCAATTATATACACGACGGGAGTTGACGAAATGGTGCGCCCGGCACGACTCGAACGTGCGACCTTTTGGTTCGTAGCCAAACGCTCTATCCAGCTGAGCTACGGGCGCGGATATCTTCAATTTACCACGCCCGCCTGGTTTCGAGTATTATTCCAGCCGGAGGAGGAAACATGCTCGTCACGATCATAATGGGCGCCGTTATCGGCGCCGTCGCAAAACTCATCATGCCCGGCAAAGACCCGGGCGGCTGGATCATCACGATACTATTGGGCATCGCCGGGTCTTGGGTGGGCGGCTGGTTGGGGTCTATGCTCGGTTTTTATAAGGAAGGCGACGGCGCGGGATTCATCATGTCCGTAATCGGCTCGCTGATCTTGCTAGGCGGCTACCGGATGGTGACGAAGGGCAAGGCCGCTTAGACGCCACCCGATAGGCCGAGCGCTTCGGCCTCGGCCTGCATCGCAGCCAGACAAAACGCGATGTGTGACTCGAGGTCCATTTGGAGAGCGGCGGCGCCGTTCCGGATATCGTCCCGGTTGACGGACCGGGCGAACGCTTTGTCCTTCATCTTCTTCAGCACGCCCGGCACGTCTACGTCGCGGATGGAGCGTGTTGGTTTCACGTAGGAAATCGCCGTCAGCAGTCCGGCGAGTTCGTCGCAGGCGAAGAGCGTTTTCTCGAGCGGAGTTTCGCGCGGCACACCCGTGAAGTCGGCGTGCGAGAGGATCGCCCTGCGGATCGTTTCGCTCACCCCGCGCGCGGCGAGAATCGGCTCGCCCTTCGTGGGATGGTCGGGCAGCGTGGGGTGAATTTCCCAATCGAAATCGTGGAGCAGCGCGGTGACGCGCCATTCCTCTTCGTCGCCGCCAAGCTTCCGTGCGTACGCCGCCACGCAGCATTCGACGGCCAGCGCATGCTTGCGCAGGCTCTCCGATTGGATGAATTCGCACACGATCGCCCACGCCGCTTCCCGAGTCATTCGACAAGTACTATACTGGAATTAAATCCCCCCTCGTGGGCCTGTGGCGCAGTTGGGAGCGCGCTTCCATGGCATGGAAGAGGTCATCGGTTCGAACCCGATCAGGTCCACCAAGTCCACGCCTACAACTTGAGCAGCATTCGCAACTTCTTCGTCTGCACCCGGCTCACCGGAATCAGCGACTGCTTCCGGTCGTCCATCTTCACCTGGAAGCTCGACTTGAACCACGGCACCACCTCGCGAATTCGATTCACGTTCACCAGATAGCTGCGGTGTACGCGCCAGAACAAATCCGGGTCCAGGTCCGATTGCATTTCCTCGATCGTCCGGTAGTTCGCCGTACCCTCGAAGTCGGGCGTCACCACCGAAATCACACCCTCGTCGATCGTCACATAGATAATGTCGGCCGCATCCACGATCAGGTTGCGTCCTTGGTACCGCACCAGAATCCTCGACCGCGCCGGGCCGGTGCGCGCCGGGGTCGCAAGCTCCGCCGCCGGACGCTCGTCGACGAACCGTTGCGCGCGCTCGATCGCCTGCGCTAAACGCGCCTTTTCCACCGGCTTCAAAAGATAGTCGAGCGCTTCCAGACGAAACGCCTCCACCGCATACTGGTCGAAAGCCGTTGTCAGAACGATGTGCGGCAGGGGAACCTCGCGCTCGCGCAGCCTCCGGATCACGCCCAATCCGTCCAGTCCCGGCATCTGTACGTCGAGGAACACTAAGTCCGGCTCGATCTTCTCGATCAAGTCCAGCGCCTCGATCCCGTTCGAAGCCGTACCCGCCACCTCGACCTCGCCGAAGTCCCGGAGCAGATACGCCAACTCGTTCAAGGCCAGCGCCTCGTCGTCGACCAGGACGGCGGAAATCGTTGCGGATGAACGCTCCGGCATGCGATGCTGTGTTATCAGTTTACTCCTTGGGGACCCGCCGCACGTCGAGGTCCACTTGGAAAGCAGGTCTCTTTGCCGGAAGTTCAACAGCAGAAAAAAGAATCGGTCAGCATCGCGCCCGCCGAAGGCAAACTCGGCGTACTCATTCCTGGAATCGGCGCGGTCTCCACTACCTTTATGGCGGGCGTCGAGGCGATCAAGATGGGCCTCGCCCAGCCGGTGGGTTCGCTTACCCAATTGGCGACCATTCGCCTGGGCAAGCGCACCGACGGCAACTCGCCGATGATTAAGGACTTCGTGCCTCTCGCGGGCTTGAACGATTTGGTTTTCGGCGGCTGGGACATCTTCGAGGACAACGCCTACCAGGCGGCCGCCCACGCGAACGTCCTCGAGGCGCCGCTGCTCGAAAAGGTGCGCGCCCCGCTCGAAAAGATCAAGCCGATGACCGCCGTATTCGAAAAAGAATACGTCAAGCGGATCGACGGGCCGAACGTCAAGAAAGGCTCGAAGATGGAGCGCGCCGAGGCGCTCCTCGACGACATCCGGACCTTCAAGCGCGACAACGATTGCGCCCGTCTCGCAATGATCTGGTGCGGTTCCACCGAGGTGTTCCATACGCCCGGAGCCGTGCACCAGACGCTGAAAAGCTTCGAAGACGGTCTTCGGAAGAACGATCCGGACATCGCGCCCAGCCAGATTTACGCTTATGCCGCGATCAAATCCGGCGTGCCGTTCGCGAACGGCGCTCCCAACCTGACGCACGATATTCCCGCGCTGCTCGATCTCTCGCGCGAGAACAACGTCCCCATCTGTGGCAAGGATTTCAAGACCGGGCAGACGTTTATGAAAACGCTTCTCGCGCCGGGATTCAAAGCCCGCATGCTCGGCATGACCGGCTGGTTTTCGACGAACATCCTCGGCAATCGCGACGGCGAAGTGCTCGAAGATCCGGGCAGCTTTAAGTCCAAAGAAGAGACCAAGCTTTCCGTCCTCGAACACATCCTTCAGCCCGACCTCTACCCGGACCTTTACAAAAATCTTTACCACGCCGTTCGCATTAACTACTACCCGCCGCGGGGCGACGCCAAAGAGGGTTGGGACAACATCGACATCTTCGGTTGGCTCGGCTATCCGATGCAGATCAAGGTCGATTTTCTTTGCCGCGATTCGATCCTGGCCGCCCCGCTGGTGCTCGATCTCGTACTGTTTCTCGATCTCGCCCAGCGCGCCGGGATGCGCGGCATTCAGGAATGGTTGAGCTTCTACTTCAAGGCTCCGATGACCGCCCCCGGCCTCTACCCGGAGCACGATTTATTCATTCAGCTGATGAAGCTGAAAAACACCCTCCGCTGGATGAAAGGGGCGGATTTAATCACTCACCTTGGCCTCGAGTATTACGACTAATTAGCCCGCGATGAAAGTTCTCGTAATCGGCGGGACCTCGTTCATCGGAAAGTTGCTCGTGCCCCAATTGGTGAAGGGCGGGCACGAGGTGACGATCCTGCACCGCAAAAACAAGCACGATTTCGGCAAGCGCGTGCAAAATTTGCAAGGAGACCGCAACGACGCGGAATCCCTCAAAAAGGCGCTTACCGGGCTGCGCTTCGACGCGGTTTACGACAACGTCTACGACTTCCAGCGCGGCACGACGGCGGCGCAGGTGGAAGCGACGGTGCGGCTGGTCTCCGACCGGCTTTCCCGGTACATCTTCATGTCGAGCGTCGCGGCTTACGGCGACGGGCTGAATCATCACGAAGCCGACGCGCTCGCCCCCGACGATCATCCCGACGCCTACGTTCGCAACAAAGCCATGACGGAGCGGATGCTTTTCCGGCTCTATCACCGCAGCAAGGTTCCGGTGGTGACGCTCCGCCCGCCGTTCATTTACGGTCCGGGCAATCCTTTCTATCGCGAACAGTTTTTCTGGGACCGTCTGCGAGACGGACGGCAGATCATCCTGCCCGGCGACGGCCGCCGGCTCATGCAGTTTGTCTACATCAAGGATTTAGTGTGGGCGGCGCTGAAGGTGCTCGACGATCCGCAAGCTGTAGGGCAGGCGTTTAATGTCGCGAATCCCCGCCCGGTCACTCAAGAGGAACTGGTGGAGGCGCTCGCCGCCGCCGCGGGGAAAAAGTTGAGCTTACTTCGTCTGCCGCGCCGCCAAATTCTGATGGCGGGCGGCCACCCGATGGGACCGAAACTGTACTTCGGTTACTACTTCGATATGCCCGCGATCACGCAGGTCGTCGCCAAGGCGCAGCGGATGTTGAAGTTCAAGCCCGTCGATTTCGCCGCCGGACTCAAGGAAACCTACCGCTGGTATTTGCGGAATCACAAGAAGTCGAAGATCGACTATTCGTTCGAAGACGAACTCGCCGCCATGCCCGTCGCCCCGCCGGTTTTGGTGTAGGTTGCGGTGCCGACCGTTCTGCGCGTCGGTCCCTACGCTTTCCGATTCTGGTCCAACGAATCCGGAGAACCGCCGCATGTGCACGTGGCCCGCGAAGCGAAGGTAGCGAAGTTTTGGCTGATCGATGGTTCGCTCGCTTGAAACGATGGATTCGCCGCGCACGAACTGAACCGGATAACACTCACTCATAGCGGTGCATCGGCCCGCCTTGCTGGACGCTTGGCATGACTACTTTGAGTTTCGGGGAGACTTCTTAATCGCCGTTCTTTCCGACGGACGCCGTTGGGCGACGCCGATCGAATGGTATCCCCGAATTCATGCGGCGACTCGCGAACAACGCGAAGATTTCCTTATTAACGAAGGCGGGCGGGGAGTTCATTGGCCGGCCTTGGATGAAGACCTGGGCTAGCCATGTCCCCTTCGGTCGAGTATCGCCGGAAAACGGCGCCGGCTCGATAGCCGATTGACGACCTAGCCCGCCTAGCCCTTGCGCCGCACCCTTCTCGCGTGATACGAATGACGCCACTATGCGTCTCGCGGTAATCGCCCTCACCGGAGCATTGTCTCTCTTCGCCCAAACGGATCGCGGTACCATCACCGGCGTCGTCACCGATTCCGCCGGGGCCGTCATCCCGGCGGCGAAAGTCGCCGTCGTCCACACTGGCACCAATGTCACTCTCAATCTCGTCGCCACGGAAGAAGGCGAGTTTTCCGCCACCAATCTTCCCGTCGGCCCGTATCGCATCGAGATCTCGCAGACCGGATTTAAACGCTACGTACAGGCGGGCATCATCGTCAGCGCCGGCGGTACCGTTCGCGCCGACGCGCAATTGCAAGTCGGCCAGGTTTCGGAATCGATCGAAGTGCAGGCAACGGGCGCCACCGTGCAGACGGAGAACGCCAAGATCACCACCTCCGTTTCGAGCAAGCTGGTGGACGAACTGCCGCTGGTCGTCTCGGGCGCGATGCGCAGCGTCTTTAATCTGGTGACGATCGCCCCGGAAGCGAAAGGCTCCGGCACGCGGCTCTCGCTCGGCGGCGGGCAGGCCGCGGCGTGGGACGCGACGCTCGACGGTGTCTCGATCACCACCAACCGCTCCGCCGACGCGGGCGAAATCGCCTACCTGACGCCTTCCGTAGACGCGATCACCGAATTCGCCATCGATACTAACGGCTTCAAGGCCGAGTACGGACAAGCGGGCGGCGGCGTGATGAGCTTCGTTTCGCGCTCCGGCACGAATGCCTTTCACGGCAATGCCTACAACTTCCTGCGCAACGACAAGATGGACGCCCGCGGATTCTTCGCGCCCACCCGCAGTGTTCTGCGCCAGAACAACTACGGCGCGACCTTTGGCGGCCCGGTACGGATCCCCAAAATTTACGACGGCCGTAACAAGACGTTCTTCTTCCTGGCTTACGAAGGTTTTCGAAACCGCGCCGGGTCCAACGACACCATCCTGAACGTCCCCACGCCCGAAATGTACGACGGCAATTTCACCAATTGGGTGAGTGCGGCGGGCGCCCGGCTGACCGTCTACGATCCCGCCACGACCACGGCGAATCCGGCGGGCGGCTTTACGCGCCAAGCGTTCCCGAACAACCAGATTCCGCAGTCGCGATTCTCGAACGTCGCCAAGCAAATGATGGCGATCGCTCGGCCCATCGCCGTGCCCAATCGCCCCAACCTGGTGCCCGGCACCAGCGGCTACGTGCGCCTGAACTATCAGGTCGCGGGCGGCGCGGTGCAGAATCCGCAGGACAAAGGCTCGATGCGCGTCGATCACAACATCGGTAGCAAGCAGCGCGTCTCGTTCTTCTACAACCGCACCGAATACAGCCAGGCGATCAGCGCTAACGGAGCTCCCGGGTTGCCCACGCCCCTCTGGAACGGCCAGATCAACGACTTTCCGGCGCGCGCCTACCGCGCCTCGCACGATTGGACGATCTCGCCGACGATGCTCAACCTGTTCTCGGTCGGCGTCAACAGCTTCGACAAGGTATCGGGATCGCCCAATGTCGGCGGCAATTGGAAGGACAAGGTCTGCCTGCAGAACGTGCCCGATTGCAACCGCAACCTGCTGGGGATCGAATTCAGCGAGCATACGGCTTGGGGCGGCACCTCCACCAACGGCACCTATCAACCGTCCTGGATGATCAAGAACGACTTCAGCATGGTCAAGGGCAAGCACACCATCAAGCTCGGCTACTTGTTCCAGCACCAGGCGGCCGAAGGCTACGGCGAGCAGGACATCTCCGGCCGGGCGACGTTCAGCTTCCTGGGTACCAGTGTGCCCGGCGCGACTTCGTTCACCAGCGGATCGAGCTTCGCGAGTTTCCTGTTGGGCGAAGCGAACACGGGCCGCACGGAAACGGATCGTTGGGTGCCGCAGGTGTACCCCTATCACGGTTTTTACGCGCAGAGCGACTGGCGCGTGTCCCGCAAGCTCACCGTGAATTTCGGGCTGCGCTACGACCTGACGCTGCCCCCGCGCTCCAAGATCGACAATTACTCGGATTTCAACCCGGACCGCCCCAATCCTGGCGCCGGGGGCCGTTTGGGCGCGCTGTGGTTCGCCGGTTTCGGCGAAGGGCGCGAAAACCGGCGTTCGCTCGTACCCGGCTGGTACGGCGGTTGGGGTCCGCGGCTTTCGATCGCCTATGCGCTCAACGACAAGACTACGATCCGCGCGGGCTACGGACGCTCTTTCTCGAAAGTGACGGCGGTGCAGGGCAGCGGCCACTTCGCGGGATTCATCGGCCAGTACGTCTTCCAGTCCCTCAATCAGGGCGTCACACCCGCGTTCCGGCTCGATCAGGGTTTGCCCGCCTACCCGCTGCCGCCGCAGATCAACCCCTCGTTCTCGAACGGCAACAACGTCGAGTACTGGCAGGGGCAAGAAGCGACTCGCGCTCCCGAAGCCAACTCCTGGACCCTGTCGATCCAGCGTCAGGTGGGCCGCAACACGGTGCTCGAAGCGGTGTACAACGGCGTGGCGGGCAGCCATTTACAGACCGGCGTTCTGGTGATGAACCAAGTGCCGACGCCCATTTTCAACGATCTGCTCAACCGCTTCGGCGGTACGCAGGCGCTGAATATTCTGCGGGCGAATATCAATTCGCCGCTCGCGCAGCAAGCCGGAATCGGTCTGCCTTACTCGGGCTTTACGGGCTCGGTGAACCAGGCCCTGCGGCCCTATCCGCAGTACCTCAACATTCTCACCGGGGTCCACAACGGGGACAAGAGCGGTCACTCTTCGTACCACTCGATGGTTCTGAAAATGGAGCGCCGCCTCACCGCGGGTTTCACCTGGCAGTGGAATTACACGTTCTCGAAGATTCTCACCGATTCCGATACCTACTTCGCGAACAACGCCGGCGCGATGGATCACTACAACCGGCGGCTCGAGAAATCGATCGGCCAGAACGATCAGACGCACATCGCGAAGTTCTCGACGATTTACGAACTGCCTTTCGGCAAGGGGCGGCGCTGGCTGCAATCCGGTGTCGCGAATTGGGTAGCGGGCGGCTGGCGTGTCTCGGCCGTTCAGGTCTACAACTCGGGCTTCCCCGTCGCGCTCACACGCAACAATCCGCTGCCCATCTTCAACGGCCAGACGCGGCCTTACATCGAGAGCTACGACAACTGGCGCGCGCCCGTTCGCGGCGATAAGTTCGACCCGGCGGTGGACCGCTTCATGCTCACTTCGTCCTTCCCGGCGCAACCGGCGGCGAATTTCGGCAACGCCACTCGCTACAACCCCAACGTCCGCGCGTTCGCCGGGCTAAACGAAGACATTTCGATCGGCAAGAGTTTCCCGTTCTTTGGGGAGGCGGGCCGCGTCGATTTCCGCGCCGAGGCGTTCAACGTGTTCAACCGCACGGTGTTCAATACCGGCGATACGAACCTCAACTCGAACAATTTCGGCATCGTGACCAGCCAGGCGAACAACCCGCGTAGCATGCAGTTGGCGCTGAAGATTTACTGGTAGCGATTACTTAGGCGACTTCAGGCGCGACGACAGAAACTCCGCCGCCTTGCGGGCTTGCGGAAACTTGTCCGCCGCCGCGTTGAGATGTTCCAGCGTCTCTTCGGAAATCTCGCCCTGCTGCGCTAAGCTCAGGCCGAGCACGTAATGCGCTTGCGGCGACGATCCGTCGAGCAGCAGCGCTTTTCTCGCCACGGTCTCCGCTTCTTCGAGGCGCTTCGAATGCAGTAAAGCGATGCCGCGATTCACCATCAGCGCGACGCAAGACGGGTCGATTTCGAGCGCATGATCGTAGGCGGCGATGGCTCCCTCCGGGTCGCCGGTCTTCAGACGTTCGTTCCCCAGGATCGCTTGGGCGTCGAAATACTCGGGGTCGATCGCGACGGTACGCTCCAGCGCGGCGATCGCGGTACCGTGGTCGCCCTTTTCGATCGCTTTCGCCGACGCTTCGAGCGCTTTGCGCGCCTCTTTCGATGGCTTATGGCTCAACCGCCGCAGCGAAATACGGCCGTTCGGAGCGGCGCCGCTTGAAACTCCGCGAAGCCGAATTTGCAACGGCGCGTCGTGGTTGGAAACTCGCACCGGTTCCTGATGGACGATGTCGCCGCGAACGTTGGTCACGCGGAGGTGGTAATGGCCTTCGGCGAGATGCGGAAGATCGAAACGCCCGTCCGGGGCCACTCCGGTCCGGTCCACTAAAGCGCCTCCGCCTTGGCCAACCAACTCGACGGTTAGTTCCTGGAACCGCACGGCGGATTCCGAAATAAGCTCCCCTTTAAGCGCGGCGGCGGAGAGGGGAAAAGCGAAAGACAATACCGCTACAGTCAGGACGGCTTTCCTGTTCATGGACGAACTCCGTTTGTTTTTGTTTTTCGGGAAGACTGCGTCGCTTCCGGTACTACGGGTCAGGCGGCCGAAAAGGCAAGGGACCGCTGATTCGACGAGAGAAGGCGGGCAAGATGATCGGGCTCGAACGGGGCCCCGCAATAGTCGGCCGCGCCCGCTTCGAGCGCGTCCAGCCATTCGGAAACGTTGGTTTTTTCGCTCATCACGATCGCCGGTAACTCGGGATCGAGCGAACGTAGGTTGGCCAAGTCGCCGGCGGCGCACAGCGCCACCGTGGCGTCCTTAATTTCGGGGACTTCTACGGCTCGTGTCCGCAAGGCTTCGCGCACGATTTGCAGAAGACTCGGACTGAGGCCGGTAAGCAGCACCTTGGATAGCTGCATAGAACGGCTCCTTTCGCTTTAGGGGGCTCGGCGAGGAGTAAATCGGCCTGGACGGGAAGGCCAACAACACATCGTGGCCTTACTATCTCAACCTTACATCACATTCCCATGATCTTTCAATCAAAATCCCTTATCCACGCGATCTGAGGGGTTCCCCCGAACCGTCGCCCGAGTGACGCTACCCGCCTGATAAACTAGGGCTTGGAGGAGCTTTGGAAGCCTTAGCGGGACCCGTCGAAAGAAGAAAATCGATCGTTGTGAACGTCGGCGGCGTGAAAGTCGGCGGAGGTCATCCGATCGTCGTGCAGTCCATGACCAACACCGACACAGCGGACGTAAACGCGACCGTGGAGCAGACGCTCGCGCTAGCCCAAGCGGGCTCGGAGTTGGTTAGGGTCACCGTAAACACCGACGAAGCGGCGAAATCGGTGCCTAAAATCGTCGATTTAGTGCGTTTTAGGGGCTCAAAAGTGCCCATTATCGGCGACTTTCACTACAACGGACACCTGCTTTTGAAGAAGTATCCCGAGTGCGCCCGGGCGCTAGCTAAGTACCGGATCAATCCCGGCAACGTGAATATCGGCAAGAAGCACGACGATAACTTCCGCGTAATGATCGAGGTAGCGATGGAGTACCGGAAACCGGTGCGGATCGGCGTCAACTGGGGCTCGCTCGACGGCGTGCTGCTCACCCGCTTGATGGACGAAAATGCGCAGTCGGCCCATCCGCTCGACGCGGGCGACGTGACGCTAAATGCCATTGCCATCAGCGCTTTAGAGTCGGCGGCGGCGGCCGTGCGCTACGGTCTTCCGCCCGAAAGCATTATCCTGAGCGCGAAAGTTTCGGGTGTCCAGGATTTGATCAAGGTCTACCGCTTGCTGGCCCGCAAGTGCGAGTATCCGTTGCACTTAGGGCTTACCGAAGCGGGCATGGGATCGAAGGGCATCGTCGCTACGACGGCGGCGCTCGCCGTGCTTCTGCAAGAAGGCATCGGCGACACGATCCGCACCTCGCTCACTCCGCTCCCCAACGGCGACCGCACGGAAGAAGTGATCGTCTCGCAGCAAATCCTGCAATCGCTTGGATTGAGGAGCTTTACGCCGCAAGTCACGGCCTGCCCCGGCTGCGGCCGAACTACTTCGACCTACTTCCAGGAGTTGGCCGATCAAATTCAGAACTACCTCCGCACGCAGATGCCGGTTTGGAAGCTCGATCATCCAGGCGTCGAAGAGATGAAAGTCGCGGTGATGGGCTGTATCGTTAACGGGCCGGGCGAGAGCAAGCACGCCAACATCGGGATCTCGCTGCCGGGGACGTTCGAGGAACCGGTGGCGCCGGTGTACGTCGATGGCAAGCTTGTGAAAACGCTGCGCGGCGATCATATCGCGCGGGAGTTCATGGATATGCTAAACGCCTACGTGGATAGGACGTATCCGGCGGTGGAATCGCGGGTGGAGGAGTTGGCGGCGGTCTAACGTCGAGCGCTCAGGCCACGAACAGTTCAAGCTGCGGATCGGCGGCGAACGGAATCGAACGATGGTCGCGCTCCGCCAGCCCATGCGCTTCGCGGATTTGATCGACGCGGCGGCGGATCGTCTCCGGGTACTCGCCGCGCAAGTACGCGCTACTCGAAAAGGCTTCGCGATAGCGCCGGGCCAAGTGCGGGAAACGCTCCGCGAGAAACGGTAGAAACACTTCCTTCGAGCAGGGTTTGAGAAACACGACGCCCGCCCACATGCTGCGTGCGCCCGCTTCCTTAGCCGCCCGCGCCAGAGCGTCGAGCGACGGATAGCCGTCGTTAATGCCCGGCAGAACCGGCGAAGCGGCGAGATTTACCCGCACCCCGAGCCGCGAGAGTTCGCGCATGGCGTCGATCCGAAGCGAGGGGCGGGGCGCTTTCGGTTCGACCGTTCGGGCCAGCGCCTCGTCGAGAGTAGTGATTGTCATGTTCACCGAAATGCGGTTGCGACGGCTCGCCTCGATCAGCAAATCCGAGTCGCGGCGGATCAGATCGGACTTGGTGGTGATTTCGAGCGCGCGCCCCGATTCCTGGGCGAAGACTTCGAGAATCCGGCGCGTGATGCCGTAACGGCGCTCGGCGGGTTGATAGGGATCGGTGGCGGTGCCGAGTCCGATGGTCTCTCCTCGAGGGACGCGGCGTAATTCGCTCGCGAATTGGGAAGCGCTCCAGCGTTTGGCGAAGATGCGGCGGTCGAAATCGTCGCCGACCGAAAGTCCCATGAATTCATGAGTGTAGCGGGCGTAACAGTAGCGGCAGGCGTATTCGCATCCGCGGTAAGGGTTGATCGACCATCCAAACGGCACCCTTCCGCTGTCGCAGCGGCCAATCCATTTTTGGGTGGGAAGTTCCCGGTATTCGACTTTGGCCTTGGCTTCGAGAACCGGCGCAACGGCGGCAATCTGTGCGAGAGGCATAGGCGATCATATTCGCCTTTTCTTCGCTATTTGTCAAGGGTCGAAATTGCCCATGGATTTCTCGCCATTTGGCGCATGTTGAGCAGCGCCATCGACGGTTGGTTCAGTCGCGTGACTACCAGATCGGGCCAGCCATCGCCATTGAGATCGGCGGCGGCGAGTCCGCGATGGAAAGCGGGTTTGCCGATCTCCTGGCGGTCGAAGGTTCTATCGCCGCGGTTCAGAAATAGCAAAATGGGCTGTTTGGACGCGCGCGAACTGTAGCGCTCGGCGTTGTCCTGCACGTGCCCACCGGCGACCGCGAAATCGACGCGTCCGTCGCGATTGAAGTCGGCGGTGGCGACGTTCCAGCCGGTGTAGGGCCGCGATAACACCGCGATCCGCGAGCGCGCGGTGGCGTCGGCGAAGCGACCGCCTCCGAGGCCGCGAAAGAAGGGGAACGTCTCGTCGGAGAGGGCGGGCACGAGCAGGTCGTCATGCCCGTCGCCATCGAGATCGGCCACCGCGCCGCCCATCGACGAAACGGCGACGCCGTCTTCCTTGAGCGCAACACCCGCCTCCACCGCCACTTCGGCGAACCTTCCAGCGCCCAGATTGCGGAACAGAAAATTCGGCAAAGTGTCGTTGGCGACGAAGACGTCGATGCGCCCGTCGCCGTCGAAATCGTGCGCGGTAGCGGCCATCGCTTTGCCCACGTAGCGGGCGATGCCGGAAGCGACGCTCACATCCTCGAACCGTCCGCCGCCCACGTTGCGGTAGAGCGCGTTCGCCAAACCCGAATAATGTTTGGGGTGGCAATAGGTCTTGTGGCCACCGTTCTCGCAAACCGGTTCGCGAGCGGGGTCCCATTGGACATATCGCGCGACGAAGAGGTCGAGCCGTCCGTCCGAATCGTAGTCGAGCCAAGCGGCGGCGACGGACCAAGGACTGGATTCCGGTAATCCGGCGGCAACCGTAATGTCCTCGAATCGCCCGCCGAGATTGCGATACAAGCGCGACGCATTGACGCCGGGAACGAAAAGATCGACGCGCCCGTCCCCGTCGTAGTCGCCCGCCGCCGCGCCCATCGAGTAGCCTGTGCCCGCGAGGCCCGCGGTGGCGGTTACGTCCTCGAATGTCTCGTCGCCGCGATTGCGGAACAGGCGGTTGGCGAACTCGGGGGTCCGCTTCTCGAGTTCGGGCAACGCCGCGCCGTTGGGCAGAAAGATATCGGGCCGGCCGTCGTTGTCGAAATCGAAGATGGCCGCTCCGGCGATCATCGTTTCCGGCAGGCGCTTGCGCCCGGCCGCCCCGTTCCGCGTGATGTGGGCGAGCGCGACGGTCCGAAATCGAACCGGTTTGGCCTGCGAGGATGGCAGAGCCGCGTTCTCGCGACGGAAGCGTTCGTAGTCGGGCGCGGCGGCGTTTTCCTTCAGCTCGATCGCCTTGCGATAGGCGGCTTCGGCCTCTTTCGAATGGCCTAGCCGGTCGAGCGCTAGCGCCAAGCCGTGCCAAGTTCGCCCGGGCCGGTTGCCGGAGTCGAGCGCCTTGCGAAACGCGGGGATCGCGTCGTCGAGCCGACCGAGAGTGAACAGCGCGCGACCCCAGTAGTAACAGGCGTCCGGCTCGCGGGGCGCGGCGACACAAACGCGACGAAACAGCGGCTCCGCCTCGGAGTACTTTTCCTGGGCGGCGAGCGACATCCCGAGCCCTTTCGCCACCGCGAGATCGTTCGGCTCGCGCCGCGCCGCTTCGCGCAGCAGCGTTTCGGCTCGCGCCGGATCGCCCCGGCGGAGCGCTTCAAAGCCGCGCTCATCGAGCGCCAGCGCCAAGGCAATCGCGATCACCTTGTGATATTGTTCCACCAAACTCTCGCTAAGGAGCTTCGATGAAACGCCTTTTCCTGTCGCTCGCGTTCGCGCTGGCGTCGTTCGCGCAATTGAATCGCGGATCGCTCACCGGTTTGGTTACCGATTCGAGCGGCGCCGCCGTGCCGGGCGCGAAAGTGATCGCGCGCAATGAAGGCACTTCGGCGCTAACCGAAACGGTGACCAACGAATCCGGGCAATTCACGCTGCCGAACCTGCCGACCGGCATGTATTCAATCACGATCGAATCGGCGAGCTTCAAGAAGTCCGAACGCCGCGGCATCGAGTTGAACGTCAGCCAAGTGGTGCGCATCGACGTCGCTCTCGAAGTCGGGTCGGTCTCCGAGACGGTCGAGGTGTCGGGCGAATTGCCGCGCGTGCAGACGGATTCGCCCGAAGTCGGCACCAGTTTGACCAACCGGCAATTCATCGACCTTCCGTTGTCGATCGCGGGAGCGCGCCTGGTGGAGAATTTCGCCTACGCGGTAACGCCGGGCGTGTCGGGCAATTCGTGGACCAGCAACATCAACGGCTCCTCGGCGTTCTCGAAGGAGACGCTGCTCGACGGCGCGACGGTGACAACCTACCTGTCGGGCCACTTCGGCGAATCGTCGGTATCGGCGGAAGCGCTGCAGGAGTTCCGCATTCAGACCTCGGGCATGTCGGCGGAGTACGGCCGCGCCCAGGCCGGCGTTTTCAACTACGTCATGAAGTCGGGCCAGAACGAGATTCACGGCTCGGCGTACGGGATGTTGCGAAACGAAGCGTTGAACGCGAACACGCTGATCAATAACGCGCGCGGCGTGGCGCGAAATCGCGACCGGCATTTCAACTATGCCTTCGGGTTCGGCGGTCCGGTGGTGATCCCGAAAATCTACAACGGCAAGAACAAGACGTTTTTTTATTCGACATACGAGAAGTACCAGCAGCGCATCACGGGATTCGGATCGCCGAACATCACGCATCCCTTGCCCGAGTTTCTCGACGGCGATTTCTCGCGGCTCCTGGGCCCTTCGGTCGGAACCGATGCGCTGGGTAACTCAGTACTGCGCGGAGCGATCTACGATCCGAACACCTTCACGCAACTGGCGAATGGGCGCTGGGTGGGCCAGATGTTCCCGAACAACCGGATTCCCGTGAACCGCTTCAGCCAAGTGTCGCGGAATGTCGTTGGGTTGATTCGAGAGGGGTATCTGCCAACGGTGCGCAATCCGGACGGCACGACTCCACTGGTCAACAACGCCGCACGGCCGGTGTCGAACACGCCATTTTTCGATCAGTATCAGTTCGCGCTGAAGGGCGACCAAATGATCACGTCCTCGCACCGCGTTTCGGCGTCGTACTCGCTGACGCGGCGGCCCCGGCTGTTGCTCGATCAGACTCGCGCGTGGGACGCTTCGAAGGTCGACGGCGGCCCCTTAGGCAGCGCGCGCAATCAGATCATCAAGTCGCAATTGGCGCGCGTGGCGCACGACTGGAACGTCTCGCCGACGATCCTGAACAACTTCACCGTCTACTACAACCGGATGTTTAATCCGAACATCGGGTCCTATGTCGGAACCGACGGCGCGGCCGCTCTGGGAATCCGCAACTTGAGCACGTTCGGCTATCCGAACATCGTCTACCAGACCGGACCGTTCGTCGGGATCACGCAGATGGGCGACCCGCAGAACGACGTGCAGGCTTATGTCGGTATGGGGCTGTTGAACACCACCAGCTTTTCGAAAGGCCGCCACTTTATGAAGGCGGGCATCGACATCCGGCGCAATCACCAAAACTTGCGGCCGACGCAGGGCGGAACCTTCAATTTCAATCCGCTGACGACCTCGATTCCGGGCGAAGTTTTCTCGGGATCGCAAACGGGATTCGCCTTCGCGAGCATGCTGTTGGGGCAAGTGCACAGCGCGGGATTGAGCGATCCGGTGGGTACGGGCGGGCGCCGCAATTACTACGCGGCTTTCTTCCAAGACGACTTCAAGGTAAATGGACGGCTGACGCTGAATCTGGGGCTGCGCTGGGAGTTCCAGCAACCGTTCTACGAAGTCGCCGACCGGTACTCGTCGTGGAGCCCGAACGAGCGCGATCCGATTAGCGGCCTTGCGGGCGCGTATCAGTTCGCCGGGAACTGCTCTGTCTGCACGGGATCGAGGTATTTTGGCTCCTCGCGGGCGTTTCGCGATTTCGGTCCGCGGTTCGGTTTCGCGTATCGCGCGATGGAGAAGCTCACCGTGCGCGGCGCGTACGGATTGATGTTCGAGGGCGATCTGTTCAACGGCTTCGGCGGCACGCCGCTGGGCGGCCCGACCCGGATTCAGGGCGCGGGCGTTTGGAACCTTGCGGCGTCAAACACGCCTTCGCAACCGATCTTCAATTGGGACACCGGCCTGCCGCTCAACACGTTCAGTCCTCCGTCGTTCGACCGTTCGTTCGGCAATCGCAACCGGCCGGGGATGATCGACCCGAATTACGGCAACAGCCCGTACGTGCAGCAGTGGAACCTGAATATCCAGTCGGAGATCTTCGCGCGCACCGTGATCGATTTAGGATACGTGGGCAACAAAGCCACCGGCCTGCGCAATGGGCAAGCGTACATCCTGAACCAAATGGACCCCTCGCTGCTAGCGACTCGTGGCCGTGCGCTATCGAACTCGGTTCGGAGCGCCGCGGACGCGGCGGCGAATGGAATCGCCTATCCGTTCCCCGGCTTTACGGGAACCGTCGGATCGGCGTTGCGGCCGTATCCGCAGGTGGTGGGCAACCAGACCATCAATATTCACGGAACGCCGGTGGGATTCTCGACTTACCATTCGATGCAACTTACGGTGAACCGGCAGTTCTCGAAAGGCTTTCAGGTGTACGGCAACTACACGTGGTCGAAGAACATGACGAATGTGCAGTCGTCGCTCGAAGGCGGCAACGCCGGACCGCTGGACTTCTACAACCTCTCGCTCGAGAAAGCGATCTCGAACGACGATCAGCCGCACCTGTTCAAGCTGTTCTTCTCCTGGGATACGCCGATCGGACGCGGCCGGGCGATCGGCGGCGGAATGCCGAGCTGGTTGAGCGCGGTGATTGGCAACTGGCAAGTGAGCGGCATCCTCAACTACTTTGCGGGTACGCCGTTAGCGATTACGACCTCCACCAGTCCGCTGGCCGGAGTGTGGAACGGCGGCGCGTTACGAGCCAACATCGTGAGTTCCGACGTGAAGGCCTCGACGTTCTCGCGCGGCAGTTTCAATGCGGCCAACGTGAACGATCCGATCAACACGTACATCAATAAGTCGGCGTTCGCCGATCCCGCGCCGCTGACGCTGGGTAACGTCGCCCCGTTTCTCACTACCATTCGCAACTTCGGCACGGTGAGCGAAAATCTGAGCCTGCAGAAGGTGGTGCGGTTCTCCGAGAAGTATCGCTTCCAACTGCGGGGCGATTTCCTGAACGCGTTCAACCGGCCGCAATGGGGCGGTATCCAGACGAATGTCACCAACCCGCAGTTCGGTCAGATCACCAGCGTGTCGGGCAACCGCTCGATTCAGCTTGGCGCGCGTCTGGATTTCTAGCGCTCTCGCGACGATCGGGTGGACGGCGTTCGCCGCTCCGCCCGATTGCGCGGTTTGTCATCCGCAAGAGGCGCAGAGTTACGCGCGAACTCCGATGGGCCGTTCCGTGGGCGCGGTGTTGCCCGCTTCGGCGAAGTTTCGCCATGGCGTATCCGGCACGGAGTTTCGGGTGGACGGTGTTGTTCACGAAGCGTCCCGGCGAGGATTGACGGCGGGGCATGAAGCTTCGCTCCGCATCGGCTCCGGGCGGGTGGGTTCGAGCTTCGCGGTGAAGATCGACGGGCGGCTTTTCCAATCGCCAATCTCCTGGTATGCGCAGCGCGCCCGGTTCGACCTCTCGCCGGGATTCGAGCCGGAGCGCCATCCCGATTTCGACCGCCCGATTCGCGACGAGTGCTTGCTTTGCCACGCGAGCCGCACAGACGACCGGTGGGCGGCCATCGGTTGCGAGCGCTGCCACGGCGAGGGAATCGAGCATCGCGCTTCGCCTTCGAAGTCGAACATCGTCAATCCGGCGCGGCTTTCCGGCGCGATTCGCGATAGCGTTTGCGAGCAATGCCACTTGAGCGGTGTGTCGCGGATTCCGCATCCGGGCAAAACGTTCGGGGACTTCCGCGCCGGCGAGACGCTGGAATCGGTGTGGACAACGTTCGTCGGCGGGGACGATTTCAAGGTCGTGTCGCATTCCGAACAGTGGGCGAAATCGAAGTGCCGGACCAATAGCGGCGAGAGCTTGGGATGCGCGGTGTGCCACAATCCGCACCCCACGGCGGCAAAGCCCGTACGGGGTTTCGACGCGGTCTGCCGGGATTGCCATCAACCGCATCTTGTGGAGACGACATGCACGGGTTGTCACATGGCGAAGCGCGGAGCGCAGGACGTGCATGCGGCCTATACCGATCATCACGTGCGGCGGGAGGCGGCGCAGCCCACTGTCGCGCCGGGATCGTTGCGGGCTTGGCGTCCGGTGCCGCCCGAATTCGTGGAGCGCGCGACGGCGCTCGCGAGGGGCGATCTGGCGTCGCTGGTGAAACTGGCTCCGGCGGGCGATCCGGAAGTGCTGGCGATGGCCGGTTCGATTCTGCTGCAACGCGGGCGCGCGCGTGAAGCGCTCCCCTTGTTGCAACGGGCGGTCGAGGTGCGCGAGAACGATGCGTCGGCCTGGTTCCGGCTAGGGCTCGCCGAGCAGGCGCTGGGAATCGCGAGCTTCGCCGCCAGATACGAAGAGGCGATTCGGCGCGATCCTTTTCTATTCGACGCCTACGCGGCGCTTGCGAAAGCGCGCTCCGGCGATCGTGCGGCTTACGAATCGGTACTGCGGCGCTTCTTGCGGCACGCTCCGCAGAATCTCACCGTGCGGGAAGCGCTGCGAGGAAAGTGAAGTGGTGCGCCCGGAGAGACTCGAACTCCCGGCCCTTTGGTTCGAAGCCAAATGCTCTATCCGGCTGAGCTACGGGCGCACACTACGTTTAGTATAGAGTCACGTGACGGCGGCGCCTACGGAGACGGAAATCAAGGTGCGGGTGCATTCCGTCAAATGGGCGAACGCGTTGCTGGCGAGCACCGGATTCGCGGTGCGCCGCGAGCGGCACTTCGAAGCGAATCTCATTCTCGACACCGAGGCCAACGGCCTGCGCGCGCGGGGGGAACTCTTGCGGTTGCGGCAAGCGGACGGCCGGGCGATCGTCACCTTTAAGGGAGCGGCGACCGTGGCGCGGCATAAGTCGCGCGAGGAACTCGAACTGGAAGTGTCGAGTTTCCCCGCGGCGCTCTACTTGCTCGAAAAGCTGGGCTTTCGCGCGAGATTCCGCTACGAGAAATACCGCACCGAGTTTCAACGATTGGGCGATCCGGGCGTCGTGGTGCTGGACGAAACGCCGATCGGCGAGTTTCTCGAAATCGAAGGTCCGCCGGCTTGGATCGATTCGACGGCGCGCCGGCTGGGGTTCGCCGAATCGGAATATCTCACCGCCAGTTACGGGCGCTTGTACCTCGAATATTGCGCCGCGCATGGAACCGACCCCACGCAGATGGTGTTCGCCCCCGAGTGAGCCCCGGCAAGGACGGAATGCGCGGAAACGCCTGCTACGATGAGGAGGTGTCCGCCGCCACCGCCCTCGATCTCGCCGTGGGCCAACTGAATCGCGTCCGCGACGAGATCGCCAAAGTCATCGTCGGCCAGCGGGAAGTCGTCGACGGAGTGTTGATTTGCCTGCTCGCCGGAGGTCACGTGCTGCTCGAAGGCGTGCCCGGTTTGGGTAAGACCACTCTATTGCGAACCCTCTCGCGCGTGCTGCATCTGAAGTATTCGCGCATCCAGTTCACGCCCGATCTGATGCCCGGCGACATCGTCGGCAGCATGGTGATGGAGAACGACGAGCGCGGCGCGAAAGCCTTGCGGTTCCAGGCCGGCCCGATTTTCGCGAACCTCGTGCTCGCCGACGAAATCAATCGCGCGACGCCAAAGACGCAGTCCGCGCTGCTGGAGGCGATGCAGGAACGGACGGTCACCAGCGGCACCACCACCCATCATCTGGACTTGCCGTTTCTCGTGATGGCGACGCAGAATCCCATCGAAATGGAAGGTACGTACCCGCTGCCCGAAGCGCAGTTGGACCGGTTCCTGATGAAAATTTTGGTGAAGTATCCGTCGCGCCAGGAGTTGAACCGCATCGTCGAATACACGATCCAGCGCGACGATCAGGCGCTCGACACGCAGATCGACCGCGACGGCATTCTCGAGCTTCGGAAGGTGTGCCGCGAGGTGCTGGTGGCTCCGCATGTCCGCGATTACGCCGTGGATCTGGTGATGGCGACGCAACCCGGCACCGCGCAAACGCATCCCGCGGCGGCGAAGTACATCCGGTACGGCAGTTCGCCGCGCGGCGCGCAGGCGCTGGTGGAGTGCGGGCGGGTATTGGCGCTCATGCGCGGGCGTTTCCAGCTTTCCACCGAAGACGTTCGCGACGTGGCGCATGGCGTGTTGCGGCACCGCATCATTTTGAATTTCGACGCGCACGCCGACGGACAGACCACCGAAACGGTTCTCGACCAAATCGTTTCAAGCGTCGGCGCGGCGGCCGTCCAGTAGGAGCGGAAGAGGCGAATGACTCGTGCGCCTCTGATCAGCCGCGCGTTTCTCGAAAGATTGGAACGCCTCACGATCCACTGGTCGAAGTCGTTTCCCGGGCTGGTGGGCGGCCATAATCCTTCGCGGTTCGCCGGACCGGGGCAGGAGTTTCTCGACCATCGCCACTTTCACCACGGCGACGATCTGCGGGCGGTGAACTGGCGGGCGTACATGCGCCTCGAGAAGCTCTTTCTAAAAATGTTTCAGATCGAGCCGCGAGTGCCGGTTCGCATCCTGGTGGATACTTCGGAGTCGATGACCACGGGCTCGCCTTCGAAGTTCGATTACGCCCGCAAGCTGGCGGGCGCGCTCACTTACGTCGGTTTGGTGCGGCTCGATTCGGTCGTTATTCAACCGTTCGGCGCGGGCCTCGGCGATCCCATTACCGCCAGCGGGGGACGGCATCGATTTTCCCCGGCCGCGGATTTTCTCACGGCCCTGGAGCCGCGCGGAGCGAGCGACCTGATGGCCGTCTCCCGCGCGTTTATCGGCGAGTACTCGCAGCGCGGCCTCGTGATCGCGATCTCCGATTTTCTCGACGACGGCGACGTACGGAAGCCGCTCCAGCTGCTCGCCGATTTCGGGCACGAGTTGTCGTTGATTCATGTGTGGGCCGACGAAGACCGGACGCCGCCTTGGGACGGCGAACTCGATTTAGTCGACGCCGAGAGCGGCCAGCGTTTGCAAATCTCGTTTAACGAAAGTTCGCGCGAAGCGTATACGCGTTCTTTCGACGAGTATTCCGAAGCGCTCAAGCGGCTGGCGCTGCGCAACGGCGGGCGCTACGTCGGCTTACCCGTTTCGATGCCGGTGGAGGATGCGATTTTCGGGCCGATGATCCGGACTCGGGGTGTGGCGTAGTGTTTCTCTTCAACCTCGGCCTCGGCGAATTTCTGGCGCTGTTCGCCGGAGTCTCGGGAGTGGTCGCGGCGCTGTATCTCTTGGACCGCAGCCGCCAGAAGCACCGCGTGGCGACGTTGCGTTTTTGGGTGCACACGGACGCGCCCAGCGAAATGCAGCACCGGCGCAAGATTCAGCAGCCGTGGTCGCTGCTGCTGCAAATTATCAGTCTGCTTTGCCTGCTGCTGGCGATCGCGCAGTTGCGCTGGGGTTCCCCGGTAGCGCTCACCCGGGATCACGTGCTGATTCTCGATACGTCCGCCGTGATGAACGCGCAAACCGGCGGCGTGCGCTGGATCGACCAATCGAGAGCCGCCGCGAAAGCGTGGCTGGCGGCGGTGCCGAAAGGCGACCGGGTGATGTTGGTTCGCGCCGACGCATTGCCCACGGCGGCCACGGCGTTCGAGTCGAAGCCCGCGGTGATCGAAGAAGCGATCGCGCAATCGCGTCCTACGTCTTCGGCGCTGCGTCTCGCCGATGCGATTCGCTTCGCGGAACAGGCGCAGGCGGCGGGCGGACGCCGGCGGGGCGAGATCGTCTACGCGGGCGCGGGGCGCAACGCCGGCGACAATTTGGCCAATGCGGCGGCCGTGTCTAACCTCCGCGTGCTGCTCGTGAAATCGGAACTTTCGAACATCGGCTTCCGCAAGGTGGGTCTGCGCCGCAACGAGGGCGGCGACCGAGCTTGGGAGGCTTTCTTTACGGTTCGAAACGACGGTCCGCGCCCGCGCACGGTGCCGTTCGTTCTGTTGTTCGGGGGCGGCTTGATGGGACAACGGACGCTGACGCTCGCGCCGAAATCCGAGCAAAGCTTCTCGCAGACCATTCGCACGGAAGCGGCCGGAATCCTCGACGCGCGATTAACCGCCAACGATTCCTTTCCCGGCGACGACCGCGCGGCGATCGAGTTGCCCACGCAAAGCCGCCTGAAAGTCGCCGTCTTCTCGGACGAGCCCGGCCTGCTGAAGCCTTTGTTTTCCGCGCATGCCCGTTTTGAGGCGGTGTACGCCGGGGTTTCCGCGTACAACCCGTCGGTGGACGCCGCCTTGATCGTGCTGGACCGCGTACCCGCGGCGGCGTTGCCAAAGTCGCCAACACTTCTCATCGATCCTCCCAAAGGGGGTCCGGTGGCGGTGGCGGGACAGAAGCGAAACGCGAGCGTGGACGTCTGGCATAACGAGAGTCCGGTGGGCGCGGGGTTGCGTTCGCGCGACGTGAAGCTCGACTCGGTCTCCGTGTTTGAAACGAAGCCGGGCGATCTTGTCGTGGCCGAAGCCGGCGGCGCTCCGGCGGTTTTCGCGCGAAGCGCGCCCCGCTTGGTCGCGATCGGATTTCACCCGCTGCGGTCGGCGTTGAAGTACGAGTTAGTGGCGCCGCTTCTATTCGCGAACGCGCTGAGTTGGCTGGCCCCCGAGGCGTTCCTTCGATGGGAGCTGAACGCGGGCGCCCCAGGCGACGTGACGGTGGCCCTCGACGAGGAGCCGAGACCTGGAACCGTCACGGCGAAACTCGACGGCGGTGGCGCGGTGCCTTTCTCGGTGGAAGGCAAGACGCTGCGCTTCTTTTCGGGTTCGCCGGGCGTGGTGCGCGTAAACGACGGCCGGCGCGAGCGGGTGTTCTCGCTCACGTTGCCCGACATCGCGGCAAACGTTTGGCAAGTGCCGGAAACGGTGCGGCAGGGCGTTCCGCGCGAGTTGGAAGCGCCCGCGGTGGCGCGCGACTTGTGGCAATGGCTCGCGTTTCTCGGCGGCGCGGGATTGCTCGCCGAGTGGTTGCTGTTCGGACGCGCGCGCCGCTTGTTTCTCGCCCGGGGAGCCTCGCCCGCCGCCGCATGGAGGAAAGCGTCTTGACCTTCGAGCGCGTGTGGATCTTGCCGCTGGCGCTTGCGCCTCTGATTTGGGCCGCGTGGACCTGGATGCGCGCCGCGCTCGACGGCAAACAACGCATCGGGCTGGTCTTGAAAGCGCTCTCGCTCGCCGCCATTCTGGTAGCGCTCGCCGAGCCCAGACTTCGAGTAAACGAAACCAAGGTCGCCGTGGCCGTGCTTGCGGATACGTCGGCGAGCGTCTCCGGCGCGGACCTGAAAAAAGCCTCGGAGATCGCGGACCGTCTCGAATCGGCGAGCGGCCGCCACTGGATGCGGGTTATTCCGTTCGCGCGCACCACTCGCGACGCGCAGGCTTCGGAGCGCGCCGGATCGTCGTGGAAACTTGCCGCGACGGCGGGCGAAGCGGGCCGCGCGACAGACCTTGAAGCCGCAATCCGCGAAGCGAGCGCCGCGTTGCCGGAAGCGATGGTGCCGCGCATCGCGCTCATTTCCGACGGCCGCGAAAATCAGGGTAGCGTCGCTCGCGCGGCGTGGCAGGCGAAAGAACTGGGCATCCCGGTTGACGTGTATTCCCTCGCCGGACGCCCCAAGCCTTCGCTTCGGCTCGATGCCGTTTCGCTACCCGAGACGACCTTTACGGGCGAGCGTTTCGCGATCGAGCTTCGCGTGTCGAGCCCACGCAAGGCGTCCGGCGAACTCGAAATCGTCGTAGAAGGCAAGCCCTTAGCGGCATCGCCCATTTCGCTGGAAGCCGGATCGAACGTGGTGCGGGCTCAAGCGGCGCTGAACGTCTCGGGAGCGGTGGCGCTAAGCGGAACATTACGCGCCGGCGATCTGGGCGAGGTTCGCTTTACTCGCGCCCTGGCGCTCCGCCGTCCGAAACTTCTCTTCGTTTCGCAGGACCCCGAAGGCACCGACGTGCACTTGATGCGGACCGTCGAAGCCGGGCAGTTCGAGGTGCGTAAGACCGCTTCGTTCGACGAGCGGCTGCTGGCCGGTTCGCAAGTGGCGGTGATGAACAACCAGGATCTCGAAGCCCTGCCCGAAGCCTCCAAGCTGGCCATCGAACGCTACGTCAAAGCGGGCGGCGGCATGGTCGTGATCGGCGGCGAGCGCAACGTGTACGTGGAAAAGAAGCCGGGCACGCCCGAAGATCCGCTGGAGCGCACCTTGCCCGCGAAGCTCGCCCCGCCTCGTTCGCCCGAAGGAACGTGCGTCGTTCTCATCGTCGATAAATCGTCGTCGATGGAAGGCCGCAAGATGGAGCTCGCGCGTTTGGCCGCGATCGGCGTAATCGAGAATCTGCGGCCCGTCGATCTGGTAGGCGTTCTCATTTTCGATAACAGTTTTCAGTGGGCGGTGCCGATCCGCAAGGCGGAGGACCGGCAGTTGATCAAGCGCCTGGTGGCGGGCATCACCCCCGACGGCGGCACGCAGATCGCGCCCGCGTTGTCCGAGGCGTTCCGCCGCGCCGTGCCCACAAAGGCGACTTTCAAGCACATCGTCCTGCTCACGGACGGTATTTCCGAGGAAGGCGATAGCATCTCCGTCGCGCGCGAAGCGGCGCTGCAAAAGATCACCATCTCCACGGTCGGCTTGGGCCAGGACGTGAATCGCGCCTATCTCGACCGTATCGCGACGCTGTCGAAAGGCAAGGCGTACTTCTTGAACGATCCTTCGGGCCTCGAACAGATCTTGCTGCGCGACGTGATGGAGCACACGGGTTCGACGGCGATCGAGAAGCCGATCGTGCCGATCGTCTCGAAACAAGTGGAACTGCTCGACGGACTCGATCTCGCGAAGGCTCCGGCCTTGCGGGGCTACGTGAAGTTCGCGGCGAAGCCGACGGCGGAGTCGATTCTCACCGTGCCGGGGCAAACGCCGGATCAGCGCGATCCGTTGCTGGTGCGTTGGCAGTACGGGCTGGGCCGCGCGGCGATTTTCACTTCCGACGCGAAGGCTCGCTGGGCGGAAGCGTGGGTGGCGTGGCCGGGCTTCGACCGGTTCTGGGCGAACGTCCTGCGGGATCTCCTTCCGCACGCGCAAGCGGGCGAGGCTCGCGCGGAGCTCGATCCGGCGACCGGCGATCTGGTGGTGGAGTATCGGCTTGCGGCGTCGATCGAGGAGCCGCAAACGATTCCCGGCATCTACGTTTTCGGGCCGGACGGCTTCCAGCAGCCGGTTCCGGTGGAGAAGATCGCCGCGGGGGCGTATCGGGGGCGGGTAGCGCTGGGCGGGCGGCAAGGTCTGTTTCGCGTGCGTCCTTTGGCCGAGTCCGCCGCGTTTCCCGAAACGGGGTTCTATCGCGACGAACGCGAATTGAGCGACTACGGCACGAACGAACCGCTGCTGCGCGAACTCGCGAGTTTCACGGGCGGACGGTTTAATCCCGAGCCGCGCCAGGTTTTCGAAGCGGGCGGACGGGGCGTCGAGAGCGCTCTCGAACTGTGGCCCGGGTTGCTGGCGCTGGCGATCGCGCTTAACGTCGCCGAGCTGATGTTGCGCAAATGGGCCGGGCTCCCCTGGGCGCGGAAGGCGATAGCATGATGGCATGCCCAATCGACGCCGTTTCCTGCAAGGCGCCGCCGCCGCCGGAGCGATAACCCCCGTGGCGCGCGCCGCCAAAAACTCCACGGTCCGCGACTATTTCAAAGAACTCGGCGTCAAGCCGTTCATCAACGCCGCGGGCACGTACACGACGCTCACCGCGTCGTTAATGGTTCCGGAGTGCGTCGCGGCCTACGAGTACGCCTCGAAGACGTATGTCCGGCTGAACGAACTGCACGACGCCTGCGCCAAAAAGATCGCGGAAATGCTGGGAGTCGAAGCGTGCATGATCACGTCGGGCGCGGCGGCGGCGCTGACGCTCGGCACGGCGGCGTGCGTCACGGGCAACGATCCCGACAAGATTCGGCGCATTCCGGAATTGACCGGGATGAAGAGCGAAGTGATTGTGCAAAAGTCGCACCGCTACGGCTACGATCACGCCGTGCGCAATACGGGTATCCGTATGGTGGAAGTGGAGACCGCGGCGGAACTGGAAGCGGCCGTCAATTCTCATACGGCGATGATGCTGTTCTTCAACGCGAACAACAACGTGGGCAAGATCAAGGACGAAGAGTTCGTCGCGCTGGGCAAGAAACTGAAGGTGCCTACGTTTAACGATTGTTCGGCGGATGTGCCCCCGGTGTCGAACCTCACGAAGTGGTCGCGCATGGGATTCGATCTTGTGACGTTCTCGGGAGGGAAGGGCATTCGCGGACCGCAATCGGCGGGCGTGCTGCTGGGACGCGCCGACTTGATCGCCGCCGCGCGCATGAACGGTTGGCCGAATTCCGATACGATCGGACGCGGCATGAAGGTAAATAAAGAAGAACTGCTCGGGATGATGGTGGCGATCGAGACCTACTTGAAGCGCGATCACGCCGCCGATTGGCGCGAGTGGGAAAAACGCTGCAAAACGATCTCCGCCGCCGTCGCGGGCATGCCCAGCGTCGAGACCGAGCAATTCCAGTTCGAAATCGCGAACGCCGTGCCGCACGTACGCATTAAGTGGGATCCCGCGAAGATCAAGGTGTCCGTGCCCGACGTCGTCAAGGCGCTGAAGGAAGGCGAGCCGTCGATCGAGTGCAATCCGTCGTCGTCGGCGAAAAACGGTTTGGTCTTCGGTCCGTGGATGATGGAACCGGGCGAAGACAAGATCGTCGCCAAGCGCTTGAAAGAAGTTTTGAAGAGCGCCTAGGCGCTACACCCACACGTCGACGATCGATTCGCCCGGCCGCAGGTTCACTTCCGCCACGCTGCGGAAGTACATCGCGTCGAGCTTCGCCAGATAGTAGAGCGGAATGCCCTCGAACTTGGGCGTCAGCGGCGTCGGCTGGTAAACCATCACCGCGATGCCCATCACCTGCGCGCGGTGTTTTTCGAGCAGGTCGAGCATCTTTTGCAGCTTCTTGCCGGTGCGCAGGATGTCGTCGACGATCAGAATTTTTTCGCCCGGCGAAGGCTCGATGAATTGGCGGAAGCGCTGCGGTTTGCCTTCCTGATCTTCTTCCGCCCAATAAATTTGGTTCGCGCCGAGCGCTTCCAGAATTCCGTAAGCCACGGGTAGACCGCCGGTGGCGGGCGAGACGACGGACAGTTGCGGAATGATCGCGCGAATTTCCGAGTTCTTGCGCAACTTGCGGCTGAGGGCGACGCTCAAGCGCTTCGCGTACTGATACTGCCGCATGGCGAGCGCCACCTGTAAATACAGGTCCGAATACAGGCCGTTCGGATAACGGAAGTGGCCGCGCCGCAGCGCGCCCGTCTCCTCGAGAATACGGACAACCTCGGTCTCGGAGGGGATCAATTCGGGGAGTAGATGGGACTCGGCGCTCACGGTCTATAGTGTAGTGCTTCAATGCGGTTTAGCGCTTCAATGCGCTCCGCGGCCGGCGATCACGTGGGGGACGGTCTTGAGCAGAATCTCGAAGTCGAGCGCCAGCGACCAGTTATCGATGTAAGCGAGGTCGAGCCGCATCCAGGTTTCGAAATCCAGATGGTCGCGGCCTTCGATGGCCCACAAGCACGTCAGTCCCGGACGCATGCGCAGGCGCCGGCGCTGCCATCGCTCGTAGCGCGCGACTTCCTGCGGGACGGCGGGGCGCGGCCCCACCAGCGACATGTCGCCGCGGATTACGTTCCACAATTGGGGCAGTTCGTCGATCGAGAATTTGCGCAGCCAGCGGCCCAAGGGCGTCAGCCGCGGGTCTTTCGAAATCTTGAACGCCGTCGTGCGTTCGTTCAGATGCTCGAGCGAAGCCTTCAACTCGTCGGCGTTCTCGATCATCGAGCGGAACTTGTAGAACACAAACGGGCGGCCGTTGAGCCCGCAGCGGACCTGCCGGAAAATCGCCGGGCCAGGAGACGTGGCGCGAACGGCGAGGGCTACCGCCGCCATGAACGGCGCCAGCAGGACGAAGGCCGGGATCGCTACCAGAAGATCGATCGCGCGCTTCGCGGCGAGCCGCAGTTCGTCGTGCGGAGACGCGGCGAAGGTTAACAACGGCGCCTGCCCCAGCCGCTCCAGATAGACGTCGCTGTTGACATGCGGGAACAGATCGACCGCGATTCGCGTCCGTACGCCCTCTTCGTCGCAAACGAGGAACAACTCTTCGAGCGAAGCCAGCCGCGAAGGCTCGACGGCGAAAATCACTTCGTCGACGATCTGGCGCTTGAGCAGGTCCGGTACCTCGGCGGGGGCTTCCGATTCGGGGATCGCGCCGATCAGGCGGACCCCGTGCGCGGCGGAATCGGCGAGCAGACGTTCGAGGCGCGCCGCGCGGTCGCCGCTCGCCACCAGCAACACGTAGCGGGTCGCGCCGAACTCGCGGCGGAATCTCCGCGCCAGCGCCTCCGCGTTCCAGCGAAGCAGCAGCAGGGACGCGCCGCTGACGGCCGCGAACAAACCGAGGAACGACCGGCTCAGGTCGAGCCGCGCCAGATACTCGACCAGAATGAGTCCAACGCCGCCCAGGGCTACTTGTTGGAAGGTGTCGCGAAACAACGCCCAACGGCTTGCGGTTACGATCCGCTCGTAAACGCCGAGCCAGAGCGCGAGCGAGGCCCACAACAGCACCGAGGTTCCGGCCAGCAACGCGCGCACGGGAGGATCGAGAAAGAAGTTGCGATCGAAGGGCGCGGCGGCCCGCAATCGATAGGCCGCCTCGAACGCCGCCAGCGTTAACGCGATTTCGACGACCGCGAAGACGATGCCCGCTTGCCGGCGATGGCGGCTATACACGTCAGCCTCGCGATTCGCCGCGGATGAGATCCTCGAACGTCTCGCGGCGGCGCACCAGCGCGGACGCGCCGTTCTCGACAAGGACTTCGGCCGCGCGCGGACGGGCGTTGTAGTTCGAGGACATGGAGAATCCATAGGCTCCGCAGGTCAACAGAGCCACGCGCTCGCCCGGTTCGACGGCGGCGATGGACCGTGCGCGGGCGAGATAGTCTCCGGTCTCGCAGACCGGGCCGACGATGTCGGCGACGATCGGGGGACGGCCGCTTTCGGCTAACGGCACGATTTCATGGTGCGCCTCATATAGCGTGGGACGCAAAAGATCGTTCATCGCGGCGTCGAGAATAACGAATTCCTTATCGCGATTGCGCTTGCGTCCGACTACTTCGGCGATTAGCGCGCCGCACTCGCCAACTACGCTACGGCCGGGCTCCACCATCGCCGTGAGTCCGAGATCGATCGCGCGGCTCCGCACCTGCGCCACGAAGTCCGCGATGGTGGGCGCGGTTTCCCCCGCGCGGTAGGCGATCCCCAAGCCGCCGCCGAAGTCGATGGTCCGGATCGGCAGCCCGCGCTTTTGCAGGCGGGCGGTGAGCGCGATCAGGCTGTCTGCGGCTTGCATCAACGGCGCGGGCTCCATAATCAGCGACCCGATGTGGCAACTTACGCCCTCTACCGAGAGTCCGGGCATCCGCGCCGCGCGTTCATACACGCTTTCCACTTCGGCGATATCGACGCCGAACTTGTTGTCGCGCAGCCCGGTCGAAATCTTCGGATGGGTTTGCGCGTCGATATCGGGATTGACGCGCACCGCAATTCTCGCGGCGGCGCCCAGGCTCGTCGCCACGGCGCTAAGTGTTTCCAGTTCGCTTTCCGATTCGCAGTTGAAACTATGGATGCCTCTCTCCAGCGCGTAACGCATCTCCGCGGCGGTTTTCCCGACGCCGGAAAAAACGGTTTTGGCCGGATCGCCGCCGGCTTCGATCACGCGGTACAGTTCGCCCGCCGACACGATGTCGAATCCCGCGCCCGCTTCGGCCAGCACCCGCAGTACGCCGAGGTTGCCATTGGCCTTCACGGCGTAGCAGACCAAGTGGGGCACGCCGCCGAACGCCTCGTCGTAGGCTCGATAGCGTTCGAGCAGTCCCGCCGCGGAATAGACGAACGTGGGCGTGCCGTAGCGTTCCGCGATTTCCCGCAGCGGAACTTCGTCGCAGCAAAGCTCGCCGCCGCGAAATTCGAAGGGACCGCCCACTAGTGCTGCACCTTCATCGCGATCATCGTTTGATCGTCGCCGAGAGGAACCTGGCGGCGGTGGCGGTCGAGTTCCGCGAACATCGAATCGACGATCTGCCGCACGGGTTTGTCGGCGTGGGCGCGCAACGTTCGGACAAGGTCGCTTTCGCCGAACTGCACGCCGTGCGCGTTGAGTTGATCCTGAAATCCGTCCGAGTAAAGCACCACCAGATCTTCGGGCTGCAATTGAATCGACTTCTCCTCGTACTCTTGCGCGTCCAGCAACCCGATCGGTACGCCCTCCACTTCCGGCTGCGAAAGCTCGCCGCCGCGCAAGATCAGCGGTGGAATCGCGCCGGCGTTGGCGACGGTCATAGTGCAGTCGCTTTGGTTCCAAAGAATATTGGTGAGCGTGACGTACTGCGCCGCGACTTTGCGCTCGAGCAGAGTTTCGTTCAGCGCCCGCAGCAGCACCGCCGGTCCGCGGCGCCGGGGTCCCATGGAGCGAAGCAAGCCGCTCACCAGCGCGCCGTAGAGCGCCGCCGCCGCGCCTTTCCCGCTGGAATCGCCGAACGCGATGAGGGCGTAATCGCCGCCGTGTTCGAAGAAGTCGTAAATGTCGCCGGTAATCTCCCGCGCCGGGCGGGCGCCGATCGCGATATCCAAACCGCCGATGGCCGGAGCCTCGCGAGGCAGTAGCACGTGTTGCAAGCGGCGGGCGGCCTGCAGGTCGGCCTCCATCTCTTTCTTGCGCGATTCCACTTCGACGTAGAGGCTGGCGTTCTCGATCGCCGTCGCTACCTGCGGCGCGAGCAATCCCAGCATCCGCACGTGCTCTTCGGTGAAGTGGCCGATCCGCTCGCTCTCGACATCGATCACTCCGATCAGGCGATCTTTGACGATCAGCGGCACCGCCACTTCGCTGCGAATATCGGGGTGCCCGGGAATATAGCGCGGGTCGAGCTTCGTGTCCTTGACGAGGATCGCTTCGCGAGACTCGGCGGCATGCCCGGTGACTCCCTTGCCGATCTTGATGTTGTCGAGCTCCACGCGCTGGTCGTAGCGTTGGCTGAAGCGGTGGCGCAGATACTTTCCTTCGACCATCAAGATGCTGAAGGCGTCGAAATCGATCAGGACCCGTACGGCCATCGCGATGCGCTTGAGAAGTTCGTCCAGATCCAGGATCGACGCGAACTCCTGCGCCAGCACGGAGAGCGTGCGCAAGGTGCGGTGATTGCGTTCCAGCCGCCGGTGCAGGCGCGCGTTGTCGATGGCGATGGCGATGCGCGAAGCCAACAGCATCAGCAAAGCCTGATCCTCGACGGAGTACGCGCCCGGCTGCGTCGATTCGAGGTCGATTACGCCGACGAGTCGGCCGCGGGTGATCATCGGGACCGCCAGTTCGCTCCGCACCGGATCGACGGCGTTCAAATAGCGAGGATCGCGCCGCGTGTCTTCCACCCGAACCGGTTGCCGCGTCATCGCCGCCGTCCCTACGATTCCCTCTCCCAACTGCAGTTCGAGATTGCGCACCACCTCTTCGCGATGGCCGCGCGCGTAGCGGATGCGCAGGGTCCGGCGGCGTTCGCTGTAGAGCAGAATCGCCAGCAAACTCGGGGGTGCGGCGCGGTCCACTAGCGCTCCCACGTCGGCCAACAGCTTGTCGAGATCGAGAGTTTCGGAGGCGACCGACGCCGCCTCAAGAAGAAAATCGAGCAGCTCTTCGCGCTGGCCGAAGCGCGGCTTGGGCTTCACTCGCTTCATCGTTTCGATTCCGCTTGCGCGCGTTCGGCTTCTACGATCGCCACACTGGCCGACGCGCCGATGCGGTTCGCTCCCGCGGCGATCATCGCTTGCGCGTCCGCCAGCGTACGGATGCCGCCCGACGCCTTCACGCCGATCTCGGGGCCGACGACGCGCCGCATCAGCGCGACGTCTTCGACTGTGGCGCCTTTGGCGGCGAATCCCGTCGAGGTCTTAACAAAGTCCGCTTTCGCGCGCACCGCCAACTCGCAAGCCAGTTCTTTTTGCTCGTCCGTCAGTAGGGCGGTTTCGATTATGACCTTTAGCAACGCGGAAGAGTCGCGGCAGATTTCCGCCAGCAGAGAAACTTCTTCCAATACGGTCGCCGTGTCGCCGGAGCGCAAAGCGCCGACATTGATCACCATATCGATCTCGGATGCGCCGTCGGTTAAGGCTTGGTCGGCCTCGGTGGACTTCGCAAACGCCGTGGAAGCGCCTAGCGGAAATCCGGCGACGGTGCAAACTTTCACGCCGGAGCCTTCCAATTCCGACGCCGCCAAACCCACCCAATACGGATTTACGCAAACCGAGAAAAACGCGTACTGCCGCGCTTCGGCGCACAGCCGTAAAATGTCGTCACGGGCCGCATCCGCCTTGAGGAGGGTGTGATCGATCAGCGAGGCGATCAAGCCTCTTAACTTAGCATGAGCGCGAATCCATTTACCGCCGTTCGCCGTATGGTTGAGGTGACGATGCGCCATGCGATTTTGCCGTTTCTTCTCCTTGCCGCCGCGATCCCGGCAAGCGCGCATCCGATGGGCAACTTTAGTGTCAGCCATTACGCGCGACTGACGCCTTCGGCCGGGGTTCTGCGGGTTACGTATGCGTTGGACCTGGCGGAGATTCCGACGTTCGAGTTGAACCAGGGCGGCGACGCGAAAGCGTTGCCGGAACTGGGACGGAAGAAGATGACGGAGTGGGTGCGCGGGCTGAAGTTCGTGTCCGGCGGGCGCGCACTCCCCGCAAAGATCGCCAAGACGGACGCGGTCGTGACGGAAGGGGCGGGCGGAATGCCGGTGATGCGTGTCACCGCATGGATAATTGTCGATGTCGCAGAGGGCGGTACGGTCGAGTACCTCGATACGAATTTCGAGGGCCGCGCCGGCTGGAAGGAGTTGGTAGTCGGCGAGGGGAGCGACCTCAGTAAGGCGCTCGCAGAGTATCCCGAGAACGCGGGCGTCGCGCCGCCGCAGGATCTAAAGGCGAGCGTGACGGTTCCCGCGGCCTTGCCAGTGGCCAAACCCGCGCCGATCGTTTCCAAGGCTCCCGTCGCCGAACCCGAACCCGCGCCCGCGCCTTCCGCCGGAGGACCGCAAGATGCCGCGCCCGGCAGCGTAGTCCGAGGCGACTTTCTCTCGACTCTCCTCGGCCGCCGCGAGATTCCTTTCCCCATGGCGCTACTTGGTTTGGGAGCCGCGTTTTTGTTGGGGGCGACGCACGCGCTCTCGCCCGGTCACGGCAAGACGATCGTCGCCGCGTACTTGGTGGGAGCGCGTGGAACGCTGAAGCACGCGGCGTTTCTCGGCGCGATGGTGACCTTCACGCACACCATCAGCGTCTTCGCGCTCGGGCTGATCACGCTATTCCTCTCGCAGTACATCCTGCCCGAGCGCATCGTGCCGTGGCTGGGCGCGATCTCGGGCCTTGCGATCGTCATGATCGGGTTCAATCTTTTCCGCAAGCGTCTGGCGAGATTGATTGGAATCGAAGGCGGCGGCCACGGTCATCACCATCATCACGGGGACGGCAACCATCACCATCACCATCCCCATGGCGACGGCCATCATCATCACGGCGACGGGCATCATCATCACCACGTTCCCGAAACGGTGACCATGGGGAGCTTAGTGGCGCTGGGCGTCTCCGGCGGACTGGTACCGTGCCCATCGGCACTAGTGCTCCTGCTGAGCGCGATCGCGATCGGGCGCACCGGCTACGGCATGCTGTTGCTGATTACGTTCAGCCTGGGATTGGCGCTGGTATTGATGGCGATCGGCGCGGCTGTGCTCTATGCGAAGTCGCTGGTCCCTTCGATGCCGAAGGTCGCATCGAGCAAGGCGTTTCAACTCGTACCCGTGTTGTCCGCCGCCGTCATCGTCTGCGTCGGTTTGTTGATGACCGGCGCGGCATTAGGCGTGTTCAGACTGCCTTCCGCTTCCTGATCTCGTCGAGCGTCACGGCGAGAATGATCACCGCGCCGATCAGCGCCTGCTGCACGTAGGGCGAGATGCCGAGCAGGTCGCTGCCGTTCGAAAGCAATCCCATGATGAAGGCTCCGATCAGCGTTCCCACCACTGTACCTTCGCCTCCGCGCAAACTGCCGCCGCCGATCACCACCGCCGCGATAGCTTGCAATTCGTACCCTTGACCGGCGGTGGGTTGGCCGGTCATCAGCCGCGACGCTTCAATCATGCCCGCGAGTCCGGTGAGCAGGCCGCACAGCGAGTAGACGGCGACGGTCGAAAAGGCGACGGGAATACCGGTATAGTAGGCTGCCTCCGGATTGCTCCCGATCGCGAAGGCGTGACGGCCCAGCTTGGTGTGTTCGAGCAGCGCGTGAACGGAGACCGCGCATACCAACAGAACCCAAAGCACGAACGGCACGCCGCCGAGGCTGCCTTCGCCCAAGAATGAGAAGCGCGAAGGCAGGCTGTGCACGGGGAGTCCATTCGAAACGATCAGAGTGATCCCGCGGACGATACCGAGCGTGCCCAGCGTAACGATAAACGGACTGATCTTCAGTTGTGTCGTCAGCAACCCGTTAACGAAGCCCCAAGCGCCGCCGGCCAATACGCCCACGGCAACGCCGGCGGGAATCGGCGCGCCTTTTTCGATAGCCATCGTGCCCAGCAATCCGCCGAACGCGAGGATCGAGCCGACGGAAAGATCGATGCCGCCCGCGATAATCACCATCGTCATGCCGAGCGCCATCACGTTGATCACGGCGGTTTGGCGGACGACGCTCGACAGATTCGTGTTCGTCAGAAAGTTGGGCGATGCGATCGCCAGCGCGACGAAGAGCGCGATCAAGAACAGAAACGGCAGTAAACGTTGGATCACTTCAGACGGCGAGCCTCATCGCTTCTTCCTGCGTCGATCCGCGCGGCAGTTCGCCCGCGATCTCGCCTTGCCGCATCACGAGGATGCGGTCGGCGACGCCTAAGAGTTCGGGAAGCTCGGAGCTTACCATCAAAATCGCAGCGCCCTCCCGGGCGAGCGAATCCATCACGCGGAACACCTCCGCTTTCGCGCCGACATCGATGCCGCGCGTAGGTTCGTCGAAAAGGAATACCTTTGCGCCGCGCGCCACCCACTTGCCGATCACGACTTTCTGCTGATTCCCTCCCGACAACCGACCCGCTAGCTGCTTGGAGCCCGCGGTCCTAATGCGCAGCTTTTCGACAAACGTCTCCACCAGCGCCCGCTCCCGTTGCGCTTCGACGAAGCCCGCGCGGCACAGACGGTCGAGACTGGCGGCGCTAAGGTTAGGGGCCACGGGCAACAATCTCGCCAGGCCATGCCGTCCCCGATCTTCGGGAATCAGAGCGATACCCGCTTCGCGAGCGTCTCTGGGCGAGCGCGCGGAGAAGCGAGCGCCGTGTACTTCCACTTCGCCCGACAAAGCGCGGTCTACGCCGAAAATCGCGCGGCACAACTCCGTGCGCCCGGCGCCGACCAGTCCCGCGAGACCCACGATTTCGCCGGAACGTAAGTCGAAAGAAACGTTTTTGACGAACGGCGGCGAACTAAGGCCGCGCACCCGCAACGCCACGCCGCCGGGAGGCAGCGGTTCGCGATCGTAAATCGCCGAAAGCTCGCGCCCCACCATGTGACGGATCAACTCTTCGCGCGATAAATCGGCCAGATCGCCGGTATGGACCGTCTCGCCATCGCGCAAAACCGTCACCCGGTCGCCGATCGTTCGTAGTTCCTCCAAACGATGCGTGATGTAGATGACGCCCGCGCCTCGCTTTTTCAAATCGCCGACGATACGGAAAACTTGCTCTGTTTCGGCGTTCGATAACGACGATGTTGGCTCGTCGAAAATCAGCAACGACGACCCGTGCGCGATCGCGCGGCAGATCTCCACCATCTGGCGGCCGGCGGGGCTGAGTCGATCGACGCGCCAATCGGCTTGGAGGGGGAAGCGATGTTCCTCAATCAGTCTCGCCGCCGCATGCAGGATTTTTGGCAGCTGGAATCGCCAGCTTGCCTCGCGCCCTAGATAGATGTTCTCGGCGACGGTGAGATGCGGCGCAAGCAGGCTCTCTTGATGCACCATGGCGATGCCGAGCCTCGCCGCGTCGGCGGGCCGCGAGAGCGAAACCCGCTGGCCGCGCCACTCGAACGTGCCGCCATCGGGCTTCAGCATTCCGGCGGCGATCTTCATCAGCGTGGATTTACCCGCGCCGTTTTCGCCCATCAGCAGATGCACTTCGCCCGGCTTTACGGCGAGTGTTCCATTGCGCAGCGCGGACACTCCGCCGAAGCGTTTCGCCATCCCCGAGAGAGCCAGAAGCATCTTACAGTCGAACAGTGTATCCCGGCGCTCCGCGCCGAAGAGCGCGCCGAGAAAAATTCGTCATGGGCCGGTACGAACGAAGCTCCATCATCGACGCCCCCGTGGAACGGGTGTTCGCATTCCACGAACGCCCCGACGCGGTGCGGCTCTTGACGCCCGCGTGGTTGTTGCCGCGCGTCGAACGACTGCGCGGCGAAGGGTTGGAAGCGGGTGTCGAGTTAGTGGTGACCACACTTCTAGGACCTTGGCACGCCATGCACACCGCCTATGTGCGCGACCGGCTCTTCGTCGATGAGATCGTGAGCGGACCATTCAATCGATGGCGGCACGAGCATCGCTTCGAACCTTTGGGAAACCGCACACGCCTCACCGATTCGATGACGTTCGAGCACAAGTTCGCGCCGGAGTGGGCCGTGAAGCCTGGACTCGCGATGCTGTTCGCCTACCGTCACCGCGTCACGCGAGAGCACTGCGAGCGGCGCTAGTCCTCTTTGTCGAGAGCGCGGAAGTCGTCGGCGCGATTCTCGAACTTCGTGAATTGGTGCAGGAACACCAGCTTGATCTTGCCCACCGGGCCGTTGCGCTGCTTGGCGAGAATAATCTCGGCCTCGCCCTTGAGATCGGCGCGGTCCGGCTTGTAGTACTCCTCGCGAAAGACGAATGCCACCAAATCCGCGTCCTGCTCGATCGAGCCTGATTCGCGCAGATCGCTCAATTGCGGCCGGTGGTCGCCGGGGCGGGATTCCGGCGCGCGGCTCAACTGGCTCAACACCAGCACCGGGACATTCAACTCCTTCGACAGCAGCTTCAGGCCCCGGGAGAGCGCGCTCACCTCTTGCACGCGATTCTCGTGCCGTCCGCGCGCCGTCATCAGTTGCAGGTAATCGACGATCACCAGTCCCAGGCCGTGCTCCGCCTTCAATCGCCGCAGCTTCGAGTGCATGTCCATGAGATTCGCGTTCGAAGAATCGTCGATAAAGAGTGGCGCTTCCATTAGACCGGTGGCGGCCTTGGCGAGCCGGTAGCGCTCGTCGGCTTCGAGCTTGCCCGCGCGGAATTGCGATTGATCGACGCGCGCCGTTGCGCAGATCATACGAGTCAGCAACGACTCCTTCGACATTTCGAGCGAGAACAGCGCGACGGTCTTGGGGTTCTTCCGATTGGTGGCGATGTGCTGCCCGATGTTCAGCGCAAGCGCCGTCTTGCCCATCGCGGGGCGCGCCGCGAGAATAATCAACTCGCCGCCGCGGAAGCCGCCGGTCATGCGGTCGAGCTCAATGAACCCGGTGGAGATGCCGCTGACGCGCGTCGATGGATCGAGCAGCGAATCCATTCCGCCTTCGTAAGCGTCGATGATTTGGTGCGGCGTCAACAGCGAGTCGCGATTGGAATCGCCCGAGATCTCGATCAGCGATTGCTCGGCCTCGCCCAAAATCTTGAGCGCGTCTTCCTGCGCGAGGAAGCAGCGGTCGATAGTCTGCTGCGACGTCAGGATGATCTTGCGCAGCATCGCCTTTTCGCGAACGATGCCGATGTAGCTTTCAAGGTCGTAAATTTGGGGCAGATTCTCGTCGAGCGCAAGCAGATAACTCAGCCCGCCCACCGATTCAAGCTGGCCTTGGCGCGAGAGTTCCTCGGCCACGGTGACACGATCGATGCGCGCGCCGCGCTCGTAGATCTCGCCCATGCGGACGTAGATACGGCGATGCGCTTCGAGCGAAAAATCGGTTTCGGCCAGCAGTCCGGCGACCGTGATGTAAGCGTCGGGGTCGAGCAGGATCGAACCGAGCACCAGACGCTCCGCGTCGAGGTTCGCCGGTAGCGTGCGCATCGCGCCGGCGGCCAGAGATACGGAATCGCGATCGAGAACGGCGGGCACGCTTCTACCTTAGAGACTGCGCGCCAAACCGGCAACCTTTCCGCGCGCCGGTTGCTGTGGATCGGCGCAAGCCGCTGAGGGGGCGCGAAATCGATTCGATTTCCACCGACAATTCACAACCGGAATGTTTTAGCGCAGAGAAATCTCTTGCGCTTCGAGCGCGGTGCCGGTGGCTTTGGCCAGGTTGACTTGCGCCTTATACAGATTCAGCCGGGCGGCGATGGCCCGCGTGCGGGAGTCCGCGAGTTCGTTTTGCCGGGTGAGTACTAGGAAGTTGGTGGACTCACCGGTACCGAACAATCTCAACTCGCTCTCGAGCTTTTCTTGCGCCGCCCGCGCGCTTGCGTCCGCGGCCGCGATGCGTTGCCGCGCGGTGGAGATCGCTTGCAGCGCGTTGCGAACTTCGGTAGTCACGGCCTGCTCGATCCGCGCGGTCTCAAGCCTCAATTGCCGCTCCTGCGCCGCCGTCTGCTCGAACAATCCTTGTGCCGCGCGATTGCGGATGTTGAGGTCGAGCGTCACTCCGGCTTGCACGGTCGGGTACTGGAACATGTTGCCGAGCGAGGTGCCGAGGCCGCCTACCAAGGTTCCCGGTACTCCGCCGAACTCGGGAAGCTCGAGCGGAGGAAGCCCCGCGCCCGCCGATAGCGCATTGACGCGGGCGTAGAGGGGAACGTTCGAGTTCGAGAACGGGTTGGGAGCGGTGTTGATGGTGCCGCCGAGTCCGTTCGAGATGTAAGAGACCGAAAAGTTAAGGCCCGGTTTGGTGAGGTCTTTGGCCAGACGTTTCTGATCGTTGGCGTTCTCTCGCTGGAGGGCTAGCTGGCGCAACTCGGCGCGCCGCGTCACCGCGCTGGCCATCGCGGTGTCGAGTGTTTCTATTGCCGGCGTCTTGGCCGGTTCCGCGTCGCTGGGAATCAGAGTCTCGGCCCAAATTGAGTCCTGCCGTCCCGAAGCGACCAGTGTCTTTAGCGAGTTTTCGAGCGTGACGACGAGTTCGACGGCTGCCAAATAGCTGTCTTTGCGGCGCTCGAGTTCGGCCTCCGACGCGGCGCGCTCCACCGCCGCCAGCGTTCCGCTTTCGATCATGCGGAGATTCATCTCGAGCTGCGTACGCGCGTAGTCCACGGAATCGCGCTTGACGAGGACGTCCCGTTGCGCGGAAAGAAGGTCCCAATACGCGGCCTGCACGCGCGAGACGATATCGACCACTCGCAACTCGAGATCGAGATCGCCGATTTCGGTTTGCCGTTTGCGGACGATCAACTCGGTCCGTGGGTTGTCCGTTTCGCGCCCGCGCAGCAACGGCTGCGTGAACGTCAAAGCGAGCCTCGACGAGTAAAAGGGCGTCAGTCCGCTAAACGGATTGTTGGTAGTGTTGCGGCTGTTGTCGAACGACGTACTGAACTGCGTCCCGTTCCAAGGCAATCTTTGGATATAGGAAGTGCCGACGCTGGCGGCCGTCTCTTCGAGCTTCCCGTTCGGGCCCTGCAGTACGTTGGGTGTGGGGGTCTTGCGGTTCTCGTAGAGCGGCGAAACCCGGAATACCGGATCGAATGCGCCCTGCGCGGCCTTGAACGCGGCTTGAGCGGTGGACGTCGCGTTGCGCGTAATCTCGACTTCGAGATTGTTCTTCAACGCCAACTCGATCGCTTCTTTCAGCGCGATCGGCCGGTTTTGCGGCTGAGTCTGGGCTTCGGCCACGGTTGCGAACGCGAACATCAGAGCGAGAACGCCGAACAATCCGGTGGCGCTCTGCAAGCCGCGCCGCACGCGAGCGCCGCGTAACGTGATCGCCCGACCGATCTTGCCCCAAATCGGCGAGTGGATGAAATCGTCGAACAGCGAATAGGCGACGGGTGTTAGCAACAGCGTCAGGAGCAAGCACAGCGTCTGCCCGCCGATTACGGTGATGGCCGCCGAGCGCCGCGACCCCGCGCCGGCGCCCGTGCCGAGCGCCAGCGGAATCATGCCGGCCACTAGCGCCGCCGTCGTCATCAGGATGGGCCGCAGCCGGTCCTCGCAACCTTGCACGATCGCTTCAAGCCTCGGCAAGCCTTTCGCGCGCAGTTGCTTGATGTGGTCGATCTGCAGAATCGAATTCTTTTTGACGATGCCGAACAATACCAGCACGCCCACCGACGAGTAGATGATCGAGAAATTCTCGCCGAACGCCATCAGCGAAATCAGCGCGAATGGGATCGACATCGGCAGCGAAATCAAAATCGTGATCGGGTCGACGAAGCTCTCAAACTGCGCCGCCAAAATCATGTACATGAAGATGAACGAGAGCAGCGCCGCCGTGAGGAAGTTCACCGCCGCGCGCCCGAATTCCTTCGATTGACCGGTGAGTCCGGTGGCGTAGGTGGGCGGTAAATCGAGATCCGCGACGATCTTGTTAACGTCCTCGATCACCTTGCTGAGCGAGTTCTGCTCCTTGAGAATGTTGGCCGTGATCATGATCTGCCGCTGCCGGTTGTAGCGGTCGATCTGCGTCGGTCCGGTAGCTTCTTCGAAGCGGGCGACGTTGGCCACGGCGACGTTCCCCAGCGTGGTGGAAGGAACGTACAAGCGTTCCAGTGCGCCGGTCGAAGTGCGGAATTCTTTCTCGACTCGCAGTTGCACGTTGTAGCGGTCGTCGCCCTCGCGATAGGTACTGACTTGGTTGTCGCCGCCCACCAACGTCTGCATGGCGGTGGCGACGCTTGAGACGCTGACGTTCAAGTCCGAGGCCTTGTCGCGATTGATCCGCACGCGCAACTCGGGCTTGCCCGCTTCGTAGGAGCTTTCAAGGTCCACCACGCCGGGCAACGCGGCGAGACCGGCCATGATCTTGTTCGAGTACTCCTCGAGGCGCTTCAAGTCCGTACCTTGGATGAAGAACTGGAACTCCTTCGTCGAGCCCGCGCCTTGGATTACGGCGGGTGGCTGCACGCCGATGGTGAGATCGCGGAATTTCTGGAGCCTGGCGCGCGCCAAATCCATAATCGCGAACTGATCTTCTTTGCGTTTCTCGACGGGAACCAATTCCACGATGACACTGCCGCGGTCCACCTGCTGGCGCGAATCGGCGCCGATGGTGGTGAGGAGATGCGCCACGCCGGGCAGGCCGCGCAACTCCCCTTCGATTTGCTCGAACACTTTCGCCGAGCCTTCCAGCGACGATCCCGGCGGCAGCCGCACGGTGACTTCAAACTCGCTTTGGTCGTCCTTCGGCAAGAAGTCCTTACCGATAGCCATGAAGATCGGCCCGGTTGAAATCAGTACCAGAACGGCCACCGCGACAATCACCCAACGGTTGCGCATCGACCAGCGAAGCATCGCGGCGTATGGCCGGTCGAGCACCTTGTAGAGCCAGGTGTCTTTCGAACTCGATCCCTCCTTGTGCTCCGTCTTTTTCAGAAAGCGGGAGCACAGCATGGGCGTGAGCGTAAAGCTCACCAGCAGCGAAACCATGATGGCGAAGGCGGCGGTGTAGCCGAAGCTCGACATGAACTTGCCGACGATGCCCGACATCAGGGCGACGGGCAGGAACACGATCACCAAGCTCAGCGTTGTCGCGAGCACGGCCAATCCAATCTCGCGCGTGCCTTCGATCGCCGCCTCTACGGGATCGAGGTTGCGTTCTTCGAGATTCTTGAAAATGTTCTCGAGCACGACGATCGCGTCGTCGATCACGATGCCCACCATCAGCACCAGCGACAACATCGTGATCTGGTTGAGCGTAAAGCCCATCATCTGCATCAGCGTGTACGTGGAGATCACCGACGTCGGAATCGCCACCGCCGCGATCAACGTCGCGCGCCAATTGCGCATGAATAGCAGCACGATGATCGATGCGAAGATCGCACCCTCCACCAAGTGAGCCTGCACCGCTTCGAACGATTGCTCGATGAAGCCCGACTGATCGCGCGCGTAGCTGATCTTGAAGTCGGGCGGCAGAATGTTGCGCACGCCGTCGATCCGTTCCTTCACCGCCTTAATGACGGCGAGCGTGTTAGTGCCCGCCTGCTTACGGATTTCGAGCACCACCGCCGGTTGCCCGTCGAGCAGCGCGAGCGAGCGCGGCTCCTCGACGCCGTCCGCGACGCGGCCGATATCAGAGATGCGGATGGGCCGACCGCCCGAGTTCGCAACCAGGATCCGGTTAAAGTCCACCGGGCGTTCCACGCGGCCAAGCGTGCGCAGCGAAACTTCGCGCGAGCCTTGATCGACGCGCCCGCCAGGAATTTCGACGTTCTGCGACGCCACCGCCGCGCGAACCTGATCGACGTTCAGGTTGTACGAGTACAGTTTTTCGCCGTCGAGCCAAACCTGGATTTGCCGCTGCCGGTCGCCGACGAAGCGCACTTGGCCGACACCCGAAATCGATTCGAGATTCTTCTTGATCAGGTCGTCGACCAGCTTCGTGGTCTCGCGTGGATCGCGGTTAGAAGCGACGACAACGTTCAGTACGGGGCTCGCGTCGCTGGCCACTTTTTCGATGATCGGGGGATCGGCGTCCTTGGGCAGCGTGTTCAGAATCTTGTTCACCGCGTCGCGTACTTCCTGCGCGCCGACATCCGGATCCTTTTCGAGAACGAACGTGATCTGCACCTGCGACACGCCTTCCGCCGAAGTGGAGCGCAGTTCGTCGATGCCCGAAATCGTGTTCACCGCCTCCTCGATGCGCTTCGAGACTTGCGATTCCACCTCTTCCGGAGCCGCTCCGCGCAACGTGGTGGTGATGGTGACGAACGGGAAATCGACCTTGGGGAAAAGATCGACGCCGAGTTGAAAATAGGCGTTCACGCCCAGCACCATTAGGGCGAGAATCAGCATCGTCGCGAAAACGGGCCGCTTGATGCAAATGTTGGCGAGCGTCTGCATGCGGTCTCCCTAGTTGGCCTTCACCGAGGCTTTATCCACCAGCGCGGCGAGATTGCTGACAGCCACCATGTCGCCCGCTTGCACGGTGCCGCTGGGGACCTCCATCCAATCGGGTCCTTCCACGCCCGGCGCGACGCGATACTCCACCGCCTTGCCGTCGCGCACCGCGAAAACCTTCGTGAGCCCGGCGACGTTGTAAAGAGCGCGCTTCGGTACCGAAACGATTTCCACGTCCTTCGACGTAGTGAGCCGGACCTGTACGAAGGTCCCCGGCCGCAGCTTCCAGCCGGGGTTCGGCAGTTTCGCTTCGACGATCATGATGCGGGACTTCGCGTCGAGCGAAGGGTTCAACGTCTGCACCGTGGCGGTGAACGTCTGCCCCGGCGCGGCGTCGGTGACGAACGTCAGTTTCGATCCCACTTTCACCGTGCCGGAAGCGGTCTCCGGCACACTGACGCGCAACCGGATGGCCGCCGTCGACACCATCCGCAGTACCGGAGTGTTCTCCATGTCCTTAATGAACTGGCCGGGCGAGACCATGCGCTCGATCACCGCGCCGTCGAACGGAGCGCGGATGACTGTGTCGTTCAAGCGCTTCTCGGCGAGCTTCACTTCCGCCTTCAGCGATTCGATATTGGCTACCTGCACGCGCAACTCGTCGCGCATCGCCTCTAGCGCCGCTTGCCGGGCCTGCATCGATTTTTCGAGTTCGACAAAGCGTTCGCGCGCTACGTCGCCGGTTTGGATGAGCTTCGCGGCGGAATCGTACTTCGACTTCGCGTCCGCCAGTTGCGCTTCCGCCTGCCGGATGGCGGGCGAGCTTTGCGGGACGACGTTCGCTTGGTCCGGTGTTAAGCCCACCCGCGCCAGCGCTTGCGCCAAGACGGCCCGCGCTTTCTCGACCTGCAGGCGGTACTCGGTGGGGTCGAGTTCGGCGAGAATGTCGCCCTTTTTGACGAGTTGGCCGAAATCCGCCCGAACATTCGCGACGCGGCCTCCGACTTCGAAGCGCATCGCGACGGTCTCGTCGGCGGCTAACTCTCCGGTGACGAGCAGATTTTTCTCTACCCGGCGCGTTTCGGCTTTCGCGGTTCGCACGGCGATCGCCTCGGGAGCTTTGGGCGCAGCCTCGGCCACGGACTCCGATTTCTTGCCGCATCCGGCGAGGAAAGCGGCGGTTAGGATCGCGATTGGGACGGCTTTAGGCATACTTCTTGAGTCCTCCGAGGAAGATGTCGACCATGGTTTCGACCCCGTCGTCGCCCGCGAGGTCCTTGTAAGGGAACAAAAGCTTATCGAGGCAGTAGTGCCCGATCATCGACGCAAAGGCATAGGCCGCGACACTGGGTTCCACTTGCCGTAGGGTTCCGGCAGCGATCCGGCGCTCGATACTGGCCGCGATCGTGTCCAGGTAGTCGCAAGACATGCGCTCGAAGAAGATCCGGCTTAGTTCATGTCCGTCGAGCCCGCTGCGCAGCATCAGCCGGATAAAGGTCGGGTCCTGGTGCCATTCAAGGATCAAGTTGGCGATACCGAGAAAAAACTCGGAGTCGGACGATTGGGCTTCGCAAAGCTCGCGAAGACGATTGTGTAGCCCGCCAGTTTGCTCGATCTTGCGCTCGATGATGGCGGAGTACAGGTCGCTTTTGGCCGGAAAATGTTGATAAAGAACGGGTTCCGTTACGCCGACGGCGGCCGCGAGTTCGCGTGTGGTAGTTCCCTGAAAGCCGCGGTCGGAGAAAAGCTGGATCGCGGTATCCAGAATCGTTTCGCGCCGCGCCGGGGCGGGCATACGTTGGAGAGTGGCCATACCTAGTGTTCGCTAATCTAGTCTTCGCTAGGTTAGCACAAGCTAGGTTTGGAGATGCTAACTTCCGCCCCGGGGTTCAGGATTTCGCCCCAATCGTAAAGTTCCAGAGGGGCTGCTACCGGATTGAGTTATCCATGTCCGAGAGAATCCGCCAGCGTCCGGAAGCGTCTTTCTTGAGGACGAGGGTGAACTTGCCTCGGTCGGGATTGGTGGCGGCGTCGTAGGTGTAGGCGCCCAGAATGTAGGCCAGATCGCCGCTGGATTCGGAGGCTACGGCTCGGAGGAAGAGCGCGCCGCCTTGGCCCTGGTATTGCTTCTCGATGGCGGCCGGCCCTTGAGCGAAAGGCGACTGGGACTGCAAGACCCAGCCGTTCGGGGTAAATAGTTCCGCCAGCGCTTTGGCGTCCTTGGCACGCCAAGCTTTTTCATAGTCGCGCAAGACCCGGTCGAGCGGGCCTGGAAGTTGTATAGATGCAGCGGACTGGGCGAGCAAGACGAGAACGAGCGCAGGGAACATGCGTCGATTGTAGTCGGCTAGTCGTACCGGAGCGCGATCATCGGATCGATGGTCGAGGCACGGCGGGCGGGGATGAAGCCGGCGAGCGCGGCCACCACCAGCAAGATTCCGGAAGCGGCCAAGCCCACGCCCCAGTCCGTGGATTTCATGCCGAACAACTGCCGCTCGACGAACCGCCCGGCGGCGAGCGCGGCGGGGATGCCAATGGCGAGTCCAATGGCGACCAGGCTCAGCACTTCGCGCATCACATTCCACAAGACCGACGCCTGCGACGCGCCGAGCGCCATCCGCAACCCAATCTCTTTCGTGCGGCGTGTGACGACGAACGCCATCACGCCATAGAGGCCGATCGCGGCGAGTAATGTCGCGAGCGCTCCGAACGCCGTCGCGAGCAGAGCGATCAAACGCTCGGTGAGCAAGGTCTGATCGAGTTCGTTCGCCAACGTCTTGAGGTCCCACAGAGGCAACTGCGGGTCGAGTTTCTTGACCTCGGCGCGCATCGCCGCGTAAAGCGACTTTGTGTCGCGCGCCGCGCGGACGTAGAACGCCGCCGAATCCGCGCCGCCCGATTGGATCGCGGCGAGAAACACTTGCCGCCGTACGCCCTCGCGTGGACCTTCGTACAGCGTGTCTTCGGTGACGCCGATAATCTCTAAGTTCAGCTTCGAACCCGCGTTAATCCCCCAGCCCACTTTGCGGCCTACGGCCGGCTTATCGCCGAAGAAGTGCTTCGCGAACTTCCGGTTCACAATCACGACCGTCGCCTCTTTATTGAAATCGCGGTCGTCGAAATCGCGCCCCTCGATGAACTTGACACCCATGGCGGCGAAGTAACCGGAGGAGACGCGGTTGACGAACGCCTGCATGTCTTCGCCGTCCTTGGGGGTGTGTCCTTCGACGCCCATCGTCGAATCCCACTCGTTGCCGGCCAGCAGTTCGACGCTGGCGTGACCCGCCGCCGCGACGCCGGGAACGGCGCGGATGTTGGCGAGCAGATCGCGGAAGAATTGTTTCGACCGCTCCGCCGAGTAGCCCGCTCGCGATACGTCTACTTGGAATGTAATCAGGTTCTCGGGTTGTTGAAATCCGGTGTCGGTGGTTTTCAGGTTCTGAAGGCTCTTGATGAACAACCCAGCCCCGAACAATAGGAGAAAGCTCAAACCCACCTGCGCGGTGACGAGTCCTTTGCGAAGCAGCACGGATTGGCCGCCTCCCGCGATCGCGCCGACGGCGTCCTTCAGCGTGCCCCACAAATCGAGCTTGGTGGACCGGAACGCCGGAATCAGCCCGAAGATCAGACCGGTCAGCACCGAGAGCGCGATGGAGAAGCCCAGGATGCGAAGATCGGGTCTCGGCGAGAGCATCAGCGGCGCTCCGCCGTCGTTGGGCAACATGTTAAGCAGCGCGCTGGTAGTCCAATAGGCGAGCGCGATTCCGAGTACTCCGCCGGCGACCGCGAGCAGCACGCTTTCTACGAGCAGTTGCCGCACCAGTTGTCCGCGCGACGCGCCGACCGACAAACGCACGGCGATTTCTTTCTGCCGGGCTACCGCTCGTGCGATTAGCAAATTAGCGACGTTAGAACATGCGATCAGCAACACCAGGCCGACCATCGCCATAAGGACGATCAAGGCCTGGGAGAAGCTACGGCGAAGATTCGAGAATCCGGTGGCGGCCCGCTCCACGTTGATCTTCATCTCGAGAAAGCGCGCCCGCTGGAACGGCGTCGAGTTTTTGAACGCGGGCATTTTCACTTCGTCGTTCAGGATTTGCTTAAACAACGGAGTAATCGCCGCCTGCGCGCTCTCGGCGGTGTAACCGGGTTTCAGGCGGGCGAAAGTCTGAACGAAGCGCGACCGCCGTTCGCCCAGGCTCCACCATTCGGCGCCAACGACCGGCATCATCTGCATGGGGATGCGGACGGCGATCGTTCGTGCCGGGTCCATGCCTTCGAACCCTTTCGCCGAGACGCCGACGACGGTGAACGGGTAATTATTGATGAGGACTTTCTTGCCGATCACGTCGCGGGCGCCGGCGAATCGGCGCTGCCAGTACTCGTAGCTGAGGACCGCCACCGGATGGCCCTTCCACACCTTGTCGTCTTCGGGGCCGATCACACGGCCCAGGGCGGGGCCGACGCCAAGCGCTCCGAAGTAGCTGCCCGAGACGATCTCGCCCTCCACCAGTTCCGTCGAGTTGTCGACCGCGAACGAATACTGCATGGTTCGGCGCGAGAACACTTCGCCGAACGGTGCGCCCTTTTGCTGAAAGTCCTGATACATCGGGTAGGACATCATGCGGGTGCCGGAGTTCGACCCGCTGTGATTGCCGGTCGCCCATACCATCACCAGCGCTTCGGGGTCTTTGACGGGCAGCAGCCGCAGGATCAACTGATCGAGCAGCGTGAAGATGGCGGTGTTCGCGCCAATCCCCAGCGCGAGCGACAAAACGGCGATCGCCGTAAACATGGGGCTACGGGAAAGCGTACGAATGGCGAATTTCAGGTCGGCCCAGAGCGCGGTCATGCGTGGGGTACGTTTGGAGAGCGGAAAGGTTCCGTAACTCGCCCCTATAATTGAAAGACCGGATGTCTTTCCTGGAGAATCAGTTCGAGCGGAACATCGTGACCACTTCGGTCGATCAGGTGTTTAATTGGGCGCGCAAGTCGTCGTTATGGCCGATGGCGTTCGGACTGGCGTGCTGCGCGATCGAGATGATCGCCTCTACTACGTCGCGGTTCGACATCGCGCGTTTCGGCGCGGAGGTGTTCCGTCCCTCGCCAAGGCAGAGCGATCTGATGATCGTCGCCGGTACGGTGACCCTCAAGATGGCGCCGGTTCTGAAGCGGCTTTACGATCAGATGCCCGAACCGAAGTGGGTGATCTCGATGGGCGCGTGTTCGAGCGTCGGCGGCCCGTTCAACACTTACTCGGTTTTGCAGGGCGTCGATCGCATCGTACCCGTGGATGTTTACATCACCGGCTGTCCGCCGCGTCCCGAGAATCTGTTCTACGGACTGCTGAAGCTGCAAGACAAGATCGACGCGACGCCTAACTTGGTGAAGCGGCCCACCGAAGTGCGGCTGGACGAGTCGATGCTCGCCGAGTTCAAGCGCTCGGTGATGATCGCGCAGACGCAGCAACCGGCGTGATTCGCATCGCCGCTTGGGAATCGATTCCCTGGCTCGAACACGGCTTCGGCGAGCGAATCGACGGTGCCTGGACTCATGGTCCACGGCGCGCGTGGGCGAATCAGGTACACTCGGCGACCGTGGTTGACGTCGACGTTCCGGGCGAAGCGGGCGAGGGCGATGCCCTGGTGACAACCGCGCCGGAATTGCTGCTTGAAATCCGGACCGCGGATTGCTTGCCGGTTCTTTTGCTCGACCGGGCCAACCGTCGTGTAGCCGCCGTTCACGCAGGTTGGCGCGGCGTGGTCGCGAAGATCGTGCCCGCGACGGTTGAACGTATGGGCGGCGATGCGGCCGGCATTGAAGCGGCAATCGGCCCGGGCATCGGCAAGTGCTGTTTCGAAGTTGGCCCCGAGGTGGCGGAGCGATTCGGACTCTCGGGCCGCACACGTGTCGATTTGGCGGCGACGGTTCGCGGCCAGTTATCGGCGGCGAGCGTGCGCGTGGTACACGACGTTGCGTTGTGCACCAAGTGCGACGCCTCGCGCTTCCATTCGTTCCGCCGCGACGGCGCATCGGCGGGGCGGCTGTTCTCCGGGATCGGCTTGCGATAGTAAGCCCCGATGGAAGGCTTGTTTTTCGAATGGGATGCGAAAAAAGCCGCGGCCAACTTTCGAAAACATGGAGCTACCTTCGAAGAAGCCAGTTCCGTTTTTGGAGACGCCCTGTCGGTTACGATTCCCGACCCCACCGAAAGTGAGGAGCGTTGCGCGCTCATGGGCATGTCTAACCGGCGAAAGCTGCCGGTTGTGGTTCATACTGATTCGTGACGGCAAAATTCGATTAATCACGGCGCGTCCGGCGACACGGCATGAAAAAAAAGAGTACGAATCCGAAACAAGATAGGCGCTCGGCGGACGAACCGCGTCCCGAGTACGACTTCTCCCAAGGTGTGCGTGGAAAGTACGCGGCTCGGTACGCAAAGGGGACGAATGTCGCTCTGCTCGACGCCGAGATCGCACAAGCCTTTCCCACTTCGGAGACTGTCAATGACGCGCTCCGTGCGATTCTGGCCGTCGCGAATCGAACCACAGTAACTCGCCGCAGGGCTTAAACCGCGCAGGTTGCCGCGGCTGCAGGATGAACCTTTATCATCTTTTCGATCATTCGCTAATCGGGCGCGCGGGCGAAGTGGCGCTCGAATTCGCGGGGACGAGTTATTCGTTCGGCGAAATCGAGTCACGGTCGAATCGCTTGGCGCACGCGCTCGCGCGGCGAGGTGTGCGACAAGGCGACCGGGTGGCGGTTTACCTACCGAATTGCGTCGAGACGATCGACCTGTTTCTCGCTTGCGCCAAGCTCGGCGCGATCTTCGTTCCGGTGAACATCCTGTACCGCGAACGCGAGTTGTCGCATATCTTGAACGACGCCGAGCCCGCGTTATTCGTCGATGCGAACACGCTCCCGGAGCTGCGGCCCGAAGCGGCGGAGATGCCGGACGCGCGCCCGCAGGCGTTTGTCGAGGGCGACGATCCCGCCGTCATTGTCTACACGTCCGGCACCACGGGGACTTCGAAAGGGGCAACGCTCACGCACAACAACCTCGCGGCGAACGCCATGAATATCGCCGCCGCGTGGGGATTCTCCTCCACCGACCGGCTGCTTCTCCCTTTACCTCTGTTCCATGTTCACGGCTTAGGCAACGGGTTGCACGCGTGGCTACTCTCCGGCTGCCGCCTGCGGTTGCTCGAGCGGTTCGATCATCGAACTGTGGCTCAAGAGTTCTCGTCGTTCCGTCCCACGGTGTTCTTCGGAGTGCCCGCGATGTATGTTCGATTGCTCGATCTCGACGCGCCCATCGGAGATGGGGCAAGGCTATTCGTCTGCGGTTCCGCGCCGCTCGCCGCGCAAACGCTCGAGGATTTCGAAAAGCGGTTCGGACAGCGGATTCTCGAACGCTACGGAATGACCGAGGCACTCATGATCGCGAGCAACCCATACTTCGGCGAACGCCGCGCGGGCACGGTGGGATTGCCAATGCCCGGGGTGTCGGTCGAGATTCGCGACGCCTCGGGCAATGTGGTTCCCGCCGGCGAAGAGGGCGAACTCTACGTTCGCGGCCCAAACGTATTCCCCGGTTACTGGCGGCGGCCGGACGCCAGGGCGGCTGCGTTTTCGGATGGCTGGTTCCGCACGGGCGACATGGGCGTGCGCTCGCCCGACGGCTATTTGACACTGCAGGGCCGGGCGAGCGATCTCATCATCTCGGGCGGCTTCAACATCTATCCGCGCGAGATCGAGGAGTTCCTGCTCGAACAGCCGGGCGTGCGTGAAGCGGCGGTCGCCGGCCTTGAAGATCGCGTGCGCGGAGAAGTGCCAGTGGCCTATGTCGTCGCGGACGAAACGTTCGACGAAGCCGCCGTCGAAGCGCGTTGCCGCGCGGTGTTCGCTTCATTCAAGGTGCCGCGCAAGTTCGTCCGCCTGGACTCGCTGCCGCGCACGGCGTTGGGCAAGGTGCAGAAGAGGCTGCTTCCGAAGTAGTCTCGAACCATGCCGAACCGGACTGGCCCCGAACGGATCGCCCACCTAAAGCCCTCGGCGGTGAACTCGATTCTTGCCGAGATGCGGGAGTTGCAGAAACAGGGCCGCAACATCGTGTCGCTGATGCGCGGCGAGCCCGATTTTCCCACTCCGCCGCACATTGTCGAAGCCGCCGTCGCCGCGCTCCACAACGGGCGTACCGGTTATCCCGACAATCGCGGCGAGCTAAAGCTTCGCCAAGCGGTCTCCGAAAAAATCGAACGCGAGTCGGGCGTTGTTTACGATCCGCACTCGGAGATTCTGATCACCGACGGCGCGACGCTCGGCGTCTACGCAGCGCTCATGGCTCTGGTGGAGGAGGACGACGAGGTTCTGCTGCCCGATCCGGTGTATGACGCCTACCAATCGCCCATTCGATTGGCGGGCGCTTCGGCCGTGCGTGTACGCGGCGAACTCGTCGGAGGACGATTCCATTTGCCGGTGGAGGCTCTCGACGAAGCGTGGACGCCCGATAGCCGCGTGCTGCTGCTCAACACGCCATGGAATCCCGTGGGCACGGTGTTGACGCGCGCCGAACTGGAGCGCATCGGAGAGTTCGTCCTGCAACGAAATCTCATCCTGATTTCCGATGAGATCTACGAGCACATCGTTTACGATGGCGCGTCGCATGTGAGCCCGGTGGCGCTCTCGCCCGAACTGCGCGCGCGCACGATCGTCGTCAACAGCTTTTCGAAAAGTTACTCGATGACCGGTTGGCGTCTGGGCTTTGTGGCCGCGCCGAAGACCTTGATCCAATCGATGCTGCTGGTCTTGCAGCAATCGAGCCGCGGTCCCGCGACATTTGTGCAAGACGCGGGAGTGGCGGCGCTCGCCGGCCCGCAGGATAGCGTCGCGGAGATGCTCGCGGCTTACGCGGCCCGGCGTGCGCAAGTGGGCGAGGCTTTGGGCCGGTGGGCGATGCTGCCCGAAGGCGGGTTTTTCGCGATGGCCGACATTCGCGCTGGCGGGCGTTCGTCGGACGACATCCGGCGGTTTCTGCTTGAGCATCATGGCGTCGCGGTAGCACAAGGATCGGCCTACGGTGCGATGGGCGAGGGGCTGTTGCGCGTATCCTTCGCAAGCGGCGGCGACAATCTAGCGCGTGGATTGCAGCGGCTGCAGGCGGGTCTGGGGGCTTTGTGAGTCTTGTGCAACTCGAGGCTCCGGGGGCGCTGGAGCGCGATCTGCGCGCGGCGCTCGAAGGCGAGGTGCGGTTCGACGCGGTGTCGCGCGCGCTCTACTCCACCGACGCCAGCGTCTACCAGATCGTGCCGCGCGGCGTCGTGGTGGCGAAGACGCGGGAAGATGTGGTCCGCACCGTTACCATTTGTGCGCAGCACCGTTGTCCAATTACCATGCGCGGCGGCGGAACGTCGCAAGCCGGGCAGGCCATCGGCGAAGGGATCGTTCTCGACATCTCGAAACACCTGCGTCGCGTGATCGAGTTCAACGCGGCAGAACGGTGGGTGCGCGTCGAACCGGGGATCGTGCTCGACGAACTGAACGCGTTTTTGCGTCCGCACGGGCTGCGATTCGCGCCGGATATCTCGACCGCCAGCCGGGCCACCATCGGCGGCATGATGGCTAACAATTCGGCCGGCGCGCGGTCGGTGCTGTACGGCAAGACGATCGATCACGTGATCGAGCAAACGGTGTTGTTGAGCGACGGATCGATCGCGGAGTTTCGAGCGCTGTCTCCCGAAGAATTCGATCGCGCGTGGGAGGGCGATTCGCTCGCCGCCGAATGCTATCGCACCGTCCGGCGTCTCTCTCGCGAGCACTCCGAAGAAATCGACCGCAGGTATCCGAAAGTATTGCGCCGCGTGGGCGGCTACAACTTGGACGAGTTCGCGAAGCCGGGCGCGCTATTCAATCTCGCCAAAATGATGGTCGGTTCCGAAGGAACGCTGGGTGTCGTACTCGAAGCGAAATTGAACTTGGTGCCGCTGCCCAAAGCGAAGGCGGTACTTTGCATTCAATTTCACGAGTTGCTCGATGCGCTGGCCGCTACGCCCTCGATTCTGAAGCATTCGCCTTCTGCGGTAGAGGTGATGGACGGATTTATTCTGAGCCATACCCGGCAAAGCGAGGCGCTGCAGAAACTTCGCGAGACCTTTATCGAGGGCGATCCCGGCGCGTTGCTGTGCGTCGAGTTCTATGCGGATCGCAAGGAGGAGTTACCGCCGAGGATCGAAGCGCTCATCGAGGAACTGACCCGGCAAGGGTTCGGCTACCGTTTCCATCGCGCGTTCGACTTACCCAGTCAAGCCCGCGTTTGGAGCTTGCGCGAAGCGGCGCTAGGACTATCGATGGCAATGAAGGACGACGCGAAGTCGCTCTCGTTCGTCGAGGACACGGCGGTGGCTCCCGAGAAATTGCGCGACTACATCGAAAGGTTCCTGGGCATCGTTCGTAGCCACGGCACGTCGGCGGGAGTTTACGCGCATGCGTCGGTCGGCTGTCTGCATGTTCGGCCTGTCGTGAACATGAAAACCGCCGAAGGCGTCGCGAAGTTCGAGGCGATCGCGAACGAAGTATCGGACTTAGTCCTCGAATTCGGCGGCGCTCTCTCGGGGGAGCACGGCGATGGGTTGGTGAGAAGTCCGTTCATGGAGAAGATGTTCGGGCCGGTGTTATACGAAGCGTTCCGAACGATCAAACGAACATTCGACCCGCACGGCATCTTCAATCCCGGAAAAATCGTCGACGCACCTCCGTTAGCGAGTAACTTGCGATTCGGGGCGGGTTACCAGACTCCGAACCCGCCCACTTACTTCGATTACTCGGATTACGGCGGGATGGGCGGTGCGGTCGAGATGTGTAGCGGCTTGGGTGTTTGCCGCAAGACGCTCGAAGGAACGATGTGTCCGTCGTTCATGGCAACCCGTGAGGAGACCGATTCGACGCGTGGGCGCGCCAATGTATTGCGGCTCGCCCTCGCGGGGCGGCTTGCGGAGAGTGGTCTCGACGATCGAGGAGTGTACCGCGCGCTCGATCTTTGCCTCGAATGCCGGGCCTGCAAGACGGAGTGTCCCGTCGGTGTCGATGTCGCGCGTTACAAAAGCGAGTTCCTCGCCGGATACTGGAAGCGTCACGGCGCAAGTTGGCAGGCGCGTGCTTTGGCCAACGTTCGCCGGGCGGCGGAAGTGGCTAGTGTCGCGCCAACGCTCGCCAACTGGGCCGCTAGCGCGACTCGTGCGGCGCTCGGCATCGACAATCGCCGGACATTGCCGAGGTTCGTACCGAAGACGTTCGCGGCAACCGCACCCCGTGGATCGGCGGCCCCCGACGTACTTCTTTTCAACGACACGTTCACGAACTTCTACAACCCGGAAATCGGGCATGCGGCGTGGCGGGTGCTGGAGCGCGCGGGCCGCAAAGTCGCGCTCGCGCCGAACGTTTGTTGCGGGCGCCCGCTGATCTCGAAAGGCTTCCTCGACGACGCGCGAAAGTTGGCGCGCCGGTCGGTCGATCGCCTCTCGGCCACCGCCGCACCGCTCGTCTTCCTGGAACCGAGTTGCCTCTCGGCGATTCGCGAAGACGTTCCGTCGCTGCTGCGCGGCAAAGAGCGCGAGAAAGCGCAAGCGGTGGCGCAACGCTCTCGGCTGTTCGACGAGTTCGTCGAGGAAGAACGCTTGCCCCTTCCTACCGCAACCCGAGAAGTTCTTCTTCATGGGCACTGCCATCAGAAATCGATGGGCTTGCTCGCCCCCGCAAAAGCCATGCTCGCGCGCGCCGGAGCGAGGGTCGCCGATCCCGACGCGGGCTGTTGCGGTATGGCGGGCTCGTTCGGCTACACCGAAGATCATTACGAAGTCTCGCGCGCGATCGCCGAGCGCAAACTGCTGCCCGCCATCCGGAACCGCGCGCCGGGCACGCCGGTGCTCGCCGCCGGAGTGTCGTGCCGCCACCAGATTCTCGATTTCGCCGGGGAGCGCGCCATGCACCCCGCCGTCTATCTCGATTCGCTCTTATGAGCCTCGCTTGGCTTTCGCTCGCGGCCCTGGCCATCGTCATTCTCGTCAGTTGCTTCAGCCGCCTCAACGCCGGCTTGCTGGCGATCGCGATGGCGTGGATTCTGGGCGTCTACTTCGGCGGGATGCGGCCGGACGATGTCATGCGCGGGTTCCCGATTTCGCTTTTCGTTACTCTGGCGGGAGTCACGATTCTGTTCGCTCAGGCGCAGGATAACGGCACACTCGACCGGATCGCGCGCCGCGCCGTGAGCCTGTGCCGGGGGAACACCGGGCTCATCCCCCTCGCGTTCTTCCTGTTCGCCGCTGCGCTCGCTTCGCTGGGGCCGGGCAATATCGCCACCGCCGCGCTGCTCGCCCCCATGGCGATGGCCGCCGCCGGGCGCGCGGGGATCCCGGCCTTCTTGATGGCGATCCTGGTGGGCAACGGCGCCAACGCGGGATCGCTTTCGCCGTTCGCGCCCACGGGAATCGTCGTCGCGGGGCTGATGAACCGGATCGGTTTGCCCGGCATGGAATGGTCCGCCTACTGGGTGAACTTCGCCGCGCATGCCGTTGTAGCCTTGGCGGGCTTTGCGATCTTCGGTGGACTGGCGTTATTGCGGCGGCGCCACGAAGAGCCGGCCGCGGGGCGGGAATCGCTGGAGACGCGGCACTGGATCACCATCGTCGTAGTCGGATCGCTGGTCTTGGGCGTCGTGTTTCTGAACGCGAATGTCGGGCTCGGCGCGTTCGCGGCGGTTGTATCGCTTGGATTGCTTCGCGCCGCCGATCCCGATGTGGCGATTCGAAAGGCGCCGTGGAACGTGATCCTGATGGTGGGTGGGGTGACGGTGCTGATCTCGTTGCTCGAAAAGACCGGGGGCCTGGACCTGTTTGCCGGTCTTTTGGCGACGGTCGCCACGCGGGACACCGTCGCCGGCGTGGTGGCCTTCGTTACCGGGCTGGTCTCGACCTACTCGAGCACTTCGAGCGTGGTGCTCCCGGCGTTTCTTCCCACCGTACCCGGCCTGGCCGAGCGGTTACACGCCGATCCCCGCGAGATCGCGTTGGCGATGACGGTCGGCTCGCATTTGGTGGATGTGTCGCCGCTTTCGACCATCGGCGCTCTGTGCATCGCTTCCGCCACGCCGGGCGAGGATACGCGGGCGCTGTTCAACAAGCTGCTCGCTTGGGGATTGTCGATGACGGTCGTGAGCGGGTTGCTGTGTTGGTTAGCGGCGCGATGGGTCTAGCAACGCACCTCAATCCATTACGGCACCACGAAGATCGATCCGGTCTCGACCCAGCCGGAGTCGCGGCTGATGGCGTCGAGCGTCCGCTGGAACAGCTTTTTGTTGCCCG
>JANRJS010000004.1:0-24852 GCA_033763835.1 Bryobacteraceae bacterium | reverse complement strand
CTCCCGCGATGAGCCTCGCGATGCGCCGCATGGAGGGCGCGCTCGCCCGATGGTCCGACGCGATCGTCGCGCTGTCGCCGTCGCAGGCGCGGGAGATCGCGGCGCTCGCCGGAATTCCGGAGGCGAAGGTGCGCGTCGTTCCGCTCGGGCTGGACCTGCGTCCCTTCGCCGCTCTACCCGATCCCACCGGACCGTTCACCGTCGGCTGGCTCGGCCGGTTCGTCCCTATAAAGAACCTGCCGCTGCTGGCCGATATCGTCGAACGCATGCCGGACGCGCGTTTCGTGATCGCGGGCGACGGACCCGAGCGCTCGACCGTCGAACGCCTCGCGCAGCGTCCGAATGTCGAATGGCTCGGCTGGCAACGCGATGTCGCTCCGGTCATCGCTCGCTGCCACGTCCTGCTGCTCACATCCAAAAACGAGGGCACGCCCGTCGCGCTCATCCAAGGCTTGGCCGCGAGACGGCCCTTTGTCTCGACCGCCGTCGGCGGTGTCCCCGACTTCCGCGGCGGGCGCTTGTGCGCGGCGAACCCAGACGACGTCGTGAATAGTCTCGACGAATTGCGCCGCTCCCCAAGACTGCGCGAAGAACTCGGCCGCGAAGGCGCGCGGTATACCACTGAGACCTTCGACCCCGCGAAGCTCACCGCCAACCTCGACCATCTCTATCGCGAACTGCTCGACCGTCGAGGACGAAACGCATGTGCGGGATAGCCGGAATTTTCGCCGATGGCGGAGCGCCGCGCGACTGGCTGCGCGAGAACGTTTCGCGGATGACGGACCGGCTCGCCCATCGCGGTCCCGACGGCTGCGGGGTCTGGATCGACGAGCGCTCCGGTATCGCTCTGGGCCACCGGCGTCTCGCGATTCTCGACACCAGCGCTCGCGGCTCGCAACCGATGGCCTCCGCCACCGCCCGCTATCTTCTCGTCTTCAATGGCGAGATTTACAACTTCCGCGAGTTGCGGCGCGCTCTGCCCGATTATCCGTATCGATCCGAAACAGACACCGAAGTGATCCTCGCCGCCTTCGAGCGTTGGGGCGTCGAGCGCACTCTGCCCCATCTCGACGGCATGTTCGCGATCGGCGTCTGGGACCGGCGCGAGCGATCTCTCATCGTCGCCCGCGACCGCTTCGGCGAAAAGCCGCTCTACTATTCGGAACAAGGCGGGTCGGAACGAAGCCGGTCGGAACAAAATCGCGTCTTTCTGTTTGCGTCGGAACTCCCCGCGCTCCGCGTTTGCGACGGCTACGAATCGGACGTCGATTGGGACGTTTGCGGCGACTACTTGCGGCGCGGCTACATCGCCGCCCCGGCGACGATCGACCGCGAAGCCTCAAAGCTCCGCGCCGCGCACTTCCTCCGCGTGGGCGGCCGCCCGCAACGATTTTGGAGCCTGCCGCAACCCGCCGAATTCTCCGGTTCCGCCGAAGAAGCCGCCGACGAACTCGAACAGCGATTACACGACGCCGTGCGTTCCCGCCTCGCCGCCGACGTCCCCGTAGGCGCGCTGCTCTCGGGCGGCGTGGACTCTAGCGCGATCGTCGCGATGATGAATGGCGGGCATACGTTCACGCTGGGCTTCGAGGATCGGCAACTCGACGAATCCACCGCCGCGAGGGACGTCGCCCGCCACCTCGGCACTCGCCACGAAGAACTGATCGCCACCGAACGCGACGCGCTCGCCATCGTCCCGCTTCTCCCCGAAATGTACGGCGAACCGTTCGCCGACTCATCCCAAATCGCCGCGGCTCTCGTCTCGAAACTCGCCCGGCGCGGCGTGACCGTAGCGCTCGCGGGCGACGGCGGCGACGAGTTGTTCGCCGGCTATCCGCGTTACGCCCAACTCAAACGCGTCGCGCAAGTGCCCGGCAGCGTTCGCCGGTGGGCCGCGCCTTTCGTCGCCAAATTGGGGCAGGGCGAAAAGATGCAAATGCTCGCCGAGGCGTTGCCCGCGCAGGATCTCTATCACCTCTACGCCGCCGTGATGGGCGGTCCCGCCGAGCCAATGGGGCGCGACCCGCTCGACTTCATGGCGCGCCACGACTTGACCAACTATTTCGCCGACGACCTGCTGGTGAAGCTCGACCGTGCGTCGATGGCCGCCTCGCTTGAAGTGCGATTGCCGTTCCTCGAACCCCGCCTCGTCGCCTTCGCGCTCTCGCTGCCCGCTCCCATCAAAGGCCGCAAGCGAGTGCTCCGCGACGTACTCGCGCGCTACATCCCGCGCGATCTGTTCGAGCGTCCCAAGCGCGGCTTCTCCGTACCGCTCGCCAAGTGGCTCTGCGGACCTCTCCGCGAGTGGGCCGAAGATCTTCTCCCGAACGCCACCGCGAATCTCAAACCCGGCGACCGCTGCGTCGGACTCTGGAGCCGCTTGATGCTCGAGGCCTGGCTTAAGCGGCGCGCGGCAACGTCTGCCGCTCGTCTTCCGGAATCAGTTGTTGTTCCGGGTTGATGCGCGTAAACAGAAACGCGCTCAGCGCCAGCATCCCGGAGAAGGGAATCAGCGGCAGATTGTAATCTCCGAAAAACTTCACCAGATACCCGAACGCGATCGACGACAGGAACGACCCGATCTGCCCCGCCATATTCATCGACCCCGACACCGCGCCCGCGTACTTGCGGCCGACATCGAGACACACCGCCCACGCGACGGGCAGCATGCAATCCATCGAAAAGTAGCCGAGGCTTAAGAACACGATCGCGGGAACCTTGCCGGGCGTCAACGCCGCCGCCAGCATGAACCCCGCCGACAGCAGCAAACCCACGCTCCCCACCGTGCGCCGCGCGGCTTTCAATCCGATGCGCTTCACGAGGACGTCGCTCACCGTGCCGCCCGTGACGTTGCCGATCGCTCCGGCCACGAACGGCAGCCATGACAATCCGAGAATCTCGTTCTCCGTGTACCCGCGGCCCTTCTGCAAGAACGTGTGCAGCCACGAGAGGTAAAAATACGAACCCCAGCAGTACGTGTGATACATCGCGAGGATGATCCAGAAGTTCCGTTTGCGCAGCGCGATTCCCCACGGCAGTCCGTGATGCACTTCGCCGCGCACTTCCTCCGATTCGCGAATTTCCTCTTCGGTAACGCCTTTCTTCAGCGACGGTCGGTCCCGATACCACGTCCACCAAACCGCGCACCAAACGACGCCGACGGCCCCGAACACCAAGAACGACATTCGCCATCCGTAAGCCTGCTGGATGGGCACCACCAATAACGGCGATAGCGCCCCGCCCAAGCGGCTGGCCATCCACACGGCGCTCGTCGCGCGTCCGCGCAGATTCGCCGGGAACCAGCGCGAGAGGCTCGACGCCGACCCGGGATACGCGCCCGCTTCTCCCGCGCCAAACGCGAATCGGGTCAGCAGCAACATCGGGAAGCTCGACACCATGCCGGTCAGCGACGTGAACGCCGACCACCACAGCACGATCCGCGTCAGCACCTTGCGCGCGCCGATCTTGTCCGCCATCGCGCCCGACGGAATCTCGAACAGCGCGTAAGAAATCGTGAACGCACCCACTACCCAGCCCCACTTGTCGGGACCCAGGTTCAGTTCTTCCTGCATCCGCGGCCCCGCCACCGAAATACAGACACGGTCCACGTAGGTGATGATCGACAGGCAGAACAGCAGGGCGAGAACGCCGTAGCGATAGCGCATGAACGCGCTATTGTTTCACAACCTTGTCTATACCAGCGTCAGATACTGGAAGCCCGCCTCCGACACTCTCGCCCCGTCCAGGAAGAATCGCCCGTCGATCAACAGCGGATGCTTCATCGAAGCGCGCAGCGCCGCCCAATCGAGGTCGCGATACTGCTCCCACTCCGTGACGAGAACCAGCGCGTCGGCGCCCGCCGCGAGCGCCTCCACCGAATCGCTCCACTGAATTTCCGACCCCGGATTCTGGTGCCTCGCGTTCGAGATCGCCACCGGATCGTGCGCCCGCACCCGCGCCCCGCGCTCAATCAACCGCCGCGCGATGTCGAGCGCCGGAGCGTCGCGCAAATCGTCCGTGTCCGGCTTGAACGCGAGTCCGAGCAACCCCACGGTGCGACCCTTGAGAATCTTCAGCGCCGAAAGTAACTGCTCGACGATCAGCTCTCGCTGGCGATAGTTCGTATCGCGCGCCGCCTTGACGATCGGCATCGTCAACCCGTATTCCTCGGCGCTCGAAATCAATGCGGACGTGTCCTTGCCGAAGCACGACCCGCCCCAGCCGATGCCCGCGTTCAGAAATCGCGGACCGATCCGTTTATCGAGCCCGATCCCGCGCGCCACGTGCTGCACGTTCGCTCCCACACGTGCGGCCAGATGCCCGATTTCGTTGATGTAGGAAATCTTGAGCGCCAGAAACGCGTTCGCCGCGTACTTGATCAACTCCGCCGACGGAAGATCGGTCGTCACCAGCGGCACCGAGGTCAGATCCTCGGGACGCGGCAGGAACGGCGGCGGCGGAAAGCTCTGATCGAGAATCGGCCGGTAAAGCTGGTACAGCAAGTCGATCCCGCGCGGTGTATCGGCTCCGATCACGATGCGGTCCGGATACAGGCTGTCGTGCAGCGCCGAGCCTTCGCGCAGAAACTCGGGATTCGAAGCGATGCAGAAATCGCCCTCGGGGCTCGCGTCGCGCACAATCGAATCCACCCAATTTCCGCTGCCCACCGGTACCGTCGATTTGTTGACGATCACACAAAAGCGGCCATCAAGCAGTGCGCCGAGAGACCTCGCGGCGGCGCGCAAATACTGTAAATCCGGCGCACCCGTCGGCAAGGGCGGCGTGCCCACGGCCAAAAAAATGACATCGCTGCCGGGCACCGCCTCGTCGTAGCTGGTGGTGTATTTGAGGCGCGGCGACGCGGCCTCCATCAGCGCTTCGAGATGCGGCTCGAAGATGGGCGTTTGCCCCGCGCGCAGCGACTCCACTTTCGCCGCGTCCGTATCGACGCAAGTTACGTTATGGCCGATATAGGCCAGGCAGACGCCGGTCGAAAGACCGACGTAGCCGGTTCCGAGAATAGTGACTTTCATGCGGTGAGGTGTTGTTTCAGAAACGGCAGTCCGCGGACGCCGTGAAAAACGTGTTCGTCGGGGAAGACTTCGTGGCCGGTGCGGTCCGCCGCACCCAGCGTTTCGTAGACTTGCCGGACCTTCGCGAACGACTCGCGCGCGGCGGCCACCGGGAAGATACGGTCGTTCTCGCCCGACTCGGCGAAGAGCGCGCGCGGCGCGATCAACCCTGCCACGTCGTACATTTCCGCCCATTCGAGAATGCCCGGAATGTAGTTGTCGATGCAATGCGACAAGCTGAGGATCGAATCGCGGAACGTGTTGAGATACCCGGAAACCAGCGCCGCGCGGATGCGACTGTCGAGCGCGGACGCGAACAACGTCACCGTGCCGCCGCCCGAAATTCCCATACAACCGACGCGCTCCGCGTCCAATTCGGGCCGCGTCGCGATCCAATCGATCGTCCGCATCACGTCCCACACGCGCCAGCCGCACATCGTTTCGCCCAGCAGTAAAGCGGCCCCCGCCGACGGTTGGCACGCCGACGTTCCCAGCCCTTTGCTCTTGCTGATCCCATCGCGGCGGCAGCCGAAGCCCATCGGTTCCATCGCCACCGCCGCCATGCCTAACTCGACGGCCTGGATCGCGAAGTCGTGCTGATAACCCGACTTGTTCGTGCGGTCCTTTCCCTCTTGATCGACGCCCACGATGTCGTCCACGCCGCGTCCATGGCCGGGAACGCAAATCGCCGTGGCGAGTTTGCCCTTAGCGCCTTTTGGAGTCAGCAGGTAGACCAAAACGGAAACGCCCGGCCGCGTTTCAAACACGATCTTCTCCCGGCGGTACTTGGCGAACTCTCGAGTCTCAAGCGACGCGGGCCGCAACGCCGTTCGCTCCGAAGGAAATCCTCCCAGCAGACTCGCGATCTTCGGCCGCAGCTTCTTCTGCCACGCCAGCGTCTCTTTGGCGCTTGTCGCGCGGAACGTCATCTTCAACGGCGCCGAACTCCAGCGCATACGCGTGTACGCCACCGGATCGAACGTCTCGGGCGACACCTTCGACTCGAACCCGTCGAGCGCTCCGGTATAGCGCGTCTCGGCGGCCTTCGCGGCGCGCGCGGCGGCAACCGCTAACCCCAATTCGCGGCGGGACATTTTCGGCATTAGAGATTCACTTCCATCGTTTCGTGGAATAGCGATTCCGGCAGTGTAACGCCGGACACACGCAACCGTTCGAGCACCTTGGGACGATAGCCCGTCCACCGGAACGTACCCTGCACTTTGCCCGCGTCGTTGACGCCCACGCGGTGGAACACGAAGATATCTTCCGTCTCGACGCGGTCGTTGGCGACGCCGGTCACTTCCGAAATCGCGACAATCTTGCGCGAGCCGTCTTGCAGCCGCGCCACCTGCACCACCAGCTTGATCGCGCTCGCGAGCTGCTGCAAGATCACGCGCGTGGGAATTTGCAGGTCGGCCATCAGGATCATCGCTTCCAGGCGCGAAAACGCGTCGCGCGGCGAATTCGCGTGAATCGTGGACATCGATCCTTCGACGCCGGTGTTCATCGCCTGCAGCATGTCCAGCGCCTCCGCGCCGCGGCACTCGCCGATGATGATCCGGTCGGGCCGCATACGCAGCGCCGTCCGCACCAGTTGCCGTTGATTGATGCCGCCCTCCTTGTTGATATTGGGCGGGCGCGTCTCGAACTTCACCAAGTGCCGTTGCTGCAACTGCAACTCCGCCGTGTCTTCGATGGTGATGATGCGCTCTTCTTCCGGGACGAATCGCGATAGCGCGTTCAACGTTGTTGTCTTCCCCGATCCCGTACCGCCCGAAATCAGCGCCGTCGCCTTCGCCCGCACGCACGCGCCCAGAAACTCGAGCATCGCGGGCATGATCGTCCGGTTGGCGATCATCTCGTCCGACGTGATCACGTAGCGCCCGAACCGGCGAATCGACAACGACGGACCGTCGAGCGCCAGCGGCGGAATGATCGCGTTCACGCGCGAGCCGTCGGGCAGGCGCGCGTCGACGATCGGTACCGCCTCGTCGATCCGCCGCCCCACCCGCGACACGATCTTCTCGATGATGTGCAGAAGGTGGTTGTTGTCCTTGAACGTGACGCCCGTCAATTGCAGCTTGCCCGCGCGCTCGATGTAGACCTTGCGCGGACCGTTAACGAGGATGTCGGAAATCGTGGGCTCTTTCAACAACGGTTCGAGCGGACCCAAACCCAGCACCTCGTCGAGCACTTCTTCGACAATGCGATTCTGCTCGGCGGCGGTCATCGGCACGCGCTCTTCTTCGAGCAGTCGTTCCACCACCCGCCCGATCTCCGCGCGAACGCGCTCTTTCGGCAGCGACGCGACACGCTCCAGATTCAGCACGCCGATCAGCTTGTGGTGAACCTCGCCCTTGAGTTCGAACATGCGGTCCGGCGCACGAGGCGCGGCCGAGGCCGGCGAGACCGTCTGACGCGGCGCGGGCGCGGTAACCGTCGGTGTAAGGTGTTGCGGAGGCGTTCGTGGCGGTAGGGGGCGAAGTCCGCTCATCGGCGTTTTCTAAGCGAGTCTATCAACCCGAGAATCGCCTCCGCGTTGCCCGCTTTCCGCGACGATGTGGGCGGCACCAAGGACGCGATCGAATCGACGATTAGCGTGGGCCGAAACGCGTAGTCGTCGAGTTCCTTGCCCGGCGTCGATCCGGTCAGCACCAGGATGTTCTTGAACCCTAGGTCGGTGGCGCCGCGAATGTCGGTCTCCATCGTGTCGCCGATCATCAACACTTCGTCGGTCGATAGATCGAGCTTTTTGCGCGCCGCCCGGAACATAAACGGATTCGGCTTGCCGACGTGATACGGGTCGATGCCGGTGGCGGCTTGCAGGCAGGCGGCGATCGCTCCGCAGCCCGGACGCGGACCGGCGTCGGTGGGGCACCAGGTATCGGCGTTCGTCGAAACGAACCCCGCCCCGGCGTCGATCGCCCGATGCGCGATTTCGAGCATCTCGAAATTCAACGTCCGCCCCTCGCCGACGATGACGAAGTCCGGCTTGTCTCGCGTAATCGGGATGCGCGCTTCGTTCAAGGCGCTGAGCAATCCGTTCTCGCCGATCACGTACGCGCTGGCGTCCGGCTTCTGCCGCACGACCCATTCGGCGGTCGCCATCGCCGACGTGTAGATATGATCCTGCGTGGTCTCGATGCCGAATTTCTTGAGCTTCAGCAGAATGTCGAGCTGCGTGGGCGCGGAATTGTTGGTCAAAAACAGATACGGAATATTGGCCGTGGTCAGGTACCGGATAAATTCCGGAGCGCCGGGAATGACTTCCGAGCCGCGATAGATCACGCCGTCCATATCGAGCAGACAGCCGAAGTTCATGTAGCTAGGCTAACGTGCGCAAGTGTCGGCGCGGTTACGTGCCGGCGAGTGTCAAAGCGGCGAGCGCATCCATCCTCGATTCTTCGCCTTCATCGGTGCAAGCCAGAAGATCCGTTACGCGACTCGGTTCGCAGGGCGCCCAATCTAGATGGATCGGCCAACCACTGTGTACTATTGACGTCTTTACGCTTTTGTCCTACGATCCCGCTGGAGGAACCCTATGGTTCGTTCTTTCACTCACTCACTCTCTCTCTCTTCAGTCGTTGCACGTTTAGACGACTTTGCACGCTCGCAGTCCTAAGCCGTCGTCGGCTCAATCAGTCTCTCGGGCTCGTCTTGCTGGCCCTACATGTGCTTCAGAATTGGAGTTAGTTGCTCCGGTCATTGCCACGTCTCCCAATCGTACGAATGGGCCACTGTTTATTTGTTACGACCCTTGGCAGAACGAAACATATTTGTGAGGCTGTTGTTGGAGCGCATAGCCGAGTAGAGGAATAGCTATGGCAACCAAATTCTTGCTTCTGATTACCGCGTGCGGCCATCTGCTCCAGGCGGCAGATTACGTACCACTCAAGGCCGAAGCCACATTCCGCGTCTTTCGCTTTGGTGTCGACGGGACTCGGGAACTGGTAGTTGAAGAAAAGGGTACTTATGTTCGCGATCAGCGCGGGAACGATCTTCGGCGTATGAAGGGCGCGCGCGAGCGCGGCGAAATGCGAAACTTGGAAACCAGGAAATCCTTCACCATCGAATATTCTCGCGGTGTCGTACTGGATAACGGTGCGGTTCCGCCGGGCGTTCCGATGTCGTTTCGAGAAGCGAAACCTTTAGACAGTCGCCGCATTGTTGGGGAAGAGATCGTGTCGGGTATTCGGTGCATTAAAGTTCGTGGCATGGATCCCGCAAGGCACAACTTTTCATTGATATCTCGCGAATACGACCTTCTAGTGCGCTCTGAAGTGGAACACACGGACAATCAAGGTCAAAGGTTTTTGACGATCGTGTCGTTGGAGAACATACAACTTTATGTAGCTCCAGACGCCAAAGATTTCCATATTCCTCCTAGCTTCCAGATCCTGGAACGGAAGGCTCCGGAAACTTTCTGCTCAACGTGTGCCCGCTCAGCTCCTCGCTAAAGCGGGGCTCAAACGTCTAGATCAGCATCTTCCTCACCACGTTCCCCGCCACGTCGGTGAGGCGGAAGTCGCGGCCCATGTGCTTGTAGGTCAGCTTGGTATGGTCGAAGCCCAGGCAGTGGAGTATCGTCGCCTGTAAGTCGTGTGTCTTCACCTTGTCTTCGGTGATGTGGAAGCCGAGGTCGTCCGTTGCACCCACTACCGTACCCGGCTTGATTCCGCCGCCCGCCAGCCACATCGAGTACGCGAGCGGATGATGATCGCGTCCGGCGTTTTCGTCGTCGCGCGTGTCGCGGACTTCCTGCATCGGAGTCCGGCCGAATTCGCCGCCCCAGACGACGAGCGTCGAATCGAGTAACCCCCTTCGTTTCAGATCCTTGAGGAGCGCCGCCGTCGGTTGGTCCGTCGCGTCGCAGTTCTTCTTCAACTTGCGGTTGAGATTCGTGTGATCGTCCCAGGAGGCGTGCATCATCAGCACGAACCGGGTACCGCGCTCGACGAGCCGCCGCGCGAGCAGGCAATTGGTTCCGAACTGCTTCGTCGCCTCTTGGTTAACGCCATACATATCAAGCGTTTCAGGCGATTCCTTCGAGAAGTCTGTCAACTCGGGGCCCGCCGTCTGCATGCGGTAGGCGAGTTCGTAGGCGTTGATGCGGGACTCGATTTCGGGATCGCGCATTTCGCCGAATCGGTGACGGTTGAGGTCGCCTAAAGCGTCGAGCGCCGCGCGCTGGGATTTCGCCGTAACTCCCGGTGGATTCGAGAGATAGAGGATCGGGTCGCCCGAATTGCGCAGCAGGGTACCTTGATAGGTGGACGGCAGAAAGCCCGACGAAAAGTTGGTCGCGCCACCCGATGTGCCGACGCCCGAGGAGAGCACGACAAATCCCGGTAAGTTCTTGGATTCACTGCCCAAACCGTACACGGACCACGCGCCCATCGTTGGCCGGCCGAATTGCGTCGAGCCTGTAAATAGAAAGAGTTGCGCGGGATGGTGGTTGAACGCTTCCGACTCAATCGACCGGACCAGGCAAAGGTCGTCGGCACAGGAGGCGACGTGCGGGATGTAGTCCGAAAACTCGATGCCCGATTGCCCGTAAGGCTTGAAGATTCTAGGACTTCCAAGCACCGCCGCGTCCTTCTTGATGAACGCCAGTTGCAGGTCTTTGGTCATCGAGTCGGGCAGCGGTTTGCCATGCCATTTCTGGAGCGCGGGCTTTGGATCGAAGAGATCCATTTGGCTAGGGCCACCTTCCATGAACATGAAAATAATGGACTTAGCCTTGCCTTCAAAATGCGGCTTCTTGGGCGCGAGCGGATCGTCGGCGCGGAGAAGGTCGGCGAGGGCGAAGCCGCCGACTCCGTAAGCGAATGAATTTAAAAAAGATCGGCGGTCCATGCGTTACTCCCGGGTGATGAATTCGTCGAGATTCAAGAGCACGCGCGCGACGGCTAGCAGACCCTCGGAGTCGGCTAGTTTCGCTAATCGTTCGCCTTCATAAGGCGTGGGATTGCGCCCCAAGACGGCAACAAAAGCACCTAAAACGGGTGTTTTCGACCCCTTTTGAAGCTCGAAAAGCGCGTTTGCGGCCTCGAAAAACACCGGATCGTTGAGCAGGTTGAGCGACTGAAGCGGGGTGTTCGAGGTACGGCGGCGCGAACAGGCGACCACCGACTCCGGGGCGTCGAAATTCATCAGTTGGGGGTACGGCGCGGTTCGCTGGAAGTGAATGTAGAGTCCGCGGCGATAACGGTCGGCGCCGGTCGATTCGCGCCACTTGACGCTGTTCGCGTAACCCAATTCCGCCACGCCGGCCGGTTGCGGAGGACGCACGCTGGGGCCGCCGACCCGTGTGTCGAGCAATCCCGATACGGCGAGCGCGCTATCGCGGATCGCTTCCGCCGACAATCGGATGCGCGATTGGCGGGCGAACGTCGCGTTCTCCGGATCTTTTTCGAGCAGCTCCGGCGTGAGTTTCGACGATTGCTTGTAGGTCGCCGAAGTGACGATGCTCCGCATGATCTTCTTGACCGACCAGCCATTGTCCATGAACTCGGCCGCGAGAAAATCGAGCAGTTCGGGATGCGTGGGCCGCTCGCCTTGGGTTCCGAAATCTTCGGAGGTGCGGACGATGCCGCGCCCGAAAAACTCCTGCCAGAAGCGGTTGACGATGACGCGCGCGGTGAGTGGATTGTCGCGCGAGACGAGCCATTTCGCGAACGCCAAACGCGGATGTTCGAGCTTAGGAAGCGGCGGCAGCACTCGTAAGACATTCGGCTCGACCGCCGCGCCGGGGCGTTTGTAGTCGCCGCGCAAAGCGATATGCGTCGGGATTGGCGTAGGGCTTTCCGCGATCGCGTACGCGCGCGTCAGTTGCGGCGTGGCGGCGTGGAGCGCATTCCACTTCTCGCGCAGTTCCTTGATCTTCGCCGCGAGTTCCTTGTCACGATTGAAGTCCGGCCCGAGGTTGAAGACGAAATAGTTTGTCAGCCGCTCGTGGCCGGGCGAGGTAAGAAGCAAGTTGCGGCCGTGGTCGAGCATGGCGGTGAAACTGGTGAGCGCGAAATCCCATTCGACGTTCGCGCCGGGCTTCTCGATGGCCGCGCGCATATTGCGCTCCCAAACGGGCTGCAACTCGCCGATCTTGTACTCGTCGAGCAGCGCTTGCCGCTTGCGCCGGTAATCGTCGCGAGCCGCGAGCCAAGGTCCCAACTCGCCCGGAAGCGGCGCGTCGATATCTTCTTCGACGATCGAGTTCATAAACGCGAAGAGTTGGTAATACTCGCGTTGCGAGATCGCGTCGTACTTGTGGTCGTGGCACTGGGCGCAACCGGCGGTCAGCCCGAGCCAAGCGGTGGCGATGGTGTTGGTCCGATTGATCGTCTGCTCAAAGCGGTCTTCCGCGCGAGAGACACCCGCTTCGCGATTGACGAGCGTATTGCGATGGAAGCCCGTGGCGACGCGCGATTCCGTGTCGGCATTCGGTAGCAGGTCGCCCGCGATTTGTTGGATGGTGAATTGGTCGAACGGCAGATCGCGATTGAACGCGTCGATCACCCAGTTGCGCCAACGGAAGGCGTAGGGCCGGACCTGGTCTTTCTCGTAGCCGTCGGAATCGGCGTAGCGCGCGAGATCGAGCCAGTGGCGCGCCCAACGCTCGCCGAAGTGCGGCGAAGCGAGATAGCGGTCGATCATGCGCTCGTAAGCGCCGGGGCGCGTGTCGCCCAAAAACTCGCGGACTTCGGATGGCGAGGGCGGAAGGCCGCGCAGATCGAGGCTGGCGCGGCGGGCGAGCGTTTCTCGCGAAGCTTCGGGAGAGCGCTTCGCGACGAACGAATCGATGGTCGCGCCGGGCGTGCGTTTGATAGGTTCGTAGGCCCAGTGGCTGCGGCGCGAGTTGCGTTCCACCCAGACTTTCATCGCCGCCACTTCCTCCGCCGTTAAGCGGGGACCGGTAGGCGGCATCGTGTAGCCCGCTTTGGCGCTGGTGACGCGGTCGATGACTTGCGAAATCGACGCGCCCGGTTTATCGACGCGAAAGCCGTTCATCTGCATCGCCGGGCCGTGGCAGCCAAGGCAACGCTTTTCGACTAACGCGGCCTCGTCCACGCTCAACGCGAACCACAGAAGGGCGACGGTCATTTCAGCTTCGAAAAGTCGGTGGAGTCCATGTAGACCGATTCGACCTTCTGGTTGATCTTGCCCGCCGCTTCCGATTCCGTCTGCACTTTCTTCCATTCGGGGTCGTTGCGGAACGCGTCCCAGGACTTCTTCGCCGCTTCGCGGCTGTCGTGGCGAATGATGTAGATCAGCGTGTTCTTCTTCGCCGGATCGTCCTGCGGCACCCAATAGCCGATGTTGGTCATGCCGTGCTTCTCGAAAAGCTTGGTGGTGTGATTGCGGAAACGCGCGAGCAGAGCTTCCAGCTTGCCCTCATGCGTGGTGTAAGTGCGCAATTCGTAGACGTGCGCGGCGGAGGCGGTCATGGCTAACGCTAGCAGGCCAATCACAAGTTTCATGCGAATGATTTTATCCCGCTTTCATGGACTTGCATCGGCCGTTGGCCGCCGGGCATGAGAAGGCCGCGCCACCTTGAGCCGATGCCGGAAGCCCTCTACAAGCTCGATCCGCGGCGGACGCTCGCGCTGCGCGGGTTCGACGGTTTAGGCGCGGCGGCGGCGTTGCACTCCGCCACGGCGAATAGTTTCAAGGTGAGCGGCGTGTTTCGCGACGCGGCGGATTTCGCGGTGCTGGTGCTCTACGACGCCGACAATTTCTACGAGCATCCGCGATTGAAGTATCTGCCCGACTTCGATTTCTCGGGGCTTACGTTAAGCTTCGACGCGCATTACCAAGGGCTGATGCCGCTCGATTCGCCGAGGTTCCCGACCATCGATTGGCCCTACCTGAGCGTGCGGCGCACCGATGGAACAAGCGCGCTGATCCGGCTGTTCGACTACGCCACGCAGAACGGCGGCACGTACACGGCGGCATCGGGATCGTTCACCGTCGTCGAGAGTTCCGTGAAAGAGTTCGACCGGCTGACGCTCTGGTATCTGAACTACGCCTTCGACTATGTGGTTCCGAAAGTGGAGGGCGCCTTTGCGTTCAACGCGACGGGCGTTCCGGGAACGGTGCATTGGATCGAGGTGGCGGGCGTGCGTTACAACGTCGCCGAAGTTCTGGGCGACACGAACACGTCGCTAGTGGCGCGGATCGCCGCGGCGGCGGATTCGTCGCCCGACGTGTCGGCGTCGCAGTCGGGTAATCAGGTGGACTTGCGGAACTCGCGCACCGATGGATCGTCGTATGCGGTGTCGGCGTCGAGCGGCGGCAGCTTCACGCTGCATGGCGTGAGCGCGGCGAGCGTGGCGGCGAATCTGGCGTCGCAGATTGCGAGCGCGAACTATTCCGGGGCGACGATCGGACTGACGGCGAGCGCCGCAGGCCCGGTGATCACGATTACGGCGACACGGCGGGGGATTGACGGAAATTCCATCGCCATGTACGCCACGGCGAAGAACTCGCGGCTGACCACTGCGGCGGAGGAGACGCAGTTCGGGGGCGGAAGCTCGAATGCGACGTGGCGGGTGTCGGTGAATTTTACGGCGCTGGGAATTGCGAGCGTGCGCGAGATGTGGCTGACGTTCGCGCCGCCGCTGGCGCATGGCGCCGCCATTCCGGCGACGGAGTGGCAGGCGACATTTACGAATTGGACGGTGAGCGGACCGGAAGCGGTAAAGCGGCTAAAGGTGGCGGGGCCGGACAGCGTGCGCGTCGAGGAAGACGATTCCTGGTGCGCGTACACAGGCACGTGGAATGTCGAGGATGGGTTCTTCTCGAAAGGCTTGGCGAAGCGCTCGGCGGCGGCGAACAATACGGTGACCGTCGCGTATCACTCGGCCGTGACGCATGACGTTTGGATAGGAACCTCGCTTGGCGCGGATCGCGGGTCGTTTGGGGTGCGTTTGGATGGCGGCGCGGAGACGACGCTCGACTGCGCGCTCAACGTTCTTGCGCCCATCAACACAAGACGGCGCGTGCGAACCAGTGTTCCAGCAGGCGCGCACACGTTGGTATTGCGGTCCCAGAGCGCGGCTCCGGTGTATTTCGATTTTCTAGAAGCGGCTTCGCCCGCCGACGCTCCCGACGCGATGCCGATGGTGATGGCGATGGCCCCGGCGCTCGATTACTCGACGGATCACACGTACAAGCTTTCGCCCGCGCGCATCTCGTGGAGCTTCGACAAGCTGGGATTCGGCGGCCCGATGAACGAGTACATCGGCGTGTTCTGGTGGAACCAGCGCGTGCGCGTCGGCGCGTCGATTCCGTCGGTGGAGGTTACGTTTCCCGGAACGTGGGCGGGCGGGGAATCGATCTTCCTTACCGTTGGCGCCCAGACGATCGGCAAGAGCGTGTTTCCGGGGGAGACGGCGGCCACGTTCGCGCGTCACTTTGCGTTTGCGATCAACGCGACGTTTGTCGGCGTGTACGCGAACTACTCGGGCGGGACATTGACGATCACGACGCGCTCGCCGAGCGCCGCATACTCGTTCTCGTTCAGCGCGACGAATGCGAATTACTCGGGGTCGCTCTCGGGGGGCGTGCCGGGGAAATGGCAAGTGGACGCGAGCGCCGTGCCGGCGCTCAATCGCGGGGCGCGAGACTGGCACGCGAATCTGTTCGCCGAGTGCCAGGCGCGGGGGCGAGAGATTACGGTGGCTTCGTCGATGGAGTTGGTGGAGCCGCCGAGCGGATTCGCGGCCGAGTATTGGGACGGCGCGGCGGTGGAGACGGCGGTCGGGTTCGGCAATCTGAAATCGACGCATTGCGCGTTTTCGTCGCCCATGCGCGAGTTTCACAAACGCGTTTTCGCCGACTTGGCGTCGCTGATGCAGGGCGCGGGAATGACTCCTTCGCTCCAGTTGGGCGAGTTCGTGTGGTGGTTCTTCACGAACTGGAGCGCCGGGAATCCGGGCGGCGGCATGGCGTTCTACGACGGCGAGACGAAGTCGCAAGCGGCGGCGGCGCTGGGGCGTCCGCTGCATCGATTTCTCGCGCCGACCGATTCGCCAAGCGTGAATGGCGGCGCGGACGCGATCTTCCTCCGGAACCGGCTGCGCGACTACGCGGCGAGCCTCATCGCGCACGTCCGCTCGTCGCATCCATCGGCGAAATTCGAGGTGCTGTATCCCTACGACGTCAATTACCCGGTTCCGGCGGGCGCGAACCAGTTGGGCGGCGCTTTGAACCGGTTCGTGAACCTTCCGGTGGAGTGGGAGGACAAGGCGACGGCGGGGTTCGAGCGGTTGAAGATGGAAGCGCTCGATTTCGGGGCGTGGTCTAGAAATTTGGACCTGTGCCACGCGACGATGGCGTTTCCGTTCTCGCTCGATTGGCCGAGGGATTCGGTGCATTATCTGGCGGCGGTGTTTCGTCCCGGCGCTCCGTGGGAGAAGGAGTATCTGCTGGCGCGAGGGTTGGGGATTCCGGTGGTGAACTTGTGGGCTTACGACCAGTTTGCGCTGTACGGGTTGGATCCAAGGGAACCGAGAGTGCGGGGGCGGGCCTCGTCGAGTTGAAGGGGCCAACTATTGAAACGAAGCGCGCCAAGTCTCGGGCTCAAGCCGCACCGTCCTGTCGAGAGGAGGCTCGATCACGAAGATCTTTGGCTCCGCCGCGAATCGATGCACTCGATAGAGTCTCCACTGAAGCGGTTTCGCGTCAGCCATCGAGCGTTCGTTTCGGCTCAAGAAGAAAGGTGTGCGTTCCGATCCATTTGTAGTCTTCACCTCGATGAATAGGTCGCGGCGAGCATTCGGATCGAAAGACAGTACATCGAACCCCGCTCCATCGTCTTTATCCGCCACCCACTCGACGTGTCGATCTCCGCCAGGATGCCCTTCTTATACTCGGCGGTGAACATCCGGCGCCGGGGACGCGCCGTTACTTCCGGGTCCAGCTTGACGGCTGGAATCTGTCCGTTCTGCATGGCTGATTCTCCTTCCGTCCCGCTCTGTAATTATGGCCGCGGAATGTGTCTCAGCATTATTGGCACGGAGGGGGCGGACACATTTTGCCTCTTGAACTCGACGGAACGATGGCTACGGCCCAGGCGACCCATTAGGGCCGCAGTATGGTGTGCCTTGACGTACTTTTGTCGGCTCAGTTCGGCCGACAACATATCGAAGTAATCGCCGACAATCGCATCGAGTTCCTCGTCGATCCAGGGCTTGCCAACCTTGCTCGGATCGGGAATCTGTGAGCGATACGACGCAGCGGTAACGCGTTTCACTTTCGATCATGCTAGCGCTTCGGACTCGTTGGGCGTCGTCGCTCTGAAACACTGGGATTCGGTGTATTTTCCGGCAGCGGTGTTTCGTCCCGGCGCTGCGGGCTAGATCCGAGAGAGCGGGGGCGAGCGGGGAATTGGTGACCTCGCTCGTAATGCGGCAGTAACCGTTACAATCGGGTCAGGATGGACCGACGTACCTTCTTGACCACCACCGCAATCGCCGCCACGGCTTCCGACACAATCGCGGCCCAAACCGCCAATCCGCTGCTCGAAAAGTGGACGACGCCCTACGAATTACCGCCGTTCGACCGGATTAAGCCGGAGCATTTCATGCCCGCGTTCCGCCAAGGCATGAAGGAGAACCTGGCCGAAGTGGAAACGATCGCCAAGCAGCCGGCCGCTCCGACGTTCGCGAATACGATCGACGCGATGGAGAAGTCGGGGGAGACGCTTGAGCGGGTCGGCGGAGTGTTCCAGAACCTAAACGCTTCCGATACCAACGACGGCCTGCAAGCGGTCGCGCGCGAATCGGCTCCGCTGCTCGCCGCGCACCGCAACGCGATCTTTCAGAACGCGGCGCTCTACAAGCGGGTCAAGGAACTTTACGATAAGCGAGCGTCGCTCGGTCTCACTAAGGAGCAAGAGCGCGTGCTGGAGCGCTATCACCGGCAGTTCATTCGCGCAGGCTCGGCGCTCGACGAGACGAAGCGGGCGCGTCTGGCGGCTATCGATCAGCAACTCGCCACTCTCACCACGAAGTTCACGCAAAACCTGCTGGCCGACACAGCGGCTTACGAGTTGGCGCTCGACAAGCCCGAGGATCTCGCCGGGCTTACCGATTCCGCGAAGAGCGCCGCCGCCGAAGCGGCCAAGTCGCGCGGCAAGGCGGGGAAGTGGGTGATCACGCTGCAACGTCCGAGCGTGGAGCCGTTCCTGCAAATGAGCGCGCGCCGCGATCTTCGCGAGAAAGCGTTCAAAGCTTGGGCAGCACGCGGCGACAACGAAAATCAGTACGACAACAAAGCGCCGATTCGCGAAATCGTGCTGCTTCGTCTCGAACGCGCGCAGTTGCTGGGCCACAAAACCTACGCGCACTTTTCACTGGAAGATTCGATGGCCAAGAAGCCCGAGGCGGCGAAAGGTCTTCTCGAACAGGTGTGGAAACCGGCGGTGAAAACGGCGGCGGTGGAGACGGCGGAGCTCCAAAAAGCGATGACCGCCGATGGCGTAACGGGCAAGCTCGAACCCTGGGATTGGCGTTACTACGCGGAGAAGGTGCGGCTCGCTAAGTACGATTTGAACGAAGAGGCGATCAAGCCTTACTTCACGCTCGACCGCATGATCGAGGCGTCGCAATGGACCGCGACGAACCTTTTCGGCATTACGTTCGCGGAACGCAAAGATCTGCCCGTCTATCATCCCGACGTTCGCGTGTGGGAAGTGAAGCGCGACGGCAAGACGATCGGCATCTTCTACGGCGATTACTACGCCCGCCCGTCGAAACAGAGCGGCGCGTGGATGAACTCGTTCCGCGATCAGCAGAAGCTGGCGGGCATCGTGCTGCCGGTGGTGGTCAACAATCTCAACTACAACAAGCCCCCGGCGGGCGAACAAGCGCTGCTCTCTTACGACGACGCCGAGACGCTATTCCACGAGTTCGGCCATGCGTTACATGGCCTTTTGTCGAATGTGACGTACCCGGCGGTTTCCGGCACCAGCGTGCCGCGCGATTTCGTCGAACTGCCCTCGCAGATCCTGGAGCATTGGCTGGAGCAGAAAGAAGTGCTGAGCAAGTTCGCGCGTCACTACCAGACGAACGAGCCGATTCCGGATTCGCTGCTCGAAAAGCTGAAGCGCGCGCGCAACTTCAACCAAGGCTTTGCGACGGTGGAGTATCTGGCTTCGGCGCTGGTGGATATGGAATGGCATTCGATCGATAAGCCGCAAGCGATCGACGTGCGCGAGATGGAAGCCGCGTGGCTGAAGAAAATCGGCATGCCGCGCGAGATCATCATGCGGCACCGCTCGCCGCACTTCTCGCACTTGTTCTCGTCGCCCACGGGTTACGCCGCCGGGTATTACAGCTACCTGTGGTCGGAGGTGCTCGACACGGACGGCTTCGAGGCGTTCAGCCAGAAGGGCAATCCGTTCGATCCCGAACTCGCGAAGAAGCTGTACACGTACATCTATTCGGCGGGCGGGTCGAACGATCCGGCGGAGTTGTACCGGATGTTCCGGGGGCGGACTCCCGATACGGGAGCGCTGATGCGGTATCGCGGGTTCAACTAACCGGTTCTTCGCGAACGAACTTTAATTGCGGCGGACTCTTGCTTGGCTATCCGGCAACCGATCTAATCTGAGGGGCGGCCAGTATTGCGCCCGTCAATCAAGGAGACTTTCCCACATGAAGAAATTCGCGATGATGCTGCTATCGGCCACCCTGTTCTCGGGCGCGGCCAACCTGGCTCTGGCCGACGAGCACAAGGACAAGAAGAAGGATTCGAAGAAGGAACACAAGGAAGAGCACAAGGACAAGAAGAAGACCGGCCACTAAGCTCCGGCTTCGTTGGAAGTTTTGGGCCGCGCCGGTTCGCCGGGCGGCCCTTCGTGTTTTTCGCGCCCCGCGTCGCGCAAGGCCCGCCGGAGCAGGAACTCGATTTGCCCGTTGAGCGAGCGCAAGTCGTCGTCCGCCCAGCGCTTAAGCTGGTCGAGCAATCGTTCGTCGATGCGGATTAGAAACGACTTACGCTCGGACACGGGCCTGCCTCCTTACTGATAGATGGTGCCGGTGTTCACCACCGGTTGCGTCGAGCGTTCGCCGCACAACACCACCAGCAGGTTCGACACCATTGCCGCCTTGCGTTCCTCGTCGAGGTTGACGACACCCTTGGCGCTCAGCATCTCCAGCGCCATTTCCACCATCCCCACCGCACCCTCGACAATCTTCTGCCGCGCGGCGATGATCGCCGAAGCCTGCTGCCGTTGCAGCATTGCCTGCGCGATTTCGGGCGAGTACGCCAAGTGGCTGATGCGCGCTTCGAGCACGTCTACACCGGCCTTCTTTAGGCGCTGCTCGATTTCATTCTTTAGTTGAGCCGCTACCTGCTCCGTGTTGCCCCGCAAGGACATCTGCTCGGCCTCGTGGGCGTCGTAGGCGTAGGCGGTCGCCAGATTGCGAAGGGCGGCTTCGCTCTGGACATGGACGTAGTTTTCGTAGTTGTCGACCTCGAAGGAGGCTTCCGCCGAATCGACGACTTTCCAGACCACCACGGCCGCGATTTCGATCGGGTTGCCGTCGTGATCGTTGACTTTCAGGCGCTGGGTTTCGAAGTTGCGAACCCGGAGCGAGAGTTTCTTTTTCGAATAGAACGGGTTTGCCCAGTGCAGGCCCGCCTTCTTGACGCTGCCGGTGTACTCGCCAAACAGTTGCAGGACAGCGGCCTGATTCGGCGAGACGGTGAATAACCCGCACAAACCGAGGCCCGCCAGGGTCATGACGACCACCGCGGCGATTACCGGTAAGCCGCGTTCGGGGCGTTCCAGTTCCTTAACTACGAAGACGATGCCGTAGAGCGATCCGCCCAGCATCGCCAAAAACAAGAGGAGCATCGCCAAGCCGGGGAGGGTGGCGCGCTCTATCTCTTTGACTACCATAGGATTTTCCTTTCCTCCTAGCGAAATGATATCACTTCGATATTTCTCGTCAACGAAAATCGATATACGGTCCTCCAACTTGTTGACCGATATGGAAATAAAGATGGCGGCAAAACTGGAAGGGGCAAATTGGTCGAAGTGCGAAGCGGCGGGCGAGGATTTTTCGGAAGCCATTCTGCGCCGCTTTATCCTCGACGAAGCGCAACTGGCGGGCGCGATCTTTAGCGATTGCGTGGCCCTCGACTTAACGATTCGACGAGCGTCGGCACGCGGAGCGCGATTTCAGGGCGGGGAAATCACGCGCGGCGATTTCCGGCGGACAATTCTGGCCGAAGCGGCGTTTCATCAGGCGAGGCTCGCCGAATGCGTGTTCGCGGAAGCCGATCTCGAAGACGCGAACTTCCACGGCGCGGCGCTGCGTTTCTGCGACTTCGAGGGGGCGCGGCTGGAGCGGACCCGGTTCCAAAACGCGCACCTCACACGCTGCGACTTCGCCGGACAGACGCTGGTCGAGTGCGATTTCCGCGGCGCCCGGCTCGTCAATTGCGATTTCCGGAGGGCCGTCCTTAAGGATTGCCGCCTCGGCGGGGCGCATCTCGACGCACTCGACTTGCGAAAAGCGGATTTGACGCAGGTTCGCGATCTGACGCCTGCGCAGATCGCCCGCTGCCTGACGGACGAGGGAACGAAATTCCCAGTCCACATCAAGCGCAACTGACTTGCAGTAACGGCTGACTCGTTGTTACGATGTTCTGCAACTATGTTGCGGAAAGCGCTCTTCTGGACGCATCTCGCCGCCGGCCTGATCGCGGAATCGGTGGTGCTGATCATGTCGGCGACCGGAGTGGCGCTGATGTACGAGCGCCAGATACTCGGCTGGCTAGAACGGGGTCCGGCGCGCGAGAAGATCGCGGCGGCGGGCGAGCGCCGTTCCATCGAAACGGCGGCGGCGGAGCGCAAAGCGGTGGCCGTAACGATACGCGCCGCGAGCGACGAGCCGGTGGAACTGACGCTCGCCAAAGGCGCGCAGTTCGTGGATCCCTATACTGGCGTCGAATTGGCGGGTGGATCGACGGGGGCGCGAAAGACGTTTCGGGCGATCATGGCGTGGCACCGCTGGTTGGGCGTCGAAGGCGAGGGCCGCGCCACGGCGAAGGCCATTACCGGAGCCTGCAATCTGGCATTCCTCGGTCTGGTGATTACCGGGGCGATTCTCTGGTGGCCCAAGCAACTCACTTGGCGGCACATTCGCCCGATTGTCTGGTTCAAAGGCGGCTTAGGGGCGAAGGCGCGGGAATTCAATTGGCACAACACGATCGGGTTTTGGCTCGCCATTCCCTTGTTTTTCGTGGCGCTGACCGCCGCTCCGATCTCCTACCGCTGGGCGGGCGATTTGATTTACAAGGCGACGGGAACCGCACCCGCTCCGCCACCGGCGACCGCGGCGAAGGGTCCGGCGGACTGGTCGGGGCTCGACCGCGCGCTCGCCGCCGCGCGCACGCAAGTGCCGGATTGGACGAGCCTGTCCGTTCGCGGGGTTTCCGCCGCGAGTGCGTTTACCGTCGCGGTGGATCGAGGCGAAGGCGGACAGCCCCAGAAGCGCTCGACCATGACCGTATCGCGCGACGGACGGATCGAGAAATGGGAACGGTTCGAGGATTGGAATCTGGGCCGCCGCCTCCGGTCGTGGTCGCGGTTTACGCACACGGGAGAGGCTTTCGGAATTTTGGGACAGACGATCGCCGGACTGGCGTCGATGGGCGGGGTTTTTCTAGTCTATACGGGCGTAGCACTGAGTTTGCGGCGATTTGCGGCGTGGCGCAAGCGGCAAGCGTCGCGGAACGGAGACTTAATCTCCTTCGGTGGGGGCGGGCGTGAGAAAGCCCCGGCCGGAGATGCGCTCTCGAATGGCGCTCCAGTTGGTGCGAAGCACCGATAGCCCGATCATCGCCAAGATTACGCCTGCCGCCAGCACGGCCAGTTGCGCCATCGAAAGCTGGCCGCGCAGGCCCCAAAGCCAACGCCCGTAGACCAATTCCGTATGAACCCAGTAGACGAGCAGAGAAGTGGTGCCCAGTTGGCGCACGGCGCTCCAACCGGAGCTTAGGTGCGTGTTCCACAGGTAGGCCACGGAGAGAAGGATCAACGCGCAACCCAGCTTGATGAAGACTAACCAAGGGCTGTCGATCCAGAAATCGGACTTGGGATAAAGGGAATACGGCAAATCGGCGAGCTTTTGGCTTCCGAAAATCAAGACGATCCCGGCCAGCGCCCACCACTGCGCCGCGCGGCCCAATTCGCGGGGTGGAACGATTCGGATCATGGTTCCGACAGCGAGCCCGAACCCTAAAAACGCCGCCCAGGGGAATAGGGAAAATCCGGTGGCGCTGGGGGCGATGTACTGCTTAACCAAAGTGGGAATTCCGGTCCAGTCGAGATTGGCGATCAACGGCGAGGCGACGGCAATCGCGAGTCCGGCGCCGATCGCCCACCGGAGCCGATCCATGCGGCTGAGTAGCGACAGTGGCGCGGAGAGCAGAACGGCGACGCCCATCGCGTTCAGAACGTCCACCTTCAGCAAATCCGTCCAGTGCGAATACGGCCAAGCGAACGCCCACATCTGCAATCGGAAAAGGATTGCGATCACAAGCAGATACCGCGACCGGTAGGCGACGCCTTTGAGTTTTTCCCAGGCCGAAAGCTCGCGCCGCTCCTGCGAATCCATCAGAAACGCAAGGGTGATGCCCGTAAGGAATAAGAAAATCGCCGGAGGCATGCCGCCCACGAACTGCGAAAGCACGAAAACAGGGTCTTGACGCTGCTCGCCGACGGCAAACGCGTCGAAGACGTGCCCTTGCAACATGATAAGGGCCGCGACGCCGCGGGCCCAATCGAGAAAACCGAGCCTTGGGACCGAGGCGGCCATTACTTCTGGGGATACTCCTTCTTCACATTGGGGGGCAGGACGAGCCTTACCTGCTGATCGGTCAGGCCCGGTTCGAGCTTCATGCTCGAATAGATGATTTGGGTATAGTCCCCGGATGCTTGAAACAGCTTTTGCTGGACGGGAAGGCCTTCGGATTCGCTAATCCAGAGCTCGATTTTCGCGAAGTGCTGGCGGATAGACTCAACCGTTGGAACAAGTTGCAGGCGATGGCACTTGATTCCGGCCACCGTTTCGTCTTTATCGAGCAGGACCGAATAATTTTTGCGGATATCGCGCGACGGCGTGGCGAACCCGATCAGCAAGCCCTGGGTGAGCAGCGAATCGTACTTCCCCATGTCCCATTCCTGCACCGTGTTGATTTTAGGGAGGTAAATCTGCGCTTTTTTGTCGCGGAACGCGATGGATTTGGGGTCCGGCTTGTCGAACTGGATCAGCGCGTGGACTTGGCGCGGTTTGGGGCAGCGGAGCGTGATCTTTCCGCTCTCTTCGGTGGACTCCTTGATGATGGCGGTGTAGGAGATTTTGCGGATACCGGCGGTCATCCCTCGAAACGTCTGCCCGGCCTCGTCCATGCGGTTCAAGACGGAATCGACCGTAGCCGCCTGGGCCCCAAGCGCCAAACTAGCGATAAATGTAAGAATCTTCAAGGTTTGGTGTAAGCCATGTAGCCTTTGATTTCATCTTCGGAATCGAAGATGGGCTCCAGGCGGACCAACGATCCGAACTTGAACTTTCGCCGCTTCAGAATTTCAGAAGCTTGCTCCGGGCGGGCGCTTTCGGCGGTGGCGGTCAGCAATTCGGGTTCGATCCAGTAGACGTTGGTCCCGCTTTCGGCGGGCAGCATCACTACGTTCGACGCACGCGGCTGATCTTTGAATACATCGCGGGGGGTGAGAAAGATGAAGGCGAGGATCAGCCCGACCATC
>JANRJS010000001.1:0-1822 GCA_033763835.1 Bryobacteraceae bacterium | reverse complement strand
GTCGAAGAGCGCGAGGGGCCGCGCGCCGTCACTGCGGGACAGGAGCTGTCCGTCGACCACGGCATCGCCCACGGCGGCGAGCTGGGGAAACGGAAAGTGCCGTGCGAGTTCAGAGGGCGGCGCCCGTTCCACGTCGATCGTGCGCGATCCATCGAGCACGAAGGCATAGGGAATCTCGGTGGCGCTCGTGCCGACGGAGACCGTCGCGCCGTAGTCCGAGACCAGAAGCCCCAATTGTTCGAGAAGATATGGACGGAAGAACGCCGGCTGGGTGACGGAAACCGCGTAGTCGCCCGGCCAGATCAGCTGACCATAGGCGCGCGATATGCGGGGCGGCGCTGCGGTGGGCGCGTGACTGATGCGCAATTCGGGATAGCGGAAGCGGGCGCGCTCCTCGTCCGTCGGCGCCACGCCCTTCTCGATGAAACGCGAAACGGACTCTGCAAGAGACTTGGCAGCGGCGGCGTACTGGGCTTCCAGTGCGTCGACTGCTTCGACGGGTGTAAGGCTTTTGCTCATGGACCTTGGAAGCGCGATGCGCGTCCGTCGTCAATGCCCGACGGATCAGTTCCGGGTGACCGGGTCCGCGATCCGGGGTCGCCGGTATTCGATGTGGTCCAGATCAAAGGCGAGGTCGAGAAACACGCCGATGGGCGGATTGTAGCGGTACTTCGTCTCGGCTACGACGACGGAGGTTCCCGGCACCATCATGCCCGCGGGAAGATCAATCGTGGATCCGACAGCGCGCGCCGAGTATCCGTTGTGCCCCTCGCTCCAGAGCACCGTGGCTTCCGTTTCGGAGTCGATCTCGACGCTGGAGACGCGCATCTGCAGGGGCGCAGCGCTGTTCGGAAACATCAGGGCGGTCGCCGCCGTCCAGAGATCAGAGACCTCGTCGTCGCTGACCTCGGTATCCCGCGAGATCACATCGGCCACCGCCGCCGCCGTGTTTTCGGCGCGACGGTTCGTCGCCAGAAGTTCGGTCAGTTCGATCGATCCGAAAAGGACCAGCACCATCATCGGCGCCATGAGCGCGAATTCGAGCGCCGCAAGGCCGCGGCGGTCGCGCAGGATGCGACGGATGCCCGAAAACTTCATCGCCATCATCCTCAGAACGGCTCGTTGCGGAACATCATGGAGGAAACCACAAGCCGCTTGCCGTCCGACATGTTCGCAAAGATCGAACCGAACAGCGGCGTGAAGACCTGCCACTCGTAGTAGGCTCGAACGAGTATCACTTCGTTGGCGCCGCCCGGCGTGTAGCCAAGCTGCCCCATGTCCATGGCGCCGTTCACGACCGGCGTGCCATTGCCGACATTCGCGAAGGAGTCGTACCGGTCGACGTCGAGGAAGAGCTTGCCTTCGCACTCGAGCGACATGATCTGGTTCAGGTGCCCGCAGACTTTCGCTTGGAGCTGCTCCTTGGTAGCGCCGCTGCTTTGCGCGACGCCGGTGCGGATTTCACGCCCCACCTGGTTCAGCGCGTTGTCCAGCGTGGTCTGGACCAGTGACATGGCCCCGAACTCGATCATGCCGAAAATCATCCAGAAGAGCGGCACGGCGACGAGTGCGAACTCGACAGCCGCCGCGCCCTTGCGGTTCTTCAGGAATATCCCGAACCGTCTATGCGGTTTCCGGTTGGCCATCACGATCTCCGCGTGCGCGAAGTCGCTCGACTCCCGCACGAGCGGAAATGACTAGGCGAAATTGGTTTCCGCTTCGATCAAGAGACTTGGTAAACGGCTCTTGAGCGTGTTTGCGTCAGTTCCCGCCGGCCTGGCTGTTGCGGGCGGAAATCTGTTCGTTGGTCTGCGAGAATGCA
>JANRJS010000040.1:0-2308 GCA_033763835.1 Bryobacteraceae bacterium | reverse complement strand
CACGTCCTAGCCTCAAGACCCTCACCTCCCACGCCCTCCGGGCGCGGGCCCCTCCTCTCCCGCGATGCGGGAGAGGGGTAAGGAGCCTTGCACCCGGCGAAGCCGTAACCCCTCTCCCATGAAATGGGAGAGGAGGGACCCGCCGCCAAAGGCGGTGGGAGGTGAGGGACTTCGCAAAGCAAAACAAACCCAACCGGCCAGCCCATCGCTGCGTCCGGACGCCCGCGCAGCCTACTCCGCGCCCACCCGAACCACCCGCCGTCCGGAATTCTCTCCCCGGAACAAGCCGCAGAACGCCTCCGGCATTGATGCGATGCCGTCAAAGCGTTCTTCCTGAAACTTCAGTCCGCCGGTCGCAATCAACTCGGCCATCGTGCCGAGTGCTTCCGGAAAGCCGCGCGCGAAGTCGAACACGACGAGACCCTGCATGTTCACGCGGTGCGTGATGAAGGGTTTGGTGTTGACGATGCCCGGCGTTTGCTCCGGGGTCAGATTATAATCGGCGACCTGGCCCGAGATGCAGATCCGCCCGTTCAGCGCCATCATGGGCAGCACGCGGTTGACCATGGCATTGCCGACATTGTCGAACAACACGTCGACACCCTTCGGAAAATACGGCGCGATGGCCGCGTCGAGGTCGGGTACGGATTTGTAGTTGATCGCGAAATCGAAGGCCGCCTCGTTCACCAGCCAGTCGCACTTGGCGTCCGATCCGGCGATGCCGACCACTTTCGAGGCGCCCCAGGCTTTCGCCAGCTGCCCCGCTGTCGCGCCCACCGGGCCAGCGGCGGATGTCACCAGCACCGCGTCACCCGCCTTGAAGCGCGCGACGTCCCGGATGCCGAACCAGGCTGTCAGGCCCGGCACGCCCAGCACACCGATCCAGGCGGACAGCGGCACGCCGGGCACATCCGCGACCTTGCCGATGAACCCCTTGCCGGACTGGATCGAATGCGTTTTCCACCCGCCCGCGCAGAACACTTTCGTGCCGATCGGCCAGTCCGGATGGTTCGATGCGTCGATCACGCCGACACTGAACCCGTCAATCGGTTTGCCGAGGGGCAGGGCGGCAGCGTAACTGTCGCCGCCCGAAAGGCGCGAGCGCGTGCCGGGGTCCACCGAGCACCAGACATGCCGTACACGGAATTGTCCGTCCTTGGGCTCGGGAAGCGCCAGAGTTTCCAGCGCGAAGTCGCCCGGTTGTGGCGCGCCATTGCAATACTGTTTCAGAACGATCTGTTGCACGTCTCCGGTGTCCTCTTTTCTTGTTTCTTGTTGGTCTTCGGGTCAGGCGACGCCAGGCGGTTTCTCGCCCGGCTTCGTGGTGAACAGGTCGGCCCATTCGGGGTGTTTCGCATATTGCCCGCGAACATAGGGACAGACGGGAATGATCTTGAATCCGTTCGTGCGCGCATCATCGAGCATGAAATTCAGCAGCGCGCCGGCAACGCCCCGGCCACCCATCGAGTCGGGCACGCCGGTATGATTGGCACTGATCACCCCGTCCCGAGGTTTGGTGAAGGTGATCTCGGCTTCGGCGTCGATGCCTGCAATCCGGGCAACATAGCGGCCTTTATGTTCCGTCTCTTCCTTCGTGATGATGAAATCATTCATGGAAATGTCTCGCTTCGAAGTCGAACTTGCTCGCACGCGATGGCGAGCGCCAGAGGGTAGAGGCGATGTTCTTCCGGTAGCGTTCGCGCCGCGAGTGTCTCTGCCGTATCGCCCGGCAGGATCGGCACCCGGGCCTGTGCGATGATCTCGCCTTCGTCCACGCCGGCGCTGACCCAGTGTACGGAGCATCCGGCCTCGGCATCACCCGCATCGATGGCGCGCTGATGCGTATCAAGGCCCTTGTATTTCGGCAGCAGCGACGGGTGGATGTTGATCATCCGCCCCTCCCAGCGTTTCACGAACCAGGGCGTCAGCACGCGCATGAAACCGGCGAGCGCAATGATCTCCACGTCCGCGCCGCGCAGCGTCGCATCGACATGGAACTCGAACGCTTCGCGGTCCTTGCCGTACGACTTGTGATCGATTGCGACAGCCGCGACGCCCGCGGCCTCGGCGATCTTCAGCCCCGCCGCTTCCGGCCGGTTGGACAGCACGAGCACCGGCTCGGCCGGAAAGCCGGGATCGGCCGCCGCCGCGTTCAGCAGCGCTTCCATGTTCGAGCCGCGCCCGGAAATCAGCACGGCGAGCTTCAGCCGCCTCATGCCGCGGCGAGCCCGCCCACCACGCGCGCGTCCTCGCCGGCGGCTTTCAGGTCTGCGAGCACGCGCGCTGCGTCGTCCGGGCTGACCGCCAG
>JANRJS010000006.1:0-160892 GCA_033763835.1 Bryobacteraceae bacterium | reverse complement strand
TCATCTGGCAGCCGACGGTTTCGATGTAGACCTTGGGCATGGTTCGGGAGTCCGTTAGTAACGGGGCCGAGATCAACTGCTTACCTTACCGGCCCGAGCCGCTTCGCCACCAGAGAAGTTCGGCGCGGTACAACGGAAAGGAGAAAACGCCCAAACTCGCGAAACCGGCGAACCCCGAACCCCGGCTCCCCCATGCCCGTCGATCTGCTCGAAACCCGCGACGATTCCGTCTACGAGTTCGCCTCCACGGTCGCGGGGCCGGGCGGGAAACTGCCCGTCACCCCCGAGATGCTCCGCCACGCCCCGAGCGGCGATCTTTTCGGTTGGACCCAGAACGTCGGCATGGGCATCGACCCGAGTTTCCTCGGCCGCAAGGAATACCTGATCCTCTCCACGCACGGCGGAATGAGGGCGGCCGACGGCTCGCCGATCGCGCTCGGATACCACAGCGGGCACTGGGAGGTCGGCCTCCTCGTCGCCGCGGCCGCCGAGGAAATCGCGCGGCTCGGCGGGCTGCCGTTCGCGGGAGCGGTCACCGATCCGTGCGACGGCCGGACGCAGGGCACCATCGGGATGTTCGATTCGCTGCCGTACCGCAACGACGCGGCCATTCTCTTCCGCCGCTTGATTCGTTCGCTGCCCACGCGGCAGGGGGCGCTCGGTGTCGCGACGTGCGACAAGGGTTTGCCCGCGATGATGATGGCACTGGCCGGTATGCACGATCTCGCGTGCGTGCTCGTGCCCGGCGGCGTGACGCTCGCGCCCGAGGACGGCGAGGACGCGGGCAAAGTCCAGACCATCGGAGCGCGCTTCGCCCATAACGTCATCACGCTCGAGTACGCGGCCGAAATGGGGTGCCGCGCGTGCGCGTCGCCGGGCGGGGGTTGTCAGTTCTTGGGTACGGCCGCCACTTCCCAAGTCGTCGCCGAAGCGCTCGGCATGACGTTGCCGCATGCGGCGCTCGCGCCATCGGGACATCCGATTTGGACCGACATGGCGAAGCGCTCGGCGCGGGCGTTGCTCGCAATGATTGCGCGCAAGCGCACGATGCGCGATATCCTCACTCCCCGCGCGCTGGAAAACGCGATGGTGTTGCATGCGGCGTTCGGCGGATCCACCAACTTGATTCTGCACTTGCCCGCCACCGCGCATGCCGCCGGACTGAAGCGCCCCACCGTCGACGACTGGTCGCGGGTGAATCGCCAAGTGCCGCGATTGGTGGACGCGCTGCCCAACGGTCCCGTGGGGCATCCCACGGTCCAGGTGTTTCTCGCGGGCGGCGTGCCGGAGGCGATGCTGCACTTGCGAGGAATGGGCTTGCTCGATATCGGCGTCGAGACCGTCGCAGGCGAAACGCTCGACCGGCTGCTCGATTGGTGGAAGGATTCCGAACGCCGCCACACGCTGCGGCGCATTTTGAAAGAGCGCGACGGCGTCGATCCGGACCACGTGATCATGAGTCCGGATCGCGCGCGGTCTCGCGGACTCGCTTCCACCGTCTGCTTCCCCACCGGCAATCTCACGCCCGGCGGGTCGGTCATCAAATCGACGGCTATCGACGCGAGCGTCGTTGATGCGGACGGCGTCTACCGCAAGCGAGGACCGGCGAAAGTTTTTACGAGCGAACCGGCGGCGGTGGCGGCGATCAAGTCGGGCGCGGTGAAAGCGGGCGACATTCTTGTGCTCGCCGGGCGCGGACCACTGGGCAGCGGCATGGAAGAGACGTATCAAGTAACCTCGGCGCTCAAGATGCTCGATTTCGGAAAGCACGTGGCGGTGCTGACCGACGCGCGATTCAGCGGAGTCTCCACCGGCGCATGCATCGGCCACGTGACGCCCGAGGCGTTGGCGGGCGGGCCGATCGGCAAACTGCGCGACGGCGACGAAATCGAAATCGTCGTCGATCGCGTAAATATGTCGGGCAGCGTGAACTATGTGGGCGATTTTAGGGCATTCGCGGCGCGCGAGCCGCACCCGGGACTCGCGCCCGATCCGCTGCTCCCTAACGATTCGCGGTTATGGGCCGCGTTGCAAGAGGTGAGCGGCGGACCTTGGGGCGGCGCGGTGTTCGATGTCGAACGTATACTCGAAGTCATACGGTTAGGCTCGCGATCCGCCTAGGGAAAATCCCGGCTCTGGGTGCGGCGCGCGCCGCCGAAAAGGAACGGTAGGTTGGCGCTACTCCGTAGATTTTGGTGGGCACCGCCCGCGGTCTTAATGGCGTTGGGCGTGGGCGTTTGGTGGTGGTACCACCGTCCACCGGCGAGACCCTTGCGGATTTCCGCGTACCCCACTCCCCCTTACGTCCTGGTCCGCGACGGAAAGATCACTGGGCCGAGCGTGGAATTGTTCGACCTTGCGGCGAAGCGGCGCGGCATAGAGTTGCAGTGGGTGCCGGCCAATATCGACCCGGATGAAGGCTTGGGGCCGGTTTACGATCTGGCGCAGTCGATCCCTTCGGCTTCGCACTACGGCCGGAAGTTCCATCTCAGTAAGCCGTGGATCAAGTCCGACTATTTGCTCCTGGCCCGGCGGGATCGCGTGGATGCCGTGCGGCAGGCGCGCCCCGGGGTGAAGATCGGCTCGCTGAAGATGCAGTTCGAAGAGGACATCCTGTCGAAGTTCAAACAGAGCTTCGTCAAGGAAATCGTCGCGTCGCGCGCGGAGGCGATCGCGCGCGTATGCCGCGGCGACTTGGACGCGGCTTTGCTAACCGCCAGAACCGCGCTGGTGAACCTGCTCGCCCGCCCGGAGGGCTGTCAGGGAGTGGCTCTCGATTGGGTCGATACGGGCGCGCGTTTACCGATTTCGATCGGCGCGGCTCCGGGGATGGCCCGCTTCGCCGATGCGATTCAAGCCGAAATCGCGAGCCTCGCCGTTTCCGGAGACGTGGAGCGCATCTACTCGCGCTACGGCGGCGTCGGGCCCGAAGCGGCTACGTTTCTCGTCATGGCCGAAGGCGAGCGCAGCCGGGAGCGGCTGGGCTGGGCCGCCGCCGGACTGTCCGCGCTTACGGGAGGCCTTTTGGCCGCGCTCTATTTTCTGCGGCGCGCCAAAGCGCAGGCCGAAACCGCCACTCGAGCGAAGAGCGAGTTTCTCGCCGCGATGTCGCACGAGATTCGCACCCCGATCAACGGCTTTCTCGGAATGACGTCGCTGCTAATCGAAACCAAGCTCGATGCCGAGCAGCGCGAGTTCGCCGAGGCCGCTCAGGTTTCGGCGTTACAGCTCCTGGCCCTGCTCAATGACGTGCTGGACCTGTCGAAGATCGAGGCGGGCAAGTTCGAACTCGAACACTGCACCCTCGACTTGCATTGGCTGATCGAATCGACGGCGCGTACCTTGGCGAGCGCTGCGCAGGGTAAGGATGTCGCCATCGTGACGCGAATCGCCCCGGACGCGCCCCGCTGGGTTTTGGGCGACGAAAACCGCCTGCGGCAAATCCTGTTGAATCTGGGTACGAACGCGCAGAAATTCACCGAACGCGGCTCGGTGACGCTTTCGCTCGATTGCCTGGAGCGCGTGGGGGACGGGATCGCGGTGCGTTTGGCGGTCGCCGATACCGGGATCGGGATCGAGGCGGAAGCGCTGCCCCGGTTGTTTCGCAAGTTCGAACAAGCCGACGCATCCACCACGCGGCGTTTCGGAGGCACGGGCTTGGGCTTGGCGATCGTGCGATCGCTGGCCGAGCTGATGGGCGGCGAAACCGGCGTCGAAAGCGAAGTGGGCCAAGGCTCCAAGTTTTGGGTGGACCTCCGGCTGAAGACCGCCGCCGGACCGGTGAGCGAGGATACCGGCGTGCCCGCTCTCCCGAGGCGCACTTTGTCCGGCCGGGTGCTGGTGGCCGAGGACAACATCGTGAACGAGAAATTGATCGTCCGGTTGTTGACCGGTATGGGCCTGGATGTCGTGATCGCCCGCAACGGCGCCGAGGCAGTGGATCGTTTTGGGTCCGGACGGTTCGAACTCGTCTTTATGGATTGTCAGATGCCCGTCATGGACGGTCTCGAAGCGGCGCAGGCGATCCGGCGTTCGGAATCCGGCGGCCGGCGTGTGCCGATTGTCGCGTTAACGGCCAATGCCTCGGTGGCGGATCGCGAGAGATGCCTTGCCGCAGGCATGGACGGGTTTATCGCAAAGCCTTTCAAAATAAACACGATTCGCGGCGAAGTGGAACGCTGGATTCCAGTTCCCGCCGAGCCCGTGGAAACGCCTACCTAGCCACTCGAAAATTCTCCGCCGGGGGATCTCCTCCAGTTCGAGAATCTTCTGGCTCGTTGTCTCACGGCCAGTGGGCATAGTTCCGATTTGGCGCAATCCGCGGCGGCGCGATAGTCCGCGCGGGTACCATACAGGTATCCGCTCATGACCAGCCAAGCCGTGGACCTGAAGAAAACGGTCCACTTACCCAAGACCGATTTCGCGATGAAGGCCAACCTGCCGGCGCGCGAGCCCGAAACGCTCGCCCGGTGGAACGCGATGGGTCTTTACCGGCGTATTCGCGAATCCCGCGCGGGGCGTCCCCGATATGTTTTGCACGACGGTCCGCCGTACGCGAACGGCAACATCCATCTCGGTCACGCGCTCAACAAACTGCTCAAAGATTTCATCGTCAAGACCAAGACAATGGCCGGTTACGACGCGCCTTACATCCCCGGCTGGGATTGCCACGGGCTACCGATCGAGATCAAGGTCGACGAACAACTGGGGTCGAAGAAGGCTTCGATGGCCGCCGCCGAAGTGCGCGGCGAGTGCCGTAAGTACGCGCAGAAGTTCGTCGATCTGCAATCGAAAGATTTCCAACGGCTCGGCATTCTTGGGCGCTGGGACGATCCGTACCTGACGATGACCGCCGGGTACGAAGCGGTGATCGCCGAAACCTTCGTCGAGTTTCTCGACCGCGGCTATGTATTTAAGGGACTCAAGCCCGTCAACTGGTGCCTCAACTGCCGCACATCGCTCGCCGAAGCCGAGATCGAGTATGCGAACCATACCAGCCCCTCGATTTGGGTGCGATTTCCGCTGCTCTCGGACGCGGCGGCGATCGACGAAGCGTTGCGCGGGTGGCGCACGTTCGGCCTGATCTGGACCACGACGCCCTGGACGATCCCCGCCAATCTGGCGATCTCGTATCACCCGAAATTCGAGTACTCGGCCGTCGCGGCGGGCAAGGAAGCGTACATCGTCGCGAGCGATCTGGTGGAACAAACCGCCGCGGCGGCGGGCTGGACGGACTACTCGATCCTCGCGAAGTTTCCCGGCGAGCGGATCGAGGGCGCGCGCTTCCAGCATCCGTTTCTGAAACGCGAATCGCTAGGCATTTTGGGCGAGCACGTGACGCTCGAGCAGGGCACTGGCGCGGTGCACACGGCCCCCGGTCACGGCCAGGAAGATTACGTCGTCGGCCTGAAATACAAGCTGCCGGTCTACTGTCCCGTGGACGGGGCGGGGAAGTTGTTCCAAGCGGAAGGCGCGGAGGGCGAACTGCCCGAGGCGCTGCTCGGCAAGACGGTCTGGCAGGCGAATCCAGTGGTGATCGGCCTTCTTGAAGAGTATGGCGCGCTGGTGGCGCAACGGAAGCTCGAGCACAGCTATCCGCATTGCTGGCGCTGTCACAAGCCGACGATTTTCCGCGCGACCGAGCAGTGGTTCATCGGCATGGAGCGGAACGGTCTGCGCGAGCGGACGCTCGAAGCGATCAAGACCGTGAAATGGCTGCCCGAGTGGGGCGAAAGCCGCATCTCGAACATGATCGCCACCCGCCCCGACTGGAATGTTTCGCGGCAGCGCGTGTGGGGCGTGCCGATCCCGGTGTTTTATTGCGAGAGTTGCAATACGCCGGTGACCGAGAAGGCAAAGCTCATGCCCGTCATCGAGCGTTTCCGGCGGGAAACCGCCGACGCGTGGTACCGGCTTTCGCCCTCCGAGTTGATGGGCGAGGGTGTCCAATGTGCGCAATGCGGCGGCGCGGAATTCCGCAAAGAGACCGACATTCTCGATGTCTGGTTCGACTCCGGCGCGTCGCATCTCGCCGTGCTCGAACCGAACGGGCTCGACTGGCCTTCGGACATGTATCTCGAAGGCGGCGACCAGTACCGCGGCTGGTTCCACTCTTCGCTACTGATCGGGGTGGGATTGCGCGGCGGCGCGCCGTATCGCGAAATCGTCACCAACGGTTGGACCCTCGACGAACAGGGGCGCGCGATGTCGAAGGCGCTTGGCAACGGCATCGAGCCGGAGCGGGTCGTCAAGAAGTACGGAGCGGACGTTCTGCGGCTTTGGGTGGCCTCGATCGAGTACTCGGACGATGTGCGGCTGTCGGACACGATCTTGGAGCGGCTGGCGGAAGCGTACCGCAAGATGCGCAACACGATTCGCTACGCGCTGGGCGCGATTCACGATTTCGACCCTGCGCGGCATGCGCCTTCGCGATTGACCGGTATCGACGGCTGGATCCTTTCGCGCGCGCAAGCGTTGGTCGTGCGGACGCTCGCGAACTACGCCGCGTACCGGTTTCACTGGGCGTACCAAGACCTTTACCAGTTCTGCGTCAACGATCTGAGTGCGGTTTATTTCGACGTCTCGAAGGACCGGCTCTACACTGCAGGCGCTCATTCGCCGGAGCGGCGTTCCGCGCAAGCGGCGCTCCACTGCGTGGCGCACGCGCTGGTGCGGTTGATGGCTCCGCTGCTGGCATTCACGGCGGACGAAGCCTGGGCGTTCCTCAAACGCGAGGGCGAACCGGAGAGCGTCCATCTCGCCGAGTTCCCGAAACTGGAAGAGTTAGCCGGACTATCGCCCGCCGAACTCGCCGATTGGGACGGACTGCTCGCCGTGCGCGAGCAAGTCACCAAAGCGCTCGAAGTGGCGCGGCAAGAAAAACTGATCGGCGCACCTCTAGAAGCGCAGGTGCACTTGGCGGCGGGCGGCGCGCTTTACGATTTGCTGGGGCGGCACGCGGAGGATTTGCCCGGGTTGTTCATCGTGAGCGCGGTGGAACTGGAGCCCGCCTCCGGCGAAGATTTGGCGGTGCATGTCGCGCGCGCCGACGGCCAAAAGTGCGAGCGCTGCTGGAAATTCAAAACCGACGTCGGCGTGGACCCCGAGTTCTCGACGATCTGCTTCTCCTGCTCGCGCATCGTCGCGGAGATGCTGGCGGCGGCCTAGCGTGAATCGGTGGATTCCGTTCGCCGCGGCCGGAGCGATTGTCGTACTCGACCGAATCACCAAGATCGCCGTCGAGCGCTCGATCTCGATGTGGGAGACGATCCCCATCATTCCTAACGTCGTCAATCTCGTCTACACGCGCAATCGCGGCGCGGCGTTCGGCTTACTCGCCAACGCCCCGGAGTGGGTGCGTGCCGTCGTGCTAATCGGCTTCTCGGTGGCGATCTTGATTTTCATCGTGCGCATGCTGTGGCGCGGGGAATCGGAGAGCGCCTCCGGCGCGTCGAAGAACGACCGCTGGCCGCTGGCGCTGGTGCTGGGCGGCGCGGTGGGCAACCTTTACGATCGAATCGTGGCGGGCAGTGTGACCGACTTCGTTCAAGTGTTTATCGGTAGCTACGAATGGCCGAGCTTCAACGTCGCCGACAGCGCGATTTCGGTCGGCGCGGTTTGGCTGGCGCTCGGGTTGTTCGGAAAGAAGGAACGTGTTCCCCAAGATCGTTGAGATCGGGCCGTTCTATCTGCCCGCCTATGGAGCGTTGGTCGCGCTCGGATTTCTCGCCGGGCTGGCGGTAACCTCGAAACTCGCCAAGCGCCGCAGGCTCGACCCCGAGAAGATTTCGAACCTCGCTATCTATTGCGCGATCGCCGGGTTGCTGGGCGCGAAGTTGCTGATGTTCGCATTCGATTGGGAACTGTACGCTAAAGACCCGTCGCGAATTCTCTCGCTCGAAACTTTGCAATCGGCGGGCGTGTATCAAGGCGGGTTCGTCGTGGCGTTCGCGTTCGGGTGGTGGTGGATGAAGCGCAACGGGTTGGCCGTGCTACCCACACTCGACTTGTTTGCGCCGGGAATCGCCTTGGGGCACGCGGTGGGTCGGCTGGGCTGCTTCGCGGCGGGGTGCTGTTGGGGTGCCAAGTGCGACCGGCCCTGGGCCGTCACGTTCACCAAGCCCGACGCCAACGATATGACCGGCGTCCCGCTCAACGTGCCGCTGCACCCGACGCAGTTGTACGAGTCGGTGGCGGAACTCGCGATTTTCGCCGCGCTATGGGTGTTCGCGAATCGCAACCCCCGCCCCGGCTCGGCGATGGGTTTGTATCTTGTGCTCTACTCCGCCGTGCGGTTCTTCGTCGAGTTCTATCGCGTGCATCTCCAGGACCTACCCTTCGGCGGCCCGTGGTCTCTAACGCAGTGGATCGCCGTCGCGATGGCAGCGGCGGGCTTGTGGATGATGGCGAAGGCGCCCCGGCATGCAAACGGATGATCCCGGCTATTGGATTGTGCCGAGCGTGTTGTCCGGCGACGAGTGCGACGCGCTGATCCGCGCGATCGGCGGTTTTACGAGAAGCCGTGCGGGGGCTCGGCACCTTATGCGATTTACCGAGATTGCGGGAGTCGCAAAGGATGATCGCCTGATTCAAATCGCCGCCGGGCGACTAGGTGGGACTGCGATTCCCTTTCGAGCGACATTGTTCGATAAGTCCCTAGCTGCGAACTGGCTGGTCCCTTGGCATCAGGATACGGCGCTTCCCCTTGTCGCTCGACATCGCTTATCCGGTTGGGGGCCGTGGGCGGTTAAAGACGGGATTCTCTACGCTCACGCGCCGGCTTGGGCTCTACAGCGTGTCGCCGCCTTACGCTTGCATCTGGACGAGTCGGGCGAAGAAAACGGCCCGCTTAGGGTAGTGCCGTACTCGCATCGGTTTGGCGTCCTCGCCGATAATGATGTCGAAGAGCGAATTCGACCCCTTCAACCAATGACTTGTCCTGTTCCTCGGGGCGGAGTTTTGGCGATGAGTCCATTACTTGTTCACGCTTCCTCCAAGGCGCTGGACAATCGTTCACGGCGCGTTCTGCATATTGAATACGCAGACTCTCTTGACCTCGGCGGCGGTATCTGTCTCGCATTGGCGTAGCCGTTATAGCAACTCGTCGAGCACAAGCGTCTCGAACGCGTCGAGGCGTCGGAAGGCGGGATCGTTCGTAACGAAGGCGGTCGCCCCGGCATGGATCGCCGTGGCGGCGTGAATCGCATCCGGCATTTCCAGACGGTACTTGGCGCGAGCCTCGGCGGCGAGTTTGGCGACCTCCAAGCTTAGCGGAATCCACTCCAAGTTCGGATAACCGACAAGAAGACCGACGCATGCATCCACACCTGCCTGGTCGTCGTTCCGATACGGGAGCACGAGTAACTCGGCTAATGTGACGGTCGACGTCACGGCGGAACGGCCGGGCTGGACCGTCCAATCGAGAATGGGAGCCGTAAGCCGCGAATACCGCGGATATCGCTCAGATGATAGATAAAGAAGTTCGTGTCGAAGGCGAGTCGCCGATGGCGAGCGAGGTAATCGCGAAGCTCTACCGCCAACCGGCCCGTTCTTTCGCGAGGTAGTCGTCCGGATACCGCATCAAGCCACGCAGAGCCTCTTGGCGGGACCGGGGTTTCTCAACGGTGAATCCCCAGTCTCCTTGCACAGTCAAAAGGAGCTTGTCGCCTGGTTTCAGGCCCAACGCCTCATAGAACTCCGCTGGGATCGCGATTCGATAGTCAGGCGACAGAGTTGTTTCCATCTCCCTATTTTACGGCCAGCGGACTTCACCCCCGCTCGCGGAGCTTCTTCGCGTACCCGTCCTTATTCACCTGCCGGCTGCGGCCCAACGCAAGCGAATCCGTGGGGACGTCGTGAGTGATCACGCTGCCTGCCGCTACATAGCTCTCGTCGGCGAGCTCCACCGGAGCGACGAGCGTCGAGTTCGAGCCGACGAACACGCGCTTGCCGATCTTCGTCTTGCTCTTCTTCTTCCCGTCGTAATTGCACGTGATCGTTCCCGCGCCGATGTTCGATTTCTCGCCGATCTCGGAATCGCCGAGGTAGGCGAGATGCATCGATTTCGCGCCCGCTCCCAACCGCGTTTTCTTGAGTTCGACGAAGTTGCCGATGTGCGCGCCCGCCTCGACGTGATTGTCGATCCGCAGCCGCGCGTACGGGCCGATATGCGCGCCGGTCTCGACGGTCGACAAGTGGATCGAGGTGAACGGCAGAATCTCCACCCCATCGGCGATCCGCGAATCCGAGACGATCGAGCCCGCGCCCACCGAGCAATCCTCGCCGATCTCGGTCGTGCCGAGAATTTGCGTGAACGGCCCGATCACGGTGTCGCGCCCAATGCGCACTTGAGAATCGATCGTCACCGTTTCCGGCTTTTCGATCGTTACGCCGTCGAGCATCAGTTGCCGGGTTTTGCGATCGCGCAAGATGCGATCCACTTCTGCGAGTTCGAGCCGCGAGTTAATGCCAAGCAACTCGCCCGGATCTTCGACGCGCAGCGTCACGGCGTCGAGCAAGTGGCGGCGGAAGATCTCGATCATGTCGGTGAGGTAGTACTCGCCGGCCGGATTGTTCGTCGTAATCTCCCCGATGTGCGCCCAAAGCTTCGGAGCGTCGAAACAATAAATGCCCGAATTGATTTCGCGGATTGCGAGTTGTTCGGGCGTGGCGGCCTTCTGCTCGACGATGGCTTGGATGCGCCCCGCATCGTCGAGCGCGATCCGCCCATAGCCGGTAGGGTCTTCGAGCAGCGTCGTGATCACGGTCGCCGCCGCGCCGGATTCTTCGTGACGAGCGAGCAGCGCGCGCAGCGTGCCCTCGCTCAGTAAAGGCGTATCGCCATAAAGAACGATCAAGCGGCCCGGTAGATCTTTGAGCGCGCTCTCGCCCATGCGCAGCGCGTGACCGGTGCCTTTCTGCTCCGTTTGTCGAAAAAAACCCACGCCCAGCGGGCGCAGCGTTTCCTCCACTTGTTCGGCCTGATGTCCGGTGACGACAAAAATTCGCTCCGCCGGAGCGACGCCGAGCGCCGAATGCACGACGTTTTCGACCAGGGTGCGCCCTCCCACTTTGTGCAGCACCTTGGCCTTCTTCGATTTCATCCGCGTGCCCAAACCGGCCGCTAGGATGACGACGGTTAACGACGAATCCATTGCTCCAATCTTATCGGCGCGGGGTTACGTTCCAATGTTTTTCGCCCGGGCTCGTTCGATCAATTCGACGGCGACGCGAGCCACGGCGGCGGGATCGTGGCGGACCTTTTCGTTCCGAGCCAGCAAATTGCGCCCGATCACTTCGACGCCCATCGCTTCAAGGCGGGGCAAGTCCACTTTGACGGGATACACCTTCTCCGCCGCGTACCGTCTCCGTCTCTCGCCGCCGATGTGGCGCGTGTTCACCACCACGTAATCGACAAGACCGGCGCCCGCGTGGCGCTCGATCGCCTCCAAGTGGTCTGCCGCCGAGTAGTGCATCGTTTCCCACGGCTGCCACATGAGATTCGCGAAGTACACTTTCGCCGCCCTCGCCCGCCGCAGCGCTTTGGGAATGCCCGATACCAGCAGGTTTGGGATCACGCTGGTGTAGAGCGACCCCGGACCCAACGTAATCACGTCGGCGGCGGCGATAGCTTCGAGCGCGGCGGGCAACGGCTTCACCCGCCGCGGGGTCAGCCGAATGCGGCTGATACGCTCCTTGGCGCGCCCGATGCGCGATTCGCCTAAGACTCGAGCTCCGCTTTCGAGTTCGGCTTCCAGCGTTACGTTCGCGCGCGTCGAAGGGTAGATGCGCCCTAGAATCGCGAGCACTTCGGAAGACACGCGGACCGCTTTGGTGAAATCGCCGGTGACATGCGTTAACGCCGTCAGAAAAAGATTGCCGAAGCTGTGGCCTTTCAACCCGCGGCCCGAAGCGAAGCGGTACTGGAACAACTGGCCGAGCAGGTCGTGATCTTCGGAAAGCGCGACCATGCAATTGCGGATGTCGCCCGGCGGCAGCACGTCGAACTCGCGGCGCAAGCGGCCCGAAGACCCGCCGTCGTCGGTAACGGTGACAATCGCCGTGATATCGACGCGCGGTTGCCCGTCGTCGACGTTGGCGCGCAGATAGGAATAGCGCTTGAGGCCGGAAAGCAAGGCCGAAAGACCGGTTCCGCCGCCGATGGCGACGATGCGGCGGAGCGAATCCATCGTGATTCGATCGTCTAGGCCGCAGGCCGCTTAGGCCAGCAGCGCCTGAAGGGCCGGATGCTGGAGCGCCCCCGCGAAATCGGTATCGTTGCGCGCCGCCGTGCGGTTCTGCGGTTGCATCTCGATCGCCCGCGCCAGATGCTTAGCCGCTAGCGGGACATCGCCCGAAAGAGCGGTGGCTAGCGCCAGAGCGTAATGGTAGTGATCCGCTTCGCGCATTTTCAGCGCCTGCTCCAGATGCTTGCGCGCCTCGTCGAAGCGGCGTTCATTGGTCAGCGCCACGCCGTAGGCGTAATGATCCTCCGCGCTTTGAAGAGCGGGCGTTTGCTTTTCCAAACGCTGTTCGCACATTTTCCGGTGCATCTTGGCGGAGAACGCCATTTCGCGGCCCGGCCCGGCGGCGGCCTGTTCGAACAGATCGCGGGCCTTTTTCAACTCCCGCGCGTGGAAAAGCTCCATCGCGCGATTGAAGCGGTCCTGCTGGAGTTTGGCTTCGCTCGATTCCGGGGGCAATTCCCGGGGTTTCTGGGAATTTTTCACTGGCTGTGACTTCGACACGGTATTCGATTTTCGGAGAGGGGGCGGGCTTTGGCTCCGCGCGTCCACCCGTTCCTTCTGTTGTACAGCATTTGCCGCCCGGACGGCATTAGAGCGGGACGCTCGCGGCGGAAGCTTCGCCTTCGCCGCGTGTTTCGCCGATCGACTATTCTTCTTCTTCGTCGTAGACGGCCACCGTGTCCAGATCCTCGGCCTCGAAGACTTGGCCGCACCGCAAACAGCGAACGTAATCGACCCCATCGCGACGGTAGATAAATTCGGTGCCGTCGTGCGCGCACCCGGAAGTCATAGAAGCGATATGGCTTTATTCTAACGGCGCGCCCGGCTCTGTCAAGCGGGATTTACGCGCGCCCGAAATTACGAGTCCTAGGGCCACGGGCGCGTAGATCGCCCACCGCACCTAATCCGATTGCCGCCATTCGCCGAGCGTGGCCCACCAGATCACCGTTTCATAGCTCAGCGGCGCGAGTGCGATCCACAATAGCAACGCGGGCGCGGGACGAAAAACGAGGAACGGCAACAGCCAGGTCAGATACCAGGGGTGTACATTGGCCGACACCGCAAGAAGGCCCACAGCGGCCCACATCGGGTTCCGGACAAACGCGAACAACGCCGCGACAAAGGCGAAGGCGATGTACTTGGCGGGTTGCGGATCTCCTACCGCCCATAGGATCGCGCCGAACACGCTGTCGTTATTGCGCCAACCGGCGAGAAATCCGGTAGCGAAGCGCGCGTTGTCGTAGCGGAATCCCGCGAGGAAGGGCAGCGCGAGCGCGCCTACGACGGCTATGGCAATGGCGGTCTGCCTTGCGGTGAAGCGGAACGCGCGAACAAGTATGAGCGGCCACCATTTCACCGCCGCCGCGAGTCCAATCCACCAGCCGGTTTGCGCGGGGCGCACCAGGGCTAGCGTCAGGAACAACACCAGTAAGGCGTCGTTATGTCCTTGTCCCCAAAACTCGACCACGGCGAGCGGCGACCACGCGTAGATCAGCCAACCGGCGGGCGCTGTGAAAGCGAGGACGGCGAGCGTCGCGCAGTCGGCGGCGATAGCGGGCAGTTTCGGGAACTCGACGGCCAAAGCCTGCGCGTATTGTACGAGCGGCCCGTAGATCGACGGAAAGTCGCGGCCCGGCGCACGCGGATGGGCGGGGATATACGCCCATGCGGGGTCGTTGGGGCGAGCCAAGTACGGATTACCGCCCGAGCGGACCACGCGTCCTTCCCATTGATAGCGCAATAGATCGTCGGAGAGAGACGGCGGTTGCCCGGCGACAGTGAGCCGGAAGGCAATGGCGAAGAGCGCGACCAATCCCCGGGGCGGCGTCTGGATCGACCCGTATCGGACGGCGATCAGGTAAACTATAGATAGCGCAAGTAGAAAGGCGACCGTCTCGGGAATCGCGGTTCGCCAATCGCCCAGTCGGCGAAGCGCAATCCATAAAGCTTCGAGGACCAACCCGAGGATTCCGAAGCGGATTACAATCGTCTCTACATGATACCGACCGCTCTTGCGGCCTTTCTCACCGTGGCATCCCCGGCCGACTCGTTCGTTCAGACTTTATTCGACGACACCTTCGCCGGTCTGCACCAACTGTCCTGGTTCGATTGGGCGCTGATGGTTCCGTATTTCGCCACGCTGATCGTCCTTTCAATCTACGGCTGCCACCGGTATCACACTATCTGGAATTACTTCAAATTTCGTAAGACGATGCCCACGGCCGCGCCCACACGGTTCGAAAACCTGCCTCGCGTCACGATCCAATTACCGCTCTACAACGAACGCTATGTGGTGGAACGGTTGATCGAAGAGACGGTGAAAGTGCGCTACCCACGCGAATTGCTGCAGATTCAAGTGCTTGACGATTCTACGGACGACACTCATCCGTTTACCGAAGCGCTCGTCGCCCGGTACCGCGCCATGGGCCATCCGATCGAGTATCGTCATCGCGATAACCGGCATGGCTTTAAAGCGGGCGCTTTACAAGAAGGACTCAACAGCGCTACCGGGGAGTTCGTCGCCGTTTTCGATGCGGACTTTGTACCGCCTGCCGACTTTTTGGAACGCACCGTACACTTTTTCGCCGACCCGAAAGTCGGCGTGGTGCAGACGCGCTGGACGTATCTCAATCGCGATTACAACCTGCTCACTGAAGTGCAGACCATGCTGCTCGACGGGCACTTCGCACTCGAACACGTCGCGCGCGCGGGCGGCGGATTGTTCTTCAATTTCAATGGAACGGCCGGGATGCTACGTGTTTCGATGATCGACGACGCGGGCGGCTGGCAGCACGACACGTTGACCGAAGATTCCGATTTGAGTTATCGCGCCCAACTCAAGGGCTGGCGCTTCGTCTACGTGCCCGATGTCGAGTGTCCGTCGGAGTTGCCGGTCGATACCTACGGATTCCAGGTGCAGCAGGCTCGTTGGGCAAAGGGGCTTACGCAGGTCGCGATGAAGCTCCTGCCGGGGATTTGGCGCAGCGACATTCCGTTACGAAACAAGATCGAAGCCGCGTTTCACCTGACCCCAAACGTTTCCTATCCCTTGATGATCGTCGTTTCCGCGCTGATGCTGCCGGTGATGATTTGCCGTTTCTACATGGGTTGGTTCGAAATGCTTTTGATCGATCTGCCGCTGATTGTGGCGTCGTTTTGGTCGATCACGGCGTTTTATCTAAGCGCTCAGCGAGCGTTGTTGCCCAAGGAATGGAAACGAACGATTTGGTTCCTGCCCGCGCTCATGGCGGCGGGTGTCGCCCTAACGCTGTCGAACACCAAAGCGGTTATGGAAGCGCTATTCGGCGTTTCCACCGCGTTCGCCCGAACGCCGAAGTACGCCATCTCCGGCGCGCGCAAGATGACGATCGAGAACGCGAAGTATAAGCGCCGCAGCGGTTGGCTGCCGTATCTCGAGTTGGCCGCCGGTACGTACTTCGCCTTTACCATCGGATTCGCCATAGACACCGGCAACTATCTGGCGCTGCCGTTTTTGGTGCTTTTCGTCGCAGGCTACTACTGGGCGGGCGCGTCGAAATTGCTCGAAGAGTATCGCGGCATGCTGCGTTGGAAGCGGGAGCAGGCCCTCGCCCGCGGCGCACGGGTCACGGGATAGCGGAGAAGCTACACCTTAACCCGCGCTCGAAAGTAGCCCGCCCAAGCGCCCGCCGCCGCCACCGAAATCGCCGCCGCCGCTGACGGTGCATCCCGCACCAGCAGGAATTTCACCTCGCCGTCCTTGACCAGAATCGACAACGGCAGCAAAGTCAGAAAGATCGCGATTCCCATCAGCCAAGACCGCCGGGCCAGAGCGCGGCGCGTCCGTTCTAAAGCGCGAACTTCGGCCACACCGAATACCGGAGAGTCCGGCAGCCGGGTCGCGGGCGAATCGATCAGTAAGCGGGCGAACTCCGGGTCCCGACGGGCGAATTCCTCGACGGCCCGCCGCGTCTCTTCGCTCGCTTCGCCCGCGAGGTAAACCGCCAGTAAGTCGTTCGCGATCGCCTTCGAAATAGTCATACGTTCTCCCTTTCCAGCAACTGATTTAGTAATTGCCGCGCCCGATGAACGCGCACCCGCGCGGCGGCGGGTGAAATCCGGAACGCCTCGGCGATCTCGTCGTAGCTCAATCCCGCCGCGGCTCGCATGAGGATCGTCTCCCGTTCCAACTCCGGCAGCCGTCCGATCGCGTCGAGCGCCTCCTCGATTTCGGGCAACGGAGCCGCTCCGGGCTCGCGGGCGGGCATCGCCGTTTCGCGTTTTCTCTTGCGGCGCGTTTCGAGAAAGTAGTTCCGCGCGATCGCCGTCAAGTAGCCCTTCACCGTCGCCGCGCGAATTTCACCCGCCGCGAGCCATACCCGGCTAAACGTCTCGGCGACGATGTCCTCGGCGTCTGCGCGGTTTCCCGATAAGTAGAACGCGTAACGCCCGATGTCCCGCGCGTAGCGTTCGTACAACTCGTGAAAGTCCACGAACGTAACTATGCGCGATGGACGGTTTTGTTACCAGATCCCCAGAAACTTCCACCACAGGAAGCCCACGGTCGACCAGATTAGGATGTTGGACACCGATACTACCGCGCCCACGCGCCACCAGTCGCGGAACGAAACGTAGTCCTGCGCGTAGAACATCGGCCCCGGCGTGGTGCCGTAGTGCGTCAATCCCGCGGCCATATTGGTGAAGCAGGCGAACGCGTATACGCAAAGGCCCACGGGAGCGCCTTTCGCCGCCAGCACCGCGAGAAACGGCGGATACAGCGCCAGCATGTGAGCGGTGATGCTCGCAAATCCGTAGTGGGCGTAAAAGTAGATCAGCAGCGTAATCCCGAGGATGACGGGCCAAGTCAGATCGCCGAGGGCCCCGCCAATATTGTTCGCGAACACGGTGGTGACGCCGGTGGCGTTCAGCGACTTGCCCAGTTGGATCAAGCCGCCGTACCAGATGAAGATGTCCCAGGCGGCGCGCTCCGCCACGACTTTCTCCCACTTAAGAACGCCGGTGGCGAGCAGCGCGCACGCCCCGAGCAGGGCCGTAATCGCGACGTCGAGTTTGTGCCAGCCCGACGTCACCCACAGTCCGCAGACGGTGACAAATACACCCGTCAGAATCCATTCGTCCCGCGATAGCGGCCCCATCTTCGCGAGTTCGTCGCTCGCGAAGCGGCTTGCTTCCGGGGTGCGGCGCACGGTGGGCGGATAGAGGCGGGTGACGATCAACGGCATGACCAGCAGCGACAGCAACCCCGGCAGACTCCCCGCCACCATCCAACTCAAGAACGTAACGGGCACGCCGCCAAACTGCGAACCGATCTGCGCGGCCAATGGATTCGACGCGTTGCCCGTGTAGAACATCGCGGAGCTGATGCAGACGCCTTGATACACGCTCGCAAACAGAAACGCGCCGAGTACGCGGGCCGTCTCGCCGGGCTTCGATCCGTACAACTCGGCGATCGAACGCACAATGGGCAGGATTACGCCACCCGATCGCGCGCCGTTCGAGGGAATGATCGGGGCCAGCGTCATGTCCGACAAGCACAACGCGTAGCAGACTCCCGTCGAATTCCCGCCGAACCATTTGACGAAGACCAGCGCGATGCGCCGCGCGAGGCCGGTGTCGATCAGCGATCGCGAAATGAAAAACGCCGCTTGCACCAGCCAAGCCGTCGGATCGCCATAACCCGCCAGAGCCTGCGCGGGCGTCAAACCGCCGATCAGCGTCGAAAAAGTGACCGCCATCAGCACCAGCGCGCCGGTCGGCAGCGGTTGCAACATCAAGCCGGCGACCATCGATAGGAAGATTCCGGTGAGCCGCCAGCCCGCCGGAGTCACCGATTCCGGACGGGGCGCCAGATAGACGAACGCGAAGTAGACGACGAGAAGGATGGCCAGTCCGCGTGCGGTCTTCATGCGAACTGCCCAATATACCGGATCGGCCGCGGTAAGCCGCTAAAACGTCAACGTAACGCCGGTCACGACGCCGCGCGGCATGATGGGACCGTAAACGTACTTCGAATCGCGCAGCGGACCTTGGTCGAAATCCGACTGGTAGCTATCGAGCAAGTTGTTCGCGCGCACGTAAACTCGCAGCTTAGCCTTTTCGCTTGAACCGAGCGGCATGGTCTTGCTCACCACCGCGTTCCACACGTGGAACCACGGCGACGTTTCGACGCGGTCCTCGTCGATAAAGCCGGCGAAGTGCTGCACGCGCATCGGTCCGGTGAAGTCGAACGTGTGGATGAACTCGATCCCGCCGGGAAGGTCGAGATCCGCCCCGAAGAATCCATAGCTGTTCGGCGTCCGGAAGTAGCGCAAGCTGCCGAACACCGGCTCCGGCTCGTCGTAGCGCGCTTGCTGGAAAGTCCAGCCGCCGCGCAGGTTGACGCGCTCCGTGGGAGCGAACGATAGATTGCCCTCGATACCGCGAAAGCGCGATCCGGGCCCGTTGACACGCTCGAAAATGCGATTCTCTCCGTCGAAGCGATCCGTCTCCCGCAACTGGAACGCGTCGTTCAAGCGGGTCCAGAAAAAGCTCGCGCCGGCGGTGAACGGACGGCCGCGGACTTGCGACGTATAGTCGAGCGCGGCGGTATAACTGCGCGACGATTCGTGCCGCAAATCCGCGGAACGCCGAATCAGTTGCACTTCGCCGCCGACGCTCGCGATATGCAAATCCTCGTCGAACACCTGCGGCGCACGGAAGCCGGTGGAGACGCCCAACCGGAGGTTGAGCGACTTGGTCAGGCCAACCCGCAAGTTGCCCCGAGGACTCACGATCGCGTTGTTTAGTAGATTACTTTTGTCGACCCGGAAACCGCCCAGCAGGACCACTCGCGGATTGATTCGCCATTCGTCTTGTAAGTAGACGCCGGAGTTCTTGAAGCTCTGCCGAATGTCGCGGCCGTAGCCGGGGTAAGTGTCTGTGATGTGCTCAAACCAGTACTGAAAACCCGTCGAGACCGCGTGGCGGCCCTTTTGGAAGCCCACCGAAGCGTCACTGACCGAAAGCGGGTTCCGCGTGTTGCCGTAGGCGTTCGGGTCGAAATCCGCGCCGTAGTAGCTTCCACGGCCCAGATAACTAAGCGAACTACTCAGGTTGTAGTAGAAGTTCGGATTCACCGAATGGTTCCAGCGGACGAATCCGGAGGAGCGGCCGGAAAGCAACTGTTCGGTGACGAAGGTGTTTTCGGGAAGCAAGTCGAGTTGGCTGCCGCCGCGGCGGAACTCGTCCAAGGTGCTTCCGCCCACAGTAAGCCGCGCCTTGCCGTCGAAGAACCGGCGGAACAGCGTGCCGCCGCCCGCTTGCGAACTCCGGCGCGTCAATTCCGAGAATCCGTCGCGATCGACGTCGGCGTGCGTGCGGCGGAAACCGCGATAGTAGAAATCGCCCGACCAACCCGCGAACAGATTTTCGATCTGCGCAACCGCGCCGAGCGTCTGCTCGGGCCGGCCGCGATTCCAGCCCGCCTGCGTATCGACCTGGAACGTCTTGGCCTGCGGCTCGCGGCGAACCAGATTGATCACTCCGGCCACTGCGTTCGGGCCGTAGAGCGACGACGCTCCACCTTTCACGACTTCGATGCTCTCGAAAAACTCGGTCGGCAGTTGATCGAGTGCGTACACCATACTGGCGCCCGACACCGTCGGCAGGCCATCTTCCAACACCTGTGTGTACGGGCCTTCGAGTCCGCTTAACCGGATCGCCGAGAATCCGCAGTTTTGGCAGTTATTCTCGATGCGCAACCCGGGAACCGATGCCGTGAGCGCTTCGGCCAGCACGCGGACGGCTTGCTGTTGCACCATCGTCTTCGAAATCAATTCGGTCCGGACCGGCGCTTCGACCAGCAGCTCCTGCTGTCCGCTGCCCGTCACCACCACGCTTTGTTCCAGCACCGATTCGCGATTCAAGACGAACTCGACGGTGGTCTCGGGCCGCTCCGTCAGATCGACGACCGACTTCAGACCGGACTGATAGCCCTTCGCCGTCACCGTCACAGTGAGTTTAGAAAGCGGAAGCGACACGATCCGGAAGTTGCCCATAGTGTCCGTTTGGGCCAAGGCGTTGGTCTCCAAAACGCGCACCGAGGCTAGCGCCACCGGTGTTTTGTCGGGCGTGACGACAGTACCGGAAAGAATCCCGGGAATGGCGGCGGATTGCGCCAGCAATGGAAATAGAAACAAAGATGAAGCGATCACGGTATCCCTCTTAAGATTTCGAGCCAATGGGACGACCGTGCGGCAAGCGCACGGCTACGCAAAGAAGACCGAACTTAGAGGGTCGGCGGAGCGCGGGCGGGAGTGAATCGCGATTCGCCGGATCGCTCGTCTTCTACGATCGAGTCCGCTTCGTGGAAACTCTGCGCCAATACCACCGGCGTTGGAGGCGCCAAGGAGACGCCCTCACCGAGGCAGCATTCGAAGTGATTCAAACTGCACTGCCCGGAATTGTGCCAATGCAGGGGAGAGAAAACGGCGAGCGACAAAAAAACGTAACAGGCGAGCGCTACTAAAACGGTGAATGGCGCGCGGCTGCTTGCGGGTAACACGAATCGCGTTTCCTGATCGGAGGATATCATGATAGGGCGATGCCGCTTTTCGCCTTCCTTTTCGCGCTAGCCGCCGCACCGCCCGCGCTGCCCGACATCGAGTTCGGCACGAACGCGGGGCGAAAAATGGCGCTGTCCGAACTGAAGGGCCGCGTCGTTTTGGTGAATTTTTGGGCGTCCTGGTGCGTGCCGTGCCGCGAAGAGATGCCCGCGCTCGACCGGCTGGCGAAGTCCAAGCCCGACTCTTTGCGTGTGATCGGGCTGTCGATCGACGCTCGCGGCTGGCCGGCCGTCACGCCGTTCTTGCGCCAGCATTCGATCGGATTTCCCGTGGCGATCGCGAATCGCGCCGCGTTGCGCGCGTTCGGATTCCGCGAGACGCCGGCGCTGCCCCAGACGTTCCTATTCGGGCGCGACGGCAAACTGATCCTGCACTTCTCGACGGCCCTGAACGAAGCGGATTTACGCAAGTTGGTGGAGGCGGCCGAGTAGCTCAGGCGGCTTCGATGTCCGTCGCGGCGAAATCCGATCCTTTGTAAAGCAGCGGAACGCCTTTCGCCTTCGCGAGCGCGTAAGCGAAGCAATCGCCGAGATTCAGGCGCACCGGTCGGCCACGATAGCGGGCGAATGCCGCCAGCGCCAATCGAGCGTGATCGTGCGTGACCGGCTCAACCTGGACATTGAACTCGGCTAAGAGTTCGTTCGCGTCCTTCTCCCCGGACTCTCCGCCGCGTCCGATCGCGTGGACCTGCACTTCCCACCAATTGATCGGCGAAATCCAAACCGCCTCGGCGGTCGACAGCTTGATCGCGAATGGTCTTGAGTCCGATTCGCGGAAAAGGATCGCCAGCAGTGCCGACGCGTCCACGGCCAACTTCACTTCGGCAAGCCGTCTTCGTCGTAAAGATCGTCGTCGGTGATGAGCGGTCCGACAATCGGAAGCCGATTAAATCGATCGACAATTTCATCGATTCGCGCCAGGCGCTCGGCCCGCCTCGCGTCAGCCCTCGCTCGCTCAATTTCGAGTTGCGCGCGCACAGCCTGACCGACGGCATCCGTAACCGATAACCCGGCTAGCGCGGCCAACGCGCGAACGTCGGCAGTCACGTCCGGCCTCTTAATCTGAATTGCAGAAGGCATGACACCTAAGGGTATCATGACAAACGCTTGATCATGACAAGCCCAACAACTCCTGCAACAACGGCGACTGCGGGTAGGGATGCTTGCGGTACTGCCGGAAGCCCTCGCCACCGCGGCGCTGGGTCCAGGCTTCCATGCTCGCCAAGTAGTCGTCCATGCCGTGTTGGCGCCGCAACCACTCGCGTTGGCTCGCGTGCGCCGCGAGCATCGCCCGCTTGATCTCAAACGTCCCCGCCACATCGACCACGAAATCCACTTCGACGATGTCGTCGATCGGATCCATGAAGTAGAGGTGCGGAATCCGGTCGAGCGGCGGCGAATCGGTGACGTAGTTGCGCGCGGGGGCGGCGAACAGCGCGTCTCGGACCAGAGCGCTCGTCGCCTCGTGGTCGCACAGGTAGTCGGTGGGCGACGCCGTCAGCACGAGATCGGGGCGCAGTTGGCGAATCAACTCGACCACCCGGAGGCGCGAGGCGTGGTCCGAAAAAATCTCGAGATCGCGAAACTCGGCGCACCGGTACTCCGCGCCGATCAGCATCGCGGCGGTCTCGGCTTCCAGTCGGCGGACGGCGGCGATTTCGTCCGGCGGCAGTTTGTCCGAGCCCTTATCGCCCGGAGTCATCGTCACGATCGCGAGGTCGTGACCCCGTTGCGCGAGCGACGCCAGCGTGCCCCCGGCAAGAATCTCCGCGTCGTCCGGGTGGGCGTGGATCGAAACGATGCGCAAGCTTCGTCTCGGCTAAGCGACCGGCCCGCGCAGGGGTCCCCAATTGGCGGCGAGCGTCTTGCCCTTCTCCATCAACGAGGTCATCTCGGCGGGCGCGAACGGCTTGTACGACCGTGCCGCCTGAAGACCCATGCGCAATTGATCGACGTTGCGGACGCCCACAATCGCCACCGCCAGCCCCGGAGTCGACCACGCGTACCGCAGCGTGGCGGAGTAATCGGCGGGCGCCATCAATCGCGCTCCGCCCTGCGCCGGGCCACCGAGCACTTTCATTCCGATCACACCGATACCGCGTTTGCGAGCCTCGGGCAGCACCTTCTCCTCGAAGTTGTAAATGTGCCGTTCGACGAAATTTACGCTGCACATGAACAGCTCGATCTCGCCGGTTTCGAACACCGGGATGGCGCGCGCGGGGCGCATGTGACACGTACAGCCGATGTGCTTGATCACACCCTTCTTCTTCCACGCCATCAGCGCGCCGAGCGTGCCGTCCTTGCGGTCGAGCATCTGCTCGAGCGAGGGATACCGGTCCGTTCGCCCGACGTTGTGAATGTGCACGGCGTCGAGGTAATCGGTCTGGAGTTTGTGTAGCGAGTCCTTGATCTGATAATCGACATCGCCGCGCGCGTTGGTCTCGACCTTCGTGACCAGAAACACCTTGTCGCGCTTACCCTTCAGCGCCTTGCCGACTTTCTCTTCGCTCAAGTTGTACGGCGGCGCGGTGTCGATGTAGTTGACGCCGTTGTCGATCGCCTCGCCGATCACGCGGTCTACCATCGACTGCGGATTGTCGGGATCGCCCAGGTACTGCGCGCCGATGCCGAAAATCCCAGCCTGAAAATTGATGTTCCCCAGTCGGCGCGTGGGGATGGGACCGGTTTGTGCCAGTAGCGGCGACGCGGCGGTGGCGAGCGCGAATTCGCGGCGAGTGATCATGCTTACTCCTTAGGTCGTGATTTTATCAGCCGCTGGATCGTTCGGTTCGGTTGTGCACGCCCGGCGGTTTGTCGCGTCATCCATTCATGTATTGCGTAGCATCTCGCTTAGCGGCTTATTTGATCCTTGGAACGGCCCCGTTGGTAGTGACGTTCGATTCTTGCAGCCGAACTCCTTCTCACCCAGCAAGCGGGTTCAGAAGGGTGCTTTGGCTTATGACCGACATCGAAAGACTGCAACGGCGTTGCCTTGCCGAGCGCGGCCACTATTGTTCATATGAACACTTGTCCCTATCGGAACAGGGGCGATGGGGACGAATCGAAATAAGATCACCAGTGTTTGCAACCTTTGAAGACTACGATGTTGTGTTAGCGATAAATGCTTCCAGGTATTGCGTGGGCGCAATTCCAGTCGGATTTCCCAACCTCTCCGCGGTATGGCGCGATGCAGTCGGACAAGAGCATTACGTTAAGCATCCTTGGGCGGAAGTTCCTCGCGAATACCCGCAAGCGCCGCCGCCGTCGCGATCCAAGTGACGCCGCTTGATAAACTGTCGGCTTCCCATGCCCCAGTTGCAGAGCTACACCATCACCCAAGGCCCCGACCGCGCGCCCGCGCGCAGCATGTTGAAAGCCATCGGCTTCACCGACGAAGACCTGCGCAAGCCGATCATTGGGATCGCCAACACCTGGATCGAGACGATGCCGTGCAATTTCAACCTCCGCGAGTTGGCGGAGCACGTCACGGCGGGTGTCCGTGCGGCGGGCGGCACGCCGATGGAGTTCAACACCATCGCGATTTCCGACGGCGTCACGATGGGAACCGAAGGCATGAAGGCGTCGCTGGTTTCGCGCGACCTGATCGCCGATTCCATCGAACTTTGTGCGCGCGGCTACATGTTCGACGGTCTCGTGTGTCTGGTGGCCTGCGACAAGACCATTCCCGCCGCCGCGATGGCTCTGTTGCGACTCAACGTTCCCGGCGTGATCCTTTACGGCGGCTCGATTCTCCCCGGCCACCACAATGGGAAGGCGATCACGATCCAGGACGTGTTCGAGGCCGTCGGCGCCCATGCCGCGAAGAAGATTTCGGACGCCGAATTACTCGCGATCGAGAACGAAGCCTGTCCCGGCGCGGGCGCATGCGGCGGTCAATTCACAGCGAACACCATGGCCACCGTCATGGAGGTCATCGGACTCGCGCCTCTAGGCACGGCCGCGGTTCCGCAAGTCGATAAGCGAAAGGAAGCGGTGGCGGCTTACTGCGGCAAGGTGGCGGTCGAAGCGGTCGAGAAGAACCTAAAGCCTCGCGATATCGCGACCCGCACTGCGTTTGAGAACGCGATCGCGTCCGTAGCGGCGACGGGCGGCTCGACCAACGCCGTTCTGCATTTGCTGGCGATGGCCCGCGAGGGCGAAGTCCCGCTCCAGATCGACGACTTCCAAATCATCAGCGAACGCACGCCGCTACTAGTAAGTCTCAAACCGGCCGGGGAGTTTGTCGCGCTCGACGTGGACAAAGCGGGCGGTATTCCGGTGATCGCCGAACGGTTGCTCCGTGGCGGGTATGCCAAAGGTTCGCCGATGACGGTGACCGGGCGCACGTTCGCCGACGAGACTGCCGCGACCGCCAAAGAAACGCCCGGCCAACCGGTGATCCGCCCGGTCGATAATCCGATCAAAAAGACCGGCGGATTGGTGATCTTGAAAGGCACGCTCGCGCCCGAGGGCGCAGTAATTAAGGTGACCGGAATCGAGAAGAAACAACATCGAGGACCCGCGCGCGTGTTCGAGAGCGAAGAACCGGCGATGAAAGCTGTCCTCGAAGGCCGGATCAATCCCGGCGACGTGGTCGTGATCCGTTATGAAGGGCCGAAGGGCGGGCCGGGGATGCGCGAAATGCTCGGCGTGACAGGCGCGATCGCCGGTGCGGGGCTCGGTGAATCGGTGGCGCTGATGACCGACGGTCGGTTCAGCGGAGCGACGCGCGGATTCTCGATCGGGCATATCGCTCCCGAGGCCATCGATGGCGGACCTATCGCCTTCGTCGAAGAAGGCGACTCGATCCTGATCGATATAGAGAACCGGGTGATGAACCTAGAGGTGGGCGACGCGACGCTGGCTGCCCGGAAGGCGAAATGGGTTAAGCCCGCGCCGAAGTACCGGGTAGGGGTATTCGGGAAGTATGTGCGCAGCGTCGGGTCGGCGGCGGAGGGAGCGGTTACCAGCGGAGCATAGGCGGTTTCTTCCTTGCGATGTAGAATAAAGATCGCGAGGAAGACATGGCGATCAACATCAAGAATCCGGAAACCGAGGTTTTGGCCCGCAAACTGGCCGATCTCACCGGAGAGACCATCACGGAGACCGTGAAACGTTCTCTAGAGGACCGGCTTCATCGTAGGTCGAGGGTCAAGCCAAGCTCCGACGACTTTATGGCTCGCATCGACGCCATCGTGAACGAGTTCAACGCACTCCCCGTATACGACGACCGAACTCCGGACGAAATCATCGGATACAACGAGTCGGGCGGGTTCCATTAAAATGGTCGTCGACTCGTCGGCGCTTCTCGCAATCCTCTTCGGCGAACCGGAAAAGAATGAGTTTGCGCGCCTCATACGATTTGACGAGGCGCCAATGATGTCGGCCGTGAACTTCTTTGAGGCTTGCATGGCATCCGATTCACGAATCCATACCCGCGGGGACCATGTCAGTCGACTGGTCCGTGAGTTGGGCATTACACTAGTTGCTTTTTCGCCTGACCACGCCGACCGGGCCAGACAGGCTTGGCTACGATTCGGAAAAGGCAATCATCCTGCAAAGTTGAATATGGGCGATTGTTGCGCATACGCAACCGCAATGATCGCGCGCGAGCCGCTACTTTACAAAGGCGGCGATTTCGCGCAAACGGATATCGCCGCCGTTCTCTAAAGCCCTTACGCGGTCACATGCTGGTCGAGCAGCTTGGTGATTTCGCCCTTGGGTACCGCGCCGACGATCTGGCCGACCGGCTTACCACCCTTGAACAACAGCAGTGCGGGGATGCCGCGAATGCCGTAGCGCGAAGGGGTCGACATGTTCTCGTCGACGTTCATCTTGCCGACCTTCACCTTGCCCTGGTACTCGTCGGCGACGGCGTCCACCGTCGGGCCGAGCATCCGGCAGGGGCCGCACCATTCGGCCCAAAAATCCACCAGCACGGGCTTGTCGGAAGCGATCACTTCGGTCTCGAAGGCGCTATCGGTAAAGTTCAGAGTGTTTTGTCCAGCCATTGTTTTCATTATCTCTCCGCCCCGTTTTGATGAGGGAAGGCGGGAAAGGATTCAAGGAGCGGGACCGGGTCGACCAACGGTTCCCGAAGGCCGTCGCGCTTGCGGTCTCGACGCGCAATCGTTTGCGGAAAGCGGTTATGGAGGACAACGCGGAGTGTGTACGGTCGATCCGCGAAGTACTGAAGCGCGAGGCGCGAGAGTCGCATCGTTAAGCTGATTCGGTATGCCCACTAAGAAAATTGCTCTGATCACCGGCGGGTCTCGCGGACTTGGCCGCAATACCGCCATTCACCTCGCCAAGAAAGGCGTAGATACCGTCCTGACTTATCACTCGAACAAGACCGAGGCGGACTCGGCTACCGCCGCCATCGCAGAGTTGGGCGGCAAGGCAGCGGCACTGCAACTCGATGTCTCGAAGCCATCCGGATTCGAGGCGTTCGCTTTCGAACTGCGCCGGACGCTGCAATCCGAGTGGGGTCGCGACGATTTCGATTTCCTAGTCAACAACGCGGGTACGGGCCTGCATGCGCCATTTGCCGAAACGACGGAAGAGCAGTTCGACTCGATGGTCGCCGTTCATCTCAAGGGCGTGTTTTTCCTAACCCAGAAACTGCTCCCGCTCATTCGCGACGGCGGCCGCATCGTCAACCTGTCCTCCGGGCTCGCCCGTTTTGCCATGCCCGGCTATTCGGCTTATGCGGCGATGAAGGGCGGTGTCGAGGTATTGACGCGTTACATGGCGAAGGAATTGGGAACGCGCGGGATCGCGGTTAACACCGTCGCGCCGGGCGCGATCGAAACCGATTTCGGCGGCGGGATGGTGCGCGATAACGAGCACGTCAACAAAATGATCGCGTCGCAAACGGCGCTGGGGCGAGTGGGTGTGCCGGACGACATCGGGCCGATGATCGCCGCGCTGCTATCCGACGACAATCGCTGGGTGAATGCGCAACGCATCGAAGTGTCGGGCGGCGTCAATTTATAGGAGGTCTACCGCCCCACCAAAAGCGCCGCCTCGGGGCTGAGTAGCGGGCGCATTTCGATCGAGGACACGATCACGTCGCCCTCGGGGGTAGGGAACACCATGCCCTGTGCGGTGAGCGAGAAGCTGTCGCCCGGTATGAACGCGCCTCGATTCTTTTTGCGCAGGTAGCGATTGACGGCCTCTTGCAATTGACCCTCGACGCCGCGCTGGATGGTATCCCGCAACACGAGCCTACGGCCATCTCCGAGCCGGAATGACGCATACTCGGGCGCTTCGCCCGTGCAACCCAGACTGACGACTCGCGGACTTTGGTACAGCACGCTCACATTGCCGGGGCACTTCTTCACCCAATCGTTGATCGGCAGCGCTTGCGGCGGAGCGGTGACCTCCACCCAAGTCCGCCCGCCTTCGCTCCGCGCGATCAGACGTAACTCGGTCGTCGAAACCTGGCGCGCGCAACCGGCGGCGACTAGCGTCAGGAAGAGGAGGAAAGCTTGGACCATAGGTCTATCTCTAGGATGCGCAGCGCGGCGACACGGCGCACATACTCCTGGCGGGGAATCTCGAACACACCCATCGATTCGAGGTGCGGCGTGAGGAACTGGACGTCGATCAGCCGGACCCCCGCCGCCCACAGCCCGCGCACCGCCGAAACCAACGCGACTTTCGAGGCGTTCGTCGCGCGATGAAACATGCTTTCCGCCATAAACGCCGCTCCGCGCGCAACGCCGTACAGGCCGCCCACCAGTTCGCCGCCGCGCCAAACTTCGATCGAGTGCGCCGTACGCAATTCATGCAGGCGGACGTAGGCCTCGATCATTTCGGGCGTAATCCACGTACCGTCGTCGCGGTTCTCGCCGCAAGCTTTCATTACCGCCTGGAAGTCGCGATTCCACGTAATCGAAAACGCGTTTTTGCGCAACAGCGCCGTGAGGCTCTTCGAAACGTGCAGCGATTCGAGCGTGATCACGGCGCGCGGATCGGGCGACCACCATTGCACCGGCTCGCCTTGCGAGTACCAGGGGAAGATACCGTGGTCGTAGGCGTCGAGCAGCAGCGCCGGCGATAAGTCGCCGCCAATCGCCACTCGCCCGGACTTGGGCGCCCGCAAAGGATTGGGAAACGCCGACCGTTCCCATCCGCCCGCCATGACCCTAGTTTTGCACCGAGCGGTTGGTCAGCACTTCTTTAATCTTGTCCGCCGTGAAACCGAGGGTAAAGAGGCTCCACGGCGCGGTCTCGGGATCCGCTGTTGCCGCCACCGAGATTACCGGGATCACCAGCGTTGCCATCAGATAGATCGCCTCACGCCAATCTTTCGACCAGTCGCGCATCGCTTCGCCCTTCTGGGGGCGGAACGTGTCTTCGTTCGGGCAATGCTGTTCCGTGCAAGGAATTTCGATCTTCTCGCCTTTCGACGACATGAAGTTCACGCGAACCGTGTACTGCCATTCGAGCGGAAAGTAGCGGGCGATCTCCCAGCCGCGAACATGCGCTAGCGTGCGCCCGTCGCCGATCAGATCCCAGCCGCATTGCAGATTCGATTTCGCGAGCGAGTCGTTCAAATCCGCGCGATGGAAGGCGACGCGGAACCTTACGGTTTGATTGCGCCGCACCACGGGAGGATCGCGCAGAATCGACACTCGTCCGCGCCGAAGTTCTTCGACGATGTCTTCCTCGAAGATCCCGTCGGCCCACTCGGCGAGCATCGACCGGAACTCGATCGCATTGCGCGTATTCCGCGTGTGGCAAAGTTCCAGCAGCCGGGCCTCGAAAGCCGCCGCGCGCTCCGGTGGAAACGCCGGGCCGCCGCGAGTCAACCGGACGTACTCGAAAATCGACTCGGCGTAGGTCAGCTCGACGTCCGCGTCGGCCAATCGCAATGGGCGGCTCCAATCCTCGAACGAGTCGGCGCCTTTGCGCAACGCGGCGAACAGTTCCGGTTCGCAAGCCGCCAAGGCTTTGGGTAGCTCCTCGCCCCATACCGGCTCCGGCTGCCGCAGTAAGGTCAACGCCAAGGAGGCGAACCGCTCGGCGAGTTCCTTGCGAAACGTTTCCTCCGCGCCTGGATTGCCGCCGATCGAGACCGATTCCAACTCGGCCAGCGTCTGGTCGGCGAAAGAGAAATCGGCGGCGGACGGTTCCTGCTTCACCAACGCTTCGGAGACTCGCCGCTGCTTTGTATCCACACGGCTGTAGATGGTCGGCGGCGGGTTGGTGGTGAGCCAGAAATGCATGCGGTTCAACAGGCGGTCGAGACGCTGCGCCAGATCGACGCGTTTCTCGAGTTGCGCCACACGTTCTTCCACTTGTTCCGCCAGCGGCTGATAGCCCGGCCATATGGGACCGACGCTCCGGCGCAGATCGTCGAGCCGCTGGCGCTCGGTCCGCAGATTCACATCGAGGAGCGGGTCGATCAGGTGCGACACCTCACGCATCTTCTGGCGGACGTTCTCGAGACGTGCGCGTAGCCGTTCCTTGCGGCGCAGGTTCGGCAGGCTCTGGCTCAAGAAAAACGACGCCAGGGCGCCCAGCGCGATCCAGCCCGCCAACCTCCGCCACGTGCGGAACATATCGAAGTTGGCGGCGACCGGGATCGACCACTCCCGCATCTCGCCGGTTGGTTCGCCCTTCTCGTTCAGCTTGTCCTCTACCAGCGTGAGTTGCCCCGATTGCCGCCCGGAGGCGAAAAGGCGAGGCGAATCCCAAAACCAACGCTCGCGCGGCTGGATGCGAATATGCGCTTCGCCGAACGGGTTCATCTCAATCGAAGCCCAGTTATTGCGGTCCGCGCACTCCACTGCGGTCACGCCGTCCGCCGACCATCCGCAGAAATCCGAAGATCCGAACCGGAGCCGGTAGCGCAGCTTCGCACCAACGGGCGGTACCGCCTTGTCCGAACGGTTTTCGAGAATCAAGAGGCTGCGCTCGCCGGGACGGACGGTGACTTCGGGTCCGAAAGCGCCACGCGCGATCTGCTCCGAATTCAATACGGTGAGGCGCGTCAGTTCCTCGCCTTCATTCATGACCGGGATTTCGTACCCGCCGGGCTTTTCGATCCCCTCGACGCGAACCTCGATGGTTGCGCCGCGCGCGCCGGTGCGTCCAACTGCCGGTTGGAACGTGACCTTGACGCCGGTTTCCGCCTCGGAGTTGCCATTCCAGGAGACAGTCCCCGCCGACAGGGTGAATCCACGGTCCGTCCCCAAGACTCCGCTTAGGCGAAATCGCAGAACCCCGCCCGTCTTGCCGCGAGCGACGACTAGCGGCTCATACGCGGGGGAGATCGAGTAGCGGGGAACCCAGACGTAGGCGGCGATCGCCGCCGCCAGCGCTGCGGTAATGGCGGCCCAGACGCGCGGATTTCGTAAGGTCTCCCATTTCACGATCTAAAGCATACAACCTCATGCAATGGATTATGCCAGGTACGGCGCGTAAGTCATTTAGAAGACAACCGGATTACCGCCGCCGCCGCGTGGTATTGCACGAGTTCGTCTTCGTCGTCCATGCCTTTCACCGCCACTGGAAGCAAGCTCCGGTCCCGGCGCCGGGCGATGGCTTCGAAAGCGGCGGATCGAACGATCTCCTTGGGATCGGTAGCGATGCGCTTTAGCGCCTGCGAGGCGATTGGGTCGGGATCGGTGGCGAGCTTGATAGCGGCCTCGGCGCGAATCGGCGAAGTTTTGTCTTCTCTGGACATGCGGAAAACCCGATAGCCAAGTCCGCCGAAAGGAACGAAGCTCAGGCCGACTTCCGCGCCGAGCTTCGCCGCCGCCTTCGGGTTTTCGAGAATTTTCACCTGCGAGCGCACCAGACCATCGCCGCTTTTCTTTTCGCCGATTACGACTTCGTAGAGGATGTCGTAAGCTTCGGGATCGCCCATGAGGTAGAGGGAACGGGCGGCGGCGAGGAAAACGCTCGGGTCCTTGTCGTCGAGCGCGGCGCGCAGCTTGGGAATCGAGGGCCGGGACTTCATTTCGCCCAGAGCGGTAGCTGCGGCGGCTCGCACCTGCTCCTTTTCGTCGCCCAGCGATTTCTCGACTAACGTACGGACGCGCGGGATGCTGGGCAAGAGCGCGAGCGCGTCGAGCGCGTGAACGCGATGCTCGAAGTTTTTGTCGGCAACGCCTTGCTCAAGCAGCGTCCACGCGCGCGCAACATTCTGAGAAGCCGGGGCGGCCGTCGCCGCTTGCGCGAGGACCAATAGGGGAAGGGAGAGGATCACAACCCGATTGTAATCGCTATACTCACTCGCAATGACACTTGCGTTACTCGCTTGCGCGGCTCTGGCGGCGGACTACGACCTCGTAATCGCCAGGGGGCGCGTGATGGACCCCGAAAGCGGTCTGGACGCGATCCGCAATGTGGGCATTCGCGGCGCCCGCATCGCGGCGATCTCGGCGAAACCGCTGATGAGCAGCGTCACGATCGACGCCCAGGGACGCGTGGTCGCGCCCGGGTTCATTGACCTGCACGCCCACGGTCAAACGAATCGCGCGAGCGAGTATCAGGCGCGCGACGGTGTGACCACGGCGCTCGAGCTCGAGGTGGGAGTACCCGACGTCGCGAAGTTTCTGAAGTCGCGTGAAGGGCAGGCGATCGTCAACTTCGGCGCGACGGCGTCGCATGGCGCCAGCCGCACGCTGGCGATGAAGGAGTTCGCGGACGAAGGTAAACGCCTCGATTCGGGCGGGTCCGTCGAACGTTGGAACCGGCTGAACATGCTCGGACGGTATAAACCGCTGAACGATCCCGAGGAGCTCAGTACGCTCGCCGCGCTGCTCGAAAGAGGAATGCGGGAAGGCGGGTTAGGCTTGGGCGTCGCGCACCAGTACTACCCGGGCGCGACGCGCGAAGAGATTTTCCGCGTGTTCCAGATGGCGGCACGTTGGAAAGCGCCGATTTTCACTCATGTGCGCTCGATGGGCCCGGAAGCGATGCAGGAAGTGATCGCCGACGCGGCGGCTACGGGAGCGCCGCTGCATATCGTCCACGTCAACAGCATGAGCCTCGGCGCGCTGCCGTTCGTTCTGGACCTGATCGACGCGGCGGCCAAGCGCGGGCTCGATATCACGACCGAGGCTTACCCTTACACGGCGGCGTCCACCTTTATCGAATCGACCATCTTCGACGACGGCTGGCAACAGCGGCTCGGGATGTCCTACGGCGACATTCAGTGGCAGAACACCGGAGAGCGTCTGACGCAAGCGACGTTCGAGAAGTACCGCCGCGAGGGCGGGGTCGCGATCATGCACATGATGAAGCCCGAGTGGATCCGCCGCGCGATGGCGTCGAAATTCGTCCTGGTGGCGAGCGACGGGATGCCCTACGCTCCCGGCGCACATCCCCGGACGGCGGGGACATTCTCCCGTGTGCTCGGCTTGTACGTCCGCGAGGAGAAGGTGTTGACGTTGATGGAAGCGCTCGGCAAGATGACGATTCTGCCCGCGCGGCGATTGGAGGCGATCGCTCCGGCGATGAAGAACAAGGGACGCCTGCGCGTAGGAGCGGACGCCGATGTCACGGTCTTCGATCCGGCAACGGTTCGCGACACCGCGACTTTTGAGAAGGGACTGAGCTTCTCAAAAGGCATCGAACACGTGCTCATCAACGGCGTAGCGGTCGTGCGGAACGGGGAGACGGTAGCCGGAGCCATGCCCGGCCGCGCGGTGATGGGTAACTACGCGGCGCGTGTGGGAGCTAAACCGTGAGGGAGGGGAATGGTCGGGCTGGCGGGATTCGAACCCACGACCTCTTGCACCCCAAGCAAGCGCGCTAGCCAGGCTGCGCCACAGCCCGAGAACTTCGGAACTTTCAGTATCGCACGGCCCTCAGTGCGTCAGGGCGTAAAGCACGTAGTTAATCCCCAGCCGAATGGCTTCCGACGAGAATCGCTCCGGGTAGTTGGGATCGTCGGCGAACTCCCAGCCGTCGCCCACGTCCATGTTGAAGCAGATGGCGACGAAGACGCGGCCTCGGTCGTCGGCGATACCGCGCCAGTGCGGGACGACGCCGCCCCGCTCGTAACCAGGGCCGTGGACGACGTTCGCGCCCGGCACCTGCACCCGGTCGTTGAGGTTGTAGACGATGTGGAAGATCGAATCGTCGTTTTCCAACTCGACGGGCTGCGCGTTCGGATAGATCATCCGCATGCCGGCCATGAAGCTCGCCCATTCGCCTTCGTTGTGGAAGTCGTCGACCATCAGGAACCCACCTCGGTCGAAATACTTGCGTAGGCGCGCGGCTTGGGCTGGGTTGAACACCCAGTCGCCCGGCGAAACGGCGAACAGAAACGGCCAATGGAACATCTCGTCGTCGTCGATGTCGATAATCTCTTCGATCGCGCGAGTCTCGATGCGAGTGAGCCGCTTGATGTGATAGAGGAACAGCCGGTCGCCCTTGTTAGCGTCGATGCCCCAGCGCGCGTAGGCGCGTCCGTCGCGATGGGAGCGGTAGCGCAGACGGGCGAACGCGAATTCGCCTGGCCGCGCGGCGTCCGGCGGATCGTCCACCGGGTCCTGCATCTCGTGCTCGTAGGCGGACCAGCGATTGAGGCGCGAGGTCTGAGCGAATGCGATCGCCGCCAGCAGTAACGCGAGCGCGGCGGCAACGGCGCGGACCATGCCCCTAGCCTAGCGCGGGAATCGCGGCTAGCGGACGGGGTTCGGCTTCGGGAAGAAGCGCTTGTCGAGAATTTGTTCTTTGGTGTATGGGCAGGTCTTGGGGAAGAGCTTCTTGGGGATGCCCGTGTCGCCGGACGCGCCAGTGACGGCGACCGGATAGCTGTCGGCGACTTCTTCTTCGACCAACGGCTTCAAGCTCGGGTTTTTTCGTAGCAGCCGCGCGATCGCCTCGCGCTGGACGTCGATCGTGGTTGACCAACTCCGCGAGCGTAAAGAGGGCTGAAACTCCCACTTGAGAAGATGCAGAATTAGGACGTCGAGACCGCTACTCAACTGGCGGCGATGATTACCCGCCATATCTTCTACCTCCTCAACGAGATGGGCGAGATCGAGCTCGGCGAACCTCTCGTCGCGCAACAACTGCGCGTTCGTCTCCGCCCAGAGGTGATAGTCCTTCTCGTAAAGCCGCGCGAGCTTCATGAGTTCAGGTTAGCGCTTGGCGGCGGCGAGGCGCGCTTCGGCGCGCTTGAGCGCCCGCATGGCGCGAGCCTTGTCGATGTCGCCGGTGTCGATCCGCAACCGTTCGAGCGCTCGCTCCAGCGCCTGTTGGGCGCGGGCGGCGTCGATCTCGGTGACGTTCTCCGCGGCGGAGGCGAGCACGCGCACGTGATTGTCGTTCACTTCGAGCCAGCCTTCGAGAATCAGAAGCGAATCTTCCTTGCCCTCGTGCTTGTAGGTCAAGGGACCCGTTCCCAGATCGGCGACCAGCGGTGCGTGATCCGGCAGAATCCCCAGATAGCCGTTCTCGGCCGGAATCTGGGCCTCCGTCACCGGACGGTCGAGCACCGGTTTATCGGGAGTGGCGATCTCGAGGCGGAAGGTGGCGGCCATCGCTAGCCCTTCAGCGTCGCAGCCTTCTCGACGGCTTCTTCGATGGTGCCCACCATGTAGAACGCCTGCTCCGGCAGCGCGTCGTGCTTGCCTTCGACGATCTCGCGGAAGCCCTTGATCGTGTCGGCCAGCTTGACGTACTTGCCTTTGAAGCCGGTGAATTGCTCGGCGACGAAGAACGGCTGCGAAAGGAACCGTTGCAGTTTGCGCGCGCGGGACACGGTGAGTTTGTCGTCTTCCGACAGTTCGTCGATGCCCAGAATCGCGATGATGTCCTGCAAATCCTTGTAGCGTTGCAGCACCTGCTTGACGGACTGCGCCACGCCGTAGTGATCGTCGCCGATGATCCGAGGGTCGAGAATGCGCGATGTCGAAGCTAGCGGATCGACCGCCGGATAAATGCCCAGCGCGGCGATATCGCGCGAGAGGTTGGTGGTGGCGTCGAGGTGCGCGAACGCGGTGGCCGGCGCGGGGTCCGTATAGTCGTCGGCGGGCACGTAAATCGCTTGCACCGAAGTGATCGAACCCTTCTTGGTCGAAGTGATCCGTTCCTGCATCTCGCCCATCTCGGTGGCGAGATTCGGCTGATAGCCCACGGCGGAGGGCATGCGTCCGAGCAGCGCCGAGACTTCCGAACCGGCCTGCGTAAAGCGGAACACGTTATCGATGAAGAGAAGCACGTCCTGGCCTTCTTCGTCGCGGAAATACTCGGCGACGGTGAGACCGGTCAAACCCACGCGCAGGCGCGCTCCGGGCGGTTCCGTCATCTGGCCGTAGATCAGCGCCGCCTTCGATTTCGAATAATCCTTAGGATCGATGACGCCCGATTCCTGGAATTCGAGCCACAAATCGTTGCCTTCGCGCGTGCGCTCGCCCACACCGGCGAACACGCTAACACCGCCGTGCTGCATGGCGAGGTTGTTGATCAGCTCCATGATGACGACCGTCTTGCCGACGCCCGCGCCGCCGAAGAGGCCGATCTTGCCGCCTTGCAAATACGGTTCGAGCAGATCGATGACCTTGATTCCGGTCTCGAACATCTTGAGTTCGGTCGATTGCTCCTCGAAGCTCGGGGCGGGGCGGTGGATGGGGTAGGTGAGCTTCGCCGCCACTGGACCCATTTCGTCTACCGGTTCGCCGATGACGTTCAGCACGCGGCCCAGCGTCTCCTTGCCGACCGGTACCGACACGGGCGCGCCCAGGCTCTCGGCCTTCATCCCGCGCACCATTCCGTCGGTGGGCTGCAGCGCGATCGTGCGCACGCGGCCCTCGCCGATGTGCTGCGCCACTTCGCAAATGACGTTCATCGGCGACGGAACGTCGAAACCTTCGCTTGTGATGCGGATCGCCGTGCGGATCACGGGCAGGTGCCCTTCGCCGAACTGTACGTCGACGGCGGGACCCGCCACCTGAATGACTTTGCCGATGTAGTTCTGTGTCGCGGTGGACATGCTAGTTCCCTCTATTGAGCTTCGTCGGCCGCCCTATTGGGCTTCCGCTCCGCTCACCACTTCGATGATTTCCTTGGTAATCGACGCCTGCCGGATGCGGTTCATGTTGAGCGTCAACTTATCGATCACCTCGACGGCGTTGGTCGAGGCGGCTTCCATGGCCGTCATGCGCGCGGCGTGCTCGCTGGCCGCCGATTCGAGCATCGCCTGCAACAGCACGTTTTCGATATAACGCGGCAATAATCCGGCGAGCAGTTGCTCGGCGGGTTGCTCGAAAATGTAATCCGGCGCCGGGCGCGACGCATCGACCGCCACCGGCAGTAGTTTCACCGTCGAGAGCTTCTGCGAGATGACCGACTTGAATTCGTTGGCGATGACGTAGACGGCGTCGATTTCGCCCTTCGCATAGCGCTCGACGATGGGGGCGGCGATGCGGGAGGCGTCCGCCGACTTCGCCTTCTCGACCACGCCCACATACTCGCCCGTCAGTTTCGCGCCGCGCCGCGCGAAAAAGTCGCGCGCCTTACGCCCAATAGCCTCCACCGAGATCTCCGCGTCCCGGCGCTCGGCGATAAACTGCAACGCCGCCTTAATCACGTTCGAGTTGAACGCTCCGGCCAGCCCGCGGTCGGAAGTGATGACGACCACCGCGATACGCTTCTCCTCGCGCTCTGCGAGCAAAGGATTCGCGATCTCCGTATTCCGCGCCGCCGCCGAGATATTGCCGAGCATGTCGCGCAACATCTTCGAATAGGGCCGCGCCGCCAGCACCCGGTCCTGCGCACGGCGCAGCTTCGCCGCGGCCACCATCTTCATGGCCTTGGTGATCTGCTGCGTATTCTTGACCGAGCGGATGCGCCGCCGGATGTCGATCAGCGAGGGCATTTACTTCTTCTCGTCGAGGAAGCGCTGTTTGAATTCGCCTACAGCCTTCATCAGGCGCGATTTTAAGTCGTCGTCGATGGCTTTCTTCTCGCGAATCTCTTTCAGGATCGCCTGATGCGCGCCGTCGATGTAGCTTTGCAGGCCCGATTCGAACGCGCGCACACGGTCGAGAGGCAGGTCGTCGCAGAAACCGTTGACGCCCGCGAAAATCGAAACGATTTGCTTCTCCACCGGCATCGGCTGGTACTGCGGCTGCTTCAAAAGCTCGGTCAAACGGCTGCCGCGCGTGATCTGCTGCTGCGACGCCTTATCGAGATCGCTGCCGAACTGGGCAAACGCGGCCAGCGCCCGGTATTGCGCGAGTTCTAGCCGCAAGCTGCCCGCCATCTGCCGCATAGCCTTGATCTGAGCGTTGCCGCCGACGCGGCTCACCGAGATGCCGACGTTCACCGCGGGCCGGACGTTCGAGTTGAACAGATCGGCTTCGAGGAAGATCTGCCCATCCGTGATCGAGATCACGTTGGTGGGAATGTAGGCCGAAACGTCGCCCGCCTGCGTTTCAATGAATGGCAGCGCGGTCAGCGAACCGCCGCCCTTCGCGTCATTCAACTTCGCCGCGCGCTCAAGCAAGCGGCTGTGCAGGTAAAATACATCGCCGGGGTACGCCTCGCGGCCCGGAGGACGTCGCAACAGAAGCGAGATTTCGCGATACGCGGCCGCATGTTTCGACAAATCGTCGTACACGCAAAGCACGTGGCCGGACCGGTCGCGGAAATATTCGCCGATCGCGCAACCGGCGAACGGAGCGAGATACTGCATCGGCGCGGGATCGGAAGCCGTCGCGGCGACGACGATCGAGTACTCCATCGCGCCGTAATCTTCGAGCGTCTTCACCACCTGCGCGACCGTCGACCGCTTCTGTCCAATGGCGACATAGATACAAATCATGTCGCCGCCCTTTTGATTGATGATCGTGTCGAGCGCGATGGCCGTCTTGCCGGTCTGGCGGTCGCCGATGATCAACTCGCGCTGGCCGCGCCCGATCGGAATCATCGAGTCGATGGCTTTGATGCCGGTCTGCATCGGCTGCTTCACGGGCTGGCGGTCGACGACACCGGGCGCGAGGCGCTCAATGGGCGCGAACTCCGAAGTCGCGATCGGACCCTTGCCGTCGATCGGCTGCCCCAGCGCATTCACCACGCGTCCGACCATCGCCTGGCCGACGGGTACCGACATAATGCGGCCGGTGCGGCGTACTTCGTCGCCCTCTTTGATCTCCGAAAACTCGCCGAGCAGCACCGCGCCCACCTGATCTTCTTCGAGGTTGAGCGCGATACCCGAAACGCCGTGCGGAAACTCGATCAACTCGCCCGCCATCACGCGTTCCAGGCCGTAGACGCGCGCAATGCCGTCGCCCACCGAAATCACCGTTCCGGTTTCGGTCACGCTTACCGCGCGGTCGTAGTTTTCAATCTCGCCGCGCAGGAGGCGCGCGATTTCATCCGCCTGAATTTGAGCCATGCTTCCGATGCCTTCGCTAGACTTGTGCGGTCAGCCGCGCCGCCATCCCGCCGAGGCGGCCGCGCACCGAACCGTCGTATACCGTGGAGCCGATCCGCGCCAGGACTCCGCCCAGCAACGCGGGATCGACGGAAAATTCGCAGCGGACTCCGCGTCCCGCCTTGCGTGTCAAACTTTTCTCGATTTCCAACCGCTCTTCGGGGGCGAGCGGCGCCGCGGAAACCACTTCCGCCTTGACGACACCGCGCCGTTCGTCCACCAGCGCCACGTAGGCGTCGCGCATCAGCTTCAGCGACCGCATGCGTCCATGATCGATGACGACGAATAGGAATCGCTTGGTCACGCTCGACAGCCCCAGTTGCGCCGAGAGCTTATCCACCACCGCGCGCTTCTTCGCCACCGCCACCGCCGGGGTTGCCAGAGCGTCGCGCAACGGCGCGGAAGCCTCGTATTGATCGACGAACAGGGAGAGCTCGCGCGCGATGCCGTCCGGATCGGCGCCGGAGTCCGGGGCGAACACCAAGTCGGTGAGTGCGCGGGCGTAGCGGGCGGCGAGTGCGAGCGACATTTAGGCGGCCGCCTTCTCGAGATCGACGATGAAGTTCTTCACCAAACTCGCTTGCGCGCCGGGGGGAAGTCCGGCGGCGAGCCGCTTTTCGGCGATGCCGAGCGCCAGTCGCGCCACTTCGGCCTTCAACTCCGCGCGGGCGGCATTCGAAAGCGATTGGATCTCGTCGGCGGTGCGGCTCTCGATTTTCGCCACCATCGCCGCCGTCTCCGAGCGAAGCCGCTCGCCTTCGCGAGCCACCAGATCGAGCGACTCTCTCTTGAAACTGGCGATCTCGCCGTCCAGGTTCTTGAGTTTCGATTCGATCTCGGCCACCTGCGCTTCGCAGCGCGCTTGCGTCGATCGGGCTTCGTCCAGTTCGCGGCGAATTTGTTCGTTACGCGACTTAAAGTACGGACCGGCGGTCCTGGCGATCAGTAACCCGAGACCGGCGGCTAAAATCCCAAAATTGACCCACTTCCAAGTCGTCGTGGACTTCCCGCCCTCGGAGCCGTGCTCCGCTCCAAAAGCGCTAACGGAAGCGAGGATCAAAAGCAGCGCTAGCCGGTTCAATTGCCGCTCCCCCGGACGACGGTGGCGACAATCGAATCGGCCAGCCGTTCGGCTTCGCCCGCCAGCCCTTGCCGGGCGGATTCCGCCTCGGCGCGAATTCCGGCGCGCGCTTGGGCGATCAATTCCGATCCTTGGGCCTTCGCTCGGGCCACGGCGGCGGCTTGTTCGTCGGCCAGCGCCCGGCGTTCCGCCTCCTGCGACCGCAAAATTTCGCCGCGGGCGTTCCGCAGTGCGGCGTCGTACTCGGCGGCCTTGGACTTGGCGACCTCTAGCGCCCGATTGGCGGCTTCCACGGCCCCGGCCGTGGCGGCATGCCGTTCCGCCAGCGTCTTTTCGAGCGGACCGAACAGCACCGTTTTCAAATAGATATGGAGGATTACGACGAGGAGCGTAGTCGGTAGAGCCGCCAGCACAAGATCGGCTACCACCTGGAGCGTCTTTTGATCCATTCAGCTAAAGCTTGGGGAGGCGCACACGCCGGACGGCGCGCACATCTTTCTTATTAAGGTACCAAACAACGTTAATGGGACACAAGCCCGCTACGCGTCTGGCCGCCCTAAGCCGCACTCGGCGTGAACCGCTCGAACGGCATGCTCGAGACCCTCGCGCCGCACCACAATGCCGATGGTCAACTCGCTAGCGCCCTGGGCTATGGCGATGATGTTGATCTTCTCGCGCGAGATGGCGGTGAACACGCGGCCCGCCAGTCCCGCTTGCCCCTTCATTCCTTCGCCGACCACCGCTAGCAAGCCGACATTCTCATCGACCTCCGGCGAGCGCAGGTAGCCATGCGCGAATTCAAGCGAGAGCGCCGATTCCAGCGCCGATAGCGCCGCCGCTAGTTCGTCCTTGCGCACCAGGAAGCAGAAGTTCTGCTGGTAGCTTGAACTCAGGAACGTCAGCACCTCGACGTTCGCCTGCGCCACCGCCTCCATCGCGCGGCCCACCATCAGCGTGCCGTTCACCTCCGCGCTCGCCGGTTCGATCGACACGAGGGCGACATTCGCCATCGACGTCACCGCTTTCGCGCCCGCCGCTTCGCCGACATGGGGCACGATCCGAGTGCCGGGAGCAGAGGTGTTGAAGCTGTTCTTGCTCCAAACCGGAATGCCGCGCTCCATCAACGGAGCGAGCGTGCGCGGGTGCAGCACCTTTGCGCCGTTGTAGGCGAGTTCCGCCGCCTCGCGATAAGTGATCGAATCGAGCACCCGGGCATCTGGTACCAGGCGCGGGTCGGCGGACATGATGCCATCGACATCGGTCCAAATCCAAAGCTCTTCGGCGTCGAGCGCGCCCGCCAAAATCGAGGCCGAAAAATCGGAGCCGCCGCGCCCTAGCGTCGTCGGCCGACCGTCGAGCGTCGAGCCATTGAATCCGGTGACGACCGGAAGAACGTTCGCGTCGAGCAGCGGTTGTAGCACGCGAACCGCCCGCTCGCGAGTGGCGGCCAGCAGCGGAGTCGCGTTGCCGAACACCGCGTCGGTGACGATTACGTCGCGGGCGTTCACCGCCGTCGCGGCGATTCCCAAATCTTCGAGATGCGCGGCCATCAGCAGCGCGGACAGCCGTTCGCCGATGGCGATCGCTTCGTCCACCGCGCGCGGCGGGCGCTCGCCCAGCATCTCCATGCCTTTCGCGATCCGGTCCACTTCGGCGATCAGGGTGCGGATTCCCGCTGCCGCCGTTTCGGCTTTCGCGGCAGGCAGCAACTCGCGGGCCGTTTCGACGTGACGAGCTTCCAGTTTGCCGAGATTCGCTTCGACACCCGGCCGGTCGCCGCCTTCAGCGTGGCGTAACGTCTCGAGCAGCGTGTCGGTGACTTTCGACATCGCGGAGACGACGACGGCCAACGGTCGTTGCGCAGCCGCGTCGGCGAGGATACGCCCCGCCGCTCTCATCCGCTCGGCGGATCCCATGCTGGTACCGCCGAACTTCATCAACAACAAATTCTTCAACGAACGATTTCCTTCCCATTGGCGGTACGCGAACGCACCAGTTTGAGTACTTCTTCCTCCACCTCGTCGAGCGTTCGCCCGTCCGTCGAGATATAGGTCGCGTCGGCGGCCTGCATCAACGGCGAATCGGCCCGCGAGCGGTCGCGGCGGTCGCGCTCTTCGACCGTTGCCGGATCCTCGCCGTTATCTTGTGCGCGGCGACGCAGGCGAACGTCGGGCGATGCGTCGAGAAAGATTTTCACGTGGGCGTCTGGAAACACCACCGTGCCGATATCGCGGCCCTCCATGACGACGGACGCGCCCTCGCTGTAGCGGCGCTGCTTTTCGACCAGCGCCCGGCGCACCGGCGCGATCGCCGCCACTTTCGACGCCGCCGCCGAAATCTCGGGCGTTCGAATCGCGGCGGTGACGTCTTCCGCATTAAGCGTGACGCGCCCTCCCCCGACCCCGATGTCCGCCGCTTGCGCCAACTGTTCGAGGTGCGCCGCGTCGTCGAGCGCGGTTCCGTTACGGACGGCGTAGAGTGCGACGGCGCGGTACATCGCCCCGGTGTCGATGTACAGAAAGCCCAGTTTTTCGGCGATGCGGCGGGCGACGGTGGATTTGCCGGAACCGGCGGGACCGTCGATCGCCACGACGATACGTCGCGACATGTAACCTTCTAGTATGCGCATCACTCGATTCGTACTGATTGCCGTAACCGCCGCCTTAAGTCTTCTCGCCGAGCAGGCCACCGTTCGCGCCAAGGCGCTGATGAAGGAGAAAAAGTTCGACGAAGCGATTAAGGTGCTCGAAGAGGCGTACTCGAAAACGAAGGCGGGTGAGATCAAGATGGCGCTGGCCGACGCGCACGTCGCCAATGGCAACGCCTACATGTACAACGAGAGCTTGCCGCCGTTTCAGAAGTACCCCAACGCGCTACGTCAGTTCCGCAAGGCGCTCGAATACGACAAGACCAACGCCAAGGCGCAGGCCAACATCAAGACCATCGAAGACATCTACAAGTCGATGGGCCGGCCGATTCCGCAGTAGCCCGCCCTACTTTCCGATTTGCACTAACTCTTCACGTTTCGTGAGAACTTGCGGCGGCTTCATCCAACGCCGCCCTAGGCGTTCGATCCACGGCAGTAGCCGTCGCACCCAACGCCCGTGCATCAGCAAACTGCCCGCCACCATCACCGGATGCGGGATGGTCGTGCGGCATTTAGCGCACATTTCGATCTCGCCCGCACGGCCCGAGATATGCGCCTCACGCAGCGCGACCATTGCGTCGGAATCGGCGATTTCCCGCAAGCTCTGCGCGGCAACGTTGCCCACCGGGGCACCGTCCAGCATGTAGCTCTGGCAGCACGGATACACGTCGCCGTTGTGTTTGACGTACATCGGACCGCGCCAAAGGTAGTGGCATGGATGCTTCCACTCCTCCGCCGTGTGGCCGGTGTCGGCGCGCATCAGGTCGGTTTCGTCTTCCTTGACGCGAACGGCGTCCACTCCGGGCACCGCGCTCCAGAAGCGAATGAAATCGGCCTCTTCGTGGCGGTTGCGATCCATGCGTACCATCTGGACCACCACCTGCACCTTCGCGCCCATCTGGTGCTTCAGTTCGCAGAACCGCAGAAAGTTATCGCGCACGCGCTCGAATTTCGCGCCCTTGCGGTAGAACTCGTAGGTCTCCTTGTCCATCGAGTCCATCGATAGCGTGACGTGCTCGATCGGACTATCGAGCAGTCGGCGCGCCGCCGCCTCGTCGAGCAACGTGCCGTTGGTCGAAAGTAGCGTCGAAATGCCATGACGTTCGCAGAACTCGATGCGGTCGAAGATCGCCTTATCGAGAAACGGTTCGCCCAGCCCGATCAGCATCATGTGCTCGGCCGAGCGGCGCGAATCGGCAACCAGACGTTCGAAGACCGGCTGGGGCATGTCCTCTTTCGGCTGGGGATGCGTCTCGCGCGGACACATCGGGCAATAGATATTGCACTTGGCCGTGGTTTCGACGATGTACTCCACCGGGATCGCCCCCAAGCGAGTCCTTTTTGCAAGGTACGCCCAAAGAATGCGCCAGCGGTTCAACGTACGCATCTGCCTCTAGTGTAGGGTGACAGCTTGACCGATCGCGTTCGCCGCCTCAACGACCGCCCCGTCCCATCCGCCGCGAAGTACGTTCTCTACTGGACGCAGATGAATCGACGCGCGACGGCCAATCATGCCTTGGCCTACGCCATCGATCTCGCAAACCGGCAATCGCTGCCGCTCGTCGTTTACGAAGGTTTGACGTGCAGCTATCCTCACGCGAACGACCGGCTGCACAGCTTCATTCTCGAGGGCGTGCCCGGCAACGCGAAGCGATTCCGGGCGCTCGGCGCATCGTACGTTTTTCATCTGCGCCGCAAGCAATCCGATCCGAACAACGCATTGTACAGGGTCGCCGAGGATGCAGCGGCGGTGGTCACCGACGATTACCCAACATTCATTCCGGTGAAGCATAACGCGAGCGCTCCTTCCAAAATCGCGTGCCCATACCTTGCCGTCGATTCGAGTTGCGTGGTTCCGATGAACCGTCACGAAAAGCGGGAATATGCGGCTTACACGATTCGCCCGAAGATCACAAAACTGCTGCCCGGGTATCTACAACCGGTGGAGACGCCGAAGTTGAAGCGCAAGTGGGACGGGGCTGCCGCCTTTCCGGAGTTGCACACCGAAGTCGCGGAAGGCGACATTCCCAAGCTGGTGGCGCAGTGCGAAATCGATCACACCGTGCCGCGCTCGATTTCTTTCGCGGGCGGCGAGACGGCGGCGTTGAAGCGCCTTTCGGCGTTCCTCGATAAGAATCTCGCGCGCTACGCCGCGGGCCGTAACGAGCCCTCGGAACACGCCACGTCGAACCTGTCGCCCTACCTGCACTTTGGGCATATTTCGGCTTTGCACGTAGCTCTCGAGGCCAAGCGCCATGCGGCGGAAAACAAGTTGGTGGCGGACGAGTTTTTAGAAGAGCTCATCGTACGCCGCGAACTGGCCTTCAACTACGCGCGCCACGTCGAGCGTCCCGAGAGCTTCTGCAATCTGCCCGACTGGGCGAAGGCCACGCTCCGCAAACACGCTGCCGACCGCCGCGAGCCATCCTATTCGCGCGAAGAATTCGAACATGCCCGCACGCACGACACGCTCTGGAACGCTTGCCAGAAAGAGATGTTGCTGCGAGGCAAGATACACGGCTACTACCGCATGTACTGGGGCAAGAAAATCATCGAGTGGTCGGAGACCTGCCAGGACGCCCTCGACACGATGATTTATTTGCACGACCGTTACGCGCTCGACGGGCGCGACCCCAACACGTACACAAACATCCTCTGGTGCTTCGGATTGCACGACCGTCCTTGGACGGAGCGCGCCGTATTCGGGCAGATTCGCTGGATGTCGCTCGATGGGATGAAGCGCAAGACCGATGTGGACGCTTATCTGAAAGAGATCGAATTCCTCGAACGCACCGGCAAAGACCCATTTCACCTAACGTAGAGGAACATGCGTTTCCTTTTGACCGGCGCGACCGGTTTCATCGGCAAGCGGCTGATCGACGCGATTCTCGACGAAGGCCATTACGCCAGCTATCTCACCCGCCGCGTAAAGGAGAACGAGCGCCGCAACGTCGGTCAGTACTACTGGGATATGCGATCGCCAGCGCCCGCGGAGGCGTTCCACGAAGTGGACGTGGTGGTTCATCTGGCGGGCGAGCCGGTGGCGCAACGCTGGGACGATGAAGTCAAGAAGCGAATTCGCGAGAGCCGCGTTTCCGGCACGCGGCATCTGGTGGAAAGTCTCGCGCGACTCGAGACTCGCCCGCACACGCTGTTGTGCGCCTCGGCGACCGGTTTCTACGGCGATCGCGCGGACGAAAAGCTGATCGAGTCATCGACGCCCGGCTCGGGTTTCCTGCCGAGTGTCTGCGTCGAATGGGAGCGCGAAGCGGACCGCGCCGCCACGCTCGGATTGCGAGTCGTGAAGCTACGAACGGGAATCGTGCTGGGACGCGAAGGCGGAGCGCTAGAGAAGATGCTGCTTCCATTCCGGCTGGGCGTGGGTGGAACGCTCGGGTCCGGCGAGCAATGGATGAGCTGGATTCATCTCGACGATCTGGTTCGGATGTATCTTTGGCTCGCCGACGGCACGTTGACCGCCGGTCCCGTCAATGCCGTCGCGCCCGCCCCCGTGCGCAACGCGGAATTCACACGTTCGCTCGCGAGGGCTTTAAGTCGTCCGGCGTTTCTCCCTGTGCCCGCGTTCGCTTTGCGGCTTCTCTACGGCGAGATGGCGCAAGTGCTGCTCGAAAGCCAGCGAGTCTTGCCGCGTACCGCCGAGACCGCAGGATTCGACTTTGAATTTCCTCGGCTCGAAGACGCGCTCGAAGATCTCGTCGCGTAACAACCGCCGTCCTTGATAGGATGGCGCGCATGCGCTCGACTATCAGCCGCCGTCAAGCTCTCGGCGCGCTCGCGGGAGCGGCCGCCGTGCATACTGCGAAGGCCGCCGCGACGCCCGACCGCCCGAACATCCTCTTCATCTACACCGACGATCACTCGTACCGAACGATTAGCGCTTACAAGGAAGCGTACCCGTGGGTGAAGACGCCGAACTTCGACCGTCTCATGAGCCAAGGCGTGCGTTTTACGGCGGCCTATAACGGCGCGTGGTGCATGCCGTCGCGCGCCACGATTTTGACGGGGCACCATCAGTTCGCGGTCGAGTCGATGCGGATGGAAGGTCCCTATCCCGGCTGCGTGTACGACTACCAAAAGTGCCCGTTCTGGCCGCGCGAGTTTCGTAAGCGGGGCTACTTCACGGGACAAATCGGCAAGTGGCACACCGGTACGGATACGGGCTTCGGTCGCGATTGGGACTATCAGTTGGTCTGGAACCGGCCCAAGTTCACCGATACGGCGACGCATTACTACTACGATCAGCCCATCACGTATCACGGCGGCAAGACCGAGATACTCAAGCGGTACTCGACGGATCAGTACACGGATTGGGCGCTCGAGTTCATGCAAGGCAAGGGGCGCGACACGTCGAAGCCGTATTTCTTGTGGCTCTGCTATGGCGCGGTGCACGGCCCGTACACTCCGGCGGAGCGGCACTTGAAGGAACTCGCCGGTATCGATTTCGATACGCCCAAAGATATCTACCCGCCGCGCCCGGGTAAGCCCGCGTGGGCGCAGAAAATCGCGCAATGGAAGAAGGGTCCGGACGGCACGCCAATGTCGGACGGCAAATCGCTTAACTTCTGGGTGCGGCAGTATCACCAAGGCGTGATGGCGCTCGACGAAGGCGTGGGGCGGCTGCTCGACGAGTTGGATAAGTCGGGGCAACGGAAGAACACGTTGGTCCTATTCACTTCGGATCAAGGACTCGCGTTCGGGCAGCATGGATTCAAGGGCGTGAAGATCGCGGCCTACGACGCGAACATCCGTTCGCCGCTCGCCTTCTCGATGCCGGGCCGAGTGCCGGAAGGCAAGGTGTGCGAAACGCCCGTCGCGGGCGTCGATTTGGCGCCGACCATCCACAAGTTCGCCGGACTGCCGTTGCCTTGGGAGATGCACGGGCGCGACCTTTCGCCGCTGATCCAGAATCCAGGCTCCGCGTGGAATCACACGACGATCATGGCGGCGACGGGTCAGAAATTTGGCTCGGACACGAGCACGATTCCGGCCGGCCAAGGCGCTTTTCACGCCAACGTCCCGTGGTATGTCATGCAGCGCGAAAAGCACCTGAAGTATGTGCGTCCGCTGATCGACGATCTGGAAGAGTTGTACGACCTGAATCGCGATCCCGACGAACTCGACAATCTAGCGCAGAAGCCCGAGCATCGCGCGACGGTGACGCGGCTGCGTAATTCCACGCTCGCCGAATTGCGGCGGACCAAGGCCGGATTCGTGGATCGCTTACCCGCGCCCAGGGTGTGAGGGGCAGGCGCAACGGATAGCGCTAAGGGTCGCGGCGGGTTCGGTTATACTAACGGTATGAAAACGGCGGTATCCATTCCCGACGCCATTTTCGACCGGGCCGAGCGGTTTGCGCGGCGCTCGAAGCGGTCCCGAAGCCAACTCTATAGCGATGCCCTGGGCGAGTATCTCGCGCGCCATTCCGGAGACGAGATCACCGATGCGATGAATCGCGTCCTCGACGCCACCGGCGATGCGGTGGACCCTTTCACATCCGTAGCGTCCCAACGCGCCTTGGCCCGCGTCGAATGGTAGTGGGGCGGGGCGAGGTGTGGTGGGCGGACCTGCCTTCGCCAACCGGTTCCGGACCTGGGTATCGAAGGCCGGTCGTCGTCGTCCAAAGCGATCACCTGAATCGTAGCCGTCTCGCCACCGTCGTTTGTGTTCCGCTCACGAGCAATCTCAAGTATGCGGAAGCGCCGGGCAACGTATTGCTCCGAGCCAGCGCGGCGGGCCTGCCCAAGGATTCCGTGGCCAATCCCACTCAGATCGTCAGCCTCGACAAGGCGCTGTTGACCGAGCGCATCGCAAAGTTGAGTCAAAATGCGATGACGTCGATCCTCGGTGGCATCGATATCATTCTCGGGCGATAGCCCGGAGCGCAACGACTAACGCTTCGCGCTACCCGCCGCTTCGGCGATCAGCGCTTCCGATTCCGCGCGGCCCAGGTAGCGGTCGATCGCGCCGTGCGCGGCGTAGATGATCGGTGTGAGGCTCACGGCGATCGCGAATTTGTAGATGTAACTGGTCAGGGCTACTTCAACGAACGCGTTCGTCGAGAGCTTGCCCGGCAACCAGAACGCGATGCCTTGCACGATGAACGTGTCGATCAATTGTGAGATCGCCGTCGAGCCGGTGGCGCGCAGCCATAAGTGTTTACCGCCGGTCTGGTTGCGGAAGGTCCAGAAGACCAGCACGTCCACGAGTTGGCTTACGAGAAAGGCCGTTACGCTACCGGCGATGATCCATAGCGATTGGCCGAATACGGCGTTGAACGCGTCGTCCTTCACCGGTGAGATCGGCGCGGCGGGGATTTGCATCGAGACGAACAAGATCGCGAACGCGTACAGGATCAGCCCGACGGTCATGAAGGTTAGGCGGCGCACTCCGGGCTTGCCGAAGTACTCGTTGATGAGGTCCGTGGTCAGGAACACGAACGGCCACGGGATCACGCCGATGGTGGCAATGTACGGCCCGACCATGATTAGCTTCGACCCGATCACCTCGCCCAGAATCGCGTTGGTGACGAACAGTCCGCCGAGTAGGAGGTAGAGGAAATCCCGCTTCGAGTTTAAATTCAAGCTTTTATACGATGCCACAAAGGCTTGGAAGAGCGCGTTTCTTGTTCCGATAGACTGGAGCGAGAAAGGTTGGAGCGCCATGGAAGTGACTTTCGCCCCCGAAGTTGAAAAGACGCTAAACGAAATCGCAACGCTGTCGGGGCGGTCCGCCGCCGAGTTGGTGCAGGACGCCGTCGCCGGTTATGTCGACGATTCGCCCGAAACGCGCGCCACTCTGGACCGCCGCTACGACGAGATCAAGAGCGGCAAGGTGAAGCTTATTCCCGGCGACGAAGCGGTTGCGTATTTCCGCGAGAAGTTCGCCGCCGCCCGCCGAAGAACCTAGGGACTTATAACCGCGCGTGATACCGTAAAAAAGTCCGCCGGAAACCCTTCCTAAGGCAGTTCGCAACCTCATGTTCGACAATCTCTCAGAAAAGTTGCAGCGGGTTTTCAAGAACCTGCGCGGCGAAGGCAAACTCTCGGCCGAAAACATGGAGTCGGCGCTGCGCGAGATTCGCGTGGCGCTGCTCGAAGCCGACGTCAACTTCAAAGTCGTCAAGCAACTGATCGACGCGATCAAGGAAAAGGCGATGGGCGAAGAGGTGCTTACTTCGCTGACGCCGTCGCAGCAGGTCGTGAAGATCGTCCGCGAAGAGTTGACGCGGATGTTGGGCGTCACCGCGACCAAGCTTAAGTTCGGGAGCGAGCCGCCGACCGTCATCATGATTGTCGGGCTGCAGGGCTCTGGCAAAACCACGTCGTCGGCGAAGCTCGCGAAGTGGCTGGTGAAGCAAGGCTCGAAACCGCTCCTGGTTTCCGTCGACGTCTATCGGCCCGCGGCGCGGAAGCAACTCGCGGTGCTTGCGAAGCAGTTGGGCGTGCCGATTTACGAAGGACCCGAAGGCGAGAACTCGCCGGTGGAACTCGCGCGCGGGGCGAAGCGCGAATCGGCCCAGAGCGGGCGCGACATCATTCTGGTCGATACCGCCGGGCGGCTGCACATCGACGACGAATTGATGGCGGAGTTGAGCGCGCTCAAGGAACTCCTAAATCCTTCGGAGTTATTGTTCGTCGCCGACGCGATGACCGGCCAGGACGCCGTGAAGTCCGCCGAGCAGTTCCATCAACGGCTAGGAATCACGGGCGTGATCCTGACCAAGATGGACGGCGACGCGCGGGGCGGCGCGGCGCTCTCGATCCGCGCTGTGACCGGGCAGCCATTGAAGTTCGTGGGTACGGGCGAAAAGCCGGACGCGATCGAGCCGTTCCATCCGGACCGCGTCGCGCAACGCATTCTCGGCATGGGCGACATGCTGAGCTTCATCGACAAAGTTTCCGAAGTCGTCGATCAGAAGCAAGCCGAGAAGATGCAGCGCAAGCTGATCGAGAACGAGTTCACGCTCGAAGATTTTCGCGATCAGTTGAAGCAGTTGCGAAAGCTGGGATCGCTCGAGTCGATCATCGGGATGCTGCCCGGCATGGGCGCGATGAAGCAGCTCAAGAACGCCAAAGTGGACGAGAAGGAACTTACGAAGATCGTCGCGATCATCGACTCGATGACGCTCGACGAGCGCTGGAACCACCAGATCATCAACGGGCAGCGGCGGCGGCGGATCGCCAAAGGTTCGGGCACAGAAGTCTCCGACGTCAACAATCTGCTGAAGCAATACCAGCAGGCCCGCAAGATGATGAAGAGCTTCCAGGGCGGGTTGGCTTCTGGCGCGCTGGGCAAGGGCATGAAGTTTAAGCTGCCGACCATCGAAGATCTCGCGAAATTCAAGTAATCTAGTAGATTGGATCGGATTTAGGACAGTCGAGGTAAGAAAGCAAAGCATGTTGATGATTCGTTTGGCGCGGTTCGGCTCGAAGAAGAAGCCCACCTACCGCGTGGTCGTGATCGAAAAGGAACGCGCGCGCGATTCGCGGAGCGTCGAGGTGGTGGGGCACTACAACCCCATTGCCACTCCCGCCGTCGTGCATTTGAAGCACGACCGGATCGAATATTGGAAGAAGTGCGGCGCGCAGCCGTCGGATACGGTGGAGCGTCTGATCAAGGCGAACCCGGCGCCCGCCGCTTCCGCCGCCTAGACTCTCATGAAAGAACTGGTCGAGGAAATCGCCAAGGCGCTGGTGGATAAGCCGGATGCCGTATCGGCCTCCGAAGCGCCCGGTCCCGAGGGCACGACCATCAAGCTGACGGTCGATCCCTCGGATGTCGGCAAGGTAATCGGCAAACAAGGGCGTACCGCGCGGAGCATGCGCACGGTGGTGAACGCCGCCGCTTCGAAGCTCGACAAGCGCTATCAGTTGGAGATTGCCGAGTAACGCCACGATCGCCACGCTGCGCCGCCCTCGTGGAGTGCGCGGCGAGATTGTCGCCACACCGCTATCCGATTTCCCGGAACGATTCGCGAAGCTGAATCGGGTCTTCGCAGGCGAACGCGAACTGGAGGTGGAGCGCAGTTGGTGGCACGGCGCGGATGTCGTATTTAAGTTCCGGGGCATCGATTCGCCGGAGGCCGCGCGCGAGCTAAACGGGCTCGATATCGAGATTCCAGTAAGTGAGCGGGTCCCGCTGCCCGAAGGCGAATACTACTTGGCCGACCTGATCGGCTGCGTCGTTTACGACCGCGGGGAGCGTCTGGGCGAAGTGACCGGTTGGCAAGAATTGCCCGGGCAGCGGCTGATTGAGGTCGGCGCGATCGAGATTCCCACGCGGTTGCTTTCGAAGATCGATCTTGCGGCGCGGCGGATCGACGCCGAACTGCCGGAGGGGCTGCGGGAACTCAACTCGTGACTTTTGAAGTTCTCACGATCTTCCCGGAGTTCTTCGGCGGACTCCTTCGCTACGGCGTCGTGGGGCGCGCCATCGAATCCGGCCTCCTGACCGTCCGCGCGCACCAACTGCGCCAGTGGACCACCGACCGTCACCAATCCGTCGACGACCGCCCGTTCGGCGGTGGCGAGGGCATGGTGATGAAATGCGAACCGATTTTCGCGGGCGTCGAAGCGATTCGCACTGACCATCGGGTGATCTTGCTTTCGGCGCACGGGGCGAAGTTCGATCAGGCCGCGGCGCGGCGGCTAGCGGGGGAGCGTTCGCTACTCCTGATCTGCGGCCGGTACGAAGGCGTCGACGAGCGCGTTGCCGAGCATCTGGCCGACGAAGAACTCTCGATCGGCGATTTCGTGCTCTCGGGTGGGGAATTGGCGGCGGCGGTTGTCGTCGATTGCGTGGCGCGCCTGTTGCCGGGCGTACTCGGAAACGAAGCTTCGAGCCTCAACGAATCGTTCGCGGACGCCGAGGCGCGGTCGTTCGACACGCCGCATTGGACCCGCCCGGCGGATTTTCGCGGCTGGGAGGTTCCCGAAGTCCTGTTGAACGGCAATCACGCCGAAATCGCGAAATGGCGGCGGGAAAAAGCGATTGAAAAGGCAAGGCGAATGCGTCCCGATCTTACAGCGGATGCTATACTTGCAAAGGAAGTGTAACGATGCAGAACGCGCTGTTGACCAAGGCGATTAACAAACACAAGAAAGCCACCCTCCCCGAATTCCGGATCGGCGACACGATCAAGGTTCATGTCAAGATCAAGGAAGGCGACAAGGAACGGCTTCAGGCATTTGAAGGCACGGTGATCGCCCGCAAGAACACCGGTATGGGCGAGAACATCACTGTCCGCAAGGTCAGCTTTGGCCAAGGCGTCGAGCGTATTTTCCCGCTGCATGCGCCGGTGGTCGATCATATCGACACCGTGCGAACGGGCCGCGTGCGCCGCTCCAAGTTGTACTATTTGCGGAACTTGAAGGGCAAAGCCGCCCGCCTGCGCGAACGGGAGTAACTCCATTACCGGCCGGTTTGAGCGCGACGCTCGCAACCGCGGTTTTTCGCGAATCGCGGGCGCCGACGAGGTGGGTCGGGGCTGTCTGTTCGGTCCCGTCTTCGCCGCCGCCGTCATTCTCGATCCACGGCATCCGATTCGCGGCCTCGACGATTCGAAAGCCCTAACCCCGGAGCGTCGGGAGGTCCTCGATCGTCGGATTCGCGAACGTGCTATCGCCTATGCCATCGCCGGCGTAGACGCTTTTCGCATCGACCGCATGAATATCCTCGAAGCGTCGAAGCGTGCCCTCTGCGCCGCCGTCCGCAAACTGCCTGTCGCTCCGGATTTCCTTTTCGTCGACGCCTTGACGCTGGACCTCGAAGTTCCCCAGCGTGCGCTGATTGGCGGGGACGCCCGGTGCGCTTCGATCGCCGCAGCGTCGGTCGTCGCTAAAGTCGCGCGAGACCGGGTTCTCCAGGACTGGCACCGCGTCTATCCCGGATTCCGGTTCGATTCGAATAAGGGCTACGCCGCGCCGGATCACTATCGCGGACTCGACGATGCCGGCCCCACCGCATTGCACCGCTTCTCGTTCGCGCCCGTCGGGCAACGGACCCTGTTCGCCTCCGTCTAACCTAATGGAACCCCCCCGGCACACTTGGCTGGATAAAGCGACCGCCATCGTTTGGGTGATCTTCTGCTTCGAACTGGGCGCTTTCCTGCTTGTCTTCCCATGGCTTGACTATTGGGAGAACAGTTTTTTCTCGAATCTCGGATTTTTGGGCCAGGGCTGGGAGAAGATTTGGGATAGTCCCTGGTTTCGAGGCGCGGTGAGCGGCATCGGCGTCGTGAACCTGTTTATCTCGATGGTGGAAGTGTTTCGTCTGCGGCGTTTCGCGCCCACGCCGGAGCGGTCCCCGGAGCCTTTGGAGGAATAGAATGGAGCCTGTGACACCGGGAGTGCCCTCGACGGATCTTTCGCCCGGCGGGCTGGAGTCCGCCGCTCAACCGCCCGTTGCCGAAGCGCCTTCCGTTCCGGTCTATCGCCCGCGCCACGCCATCGCGGAGTGGACGCTGACCGTCCTGCTGCTCTTGTTCGGAACAACGACGCTGGTTCAGGCGTTCGTCATACCGACGGGTTCGATGGAAGACACACTACTGATCGGCGACCACGTTTTAGTGGACAAACTGGCTTATTCGCCGTCGGGACCGGTGAGCAAATACTTCCTGCCCTACACACCCGTGAAGCGCGGCGACATCATCGTGTTCCGCTATCCGGTAGAGATTAAGCAGACCTACGTCAAACGCGTGATCGGGATGCCGGGCGACCGGATTCGGGTCGAGGCGAAGACCGTCTATCTGAATGGGCAGGCGCTGCGCGAATCCTACAAAGTCCACAAGGCCGAGTATCTGCAAAGCTACCGCGATTTTTTTCCGGGCGAACCCACGATGAGCCTGTCGCCGGAAGGGCTCGATATGCTCGAAAAACACGTCGTGAAGCAGGAAGTGGTGATCCCGCCGAACTGCTACTTCGCGATGGGCGACAATCGCGACGCGTCCTTCGATTCGCGCTACTGGGGATTCGTGCCTCGCGAAAACATTATCGGTAAGCCGTTTTTGATCTACTGGTCTTACGACGCGCCGACGGAACGGCTGGCCGGTTCGGCCTTTAGTTGGGCGCATCTCAAGGACTTAGGGACGAACTTTTTCGCCAAGACGCGTTGGCGGCGAACCATGAGGCTGGTGCGGGGCGCGCCAGTCGAGTAAGCGGAAGACAACGGGAGTAGAGGAGAACGAATGGCGAAGAAAACTAAGCGCGCCGGTGTGGCCGACCCCCCGGCGCCGTCTGTCGCGGTGAAAGCGCCCGAGCCGAAAAGCTCCTTCGGCGAATGGTTCAAACGGCAAGTGTCGGAGTGGACGGTTACGATCCTCATGCTGTTGTTTGGCACGACGACACTCGTGCAGGCTTTCGTCGTTCCCACCGGTTCGATGGACACGACGCTGATGATCGGCGATCACTTGTTCGTCGACAAGCTCACCTATTCCCCTGGGGGACCGGTCTCAGGAAAGTTCCTCCCCTACCAGGACGTCCGGCGCGGGGACATCATCGTGTTCCGCTATCCGCCCGATATTCGCCAAAATTACGTCAAACGCGTCGTGGGGATTCCGGGAGACCGACTCAAGGTGGTCGACAAGAAGCTGTGGTTGAACGGCAAACCGCTCGACGAGCCGTACACGCAATATGTGCGTAATTACATCGATCCGTATGCCGACAATTTCCCCAGCGAGCCGAACATGTACGTGGACGCCCGTGCGCGAGAGATGTTGACGGCGAACGTGGTGAACGGCGAAATCGTCGTACCGCCGGGAAAGTATTTCGCGATGGGCGACAACCGCGACAATTCGGCGGACTCCCGCTACTGGGGTTTTGTTCCCAGGGAAAATATCGTGGGAAAACCGGCGATCATTTTCTGGTCGTACGACGCGCCAACGGAGCGCCTAGCTTCGGGCGATATCGACCCCGCCCATATCTTCGACATCGTGACCAACTTCTTCTCGAAAACCCGCTGGAGCCGCACCTTTAAGTTCATTCGTGGCGTTCCGATTTCCTAATGGCCCGTTCGAACTACTACGGCCTGATCCTCGCGGGTGGGCGGGGAACGCGATTCTGGCCCTTGAGCCGCAAGGCGCGCGCAAAGCAGGTACTGCGATTCTTCGGCGAGCGCTCGCTGATCCAGCAGACGGTAGATCGTCTCGCGCCCGTTCTCGCGCCGGAACGGATTTGGGTATTGACGAATCCGGCCTTGCGCGAGGAAATCGTTCGTCAACTGCCAGAAGTTCCGGCTCGGCAAATCATCGCCGAACCGGCGCAGCGCAACACCGCCCCGGCCATCGGGCTGGCTGCGGAGATCCTCGCGAAGATCGATCCGAACGCGGTGATGGGCGTGTTTCCTTCCGATCATGTCGTTTTGAAACCGGCCCGGTTTTTGCGTTACGTGCGCGCCGCGTACAAGGCGGGCGAAGCGGGGCATCTGGCCGTACTCGGAATTCAGCCGCGTTGGCCGGAGACGGGCTACGGCTACATCGAGTTTCCGAAAGGCGCGCAGGCCGGTTCGTTCGAACCCTACCCGGTAAGCCGGTTCCTCGAAAAACCGAAACTCAAAAAAGCGAAGGAGTTCGTGGCAGTGGGCAACTACGCCTGGAACGGCGGAATGTTCTTCTGGCGGGCGGCCACGATTCTCGATGAGCTTCGTTTGAATCTTCCCAACACCGCAGCCCTGCTCGGCGGATTACCGCCCGCATCGTCGCGGAACTTTATTTCGAAGCTCGGCGATGTTTTCCCTAAGTGCGACAACATCTCGATCGACTACGCCGTGATGGAGAAATCGAAGAATGTCGTCGGGTTCGCTACCGATGATGTCGGCTGGAACGATGTCGGCAGTTGGAACGCGGTTTACGAGCTCGACAAGAAAGACGCCGATGGGAACGCCGCTCGCGGCGAGGCGCTGTTCGCCGATGGAGCGTCCGGCAACTATGTGAATGCGGGCGGCAAGCTGGTGGCGGTGTTGGGCGTCGAGAATCTCGTGGTGGTCGATACTCCGGACGCTCTGTTGATCTGCCGCCGCGACCAAGCGCAGAAGGTGGGCGGACTGGTGAAGACGCTCGAAGAGCGAAAACGCAACAGCTTGCTCTAGCTCGCAGGTTTCGCCCGCTTGAAGATCTTGGTCAAGCCGCGAATCGCCCGGTCGATTTCCTTTTCGGTCACGATGTATGGCGGTAAAAATCGAACGACGGTATCGTGCGTCACGTTGAACAGTAGACCTTCCGCGAAACCTTCCTGCACAAAGTGCTTGCAAGGGAAATCGATCTCGACGCCGATCATCAGCCCTTCGCCGCGCACTTCGCGGACGAAGCTAAATCGCTTCGCCAGACGCCGCAGTTCGTCGCGGAAGTAGCTTCCCACGCGCACGATCTGCGGGAGCAGTTCGTCCAGCGTCTCGTAGAACTCGAGCGCCACTCGCGTCACCAGAGGCCCGCCGCCGTAGGTTGTCCCGTGCATGCCAGGATCGATGCCCGCCGCCGCGCGCTCGCTCGCCACCACCGCGCCTAGCGGTAAACCGCACGCGATGGGTTTCGCGATCGTGAGGATGTCGGGCACGATCGGGGGATCGAACAGCTGATACGAGTAGTACTTGCCGGGCCGGCCGACGCTGCACTGGATCCCGTCTAGGACGAAAAGCGCCCGGTAGCGGTCCGCCAACTCGCGGCACTTTCGCAAGAACTCCTCCGACAGCGGCAGGATTCCGCCTTCGCCTTGGATGCCCTCGACGACGATCGCGCACGTGCGATCCGACACCGCCGCTTCGAGGGACTCGATATCGTTGCGCCTCGCGAATTTGGCGCCGGGGATCAGCGGTTCGAAAGGTTCGCGATACTTCGGCTGTCCGGTGATCGAGAGGGCGCCGAACGTTCGCCCGTGGAACGAATTGTCGAGCGAGACGAACTCGTACTTATCCGGCGAAAGCTTGCGCCCGTACCCGCGCGCCATCTTCAAGGCGCCTTCGATCGCCTCGGTACCCGAGTTGCAAAAAAACACTCGATCCAGTCCCGACGTCTCGACGATTTTCTTCGCGAGCGGCGCTTGGTAGGCGTGATAGAAGAGGTTCGACGTGTGGATCAGCGTGGACGCTTGCTCGCGTATGGCGCGCACGATACGCGGGTGCGCGTGGCCGAGTGCGTTGACGCCAATTCCCGACAGTAAGTCGAGATAGCGCTTACCGGCCGCATCCCAAACCCAGCAACCCTTCCCACGCGATAGTTCCAAAGGATAGCGAGCGTAATTTTGAAGTAAGTATCGTTTCTCCATCTCGGGGATGGAGGCAATTTGTAAGTTGTCCATGGAATTATTCGATGAAACCCAATTCGCGGAGCCGGGTTTCCGGTTGCGCGGCGTCGAAAATCGCAAACGAAGCTCGTTCACGGCCGTTTTCCAGCGCGACGCCATACGGCGGGTCGTTAAAGGGGAATGTCTTCTTTAGTAAGTCGAGGTCGCTCGAAATGGCGGCTTGTAACTTCGTGTCATTCAAAAATCCGCGCGCAAACTGTGGCACGCGCGTCGGAACTCCAATGACCTTGGCGTCTTTCCAGTTGTGCTTCGCCATCGCTTCCGCCGCATGGAAGCAATGCATACACTCGGGGTCGTAGAAATAGAGGAAAACCCGTCCCCGATCGAGCGCGTAAGGTTGGCCTTCAACGGTGATTGAGGCTGGGGCGGCGGTTCCCGAGTTCCGCGTGGCGGCGACTCCATAGGACACCGCGGCGAACACCGAAACCGCACCTAGCGTGACGGCGGCCCCGCGCCAGCCGTGCGAGCGTTGCGCCCACCACCCGGCTAGTCCGGCTGCCGCGAGCATGGCCGCGTCGCTCCAGAAGAAAGCGGGTCCGATGGTGCGCTTTAGCCAGGGAAAGCAACTGCAATCCGCGCCGGTCAGGGCGGTGTAGTTGGCGGCCACATACGCCATGAACACGATGAGAAGCGCTCCGGTGAGCCACGCACCCCAGCGTCGAAAGCGCGGAACGACCAACAGGGCGGCGGCAAACGTCTCTACAATCCCAAGCGCAATCGTGAAAGGCAGGGCCAAAGATCCCGGGACTTTCATTTGCGCCAGTCGCGCGGACCAATCGATGGGATCGACGATTTTCCAGATCCCAGCGGACGCAAAAAGCGCCGCCAAGCCTAGCGCCGCGGCCCAAGCGGCCACGGTTTTCCAGGCCGGCATACTCAGGGAAGATTGCCCTGGGTATGCCATACTTTCATGCATGTTTCTTATTGTAATCCGCCTTTTTGGCGTCCTCTGCGCCGGGCGGATTGCGGCTCAGACCGCCGACCTGGTGGTGGAAAACGCGATCGTTTACACGGTCGATCCGGCGCGGCCCAAAGCGTCGGCACTGGCGGTTAAGGATGGCAAATTCCTCGCCGTCGGTACGGACATGAAGAAACACATCGGGCCTTCCACGAGGCGGATCGACGCAAAAGGCGCGGCGGTGATCCCTGGATTGATCGACTCGCACGTCCACATGCGGAGCTTGGGCGACATGCTCGAAACGATGGACCTGCGCGGCGTTTCGTCCATCGAAGAGATCGCGAAGCGCGTCGCGGCGAAAGCGGCGTCGCTCCCGAAAGGGACTTGGATTCGCGGACGCAACTGGGACCAGACGAACTGGGGCGGTAAGTTCCCCGTGGCGGCAGACCTGGACAAGGTAAGTCCCGATCATCCGGTGTATCTAACTCGCGTAGACGGCCACGCGGGTTGGGGAAATTCGCTGGCGTTGACCGCCGGGGGAGTGACTAAGTCTACCGAAGATCCGAAAGGTGGCCAGATTATTCGCGACGCCGCGGGAGTACCGACAGGAATCTTGGTGGACCGCGCGCAGGCCCTCGTCTCGCGCAAGATTCCGCCGCTCACCGAAGATCAGATCGAAGCCCGGCTCGCCCGCGCCGCGCAGGAATGCGCGCGGCTGGGGATGACAACGGTCCACGACGCGGGAATTTCGCGGCAGGAACTCGAGGCTTACCGCCGGTTGATCGCGAAAGGTAAGTTGCCCGTGCGAATTTACGCCATGATTGGCGGCGCGGGCGACTTATGGCAAGACTATCTCCAACGCGGTCCGGAGATCGGGGATAGACTCACCGTCCGGTCGATCAAGTTAGTCGCCGACGGCGCGATGGGTTCGCGCGGCGCGGCGTTTTTCCAGCCTTACTCGGACGACAAACAAAACTCGGGGTTACTGATTCTGCAAAAGGAGTACATCCGGGACGTCGCCAAGGACGCCGTCGCCAAGGGCTTTCAGGTCAACACCCACGCCATCGGCGACCGCGCGAACCGAACGGTGCTCGACGCTTACGGCGAAGCTCTTGAAGGACGCAAGGACCGCCGCTTCCGCGTCGAACACGCCCAAGTCGTGTCGCTGCCCGATTTCAAGCTTTACGCCGACTATGCGGTCATCGCGTCTTTGCAATCGACGCACGCCACCAGCGACATGCGTTGGGCGAAGGATCGCCTAGGACCGGATCGATTGCTCGGCGCGTGGGCTCCTCGCCGGTTTTTGAACGCGGGCGTGCGCATCACGAACGGAAGCGATTTTCCGGTCGAGGACCCGAACCCCTTCTGGGGACTGTATTCCGCCATCACGCGCATGGATCACCAAGGCAACCCTCCCGGCGGATTCATGCCCGATCAGAAGCTCAATCGCGAAGAGACGCTGAAGAGCTGGACGCTAGACGGAGCGTACGCGGCGTTCGAGGAGTCGAAGAAGGGATCGATTACTCCAGGTAAGCTGGCGGACTTTCTCATTCTCACCAAAGATGTGATGACCGTCGAGCCGAAGGAAATTCTAACTACGTTGCCCGCCACTACTTACTTAGGCGGTGAGGCCGTGTTCAAGAATGGAAGTAACTGAACGGCGGGCGCTTGGCGGTCTGGCGGCGATCGTCGCATATTTCACCTGGCAAGTTCAAAATACTTTCCGCGCGTTTTTTTCGCCGGATGACATCATGAACCTGCACCAGTATTTACTGGTCCCTTGGAGCGACTTGCTGCGAGCGTGCCTGGAGTTCTGGTCGCCGGTATATCGTCCCTTCGGTGGACTGGTATACCGTTCTTTGCACGCGGCGTTTGGATTTACCGCTTTTCCATTTCACGCGTTTTTATGGTTGATCTTAGTGGGGATCATCGTGGCCGTATACGGAATTGCGTCGATCGCCACAAAGTCGCGCGCCTACGGATTGCTGGCGGCGTTTCTCGCCTCGTTTCATCCGAAGTTCGCCGATCTCTATTTCAGCTTCGGAACGATCTACGATTCGTTGTCGTCGTTGCTCGTACTGCTGGTCGTGTGGAATTTTTTGGCGAGCGACCATCCCCGGTATTGGCTACTGTTGGCGGTACTTGCGGCGTTCGGTTCGAAGGAGGTCGCCGTAGCGATTCCCGGTGTTCTCGTAATGCACGCTTTGATCGTCTAGAATCGGCCGGGCTTGGCGAGTCTTTATCGGCATAGTGTGCGCTATGGGATTGGCGTTCGCGATCGGCAAGTACGGCTTTCGCCATTTGAGCGTGTTCGGCGGCAACGAAGCGTACAACATGACGTTCAGTTGGGCGCGGTTTCGGGAAGGTCTTGAGCACTACATGGGCGAATGGATCTGGCGCATGCCGCCGCTATTCGCCGCGCCGATCTTGCTTACGGTTCGGACGCGCACCGCCGCTTGGCTCGCTCTTGGCTCGCTATTGGCCTTGATACCTGTGGTGTTCCTGCCAACGCGCTCCGCCTTCGTTTCGCACTTAGCTTGGTGTTTCGCGGTGCTTGCGTTTGCGGTGGGCTGCGCGAGTTTACGTAATCCGCGAATTCCGGTGTCGATGGCCGTGGCGCTCACACTCTGGATGGGTTTGCGCGACTCGCGCGAAAACGAGAATCGCATGCTATCCGATTCGTGGCGCTTGATGCGGGTGGCCGACTTCGTTAAGGGGCAGCGCCCGCATTTACCGAAAGGCGCACAAGTATATTTCGCGAACGATAGTTTCGAACCGCAGTATTACGATCTAACCTTTCTTGTCCGTCTGAGCTATGGCGACCCGGCGATCCACGTTCGGAGAGGGAAACGCGGCGACCTACCGAGCCCAAACGACGTGTTGCAACTGGAGACGGACGGCGAGACTTAAAGCCGAGTGACGCTGGCATAGAAGGCGCCCGCGAGGTCCGTACCGCCTGCGTCTTGGAACCAACCTTGTAGCGTCGTCTTCACGCCGCCCTTGAGGTTGACGCGGAACTTTGCCGCCGTATCGCTTTCGGCCGTCGCAGCGGCGTGTTCCTGCCCCGCGATACGCAATTGCGCTTTCGCGATGGGCAGCGCCTTGCCTTCCGGCAGTTGACCCTTGGTCATCTTCTGCACGGGCCGTCCAGCAGTTAACGCGAGACGTTGCCATGGAGGCCACCGCGATAGCGCGATCTCGTAATCGCCGTCGCGCTCCACGTAGATCGACCAGGGACCACCGCGCGGACCGCCCACCGCGTTGGAAATGTGGCCGACGTTATCGCAATAAATGTCTTGCCAATCGGAACTAGTGAGTTCCACGGTATTTGCTTCTTTCGCGCCGATCGATGTGGGCTCGAAATCGGTAAGCCTCGGGGACACTCCTGCCCACCAGCGGTCGTAGTGTTCGCGCATTTTTCGCAAGACTTCGGGATTCTTTTCGGCCACGTTCGTCGCCTGCGCGGGATCGGAATCAAGGTGATACAACTCGGTACCGTTGACGAGCCTCCAGCGATTCCAGATCACGCAGCCGTCGTTCCGTTTCGGCGTTTGGCCGTATTGCACGACCATCATGCGATCCCGCAGCGCGGCGCCCGGTGTGTCTAACAATGGTTTCAGCGATGTGCCATCGGGCGCGAAGCTCTTTGGAGCTTTCAAGCCGCACACGTCAATCAGCGTGGGAAGAATATCCTGCAACTGCGTCGGCGCGGCAACGTCCCGTCCCGTCTTCCAACCGGCGGCAGGCCAGCGGACAAAGCAAGGCACCCGATGACCGCCCTCATAATTCGTCGTCTTGTGCCCGCGCATCCCGGAGTTGAACACGTTGCGCCCGCCGGTGGCCCCGTTGTCGGTCATGAAGACAACCAGGGTGTTGTCGCGCAGGCCGCTCGACTTCAGAAAGCCATCGAGCCGACCTAGGTTCTCGTCTAAATTCGCGATCATGCCGAAGAACTCGGCGGGAAGTCCGGGCTTCTTATAAGGCGCCGAGTACTTTTCGTCGACCCAGGCGGGCGTGTGCGGTGTATTGGTGGGCAAATAGCAAAGGAAGGGCGACTTCGCGGACTGCCGATCCTTCATCCAAGTCATCGCCTGGTCGAACCAGAAGTCGGTGCAGTAACCCGTAAATTTCCGCAGAACTCCCTGGTCGTGATAGCGCCCGTTGAAATAGTCGTTGTCGAATTCCGGCGCGGCGCTGAATCCCCAACCTAGGTGGTACATCGCGCGTTGAAATCCTCGATCCATGGGGCGGTACGGGTAGTTATCGCCTAAGTGCCACTTTCCGAAAATGCCCGTCGAATATCCGTTCTCCCGAAAAATTTCGGGCATCATCGGAATTCCGCGGCGCACGACGGCACGGCCGGCCGTTACCGAAGTCGCGCCGTTGCGAAGAGCGTCCTGTCCGGTCATCAATTGCCCGCGAGTCGGAGTGCACATCGGCGCGGCGTGAAAATCCGTAAACCGGACGCTCTCTGAGTGCAGCTTGTCCATGTTCGGCGTCTTCAGTACGGGGTTGCCGTGACAGGAGAAGTCGCCGTAGCCTTGGTCGTCGGTGAGGATGACGAGTACGTTCGGGCGAGTTGCGGAGCGAAGCAGCGTGGGAGCGGCGAGCGCGGCGGCGGCCCCACCGAGAAACCGGCGGCGATTCGGATCACTCATGCGCTCCGAATCTTATCGTAGGAGTATGCCGTACCGCGGGCGATTCGCGCCCTCGCCCACGGGGCCGTTGCATTTGGGCTCGCTGGTAACCGCCGTGGCCAGTTGGGCGGACGCGAGATCGAAAGGCGGCGAATGGCTGGTCCGAATCGAAGATATCGACACTCCGCGTTGTGTGCCGGGCGCGGACCAAGACATTCTGCGGACCCTCGAATCGTTCGGGCTCCACTGGGACGGCGAAGTGGTCTACCAGAGCAAGCGGCGCGAGCGGTATGCCGCCGCGATCGAGCGCTTGGGCGATCTCGCCTATCCTTGCGCCTGCACTCGCCAAGATCGGGAGTGCCGTTGTCGCGAGGGACTGCAGGGCCGTACGCCGCGATCGCTCCGCGCCGCCAGTGGCCCGGATTCGTTCGTGATTCGGCGAGCCGACGGCCTCTACTCGTACATGCTGGCCGTGGTGGTGGACGACGCGGAGCAGGGAATTACGGATATCGTTCGTGGAGCCGATCTGCTCGACTCAACACCGCGCCAGAATTTTCTGCAGCGCGCGTTGGGTTACCCGGTGCCGAACTATCTGCACGTCCCGCTGGTGTTGAGCGAAGACGGCGAAAAGCTGAGCAAACAGAATCGCGCCCCGGCGGTGGCGCCCGGCGATGAGCGTGCGTTGCGGACCGCGATCGAGTTCCTCGGCCACACACCGCCGGGCGGCTCCGATCCGCTGGCATGGGTAGCGGAAAACTGGAATCCAGCGCGTATCATGAACCTATGCGTTTCGCCCTCCCGCTGATCTGCGCCGCAGTTTTCGCTCAACAACCGCCGGTGTCTCCCGCCAAGCAGGCCGCCGCTTCGCAACCCGCCGCACCCGCCCCACCAGCGAAGCCCGAGCCGGAGCCGGTCGTCGCCAAGCAACAAATGACCGCTGGGGGCAAGACGCTGAGTTACACGGTGACCACCGGGCGTTTGCCGATCGTCAATGAGCAGACGCTCGGCGAAGAGGCGCATATGTTTTTCATCGCCTACACGTTGGACAATGCGGGTCCGAAGGCGAAACGGCCCTTGCTGATCTCGTTCAACGGCGGCCCGGGATCGTCGAGCGTCTGGATGCATCTCGGCATGATCGGACCGAAGCGCGTCCGCATGATGGACGATGGAGCTTACCCTCCGCCGCCGTTTACGCTCGAAGATAACCCGCATACCTTCTTGCAGTTCGCCGACTTAGTTTTTATCGATCCCATCGGGACGGGGTACAGCCGCGGAGTTACTCAGGAGTTAGGGCGTAAGTTTTTCGGAGTGCAAGGGGACATTAGTTCTGTGGGCGAATTTATTCGGCTCTTTCTCACGCGTTACGACCGTTGGAGTTCGCCGCTGTTCTTAATTGGCGAAAGTTACGGTACTTTTCGCGCGGCGGGCGTAGCCGGGTACTTAGTCGACCGTGGCGTGGCGTTTAACGGCGTTATTTTGATCTCGACGATTCTGAATTTCCAAACGGCGCGATTCAATAAGGGCAACGATTTGCCTTATCAGCTATTCCTGCCTACTTACACCGCGAGCGCTTGGTATCACAAGAAACTTCCACCGGACTTACAAAAAGCCGACCTCCGCAAAGCCTTGAAAGAGTCGGAGGACTACGCCACCGCCGAGTATCCCGTCGTTCTCGCAAAGGGCGACCGTTTGACGCCCACCGAACGCAATGCCGCGATCGATAAGTTGCACCGGCTTACGGGACTCGATAAGAAGTGGATCGACCGCAACGATCTGCGGATCGAGATCCAGCGCTTTACGAAAGAGCTAATGCGCCTGGAGCAGAAGACCGTCGGCCGGCTCGATAGCCGACTGGAAGGTACGGAGGGCGTCAACAACGCGGAGCAGCCGCAATTCGATCCTTCCATGACCGCCATCCGTCCCCCCTACACGGCTTTGTTTCTCGATTACGTGCGCACGGCGCTGAACTACAAGTCGGACTTGCAGTATTACATTTTGGGCGGCGGGATCGGGCCTTGGGATTATGGTCCGGCGGGACAGAATGCGTACGCCGATACTTCGGACGCACTGCGGCAGGCGTTCGCCAAGAATCCTTACATGAAGTTGTATGTCGGCTTCGGCTATTACGACTTAGCGACGCCGTACTTCGCCGCCGAGTACACTTTGTCGCATATGGGATTGCCCGCGAGTTTCCAGCCGGCCATTACTAGGAGTTACTACGAGGCGGGGCATATGTTTTATATCCATAAGCCTTCGCTCGAACGCGTGTCGCGCGAGATCGGCGAGTTTATCGCTAAGTCGTCGCCGCGCTAACACTCGACGCGGCTGACAGCCAACACGGCCAGCCCGGCGAGCGAAGTTTCCTTGTACTTCGACTGCATGTCGAGCCCGGTTTGGTACATCGTGCGGATCACCTGATCGAGCGAGACGTGATGACCGGCCGTCTCCTGCATCGCCATGCGGGCGGCGTTGATCGCTTTCACCGCGCCGATGGCGTTGCGCTCAATACAGGGGATCTGCACCAGTCCGCCGATCGGGTCGCACGTCATGCCGAGATTGTGCTCCATGCCGATTTCGGCGGCGTGCTCAATCTGCTCATTGGTTCCGCCTTGCGCGGCCACCAGTCCCGCGGCCGCCATGGAGCACGCCACGCCCACTTCCCCCTGACAGCCGACCTCGGCGCCCGAGATCGACGCGTTCTCCTTGTAGAGAACGCCGATCGCGCCCGCCGTCAAGAAGTAGCGCACGATTCCCTCGGAGTCGCCCGCCATGTATTCGATGTAGTAGTGCGCCACCGCCGGAATGACACCCGCCGCGCCGTTTGTGGGCGCCGTCACCACACGCCCTCCTGCCGCGTTCTCTTCGTTTACGGCCATCGCGTAAACGTTCACCCAATCCATCACGCCGAGCGGATCCTTGGACCCGCCGTGCACCAGCTTTTCGTACAGCCTCGGCGCGCGGCGGCGAACGTTCAAGCCGCCGGGTAGTATGCCCTCGGTGTGCAAGCCCCGCCAAGTGCAGTCCTTCATGACTTGCCAAAAACGCAGGATGCCGGGTACGATCTCCGCTTCCGGACGCCAGGCTTTTTCGTTCTCGAGCATCAGTTGCCAGATGGACAGCCCGTGCTCGTTCGCACGCTCGATCAGAGAGGCGCCGCTCGAAAAGGGGTAGGGAACCGTCGGTCGCTCGTTACCCGCTTCCGCGCATCCCGCCTCACGAATGAACCCTCCGCCGGTCGAGTAGAACGTGCGGCAAGCCAACGTACGGTCCTTAGCGTCGTAGGCGGTGAAGCGCATGCCGTTGGGATGCTCGGGCAGAGTTTGGTCGCGGAGGAAAACAATGGTTGCCGGAGGCGCAGCGGGCGGAGGGGTGTCGAGGCTGACGATCTCGCCGGGCGAGCAACCCGCCAAACCCAGGAGCACCGCACGATCCGTGCCGTGGCCGACGCCGGTGAGCGCCAGCGATCCGAAGAGTTCGGCGACGAACCGGGCCGCGCCCGGAGTTTCCCGTGCAAAAAGCGCAGCCGCCCGCATGGGGCCGACGGTGTGAGAACTCGATGGGCCGACGCCGATCTTGAATAGGTCGAAGACGGAAGTCTTCACGAAAGCGAGTTTACTCGCCTCCGCCGATCCGCGTGAGCTCGGCCTTAACGGCCGGATTGCCGGGATTCTCGCGCGCCAGTTCGCGCAAATGCCGCTTTGAGTCGACGGGCCGCTTTTCGCGGACGTAGAACATGGCGAGCATCATTTGCGCGAAGGGTTTCAAATAGCGGCCTTCGTTGGCCGCGATTTCCAGTTGCTCCAGCCCGCGCGCTTTGTTGCCCTCGACGCCGTCCATCTTCATGAACCATCGCGCGAAGAATGGCAGAGAGCCTACAAGGTACTCGCTGAAGCCGAAAGTGAAGTAGGCGTCTTTTTGCGACGGATCCCGGGCGATGAGCCGCCGCGCGTAACGCTGGGATTCCCGCGCCGATTCGAGGCTGGCCCGCAGCCGTTTCTCGACCAAGGCGTCGTAATCGCGCTCAAGGCCGTAAACGATGGTCATCGCGAGAAGCGACCGGACGTCGTTCTTGTCACCGGCAAGAGCTTTGGCTTCCGCCACCGATCGCAAAAACTCCTGGCGCGCCTGTTCTTTCGGCAACGCGCGTTCTCCGCTTTTGATGCGGTCGTCGGACGTCATGAACTCTTTGCCCAGCAAGTTCAGGCGGTGCAATTCGCTAAAGAGCCACGCCGCGGCGCGGGTCGCGGGACCCATAGGGTCGCCTGGATTGGCGGCGGCGTATTGATCGGCGATCGACCGGCTGGCGGCGAAATCGAAATTGTAAAGGCGGTGAAACGCGTCGTCGATGGAAGGCGCGGAAACGGCCGGCCGCGCAAACAGGATCAAGGCACACAGGGGCGTAAACAGTCTCATGGCGAGGCGGTGTTTTTTTGTAAAGCCGAAACTTTTGCGAGTTCCTTGCGGATCAGCTGATTTTCCGGGAAGTCCCGGGAGAGCTCGGATAGTAGACGCTCACACTCCCCCACACGTTTCTCGCGCAGGTGGATAATGCTTAACAATATCTTCGCAAACGGCCCTAGATAACGTCCAGTGCGCGTTACGGTTTCCAGATTTCGAACCGCCTTATCCTTATCGCCCTCGGCTCCCTCGAACTTCACAAACCACTTCACGAAAAAGGGCACGCTGCCCAGTAGATATTCGGTAAGCCCGGTGGTCATATAGGCGTCGGTAAACGTTGGTTCCACCTTCAACAGCCGAACCGCGTAACTTTGCGATTCCTTGGCGTGCGTCAAACTGCCAAGTTGTTTGCGCTCCACCAGGCCCACGTAGTCGGTCACCAACCCCGCGCCGATACACATGGCAAAGAGGCTGGACGGATCGTTGGGATTGGTAGCCAACCGGTGCCGGGCGCGGCGCCTTCCCATCTCGACGAACTCGTAAAACTGCCGTCCCACCTTGGGGTCCGCTTCCAGACGCTCTTTGGCGATCAGCCGTTTGTCGTCGGCGAAAAACTCGCCTTCGAGGATCTTCAACCGGTCCAGCTCGCGGAACAAAAGCGATGCCGCGCGGAACGTGTACCCGAGCGGCTCTTCCGGTTGGGCGCGAATGTGAGCGTCCAAGATCCGGTCCGCGCCGTCGAAATCGAAGTTGTACATCCGCCCGAGCGCTTGCTTGACGGCGGCCTGCGACTCCTCGGCGGCGGCTACGCGCGTCTCCGCGAGCGCGAAACCGGCAAGCGCAAGACGGACGGCTAGCTTAGCGGAACAGGCGGTCAAAATACTCCCGGGTGCGGCTTTGGATCTGACTTAATTCTATCGTCAGCTCCTGGTCGTGCAGATGCCCCGGAGTCCAGCGCCGCACCATCGCAGAAAGCGGATCGAGTTGCGCGGCGGCCTTTGGAAGACTGCCCGCCGAGTGTCCGGTGAGCAATCGCAATCCATGATCGACGGCGCGGTAGAAGGTGGCCGCATCGGAAAGAAACTGCGCGTCGGCGCGATCGAGGTGCCCCATCTCTTCCACCACGCGAATCCGCTCCGGTGTGTTGAGCTGCTTGAAGAACATCCCCGCACCTTTCAACCGCAGATACATCAACGCGAAATCGATGTCGTAGTAGCCGCCCGGCCCGGCCTTTAGCGGATTCTCGGCGCCCTGCTCCTCTTCAAGCTTCCGCCGCATGGCGGCCAACTCCGCGCGCGAGCGTCCCGATTGTCCGTATCGCCGCCAATCGAGCCGTTGCAGCTCGTGCAAGAACTCCGTCGCGCGATCGATGTCGCCGGCTACCGCGCGCGCCTTCATGTACGCGATTCCTTCCCAAGCCTCGGCGCGATTCGCAAAGTATTCCTTGTAGGCACGCTCGGTTTGTACCAACTCGCCATCGCGCCCGCCGGGACGCAATCGAGTATCGACGGCGAGCAAAGTTCCGTCGCCCGTGTAGGTGGTGAGCAATCCGATGAGCCGCTCGGCGACGCGCGTCCACTCGAGTTGCCGGTCCGCGCTTTCGTCCGGTAAGACGAACAGCAGGTCGGCGTCGGAGCCGAGATCGAATTCGAGCGCACCCAAACGCCCTAGCGCCACGATCGTCATCGGCGGCCCGGGGATTGGATCGCCTTCGGCTAGCGCCATTTCGAAACTCTCGCGTACCACTTCGCCCGCCAGATTCGACGCGGTGAGGAGGGTCTCGAAAATAGGCGTGGGATCGCAAAGGCTCGCCGTTAGCAGCCGGAACATCTCCCGTTCGAAATGTTGCCGCAGCGATTTCAAGTCGCGCACTCCATTTCTCGGGGTGTCGTCGAGGTATTCGGGGTGCCGCCGGAGTTGATCGGCGAGCCAGGGGCTGTGCTCGAAAACATCCGCGACGCGCCCCGCGAGCGAAGGATTGGCGGTGACACGCTCTGCAATGCGCGGATGACGGTCGAGCGGAGCCGGAACTCGGCGCGACTTCGGCGGTCGCGGCGACGGCGACTGAATGATGCGGTCGTAGATTCGGCGCACCTCCGCGAAGTGCGAATGCAGGCGATCGCGCAAGGCCGTTACGGGATCGCCCGGCGCTAGCGCCAACTGCGGAATGCGCCCGGCGAGCGCGGCGAGTTCGTTACGATTTGTAGGCAACGTATGCGTCTGGCGGTCTTCGAGCATCTGCAATCGATGCTCGACGGTTCGCAGAAACTCGTACGCTCCGGCGAGCGCCGAAAATTCGTGATCGGCCAGCAATCCCTTGTCGTGCAGCCGCGTCAGCGCCAGTTGGGTGCCGCCGTGCCGCACCCACGGTTCGCGGCCTCCATGCAAACGCTGTAAGCATTGCACGGCGAACTCGATATCGCGAATTCCACCCGGCACGAGCTTCACGTCGGTCGCGTCGGCCCGGCGCTTCGCCTGGAACTTTTCGCCGATTCTGATGCGCGACTCGCTCACCGCTTCTACGGCCTTAAAGTCGAGCGTCGTCGAATAGATCAGGGGCTCGACGAAATCGAGTAGCGACTGCCCGGCCGCTCGGTCGCCCGCCGCGGTACGCGCTTTGATCAGCATCTGCAATTCCCAATCGCGGGCGCGGCCGCGGTAGTACTCGCGCGCCGCGTCGAGCGAAATCGCCACATCGCCAAGACGGCCTTCCGGGCGCAGTCGCAGATCGACGCGATAGGCGAACCCGTCCGGTCCGGGGTCGCCGAGCAGCGCCGTGACTCGATGGGCGAGCGCTGCGGCGGCCGCTCGCGATCCTCCCCTGTAGACGAACATCAGATCGATGTCGGAGGAGTAATTCAATTCGCATCCCCCGAGCTTGCCGAGCGCGATGACGGCCAATTTGCCGCTGCCCGAAAAACCGGACTCGGCTTGCGCTCGCCGTAACGCTTCCTCGATCAGCGCGTCGGCGAGCGTCGAAAGTTCCTCCGCCGTTTCGGCCAATCCGGCGATGCCCAGCGCGTCGCGCAACGCGATCCGCACCAGCGCCCGTTTTCGCACGCGCGCCAATGGCTCGTCCGGTGGAGTTTCGGTGAGTGAAGCAGTCTCGAAAAGCTCGGCTAGCGGTTGTCCGCTTTGTTCGGCGAACCGCCGGAGGAAGGGGCTGTAGGAGCGGAGAACCGCCTCCAGATTGCTAGACGACTTGGTCAAGCAGTTGGATTATATCCCCGGTGCGGATCAAGCCCGGCCGCGGAACGGCGGCGTAAAAGCCCGACAATCCCCAGTGAGCCGAGCGCGGATCGTTATTCTTGGCCGCCCGGTCGAAGATGGCACGTTGGATGCCTTGGCCGTAAGGATCGAGCTGGTGGCAAGGCTGGCGGACCTTCGTGATCTCGACGATCGCCTCGCCGATCCGGTAGCGCTGGCCGATGCGGACTTGGCGGAAATCGATGCCCTCGGTGGTGACGTTCTCGCCGAGCGCGCCGGGGAAAAGCGGCCAGCCGTCCTCGCGCAAGGCGTCGAGATTTTCGCGCGAGATCAGGAGCAGCGCTTGCCGCAGCCCGCCGTGAAACTCGGGATGCGCTTGACGGTCGCCCGCGAGACCTAGCGGCGTCGCTTCGGCTTCTGGAATCGCATATTTCGGTACGCCGCCATTCGAGACGTTCAATTGATGGACGCTGCCGGTCACGTTCCTATATTGTAAGGACCGTGGATCGCCGAACCTTCGTTTCTTCCCTCGCCGCCGCGCCGCTCGCCGCGCAGGAAACGCGCCTCAACGTCGTCCTCATCATGACGGACGACATGGGCGCGGGCGACCTGGGCTGCTACGGCGTCCGCGACATCAAGACGCCGAATATCGACAAGATCGCGCGGCAGGGCGTTAGATTCACCGAAAGCTACTCGAACGGTCCCGTATGCACGCCCACCCGCTGCGGGCTCATGACGGGCCGCTACCAGCAGCGCTACGGGCTCGAATGGGCGCTCAACGCCAGCCAGCGCGAGCATCCCGGACTGCCGCCCAGCGTGCCTACGCTCCCCCGCCTTTTCAAGAACGCCGGATATCGCACGGCGATGTTCGGCAAGTGGCACCTGGGTAGCCGCACGCCCGAAATGCCGCTCGCGCATGGGTTCGACGAGTATTTCGGCATCACCGGCGGCAACACCGATCTCTACACGGGTAAGGATGTGAACGGCACGCTCGACCTTTACGAAGGGAACGAGAAGGTCGAAGCCAAGGGTTATCTCACCGAGCTGTTCTCGCAGCGGGCGGCGAAGTTCGTCGAGAGCCAATCGGCCGCCGCCCCGTTCTTCCTTTATGTGCCGTACAACTCGGTGCACTGGCCGTTCCAGGCTCCCGGCCGCCCGCACGACATTCGCACCCGCGCCACTTGGTACGACGGCACACGTCGCGATTACGCGGAGATGCTCCAGTCGATCGACCAAGGCGTGGGCTCGATTCTCGACGCGGTAGAGCGCAAGGGGTTCGGGCGCAATACCCTGGTGATGTTCACCAACGATAACGGGGGCGAACGCCTGTCGCGCAACTGGCCATTTGCGAGCCACAAAGGCACACTGTGGGAGGGCGGGATTCGCGTGCCGAGTCTCGCCAAACTGCCGGGCCGCATCCCTGCGGGCAAAGATTGCGCGCAGCCGATGATGTCGATGGATCTCGCCGTGACGGCGTTGAAGGCGGCGGGTGTTCAAGCTCCGGACAATGTCGATGGCATCGATCTGATGCCTGCCATGCGCGGCGGTCCGGTGACGGAGCGAACGCAGTTCTGGAGAATCAACCGCGCCGACCGAAAGCAACGAGCGGCCCGCAAGGGCGACTGGAAATGGCTGGACGACGGTCCGCCGTTCCAGGCGCTGTTCAACGTGAAGGACGATCCGGGCGAACGGTCGACGAAGTTCTACGAGTATCCGGAGAAGGTCGCCGAGTTGCGCGGGTTGTACGAGGCGTGGGAAAGGGATCTGGCGAAGAATCCGCCTCCTTACTTCGTGCGCTAAAGGAATCCGTGTTTACGACTCGCACTTGGACCGGCTGGTGGGTGGCCACCGTCGGAATGCTACACACCCTCTTTGGAATTGTCGTGTACGCGCCGGGCTGGGCCGGGATCGCAAGACAAAGGTTCTGGAACTCGGTGGACGGCGACGTCACGCGTGAGCACGCTTTCTGGTTCACAGCCTTCGGCCCGGCGACGATCCTTTTGGGCGCACTCATGGTGTGGGTCGAAAAACACGCTCGCCACTCATTGCCGCGCTTCGTTGGATACAGCCTACTTGCGGCGGTAGCCGTCTGGGGCGTCTTGATGCCCTTTTCCGGAATGTGGCTGCTGATTCCGCCCGGCGTGGCGATCGTTCGGCGACGCTAACCGCTTTACGATACCGGTTACAGCGCAGCTGATCGCGCACACGGCACGGTTTACTCTCCGGGAACGAATCGAAATCCCTTCCGTTAATGGTTAGGTGCGGTCTCTTCGTTGGATTGCTATCTGCGCGGCGATGGCTTTCGCTTTGATGGCGTTAATCGCAATCTATCTCGCCGAAGGCGCAATCCGGCGTAGCGCACCGCCAAGTTTCGTCGCCGACAAAGGAGAGAGTGTTACGATTCGGGCCGCCGACGGTACGCAGTTGGTATGCCGTCCGGTTCGGCGGGAAGCGGCGGGCGATCGATGCGTGTTGTTGCTGCATGGTGTCGGCGACGACGGAAGTAGTCAGTTGCCGCTCGCGAAAAATCTGACGGCAAAAGGCATTACAGGTATCGCCATCGACATGCGCGGACATGGCGCGAGCGGAGGCGATCTACGTGGGTACGGCGTTCTGGAAGCCGGGGACACCGCGCTTTGGGCGAACTATTTGCGAACGCTGGACTGCGACGGCGGAATCTTCGGATATGGAGCCTCGATGGGAGCCGCCATCCTGATCCAAGCTGTAGGCGCAAGCGCACCGTTCAAATCGATCGTTGCGGAATGTCCATTCTCGTCGTTCCGGCTGATCGCCGAGCAGCGAATTCAACAAAGGTCTGGCCCGCCGCTTTGGTTGAGCCGTCCGGTGAGCGAAGCTCTCGTATCGCTCGCATTCACGTACGTGGAATTGAAGTACGGGATCGATTTAGCTTTGTCCGCGCCGGAAAATACGAACACTCGGGGAGTTCCGGTACTCCTCATACACGGTGGCCAAGACAATAACGTGCCGCCGGAGCACTCGATTCGGCTAAAAGACAAACTTGCGGATGCAACTCTATGGCTCGTACCCGGGGCGGCTCACATCAATGCGCACCAAGTCGCGCCGGTCGAGTTCGACGAGCGGGTGAACGCGTGGTTTAGCACCGTCACCCGCTCGAAAGATCCTTGAGGGTTACAGCGCCGCTTCGCCGCGGTCGTTGTTCCGAATGCGCACCGCCTCGGAGATATCGGACACGAAAATCTTGCCGTCGCCGATCTTCCCCGTGCGGGCCGAGTTCACGAGCGCGTTAATCACCGCGTCGAGATTCGCCGCCGGAACCACGAGCTCCAGCTTCAAGCGCGGCAGATCGCGCACCTGATACTCGTGGCCGCGATAGATTTCCGTATGCCCTTTCTCGCGGCCGTGACCGCGAACTTCGCTGATGGTCAGGCCGTCGACGCCAACGTCCGCTAGCGCCTTCTTGACGTCTTCCAATTTGAACGGCTGGATAATCGCTTCGATTTTCTTCATGGGTTAAGCCTCCAGATTGTAGCCTTCCTCGCCGTGCTGGGTGACGTCGAGCCCCTTATCTTCGTCGTCCGGACTCAACCGGACTCCGCCGCACACCATATCGCAAACCTTCAGGATGAGGAACGTCGCCACGATCGCGATCGCCCAGGCGATGGCCACGCCAATCAACTGATTGACGATCTGGCCGCCGTTGCCGTCCACTAAGCCGCCCTTGCCTTCGCCGATCGCGCCGTTCACCGCGCGAGTGGCGAATACGCCGGTGAGAATCGCGCCAAGCGTACCGCCCGCGCCGTGAACGCCGAACGCGTCGAGCGAATCGTCGTAGCCGAACATCGCCTTCACCCGCACCACCATGAAGTAGCACACGATACCCGCGATAAATCCGATCAATAGAGCCGGTCCCGGTTTGACGAAACCCGAAGCGGGGGTGATGGCCACCAAGCCCGCCACCGCGCCGGAGATCCCGCCGAGGACGCTGGGCTTCGCGGTGAACCATTCCATGAGCACCCAACCGATGGCCGCCGCCGCCGCGCCGAAGTGCGTGGCGACGAATGCGCTCGAAGCGAGCGGACCCGCCGATAGGGCGCTACCCGCGTTGAATCCGAACCAGCCAAACCACAGCAGGCAGGCGCCGATAAAGCTCAGCACCAGCGAATGCGGTTTCATCGCCTCCGAACCGAACCCTTTTCGCTTACCCATATAGATCGCGCAGATCAACGCCGAGACGCCGGAAGTGATGTGAACCACCGTGCCGCCCGCGAAGTCGTAGCACGGGATCGCGCCGCCCAAGAAGGCGTTCAGAAATCCGCCTTTGCCCCAAACCATGTGCGCCATCGGGTAGTAAACCAATAGCGACCAGAGAGTCATGAAGAGGCACATGGCGCCGAACTTCATGCGCTCGGCGAACGCGCCCGTGATCAGAGCCGGCGTGATGATCGCAAACATCAACTGGAACACCATCCAAGTCTGGTGTGGAATTGTCGCCGCATAGTCCGTTTGCGGATCGCCGCCTACGCCATCGAGCATCAGATATCGCAGGTCGCCGATAAACGGACTGCCTTCGCCGAACGACAGGCTGTAGCCCACAGCGAACCAGAGCACGGTCGCCAATCCCATCAGAGTGAAGCTCTGCATCATCGTGCCGAGCACGTTCTTCTTGCGCACCAAGCCGCCGTAGAACAGCGCCAGTCCGGGACCGGTCATCAACAAAACCAAAGCGCAACTGGCCAGCATCCAGGCGTTGTCTCCGGCCATTTGCGCCGCGGCTGCCGCCGCTTGAGCGGCCTTAACTTGCTCCTCTAAAGACGGGGTTGCCGCCGGAGTCTGCGCGTATGCCGCCCACGGCAACGCGCACAGCATCGAACCGATCAGTCTTTTCACAGGCCTCCCAAATGCGCCAGTAGCGCGAAGGTTGCAGTCCACGGAAAACGGACTAGAAGGATATCATCGTAGGTCCTCGTTTTGAGCGGAAGTGAATATTTTCTATTTAACCGATTGAAACTATCTATGCCGCCATTTTTACTGCCTCGCCGCAAGCCGCTGAGGCCATGGAGAATGCGTTCGCCCCTACTTCCGCCCCAAGCGATTATTTACGGGATCGAAATTATCTATTGGGAAAGAGCGGCGGTTCGGATTTACACTCACTGAAAAGTCGCGGCACCACTCTTCGCCGTAATCGCCGCGCAACCGCAACTCATTAACGACAGGGATAAAGGAGCTTCCTATGAAGCAAACCCGAAGTGTGTCCGTTTCACTGATACTGGCAAGTTGTTCTATCGCGGGGCTTTCCGCGCAGCAGGCGTCCACTCCGGCGCCCGCGCCCACCCCTTGGGCCCTGAACGTGAGCGGATTGGTGGATGGCTACTACAACTTCACCAACAACCATCCCGCTTCGGGCAATCTTCTATACCGGAATTTCGATGTGAAGGCGAATAACCTCAGCCTGAACATGGCAAAGCTGGCGCTGGCCGTCGACCCCGCGCCGGTGGGGTTTCGCCTGGATTTAGGCGCCGGCCGCGCGTGGGATTTGTTCAACTTCGCCGACACGGCTAGCGGCTTCGACAACATGAGGTACATTCCGCAAGCCTATCTCGCTCTCAAACCTGCCGCTCTCAAAGGCATGCAAATCGACGTCGGCAAGTTCTACACTTCGGCGGGTGCGGAACTGACGGAAACCCATCTCGCCTGGAATTACTCTCGCGCGTTGATGTACGCCAACGGCCCGTACTATCACTTCGGTCTGCGTACTACGATGCCCGTCAATAAATACTTCACGGCAGGTTTCCAACTGGTGAACGGCTGGAATAACGTCGAGGACAACAATTCCGGGAAGACCATGGGTTTCACGACGCTGGTCACGATGGGCAAGGCCACTTGGGCCAACACCTACTACACCGGTCCCGAGAATACGGGAACAAACGACGGCTGGCGGAACTTCAACAGCTCCGTACTCGCCGTGTCCACGGAAAAAGCGAACGCGTACTTCCAGTTCGATTACGGTACGAATAAGATCGCGGGGCAGCAAAGCGGATCGAACGACTGGATCACGTTCGGCGGCGCGGCGCAATTGAAGCTGACTCCGAAGTTCGCGATCACGCCCCGCGCCGAATATTACTACGACAAGGACGGTTTCATCACGGGCACCGCGCAGAAGCTGAAGGAGTTCACGCTGACCGGCGAGTATAAGTTCACCGACAACTTCTTCACGCGGTTGGAATACCGGCGCGACTGGTCGGACCAAGCCGTATTCGAGCGCGGTTCGGTGACTAACGCGACGAAGAATCAGACCACGTTGGCTATCGGCATGGTGTTCTTCTTCGACAACTACAAAGTGAACTTGAACCGGTAAAGGGACCCCGGCGAATCGGTTAAGGCTTGGCTACAATGAGGGATTCCGCTCGCGCCTCCAGGTCCCGAGGGGCATCGGAATCCATCCGACCGAGATCACAGGAGAAACGAAATTGAACGATCTGCGTAATTTCCTCGCGCTGCCCTACGAGGCGCTCGAAGAACTGAACCTCCACGCGAAAGAACAGCGCAAGAATCGCGTGCCGATCGACACGATCCGCGAGGAGCGCATCAAGTATCTCACCGACGAGACGCGCATCAAGGCCGTCACCGTCATGTTCAGCGACCTCGAAGGCCGCCTGCACATGCTCGACTACGACAAGAAGTTCCTGATCAAGAGCTGGGACAATCTCACGTTCGACGGCTCCTCGATCCGCGGCTTCACCGCGCAGCGCGAGAGCGATCTGCGGCTCGGCATCGACTGGAGCGCCTTCTATTGGGCCCCCGCCGATTTCTTCGGCGTCGGCAAAGTGCTGGTGTTCGGCGAGGTGATCGATAAGGACGGCTCGCCCTACGTCGGCGACATTCGCGGCGTCCTCAAGGCGTACGCGAACGGCCTCTTCGAAAAGCAGGGCTACACGTTAAACGCGGCGAACGAAATCGAAGGCTTCCTGTTCAATGGCAAGGACGCCGAGCGGCATTATCACGAGACCGGCAAGTTCGAATATGTCAACACCGGCGGCTACTACCACTCGCTGCCAAGCGACCCGCTGCGGAGCTTTATCGATACTTCCGCCGAAGTGCAGCGCGCGATGGGCTTCCAGAACGAGAAGGATCACCCCGAAGTCGCGCCCTCGCAGTTCGAGATCAACTACGGCTACGGCGAAGTGGTGGCCGCCGCCGACCAGATTCAGTTATACAAGTTGATTTGCCGCCAGGTGGCGACGGCGATGGGGCTTACGGCCAGCTTCCTGCCGAAACCGGTTGTCGGCGTCAACGGCAACGGTATGCACACCAACGTCTCGATCTCGAAGGGCGGCAAGAACCTTTTCTGGGATCCGAAGGGCGAAGAGAAGGTTAGCAAGTTCGCGTGGTCGTTCGTCGACCGCATTTTGACGCACGGTAACGATATCTGTCTGATGCTCAACGCGAGCGTTAACTCCTATCGCCGTCTCGACCCGCATTTCGAAGCTCCGAATCAGATCAAGGCATCGGCGGTGGACCGCGGTTCGATGGTCCGCATCCCGATCGGTAACGAGAAGTCGGCGCGCGTCGAGGTTCGCTCGGTGGGTCCGGACGCGAATCCTTACATGGTGCTGTACTCGGTGTTCAAGACGGGCCTCGATGGCGATTTGTCGAAGGTGAAGAACCTGCGGCAGGCCGAACGGTACCTGCCCGACAACATCTATACGGCGCTCGAAAACTTCCGCGCCGCCGCTTGGACGACCGAACTGCTCGGCGAGGACGTTAAGGGCCGGTACGCCGACTTGAAGCAAGCTTCGGCGGATCGTTGCCCGCGCCTACTCGGCACGGTGGTGAAGGCTCCCGAAGTGCAGTTCCACCACGAGGTCTACAACCAGTTCCTCTGGAACCAGTTCTAACGGCGTTCCTTCTCGTTTCTCCGCGCCCCGGGTCCTCGGATCCGGGGCTTTTGTTTTGATAGCCTCGAACTATATATGAAATCTATATTGATGCAGCTCGACGATAGAGTGGCCGCCGCCCTCGATCGGGTTGCGCCGCCCGCCAAGCGTCAGCGTGCGGAATTCGTCCGCCGCGCGTTGGTGAAGGCAATCATGGAAGCCGAAGAGGAGCGAACCCGCGCCGCTTACCAGGCGAAACCAGACTCCGAAGACGAAGCCGACAACTGGTCGAGCGCCGAGCCGTTCCGCAAATGACGCAGTACGAAATCTGGTGGGCGAATTTGGCGCCCCCTGCCGGAGGGCGTCCCGTGCTTTTGTTGAGCCGCCCTTCCGCGTACAGCTATCTCAACAGGTTGTTGGCCGCGGAAGTTACCTCGAGCGTTCGCGGCATCGTCCAAGAGGTGCCGCTCGGGAAAGCAGAAGGATTGCCGAGCGCGTGCGCAGCGAATTTCGACAACATCCGAACGGTGCCGCGTTCCGCGCTTGCGAAGCGAATCGGCAAACTGCCTTCTTCGCGCGAGATCGAGGTGAGGCGGGCGTTGGGTATGTCGCTTGGATGGGAAGAGTTGATTTAAGCTGCATTGATGAGACAAGAAGATCGAGAGCGGCTCAGCCAACCGTACACCCAGGAGCCTGATCGATTCTCTTTGTTGAATGCACTTCGCATTCAGTTGCCAAACTTGATCGAGTTGGATTCCCTCATTTGGAAGGACCTTAGCGTTGGGCCACCATACGGAATTCATTGGTGGCGAACTGGCCCGGAACATTCTGAACCAAGGGGTCTGGTCTGTGATCAGCTAGTCGCCTGCACACTCAGTGTTTTCGAGAATCTCGTGGAAGCGGAATTACATAGGTTAGCGTTCCTGCACTTTTGTGATCTCATAAGCGATTGGAAGGGTAATTCCGTCAGGGACAATGGGCAATTGGAGCTCGCACCGATGGAATGTCCAGTTGATGAGCTCCCTCCAAAGTATCGAAATCTGTACTGTTCCGGCTGCGTGATTGCATTGTGCGCAGCTCTGGATTGTTTCGCAGGGACGATTATTGGAGCTTGGCCATTGCCTCAGGACATACTTCGGGCGGATTTTCGGAGACTCAAGAACGAAGTTAAAGTTAGTGAGTGCGTTGCGAAAGTTGGCCCCGAAGGATGGTTGGAATGGCTTTTGGATTTTCGGGATATGTTGATTCACAGAGGACGACGACTGCAAAAGTCGATTTCAATTCCACGAGAGCCTGATTCGTGCGGCCCTGACTGGCAGTCGGAACTGCGCCTTCCGCTAGAGCCTGGTTTGTCTGAAGTCCAAGCGTTTCGCCAGCTTGGTGGTTCCAACGCGAACATCTCGGCGATGGTTCTTAACGAAAAAGCGGAAGTTACGCTGGACGGGCTCGAGAAGAGCGTCGTTGCGCTAATCGAATTGATCGCTGAAGCGTTAGTCTGCAGATGGAAAGCTCGGCAGTTGTCGGAGATTGAAATGCAGCAGCCCACTGAGAAGCAGTGGGGAAGCAAGTCACAACGATCAAGATTCCAAGGGTACGCTCCGCAACCTCAAGCTAGCGATGGCGAAATGGTCGGAATTGCCGATCCCGATATCGAGAAGCGTTTTCGAGCTGCCGGGTTAGTAGATTCGAGCGATTGATTTAGCTACAACACTGCCGTCTCCTCAATCGCGCGGCCCTCGGCGAAGCGCCGAACGTTAAGTGCCTCCGCGTCGATCAAGTCGGTCGTGCCGCGTGTGAGTAAGTCGGCGAGGACCTTGCCCGTCGCGGGCGAGTGCATGACACCGTGACCCGAAAAACCCGTCGCGTAGTAGAGCCAGTCGTGCTCCGCCGACCGTCCCAAGATCGCGTGGTGGTCGGGCGAGACCTCGTAGAGTCCGGCCCACGTTCGCTTGGGATTTACTTCGAGAGCCTCAAAGGCGGGCACGCGTTCGACGGCGCGGGTCAGAATCTTCTCCACGAACTGCGGATCGACGGACAACTTGAAGCCGGGCGTTTCCGAAGGATCGTTCCAGGCCATCAGTAATCCTCGACCCTCGGGACGGAAGTGGAATCCCGTCGCCATGTCGATCATCATCGGGCACCGCTCCGGCACACCGGCGAACGGTTCGGTAGGGACCAGCATGCGGCGTAGCGGCTCGACCGGCAACGAAGCGCCAGCTAAAGCGGCGACGCCCGCCGACCACGCTCCGCAGGCGATCACAACATTCGCGCACGAAAATGTTCCGGCGGTCGTTTCGATCCGGCCGCGCGAAAGAGCCTTAACTTCCGCGCCGCGCACCAACCGCACTCCTCGACCGACCGCCGCCTCCGTGAAGCCCGTCATCGCCGAGTGCGGATCGACGAAGCCATCCGTCGGGCAGTAGCTCCCGCCCAGAACGTCGTCCGTCCGCCACGGCGGAAAGAACTCGGCGATCTCCTTTGCGTCCACCATCCGCGCTTGCGACAACCCCAAGGCGCGCTGCATGGCCAGATTCGTCCGCAGGTAGTAGAGATGCGCGGGCGACGTCGCGGAGAAGCAATAGCCGTGCGGTTTGTAGCCCGAATCGAACCCCGTTCGCTCGCGAAACTCGGCGAAAAACGGAATCGAGTACATCGACATGCGTATGTTGACTTCCGTCGCGAACTGCGCGCGCACGCCGCCCATGCTCTTGCCGGTGGAACCTTTGCCTTGCACGGAGTCGCGTTCGAGCAGCACGACATCCCGGCAGCCAGCCTCGGTCAGATGCCAGGCGATCGACGCTCCGGCGATGCCCGCGCCGATGATGACAACCTCGGCGGAAGTATCCTGGGAATTCATGAAAATCATTGTCGCCATCAAGCAGGTACCGGCGCGCGATTCCCAGTTGAAGGTCGCGCCCGGCGGCAAGTGGATCGCCGAAGACGACCTGACATTCGAAATCAACGAACCCGACGCGTACGCCCTCGAAGAGGCGCTGCAATTGAAGGAGAAGCACGGCGGCGAAGTGATCGCGTTGTGTCTTGGACCGGCTCGGGCGGCGTCCACCATTCGGGAAGCGCTCGCCAAAGGGGCGGATCGCGCGATCCACATCGAAGAGGAGAACGTCAGCGCGCTCGACACGCTGGCGGTCGCGAAGTTGCTAGCGGCGGCCGCCAAGACGGAAGCGCCCGATCTTGTTTTGACCGGTTTGCAGTCCGACGACCTGGGATATGGGCAAGCCGGAGTAGTGCTCGCCGAATTGATGGGTCTGCCGCACGCGACGATCATTATGCAGGTGGAAGCGACTGGCGGCTCGTTGCGGGTGAAGCGCGAACTTGAAGACGGCTGGTTCCAGCACGTGACCATGCCGCTGCCCGCCGTTCTCACCATCCAGTCGGGGATCAACAAACTGCGCTACGCGACGTTGATGGGGATTAAGAAAGCGAAGACCAAGGAGATGAAAACGCTGTCGGCCGCCGAACTTGGCGGCACAGGCGCTCCGGCGGCGGCCCTCGCTAGCGTCTACGTCCCGCAGCGGTCGAAGCAAACGCAAATCTTCGAAGGCGACGCGAAGACGGCGGCGGCGCAGTTGGTCGAGAAGCTAAAGTTCGAAGCGAGGGTGCTGTAAATGAGTGTGCTGGTGATTGCCGAGCGGACCCCGCAAGGTCTGCACAAGATGTCGCTCGAGACCGTGGCGGCGGGACAGGCCACGGCGAAAGCGCTCGGCGTTGAGTGCGCGACCGCAGTCGCCGGACCGGCGGATGGACTACCCGGCAAGGTGTATCGAGTGGAGCACGCGCTGCTCGCCGATTACACCGCCGATGGATTCACCGCCGCGTTCGAACAATTGATCCGCGAGGTGAAGCCCTTGCTGGTGCTGTTCCCGCACACCTATCAAGTACGCGACTTCGCGCCGAAGCTGGCGACGCGGTTCGGCCGAGTGCTGATCTCCGATGTGGTGAAGATCGAACCCGGCAGGTTCGTCCGTCAATTATTCCAAGGCAAGCTAAACGCCGATTTCGCGGCGGCGAGCGCTCCATCGGGTGACGCCCCGGTTTTCGCATCCGTACAAGCGGGAGCGTATCGCGCGGACGCGATCGAGCCGACGGCGATGGAAGTCGTGACTTTCACTCCGCAACTCGACGCGAGCGCCATCCGTCAGAAGCCGGAGCCTCCCTTTCGCGAATCGGCGCGTGCCGTCGATCTCACCGCCGCCGACATTATCGTGTCTGTGGGGCGGGGAATCAAGGAGAAAGAGAACATCCCCCTCGTTGAGGAACTTGCGAAGGCGATGGGCGCGGAACTTGCGGCGTCGCGGCCGATCTGCGATAACGGATGGCTGCCGATGGAACGCCAGGTCGGATCGAGCGGCCAAACGGTGTCGCCGAAGGTTTACATGGCCGTCGGCATCTCCGGTGCGATCCAACATCTGGTCGGCATGAAGGGCGCGAAGACGATCGTCGCCATTAACAAAGATCCGAACGCTCCGATTTTCGAAGTGGCCGACTACGGCATTTGCGGCGATCTGTTCGAAGTGGTCCCCGCGCTGACCGAAGCGGTGAAGAAAGCGAAAAGCTAATGCGACTGCCGCGACGCGCTCTTTTGGCCGCGCCGTTCGCCGCGTTCGGACAACCGGCGCGCCAGAAGATCGTGAGCGTGCGAGCGGCGGCGGTGGCGTTGCTGCCCACGTCGCGGTTCGGCAAGAAAGAGTTCGCCTCGGACTTCGATCCCGCGCGCAGGCGCTGGTTCGGACCCTTCTCGCAACTTGCGGGATCGGTGATGGTCGAGATTCGCACGGACCAGGGCCTCACCGGCTACGGCCTGGGCGGCGGCGGAACGGCGGCGGTCCACGTGATCGAGAATCACCTGCGCGATCTGCTGATCGGCGCGAACGCGCTCAATGTGGAACTGCTCTGGGACCAGATGTTCGCCTCGACTTCGTTTTACGGGCGGCGCGGTTTGCCGGTCATGGCGATGAGCGGCATCGATCTCGCGTTGTGGGACATTCTCGGAAAACACGCCGGGTTGCCCGTGTGGCGATTGCTCGGCGGCGCGGCGCGGGAGCGCGTGCCCGCTTACTACACCGGCTCGGGCGTCGATCGGGCGCTGACGCTGGGATTCCGCGCGTTCAAGCTGGGGCTCACCGACGATATGCCGCGCGAGAAGCTGATCGCGACGCTAAAGGACATGCGCGCCAAAGCCGGTCCGGACTCGCATTTGATGATCGACTGCCTCTGTCGTTGGACGGTCGAAGAGACGCTCGAATTCGCGCGGCGCGTAGAAGACCTTCGCCTCGACTTCATCGAGGAGCCTCTCTACCCCGACGATGTCGCCGGTTACCAGCGGCTAGTGCGCGAAGTTCGCGGCACGAAAATCGCTTCGGGCGAGCACGAATTCACGCATCACGGCTTCGCCGAGTTGATCCGCAATCGCCTGTCGCACATCTTGCAACCGGACCTGACTTGGACCGGTGGACTAACGGCGGGGCGGAGAATCGCCGCGCTCGCCGCCGCCAACGGACTCACACTGATGCCGCATCGCGGCGGCAGTTTGTGCGCGATTCATCTGGCCATCGCGCATCCGGAAATTCCATTTGCCGAAAGCTTCGGTACCGGCGAACCGGGCAACGAATTGATGGCCGCACTTACGCCGCCGTTCGAGAACGGATACTATCTCGCACCGGAAAAGCCGGGCTTGGGGATTGACGTTCCACGCGGAGCCTTCCGCTAAAAGTTGATCTTCGCGCCTAGCTGGAACTTGCGAGAGCCGCTGATCACGGTGTCGCGAATCCGGCCGTAGATCGTCGAACTGAACGTCGTCGTCGGGAAGCCGAACGTCGGCGTGTTGGTCATATTGATGGCGTCGGCGCGAATTTCGAGATTGAACCGCTCGTTGATCCGCGTGCGCTTCAGGAACGCCATATCCATATTGAACGAGCCGGGGCCGCGGAAGAAGTTGCGGCCGGTGTTGCCCAACTCGCCCGCTAAGGGCGACGACATCTTCGCGATTTCCGATTCGGTGAAGTACCATTTCAGGCCGTCGGCGCGGTCGTACACTCCGCCGTCCGAGCGCGAGCAGCCGTTACAGTTGACGGTGGAGTTCGCGCCGGTGTTGAACGTGTTGAAGCCGGAGAACGCCGTGAATGGACGCCCTCCTTGCAGGGTCAATAGCCCGGTGATTTCCCAACCGCCGATGATGCGCTCCACCGCTCCGTTAGCGCCGGAGCCGAACTTCTTCCCGCGCCCGAACGGCAGATCCCACACCCAGTAGCTCTGAACGACATGCGTGCGGTCGAAGTCCGAGAGTCCGTAGTTCAGCCGGCGGTTGCGGATGTCGAAAGGCGTTGACGACGCGCTCTGCCCCGCGCCCGTCGTCGCCACCGTGAACGCCGGATCGAACGAGCGTGTATCGAGCGACTTCGACCACGTGTAACTGAACTGCGCCTCGACGCCGCCGCGCATCCGCCGCGTCACCTGCGTTTGCAGACTGTGATAGGTGGACCAATCGTTCGAATCGACGATCGTCATGGCGCCCGAGAATTGCGGGTACGGAATGAAGAAGTAGGGCGACAGTCCGGCCAGATCGGAAATCGTGCGCCCGCCGGCGCCGGTACGGTTGGTGAGATCGGCCGCCACCGTCGCGACCGCTTGGTTACGAATTTCCGCCGAGTACAGCCGCCGCATGGCAGCCGATCCAGTCTCCGCCGCCGCGCGCCGGGGGTCCGGTCCCATCAATTGGTTGATCAACGCCGATTCGCCGCCCGCCGCCACCGTCCGGAAGCCGTCGAGGAACCCGTTGTTGTAGATCTCCGATTGATTCACATTGTAGGCGCCGAACAGATTGTAGGCGCGACGCCCGATGTAGTTCACTTCGAGCACCATGTTCGCGGGCAATGCTTGCTGGATCGAGAAGCTCCAGCCGTGCGTGGTTGGCGTGCGGAAGTTTGGATCCATCACGGTGATGTTGTTCACGGAGAACGCCGCGGGCTGCGCGAGCGAGTCGGGCGAAGCCGTCGGAGGCGCGAGCGCTTGCAGATTCGTCAACCGCCCGCCCGCTTGCCCGAACGTTTGCGACGCCAATCCCTGTACCGCGCCGGGAAGGTTCTGCAGCACGGAACTCGACAAGATGAAAGTATTGATGCGGTCGAACGCGATCCGGTAGTTGGAGCGGATCGAGGTCTTGCCTTTACCGAATGGATCCCACGCGAAACCGATCGATGGCGCCCAGTTGTTCCAATCGGTGCGATAAAGGTCGCTCGGCTCCCAACGCAGTGTGTTCGAAGGCGCGGAGCCGACCGTCGTGACGCGGTTTGGCGTGCGCAGCCGCCCGCCCGGATCGGTGGACGGCGTCGCCTTGATCTCCCAACGCAAACCGAAATCGAAAGTCAAATTGCGGCTCGCCTTCCAGGTGTCCTGGATGTAGAAGTCGAACTCGTTGAAGTTGGCGGTTACGTTGTAGGGATCGGCGGTGAAGGCAGTACCGTTCGACGAGAATCCGCGTCCGGTCGTACCGACGCGGCCAAGCAGAAAGTTGATGTGGCTTTCGAGGTTTGGACGGTCGAAAGCGGCGTTGATGTCGCCGGGGATCCCAAACCGCGCTCCGTCCACGGTGTTCACGAGGCGCGAGAAGTTCACCGACTGGGTGATGTTCTGGCCGCCGATGGACCCGCGCGTGTCGCGATGGCTTTGCAGGCGAACGTTTGCGCCCATCTTCACCGTGTGCGCGCCGGCGAAGTAAGAAAAGTTCTCGACGAACTGCCAAGTCTTCAACTCGCGCAGATTGCCGGCCGAAAACTCCTCGGGCCATGTGACCGGCGCACCGGTAATTTGAATCTTGGATACATCGGTGGTGGGGATCACGAAATCGAAAGTGAAGTTGTTGTACCCGAACACGAATTCGTTCGTCATGCGAGCCGTCGAATTGCTGCGCCAATTGAACGCGTAGTTCTTCGGGTCGCGCTTGGTGTTGACGACGCAACCGCCGCCGGGAAAGAAGGCCAGCCCGGTATTGGCGCTGTCGCAATTGGTGTTCTGAAAGCCCCAGGCGACGCGGCCGTAAATCGTATTGCGGTCGTTGATGATGTGATCGATCTTCGCCACTTGATCGAGCTGCGATTCGTTCTGCAGCGCGGCGAATGTGTAGAGCGCCGTGTTCAGGCCGTCGCCGCCGAAGAAGTTGTTCGGCAGCGGCGTCGTGTCGATACCCGCTTTGATGCGGGCGTTGAAGCCCAGCCGTTCGGGATCGCTCGTGACGATGTTGTAGGTCCCGATGTTTTTGCCGGGCAGCACGTTGCCGCTGGCGTCCACGGTGGATGCCGCCGAGCCAGCGGGCTGATTGCGCGCCGCTCGGTCGTACCGGAAGATCCCTTGCCGCGCCTGCTCCGTGTAAACCGTGCGGTTCACTTGATTCGAATTGCGCGCCGTCAGCCGCTGGTTGTTGTAAAAGAAAAACGTCTTGTTGCGCTTGATCGGACCGCCGATGGCGCCGCCGTAAATCTGCTGCTGGAACTGGCGCTTCTGCGTATTGTTCAGGTTGAATTCCCACTCGTTGGCGTTGAGGCGCGGCGTGCGATAGAACCAAAAGCCCGATCCGTGAAACTCGTTGGTGCCGGACCGCGTGATCATCGCCACCTGTCCACCGGAGTTGCGCCCGTACTCGGCGGTCGCGTTCGAGGTAAGCACCTTGAACTCGCTCAGCGAATCGGGATTCGCCCGCAGCGGCGAAAAGCTCCCGCCGCCCGCCGAGGTCTCATTGGTATCGATGCCGTCGAGCGTATAATTCCAGGCGCGATCGCGAGCGCCGTTCACATGGATGCCGCCGCCGGTGTTCGAGCCGGAGACGACGCCGGGTTGCCGCGTCACGAGGTCGAGGGGATTGCGCCCGCGCGTGCCCACAATCGGCAGATCGCGAATCGTCTGTTCGCTAAAGACGTTGCCGATATTGCCCGACGTCGAGGTCTGCACGGCTTCATAGCTCTCGCGCACCTCCACCGTCTCGGCCACCGCGCCGACCTCGAGGACGGCGTTGACGGTGGTCGGCTGTCCGATCGACACTCGATTGCCCTTCGCCGCGTACTTCTTGAATCCAGCCGCCTCAACTTGCACCGTGTAGACGCCCGATTGCAGGGATTCGAACGTATAGGTGCCGTTGTCGGCGGTTTCCGTCGAGAAGGTTTGTCCCGTGCCTTCGTTCGTCAAGCGCACAGTAGCCGCGCCCACCGCCGAGCCGCTGGAATCGAGAACGACGCCCGTCAAGCGCGACGTAGTTCCTTGCGAGAAGAGAAGGGAAGCGAAAGCGAGTGTAACCCCAATGCGACAAAGCATGCCAAAAGGGTAACTCAGTGGCCTTTCTTTATCCACCCCGCCCGAATCCAATCGAGGTCGAACTCGGCCAAGGTGAGCGTTTCGGAGCGGAACGCGTTGCCGCCTTGCGCGCCGCGCTCGTAGAAGCAGTAAATCTTGCCGCCTTTGCCGCTCGCCAGATCGGAATAGCCCGACCATTCCGGTTCGAGCGTCCGTTTCGCCACCCAGGTAGCGCCGTCGTCCTCGCTTAATTGGACGGTCAGGTTGCGGCGGCGCGCCACGTCGTCCGGGTTCGAGAAAACGATGCGCCTTCCGCCGAGCCCCAGGATACTGGCGAAACAAACAGGCTCCAGCAGAGCTTGATCGAATCTCGGTGAGGACCAACCGGCGGCTCCGTCCTGGCTTAGGACTACCGTCCGCCGGTGCGCCTTCGCCTCGGTACGCACGTTCAACATCACGCGACCGTCCGAAAGCTCGACTGCGGTCGTCTCGTTCGGAAATACGAACTCGGGAGTGTCGGGCACGGCAATGGCTCCGCGCTTCCACGTGCGCCCGGCGTCGTCCGAATAGATCGTCGAGGTCACCGACGGCCGGTGCGCATGCCCGCCCGTGCCCGTCGAGATCCAGACCGGCGCCAGCAATCGTCCGCCGCGCAACTGGATGCCGTGTCCCGGCCCTATGGCGAGCACCTTCCAGGCATAGTCTTTCCGAAACTCGTCGAAGGCCGCCGTGATCTCCACCGGCTTCGAGAAGGTCCGCCCGTCGTCGTCCGAGCGCATGTAGAACGCCCGCATGTATTCGAGACAAAACAGGAAATGCACTGCGCCGGAACGGTCCGCGATCGCCACCGGGTTGTTGTAGGTGATGTCTTCGGGACTGGCGAGATTCTGCGCGAGGGCCACCGGGTTCTTCGACTTGGGTCCGTCCACTTGGGCGATCGCTCGATACGGAGACCAGGTGCGCCCCCGATCTTCGCTGCGCCGCAGAACGATATCGATCGTCCCCCAATCGCTGCGGGCGGTGCGGCGAGCCTCGGCGTAGGCGAGTAACGTACCCCGCTTCGTCGCGACAATCCCCGGTATGCGAAAAAGCGCATACCCGTCCGTGCCGGAGCGATAGAGTTCGATTTGCCGGAGTTCCCCGGCCAGTGCGGCGGCGAGTACGAGCGCGATCACTGTTCGATTATCGGTGGACCGCCGGGCGGCGCGGGCGGCGTGCGGAACGTCTCCCACATCTCGCGCATGAGCCGGCGTTCTTGGGGCGAGAATTTATCGCGAAACTCGGCGCTCTCCGCGCGCTTCCGCCGTTCGTCGGGCGTTAGTTGATTCATGCCGTCGATTTCGTTTTGAATCGCGCGCCGCCGGTCCTCGGGCAGTTCGGAGAACCGCCGGAACACTCGCCGCGCCTCGTCTTGACGCTCGGGCGGTAGTTGCTGGAAACGCTCGAAGCGTTGCCGCAAGGCCTCGCGTTCGCCGGGGGGCAGATCGTTAAATTCGCGCAGCCGCCGCTCCACTTCTTGACGGCGTTCCGGCGGAAGACGATCCAGGAAGCGTTCGCGCTGCCGCGGCGGCATACGGTTCAGCCGGTCGAGCGCGGAGAAGTTCGGCGCGGGACCTCTGCCGCCGTGCGGGCGCAAGGGCGCTTTGCGCGGCTGTGCCAAGGCAACCGACCCGGCCGCCAGCGCCAGAATTAAAAGCCGCCGCATAAGACCTTAGATCGCGGGATTGCCCGCCACTCGCAGCATCTCCAAATCCTCAAGCGCCTGTTCGACGGACTCGACTTCGGCGGTCTCCACGGCGGGCGCTTCCGCTTTCTCGACGATCGCCGGAACGCGCTTGGGCACGGTCAGCGCGATAGCAAAGAGCAAGGTGCAGGCCGCCGTCGCCGCCATCGCGGGACGCCAAACGCCAGGTTCTCCCGCGAAGAAAATCCGCCGCCCAAAGCGCTTCCACCAGGGATCGCGATTCTCGGATTCAATGCGGCGGTAGAGGGCGCGATCGAAATCGATCGAGACCGGAGGAGCCGAATAACTGTCGAGCGCCGACCAAGCCGCCGCTTGCTCCGCCACGAATTCCCGGCACGGTTCGCACCCGGCGGCGTGATCCTCCACTTCACGTAGACGGCCCAAGTCGAGCCGGCGCGCCACGTAGTCGATCAAGACATCGGGGCGATTCTGGGCGATCGGGCATTCTCGGTTGGTCATGGGCGGTGTCCTTCGGTTATGCCATATGCGCGAGCCGTCCGCGCAAAGATTCATACGCACGGAACAGAAGCGACTTCACGGCCGATTCCGAACATTTTAACGAACGGGCGATTTGCGAATATTCGAGTTCTCCGTACTTGTGCATCAGGACCGCAGCGCGCTGTTTTTCCGGCAGCCGGCCGATGGCCGCGCGTACTTCGGCCAGTTTCGCTTCCTTCACCATTCGGTCTTCGGCGCTTGGACCGGCATCGGCGAACTGCCGTGCGGGCGCGTCCTCGCGCTCCCGGTCGAGAGACTGCTTACCTTTCTCCCGGCGATGGTCGCGAATGTAATTCAGTCCCAGATGGGTCGCGATTCGGAACAGCCAAGTGGTAAACTTCGCCGTCGGTTCGTACGATTCTCGCGACCGGTAAACGCGCAAGAAAACTTCCTGAGCCAACTCCTCGGCCACCGCTTGATCTTGCAGCATGCGGTACAGAAAATGCACCACCGAATTCCGGTGCCGTTCGAGTAGTAAGGCGAAGCTCGCTTCGTCCCCGGCCCGAACGCGCAGCATTAACTGGGCGTCCGGTTCGATCGCCGCCACTGCGGTCATATCGGTGTCAACCCGGTTGTCCATAAAAGGTTGCGCTTACTCCGGCTTGGGCGCGCGTTCCATCAAGGCGCGAATCGCCGCCGCCGGAGTCGTCCGGCCCCCCAGCATATCGGCCATCTGGGCCGTAATCGGCATTTCGACGCCCAACCGCTCCGCCAGCTTCATCGCCGCCATGGTGGTTTCGACGCCCTCGGCCACCATTTTGGTTGCGGCCACGATTTCGGTCAAGGGTTTTCCTCGGGCGAGTTCGACGCCGACGCGGCGATTGCGGCTCAGGTCGCCCGTTGCGGTTAGCACCAAATCGCCCAAACCGGCGAGTCCCGCAAGCGTCTTCGCTTCGCCCCCCGCGGCGACGGCGAGACGGGTGATCTCGGCTAAGCCCCTTGTTATCAATGCGGCGAGCGCGTTGTGCCCCAGATCGAGTCCCGCTACCACTCCCGCCGCGATGGCGATGACGTTTTTCAGTGCCGCCCCGACCTCGACTCCAATAATGTCGGGGTTGGTGTACAAGCGAAAGCTCGGCCTGGAAAACTCTTGCTGCACAGTTTGCGCGAACGCAACATCGCGAGAGGCGATCACGACGGCGGCGGGCGCACCTCGCGCGATCTCTTTGGCGAACGTCGGCCCGGAAAGGGCGGCCACGGGCAAGTCCGGGTGGATTTCGCTAATTACTTGCGAAATCGTTTGCAACTTCTGATTCTCAATGCCTTTAGTAGCGCTGACGATCGGGCAATTCGGTTGAATTTTGGAGTAAATGCCTCGCGCGTACTGCGACGGCATGACGCCTAGCAACAGGTCGGGCGATCCGAGATCGAGACCGGCGGCGATCACGAGATTCTCGGGCAAGCGGTAGCCGGGCAGATAGACATCGTTCTCCCGGCTGCGGGCCATCCGTTCGGCCAAGTCCGGCTCGTGCACCAGCAGTCGAATGGTGGAGAACTTCGGCGCGAGGACGATGCCGAGAGCCGTGCCCCAACTCCCCGCGCCCAAAATCGTCAACCGGTTCATTTCCGTTTTCGGAACGTAAACACATTTTCCGTTCCGGCGCGGAGACGGGCGATGTTGGCCCGATGCCGCCAGATGATGAAAGCCCCGGCGATGGCGGCGGCGGCGAGGATCGGCCACTCTGGGTGCTGCATCAGGAAGACCGCGAGCGGAAACGAACCCGCCGCGACGATCGATCCCAGGGAGATGAACCGCGTCACCCACACGACGGCGACGAAGACGAGTAGAACCGCCAACAGCGGAGCGGGCGATAGATAAAGGAAAGCGCCGATGAAGCTTGCCACCGCCTTGCCGCCTTGGAACCGCAGAAAAACGGGAAACGCGTGTCCGGCGATTACCGCCAGCGCGGCCAGCGAGAGCCAAAGGGGGTTTCCCGCCGCGGCTCGATCCATGATCCAGACGGCGAGCCAGCCTTTCGCGATATCGAGCAGCAAGGTCGCGATGCCCAGCGCTCGGCCGCTTGTACGCAGAACATTCGTCGCGCCGATGTTGCCGCTGCCCGACGCTCGCACGTCCGCCCCGGTTCGCCACCGCACCAGCAGATAGCCGAACGGAATTCCGCCGATCAGATAGCAGGCCGCGAGAACGAGAAAGTTCATGCGAGCGGAAACTCCGCGATCACGCTGTAGCGGCTGGCCGCCGTGCCCGGCTTGCTTTCGAACAGAAGATGTTTCGACACCGTGAAGCGGCCGAAATCGGCGGACGGGAGAGCCGCGATGGCTTGCCGTAAGGCCGCCAACTCTACCGGCGGTTTAATGCGCGCGAGCGTCAGATGCGGGTTGAACGGTTTGGCCTCGGGCGGGAGTCCGATCTTTTCGAGCGCCACGTCGATTTCCCTAGCGAGAGCGGCCAGTTGTTCCGATCCCGGAACACCGGCGAAAAAGACGCGCGGCTGGTGAGGATTGGGGTGCCAGCCCAGCCCGGCGATCGAGAGCTCGAACGGTGGGGGCATCGGTACCGATCGAAGTGCCGCCACCAGTTCGTCCACTCGCGTTTCCGGCCACTCGCCGACAAATCGCGTAGTAATGTGCAGGTTCTCGGGCGGGCTCCATTTGAGGTCGGCGGCGGACTTCAGGTGCTTCACCAACAACTCGATGTTGCGCCGCACCTCATACGAGACGGAAACTCCGGCAAACAGGCGCATTGCGTAATTCCGCATGGTATCCCAATCGCGGGTGTACACTCCGGCTATGCCTTACGTCGAAGACATCCGTTCGCACTGGATTGAGGTGTACTCAAACAACCCCGTCGAGCCGGATTACGCCGACCATTGGTTCTACTTCGGTTTGAAGACGCCGCGCGACGTGTTGGTCACGAGTTCGATTTCCGCGCACACCGTCGGCGTGAATTACGAGCGGCGTTTTGTCGGCGGCGTTTCGACGCGCGTCCACCAGTACGCGTTTCGCGACAAACTGAACAAGCTGCAAATCAAGACTCTGCCTGCCGCCGCAGACTGGAATTCGGAGTACATCTCGCGTTGCGTGTCGGTCGCCGTGCGAACTACCGCGTTTTTCGCCAACGTCTTTTCGTTGTCGAATGTCTATGTCTTCCATCGGCCCGATCCCTTGTTGGTCAAGATCGAAAAGTGGGCGACGAAGTCCTTCAGCGTCCTGGACGGAGCGAAGAAAGTCCGCCACAAGACTTCGGTGTCGGGCGATGCCAAGGCAATGCGAGAAGACGCGGATTATCTGGCCGACACAATTCTCAAGCAAGCCGCGGAACTGCGCGGGGTGCGGGTGAAGGAGCTTTCTTTGCGGGTCAAGAACGGTCCGTTCGCGCGCTTGCGGCGCGAGTTTCCATTCCGGTGAGGCCGCTGCCGCGATCGTTCTACGAACGCGATACCGTGACGGTGGCGCGGGATCTTCTCGGCAAGACATTGCGGCATGGCGAGCGCTCCGCACGGATCGTCGAAGTGGAAGCGTACCTCGGCGACAACGACCCGGCGGCCCACTCCTATCGCGGGCTCACCGATCGCACCCGCGTACTATTTGGACCGGGCGGGTACGCCTACGTGTACCTGATCTACGGCCTGCACTACTGCCTGAATGTATCCGCCGAGCCGGACGGCGTCCCCGGGTGCGTGCTGATTCGCGGCGTCGAGGGAGTCTCGGGACCGGGCCGCGTCACTCGCCATTTTGGAATCTCGCTTGGCCATTACGGCGCGGATTTGACTCGCGGCCCGCTGACGATCCTCGACGGTCCCGCGCCCGCCCGCATCGGCGTGACCGCGCGAATCGGAATCGCCAAGGCCACCGATTTGCCGCTGCGCTTTGTATGCTCGGGGAATGATTCCCGCACAGGTACTGGTGGACCATCTCAATTACTCGAAATGGGCGACGGGTTTGCTGCTGGAGGCGGCGGCGGCGCTCGAACCCGGCGAAATCGAGCGTGATCTTAAGAGCGCTTACGGCGGCGTCCTCGGCACGCTCCAGCATATTTTTCTTGCCGACCGCATTTGGCTATCGCGCTTCGAGGGCCGCGGGCGCACCACGATGCTCGACGACGGCGAAGCGATGCCGGAGTTCGAGCGCCTGCGGATGGAATGGCCCCCACTGCTGGACCGGTTCCAAGCGTTAGTGGCGGATTTCGGCGACGCGGGGGTAGGGGCGGAATTCACCTACCGCAATTTGTCGGGCAAGCAATTCACAATGCCGCGCTGGCAGGCATTGCTACACGTTGTCAATCACGCAACACTCCATCGCGGGCAGACAATGGCGATGTTCCGGCAACTCGGCCACAAACCGCCGGCGACGGATTTGCTGTTCTATTTCCAGCGCTAGTTTTGTCCGGTGCTAGTCTTCCAGCGGCGCGAAAGTCTCGATCGCGTCGAGATTCTTACCCTTCGCCGCGCCGCCGAGTAACAACAGTTCTCGGCCGTTCGAGGCGAGGCGATGGGCGACGCGTCCGCCCGACGATCCGGCTTTTTCCCACGCGTTTCCCGATTGGTTCAAGCGCAGTAGAGCGCCGTCCGCGACGCTGACGTAGAGGCGTCCGCGATGCAATCCGGCGGCGGGGGCGAAGCCGAGATTCGTGCCCTCGGGAAGCTCCGGACCCTCGCTCCACGAATTGGCCGCGGGATCGAAGATCGAAACCGCCCGTTCCACTTTTTGCTTTTCGTTCATGCCCCCGATGACGTATACCTTACCGTCCATCGCGACGGCCATCAGCGCCCGGCGTTGAAACGGTTGCGGAACGGAAGTCCATTTCGGATTCGCGGCGGCGAGATCGAGAACTGCAACCGTGTTGCGCCATTCTTCGCCCGCCGCGCCCTTCAGCGCCCACCCGCCCACGACGATCAGTTTGTCGCCCACAACTACGGCGTCGTGCGACGAGCGGGGCTCGGGAAGTGGGGGTAATTCTTCCCAGCGGTTTGAAAGTGGATCGAAGCGTGCGGCGTCGGCCACGGAATGGTTGTCGGGAGCCTTGTTTTTTTCGTTACGCGGGGCCATGCCGCCTACGCGATAGATTTTTCCGTTGTGCGCGACGAGGTTCATGCCCTGCAAACCCGGGCCGCCGGGAAGCGATTCCCATGCGCCGGTCGCCAACTTCATCCGGTCGAAGCGGCCCGACACGGCCTCCTTGAAGTAGGTGTGAGTTGGCGAGACATGCCCGCCGTACACATAGAGCCAGCCGTCGGAAGCGACGGAGCCGAAGCTCGAGGTCGCCTGTGGCAGCCTCGCAGGTATGTCGAAGACGAGCGTCGCGTAGTGTCGTGTCTCGTCGAACTTCTTACCGTCGCGTTCGCCCGCCGGGCCTTCGAAGTACCGGCCCCACGCGCCGTATCGGCCCGGAGCCGTGAAGACGGGCGTCTCGCCGTTCGCGTCTGTCTTGACTTTCTTATCCTCGCCGTTCGGAAGGATCACGAGGACTTCGCCATCGGGTTGCAGCTTGCCGCGTGCGTACAGTTGCAGCTTGAACCCTTCCGGACAGCGCTTCGGTACCAGCTCGACCACCGCGTCCTGAACCCGGCTCTTCGCGTCGAAGGCGTCGCCGACGATCGTTTTGGGATGATAGACCAACACAAACGGCTTGCCGCCTCGAGTGGAGATTCCGAAGTCGGTCACGCCGTAGATCACGCGGTCGCCGGCGCCGGGCAACGTGGCCCAGAAGAACGTCTTTTCGGGCCTTTCGAACGCCAAAGGCGTGACCGTACCATCCCCCGCGCGCAGATGTAGTTTCGTGCCCGCGATGATGTCGACCCCCAGGTCCGGCGTCAGCGAATCGCTCATCACGATCTGCGCGCCCGCACCTCCCGCTTGCGGAACGACGAAGACGAAATGGGCATTCGCCAGCGCGGCGAAACAAACGGCTAGCAGGGAAAGTTTCATGGCTATCCTCCGGTGCATTAGCAATTCGATTGCACCTAGGAAAGACCATACCATAGCGGACCGAAACGGTCCAGTACTTACGGAAGGTAAATTTCGCCCTTTAGATAAAGCACGCCGTGTCCGCCCATCCTTACTCGGTCCCCGGCGAGAATGCAATCGAGTTCCCCGACGCGCGGCGAGATCTGGCGCGCGGCGAGGCGCGTCTTGCCGAGTTTCCCCGCCCAATACGGCGTGAGCGTGCAGTGCGCCGAGCCAGTGACCGGATCTTCGTCGATGCCCGCAAGTGGCGCGAAGAAGCGCGATACGAAATCGCAAGAGTTGCCCGGCGCGGTGGCGATCACCGCAAAATGCTCGACCTTGCATAGCGCGCGAAAATCGGGCGCTAGCGCGGCCACTTCCTCTTCCGTGCGGTACACCAGCATGTGATCGCGCGCGGCGAGCGTTTCCACAGGCGATCCGCCCACGGCCGCTATCAATTCCGGAACTGCAACCGGTTTGCCGGGACGCGCCGGAAAATCGAGCCAATACACCTTGCCTTCGCGGGTCACGGTCAACCGCCCGCTCAGCGTGTCGAAGGGGATGGCCGATTCGGCGATGCCTAGATACTCGGACATGACGAACGCGGCGGCCAATGTCGCATGCCCGCACAAGTCGATCTCTTGTACCGGCGTGAACCAGCGCAGATGCCAAGTGTCGCCGGTACGTACGATATAGGCCGTCTCCGCGAGATTGTTTTCTTGCGCAATGGCTTGCAGCGTAGCGTCGGGCAGCCAGCTTTCAAGGGGAACCACGGCGGCGGGATTGCCGCCAAACAAACGGTCGGTAAACGCGTCGGCCTGGAAAAGCGGGAGCCTCATCCATCCATTTTACGAAGGCAGTTTCCGAGGCGGCCTCCCCGCGACGAACTCGACGGCGACGCTCGATCCGCGAGGGTAGTCTCGGGAGTCGATCAAACAAGCTTCCGAGCGCATGCGCTTGAGAAGGTTCGCGCAAGGCACGTTGTGCCCGTAGACGCCGCCTTGCGTCGATAGCAACACGCGTAAACCTTCGCGCGGCAGAGCTTCCCACAAGACGTTCGGAGTGCCGTTGGCGCTGCCGTGGTGCGAGGCCTTGAGCAGGGTCGCACGGCGCAGGATGTCGAGCGTGCCCCGCCGCGCGAGCATTCCCGTCCAGGATTCCGTTTCGGCGTCGCCGGGAAAGATCATGGTGTGCCCGAGCGCGCGGATCGCTAGCACAACGCTCGTGTTGTTGATGTCCGAATCGTAGGCGCGAGTGAGTTCGAGAATCCGGTCCGAGTGCCAGTCTCGAATCCGATTCAAAAGCCACCGCGTTTCGAGAGGCCAGCGCCGCATCGCGGGAAAACCGGGGAACAAAGGCGTCAGCGGCCCGGCAGCCGCGAACTCGCGATCCCAAAAACGGGCGGGCTTAGACCGTCCGGCTTGCCTTGGAGATAAAGGTCCCAGGACATCGACGCGAATCCCCGGCAACAGGTCTTCGAGTCCCGAACGTTGTCCCGCGTACACGTATCGGCTCTCGCCGCCCAGGCCTTCGAGATGACGGATGGCCGGGCGGTTTGGGAGGTTATTGCGCGCCATGGCCATCCACTCCTCGCGAAAACCGGCGCGCACAGCGGCGCGGGGGATGGGCGCGGGGTGCCGTGCGTCGTCGCCCAGCAAAGGATTCTCGGTCCACGGCTGGACTACCAGACTGGGCTTGAGCGCCGCGATAATCGCGCCCGGCGCCGTCGCGCGAGGATGCGGCGCGAAGCCGCCGATGTGATCGCGATGCCGGTGGGTGGCGACGACGGCGGTCAACTTTCCGCTTGTGCGCCGGGCGATATCCTCCGCGACGGGCCGCAGAATTTCGTGTTCGCGGGAGCTGGGATACGCGGTGGTACCGAAATCGATGAGTACGTGGCGCGATCGCTTGCCAGAGTAGTGGAAACTCAGCAGGAAGCAATCGCCAAAGCCGACGGCGTACATCCGCGTCTCGACGGAAACCAGTTTCACGGCCGCGTTCCGAAATGGCCGTTGCGCCACAGGTGTTCGAGACGCAACGTCTGACGCCCCGCGTCGAGCACCGGGTTTCGAACGTGGTACTTCAGCTTCCCGAACTCGTCGAATATCAGCGTTCCGCCGCCGCGCAGTTCGATTTCTTGAGAGCCGGGCATGCCAGCCGGCCGGTCGATCGGCGCTCCGAGCGAATGCAGTTCGTCCGCGCGGAGCCGGAGCGTTTTGACGTACTCGGCTACGGTTTCGCGAACGACGAAGCCGTCGGCGCCCACGCGCACGGCCGGGCGTACGGACTCGACGCGCAGGAACGCGCCACCGAACAATCCAAGTTCTTGGCGGTTGGCCCATACGAACTGAAAAACTTCGTCGGGGTCGCGAGCCAGCGAGTCGAAATGCGCTCCGCCATAGTGCAGTTCGGCGGAAGGCGCTTCCCAGACACCGGCTTCCGGGCGGCGGGCGGGCGACGACGGGCGCACGCCGAAACGCGCGAAACTCGTTCGCAGCGCCGCGCGAAAATGAAAACGGGAATCGTCCGGGGAAGCTTCGTAATCGGCGGTCAACAGCGCACTAAGGTAGTCGCCGAAAGAGACGTCGATCGGCGGCGTGTAATCCAGCGCCCGGATCGCCATGGTCAGTAGATGGGAGGCGGCCTGCGCCCCTTCCTCCACCGCGCGCGCCTGGTGCCGTACGGCGAGCGAATGGAGGCGGCGCTCCCAAACATCGAGAAAAGCGTGCATCGCGGCGGCCACCAAAATTTCGCCGCGCCGGTGCGGTGGCTCAAATTCCTGAGCGCTCAAGTAACGGGCCGACGGAACGAGTTCGATCGACCGTCGGAGCGAGCGGCGCCGGGTACCGGGTAACTCCCGTCCCACCTGTTTGGCCAAGCTCAGCAGCAAGCTTTGACGCAGCCGCCAGCCGTCTCGCCCGCGCCTTCCGAGCGCGACCGCCGCGCACTCCTCGAGCGAAAACACGCTGAGCAGGGCGATCAGGTCGGCGAACCCTTCATGAAGGGCCGCCTGGTCGGGAATCGAAGGGTCGGCGTAGCGCGAGCGGATTCCGTCGAGCAGAGCGTGCGCCGTTTCGTGCGCCACGACGTCGTGCGAAAGACACGTGAAGACCGTTCGCTTGCCCCGCCGCGCGGGAAAGTAACCGAACAGCAGCGCTTCGTTCTCCTTCGAGTAGCAGGCGTTGGCGCCGGAGAAGGCGTGCGGCGCGATTTTCAGTTGGTGGCCGCCGAAGCTCCAAGCGACGCGCCGGCCGAGAGCGCGCTCGAAGCGCTTCAGGATGCGCATCGAGATGGCGTAGACGTTCTGCGCGTGAAAGTGCGGGTTGGCGAGAAGCTCCTCGTCGGACGCGCCGGCGAAGCCGTCCTCCGGCAGACCGGCGGGAGGACGGTACAGGGTGTGAGTGCTCGAATCGTAATCGACAACGTGGATGCGGGAACCCCGCGGTCCCGGCAACAGCGGTTCTTGCGGAAGGACGACCCGCGCGGTTAGTATGCGCCCGCGAACGCGAACATGCGGATCCTGGGCGACGATGGTCAGTTCGCGGGTTTGCACTCGCCCCATGAGGAGGCGCGTTCGGGTTGGTTCGCCGAAACCGCAAGGCTATTTCGTTTGAAACAGGGGAGAAATTCCGGCGGTTTCGCCGTGAATCTTATTGCAGGCGCAGCCGGGTACGTTCGTTCAAAATCAGTTCGTCGAAGATCGCCAGCACCTGCCGCCGATAGTTGTAAACGCGCTCGATCGACTGGCGGAACGATTCCTCGTACACCTTGCGATTAAGCATCTTATCGACCAGTTCCTTGGGCAGTTCGATGTCGCGCCGCAGCGATTCGGCGGAGTGGCCCCTCAGAAACAAACCGTAGAACATCGCCGCTTCCCGCTGAGGGGCGAGCGGATCGCCGTCGTCGCGGTAGGGAGCCGGGCTGGTTACATGTTCGAGCAAGGAGACCGCCGAAACCGTAATTGTAGAGGCGGGTTTGCGATTTTGGCAAGAGACCCAGGCCATCCTCAGTCCTATCGGCGATTTGCGCGGGATTAAGTAGCGTTTACCGTACCAGCGCTACGCCGGTCAGTCCCAAATGGCGGTCGGTGGACCAGCAGGTTGCCGTGCTTCTTTCGGACATTATCGCTAGGCCGTGCGCGTCGGCCAAAGTAAGCTTCTGGTCTGCGAACTTCTTGACGAAATGGCTCGCTTGGGTTAAAGCCGAACCGTCGAAAGGGCGGATCTCGATCTTGGGTAACTCGGCGACGAACGCCAGAAATCGGATCGCTCGCATCGCATCGTAGCGCCGCAGGAACCAACCATGCCCCTCGGCGATCACGAGCGCCGACGTTACCAGCCGAGGCGGATCCGCAAACAGGTGCCGGAGAGAGTGTGGTGGCTATCCGACCGGTCGAGAAAGGCGATCAAGGCCGAAGTATCGACATAACACTCAATCCTTCGTGCCATATACGATCTCGTCGATCGATCGGCTGCTCTCGGGATCGCCCGTTTCAACCATTCCGGCGTATCTCATCCAAGCACCACCGGATTTGGGCGGTAAGGTTTCTCGAACGGCGCGTCGAACAAACTCGGCGAGCGAAATTCCGAGAGCCGCCGCTTCTCTCTTAGCGAGATCGTACTCCACCGGGTCGAGGCTGATTTGCGTGCGAATCATGTTATCAACCGGTGTCCGAATGATAACAGTTACTTCGCCACCGCGGCTACCAGCTTCTGCAGCGTCTTTCCCGTCGCATCGCCCGGCGCGGGACCTTTCCAGTCGGCTCGGGAACCGTCGTAGGTGTAACGCACGGGCAGCCGCGTCAAGGCAGGATCGTATTGACTTTCGTTGCCGCCCATTTTGTAGATCACCATGTCGAGCGACGGAACGATGTAAATCGCATAGCCGCCGGAGCCGCCTTTCCAGTAGGCGTCTCGCGGAACGCCTTCGAGTCCGCCCAACTCGTTCACGTTGAAATTGAAGCTATGGTTCGAGTGCGGGTTATAGCTCACCTGCCGCCCGCACATCTTCGCGAATTCGCGGTCGATGATCTGACGGTTCCCCCACCGGCCTTCGTGCAGCATGAAGTACCCGAATCGCAGCACGTCGGTGGAGCGCACCGCGATCGACCCACCGCCGGGTGTGTGGAGCATTCTGCCGTTCTCGTCGATGCCGCTCTTTAGCTTCGGGCGGTACATCGCGTAGCCCCACGTGCCGAAACCCAGCGGCCCCGTCAAGCGCTTGCGCATGTAATCTTCCATCTCCATGCCCATCACGCGGCGCACGACGATCGCAGGGATGTGGCTCGACGCGGTGGAGTACGAATAGCACTCGCCGGGCGCGCACCACAGGGTTTGTTTGAGCGCGAAATCGTCCGTGGTGGACCAAGGGCCATTGTCGATCGTCGGGTTTTCCCATGTCTGGCGCGCGTGTTTCACAAACACCGGATTCGTACCGCGAAGCCCCGCCGACATCGACAACACTTGGCCGAGCGAGATCTCCGCTTTGCGCGGATCGTCGAGCGGGAATGCTTCGGGCGGCAGGAACTTCGGCACGAACGCTTTCTCGTCGAGACCTTTGGGGAACAACTCCGGTTTCTCTTTCATCGCCATCCCGAGTGCAACCGTGGTGAACGCTTTTCCGCAGGATGCAAGCTCGGGCAACGCTTCCCGGTTCCCGCGCCCGAAATACTTTTCATAAACGAGATAGCCGTGACGGACGACAAGTAGTCCGCCGTGCTGGCTGGTCTCCTTCGTGTACTCGAACGCCTCGTCGAGCTTCGCCACGTCGAGACCCGCGATCTCGCGAATCTTCGCCGGGTCCTTCAAAGTGCGCCAACCGCCCTGTGCGTCCGGCGGCGGAAAGTATGGTTCCGCGGCGAGCGCCGCGAGGATCGAAAGCGTTGCGAGCATCGGGCTCATCATACTGCGCTATTTTCATGGGGTGTCGCACGTACACTTGCAGATCACCGATACGCTGGTCGATTACATCCGCGAGGTGTCGCCGCCCGAGCCGGACTATCTGAAACGCCTGCGCGCGGAGACGGCTTCGCATCCGCGCGCTCGCATGCAAATCACGCCGGAGCAGGGCCACTTCCTGGGGTTGTTAGTGCACCTTCTTGGCGCGAAACGCGCCCTCGAAATCGGAGTTTTCACGGGCTACAGTTCCACTGCCATCGCGCGAGCGCTACCGCCCGGCGGGATGCTGATCGCCTGTGATGTGTCGGAGGAGTTCACCTCGATCGCCCGCCGCTATTGGGCGGAAGCGGGAGTGGAAGGGAAAGTCGATCTGCGGCTCGCCCCCGCGCTCGATACGCTCGCCGGGCTGATCGATGCGGGACAGGCGGGACACTTCGATCTGGCCTTCATCGACGCGGACAAGACGAGCTACTTGCCGTACTACGAAAATTGCCTGACGCTGCTGCGGCCCGGCGGACTGATTGCGATCGACAACGTGCTGTGGCACGGCGACGCCGCAAACCCGCATTCCACCGACCCGGACACGCTCGCGTTGCGCGAACTGAACGCGAAGATCGCGAAAGACGATCGCGTGCACCGCTGCTTATTGCCGATCGGAGACGGTCTCACGCTGTGTCTGAAGAAATAGTGTTTCAGGCGCTGGATTCGCTGGCGATCGAGATTCCATCGTGGGGATTCGCGAACACGGGCACGCGATTCGGCAAGTTCACGCAAGCCGGCGCCGCTTCGACGATCGCCGAAAAGATCGCGGACGCCGGGATCGTGCACCGGCTTACCGGTTGTTGCCCGACGCTTGCGACGCACACGCTCTGGGATTTTCCGGACGGCCCGGCGAGTGTGCCGGAAGCGATGCGCCTCGCCACTGCGGCGGGCATACGGCTTGGCGCGGTGAATCCGAATGTCTTTCAAGACCAGGCATACAAGTACGGGTCGCTCGCCAATCCCGATGCGGCGGTGCGTGCGAAAGCGCTGGCCCACATCGAAGATTCGATCGAGATCGCGCAGACGGCGGGGGTTCGCGACGTCTCGCTTTGGTTCACCGACGGGTCGAACTATCCGGGTACGCAAAACATTCGCCGGCGGAAACGTTGGTTCGCCGAGGGGCTGCGTGCGGCGCACTCCAAGCTCGGGGAAGGGCAGCGGCTTCTTGTCGAATACAAGCCTTTCGAGCCAGCGTTCTATCACACGGACATCGCCGACTGGGGCATGGCGATGACGCTGGCGCGCGACGCGGGTCCGCAAGCGAAAGTGCTGGTCGATACCGGGCATCACTACGCGGCGCAGAATATCGAACAGATCGTCGCTTGGCTGCTCGACGAAGACATGCTCGGCGGGTTCCACTTTAACGACCGTCGGTACGCCGACGACGACCTGACGCTCGGGTCGATCGATCCCTATCAGGTGTTCCGCATTTTCGCCGAGATTCGGCTGTACGAGTGGGAGCGCGGTGCGCGCTCGGACATCGGCTTCACGATCGACCAGAGCCACAACCTGAAGCCGAAGATCGAAGAGACAATCCAGACGGCGGCGAGCGCGCAAGAACTGTGGGCGAAGGCTTCGCGAATCGATTTCGCGGCGCTCGCCAGGCATCAGGAGCGTTGTGAGCTCATTGATGCCGAGGAGTGCTACAAGCGCGCGTTTTTTGCCGACGTTCGGCCCGCGATCGTGGATTGGAGGCGGTCCAAGGGGCTGCCCGCCGATCCGCTAGCGGCGTACCGCGAATCGGGCTATCAGGCGCGGATCGAGGTTGTGCGAGGCGAACGCAACGCGTCCTCGGGCGGCAGTTACGCTTAACGGATAATGGCGTTATGAGTGCCATGCCCCAACTCATGCCGCGAACTTGGCTGCTGCCGGGCCAGGGAATGTCGAGCGACGAGTTCCTGGAACGCTGGGAGCGCATGCCGGAGTTGAAGCGGGCGGAGTTATTGGAGGGGATTGTTTACATGGCTTCACCCGTCCGGATCGAACACGGAAGCGCGGACGGCTTGGTATCGCGCTGGCTGGGACGATACGCCGACGCGACTCCGGGGCTGAGGCTACTGCCCGCGACGACGTGCGTGTTCGGTGAGCGAAACGTCCCGCAGCCGGATCAGTCCTTAATCGTTCGCCCGGAGTACGGCGGGCAAACGAAGATTGTGGATGGCTATTTGACGGGGGCTCCGGAATTGGCTGTCGAGGTCAGCTACTCTTCCGCGGACTACGATCAGACGATCAAGAAGTCGATTTATGCCGCCGCCGGCGTCGTTGAGTATGTCGTGTTCGATCTTCTTGCCCAAAAGGTAACGTGGTGGCGCCTGGTAGATAACGGCTACCGGAAAATCCTTCGCGGACCGGACGGTGTCCGCCGGTCGCACGTGTTCCCTGGGCTGTGGCTCGATGAGCGCGCCTTCTGGAGCGAAGACAACGAGCGCATGATGAAAGTCGCGGCGCAGGGTCTCGCCTCGCCCGAGCATGCCGACTTCCGCAAGAAGCTTACGAAGCGGCGTTAACGCTTCGAACCCGCTACGTCGAGTAGCGTCTTGTAGATCAGATCGACTCCCGTGACTAACGAAGCGATCGGGACACGCTCGTCGTTACCGTGCATACGCTTCAAGTCCTCGTGATCGATGGGGTACGGGTAGATTCCGTAGACCGGAATGCCGCGAGTGCGCCACGCCGAGGAGTCCGTGCCCGCCTGAAACAAATACGGAGTGACTTTCGCCGTCGGATAGACCTCAAGCGCGTGCTTCACGAGCGCCCGGTACAACTCGTTTTCCGTCGGCGACGGCTTGACGTTGTTGCGCGCGCGCATGAAGTCTTCCATCTGCTTCTTCTGCTCCAGAGTTTGCACCGCACCGGTGTAACCCGGTGCGACGGGTGAGATCTCGATTCGCGGATCGTCGATCACTTGCCGGATTTCCTCGGCGAGCTCCTCGCTGGTGGTGCCCGGAATGATGCGGAAGTTGACGGTCACCTCCGCCGAGCCGGGGATGACGTTACCGCGAAATCCGCCCTGCAAAATCACCGGCGCGATGGTGTTGCGCATGATCGCGTGCAGCAGCGTGTCCTCGCTAATGAACTTGTCGGCGCGCGCGACTTTTTCGGGATCGTCCGACAGTAGATCGCGGAAATGCGACTTGGCCGGTTCGGGCGACACTTCGGCGAGGGTCGCGAAGAACTGCCGCGTTTCGGGCGTTAGCTTCACCTTCGTGTCGTACGCGCCGAGCTTGGTGAGCGCTCGCGCTAGCGTGTAAATCGCGTTGTCCGGGCGCGGCATCGACGAATGCGTGGAAGTGCCGCGCGCGATCAGCTTCAACGACACCGCGCCTTTGTCCGCCGTCGAAATCGAGACGTAGGAAGTTTGGCCGTCTTTGCCCTTGATGATCCAGCCGCCTTCGTTCAACGAGAATTCGCAATCGATCTTGTCCCAAGCCGTGCGCGCCAGCCACGCCGTGTTGTACAGGCCGCCTTCTTCGTCCGACTCCGAGAGGAAGATCACGTCGCGGTCGAGCTTCACCTTGTTCGCCGCCAGATTTAAAACCGCTTGCGCGAACACGGCCAGCCCGCCCTTAAAATCGATGGCGCCGCGGCCGATTACGTAGCCGTCCTTGACGACTCCCGCGAACGGATCGACGGTCCACTTCTCGCGCTCGACGCCCACGACATCGGCGTGTGCCGCGAGCAGCACGGGGCGTTTGGAGCCGTTGCCGCGCAATCGCGCGATGAAGTGCGACTTGCCGGGCGCTGGCGTGGGAACGATATCGACTTCGAAGCCCGCCGCCGCGAACCGCGGTTTCAGAAACTGCGCGAGCTTATCTTCGTTTCCGGGCGGATTCGAAGTGTCGATGCGAATCAGTTCGGTGAGCAGCTTGGCGACGGGCGGAAGATCCTGGGCGAAGAGGGGGGCCGCGAAGAGCGCGAAAAGCGTTCTCATTTGTTAACGATGATACGCATGTTAGAATCGCGTGCCATGAAGCTCTCCGTCGCCTTGGGGTTGATTTGTGCGGCTTTCGCTTTCGCGCAGGAAGACGATCGGCCCGCCACTCCTGCTGCCAAACCCGCCACGCCGCCGCCGTACGATCAGGCTCGTCCGCTGGTGGTAACGAAGTACGGCATCGTCGCCGCCTCCAACTATTTGGCTTCGAGCGCGGGAGCGAAAGTGCTCGAAATGGGCGGCAACGCGATCGACGCCGCCATCGCCGCCAATGCCATGACCGGTCTCACGCAGCCTTATGTAAATGGCATCGGGGGCGATCTCTTCGCCATCGTGTACGAAGCGAAAACCGGCAAGGTATACGGCCTCAACTCGTCCGGGTGGACCCCGAAAGCGCTGACGCCCGGCTGGTTGCGCGAGAAAGGCGTCACGAAGATCGATTCCATCGGCGTGCACTCGATCACCGTTCCGGGCTGCGTCGCCGGGTGGGAAGCGCTGCGCAAGAAGTTCGGCAAGCTGACGCTGCGCGAGATTCTCTCGCCCGCCGTGTTCTACGCCGAAGAAGGCTACGCGTTGTCGTTGCGCGGGTCGCGCTCCATCGTCAATCCTCGATTGATGAAGCAGCCGGGGTTTAAAGAAACTTACGCGACGTCGGGCGAGAAGCCGGAAGCGGGCGATCTCTTCAAGAATGCCGCCCTCGGCGAGTCGCTGCGCATGATCGCGAACAAAGGGCGCGACGGATTCTACAAAGGTAAGCTCGCCGAAACGATGGTGAAGTTTCTCAAGGAGCAGGGCGGCGCGCATACGTTGCAGGACTTCGAAGATTTCGAGCCGGAATGGGTGGAGCCGATCTCGACGACTTACCGCGGCTGGAAGGTCTACGAGCTTCCGCCTAATGGGCAAGGCATCGCCGCGCTTTCGATGCTCAACATCATGGAGCGGTTCCCCATCGCCGACTACGGCCACAACTCCGCCGCCGCGCTACACGCGATGATCGAGGCGAAGAAGCTGGCTTACGCCGACATGGCGAAGTACGTGGGCGACCCGCGCTTCGGTCCGATTCCGGTGAACCAGATGCTTTCGAAAGATCTCGCCGAGCGCCGCTCGGGCTTGATACGCATGGACAAGGCCTCGTGCAACGTGTTGCCGTCGGAGATCAGCCAGGTACTGAACCAAAGCGGCAAGTCGACGATCTACCTTTCGGCGATCGACAAGGACGGCAATATCGTGTCATTTATCCAATCGAACTACGCGGGATTCGGAACCGGCATGGTTGCCCCGGGCGCGGGATTCTCCTTCCACAATCGAGGCGCGGGGTTCGATCTGACGCCGGGCAAGCCGAACTCGCTTGAAGGCCGTAAGCGTCCGCTGCACACCATCATTCCGGCCTTCATGGAGAAGGACGACATCAAGATCGGCTTCGGCATCATGGGTGGCTGGAATCAGTCGCAGGCGCACGCGCAGTTCGTTTCGAATGTCGTCGATTTCGGCATGAGCGTGCAGCAGGCGATTGAGGCTCCGCGGTTCAACAAGCTGACTTTCGAGGGTTGCGACGCGAACGTCGAAGGGCGTATTCCGGAGGCGGTGCGGGTTGAATTGCAGCGGCGCGGGCACGTCTTGACCGTTCAGCCGAATTATTCGAGCACGATGGGCTTCGGCAGCGCTGTCGTTCGCGATACTAAGCGGCAAGTGAATTTCTCGGGAACCGATCCCCGCGTGGACGGAGCCGCCGTACCCGAACAACCGTCGTTCCTCAAGCGGTAACGCCAAGCGCAAGAGAGTTGTTAACAAAGTGATTCGCCGCTTTCATCCTCGTCACTAACAGTTGAGGGCCCGCCGATTTGGGGACCCCAGAATGGTGACGTTGTGCCGAAATCGCTCACTAACGCTCTAATTACGTGCCTGTACCTCCAAGTCTCCTTTGGCGCGGAGCTACATGGCGGGGATCGAAAGCTCTCCAACGCGGTGGGAGTCTACCACTGGTCGGGACACATTACGACGGGCGTAGCTCCCGGTTTACGCCGCATTCTCGATCTAGGTACGGGTGTCGCGCGCATTACGATTTCGCCGCGAATGGCCATCGATTACCGGACGAGTAGCCATTGCCTGGCTGGCTTTCGTTTGCCGCAGGCATTTGACGACAAGGAATTGCAGACCGCCGTTGCCGACCCGCGGCTCACCGCGTTGCTGATCACGGCTTACGACGGGGCCGGTCTTGCCGACTGCGAGACGCACCTGTATATGAACCCTTCGTGGTACACCGAGGCCAACACCGCGCGTGTCACGAGTGAGTACAGCGACCTTGTTTATCGCTTGTATGAGTTGTACGCAAAGTCGCAAAAGACGTTTGTGCTATTGCATTGGGAGGGAGACAACGCTCTCTATTGCGGCAGCGTCTATCTCTACCTTGGGTCCACCGAGTTTCGGGACGATTGCCATACCGTTTACTCGCAGGTTTACGGAGGCAGCCGCGGCCCGGCGGACTCGATCCAAGGGATGATTCTCTGGATGTCGGCTCGCCGCGCGGGTCTCGCGGATGGTATGCGCCGCGCCCAAGCGGACGGCTTGGGAGGAATCTCGGTCCGGTTGGGTATCGAGATCAATAGCGTTCGCCTGCTGCGGGGAATGGGCTTTTCGAGTGTGCTGCACGATGTCGCGCCATTTACCGGGATCGACCTTGTGTCTTACTCCGCCTACGAAGCGCTGGCGCACGTGGATCCGGTGAAAGCCCTTCGATCCAATATCGAAGCGATACGCCAAGTAATGCCTCACGCCAGCGTGGTCCTGGGAGAGATCGGCTTTGATCGCACTGGCCCCGCCGAGAGGCTCGTCCCTTTGGTCCAGTCAGTGCTATACGCGGCTTTGGCGGAAGGCGTTCTATTCGTAATTCACTGGAATCTCTTTGACAGCGAGACCTTAAGTCCATACGGAATTTTCGACACCGACGGACGGCCGACCGAACTGTATGGGTTCTATAAACGCTTCTTCGAGGTGCCGCTGGAGGTTGTGGACCAATCGAGCTAGGGCGGTTCCAGCCCAAGCGACGCGCTATCCTACGCCGTATATGAACCGGCGTAGCTTCCTTGTTTCTTCGCTCGCGGCGGCGGTCCCCTTGCGCGCCGACACTAACGACATCGCCCGCTTAAGTCTCGTGGAGGCGGCGGCAAAGCTGCGCTTGAAATCGCTAACTCCTACTCAGTTGGTAGAGGCGTGCCTCTCGCAGATCGACACCTATAACTCGAAAGTCAACGCGTTCATTACCGTCACTCGCGCACAGGCGCTCGCCGATGCGAAGCGGCTTGCCGGAGAAGCGGTGCGCGGGCCATTGCACGGCATTCCGATAGCGCTGAAAGACAACGTCGATACCGCGGGCGTGCGCACGACGGCGGCGAGCGCCGTGTTCGACAATCGCATCCCCGACGAAGACGCCGAAGTCACGCGGCGATTGAAAGCGGCGGGCGCGATCGTGATCGGCAAGACCAATTTGCACGAGTTCGCCAACGGCGGTACCAGCGTCGTCAGCTACTTCGGCCCGGTCCGGAATCCCTGGGCGCTGGACCGTCACCCCGGCGGATCGTCGGGCGGGTCGGGGGCGGCCGTCGCGATGGACATGGCGTATGGCGCGCTCGGCACCGACACGGGCGGCTCGATCCGCACCCCGGCGTCGCTTTGCGGAATCGTTGGATTGAAGCCCACGCACGGACTCGTGTCGATTCGCGGCATCGTGCCGTTGGTCTGGACGCTCGATCACTGCGGGCCGATGACGCGCACGGTTGAGGATTCGGCGATCATGCTCCAAGCGCTCGCCGGATACGACAAGGGCGACTTGCATTCGATCGAGCGCCCGATCCCGAACTACGCCGCCGAGATGCGCAAGCCGGTGGGCGATGTGCGGCTTGGCATTCTGCGTGTGCCGTTTTTCGATCATGTGGAACCGGACGCGGTGAAACCGATCGAGGACGCCGTGGCGCTGCTCGCCAAGATGACCAAGAGCCAGAAGGATGTCGTCTTGCCCGACACGCGCGGCGCACAGTTGGGTGGCGAGATGTACGCCTATCACGAAGAGTTGTACAAGACCTCGTCGGGGCGCTATCAGATTCAAGTGCGGCGAGGATTGGCGCGGGGCGGGGAAGCGAAAGCGTTCGAGTACGTGAAAGGTTGGCGCAAGCTCATGACGCTGCGGCGGACCATCGGCGATTGGTTCGACCAGCAGGGTGTCGATCTGCTGGTGCTCCCGACGATGCGTCGAGCGCCGCGAGCGGTGGACGAAGCGATCAAACTCGCGGAGAGCGAAAAGCCACGGAATCCCGAACTCGCGAATACCAGCGAGTTCAACGTACTGGGAATCCCGGCGATCACCGTGCCGTGTGGACTGAACTCGAAAGGCATTCCCATAGGAATCATGATTGTCGGCCGGCCCTGGGACGAAGGCCGGGTGCTGGCTCTCGCTCATCAATTCGAGCGCGCGACCGAGTGGCACAAAGCGAAGCCGCCGCTGAAGCCGGACACGCCGGTGCCCGCGCTGAAGCTCGAATCGGGCGAGTAGTTACTTCTTAAAGAACAGCGACAGCGCCATCCCGAATCCGACCGCGATCACGATGCGGCGAACGGTAGTGCGCCCCAGCTTGCGGGCGAGTCCCGCGCCTCCGTAACCGCCCGCGATCGCGCCCACGATCATGACCAATGCGAATGGCCAATCGATCATTCGGGCGAAGACGAAGTACAGCGCGGCCACGCCATTGATCGCGGTCGCATAAAGATTCTTCCAGCCGTTCATCTGATGGATGTCGGTCAGGCCGAGGATCCCCAACACGGCGAGCATCAGGATGCCGATGCCCGCGCCGAAGTAGCCGCCGTAGAGTCCGACGAAGAACTGGAAGGCGCCTGCGGCGAGCGCCGATCGCATCTTCGGAAACAGAGACTGAACCTTCTGCTGCGCCATGAACAGCAGCGTCGCGAACAGAATCAGAAAGGGCACTAGGCGATCGAATGTCGCCGTCGGCGTTACGCGCAAGAGCAGCGCACCGGCGATAGCGCCCACCAGGCTCGGGATCAGCAGCCAGCGCAGGCGCGGGTCCGATCCCGAGAGTTCGCGGCGGTAGCCCCAAGCGCTCGCAAGGGAGCCGGGGCCGAGGGCGATGCTGTTGGTCGCGCTGGATACGGTCGAAGGTACGCCCAGCCAAACCAAGACCGGAAACGTAACGAGCGTGCCGCCGCCCGCGACGGCATTGATCGCGCCCGCGACGACGGCGGCGCAGAACGCGATAGCCGCCTGCGTTGGATCTAACAACTCACCATGCTGCCACGCGCACAACGCAGCGGGGCCGACGCCCCGCGCTGTGCGCTTACCATGCTGCCACGGAGCCGTCTGCGTGGAACACGCGCGCCATCGGCTTTGTGCCTTGGAACGGATACTTCTTCACTTGCGCCTCGGTGAGATCGAACCCTAGCCCAGGCTTCGACGGCAGGGGGAACTTGCCGTTCACCATGCGCATCGCGGGGAAGCCGAACCACTCTTCCCAAATTTTTTCTTTTTCGCCCGCCACGACGCCCGAACAAATCTCCTGCACCAGGAAATTCGGCATCGCGGAATCGACATGCACGGTGGCGAGGGCGCCGATGGGACCTTCGCAAGCATGCGGCGCGATCTTGACTCCTGAAGGCTCGGCCATCGCGGCGACCTTCCAGAGCGCGGTGATCCCGCCAACGTGATTGATGTCGGTTTGGATGATATCCACCACGCCCATCTCGACCAACTCCCGGCACGAGTAGGCCGCCACCAGACGCTCGCCCGTCGCGATCGGCGTGGTCGAGCGCGAGGAAATCTTACGCATCGCCGCGATGTTTTCGGGCGGACAAGGCTCCTCGACGAACAACAAGTTGAGCGGCTCGACTTCCTTAACGAGGATCGAGGCGACTGCGGGTGAAGTCTTCGCGTGGAAATCGATCCCGATGTCGATTTCGGGACCTAGGTTCTCACGCAGCGTGCGCATGCCGTTCACCGCGCGATTGATCTTCTCGCGCGTCTCGATCCACTCGTAATAGCCGGGGATGCCGGACTTAACGCACGTCACGCCGAGTTCCTTGGCTTTGGCGCGCACCTCGCGCATCTCCGCCGGGTTCGACGCGCGCACGTGATAGTAACCGCGCACGCCTTCGGGATCGTACGGCCCGCCGAGCAGCTTGTACACCGGCATCCCGAGCAGCTTGCCGCGAATGTCCCACAGCGCTTGATCGATCGCCGCCATCGCCGAGCCGATCACCGGCCCCGCGCGATAGAAGCTGTGCACGTACATCGATTGCCAGTGGTGCTCGACGAGCATCGGATCCGCGCCGATCAAGAATTCCTTGAAGTCCTCGATACAGGCGAGCACGGCGGCGGCCTTCCCCTCAAGCGTGCCTTCGCCCCAGCCCACGACGCCTTGATTGGTCTCGAGTTTCACGAAGCAATAAGGACGGTCGAGCGCTTCCTTGATCGGCAGCGTCACGCCGAACACCTTGACTCCGGTAATCCGCACCTTGGTGCCCACCGGCTGCATCGCCGCCGCGCCCAAAGGCCCGGACTCTTGCGCCGCCTGCGGCATCAACGCACAGCCGCAGCCCACCGAAAGAAAATCGCGCCGTTGCATGTTCATCGGTTCCATTTACGCCATCCTCCGTAGCGCGCCTTCGTTCACTTCGATGCCCAACCCCGGCTTGGTGGGCAGTGTCAAGAATCCGTCTTTCACTCGTTCGATATCGCCCCCTACTAACTCCGCCCGCGCGGGATCCCCGAGCGGTACCTGCTGGATGAAGAAGTTCGGCAGACTCGCGGCCAAGTGCAGCGCCGCCGCCGTCGCGATCGGGCCGCCCGAGTGATAGGGGGCCACCGCAATGTAGTAGGTCTCGGCGAGCGCCGCCGCCTTGCGGATCGTCGAGATGCCGTGGCGCGAGATGTCGAGCCGCACGACGTCGATCACCTGCTCGCGCAGCATGTTCTGTACCTCGGAGAGATTCGTGACGCCGCGCCCCCAGCCGAGCGGCGTGACGGACTCGGTCGCGATCTTCTTGATCGCGCCGAGATTCGCAGGGGGGCAAGGTTCGTCGAGCCACAACGGCAAACTCTTTTCGAGCGAAGCCGCGAGCGACGACGCTTGCCCCGCCGAGAGCTTGCGGTCGGGATCGACGACGAAGTCGAGGCCGTCGCGGGGAGTGTAGGCGCCCGGGACGATGAACGCGCGATGCCCGGCGGTGAGCGCCTTCTCGGACCATCCCGTTAGCGCGCGGACTTTGTTACGAGTCGGCCCACCCAGTAGCTGGTAGACCGGCGCTTTCGCCACCTTCCCGCAGATGTCGAGCATCGCCATGTTCACCGCCGCGCCAATGGGTCCGTGCACTTGCGTGCGCGCCCACTCGTAGCGCGTCGCTTCTTGTCCTACGAGCGTTTTCGTCGCGGCGGCAATGGCAGTAGGAGTCGTGTGCAGACACTCGCCCCATCCCACCGCGCCGTCGCGGGTCGTCAGTTTTACGGCAGTGAAGCTCGACTTCGGAAAGGCTTCCAGTTTTTCGATGATCATGTTTGTTCCTAGAACGCGAAGCGTAGCGCGAACTGAATTTGCCGGTTCGCGCGCTGTGTAGAAGTAATCGTACCCGCCGTCGCGACACCGATCTGTCCCGCGGGCAAGCCGAACTGCGGATGGTTGAACGCGTTGAAAAACTCCGTACGGAATTGCAGACTCTTCGATTCCGTAAATACGAACTTCTTCGCCGCCGAAAGATCGAAATTCGCGATTCCCGGTCCACGCAGCGTGTTGCGTCCCAGTGTCCCCCAAGTGAAGGCCGCAGGCGTGGTGTACGCCGCCGGATTGAACCAGCGATTGATCGACGGATTGTCTACGTTCGGCGACACTCCGTCTACCGGATTCGCGCGGCTGCCAGAACCCGTATTCGACGGCGAACCCGCCACCGTCACCGTGAACGGCAGTCCGCTTTGTAGCACCATTAGTCCGCCCACTTCCCAGCCCGCGACGATAAAACGCGCGGGACCGGTAATGTTTTTGCCGAACGGCAGTTGATACGACGACGCGATGTTCACTCGATGCCGAATGTCGGAGTTCGAGCTCGACCAATCGGCGCGCCGGTTGCGAGGGTCTTGCGGAATCGGACCGTTCGCGCCGCCATCGCCGCCCACGTTATCGAGGCCGTGCGACCACGTCCAATTTCCGAGCAGGTAGAGACCTTTCGAGTAACGCTTCTCGAACGTCGCTTGCATCGACGCATACGCCGAGTTGGCCGAGCTTTCGAGCCAAGCGATGCCCGTCACGCCGGGCAGTGTTCGAAAGTACGGACGCCGCGGATCGATTGCCCCGGCGCCCGGGTCCGGCTGATTAATGTTGCGCGCCCAACTCAGCAATGCGCCCGTAGAGCCCACAAATCCGAGCGTCATCACCATGTCTTTGCCGATCTCGCGCTGAGCGCTGACGTTGAACTGTTGCATTTGCCCGTTGCGGAAGTTCGGAGTCACCGCGCGAAGAGCGTAGAGCGTAGGAAGGCGCGTCAGGTCGGGCACAGCGGTCGAGGTCGGAAATCCTTGCGACGCGAGCACCGCAGGAATGTCGTTGCCGCTGAACGGCTGATTGATCACGAATCCGAACGGCGGCTGCCGGAACTGGCGGATGTTCGTCGCGTTATTGCCTTGCGGCTCGTAAAAGAGCCCGTAGCCGCCGCGCAGCACGGTCTTCTTATTCATTTGGTACGCGAAGCTCACGCGCGGTCCCCAGGCTTTCCAATCGGTATCGATGTTCCCCGTGCGCGACACGCCGTCTTTGCCGGCGATCAACTGCCTGCCCGCCACCGGATCGAAGTTCACCCACTGATCTTGCTTCTCGACGAACGGGGTGTTGACTTCGTAGTGCAGGCCAAGGTTGAGCGTTAGCTTCGAGTTCACGCGCCACTCGTCGCGGAAGTAGAAGTTCAACTCGTTGGTGTTGAGTGTCGCCGAGCCGTTTACGAACACGTCGCGCCGCAACGCGATGGGCGCTCCCACGAACATCGAGGCCACGGTGTCGCCGGTACCGCCGGGCGATGCGGGGTTCCGTGTGTACGCAGGGTCGAAATTCCAACGCCCGAAAGCGCTCTCCCCGGGGGGCGACGCCGTTTCGCCGGTGGTGCGGAAGCGGAAATCGACGCCGTACTTCAGATTGTGCGCGCCCTTCAGCGTCGAGATGTTGGCGATCCACTCGTGCGTTTTTTGGTCGCGAATCAGCGGCGTCGAACGCGCGTTGCCTAGCCCCGCGTAGCCGGTAGTGCCGACGATCGGCGCGGAAGGCTGGAACGGGTCGTTCGTCGACCGCCCCGGAATCCGCGACCACAACGGGTTCGACAGATTCGTCGGAATCAACGCCATGTTGAATTGCGTGTAGCCGTAACGGAAGTCGCCGACCGTCGAGGGCGTGAAACTCCGAGTCCACGACGCGACGATGTTCTTGCCGGTGACGTCGTTGTCGCCCGCGAAACTCGCTTCGTTGCCGCCGATATTGCGGTCGAACGTATCGGGCATCACGATGATGCTCTTATCGATCGAGTAGCGAAAGAACAGCGTGTCCTTTGCCGTCAACTGATGATCCACGCGGCCGTCGGCGCGGTGCAGGCTAGACCGCTTCACGGGGTTCGCCACGAAGTTGTTGACCAGCGCCGTGCGTTGCGGGTCGGGCCACATCTGCGCGAGACCCGCGCCAATCGAGTCCCAACGGCTGCGCGGAATCTGATCGTTCGGGAAACGGTCGCGAAGCGCCGCGCCTCCCGCCGGATTGGCGCGAGTCGTGAACGGGTCATACACGCCGTTCGCGGCGACCCCGCGAAAATCGCCCTGCTTCATCGCGGCGGTGGGTACCGTCACCAGTTGGCTGTCGCCGAACACTTCGCGATATGCCTCGTAGTTCGCGAAAAAGAACGTGCGGTTCTTGCGAATCGGCCCGCCCAGCGAGCCGCCGAATTGATTCAGTTTGAACGGCGGCTTGGGAGCGTCGGTCCGCGCGAAGAAGTTTCGCGCGTCGAACCGTTCGTTGCGCAAGAACTCGAACAGGGAGCCGTGAAACTCGTTGCCGCCCGATTTCGAAGTGATCACCACCACCGCGCCCGCCGACCTTCCGTACTCCGCGCCCGCGTTGTTCGTCAGCACCTTGAATTCTTGAATGCCTTCGACGGCGGGCCGCACGATGAACGTCTGCGAAATCATCTCCGTGTTATCGATGCCGTCGATCAACACTTGGTTCGACGTGCTGCGAGCGCCGTTGGCCGCGATCGCCGTACCGCCCGGGCGCAGTTCGTCGGGACGCCGACCGGAGTTGATCGTATTCGGCTGCGCGTAGTCGAGGCCGGTGACCCCCGGCGCGATGATCGCCAGTTGCACGAAGTTGCGTCCGTTGAGCGGCAGCGATTCGACGGCCTCGCGAGAGATCACTTGGCCGACGCTCGCGTTCTCGGTTTGCAGCAGTGGAATCGAACCGCTGACTTCGATGGTCTGCTCCACCGCGCCCACTTCCATCGCGATGTCAAGGCGGGCCGCCTGGCTAACCTGCAAGACCGTATTGCGGAACACGACGTTGCGAAATCCGGCCTTCGACGCTTGTACGGTGTAGCTGCCGGGAATCAGGTTGACGGCGCTATACGCTCCACTTTCATCCGTGGTCAGGCGCACGGCGGCGTTGGTAGCCTCGTTGGTCACCACCACTTCGACTCCGGCCATGGCCGCGCCGGAGCGGTCCGTAATGTTGCCCACCAGAGAAGCGCGCTCCACTTGGGCGGCTAGCGGGGCGGCGAATAGCGAGACCAAAGCAACCCATTTCATGGTGGTCACTTGTATCACGATTTCGGCCTCCGGCGGTGATACGCTTCCCAACATGCTCGCCATGCTGGTGTTGCTCGCGCAATCGTCCCCGGCGGATATCGAGGCGGGGAAGGCCACGTTTCGCATTTATTGCTCGCCTTGCCACGGACGCAACGCGGAGGGCGGTCCGCGCGGTCCCGATCTGACGTTGCGCGGCGAACGCGACCCCGCGCAAGTCATCGCCGACGGCGTTCCGGGATCGGAAATGCGCGCCTATCGTTCGACGTTCTCGACCGACAACGTCGAGCGACTGGTGGCCTATATCCGCTCGCGCGAGCGCGCTCCGGAAGCGGTTGCGGGCAATGCGGCGGCGGGCGAAAGGATTTTTTGGGGCAAGGGCGGCTGCGGCGCCTGCCACTTGGTCGGCGAACGCGGAAAGCACTTCGGACCGGACCTAACCCGCATCGGCCGTGCGCGCGGACTGGCGAATCTTCGCGAGTCCACCGTGAATCCGGACGCCGATTTAGTCGGCGGTTATCGCGGAGTGTCGGTGACGACACGCGACGGGAAAACGATCCGCGGCCGCGAACTCGGCTACGACGCGTTCTCGGTGCGGCTCGCCGATTCGAACGGCGCCTATCATTCTTTTCTTCGCGACGAAGTGGCGAGCGTCGCCATCGAAAAGCGCTCGCTGATGCCCGCCTTCCGGGGATCGCCCAGTGAGTTGAACGATCTTCTCGCTTATCTGAGTTCGTTGAAAGGAGACTCTCGATGACCTCGATTTTATTGGTCGCGCTGTGGGCGCAAGGCTTGTTCGCTCAAGATACCGAGTGGCTCGATTACGGAGGCGGTCCGCACGCGCGCCGCTTCAGCGAACTTTCGGAGATTAATGCGTCCAACGTCGCGAGGCTCGCGCCGAAATGGATTTATCAGACGGGCGTCGGGGGCAAGTTCGAGACCGTGCCGTTGATTACGAGGGGCCGCATGTTCCTCACCGGCCCCGCCAATCACGCCTGGGCTCTTGACCTGTTGACCGGGCGTCCGCTGTGGCATATCAATCCCGGAATGCCCGACGGCATCAACGCCTGCTGCGGACCTATGAATCGCGGTTTCGCGATAAGCGGCGAGAGGCTCTTCAAAGTCACTTTCGAAGGCGATTTGATCGCCTACGATCTGTCGACCGGTAAGCCGATCTGGAAGAAGACGCTCGCCGATTTCAAGAAGGGCTACAGCGCGACAGGCGCGCCGCTGGTGGTCAAGAACCTAGTGTTAACCGGAATCGCCGGAGCCGAGTTCGGTACGCGCGGGTTCGTCGATGCCTACGATGTGGCGACCGGCGAACGTAAGTGGCGCTTCTGGACCGTTCCGACGTACGACGAGCCCGGCGGCAAGACTTGGCCGAAGGATTTTCACGAGCGCGGCGGCGGCTCCACTTGGGTCACCGGCACGTACGATCCCGAGTTGAACCTTGTCTATTGGGGTACCGGCAATCCCGGTCCCGATATGGATGGCGACGTTCGTCCCGGCGACAACCTCTATACGTGCTCGGTTGTGGCGCTCGACGCGGACACCGGAAAACTGAAATGGCACTTTCAGTTCACGCCGCACGATGTCCACGATTGGGACGCGGTGGGCGATCCTACGCTCGCCGACATCGTAGTGAAAGGCGCGCCGGTGAAGGCTCTGCTGTTCCCGAATCGCAACGGTTTCTACTACACGCTCGACCGGACCAACGGGAAGCTGATCGCCGCCAAACCATTCACCAAAGTCAGTTGGGCGACGGAGATCAAGGCCGATGGCAAACCGGCGCTGGTCGCGGGGCAGGACCCTTCGGACGACGGAGTGAAGAGTTGCCCCGGACTCGGCGGCGGCCACAACTGGTGGGCGACGTCCTACTCGCCGCAAAGTAAGCTGCACTACTTCGGCTCGATCGACGGTTGCCAGATTTATTTCAAGACGGAGCAGCCGTTCGTCGAAGGCGCGTGGTATCAAGCCTCGACCACGGCGGCCATTCCGGCCGAGCCCTCCACCGCTTCGCTGGTCGCCGTCGATCCCGTTACGGCCGAAACGAAGTGGCGCGTCGAACTGGCAAAAGCGCCCTCGGGCGGAGTTCTCTCGACGGCGGGCGGCCTCGTTTTTTATGGCGATCAAGACGGTTGGCTTGCGGCCTACGACGCGAAGTCTGGCAAGGTGCTGTGGCGCTTTCAGACCGGAGGCCAGATCGCCGCGCCCCCAGTGAGCTATCGATTCCGCGGCAAGCAGTACCTCGCGCTCGTCGCCGGCGGAGCGGTGATCGCGTTCGGATTGCCTTAGCCGGGCAGCGCCGCCAGGATCGCATCCGTCATCTGCGAACTCGACAGCGTGCCGCCGATATCGCGTGTGGCTACGCGGTCGTCGGCCAACGCGCGGCGCACCGCCTCCCGGATCAGGAACGCGCCCTCGGCGACGCCCAGCCAGTCGAGCATCATCGCCACCGACAAGATCGTCGCCACCGGATTCGCAATTCCTTGTCCCGCGATTGACGGGGCCGTTCCGTGCGACGGCTGAAACACCGCGTGCTTGTCGCCGATGTCCGCGCTGGGGGCCATGCCCATCCCACCCACCAATCCCGCCGCCAGGTCCGAAAGGATGTCGCCGAACATGTTCTCGGTCACCAGCACATCGAAATGCCTCGGCGTCTGGAGCAGAAAGAGCGAAGCCGCGTCCACGTACACGCGATCCACGCGCGCGATCCCGAATTCGTTCTTGTGGATCTCGTTGAAGATCGACCGCAGGTAGGCCATCGTCGGCAGCACGTTCGCCTTATCGACCAGCGTGACGAAGTTCCGCCGCTTGGCCGCCCAGCGGAACGCCGCGCGGATAATCCGCTCCGCGCCGTGTCGTGTGATGCGCAGCGTGTCTTCTACCTGCGACGCGCCCAGTGGATAGCTATTCTTCCTCGACGCGAAAAGTCCTTCGCAATTCTCGCGGAATAGCACGAAATCGATATCGCCCGCCGCGTAATTCTTGAGCGGCGTGTGCGCGGCGTTATAGAGATAAATCGGACGCACACCCGCGTAGAGATCGAGAATTTCGCGAATGTCGATCTGCGGCACCATCTCCGTGCCGTCCGGCCAGCGGACATCGGGCAGGCCCATCGCGCCCAATAAAATCGCGTCGGCGGCGCGGCAAGCTTCCACCGTGGAAGCTGGCAGGGGATCGCCGTTCTTGAGGTATTCGCCCGCGCCGCACGGCGACTCGCGGACTTCGAAGCGCACGCCGCCGAGCCTCTCCTCGACGGCGCGCAAGACTCGCAATCCCTCGGCGACTACTTCCGGGCCGATCCCGTCGCCGGGCAGTGAAACGATCGTGAACGTGGACACGCCTCAATATAGCGGGCCGCCCGCTAGTCCATCAGGCAACTGCAAAGCGCCTGACCTTTGTCCGAGCCGCGAGTGACGGCCACGGCGAAGATGTACACGCCCGCCTTCCAAGTCTCCGAGGCGATCGGAACCACCCGAATGATGTACGTTCCCGGGATGCGGACCGGAAACGCATCGGTGATGTTCACCAGCGCGCCGCCGGGGCCGACGATCATGGGATCCACTTGAAAGTTCGCCGCGGCGAGCCCGGTCACCGGAAGGCCGGCCGAGTCGGTGACGGAAACGCAGATGTAGTTGGTTTGACGGTTTCCGGGGGCGGCGATAGTGTCCTCGGACAACGCGTCGACGATAAGCAGCGCCATGTTCTCTCTCCTTTTTGCGCTCCCTGGGGGAGCGTCTGGTTATTGGTGGCGCGGCTTCTAAACGGGATTTCATGTTGTAAACGAAAAATCTTCTTGCAATCGGCCCGAATTCGTGATTAAAGCTATAACGGTCTCGCTCTATTGGCGATTGGGGAGGGCTGTATGCTCAGGAAACTCGCGGCCGTTTTGGCGGCCATTTCGTCGGCGATTTACGCTCAGATCGGTACGTCCACCATCACCGGCCGGGTGATCGACGCGTCGGGCGCCGCTGTGCCGAACGTGTCGGTCGTAGTCGTCCAGAAGGCCACGAACTTCACGTTTCCCGTCACCACGAACGAGGAAGGAATTTACCGCGTGCCGTCCCTTCAACCGGGTTCCTATCGCGTGACGTTCGAATCTTCGGGATTCAAAAAGTCCTTGCGCGACGACATCGAGCTTCGGACCGGCGACACGTTGGCGGTCGACATGACGATGCAAGTCGGCCAAGTCACCGAGCAAATCGAGGTGAGCGGCGCCACCGCGCTGCTCGAAACAGAAACCTCGGCGACCGGCACCGTGGTTTCGGGCGACACGCTGTACGACATGCCGCTCTACCAGCGCTATATCAACTCGACGCTCAACCTCGTACCCGGCATGCAGAGCGGCGGCTACGCGTACGGAGGTTCGCTCGGCGCATATCACTTAGCCGGGCAGCGCGCGGGCGCGATCGGCATTTTCGAGGACGGCGTCAACGGCAACGATCAGGCGGGCGGAACGGAAACGATCAAGCCGCTGCAAAACTCCGTGGCGGAAGTGAAGGTGCTTACCACGCTGCCGCCGGCGGAATACGGCCATTCGGCGGGCGGCGTGATCAGCGTCGTAAAGAAGTCGGGCACGAACGAGTTTCACGGAATGGCGTCGTGGTACGGCCGGACCCGCCGCATGCAGCACCGGTTGTTCTTCGATCGCGACCGCACTTCTACGCCGACGCCCACCAATCCCAACGGTCTGATGACGTTTTTTATGCAGCCCGACGGCAACGTGGGCGGGCCAATCGTCAAAAACAAGACGTTCTTCTTCATCGGCTATCAGCGCTTGCACGAAAAGAAGATCGCGCAGGTGGACGCGACGACGCCCACTGCCGCGATGAAAGCGGGCGACTTCAATTTCCCCATCACCACCGCCGGCGTCAACCCGAACCAGATTTTCGACCCCGCCACGACGCGGCGAATGGCGAACGGCGATTGGGCTCGCGATCCCTTCCCCGGCAATCGGATTCCGGTAGCCCGGTTCGATCCTGTAGCGCAGAAAATGCTCCAGTTCGATCCGTGGGAAGCGCCGAACCGCGCGGGGACGTTCAATTCGCTAGGGCCGAATGGCAACCTGCTCGCCAACGAGTTGGCGCTCGTGTTCTTCGACGACTGGAATCTTCGCCTCGACCATCAATTCAACCCGGCGTGGAAGATCTACGGCAGCCATACCGAAAACCGCCAGTCCGGCTATGGACGGCCCATCAACATTCGCGGCGACCGTCAAGCCTTCGATCACTCGCAGGGCCGTCTGGCGCCATTTTACGCGCGGAACATGTCGGCGGGCGCGACGTGGGTGATGTCGCCGTCGCTTGTCACCGACTTCCGGGGCGGATATTACCGGCGCCACAACCAAACCAGCCCCTTTTCCCAAGGCGGTAACTGGGCGTCTCAGCTGGGCATTCCGAACATCACTTCCGATCTGATGCCGGGCTTTGGAAACAGCGGAGCGACGAATGCGCGATATGTCGCAGACGGACTGTACGGCATTTACGGCAACCTCAACGCCGACCGGCAAGTGAACGAGACGCTGTCGTTCCGCAGCGACACGACGTTCATCCGCGGAACGCACGCCTTCAAATTTGGCTACGAGGTCTTGCGTTTCCGATTGAACAATGCCGTGCAGTCCCGGCCCGTTCAGTTTTTCTTCGACGGCACAACGGCCGGTCTGCAACCCAATGGCGTCGCACTGCCGAACACGGGGAACACTTTCGCGGGGTTCCTCACCGGTTACGTTCGACAGGCTCTCTACCAAACCGACTTGACCAGTTGGTTACCTCGCTCCTACATCAACAGCTTCTACTTCCAGGACGATTGGAAGATCACGCCGACGCTGACCCTGAATCTCGGGTTGCGTTACTCGGTGGAAAGCCCCTTCACGACGAAGTATGGACTGATGAGCAATTTCAATCCCACCGGCGCAGATCCCGTCACCGGCCGTCCCGGCCAAATCGTGCATCCTACGGGATCGCTAAACACGCGCGACGCAAACAATTTCAATCCGCGCGCGGGATTCGCTTGGCATCCCTTCCAGAAGTGGGTCCTGCGCGGCGGCGTCGGCTTTTATACGGTGGACGTGAAGTTCCCCGCGACGCGCGGACAGTTCGACGAATACACGGCGACGGCGAATCTGCAGGCCGCTCCCGGCGATCCCACGCCGGTATTCCAGATTAGCCGCAACCCTACCGCGCCCGCGTTTAATGTCCGGCCCGACGGGTCGAGCCCGTTCGTCGGTACCAACTTCGGCTCGCGCGGAGTGTCCTGGTGGGATCCCAACCTGCGCAATCCCTACACCATCAATTTCAACCTCGGTGTGCAGTACGAATTCGCCCGCAACTGGGTGCTGGACACCAGCTACCAGGGATCGAGCGGCGTGGGCCTGATCGAGAATTGGCAGGCGAACACGTTCGCCAACGATTTCGGAGCGGGCAACCCCACATTCCAAAATCAGGTGCTCGCGCAAGCTCAGAACTTCCGTCCCTACTCGGCGTTCGGCGACGTTCGCCTTCGTTCCAACTTCGGCCACTCGACGTTCCATTCGGGCACGGTGAAGGTCGAGAAACGGATGGCGGGCGACGGGTTGTTGCTCAGCACGTTTTATACCTTCTCGAAGGCCATCAACAGTCAGGACACCGACAACGCGGGCGACGGTCTCGCGCCCATTCAGAATCGCAGTCTTGAAAAAGCCCGCGCGGGTTACGACCGCAATCACCGCTGGATCGCGACCGTGAACTACGAATTGCCCTTTGGCCAAGGGAAGAAGTTTCTCAACTATAGCGGCTGGAAGAATATCTTCTTCGGCGGTTGGGAGCTCTCTTGGATTCAGACGGTCGAAAGCGGCAATCCCCTGAACTTTAGTTTCGCCAACAGCCCGTACAACTACTGGCCAACGTTTGCCGGTACTCGCCGTCCGGACGTGATTGGCACTCCGGTCTACAACTTCGGTTTGTGGAACAACGGCGGCGGCGACCGATTCACGCAGCAGAATCGGCCCGCAGTGATCGATCAAAACTCGGCGTTCGCTTGGCCCGGCGGCTGCGGCCAGGTCACGGCCATTCCGGCCGGCTCGAATCGCGCCAACTGCGACTTCCGCGTCGGCAACGCCGGCCGCAATATTCTTACCGGCCCGCGTCTGTTGTGGGCGCAGGTTTCGGCGCAGAAGAACTTCGTCTTCAAGGAACGCTATCGCGCGCAGTTCCGCTGGGACTTCCAGAACGCTCTGAAGACCTACAACTTCACCGGCCCGACGACGGCGGTCGACTTCCGCAATCCGCAAACGTTCGGGAAACTGCTCGACGATCCGCGGACGGCGTCGCTCGGCGGCCAGCCGCTGATGAACATCACCGTCGCCTTGTTCTTCTAGTTGTGTACCGCGCACAACGGAGCGAACGCTTGTGGCGCTCGCCCTGTGCGCTCGGCGCTTAGTGCGTTGTCCCCGCCGGTAGGTCCTTACGGCCCACCCATTCCGGATTGCCACCCGCGTGCGAGCGAGGCTGCGTGCGCGCTGTTTTCAGGTAGTCCTCGAACATCGCGACGACCTTCGGATTCGACGCCGCGACTTCGCTCTTCTCGCTCGGATCGCGCTTCAGATTATAGATTTCGAGAGCCGCCGCAGGAGTGTTGCGCAACGCCTTCCACTCGCCGAAACGCACCGCCGTTTTGCGGCCTTCCGGCGGAATCTCGCGCGTCCGCGAGTCCCAACCGTTTTGCTCCCAGTACATAAATCGGTCGCGCCGGATCGCGCTCGACCACATCGACGCTCCATCGATCCCCGCCGGAGTCTTCGCGCCGCCGATTTCCCCGAAGGTCGGCATCATGTCGGCGAAATACACGGGAGTGGAGTCCACCGCTCCCGCCTTGACGCGCCCCGGCCACCGCACGATCATCGGCACGCGCAGCCCGCCCTCGTACACCGATCCCTTGTAGTCCCGCAACGGACCGTTGGTCTCGAAAAACTTCCCGCCATCCTCCGGCAACTTCGGGCCGCCATTGTCCGACGTGACGAACACTACCGTGTTGTCGCGCAGTCCGTACTTATCGAGCCTCGCTAGCAGCATGCCTAACTCGGCGTCCGCGCGCGTCACCATCGACGCGTAGTTCTTCTGAAATTGCGTCCAACCCTTCGACAAAGCTTTTGCCGAGTAGGGCTTGTCGTCCGGTGGGTGATATAGCGCGTGGGGCGACGTCGGCGAGGCGAGTAAAAAGAACGGCCGTTCGCGATTCTTATCGATAAACCCCGCCGCCCGTTCCGCAATCAGGTCCGCCGAATAGCGCCCCATCTTGCCGCCGAGATTCTCGGGCAACTCGAACTTCTTTTCGCCGTCGCGCAAGTAATGCGGCCAATAGTTGTGCGCCTGCGTTTGATGCAGGTAGCCGAAGAACTCGTCGAAGCCTTGCCGTGTGGGCGCGCCCGTAGTGCCCGCGTCGCCGAGCCCCCACTTACCGAAGAATCCCGTGGCGTAGCCTGCGCTCTTCAGGATCTCGGCGACGGTCCAATCTTCGTCGAGCAGCGGGACCGTCTGAGCGTTCGCCCGGACTGGCGCGTGGCCGCCATGCAACCCGGACATCAGTACGCTGCGAGACGGTGCGCACACCGCCCCTCCGGCGTAGCAATCGGTGTAACGAGTGCCTTCTTTCGCCAGCGCGTCGGAATGCGGAGTCGAGATCTTCGATTGCCCGTAGCAACCGAGGTTGGCATAGCCCAGATCGTCGTACATGAAAAACACGATGTTGGGTTTGCGGGTTTGGGCCGCGAGAGGTGTGGCGGCCGCTAGCGTCGAAAGGAATTCTCGCCGGTTCATCCGGCTATGCTATCGCCGTTCCGCTTTGATCGCCTCCGATCGGTAACGCGCGGCCCCAGAGACGTCACCCTGCTTGGCCGCAAGTCTCGCGGCGAAGCGCAGGATTCCGGCACGATCCGCGCCTTTTTCCACCGGCGTCATCTCGAACGCTCGCGTCACGGCCTCCATCGCGCCCACGTAATCCTTGTGCGCCTCGCGAATCTTCGCGACGAATAACCAACCTTCGGGGTCCGCTTTGCCGATCTTCAAATCGAGCATCCATTGCGCGGACTTTTCCGAGTCGTCGAGCTTTCCAAGCGCCAGTTGCGATTCGCCGAGCAGCATCCATACTTCGGGATCGTCGGGAATCTTCTTGTTCAGCGCCGCCGCCTCGATCCGCGCCTTGGCCGCTTGCTTCGCCGCCAGCGACGCTCGAATCTCCGCTTTCCGAGCCGCCAACTCTTCGACCGATACCGAGGCTTGCGGTCCCTGCACCGTTACCGGCTGCCCGGACAGAGTCCGGACAGCCAGCACGGCAACGATAGTCCAGCTACGCATGGCCATCGTCGGCTACGGCAAGCAGGGCGCGCCGAGACCCGCGGTGCAGCCCGCTTCGCCGGGATCGATGTGGCGGCGGTTGCGGCCGTCCGGAGCGTTGCCCAGGTACGGGAACGACGTCCGGTAGGCCGTATCGTTCGAATTCACGCCGTCGCCGAGAGGATAGGACAGACCGGCGAGCAGGCCCGCCACGACGCGCAGCGCGATGTCCGTCACGTCGTCGTACACGCGGCGGCCATTCGGGAAGCCGGCCGGATCGCCCGCCGCTCCGCCGAGCCGTTTCGCCGAAGCGAGCGGAGTGGCCGGAACGCCGGTGTTGAGCCGGAGCAAGTCCGCTACCGGATTCGCCGCGCCGGGAATCGGATTGGTGTATTGCACCAGCGGCAGCAGGTCCACGCGCGGAGCGTTCGGAACGGTAATGCCGAACGCCGCGTTCAGCAGCCGCGCCAGCAGCGGATCGAGCAGGAAGCTCGCGAACTGCGAGTCGTTCTTCGGCTGATCCATGCTGAACTTATTCTTCGAGCCCACACCGATCAGCAGCTCGTTCACCAGCGGGTTGGCCATGCGCTGGATTTGCGACCAGCTCCCCGAGTTCTGCGCTTCGAGCGGCGCACGCCGCACGGTGGTGCGTTGGCGCGACGTGGTGGCCCACATGCCGATCGTAGCTTCGGGAGCCGACGCCAGTTCCTTCTTGCCGGTCTTGGTGAGCATCTCGATCGGCACTTCGATCGCGATCGAGTTTACCGAATAGCCGGACACGAAATCGGGTGTCGTGTTCGTCGGCGAAGCGTCCTCGGCGGGGGTTAGCACCGCCTTGCGCAAGTTCAGTGTGTCGAACGTCGCGCCCAGGTCGATCCAGAACGCGTCGTCGGTGGTACCGGCGAAGGTCTTGATGCCGTTCGGATAGGAGTAAGTTCCGGCGGTGAACAGCGCGTTGTAATCCATCGTGCGGGGACCGGCGTTCGCCGGCACCGCATACGTTGGCGCGCCGTTGGTGACGACGGTCGAAACGCCGCCCTTCACCATGGTCACCGTGTAGCGTTGCCGCTGTCCGAGACCGGGAGAGTCGAACGTCGTGATCTGCGGCGGAACGATGATCGTGCCCGTGGGACCGATCGGCGGGTTCGGCTGGTTGGCCGGAACGCCGATGCCCGATCCCGCGCCCGCATACACCGTAAACACGCCCGGAAGGCGCTGTTCCGTCTGAAAGCGGAACTGGAACGTGATGTCCTCCACGGCGTCGTGATTGTTGTCGATCTTGAGCTCGTAGAGGATGTCGTTGTCGAACGGGAAGTACGTCGGACCGTTGCCCGGTTCGAGCAGCGGATCGACGCCCATGATGAACGTGACGTGCGTCGGCGTCGTGCCAGGCGTGGTGCCCGCGCCGTAGCTGACGAACGCGTAGACGTCCGTGATATCCGCCTTGTGGTCGATCGCGGTGATCGGCGCTTCGCGGTGATTGGCGGCGAAGACCGGACCCGGATGGAGCATCAGTAAGGCCGCGCCCGCCGCGACCAGGGATTGGATCGATTTCATTTAAGCTTTCCTCCTTGAAATTGCGCCCGCGGCAAGCAGGCCGGTCGCGGTGAGCAGCCACGCCGAAGGTTCGGGAACCTGCGAGAACCGGTTGCTGGCGGCGGTGAAGCTCGCCGAGCCGCCGGGTCCGCCGTCGACCCCGATTTCCGTCAGCACGGTGAACGGCATCGCCGCCGGAATCACGCTCGAACTGAATGGCAGCGAACTGAAGCCATCCACCAGCGCGATCAACGCCGTGCCGTTGGCGATGGTCAGCGCCGTCACGACGCCGTCGCCCATAGCCATAGCGCCGGTCAGCTCTACGCTGGTCAGCACCGGAATCACGAACGGCGATACGTCGTATTGGAAGCTCGACGCGAGATAGCTTCCCGCGCCCGCCGCGACGGTCAGGGCGAATTCGAGACCCGTGCCCCCCATGGGGCCGGCCATCAGCGGATTCACCGTAATGTTGATGGACGGAAGCTCGGTTGCGCCGAACGGGACCGTCAGCAGTTGAAAGTTCGAGAAGGTCAGCCCCTCAAACTCGCACCCGCCCGCGCCCAACGCGACGTAACTATCGAGACTTCCGCTTACACAAGGCGCCGCCTGTGCGACGGAGCCCAAAACTAGGATCGAACTACAGAGAAGTAACAGTTTCTTCACAGCACCCCCGTGTGTCCGGCGGTAGGTCCTCCAGACATTGAGTCCTACGGAATTCGTCCTAGGCCGGATTGGGATGCACGAAATTTCGTAAAGTGCTACGGGCGGTCGAGTTGCATCACCGGGTCGGGCGCGAACCCGGTGGCGGTCTTGAACGACCGGATGAGCTTGCGTGCGGCCACATCCACCACGTGGACCGAGTCGATTTCCTCGCTCGCCGCGTAGGCCCGCGCGCCGTCGTCGGAGAGGTGCAGCGAGATCGGCATGCCCTCGACCGGCACTCGCGCCACTTCGCGCCGCGATTTCACGTCGGCGAACCCGATCGCGTGCTCGGCCATCAGCGCGTAGACCAGCGTCACGCCGTCGGGCGTCAGGCCGATGCGAACCGGTCCCTTGCCCGTCTCAATTTGTGACACGACCTTGCGCGTGGTGAGATCGATGACCGAAATCGTATTCGACTCGCGATTGGTGACGTATGCCTCGCGGCCGTCGCTCGACACCACGCTGCCCTCGGGACGCTTGCCGGTTTCGAGATTCTCGACGGCGCATGTGGCCGTGTCGAGTAGGCTCACCGTACCCGAGCCGGAGTTTGACGCAATCGCCAGCCGTCCGTCGGGCGTCACGCTTACCATATGCGCAATGCGACCGACGCCGGAATACGCCCGCTCGATCTTCCGGTCGCGCAACCGCAGCACCTGATCGGGAGCCTCGGTGGTGACATACACGTCGCCGCGCGAGAACCAGATTCCGTGCGGACGCCGGAACGTCCCGGTCGAAATCTCCGCCACTTTCTTCCGCTTCGCCAAATCGACCATCGCCACCGAGTTCCCGCCCGCCGCGATATTCTCGATCCGCATCGTACCGTTCTCGGTGATGTAGGCGAACCGGCGGTCGGCGGAGAGCGCCATCTCGTGCGGGTTGAGCTTCAGTTTCACCTTCGCCGTCATGCGACCCTCGGGCGTGTAGAACCCCAGCGAGCTATCGCCCTTATGCAGGACCAGCAGTTCAGCCGTTAGCCAAAGGAGAGCGGCGCATGACATATTCGGACGATTCCTTTGGAACTTTGAACTCGCTCATGCCGACGTTGCCTTTGTAGCCCACCTCGGCGATGCCCGCCGCGCTGGTGTAGTAGGCGTCCACGGTCATGCGGCGCGCGAGATCGAAAAACCGGATACCCGGCGCGAGCTCGGGCGAATCGTTTTTGCGATACGCGATCTTGTCGAGCAGCGCAGTCTGTTCGGCCGCGGTCGCCGCGTGGAACGGCTTCCCGAGCTTGGCGCTCATCCACGCAACCCCGCCCGTCCACGCGGTGGCGATCGCCGGATTGGCGCTCGCCAGCAGATCGATAAACTCCTTCGCGCCACCCTTCGACGCCCCCGGCACGATCAGCTCGCACAGCGCTTCCACGGACTTCCATTCGCCCGCCTGAAACACCTTCGGCGAGTACGTGCCGCCCTTCTTATCGGCGCTCGCCATCTGATGGACGTGCTGCGCGGCGGCCGGCTCGATTCCCCCAAAGGCAGCGGCCAACGCCACGTTGCGGAGTAAATCGCGGCGGCCTAACTCGACCGGATTCTCAGACATTGCCTTTCCTCATTTCCTCGGCCAGATACTCGGCCGTGCGCCACGCCATCGCGCAGATCGTCAGCGTCGGATTCTTATCGGGATTCGACACAAACGGCGCGGCGTCGGCCACAAATACGTTCTTCGCGTCGTGCGCCTGGCAATACTTATTCAGCGCCGACTTCTTAGGATCGTTGCCCATCCGCACCGTGCCCAACTCGTGGATGATCGTGCCGCCGACGCTGATGCCGCCGCCCTCGCGCTCCGGATTGCGCAGTCCCATGACGCGTCCGCCCATCGTCTCGATGATCTGGGTGAACGTGTCGTGCATATGCTTCACTTGCTTGTACTCGTACTCCGACCAGCGCCAATGGAAGCGCGGCACGGGAATGCCGAACCGGTCCGTGACGTTCGGATCGATATCCATGTAGCTGTGCTCGTTGGGGACCATCTCGCCGCGGCCCGAGAGCCCGACGAAGCACCCGTACTCTTCGGCGATGTTTTTCTTGAGCGCCGCGCCGTAGCCTTCGTGCCGCCGGCACTGGCCGTGGAAGCTGCCCACTTGCGGCATCCCGAATCCGCCGCCGATCTCGACGTGATAACCGCGCGGGAAATCTTTATTCTTCTTCGCCCACTCCCACCACGGAATGTAGACGTGCATGCTGCCGATGCCGTCGGAATCGTACTTCGGCATTCCGGCGAGCGCGGGAATGTAGCCCTGCAACCCGTAGCCCACCGAATCGGTCAAGTAGCGACCGACGACACCCGACGAATTCGCCACTCCATTGGGATGCTTCGCCGACTTCGAGTTCAGCAGCAATCGCGCCGACTCGCACGCGCTCGCCGCCAGCACCACCGTACGGCACTTAATCTGTTTCTCCTCGCGCGTCGCTTTATCGACGTAGCTGACGGCGACGACTTTGCCCGACGCGTCGGTGACCAGCTCCCTCGCCATCGCGTTGTTGATCAGGGTCACGCGCCCGGTCTTCATCGCGGGGAAGATCTGCACCTGGCTCGACGAGTAATTCGACGCCGTAATGCAGCCGCGCCCGCACTGCCCGCAGTAGTGGCACGCGGCGCGCCCGTTGTGATTCTTCGTGATGATCGCCATGCGCGAGGGTATGCACGGGATCTTCAACCTGGAGCACGAAGCTTGCACCAGCCGCTCGTGCGCGCGAGGCTCGGGCGGCTTCTGGAAAACACCGTCCGGCGCGCTGCGAATGCCTTCCTTCGTCCCGGTGACGCCGATGAACGCCTCGGTCTTGTCGTAGTACGGCGCGATTTCGTCATAAGTGATCGGCCAATCGTCGCCCAAGCCGTCGGTCGAGTAGGGCTGGAAATCGTAATCGGCGAAGCGTAACGAGATGCGCCCATAGTGATTCGTGCGCCCGCCCAAAATGCGCGACCGGAACCACCGGAAGTTTGTGCCCGGCGCGGACGTGTACGGCTCGCCTTCGATCTCCCAGTAGCCGTTCGGCGCGAGGAAATAGCCGAACGCGTACTCCTCTTGGCCAAGATAATTCTTGCCCGTACCCGCGCCCCGATGGTTCACCTGGTGCGGCCACATGTGCTCTTTGAAATCTTTGGCGGGATTCAGTCCGGGACCCGCTTCGAGCAGCGTCACGTTGATCCCCATATTCGCGAGCACGTGGGTCACCGTGCCGCCGCCTGCGCCCGAACCGATGACGAGAACGTCGGCCACATCCCGACGGGGCTGAATCTGCAGCATTCCGGCATTCTATCTCGGACGAGGGCCGGTGAGACCTCTCAAACATTCTTGGATAAAAATGTTTTATCCTGGAATTCCATGGCGACCAAACGAACCAAGAAAACAGAAGCCGCCTCCAGCCCCGTTGCCGTCGAAGCGAAACCGGAACCAAAAGTAGCGAAACCGGAACTGAAACCGGCAAAGAAGGCCGCAAAACCAGCCGCAAAGCCCAGCGCCCCACGCGCGAAGAAGACCGTGGAAGCCGTACCGCCGCCGGTCGAATCGAAGCCGACCGACACGATCAGTCTCGCCGCTTTGCGCGACGAGATCAGCGCATTAGCCCACCAGTTGTGGATCGAGAACGGTTGCCGTCACGGCTACGCGCACGAAGATTGGTCGCGCGCCGAACTGGCGGTCAAGGCCAAGTACGGAATCTAGCTCCGCGCCCTAATTCCGATACTTGCGCAGTACCGCCAGCAACTTTCCCTGAATATCGAGATCGCCGAGCGGTACGAAGATCGGTGACATCGCCGAATTGGCCGGTTGCAGCCGCGCGCGTCCGTCGGGCTCCTTGTAGAACCGCTTGAGCGTCGTTTCCGCCCCGCGCACCAGCGCCACGACGATATCTCCGTCGCGAACCTCGCGGGTCCGTTTGATCAGCACGTAGTCGCCGTCGAGAATGTGATCCTCGATCATCGAGTCGCCGCGCACCTGGAGCGCGTAGGTTTCCGAGTCGCCGGCGAAATCGGAAAACTCGAGCGACGCCTGCCCGGCCACGGCCTCTACGGGCGAACCGGCGGCGATGCGTCCCAGTAACGGGACTACCGGAGCCGCAAAGACGGGCGGACGGTCGCCAAACCGTTTCTGCTCGTCGAAGAACCGCGGCGCGATCTCGATCGAGCGCGATTGATTAAACCCGCGCTTGAGGTAATGCTTGGCTTCGAGGGCCTCGATGTGCTTGTGTACGGTCGCGAGCGAGGCCAGCGACAACCCGCCGGCGATCTCCTCATAACTGGGGCTGTAACCCTTGTCTTGAACAAAGCCGGAAATGAAGTCGAGGACTTCTTTCTGCCTGCGTGTCAGCGCCATGCCCTAAGTATGGCGAACAAAAGGGGAAATTACAACCCCTATCGAAACTCGAAGCGGTAGTTTTCGAGGAAGCGGAAGTAGCCTTCGGGCAATTTCGTAAGTTCAACGGTCAAACTAACGATGTCTATCGCAGAGACGCTTCCCCATCGGTTAACACAGTCGACTTTACTTCCTTCGGCGATTAGGTCCCGAACGACCGACTCAAACCGCTTGGTGGCCTTGATGTCAAGCTCGTTTTCTTCTGCCCAAGACTCAGGGAGACGAAATCCAACCTCGCCGACCGGCGCATGCCGAAACCCGCACCCGCATTGTTCGCGCGAAGCTACCGTCCAAGGATAGGCGTATTCGAGAAGCGGGCCGACTATGTCGTCGAAACCGCGACTGAATCGGATGAGTTGCGTATTGTAGACACCCAGGTCGGATGTACTCGATGTGCTCAGGCTGATCGAGAAACACATTATGACGTTAGTTGCGCCCGCACATCCCTGGCGATTGACACAGGCCGCCGCCGCAGCCGCCCATGGGGGCCACGTCGCGAGCGACGCCGTTCGCCCGCGCGGCGAATGTCGAATACCGCTGCGCCAATTTGTCCGATTGGCACGAAGGACACTCCACGGCGTCGTCGGCCCGGCGCACCAGCTTCTCGAACTGGTTTCCGCAACTCTCGCAGGCGTACTCGAAAATAGGCATCGTCGATTTCCTTTAACTCGAATGTATCTTTAGCTCGAATGTATCAATGAGCTAACCAGCGGGCAACGTCTAGTACCGGCCGCGCGAATTCCATGGCCAGACGAGGCATCAGCGCGAGCGTCGGTAAGAAGTACACCCAGCGCCGCCGCTCAATCGCCGCCATCGCCGTGAACAAGAATAGCGGCGCTAACCATCGCCCGAAGGCGTAAAGATCCGACCAAGCGTCCGGATACGAGATCGCCGCGGCCAAAGCGGCAAAGGCGCCGGCGGCGAGAGCCGAGGGATCGCGAAGCCGCCATGCCAGGTTGCAGGCCACCGCTACAGCTAGCACGACCCCCACCAGCGCTATAGAATCCGCCGCCTGAACCGCCAACTCCATGGGCGGTGACAAGTTGTATGGCTTCGCTTGCAGGAAACGCGCCGCTAACCCGGAGAACGGGACCGATAAAAACTGGATCCCGTGGTCCTCCGTTTGGCGCGAGAGAAAGGCGGTCCAGGCGATCACTGGGAGGGCGGACGCTGTCTGCCCCATCGCTCTGGCCCAGCGCCCATGGAGCAAGCAATAGAACGCGTAGGCGGCGGTCAGAAGCAGCCCCGTTTCCCGGCACAGGGCCACTGCCGTCAAGACCGGGAACAGAAACCGCGGCGCCCCCTCCCGGGCATAGTAGGCGAAGCCCACGCAGAGAGCGGCCATCGGCAGATCGAGCAGGTTGCGGTGGAGCGAAAGGATCGTCACCGGCATCGCCGCGAACGCGAGCCCCCACCGCCACGAACGCCCGCTCAGAATCGCGAAGTTGCCCAGCCACCAAACGCCTAAACCCAGAAAGCCCAGTTGAACCGCCACATACGTCACCTCGATCCAGGCCGGATTTCCCAGCGCCAACGCCCAGGCCAAGGCGGGAACCAGAATGCGCCGGTAACGAATTCGCGGCGCGTCGATACTCGCCGCGTAGCCCTTCGAGAGCCAGGGATCGTGCGCAATCAGCCGGTAGAACTGGCCATCGTAGCCGGGACCGTCGATAAAGTAAGTCTTCGACACGGACGGAAAGTCCGGTGGCAAAGGAAAGTCCTTACCGTGCAGAAATAGCCCGGTCCAATTCCCCGCGAAAACGCCGTGCACGTAGAGGGTCAACCAGAGGAGCGCGGCGGCGGCCGTTCCCACGCTTGCCAAAGCCAGGCGTCGCCGAACGGTTACCGGTTCTACTTCGCCAGTTCGAGACAAATCTTGTCGATGGTCGCACGGATTTCGGACGCGGGAGCGTTGAACCCGTTGGCCACGATCGAGAACGCGAGGCGCCCGTGCGATTCCGAATCGATATAACCGCCGAGCGCCGTCACGTGGGTTAACGCACCGGTCTTGGCCCGCACGCGCGCGCCGTCCGCCATTCCCTTAAAGCGATTCTCGAGCGACCCATCGACGCCGCCTACTGGAAGCGAACTCAGCCACACGTCGCGCAACGGCCCGGAGTGCATGTGCGCCAGCAGCTTCACCGTGGTAGCGGGAGTGGTCAGCGTCAGTCGCGAAAGACCGCTCGCGTCTCGAAAGTCGTAATCGTTCTTATCTACCCCGATTTCGGCGAGCAGCTTTTTCAACTCGTCGATTCCCGCGCGGGCCGTGCCTTCGCCCGATGCCTGAAATCCCACTTCGCGCAACAGCAGTTCGGCGTGCAGGTTCTGGCTGACCTTGTTGACGACGGCCACGATCTCTTCCACCGGCCTCGACTTCCGCACCGCCACGATTTCGCTTGCGCCGCCGACGGGCGCGGGGTCTCCTTCGGCCCGATGCTCGGCGCGGACCCGCCCGTCGATCCTGACTCCACGCCGCGTGAGCGCATCCGCCAGCGCGTGCGCCGCATACAGCGCCGGGTCGTCGATCGCCACCAGTTCGCTACGCCCCGTACTGCGGGGCGCGATCCGCCCCAGCAGCCGCAACTGCCCGGGAGCCGTGCGCACGATCTCGAATTGCCGCTCGCCGGTCTCCGTTCTCAGGCGGTTATCGATCGCGTAGTACTCCAGCGCCGGATTCAGCGAAACGCGCGCCGCCGCGCCAATCTCCGTACCTGGCCTCACCGTGATCTGGATGGCGTTGTCGTTGATCGTCAGCGCGCTCACCGGAGCGCCGTACTCCCAAATCGCGTCGTCGATCGACCAGCCGTCGGGGTAGGGCATCGATGGCCATTTCGTGTCGTCTCCGACGATGTCGCCGGTAACGTGCCGAATCCCCTTTCGCACCGCCATATCGGCGAACTCCTCGATCGCGGCGAGCGGGTTGCCCTTGTTCGGCCCTTTCTCGTAGGGGTACTTGCGCCAGGACATCGTCGGATCGCCGCCGCCGATTAGGCGGAGATCGCCGTTCGGGTCGCGGACCAGGATCGTGTCCAAGCGATGGTGCGGGCCCAGGCGTACCAGCGCCAGCGCGGTGGAGTACAGCTTGGTGTTCGACGCCGGGATGAAATAGCGGTCCGGGTTCTTGGCGACGACCGTTTCGCGCGATTCGATCGCCTCGGCGGCGATACCCCAATTGGCCCGCGCGGACGCCGGGGAAGCCGCGAGAATCTCGTCGATTCGCGCCGCGACTTCGGCCGGTGAGACGGCCAGCAGCAGTACCGGCAGAAGGGCGGGCATCAGTTCGATAGATTTAGTTTCGCCGCAAAGCGCAGTACCAGCAAGAGCACAAACACGGCCAGGGTTCCGAAAGCGGGAAGCAGGATCGCGCCGCCGATGCCGGTCGCTCCGGCAATGGCCCCGACCGCCCAGGGAGCGAGGAGTCCGCCGGTGAGCGCCACCGAGAACACGCCCTCGAAATAGACCGGATGGTAGCGGCTGAACCTTCCGCGCACCAGTTCGGTCAAAAGCGGATAGGAGCAGGCGAATCCTAAGCCGATGGCTAGCACCGCCGTTACCGCGCCCAACATGTTGTTCGTCAATCCCATCACCAGACACCCGAACAACGCCGCGCCCGCCCCCGCCAGCAAAATCCGGCGATGGCGCACGCGCTGCAACAACGGCTGAGCGACGATCCGTCCTACCGCGAGGGCCGTCCAATACAAAGCCAGCAATCCCACCGCCGTCGTCGGGCTCACCCCCAACCGCTGGACGAGAAACAGCGGAAGCCACGCGGCCACCGACCATTCGTTCCCAAACTGCAAGAAGACCACCACTACGATGGCGATCGCGGAGAGGCTTCGGTAATCCGGACGGTCCTCGGCGGGCCCGAGCAGTTCCGGGACGCGTGTGATTTCCGGAAAACGGCTGCGCGCGTACCAAACGCCGTAGCCGAAAGCGATGGCCGCGAAAAGCGTCATCGGCAGCCAGAGTTGGTAAGCGCCGAAGCTGCCGGCCACTAAGAGACTGGCTCCCAGACTGCCCGCGCCGAACAAAATGCCACTTAGGTTCACTACCGCTGCGGCCGAGCGCTCGTACACCGGAGCGATCAATTGGAACAGGCTCGCGTGCAATAGCCCGAGCGCCACACCCAATCCGGCGAACGCGCCGCGCCGCCACCAAAGCAAGTTGGGCAGCTCATCGAATGCCAGCAGGGCGAACCCCGCCGCCGCAGTGAAGCAACCGGCCATCAGCACGCCCTTGGTCCCGAACTGGCGAAGCAGCCCCCGCGCCATGCGCACTGCCGTCCAGACGCCTACGCCCATAAAGAGGAAAAACAGACCGATACTGGGATACTCGAACAACCGGTGATAATTCCAGGCAATCAGAATCGGGCCGGGAAAGGCGAAGATCAGTCCGGACAGCAGGAACCCGGCGAGCGCGCGTCGTGAGGCGGTTACAGCCAACGGCGCAGGACGGGGTCCGGAAAGCACCCGAGCATTGTAACTCTTGTGAACTTGGCGATCGGACTACCCGTTGTGGGGTGTCCGCCGCAACGAGCGCTATTAGCGGTGGTGTGTATTCAAAATTTCACTTGACAACTTCCAAGCTCGCGATTACGATCAGGTCATCACTGAGAAAGGAGGTGGTCCAGTCAAGATGAGTTCCGACTGTAGTTATCATTCGACGCGCAGGACAAATGCAGAGGTGATCGACTCGTAGTACGCGAACTAGAGGCTGTACAGCGGTTTCGCGGCAGTGACGAGACACCTAGTTTGAAACAGACTTGTTTCGTGGGTTGAATGCCCAGCCGGTCGATCCCCGGTTTGTCACGCGAAGAAGGCCGTACCTCCGATAGCTACCTAACGAAGGCCCGGGGCGCTGGATGCGCTTCGGGCCTTTGTGTTTTCAGCCCTCTGTTGCTATCCTGAAATGGTCATGCAGGCCGGTATTCACCCCGCTTATAACGAAGTCAAGGTCATTTGCGCGTGCGGGAACACGTTCACGACCCGATCCACGCACAAAGGCGATCTGCGCCTGGAAATCTGCTCCAATTGCCACCCGTTCTTCACCGGCCGCCAAAAGCTGGTCGATACCGAAGGTCGTGTAGACCGCTTCCAGAAGAAGTTCGCGAAGTCGAAGGAACTGCAGGCGAAGCGCAACGCTCCGAAAGCGGCCGTTCAGTAGCCGCCTACCGCTTCTTCGATTCCCACTCTTTCCGCCGGGCTTCGCGCTCGGCGGCATAGGTTTCATAGGCGGGAATTTGCGAGGGGTTGAGCAGAGCGCGAATCTTCGAAAGCTCCGCTTGATAGATCGCCGCCATCTCGGGACGATACTTTTCTTTCACTTGGTGATAGAGCGTTCGCGACTCGTCGAGAATCGCTTCCAACTGACCCACCTGCTCGGGCGTTAGGGAAACCCGCTGGGTCATCTCTCCGACGTATCGTTTTCGCCAATCTTCCGGTTTCGGCGGCGCCGCTTTCGCGCTCACTTCGGCGGTGGAATAGAGCTTTTGGCTTAACATTCCCACGGCCAGTCCGCTCGAAAAGATTAGTAGGCCATATACGACGAGTTTGTTCAAGGACGCCCTCCCGGATTCTGATAGGTCGTTTCCACCACGCCGTCGTCGTCGCCGTCGAGCGCTTCGACATACCAGAAACCCCGCCGGGGCGCCGATTGCAGCGAGATCATCAGAGCGAGCACCAAACAAAGTACGGCGGCGAACGTCACCGTAGCCGACGTCCAGCCCTTGGCCTGACGCAAGACCCGCCGCTGCGCGTCGATCCGCTGCCAGAGCGCCGGCATGAACCCGATCGAACCTTCCGGTTCGGGGCAGGCGGCCCGGTACTTGCCGAGCAGCGCGTCTAGTTTACCTTCCATCGGTCCTTCAGTCGTCCTTAACTCGTTCGATCATAGCGCTAAGCCGGTGGCCGGTCGCCGCCTTGCTTTTCGAACGCCTTCAAAACCCTTTGCCTCGCCCGGAAGAGCCGGACCTTCACGGCGTTTTCGTTGATCCCGTAAATCTTCTCAAGATCCTTGATCGACAGCCCTTCCACTTCTTTCATCAACAGCAAAAGCCGGTCCTCTTCGGACACCGACCCAAGCAGCTTCTGCACGAACTCGCGAATCGTGCCTTTCCGGTCCTCTTCGGTTTTCGCCGCCGATCCCGCGACGGCGTCCGCGCCCGTCACCTGGGCTTCGCTTAGGTCCGAGAGCCGCGATTCTTTCTTCCGCTTCCGCTTCCGCAAATAGTCGTAAGCGGCATTCACCGTCAGCCGGTATAGCCACGGCTCGAACATATCCGGCGTGCGGAGCTGCTCCATCGAATAGTAGAGGCGCAGAAACACTTCCTGGCCGACATCCTCCACGTCTTCGGGCCGCCCAATCAGGCGGCTCACCGTGCCTAGAATCCGTTTGCGGTAGAGGCGAACGATTTCATTGAATGCCGCGTCGTCGCCGGAGCGCGCGCGCTCGATCACCTCCGGCTCGACTAGCATGCGAGGCGTAGCCGAGAGACCGTCAATTTGAGGAGGCGTAACCGCAAGTAGCTAGGTTACAAGCGGAGCGGGCGGGTTAGCTAGCCATTCGGGATCGCCAATCGGGCGGTTCGCCGCTAAGCGACTCGCTGGCGCACGTGGAATACGCTTCAAGGGACCGTAACAGGTCGTTTACCAAGGTACGGCGTTGATACAGGTACTCAAGCCGGGCCTGAAGCAGTTTATCTTCCATCACCGTGGGCCGCAGAGCCGGGGAGGAGGCTTTCTTCGGCAACATAGGCATAGCTTATTCGGTACTAGACGTACTAAGCAACGACTTTCTTGAGGGTACTCGCTCACCCCTCGGAGGGTGGTACCCGGCATTTCTGGGACGCCCCCTGCTACACTCAAAAAGCCCTCCTCGATGGACCTGCTCGCCGGACTCAATCCTCAACAACGCGAAGCCGTCACCCAAACCGAAGGCCCGTTGCTGATTCTTGCCGGGGCGGGGTCCGGCAAGACGCGCGTCATCACCCATCGCATCGCCTATCTGATTGACGAGAAGAGAGTTCCTGGACCGGCGGTGCTTGCGGTCACCTTCACCAACAAGGCGTCGGGCGAGATGCGGGACCGGGTGGCGGGGCTGCTGCGGCAGGGTTCGATCGGCGGTTTTGGGCCCCAAATCAGCACTTTTCATGCGTTTTGCGTGCGTTTATTGCGCCAAAATGGCGCCAATTTGGCCTCGATTCGGCCCGGTTTCAATACGAAATTCACGATTTACGACGACGACGACCAGCTCGCCACCATCAAGCGAATCTACCGGGCGACGGGGCTCGACGAGAAGTTTATGCAGTACCGGGCGGCGCTTTCGCGCATTTCGCACGCCAAGAACCAGAAGCAAACGCCGCAGGACTTCTACAAAGAATCCGCCGATCCGACGATGGCGCGCCTCGCCGTCGTCTTCGAGCAGTACGAGGCGAGTCTGATGCGGGCCAACGCGCTCGACTTCGACGACCTATTGTTGGAATCGGTTCGCTTACTGCGAACCGATGACGGGACCAGAGACGCCTGGAACCGGCGGTTGCACTACCTGATGATCGACGAGTATCAGGACACCAATCGCAGCCAATACGAGTTGATGCGTCTGCTTTCCGTCGGCCATTCGAACGTCGCCGTGGTGGGCGACGAAGACCAATCGATCTACTCGTGGCGCGGGGCGGATATCCGTAACATTCTCGATTTCGAAACCGACTATCCGAACGCGAAAGTCATCCGGCTCGAACAGAACTACCGCTCGACCAAGAACGTGCTGGCGGCGGCGGGCGCGGTGGTGGCGCGCAACAAGCAGCGCAAGGGCAAGAATCTCTGGACCGATTCGAGCGCGGGCGAAAAGGTCGGCTTGTACGAAGCGCCCGATTCGGAAAACGAAGGTCTGTGGATCGCGGACACGATCGAGAAGGAGATCGCCAAAGACTCGCGGACGCGCGTCGCGGTCCTCTATCGCACCAACTCGCAATCGCGCCAAATCGAAGAGGCGTTGCGGCGTTACAACCGCAAGTACATCGTCGTCGGCGGATTTTCGTTCTACCAGCGCGCCGAAGTGAAAGACGCGCTCTGCTACCTGAAAATCGTGCAATCGCCGCTCGATCCGGTCGCGCTGGAACGGATCATCAACACTCCCGCGCGGGGGATCGGCAAATCGACGCTCGACCAAATCTCGGACTATGCGCGCAAGCACGATCTCGCGCCGTGGAATGCGATCGGCCAGATGATCGCGGGGCAGCAGTTTTCGCCTCGCGCCGAGGGAGCGTTGCGGGCTTTCCGCGACATGATCGAGGGCTTCCAAGCCGCCGCGGCGGAACTCGGGCCGGAGCGGCTGTTGCGCCAAGTGCTCGACCAAACGGGCTACTGGAAAATGCTGGAGGACGATCCGTCGCCGGACGCCGAGTCCCGCCTGCAGAACCTTTCGGAATTGATCAACGCCGCCGCCGAAGCATCCGAGCGCGGGGAGAATCTCTCCGAGTTTCTCGACCACGCGGCGCTGGTGGCCGATTCGGACGCGCTCGACGAAGAGGCGCAGGTTTCGCTGTTGACCATCCATAACGCGAAGGGGCTGGAGTTTCCGGTCGTGTTCGTGGCGGGCATGGAGGAGAATCTGTTTCCGCACTCGCGGTCGCGCGATAGCGAGACGGCGCTCGAAGAGGAGCGGCGGCTTTGTTACGTCGCCATGACGCGCGCGGAGAAAAAGCTGTACCTGTCGTGGGCGCGCTACCGGCGACGCTTCGGCACGGGTATGCCGGAGGCGACGATCGCGTCGCGATTCCTGAATGAAGTGCCGGCCTCGTTACTCGAAGTGTTGCGGGACGGCGCGGCGGGCGCGGAGGACGTCGACCTATACGGCGAACAACATTACGCGCGCGAAGTGGCGCAGCGCAACGCGTTTACCGGAAAGACGTATAATTCGGTGGAGAGCGTTCAACGGTTCTTCGCCCAGAAGAATGTCGCCGTTCCGGCGGCGGCTCCGGTTCCGCCGGTCCCTCCGCGCGTTGCGGCGCCCACGGCCAAGAAGCCGGGCGGTATTCGCAACGGTTCCACCGTCGAGCATCCGAAGTTTGGGCGCGGCACAGTGTTACGTAAGATGGGCGACGGCGACGACGCTCGCATTACGGTACAGTTCGAACGGCACGGCCTCAAAACGCTAATCCAGAAATACGCAGGAATCACAGTCAAAGAATGAACACGAAAAGCATTACCGATCGCGACGAACGCAAGAAAGCCAAACGCGTCGCGCGCAAGAAGGCCGAAGAGAAGGCCCCCTTGGCCAAGCGCGCCGAGAACGTCGCGCGCGGCTCCATGAAGAAGAAGCCGAAGACCTTGACGAAGGGCCAGCGGAAGCGCTAACCGCGCCATGGCCGGACTGCTGCGCACGAAGTCGATCGACCAGTTGATCGCCTCGAGCGAAGCGTCCGGCAAACGGCTGGAACGGACGATGGGTCCGTGGACGCTCACCGCGCTCGGCATCGGGGCGGTGATCGGGTCCGGCATTTTCATCCTCACCGGTACGGCGGCGGCCGGGCAAATGTTGAGCTACAGCTCGATTCTGAACGCTCCCGTGCTCGACTTGTTGCGCGAAGGCACAGGCGCGGTATCGACCATCGGCCGTCCCGGCGCGGGTCCGGGGATTTCCCTATCGTTCATCCTCGTCGCGATCGCGTGCAGTTTCGCCGCGCTCTGCTACGCCGAGTTGGCGTCGATGATTCCTATCGCGGGTGGCGCGTACACATACGCCTACGCCGCGCTCGGCGAGATTTTCGCGTGGATTATCGGCTGGGACCTGATTCTCGAATACGCCGTCTCGAACATGGCCGTCGCGGTGGGATTCTCGGCGCACGTCAACGACGTACTGGAGCGCTTCGGCTTCGCGTTGCCGAAGTATCTCTCGGAGCCGATGATCCTAGGCGGGACAAACACCGGCCACATCAACTTGTCGGCGTTTCTCATCTTGATTCTGTTGACGTGGATGCTAGTGCGCGGCGTCAAGGAATCGGCGAACGCGAATAACGCGATGGTGGTGATCAAGATCGCCGTGATTGTCGTGTTTCTCGCGGTGGGCGCGAAGCATGTCGATCCCACCAACTGGAATCCATTTTTCCCGAACGGGCTGCCGGGCGTGCTGACCGGCGCGGCGATCGTGTTCTTCACCTATATCGGCTTCGATAGCGTCTCAACCGCCGCCGAGGAGTGCCGTAAGCCGCAGCGCGATCTGCCGATCGGCATCATCGCCACGTTGTTCATTTGCACGCTGCTTTACGCGGGAGTGGCGCTGGTGCTGACGGGCGTCGCCAACTGGAAGACGCTCGATAATCCGGCCCCGGTGGTGAAGGTGCTGAAAGACCTGGGTTACTCGAACATCCGGTGGCTGGTGGCCATCGGCGCGCTCACGGGCATGGTGTCGTCTTTGTTGGTTTTCCAGTACGGGCAGACGCGCATTTGGTTCGCGATGTCGCGCGACCGTCTCTTGCCGGATTCGTTTTCGAAGCTGCATCCGAGGTTCAAGACTCCGCACATCGCGACTTGGGTGGCGGGGCTGGCCGTTGCGCTGCCCGCGATGGTGTGGGACATCGGAACGTTCGCCGATCTGTCGAATATCGGCACGCTGTTCGCGTTCGTGGTGGTGAGCGTAGCGGTGATTGTCTTACGCCGCTCGCAGCCCGACCGGCGGCGTGGCTTCCGAGTGCCATGGGTACCGGCACTGCCGCTGGTGAGCGTGTTTTCGTGCGTCGTACTAATGCTGAGTTTGCCGCTACAGACCTGGCTGCTGTTCTTCGTGTGGCTGGCGTTGGGTTTGGCGATCTATTTCTTCTACTCGCGGGCGCGTGTTAGCGCACGGGTGTGACTTACGCGAGTTCGCTCGACGCGATGATCGATCCCCTGAGCCGGTTGATCGACCGGGAATCTTCGTTGCGGTTGGCCGAGTTTCGCGTTCCTCAAGACGTCCGGAGCCGAGTTGCGGAGCTGGCGGCACTGGCCAACGAAGGCGAATTGACGGAAGTCAATCGAGCGGAATACGAGTCGTTAATCGACGCGGCGGATTTCGTCGCGATCCTGAAGCTAGAAGCCAAGGGTAATCTCGACGCCGATTCGGAGAAGCGAAGAAAACTCGCGTCTTGAGGTAAGTCCTAGCGTTCAGCGCCCGCCAAACAGCCGGGGATCCCAACGAACGGGGCGGGGACGCGTGGCCGTGAGCGAGCCGAACTCGGGGTGGTCTTGGTTGATGGCTAAGTTACGCGCCAAGCCCGAGGCCGCGAGAGACGGAACGACTAGAATCAAGCTGCGCCCTTCGTCGAACCATCGGTCGCCGAAGCGGCGGGCGGCTCGGGATTCGGGTTTGTCCCAGCCTCGAACTTTTCCATCGGCGACAAACTCGATCGACACGCCCGCCGGAATCGCGATCTCGATCCACGCGTGCGAGGGCGGCAACTTCCCAATCCGCGTGTGAGCGAGAACTTCGAGCAGCGCTCCGGGGAACGTCTCCGAGGCGTAGATCACGCGATGTCCAGGCGAGTTCCAACGACCGCCGCGCAAAAACGCGCCTCGACCGTCCAAAATCGGAAACTTCAGGCTCGCGACACGGTACACCCGCTCAGGCCGGGAGACCATACAGAATGTTGTCGAGAATCGCTTCGGCGCGGCGAGCGCCCAGTTCGGTCAACGCGGCCCGAATCGGCGGTTCGCCATCGAGTTCGGGATGCGGTGCGTTGAGCCATTCCCGCGCCAGATCGCGATCGTCCCAGACATACTCGGCGGCGGCCGTCAGCCGGGCCAGACGCTCCGTTCGCTCGCTCTCTCGAGGACTCAGGCGCGTGCGCCGCTTTAGTGTCGCCAGCGGGACAACGGAAACGACGAAAGCGCCAGCGGCTTTCTTCGCCGGGAAAACTCGATGAGCCACGCGCGTCAGCGCGCTTTTCGGCAACCCGGCTTGTACCTGGCGCGCCAGATCGCCGGTGGTCGCGGCGCGTACGCCGAGTATTTCCGAAACTTGAGCCGCTTCCACCATGGCTCATTGTATCCCGATTCCTAGCTCAATCAGGCCGACTAGGCTTGCGAGACGCATCAACGGATCGGCGGCGGCGGAGGCTTGCCTCGGTTGTCACAAGCCCAATACCTTGGGGCCGGTGTTCGACTCGCCGCCAAAGTTACCCCCCAAGCGCGGGCCGCTAAATCTACGGCGGCGTGGACAAGGAGTACTCGAAGTCGTAGTAATGCTTGCCGGATTCGATGCGGATGGCCAGCTTACCGGCGATTCCGGCGAGCGCGCCCGTGCCCGAATCGGGCACTACAGTACACGACAGGCTTTGCTCGCCGCGATTCATCGTGCCGCTGTGTTGCAAGACGAAGCCGCCGGAGCGCCCGTCGATCGTCGCCGTGACGAGTTCAATCGCGACATAACCGGCGGAATTGGCGGTGGCTGTGCGCGCCGACAGCATTTCGCCCTTGCTTGTTCCTTCGATGCCGCCGCTAAACCGCTTGTCGATCGACATTCGGCCCAGCAAGGTTGCGTCGGTCAGTTCGTGAAGCGGCAGAGGCGCCAGCTTCACCTCGAACGTTCCGGTTACCTTGGGCATCTAGACCTCGATCTGCGGACGGCCCGGCTCCGGCCAATCGAGATGGAAGAACTTGCCGCGCGGGGCGTCGATGCGCTCGTAGGTGTGCGCGCCGAAGAAGTCGCGCTGGCCTTGCAGCAGATTCGCAGGCAGGCGCGCGCTGCGGTAGCCGTCGTAGTAAGACAGCGCCGAATAGAAGGTCGGCGCGGGCACACCGTGCGTCGCCGAAAGCGCGATGATCGACCGCCAGTTCGACTGCGCGCGCTCGATTTCCGAGTTGAAGTACGGGTCGAGCAAAAGGTTGGTTAGATCGGCGTTCGCCTGATACGCCTCGGTGATCTTCTGCAGGAAGCGCGCGCGGATGATGCAGCCACCGCGCCAGATGCGCGCGATCTGCCCGAACGGTAACTTCCAGTTGTACTCGGCTTGCGCGGCGCGCATCAATTGAAAGCCCTGCGCGTAGGCGCAAATTTTCGAGCAGTAGAGCGCGTCGTGCACTTGCGCGATGAACGTCTTGCGATCGCCGGTGAAGGCGAGTCCGGGGCCGTGCAGTACGCTCGATGCCGCGACACGCTCGTCTTTCACGGCGCTGAGGAACCGCGCGAACACCGCTTCGGCGACGGTCGGCGCGGGCACGCCCATGTCGAGCGCGTTGACCGAGGTCCACTTGCCGGTTCCTTTTTGACCGGCCGTGTCGAGGATCATCTCGACTAGCGGCCCGCCGGTGACCGGGTCCGTTTGCGCGAGGATGTCGGCGGTGATTTCAATCAGGAACGAATCGAGCACGCCGGTGTTCCATTCGGCGAACACCTCGGAGCATTCCTTCGCCGACAGTCCGGCGAGTTGCAGCAGCGAATACGCTTCGCAGATCATCTGCATGTCGCCGTATTCGATGCCGTTGTGCACCATCTTCACGTAGTGGCCCGCGCCGTTGGGGCCGATGTAGGTGGAGCAGGGAACTCCGCCCTCGATCGGCTTGCCGGGCGATCCGCCGGTCAGCGGCTTTCCGGTTTCGTTGTCGACTTTGGCGGCGATGGCGTTCCAAATGGGCTCGATTTCGAGATAGGCGGCATGCTCGCCGCCGGGCATCAGCGACGGTCCGAAACGGGCGCCCTCCTCGCCGCCCGACACGCCGGAGCCGATGAAGCGCAGTCCCTTCTGGGCGAGAGTCCGTTCGCGGCGGATGGTGTCGGTCCACAAGGCGTTTCCGCCGTCGATGACGATATCGCCCTCTTCGAGCATCGGGACGAGACCTTCGATTACGGCGTCGGTCGGCGCTCCCGCTTTGACGAGGATGATAATTTTGCGCGGGCGCTTTAGGGATTGAATAAAGCCGCCCACCGTGGCGTGACCTTCGAGCCCGCCCGGCGTCGAGGGATTCTCGGCGACGAACTTCTCCATCGTCTCCTTGGTGCGGTTGTACACCGCGATGCGGAAGCCGTGATCCGCGATGTTGAGGGCCAGATTCTGGCCCATGACGGCAAGGCCGGCGAGGCCGATATCGCAAGTCGCTTGTGACATGAATCCGTCAGTTTATCGTGTTCACATTTTGCCGCGGGAGACGTAACAAGGGTATGAACGACGACAACCTGATCCGCGCCGCCCTGCTCGCTCTCGGCTTTCTGATCGCCGGCGGCACTTTGCGGTCGTTGATCAAGAATCGCCACCGGCAAAAGATGGCGCAACTGCAGAGCGAGACGGTCGGCAAGGTGCTCGACCGGCTAGGGTCGGGGCCGGAGGTGCTCGAGTGGCTGAAAACCGGCGACATGAAAAAGTTTTTCGATATCGAGACGCCGACGGCTAACCCGGGGATGCGAGTGCTGAACGCGATTCAATGGGGGACGATCGCGTCGCTAGCCGGCGCCATGCTGTTCACGGTGCCGGATCTTTCGCCCGACGGGCATGTGATCCGGTGGCTGCTGCTTGCCGTCGGAGGCGGGTTCCTGATTTCGGCGGCCGCGTCCTATGTTCTGCTGAAGCGATGGGGGCTGATCGAGCGTGACGAGCGCCATGGTGAGGATCGCTAGTTTGGCGCGGGCTATGCGCCCGCGTTCGGGCGACGAATTGTCGATGCCCCCGGAGGCGTTCCGGGCGTTCCATGAGTCGACGGCCAGGCCGCTCTGGGGCTTTCTCGCTCGCGCTTCGGGCGATTCCACCGCCGCGGACGATCTGAGCCAGGAAGCCTATCTGCGATTTCTCCGGGCCGCGATTCCCGAATCGGCGGACTTCGTCTACCGGCGCAACTATCTTTTTCGGATCGCCACGAATCTGCTGCGGGACCGGTATCGCGCCGGGCGATGGGAAGAACTTGAAGAAACCGCCGCCCCACCGCGCGACTTAGGCCGGGAACTCGACGTTCGCCGCGCGCTAGAACTTGCGCCGCCGCGCGATCGCGCGTTGCTGTGGCTGGCCTACGTCGAGAAACTTTCGCATCGCGAGATCGCGGCCATATTCGACATCCGGGAGCAAAGCGTGCGTACGATGCTGCTGCGCGCGCGGGAGCGTTTCAAAGATACTTGGGGAGAGAAGTCATGAACGACCTCGAACTGGAAGCGTTATTGCGCGATGGGATCGACGGCGATCCTCCATCGGCTAGCGCCTTGTATCTTCTGGCGGCGCGCCGGGCGCGCGAGGAGCGGGAAGCGGCGGCGTTGCGCCCCGTGCTGTGGGCGGAGTACGCGACACTGGCCGTCTGCCTGGTGGCTATGGCCGCGTCCACGGTTCTCGTTCCTTAGTTGCCGCCGGAAGCCGCCGTGTCCTTCAGCCGGTGCTTTTCGAACCACGCTTTCAGATAGAGCTGATACGCCAAGGCGTGGGTCGGCCTTCGCCACCCGTGGAATTCGTCGGGTGCGCGAACCAACAAAGTCGGCTTCTTGAGCAGCTTGAGCGCCCGGTAAAATTCCTCGCTCTGCGAAATCGGCGTGCGCAGGTCGGCTTCGCCGGTCATCACCATGGTCGGCGTCGTGACGTTCGCCACATAGTGCAGCGGCGAGCGCACCGCGTACTCCATCGGGTCCTCCCAAGGGCGCTTCTGGAACTGGTCGTACCACGTCGGTCCGTCCGTGGTTCCGACGAACGAGTGCCAGTTGATTACGGGCGCCATCGACGCGGCCGCGCGAAAACGATTGGTGTGGCCGACGGTCCACGCCGTGAGCACTCCGCCGCCCGAATGTCCGCAAACGAAGAGATTGCGCTCGTCGATGTAGCCCTTCGCCAGCGCCGCGTCCACGCCCGCCATGAGGTCGTCGAAATCTTTGCCGGGATAGCTGTACTGAATGCCGTTGATGAACTCCTGGCCGTAACCGGTGGAGCCTCGCGGATTGATGTAGAGCACCGCGTATCCGTCGGCGGCGAAATTCTGAAAGCGCCAGTTGAAGGCGACGCTGTACATGCTCCAGGGTCCGCCGTGAATCCACAGCACCATCGGATACTTTTTGCCGGGCTCGAAATTGGCGGGCTTGATCAGCCAGCCCTGGACTTTCACTCCGTCCTTCGAAGTGAAATTCAGTTCCTCGGCGTCGCCTTGCTTGCGCCCTTCGAGCACGTCGGCGTTCACATCGACGATCTTTTTCATCGACGCGCCGGGGCGTTTGACGTCGAAGGTCACAAGTGCGGGCGGTTCCTGAAACGACGTGCGGATGGCCGCGGTCTGGCCGTTCGCCGCCATCGAGAAAGAGCTCAGGACGTGCACGCCGTCGGTCACTTGGCGCGGTTTGCCGCCCACGGGCAGATAGTACAGATTGGACAGCCCGCGCTCTTGCATGGAATAGTAAACCCCCATGCTGTCGGGCGACCAAGTGAGATCGCCGGGCGAACTGGGTAGACCCGTAGCCCAAGCTTTCTTAGCTCCGCCCGCGGAGTCCATCACATAAATGTGAGAGTTGGTGAACGTCAGCTTCTGGTCGTCGTAGCCGGTGTAGGCGACCAACCGGCCATTGGGCGAAGGTTGCGCGTCGCGGTCCGGCCCTTTGCGATCCGTAAGCGCCCGGATTTCTCCGCTCGCTAAGTTCACCGAATAAATTTCGCTATCGCGGCGCAGATACTCGGCGTCCGGCTTGCGGAGACCGGCCACCAGCAAGCTCTTGCCGTCGGGCGACCACTCGAAAGACTCGTGATTGTACTTCCCGTTTGTGACTTGGCGCGGGGTGCCGCCCGCCGCCGCGTCCACGGTGAAGACGTGGGTGTAGCCGCGCTCCGTCGGCCCCACGCCATCGGCCCGCCAACTTAGGCGGTCGATCACGATCACCGGCTTCGCCCACTGCGCGCCTTCGGGTTTCTTCGGCAGTTTGATCGGGAGAATCGGATCCTCGTCCGGCACGCGCTGCGTATAGGCGAGCGTCTTGCCGTCGGGCGACCACTTCGCGTTCGAGGGTGCGCGTTCGAGATGCGTCAGTTGCGCCACCTCGCGCGTGTCCATCCACATCGTGTAGAGCTGCGTGGTGCCGTCGCGGTCGGAAAGGAACGCAATGCGCTTCGAGTCCGGCGACCACACCGGCGCGGAGTCCCGCCAGTTGCCGTTGGTGAGCTGGCGCAGCCGCGCGCCGTCTCTATCGACCAACCAGATGTTGGACCGTTGCTGGTCCTTGATCTTATCCACCCAGCTTCGGCTAAAAGCGATCAAGGTTCCGTCGGGCGAGATCGCGGGACTCGCGACGGACTCCATTTCGAAGAAGGTGTCGGTGTCGAGCGGCTTCGGCGACTGCGCGGCCAGCGCGGCGCCAATCAGGAATAGGGCAAGTCGCATGGCGGCCTCCTAGGTACGCCATGATAGACGATTACCACTCGCTGTAGCGCGTGCCTTCGAGGCTCACCTTGTCCGATCCGCTTTTTACGTCGTAGATGCCCGGTTCGGTTTGGCTGGTGGACGTGACGGCATCCTCCATGACGATGCGCCACGATTCGTTGTTGCCGGTCATCGGATCGATGGGCACTTGGCGCAGATAGCCGGCTTCCACCAGATCGCGCAAATCCTGCGGCGCTTTCTGCTTGTCGTAGGTGTATTCGTCGATCACCGTGCGCAGCGTGAATAAGTTATTCCGCAGCACGCTCTCTTTGGCGCGGATCACCGACTTCTGATAAATCGGCACGGCGATCGACACGACGATCGAGATAATCGCCATGACGATCATCAACTCGATCAGCGTAAAGCCGCCCCGCCCGCGGAGCGGCTTACCACTCGGAATAGGGTGTGCCATCGGCGGCTTTCTCCATCGTTTTGCTGTACACGTCGAATACATTTTGGCCGCCCCAACTCAGGCTTCGCGGATCGTCGCCGGTGGAGCGCATGCCCCACTCCGGTTTTCCGGTAAACGGGTCGCGCGGCAGGCGGCGCAGGAATCGGATTTTCTTCTCCGTGGTGGCCTGCTGAATCTTGACGCCCTCCACCAGCACTTCGAGCGTCTCGGGATACCCTTCCGTTCCGATCTTAATGTTGCCCAATTGGCCCTGATCCGCGGCGTCTTTATATTTGTCGATCGCCGAGCGAATCTCGCGCAAGGCCCAGCGCAGCTCTTTTTCCTTCTCCCGGCGCACTCGCGACTTGGCCATCGGCACGGCCATCGCGGTGAGTAACGCGAGAATCGTAAACGCGACGATCAGCTCGATGAGCGTTAATCCGCGTTGTGATGTCCGGCGCATTTCAGTTCTGAATGACGATCGTGAGCGGCGCTGCCGTGGCCTGAATGTATTGCAGCTTCGAGTCCTGCAGCAACAACTCGTCGACGGTTACGGTCGCGGTTCCAGGGGCGATCGCTTCGAAAACGACGGTGACCAGCGATCCGTTGGCCGCCACTCCGCCCGCTCCGGGAAGCCGAGTCACTTTCACGACGCCGGAATTCAAGTCGCGCGAGAACGAAACCGGCTGCCCGCCGCCAACCATCGCCGGACCGCGAGAGACTTCCACCAAACGCAAAAGCTTCTTGTCGAAGTTGATCCGGAACGGAGCGCTGAAAAGGTCGTTGGCGTTCCGCACTTCCAACTCCGCCGTCAGCCGCGCACCGGCTTTCAAAGAAGCGGAAGCGGGAGCGAAGACCACCGACGCCTGCGCGGGAGCGGCGGCGGGCGTTTGCGGCGCGGGGGCGTCCGGTTTGGGCGTGTCGGGCTTCGGAGCGGGCGGCGCCGTTCCCGGTGCGGCTTCGGGGGCGGGGGCCTGGCTCTTGCGCGGGGCATAGCCGACGCGCACGTTCTGTTCGTTGCCCGCCGCGACTCCGCGTAGATTGGCTTCCGTCAAATCCTGCCCGCGCACAACGCGCGGCACAAGCACGATGAGCAACTCGGAATCCGAGCGGTCGGATCCCTGGTTGCCGAAGAGAAAACCGATTCCCGGCAAGTTGGTCAAGCCGGGCAGACCGCTGGAGGTCCGGCTGTTCGACAAGCTGGACAGCCCGCCGATCACGCTGACTTCGCCCTCGCGCAGCCGGATATCCTCGAAAATCTTGCGCTGGCCGATAACGGGCTGCCGCAGGCCGCCGACATCCACTTGGTCGCGAATATTCGATAGCTCGATTTCGACGTGCATCGAGACCTCTTCACTGCCATGAATTTTCGGCGTGATGTCCACGTTGACACCTACTTCGGCGAACTGGAATTGTGTCGAGACCAGCGGGTTGACACCCACGCCGCCCACGCCCGGCTGGAAACTGCCGGTGGCGTACGGATACCGGTCGCCGATCTTGAGGGTGCCCTTGACGTTGTCGAGCGTGCGGATTTGCGGGTTCTGCAGAACGCGCGTCTGCCGGTCGTCGAGCAGCGCCTGAATCGTCGCCCCGGGAAGCGTCGTCGTGAAGTCGGCCGAGGAAAGTTTGCCGAGCCGGTTTAAGGTGATCCCGCTTCCCGTAGAGCCGCCGTTGTCGTCGTCGCCGCCCGAGGTGCTCCCGCGCGGCGTAAACGCTACAGGGATGTTCAGCCCTCCGGCGAACGGGGTCGCCGCCAGCGAGCGTGTCTTGGTGCGGTTCGCTTCGAGCACCATGATGTCGATCACGACCTCCGACTTCGGCTTATCGACGTCGAACACCAGCTTCTGCGCCAGCGCCACTTGATCCGCGGTCCCGCGTACGAGAATCGCCATCTGCGCGGTGTAAGTCAGTAACTGACGAATGTTGGTGACCGCGCGGATCGCGCCCGCGATTTCGTTCAATTCCTGCTGCGACGTGACGTTCTGCAGGTAAAAAACTTTGACGACGTTCTCTTCGTACTCGCGTCGTTTGGTGACCTGGTCCTGAGTGACGAAAATCGCGTTCGCCGAAAGCGGCTTCCAGTAGGCCTTCGTAAGCAGCGACAAGTAGTCGAGCGCTTCTTCGAGAGTCGAGTTGTTCAGGTCGAGCGAAAAATTGCGGCTCTGCTGCTGAAGGAAATCGGGATCGAAAAGAACGTTGACGCCCGCGAGCTTGGCGACGGTTTCGAAAAGGACGCGCGCCGACTGGTTCGTCATCTTCAGGTTGTTGATCTGCGGCGAGACCGGCTTAAGCTCGGGCACCGGCAGCATCGCCGACATGCGCTCTTCCGTGTCGCGCCGGGTAATCTGTGCGGGCGTCAGGGCGCGATCCTCGGGCTTCGTTTCGCCGCCCTTCGCTTTCTGGATCATCTGGTAGACGCGGCGCATTTCCTGCTCCGCGATGGAAGACGAAGGATCGATCGCAAACGCCTGGCGGAACTCCGCGAGCGCCTCTTCGAGCTTGCCCTCATTGCGAAGTTTTTGGCCTTGGTCCACGTGGGCTTGGCCGGCATTGAAGCGCGCCTTGCGGACTAGTAGCAGGTATTCCGGGTCGCGGGGGTCGAGCGTGAGGGCCTCTTCGTACTTCGTCAGCGCCGCGTCGAAATCCTTCTTTCCTTCCGCCACCCGGCCTTCTTTCACGAGCTTGTCGCCCTTGCGCGTGCGGGCTTCGAGCGCCGCAAAGGCGCAAATCAGGCATAGGGCGAGGCGGTACACTCTCACACGAGGTTTGACGGCTCGCCCTCCCGAAACGTGCAGGCCCCGGCAACCGGTTCCGTGCGAACCTAGAAGGACGCACCGGTTGGCCGCTAGCGGCCGGTCCATGGTGCGCGGGAAAGATGAGCGCACAGGCTGGCCGCCACTAGCGGCCGGTCCATGGTGCACGGGAAAGATGACCGCACAGGCTGGCCGCCACTAGCGGCCGGTCCGTTGTGCGCGGGAAAAGATGAGCGCACAGGCTGGCCGCCACTCGCGGCCAGTCCATGGTGCGCGGGAAAAGATGAGCGTACAGGCTGGCCGCCACTAGCGGCCGGTCCATGGTGCGCGGGAAAGAAAGATTGAAGTCCGATTCCGGCATCAAAATCCTCGCCGACAACCGCCGGGCGGGGTACGAATATGAGTTGATCGACAAGTACGAAGCGGGTATGGCTTTAACCGGAACCGAGGTTAAGGCCGCCAAAATGGGCCGGATTCAACTCCGCGACGCCTATGCCGAGGTTCTGAATAACGAGGCTTGGCTAAAGAACGCCCACATTAGCGAGTATTCGCATGGCAACCTGTTCAACCACTTGCCGGTGCGCGAACGCAAACTCTTGCTGCACCGGGCGGAGATCGACAAGCTTTTGGGCGCGACGCAACAAAAGGGCCTGACGATCGTGCCGACCAAGATGTATTTGAAGAACGGCAAGATCAAGGTGGAACTGGCGGTGGGACGCGGCAAAAAACTGCACGATAAGCGCGCCACGGAACGCGAACGCGAAGCGAATAACGAGGCTAAAGAAGAGATGGCCCGCAAGAACCGGCGATGAACATTCAACTCACTTCCATTTCCGCGCGGCAGGCGGCCGCGGACGTTTTGGCGGTACCCGCTTTCGAGGGCGAGGTTCCGCGCGGTCTCGATCCTTGGGTAGAGACACTGGTCTCTTCCGGCGAATTCACGGGGAAGCCGCAGGAACTGTCCCTCGTCCCCCGGCCGGCGGGCTACGCGGCGCAACGCCTGGCGCTGGTGGGCGCGGGCAAGCGCGATAAGTCTACCGCAGCCGAGTTCCGAAAGACGGTAAGCGCGGCGGTGCGCGCGCTAAAGGCGAAGTCGCTCCTGAATATCGCGATCGTCGCCGACGCCGGGCATGTAACGGCCGCCGCCGAAGGCGCAATTTTGGGCGACTGGGAACCGGACGCCCACAAATCGAAAAAAGACTCGAAGCGATTGTCGAGCTTTACGGTGGTCGTTCCGGACGGCGATCCGGCCCTCGAAACGGCCTTGGCGAGGGGCCGCCACATCGGCGAAGCGCAGAACTTCGCGCGCGATCTGGCCAACGATCCGCCTAACGTGATGACGCCTTCGGTTTTGGCCGAGCGCGCGAGAACCATGGCCGAAGCCGAGGGCCTCGATTGCGAGATCCTCGACGAGCGCGCCATGCGGCATCTGGGTTTCGGGGCGCTACTGGGAGTCGCGCAAGGCAGCGCCGAACCGCCCGCTCTGATCGTGCTGCGCTACAAACCGGCCGCTCCTAGCCCGATTCATTTGGCCCTGGTCGGTAAGGCCGTCACGTTCGACACCGGCGGTATTTCGATCAAGCCGTCCGAAAACATGGATCAGATGAAGTTCGACATGTGCGGCGGCGCGGCGGCGATCGGCGCGATGATGGCGATCGCGAGGCTGAAACCGGGGATCGCGGTGACGGCGTACGTACCGGCGGTGGAGAACATGCCCGGCTCTCGCGCGCAGCGGCCCGGCGACATCGTGAAATCGCTCGCGGGGAAGACCGTTGAAGTGCTAAACACCGACGCCGAGGGCCGGCTGATCTTGATCGACGCGATGACCTATGCGATCCGCGAAGGCGCGACGCACCTGATCGACGCGGCGACCCTGACGGGCGCGATCGGCGTGGCGTTAGGGCGCGTGAACGCCGGACTGTTTTCGAACGACGCGGCGCTGCAGGATCGCGTACTGGCTTCGGCGAAGGCGCAGGGCGAGAAGATGTGGCCCATGCCGATGGACGACGAGTATAAGGAGATGCTCAAGTCGGTCTACGCCGACATGCCGAATATTTCGGGCGGCCGCGGCGCGGGCGCGATCACGGCGGCGAAGTTTCTCGAAGAATGGACCGAGGGCAAACCTTGGGTCCACCTCGATATCGCGAGCCTCGCGTGGCTCGACGAAGCGAAGCCGTGGATGGCCAAAGGTCCCACGGGTTTCGGTGTGCGGACATTCGTCGACGTGGCGCTACACTGGGGTTGACGTGGCGGCCCCGGTCGACATTGGAACGATGATTGTGCGCACCCCCGGAACCTGCGGGGGACGCCCACGCATTGCGGGTACGCGTATCACAGTCCAAAATGTCGCGATTTGGACGAATTCCGGTTGGACTCCGGAAAAGATCGTTGAGCAGTATCCCCATTTGCGTCTCGCCCAGATTCATGCCGCCGTGGCGTTCTATCGTCTCAATCGAGCGGAAATCGACGCTCGTATCGCCGAGGAAGAGGCATTCGCCGAGCAACTTGAGTCGCGAGCGGTTTGAGCTCGATCGGCTTTATCTCGACGAAGACGCTTGCGCTGTCGATCTTCGGCTAGCGCTCTCCCGAACCGGGTTGCTTGTTCTCGACGCGGCCGTATGCGGCATGCTAGCCGAGGCGGACGAAGCGCAACTAAGCTTTGCGGCGGAGTGCGATCTTGTCCTAGTCGGTCATCATGTCGCCGACTATCAGCGTCTTCACGGCGAATGGTTGCGGAACGGGCGGCGACACGCTGGAATTGCGATGGTGGTCCAGCAACGCTACTCCGTGGGTGAGTTGGTGCGAAGACTCTCTCGCTTAGCGTCCGAACTCACCCCGGCGCAAATGCGAGATCGCCTAGAGTTCCTTAGTCGCTGGAATTAGCGCGGTGCGCTTTCACAAAACTCGACTTCAAGAACTCCCTCAGCCAGCGATCGCGTAAAGCCTTGACCGCTCCCGCGTCTCGTTTCGACCAATCGTAGAATCCGCTACCGGTCTTGACCCCGAGTTGGCCCGACCTAACCATTTCGCGCATCAGCTCCGGCGCGCGCGGCTCGTTGTTCAAATCTTGGCAAGCGTAATCGACCACGCTCATCCCCAGATCGAGACCGACCATATCTTGGTGCTCGAGAATTCCGTACACCGGGAGCCGCAAACCGAAACCCGCTTTCGCCGCTAAGTCCACATCCGCCGCGTCGGCGATCCCTTCTTGCACGATATGAACCGCTTCGCGTACCAAAGCCATTTGCAATCGATTGCCAAGCTGTCCAGGACGGTCTTTCTTAACGATCACCGGCACCTTGCCGCAACTCTCGAGTAGATCGCGCAAAGCCACTGCGATCTCGTCCGACGTCTTCTCGCCCTTTACGATCTCGACGAGCGGCATGAGATAAGGCGGGTTCCAGAAGTGAGTGGTAATCACGCGTTCGGGATGCGCGCAACGCTCGGCGATCTTCGTGATCGACAAACCCGAAGTATTCGACGCAAGCACCGCTTCCGGGCGCGCGATCGAGTCCATACGCGCAAACAACTCCTGTTTGAACGGCATGTTCTCGGGCGTGGATTCGATCACCAGATCGGCGTAAGCGATCGCGTCGTCGAAATCGGCCGTCGCGTGCAAGCGCTCGAGCGATGCGTTGGCCTGTTGCGGCGTGATTAGGCCATGCTGTTCCAAATAGAGGGTCTGGTGACGCGCGGAATCGAGACCCTGCTCCGCGCCGTCCTGTGTGCGCGAGAGGATCGTCGCTTCGAGTCCCCCGAGCGTCAGCGTGAGCGCGATGCCCGGCCCCATCATGCCCGTGCCAATAACCGCCGCTCTCTGAAATGTCATTTGAGTTCGATCACCAGCGTCCGGTAAGCTTTGGTTCCCCGATTCGTCAAGACGGGCGCATCCTCTCCCTTGTCGTGCCAGATCACATCGCCGGACTTCCGTTCTCTCATTTCGACTGCACCCGTCTTCGAATCCTTGCGCTCGTATTTCGATTCGTCGAGAAAAACGATCACCTGATCCGTAGGCCGAATGTAACGGTCTCGCGGAACGCCGGGTTCGTAGACCATTTCGGTGACTCGAACCTTGGCGTTTTCCAGCTTCACCCGCTTTGATTGGGCATGACTCACTAACAAAGTCGCTAGACAAGACAAAAGTGCCGTGACTACGATTTTCTTCATTTCGGCGCGTACTCCTTTCTCACCAATAGCAGGTAAGCGGCGATGCCGATCATGAGAAAGACGAATACCGCGATCATCGGCGCTTCCCAGCCGCCCGTCGTTCTCTTGAGATACGCCGTAACGAGCGGGACTACGACACCCGGCAAGTTCGCGGCCGTGTTTTGCAGCGCGGCCAATCTACCGGGAGGCGCGCCGGGTAACATTGCGGGAGTTAGCGCCCAATAGTTTCCGGTAGCGAGTCCCAAGCTACTGAGCGAGAAAATCGCGAATCCTAGAGCCGTGGACTCGGAAGTCGCGTAGGCACCAATCAGCTCGGTCGAAGCTAGCCCGAGGCCGGCCACGATAAACGCTTTTCGGACGGTCACTAAGTCGTAGCCCCGGCGGATTAATGCGTCGGCCAAGTAACCTGACAACGTAGCGATAATCGCGAATCCCAAATAACTCGCTCCGGTGTAGGCGCCGTTCTTCATGATCTGCATCTGCCATTTTTCGGCGAAGTAACGAGGAAGATCGAGCAGGCAAAAATAATTGAAGTACTGATAGCAAAAACTACCGATAATGATGCCCCAAGTGACTCGATTCTTCATCATGTCGCCGAAGCTCAGCGACGCTGCGACGGATTTGCTTTCGGGGATCGTTGTATCTCCGCTGGGCACTAGTAGAAGCCAGGGCACAAGCCACAGCAGCGCGCCGAATCCAAGGATCATGAACATGTTCTGCCAGCCGAAATCGTGAATCAGCCAAGCCGACAACGGAGCGCCTAGGGCCGGACCGACTTTCGCCGACGCTTGATACAAGCCCATCACCAGGCCGTGCCGATTTGCGGGGAAATTCTGCCGGATCCACCGAATGCCCGCCGGGGTGTTCACCGCTTCGCCTGCGCCGAGAACTAACCGAAGCGAGAACAATTGGCCGAACGAGGTTGTGAAGGCGGTAAGTCCGCTGACAATACTCCAGAGAAAAAAACATGCGGCGAACGGCACGCGGACGCCGAACTTATCGATCAACCAGCCGGCGGGAACTTGCAGCAGCGTGTAGCTCCAGAAGAAGGCCGAGTTCAACCAACCGCGATCGTTCTCCGACAGCGAAAAGAACCGGTTGAACGAAGGATCGGTTAACGCATACGAAAGATTCTGCCGGTCCAGATAGGCCACGATGAAGGCGACGCACAGCAGAAAAACGATGCTCCAGCGGTGCGGCGCGGAGAGCGTGGAACCGGAGGGTTGCGTCAAGCGCTTTACGATATCATGGGCCGCGCGCGAGCCGTGCAGTGGAGGCGGCGGCCTACGGAGAAGCGATGCAACTCAAGGTAATGGCGTTCGTACTCGCGGGAGGCAAGGGAACACGGCTGTACCCGCTGACCAAGGAACGGGCTAAGCCCGCCGTTCCGTTTGGAGGCCGGTATCGCATCGTCGATTTCGTCCTCAGCAATTTGGTGAACTCGGGGATCAATTCGGTTTACGTACTGATCCAGTTCAAAAGCCAGTCGCTGTTGCAGCACCTGCGCGACGGGTGGGAGTTCTCGGGGGTACTCAAAAATCAGTTCATTATTCCGGTACCCGCCCAGATGCGTAGCGAAGGCGAAGCCTGGTACCGCGGCACCGCCGACGCGATTTGGCAGAACGTGAACTTGATCGAGCAAGCGGATCCGCACGTAGTCGCCATCTTCGGCGCCGATCACATCTACCGCATGAACATCCGGCAGATGATCGAGTTCCACGAGCAGAAGCGCGCCGATTGCACCGTCGCGGCGATCCCGGTTCCGAAGGCGCTCGCCAAAGAGTTCGGAGTCATTGAGACCGATCACGACGGACGAATCGTCGGCTTCCACGAAAAGAAGGCCGACGCTCCGACTATGCCCGGCAATCCGGACATGGTGCTGGCCTCGATGGGCAATTACATCTTCTCGACCGCCGCTTTGGAGCGCGAACTCAAAGACGACGCCGCGAAACCGGCCGGCACGACGGCGCACGATTTCGGGCAGAATATCTTGCCTGGGATGGTGGGCCGTTCGGCGATTTTCGCTTACGACTTTCACACTAACCATATTCCGGGCGATCCGCTCGATCAACCCGCTTACTGGCGCGACGTCGGCACCATCGAGAGTTACTACGAAGCTTCGATGGACCTACGCAGCGTTACTCCGAACTTGAACCTCTATAACAAGCAGTGGCCCCTGCGCACGGCGGGTTATGAGGATCCGCCCGCGAAGTTCATCTTCGACGAGGACGCCCGGCGCGGCATGGCGATCGAATCGATCGTCGGCGGCGGCTCGATTATCTCGGGCGGTTACGTAAGGGGATCGGTACTCGGACGGGGGGTGCGCGTACACGACGGCGCCACCGTCGAGAATTCGATCGTTTTCGATAACTGCATTATTAAGGCGGGCGCCAGAGTCCGGCGCGCGATCCTCGATAAGAACGTGGTGGTGAACGAGCGCGATTCCTATGGGATCGACATCGAGAAAGATAGACTCAAGCCCGGAGTGACGGTGACCGAGACGGGTATCGTGGTTGTGGAAGGCAAGCGTTCCAAAGTGAGTGTGGGGACCATCGACTTATGAATCGCAGGGAGTTTCTTGGAACTTCGGCCGCGGCGCAGCTACGAACCCGGCCGCCGCAGAACCCGAACATCGTTGTTATGCTGTCGGACGATCATAGCGTTCCTTACTTGGGCTGCTATGGCGATCCGGCGGTGCGTACGCCGAATCTCGACCGCTTCGCTTCGCAGGGAATGCGCTTCGACCGTTGCTTTACCGGCGCGCCGCAGTGCGTGCCTTCGCGCACGGCTTACTTGACCGGACGCTCGCCCGTCTCGGCGCGCATGGGCCGGTTCTCGTCGCCGCTTCCGCCCGATATCGTTACGTTTCCGGAACGGCTTCGCGAAGCGGGTTACTTTACC
>JANRJS010000034.1:0-6117 GCA_033763835.1 Bryobacteraceae bacterium | reverse complement strand
CGACAATGTCGAGCTTGTCGATGTTTACCTCGCCGTCGAATCGCGATTCGAGGTAGGCGATCAAGCGCTCGCGCAATTCCGGTTCGAGTTGCTTCGCTTTGTTGGCCAGCCAGATCGACACGCCCGCGAGAATCGCAAGCGTTACTCCGAGGGCGATGACCCAAGGTTTACGCATATTAATGATCGTATCCGTTCAAGCGGCGCACCCACACGTTGCGAAACCGGACCTTCGATCCGTGGTTTTGGAGTTGCAATGGCAACTCCGGCGGATGCGGGGCGAACGGCCGGACGGCTCGGTGCGCGACGGGCGCGAGAATCTTCTCGCGATGGTGCACCACGACACCGTTGTGAATGACGGTGACGTAGGGGTTCTTGACGAGCGTCGCGCCGTCGAATTTCGGCGCTTCGAAAATAATGTCGTACGTTTGCCACTCGCCCGGTTTGCGGATGGCGGTGACCAGCGGCGGATACTGCCCATAAATCGCCGCCGCCTGACCATCGGCGTAGGTCGGGTTGTCCCACGAATCGAGAATCTGGATTTCGTAGCGGCCCATGATCTCGATCCCGGAGTTGCCGCGAAACTGATCTTTGTCGACGACGACGCTGGGCGCGGCCCATTCGAGATGCAGTTGAATATCGCCGAAACTTTCCTTGGTGCGGATGCTGCCGGAATCGGGTACGACTTCGAGGACACCGTTCTCCACCTTCCACGCCGCGGGTCCGGTGACTCCGCCGCGCTTGATCGACTCCCACTTCGAAAGATCGCGCCCATCGAATAAGACGATCGCGTCGGATGGCGGCGCGCCGTAGCTCGCGCCGGGAGTCACTTCGCGGGGCCGGGCGCGGTCGGCGTCGTGCACCAGCCATTTCTGCCCCGGAATCGGCGGCGTGTCTTTGTATCCCGGACGCTTATCTTGCGCTAGCAGCGTCAAAGCGAGCAACTCGGCGAGCATGCTCGCCACTCTATCAACACCGAGGTTTGAATTCCGGAATCGCGGTGTTGCCTTTGTAGCCGAAATGCTTCTGGCCTTCCGCCGATAAAGCGTAGGCTTCGACGGCCAGAAACTTAAATGTTCGGAAGAACGTGGCGTCGGCGGCCAGTTGTTCGATCGTCTCGTGCTTGGCGAGTCCCTCGCGCCACATGCGTTGCGCCGACGGATCGGCGTAATGCAGCACGGTGTCGATGTAGTAGCGCACGCCCGCTTCGTGCGCGCCGGGAGTGCCGTCCGAGGGAATCAGCGCTTCGGTGAGGCGGTCCAACTTGGAGTATTCGGTTTCCGAAAAGAAGCGCGGCTTGTAGTTCGCGATATCGACCTTCGCCGGCGCGGCTACCGCCGCCGAACCCAAAATTGCGAGTAGCTCACGGCGTTCCACTTAAACCTCCCTCCGCCGGAACTTTTCGACGATCCGGTCGTTGGTGCGCCAACTCAAAGCGACGTTGGTGAGTGTGGGATTCTTTTCGGGATACGCGGCGAAGACGCTCGCGTCGCTAATGAATAAGTTCGGAATGTCGTGCGACTGCCCTTCGGTGTTTACCACCGACGTCTTCTTGTCGCGGCCCATGCGGCACGTTCCCACCCAGTGATTGCCGTCGATCACCAGCCCCTCGCGAGCGATGTCGCGCGGTCTCGAGTAAATCTCGCCGCCCGCGGCGAGAATGACTTCTTCGCACGTGGCCACCATGTCGCGCGCCATCGCAAGATCGCTGTCCTCGTAATGCAGGTGAATGCGAGGCAGCGGCAGTCCGAACTTGTCCTTCGCCGCCGGGTCGAGATCGACGAACTTCTTCGACGAGATCAGCAACGAGCCTTGCATGTTCATCGACGCGTGAATCGTGTTTAGTTCTTTGAGAGCCCGTTTGAAGCTCGACCCCCAGCCCGGTGCGTCCTTAATAAAGAGCTTCGTCGGATGCAAGCCCGCGCCAGATTGCACTTGATAGGTGCCCTCGAAGTTCGGGTTCGGCTTGTCCCAATAAAGACCGGTGAGCAGCGAGTGGTAGTAATCGGTGCCATCGTCGTTCGAAGCGTCGCGATTCTTCAAACCCGGGAATAATCCCGCCACAGTGACCCCGAAGTGGCTGGTGAGATACTTGCCCACCGTTCCGCTCGAATTGCCGATGCCGTGGATCAGCAGTTGCCGCGCGGTTTCGATCGTGCTGCAGGCGAGAACCAGCGCGCGGCAATCGAGTTCCAAACGCTCGCCGGACGCCGTGGCGTACTCGATGCCCACCACTTTTGCGCCGTCCTTCGACATGCGGATACGGGTCATCGTGGATTCGGTGAACAGTTTCAGATTGCCCGTCGCCAGCGCTTTCGGAATCGGAGTATTCGCCGACGTGTACTTCGAATCGACGTCGCAGCCACGCATGCAATGCCCGCAGTAGTGGCACACGGTGCGGCCGCCGGGTTTCGACTCCGTGGGGATCGCCTTCCGCTGGGCGACAAATTCCATCTTTCGCCCTTTTTGTTTCAAACGTTCGACGCCCGATTTGAGCATCCGTTCCGGGCAGCGCATGGGGACGGCTTTTTCGAAAACGCCGTCGGGCAGATTCGACAGCCCGTCCTTCGTGCCGTGGACTTGCATGAACCGCTCGGCTTTGTCGTAGTACGGTGCGGCGTCGGCGTACGAAATCGGCCATTGCTTGTAATCGAGCGGCCCGAATCGCAAGCAATGCCCCGCCCAACACAGCGACCGTCCTCCAAGAGCGCGCAATTGCCCGTGACGCGGATTGTCGCCGACGCCGGTGTAATGATCGCGCTCCGAGTAATCGTTCCAGACACTCGAGATCGCACCGGGCTTGCCCTGCGAAAGCCGCCGGTCGAGCGCGTCGTAAGGGTTGGCGTGCGCGTTGTAATCCGCGCCGGGGCGCAGTCGCCGCCCCATTTCGACAAGGGCGACTTTCAATCCGGCCGTCGCAAGAACGTATGCCGCGATTCCGCCGCCGGGCCCGGAACCCACGATCACCGCGTCGAAACGAGGGTTTGGCATGCCTCCAGGTATACATTAGTGGTTGATGACGTGGACCGCGCTCCTTTTGCTGGCCGCCGATCCGGTGGATTTCGCGCGCGACGTGCAGCCGATTTTCGCCCGCTCCTGCGCGGGTTGTCACGGCCCTAAGGCACAGTTGGGCAGTTTACGGCTCGATTCGCGTGAGGCGGCGGCGAAGGCGATCCACGCCGGGGCGGCGGTCGAAAGTTCGCTGTACCAACGCGTGGCGGGCATAGGCGATCAGGCGCGCATGCCGATGGGTGCGAAACCGTTGCCACCGGAGGAAATCGCCACTATCAAGCGCTGGATTGACGAAGGCGCCACGTGGCCGGAATCGCTTTCGGCGAAGGCGGAAATCAAGAAGCATTGGGCGTTTGTGGCGCCGGTGCGACCCGAACTACCGTCCGCGAACGCGCCGCGCCCAATCGATAAATTCGTACTCGCGCGCCTGGAAAAAGAAGGCATGCGATTCTCGCCCGAAGCGGACCGGATTACTTTGCTACGGCGCGTGCACTTAGACTTAATCGGCCTGCCGCCCACGGTAGAGGAAGTGGACGCCTATCTCGCCGACAAATCGCCGAGAGCGTACGAGCGCGCGGTGGACCGTCTACTCGCGTCGCCGCATTACGGCGAGCGCTGGGCGCGGCACTGGCTCGACGCGGCGCGTTACGCGGATTCCGACGGCTATGAGAAGGATAAGCAACGCTCGGTTTGGTTCTACCGCGACTGGGTGATTAACGCATTCAATCGCGACTTGCCCTACAACCAATTCCTCATCGAGCAGTTAGCGGGCGACTTACTCCCCAACGCCACGCAGGACCAAAAAGTCGCCACCGGATTCTTGCGCAACTCGATGATCAACGAAGAGGGCGGCATCGATCCCGAGCAGTTCCGGATGGAAGCGATGTTCGACCGTATGGATGCTATGGGCAAATCAATGCTGGGCATTACGATTCAATGCGCCCAGTGCCATAACCACAAATACGATCCGTTGACGCAGGAAGAATACTACAAGCTCTTCGCGTTTCTGAACAACTCTCATGAGTCGAATGCGGCGGTATACACGCCGGCCGAACAGCAAAAGCGGGCGCAGATCTTTCAGCGTATCCGGGAGATTGAACAGGACTTACAGCACAAAACCCCGGACTGGCAAACGCGGATGGCGGCGTGGGAAGCGCAGATTCAGGCAAAACAGCCGAAGTGGGAGGTCACAACACCGGACATCGACGATATTGCAACCGGCGGCCAGAAGTACGCGCAGATGAAGGACGGCTCCGTGGTGGCAGGTGGCTATGCGCCGACGCGATTCTCACCGAAGTTCACGCTGCGGCCGAAGACGCGAAACGTACGGGCCGTCCGGCTGGAGATGCTCAACGATCCGAACCTGCCGATGAACGGGCCGGGCCGGTCCGTTTGGGGCACAGCCGCGTTGACTGAATTTGAAGTGAAGGCGATGCCGGCGGGGGTGAAGGACGCGAAGCCGGTGAAAGTGAAGATCGCGAGCGCGACGGCGGACGTGAATCCACCGGAAACGCAGATCGCGGACATGTACTGGGATAAGACCAACCGCCGCCGCGTCACCGGGCCGGTCGAATTCGCCATCGATGGGATAGACGAAACGGCATGGGGCACAGACAACGGTCCCGGACGCCGGAATCAACCTCGTCAGGCGGTCTTCGTCTTCGCCGATCCGGTCGATTTCCCTGAGGGCGTGGTGCTGGAGGTTTCGTTGACCCAGCGGCACGGAGGCTGGAACAGCGACGACAACATGAATCACAATCTCGGCCGGTTCCGCCTCTCGGTGACCGATGCGCCGGACGCTGCCGCCGACCCCCGGCCCGCCACGAATGTCTTCTCCGTGTGGCGGACGACCGTGCCGGAGTGGCGGATGGCGAACGAGGCGATTGAGCAATTGTGGCGTGAGCATCCTCAGGGCACGACGCAACTGGTGATGAATGAGCGCGAGGAGATGCGCGAGACGCACTTGCTAATGCGTGGCGACTTCCTGAAGCCGGGGAAGTCCGTGCAGCCCGGGACGCCTGCGTTCTTGAATCCGGCGCCTGCGGACGGGCCAGTGAACCGGCTTACGCTAGCGAAATGGATGACGGATCGCCAGTCCCCGACCGTGGCGCGCAGCATTGTGAACCGCATCTGGCAGTCCTATTTCGGAACTGGAATTGTGGCAACTTCGGAAGACTTGGGCAAACAGGCAGAGACGCCGTCCCACCCCGAACTCCTTGACTGGTTAGCTGTGGACCTGATGGACAACGGTTGGAGTCTCAAGAAGCTGCACAAGGCAATCGTGATGAGCAACACCTACCGCCAGTCCTCTAAAGTGAGCGCAGAGCTGTATGCCAAAGACCCTTACAACCGTCTGCTGGCACGTGGCTCCCGTTTTCGCGTGGATGCGGAACTCGTCCGGGATATCGCGCTGGCTGCCAGCGGACTCTTGAATCCGAAGGTGGGCGGACCTAGCGTCTACCCGCCAGCCCCAGAATTCCTCTTCCAACCGCCGGTCAGCTACGGGCCCAAGAATTGGTTTGAGGAGAAGGGGCCGAACCGCTACCGCCGCGGCCTATATACGTTCCGTTTCCGGAGCGTGCCCTACCCGATGCTTCAGGCGTTCGACGCGCCGAACGGAGATATGAGCTGTGTCCGCCGCGGACGTTCAAACACGCCGTTGCAAGCGCTAACCACGCTGAACGAGCCGCTTTTCCTGGAAACCGCCCGGGCCTTGGCGTTGAAGACAGTCCGTGAGGGCGGAACCACCGACCGGGATCGCCTGCGCTTTGCGTTCCGGCGTGTCGTCTCCCGGGTGCCATCGGACAAGGAAGCCGACCTGATGCTCACGCTCCTCGCAAAACAGACAGCGAAGAACGCCGCGAACGCGTGGGAGTTGGCGGCGGACGATCCGAAGAATCCGCCTGCATTGCCCAACGGCGTAACGCCGCAGCAGTTAGCCGGATGGACAACGGTCAGCCGGGTGTTGTTAAACCTCGATGAGGCGATCACGAAAGAGTAAGTCATGCAGAATCTCATTGCGCGAAGATGGTTTTTGGAGCAGTGCGGTGTGGGCATGGGAGCGCTCGCATTGCCGTCGCTGCTGGGAGCGGCGGCCGATCCGATGGC
>JANRJS010000013.1:0-142977 GCA_033763835.1 Bryobacteraceae bacterium | reverse complement strand
ATGTGAAGGGTCTTCGACGCCTTCGCCGCGCGCGCGACGACCATCTCACCGTCGGCATGGAAACAGTTCTTGCCTCCCGCTGGATCGAACAGAATCGGGAAGTCGAGCCGTTGACCAAATAGCGTTAGCGACGTATCCACTTCGTGCACGTCCACGAGCGCCTTCGGGCGAATAATGATTTTCTTGAACCCCTCGACGTTGTCGTGCAGCGAGACTTCGTCTTCGGAGCCCTCTTCGAGATAGTCCCAAGCGATGGGGTCGAGCTTCGCTTTCGCCTTCTCGGCGAAGTCCATCACGCGCACGCACTCGTAGAGCGGGTCTTCGTAGTAGCCTTTCGGCAGGCGCGGACGGCGGGTGGAATCGGCGGCCCGCGCCGCGGTCTGGGCGCGGACTAAGGGCGATGCGGCGAAGAAGCCCGCGAGCGAACGGAGTGCGTGTCGGCGATCCACGGCACTCGAAATCCTATCACCGCCCGCTATTGGATGGAGCCGAGATGGAAGTCGAGAATCGCCTGCTGCAGCAGCAAATCGTACCGCGCGGCGGCCATCTGGATTTCCGCGTTCACCAGCGCCAGTTGCGATTGCGTAAGCTCGACGATCGAACTAAGCCCCAAGTCGTACCGCAACTGCGAAAGCTCCAGCGCTTGCCTCGACCGTTCTTCCAGTCGCCCGGCGAGTTCCAGCCGTTCGAGCGACGTTCTGGTGTTTAGCAAACTCACTCCGACGTTACGCGCCACTCGATTTTCCGAGTCGCGTAACGTTTTCTCGGCGGCCTGAGCCCGCAACTGCGCTTCCGCCCGGCGCGATTCCAGATTCCGCCCGGTGAACAGGGGGAGCGTGACGTTAACGCCCGCCGCCGCGTAGGTGTCGCGCACGAAGCGGTCCGTGTGCGCGGGGACGACGCCGGCGGAAGCGATGGCGCTAATCGAAGGGAGGCGCGCCAACCGCTCCGCTTCGGCCTGCCTCAGAGCGGCATCGAGCAAGTGGCGACGCTGGCCGATCTCGGGATTCCGCGCCACCGCCATGTCGATCAACGCGGGTAAGTCCGCGGAAGGGGCAACGGGCGGCGGCGGTTCGACGAGTTCGAAGGCGGCGGGACCTCGCATTCCCATGGCCGCCGAAAGATCCGCCAGCGCCGCGTCGCGCTCATTACGCGCCGTGGCCACCAGTAACTCCGCCTCGGCCAAACTCACCTCCGCGAATCGAACGTCGAGTTCGGACTTCAGTTTGCTCGACGCCAGCGCCGACACTTGATCGAGAACCGTCCGGCGAGCCTCGACCGTTCGCGCCGCCACTCGCTCCACCGTTTGCGCCCGCAGCACTGCGAGATACGCCGCGCTAACTTGCAGCACCACCTGGCCACGCGTTCCTCGCGCCGCCTCGCCCTCCGCTTGCGCCCGAAGCTCGGCGCCCTCCGTCAGTCGCGCCGTGCGGCCAAAGTCGAGCACGAGTTGGTTAATTGTGACGCCCATACCCAGTCTCGACAGTACGCGGGGGTTATTGAGTCCACCCGCGCCGATCCGCGTTTCATCCGGCGCGCCGGCTCCCGACAGTACGCCGCTGAGTTGCGGCAACAACGCGGACCGGACCTGAATGGGCATTTGATTCGCGGCGAGAGCGTTCAAGCGCGCGGCGTCCACCGCCGGATTATTCTTCAACGCTCTCGCGATCGCTTCCTCGAGTGTGAGTTTTTCCACTGTCGGGGCCTGCGCCGCCATCAGCAGCGCCAGCGCGATCAAGCGCGCCTCCGGTAGAGCAGCAGATAGGCCGCGGGAACAAGGAAGACTGTGAAGACGAGCGAAACCGTCAACCCGCCGATGATCGCGCGGGCGAGCGGCGCGTAGCTCTCGCTTCCTTCGCCGAGCTTCAGCGCCATCGGCATCAAGCCGATGATCGTGGCGAGCGACGTCATCAGGATGGGACGCAGGCGGGTGCGCGCCGCAAGCTCGATCGCGCTGGCCGTCTCAACGCCGCGTTCCTCGCGCAGACGGTGGGCCAAATCGACGATCAGAATACTGTTCGACACCACGATGCCCGACATCATCACGACGCCCATCAGCGACATCACATTCAGCGATGTACCCGTCCCGGCCAGCGTCGCGAGCACTCCCGTCAATCCCAGCGGCACGGCGAGGAGAATTAGCAGTGGGTCGGAAAAACTGCGGAACTGCGCCACAAGAATCAGGTAGAGCAACGCCAGCGACAGCAAGAGCCCGAAACCGAAACTCGAAAAAGACGACCTCATCGCCTCCACCATGCCGCGCATCGTCACGCGCACGCCCGGCGGCAATTGCGTTTCGGCCACGACCTTTTCGACGCCATTGGCGACACGGCCCAAGTCCTCGCCGGCCAAGCCTACATACACGTCGATCACGCGGCGCAGTTGGTAGCGGTCCACTTCCGTTGGCGCGGCAAGACTCGTGACGTCGGCCAAGGCTCCTAATCGTGTCGGTTGCGATCGTCCCGTCCCGTGCAGCGGAATGTTTTTCAGATCGTCCAAGCTGCGGACTACGCCTTCGGGAAACTGCACCGTGAGCAAGTAGTCGTTGCCGGATTGGCGATCCGTCCAAAATCCGGGCGCGATCATCTGGTTCGACGTGAGCGCCGTCACGACGTTCTGCGCGATTTCGCGTTGACTCAAACCGGCCAACCCAGCGCGGTTACGATCCACATCGATGCGCAGGGAAGGATAGTCCAGATCCTGCGGAATGTAGACGCCGTTTACGCCGTCGAGCGCGCGAATGCGCCCCGCTATTTGTTGGGCGATCGCGTATGTCGCCGGCAAGTTCGATCCCGCGACTTGCAGATCGATCGGCGTCGGTAAGCCCTGATTGAGAATCGCGTCCACCAATCCGCCGGATAGCAGGAAGGTGGAGAGTTGCGGCATCTCGTTCGCCAGCCGCTCTCGCAGCCGGTCCATGTAAGTGAAGCTGTCTACGCGATGGCCTTCCTTGAGATTCACCTGAACGAAGGCGGTGTGTTGCGCGGCGTTGGTGGTGTACATCGCCGAAAAATCCTGATTGACGCCGATATTCGACACGATCGTCGAAAGCTCGTCCGCCGGGATTACTTCGCGTACCAGCTTCTCGACGGCCGCCACTTCGCTTTCGGTACGTTCGATGCGCGTTCCTGGAGTAGCCTTCACGTTGATGACGATTTGCCCGGCGTCGGTGCGCGGAAAGAAAGCGATGTCGAGATAAGGATAGAGACCGAGGCTGGCGGCGAAGACGGCAAGGCACACGCCCACCGTGGCCCAAGGTTGAGCGAGAGCGCCGGTCACCGCGCGAGAGTAACCGGACAACATCGATTCGAATCTTGCGTTAAACCAGCGGGTAAATCCGCCCGCATGCTCCGAAGAATGCGCCTTTAAGAAGCGTGCGCAGTAGAGCGGCACCACCGTCATCGCCACCAAGTACGACGCGAGCAGCGACAGCACCACGGCCAACGCCAACGCGGTAAACAAGTACCGGCTTACGCCGTAGAGAAACACCACCGGGAAGAAAACGACGGATGTAGTGAGCGTCGCGGCGAGCACCGGAAGCGCCATTTCATTACCGCCGCGCATCGCCGCCTCTTGCGGATCCAGCCCCTCTTCGAGATAGCGGTAGATGTTCTCCAGCACCACCACCGAGTTATCGATCAGGCGCGAGAACGCCAGCGCCAGCCCGCCCAACAGCATCGTGTTGATCGATTCGCCCTTGCTCGAAAGAATCAGAAACGCGCCGAGCGCCGAAAGCGGAATCGAGAGCAGGACGGCGATGGTGGCTCGAAAGCTGCCCAGGAAAATCAGGATCATCGCCGCGGTAAGCACCAACCCGATGCCGCCTTCGTCGATCAAATTGCGGATCGCCTTCTTGACGAATTCGGACTGGTCGAAAACAACGTCCGCTTTCAACTCTTCCGGAACGTCGACCAGGTTTGCTACCGCGGCGCGCGTTCCGTCCACAACCGCGATCGTGTTCGAATCTCCGCCTTGTTTCAAGATCGGCAAGTACGCCGAGCGCTGGCCATCGACGCGCACCACGTTGAGTTGAATCTGTTCCGCGTCGCGCGCCTCGCCGATGTCGCGCACCTGCACCGTAGCGCCCTGCGCGGACTTCAACGGGATGGAATCGATCTCTTCCATCACGTCGGCCTGATTGTTCATGTACAGGTTGTAAGCGCGCGGCCCCAAACGCAACTCGCCCGCCGGAATAATTACGTTGGCCTCGTTCACGGCGCGCACCACATCCATCGGACTCAACTGATACGCGGCGAGCTTCGTAGGATCGACGTACACCATGATCTGCCGGGTTTTGCCGCCGAAGGGCTGCGGCACGGAAGCTCCGGGAACGTTGGCGATCTGATTGCGAATGTTGTATTGGCCGATGTCGCGCAGCGCCGTCTCGTCCAAGCCTTGCCCCTTCAAGGTCACCAGACAAACCGGCAGCGACGAAGCGTCGAACTTGAAAACCAGCGGCGGTAGCGTTCCCGGCGGTAGACGCCGCAAGTTGGCGAGCGCGAGATTCGAAATCCCGGTTACCGCCGCGTCGGCGTTGGTGCCCGGCCGGAAGAATACCTTGATAAGGCTTACGCCGGTCAAACTCCGCGATTCGATGTGATCGATGTTCGATGCCAGCGTGAAGAATCGTTCGTAGCGCGCGGTGATCGCCGTCTCGATTTGCTCCGCCGGCATCCCGCTGTAGAACGTCGCCACGACCACTACGGGCAAGTCGATCGCGGGAAACAGATCGACCGGCATGCGCACCGTAGCCACTACGCCGACCACGGAAACGATCAAGCAAAGAACGACGATGAAATAAGGGTTGCGAACCGCGAAACTGGCCATCAACTCGAGACCTTGATGGGCTTCGGTGTGACGCGCGCGCCATTCTGCAACGCGGCGCTCGACCCGACTACCACCATTTCTCCCTCGCGCGCTCCAGATAAGAGTTGTACGTAATCCGCCGTTTCTACGCCGCGCGTCACGTCTCGCTCTTCGGCCTTGCCCTCCGGCGACACGATCCAGACCATGGCACGGCCTTTGCTCTCCTTCACCGCTTCCACGGGAACGGCCAGCGCGTTTGGCGCGCGATCTACGCGGATGGACGCTTGGGCGATCATGCCCGGGCGGAGATCGTCTTTCGGATTTTCGACATCGATCTGCGCTTCCATCGTGCGCGTGCCGCTATCGATCGTCCCCGTGACGCGCGCCAGGCGTCCGGTGATGGTGCGGTCCAGCGCATCGACGCGGACTTCCACCGGATCGCCGATCTTCAACCTAGGGGCCATCGATTCCGGCACCGGCACGACCAGCCGCAGGCGATTGACTTGCGAAATGCGCACTACGGGCCGCGCTTGCGACGACGAAGTCGTTCCTTGCTGGATCATAGCGCCGGGGTCCGCGTAACGCCGCGTAATCGTGCCCGAGAACGGAGCGACGATGCGCAAATAGTCCTTCATACCGGTAACGCGCGCGGCGGCGGCCTTCGAAACCAAGACTTGCTGTTCCGTCGAGGCGAGCGTCGCCTTCGCCGCCGACACCTGCGCCCGGGCTTCTTCGATTTTCGCCTGCGAGTCGTCGATCTCCTGCTGCGCTACCAGGCCCGGCCGTTTGGAAACGATCGCCGCCAGACGCTCGTGCGACAATTCGCGAATCCTCAGAGCCGACTCCGCCCGTTCCAAATCGCTTCGCGCGCGGCCCACTTCGATCTCGGTCCGCTTCTCGGCGGCGGCGGCCTGCGCGAGTTCCAGATTCAATTCCGGCACTTCGAGAACCGCCAAAGGAGCGCCCGCCTTCACCCGGTCGCCCACATCGACGTTGATCTCCCGCAGATACCCGGCGATCTTCGCGTGCAGGTCCACTTCCTGGTACGGCCGGAATTCGGCGGCTACCGATACGGCATTCGACAGAGTGATTCGTTCCACGCGCGCCACGGCAACCGTGAGAACTCCCGGTGAAGCCTTTCCGCTCTGCCCCTCGCGCTTCGCGCAGGAGACGAGAGCAGCCGCAATCAAGATGGCTCTCGCCGTCATCGCCCTCAGTATAGCCGCATCATTAGAATTGATTCATGGAACAGTTCTCGATCGCCGGGCGCACCTTCCGCTCGCGCCTGATGATCGGCACCGGAAAATACGGCAGCTTCGAGGAAATGCGGCGCTGTCATGAGGCGAGCGGCGCGGAGATCGTCACGGTGGCCGTGCGCCGCGTCAATCTCGACGACCGCTCGCGCGAATCGCTGCTCGACTACATCGACCGCTCGAAGTTTTTCATCCTGCCCAATACGGCGGCCTGCTATACCGCCGAAGAGGCGATCCGCACGGCGCGGCTGGCCCGCGAGGCGCTCGATTCGAATTGGATCAAGCTCGAAGTGATCGGGGACAAAGACACACTTTTCCCGGATAACGCCGGATTGATTGAAGCGACGGCTGCGCTTGCGAAAGACGGCTTTGTCGTCCTGCCCTACACCACCGACGATCTGATCAACGCCCGTCGTTTGATCGACGCGGGCGCGGCGGCGGTGATGCCCTTAGGCGCGCCCATCGGCAGCGGACTTGGCATTCAGAATCTCACCAACCTGCGCATCTTGCGCGAGATGATTTCGGGCGTTCCCCTGATCGTCGATGCCGGTGTGGGTACGGCGTCCGACGCGGCGATCGCGATGGAATTGGGCTACGACGGCGTGCTGCTCAACACCGCAGTCGCCGAAGCCCAAGACTCGGTGGCGATGGCGCGCGCGATGGGTCTTGCGGTCGAAGCTGGACGTTTGGCCCATGCTTCGGGCCGCATGCCCAAGCGTCTCTACGCCTCCGCGTCGAGCCCCATGAGCGGAGTCGTTCGCTAGCGTCTAGATGCGGTGGAAGCTGCGCAGAATATCGCGCATCGAATAGCGCAGGGCGATCGGCCGGCCGTGCGGGCAACTGGTAGGGAACTCTGTCTTTGCAAGTTCCGCCAGCAGCCATTCCATCTTCTTCATATCGAGCGGCGTGTTGATCTTGATCGCCGCCCGGCACGCCACCGACGCCGCGACGCCGCGACGCAGATCCTCAACCGTCGCGCGCCGCAATTCGTTTTCGGCGATCTCCAGGATCTCCGAGATGACGCGCACGGCCTCTTCGGCTTGCAAACCGGCGGGCACGGCTTTGACGGCGAGCGTGCGCTGCCCAAACGGTTCCGCTTCAAAACCCACGGCGGCGAGTTCTCCGGCGATGCGCGCGAATTCGATCTCCTGCCCGACAGTCAGGGGAAGGATGATCGGCATCAACAACTGCTGCCGCTCGGCGCGCCCATGCTTGCGCAGCACTTGCTCGAATAGGATTCGTTCGTGCGCGACGTGCTGATCGACGATCCATAAACCGTCGCGTCCCGCCGCCACGATAAAGCTGTTATGGAGTTGGCCGACCGGACGCAAATCGCGCAGCGCGTCGAGCGTCGCCGCCTCTTCCTGCCACGCGCCTTGCGGCACCGCGCCGTGCGTATCGGGAATCGGCAAACGGGCGGCAGCGGGCGGCGAGGGAATCGGACTGACGGACACTGTGGGCGCGATTTCTTCGCGCTCCTCGACGCCCGGAATCACGGGCCGCGGCGCGTCCATCTCCGCCAACCTCGGCTGCACGAGCTGCGACGGCGCGAGATTCTGGATGGCGAGCGAGAACTCGGACATGGGAAGTTCGGCGGCCGGTTGCGGAGCGGGCGACGGCGGCAACGGAATTTGCGAAACGGGCCGCGAATCCAATAGCAGTTGCCGGATCGTGTCGCGGACGAAGTCGTGAACGACGGACCCGCGCTGAAATCGCACTTCGGTCTTCGACGGGTGAACATTCACGTCGACTTCCTCCGGAGCGCATTCGAGAAATAGAAGCGCGAACGGGTAGCAGGCGGGCGGCATCAGGTTAAAGTACGCCGCATGCAGCGCGTGCATAAGAACCTTGTCGCGAATCAATCGCCCGTTGACGAACAGGTAGATCGAGTTGCGGTTCAGCTTCTGCACTTGCGGTTGCGAGACGAATCCCGAAAGCGTGAACCCGTCATGCGCCGCCGTGGGCAGTTCCACCAGGTCCGCCAGCACTTCGCCGCCGAACACTTGAAACACGCGGTCGCGCGCGGTGGCGGCGGGCGTGACGAGCAACAGCCGTCCCCCGTTATGGTTCAACTCGAAAGCCTTAGACGGATGAGCCAGCGAGTAATGCGTAACCAGCGAGGCGATGTGAGCGAGTTCGGTCGGCTCCGTGCGTAAGAACTTGCGCCGCGCGGGAACGTTATAGAAGAGATCGCGAACCGTGATGGTGGTGCCCGGGGGCCGCGAGTACTCGTCGCACCGGATCATCTTGCCGCCCGCGATCTCGATGTGGGTGCCCGACGTCTCCTCCGCCGAACGCGTTTCGAGATCGAGCCGCGATACCGAAGCGATCGACGGCAGCGCCTCGCCCCGGAATCCCAGCGTCGAGATCGCGAACAGGTCGTTCACCTCGCGCAGCTTCGAAGTGGCGTGGCGCTCGAAGGCGAGCAATGCGTCGTCGCGCAGCATGCCGCCGCCGTTATCGACGATCCGGATGAGCCGCCGCCCGCCGTGCTCGACATCGACGCGAAGGTCGTCGGCGCCCGCGTCGAGCGAATTCTCGAGGAGTTCCTTGACGACGGAGGCCGGGCGTTCGACCACCTCGCCCGCGGCGATCTTATTGGCAATCGCATCCGGAAGGATGCGGATACGGCCCATCCCGTTAGGGTAGCGTCGCCCGGTTACTTGGTAACGATGCCGCGGTCCTGCAGCAGGGTGCCGGTGCGTTGTAACAGGTTGAGTAGGTTGCGCCGGTATTGCACCGAGTTGTTGACGAGATCGGACTGCGCCTGCGTCAGGCGGTTCTGTTGATCGAGCAGGAAGAACAGCGTCGAGACGCCCAAATCGTACTTCTTCTGTTCCGCCTCGACGGACTTCTGCGCGAGGTCGGCGGAAATCTTGGCGAGATCCACCGAAGCGCGCGAGTTCTCCACCTGGCTGATGGCGTTCAATACTTCAAGGCGCGTGTTCTGTTCGCCCTGACGCAACCGCAACGCATCGAGTTTCTTTTGCACCGTCGCGTCGGCGTAGTTGGCGGCGGCGGCGCGATCCTTCAGCGGCAAGCGCAGTTGGATGCCGAAGCCGTACACGGGAAACCCGAAGCCCCACATCTGCGACCAAGCGTCCCCGAACCCGCCGGGGACCAGCACGCGATTGGTTAGCGGGAGGCCGTCGGACCCGGTCGCGGTGACGTTCCGTACTTGCGGACCGCCGCGGCCTTGCGTCGTATAGTTGCCGAGCAGCGACAAGTCCGGCTTTAGCGTATTTGCCTGCAGCTTTATGTTGTAGTCGTCGACATTCAGGTTCGTCTGGATGGTCTTGAGGTCGGGCCGCATCCGCAGCGCTTCCGACACCAACGCTTCGCGATCGATCGGCTTGGTATCGGTGGGCGGCAGGACGGGTTCCGAAAGCTGCAAAGGCAGTTTGCGCAAATCCGGATCGAGATCGAGACCGACTTGCCGCCGCAACGCGTCTTCGGTTTGCTGCAACCGGTAGCGCGCTTGCGTGACGGTGATTTCCGCGCGCGCGTACTGCGCTTGCGGTTGATAGATTTCGAGGGCCGAGATCGCGCCGAGTTCCAGTTCCCGCTGAGCGCGCTTCAAAGAGGCGTCGGCGAGCGAGAGGGCCTGCTCCTGCACGCGCAGGTTTTCGCGCGCCCCGATCACGTCCCAATAGGCGTTTTCGGCCAGCAAGACCAGGCGCTGCAACTGATCCTCGAAGCCGAACTCCGCGCTCTGCAAACGCGCGCGCGCAATCAGCACCGGGAGCTTGGTGATGTACATGCCCCGCCCGCGCAACAGAGGCTGCGTGAAGTTGAGATCGACGTTCGAGTTGTAGGCCGGATTGAAGTTTTGAAAGCTATTATTGTTCGACAGCTTGTTGAAGCGGTAGCCGAAATTGAGTTGCGTGCCGCTAGCCAGCGTCTGCGTATAGTTCAGGTTGGCGGGCTGGTTCAATTGGCTCAGAGTCGCCGCGCCGGCCAGCGCGTCGGTGGTCGGCGTAATCTGGCGGCTGGCGTTGAACCGCGCCGCGATCACCGGATCGAACACGGCGAAGGCGCGCGTGATCGCATTGCGCTGAGGTTCCACCAGCACTTTCTGAATCTGAATGTCGGTATTGTTCGCGACCACCAGTTCCAGATAGGACCGCAAGGATAGTTCGATTTTGCCGTCTACAACGTGGTCGGCCAGTTTCACCGGGGCGGCCAACTCCACGCGGGGCGCATCGGGGTTGAAAACGTACTTGAAGTACTCTTTGGTGCCGAATCGAGGGAATTGGGGACCGATCTTCTCGGCCTCCTTCGCGGCGGGCATCGGGGGCACGGTGCCTTGTTGGCCCTGATCGGCCGCGAACGCCGCAGCCATCAACACCGGAGCGATGGGGAAAAGTTTCTTCATTTCTATTCGTAACGAATCGCTTCAATAGGATCGAGTTTCGCGGCCTGAACCGCAGGGTAGATGCCGAACACCACGCCAATGCCGACCGAAACGCCGAACGCGACGACGATCGAAGACGTGGTTACCACCGTGGACCAACCCGCGGCCGAGGCGATCAGCTTCGATAGCGAGAATCCGAAAACGATGCCGATCAACCCGCCGAGGATCGAGATCAACACCGCCTCGGTCAGGAACTGACGGATGATGTCCGCTTGCCGCGCGCCGATCGCGCGCCGGATGCCGATTTCCCGCGTCCGTTCGAGCACGGTGGCCAGCATGATGTTCATAATCCCGATACCGCCGACGAGCAGCGAAATGCCCGCGATGCAGAGCATGACCACATTGAAGATGAACTGTGTGCGCTTCTTTTGTTCGAGCAGTCCGGCCGGTACGGTAACGTTGAAATCGCCCGCGTCCTTGTGCGTCGACGCGAGAATTGCGGTGATCACCGAGGCGGTCTCAATCGAATCCGCCCCCGGCTTGACCTTGAGGTAGATGCCGTCGATTTCGTCCTTCAGATAGCTGTTGTTATCTTCGAACCGGCGCATTACCGTGTTTAGCGGCGCGATCACCATGTTGTTACGGTTGGTAACCTCGACGCCTTCCACTTCGGTATCCGCCGTCGCCTGCTGAGCCAGAACGCCGACCACTTGCAGCCAAGAATCGTTGATCTTGACAAACTTGCCGACCGCCGATCCTTCGTAGCCGACCAGATTCACTTTCGCGGACTCGCCCAATACGCAAACCGGAGCGGACGAGGCGTTATCGTGCTCGTCGAACCAGCGTCCGTCCACGACCTTGAGGGAATTGATTTCGAGATACTCGGGCTCGACGCCGATTAAAAGCGGCGGCTCCGTGGCAGTCTTCGGCAGTACTTTCAGCGGCTTGAAGCGTTTCCGCGGCGTCGCCGCCTCAATGCCCTGCACGTTCTCCGTGATCGCGCGATAGTCGCGGAACGTGAGTCCGGGCGAGATCAGCCGCCGCGCCTGCAATTCGTTGCGGTCCACGGCTTCTTTCGCTTCGATGATGATGTTGTTGACCCCCAGCAGGTCGATATAACTCATCATTTCCTTCTGCGCGCCCGCCGTGATCGATAGCATGGCCACCACGGCGCCGACGCCGAAGATCATGCCCAGCATGGTCAAAAGGCTGCGCAACTTGTGCACCAGGAGGCTCGAAAGCCCCATGTACAACTCGGGTAACAGACCGGAAAGGTTCATCGTGACCGCTCTTTTCTAGGACTTGGGCATGGGCATTCCAGCCCCGCCGCCGGACTTCGCCTCGCCCTTCTTCTTCTCGCCGGGCTTCGCCGTGGGATCGGCCAAAGCGACCGTATCGCCCGCCTTAAGCCCCGAAAGCACCACCAGCGCCGACTCGCTGCGTTTGCCGAGCTTGATTTCGCGAGGTTCGAACTTATCGCCATTCTTGACGTAAACCACCGTCTTGCCCTCGCGTTCAAACAATGCTTGCGTGGGGATGTTGATGGCGTCGGGAACCTTTTCGACGATAATCTCGACGTCGGCCAGCAAGCCGGGCCGCAGCAACGCTTCCATCTGCGAGTCTTCCTCGGGAGGTGGAGGCAGCTTTGCGTTTTCCATGTCTTTTGCGCTGAAGCCGCCGATGCCCGTGCCACCCGCGAATGGCATGTTCATTCCACCGGGACCGGCCGCGCCACCGCGTCCGCCTTGCCCTCGCTCCGGCAACTTGATTCCCTGCTTTTCCATGTCGGTGCGCAGCTTCGCCATCATGGAAGTGCGCTCCTCGGGAGTCAACTCCTGCATGCTCTTGCCGCCGAGGGCCTTCTGCATCGCGTCGCGGACCTTTTTCTGCTGGTCTTCGGTGAGCCCGGCGGTCATCGCGCCTACCATCCCTCCGCCGCCCGCTCCGCCCGCCGCGCCGAATCGCCGCTGGCCGCCTTCGCCGCCCGCGGCCTGTCCGCCGCCGCCTTGCATGACCATCATTTGTCCGCCGCCACCCATCTGTCCCCCACCGGCGCCGCCGGGCATACCGCCGCCCCCGCCCATCATGGCGAACATCCCGCCGCCCGAAGAAACCGGCGGCTTCTTGCGATTGGCCTCCGCGGTCGCCAGCACGCGTGCGATCTGCTCCGGCTTCGCGCCGAGTGTGGTCAGCAGCTGGCGCATGTCGATCGAGAAGATCACGTCGAACTTTTTCTGCACTTCGCCCGAAAACGCGTTGGCGCTCGCCGTGCCGCTCATCGATTTGATCTTGCCGGTAAAGTCCGCGTCGGCGATGGCATCGAGACGAATCTTCACCTCTTGGCCCTCACGCAAGTTGGCGCGATCCAGTTCGCCGACCTTCGCCAGTACTTCCATCTCCGAAAGATCGAGCACGTCGGCGACGGGCGTACCCGGCTGCACCTGATCGCCTTCGCGAATATCCGGCAACTGCATGCCGAACATCATCACGCTCGACCGGTTCTGCTTGATCGCCACCAGGCCCGACATCGGCGAGAGCAGCTTCACCTGATTGAGGCGCGCCCGTTCGCGCGACATTTCGAGCGTCGCCTTATTCCGCTTCTCGCGCAGAACGGCGAGTTCGGCCTGCGCCTGTTCGCGGCGGCTCTTGATGTCGCTTTCGAGTTGCGACAACCGGCGCTTCGTCTCGTCGAGCGTCAACTGATTCTTCTTCGCGTCGATGGCGGAAATCAGTTCGTTCTTTTTGACTTCAAGCTCCGCGCGCCGCACGGCGTAGCGCGCCCGCAGCAACTCCACTTGATCCTGATTCTCGCGGATCGCGAGATCGGCCTGGGCTTTCTTCAGTTGCTCGTCCACCTGGTCGATTTCGAGCTGCTTTTCTTCCACCCGCGACAGCACTTCGGCGTCGTCGAACTCGACGATGAGGTCCTTTTCGCGAGCAAACGCGCCCAGCGCCGCAAGCTTCGTCACCTGGACCGTTCCGAACAGATTCGGCGCCGTCAGCGTCACGCTGCGGACCGCACGCAACTCGCCCCGGGCATAGCTGCGCACCACCACGTCGCTCTGCCGGACTTTCGCGGTGGCGATCAACCGCTCCCGCTGCGTCGTCATGGATTGAAACGCCGTGTACGCGGCGTAACCTCCGGCGGCTAGCGCCACCAGCAATACGATTCGAATGATCCAGGCTTTCATCGGTCGGCGTACTCTCGCTAGGTTTGTTCGCTCGTTATAGTTTCTTCGCCCGCTTGAGGGCCTCGGCCGGATTTTCGAGCGCGATCACGTCGCCCTCTTTGAGTCCGCTCTTGACGACGAGATCGCTATCGTTACGCTTGCCGACCTCGATCGGCCGGGCGACGAACTCCGACCCGCGTTGCACCCACACCGACGGCTTGCCCTTGTTCATGAAACTCGCCCGCGCGGGGATCAGCAGCGAAGCGGATTCGCTCTCGATCAGAATCTCCGCCGTGGCGCTCATGCCCGGCCGCAGACGCGGGTCCACTTTCTTCAGAGTGCCCCGCGCCGGAAACGTTTTGTCCGTCATGCCCATGCCGCGCCACACTACGGCCGCGATCGGACTGATCCAATCGAGAGTGGCTTCGAGTTCCTGATCGGGGATCGCGTCCACGCGGATGCGGATCGGCATCCCTAAACGGAGCTTGCCGCGCTCTACCTCTTCGAGCTTCAGATCGATGCGCATTTCGCTCAAGTCGGGAATTTCGGCGATGGCCGCGCCGGTCCACGCCCGGTCGCCTTCCTTAAACGGCGGCGGCGACTGTCCCCACGAACCTTGCGTACGGAAATTCGGCAGTACGTTCACGATCCCGTCGTTCGGCGCGCGTAACACCATCTTCGACAGATACCCCTTCGACCGCTCCATGTCGCGAACGACTTTGTCCTTTTGCTGCTCCAGGCGTTCGAGATCGGCTTCTTGCGACGTCTTATGCGACTTCACCGTCGTCTTCACCTGAGAAAGCTCGCCTTCGCTGATCCCGACGTCGATGCGGCTCTTCGCGCCTTCGATCTCGCTGACCACTTCGGCCTTCGAGGCGTCGAGCTTGGCGCGCTCCAGATTAAACTGCGCCGTCATCAAGTTCATGCCGTCCATCTCGTTCGTGATGCGATGGCTGGCTTTGGTCTGGACGATCTGGCTGTCGGCGGTTCGAACGCTGGTGTTCTTTTCGAGGTAGGTCTGCTCTTGCTGCGCGGCGTCGAATTCGACGATGATGTCGCCCTTCTTCACCGGCTTGCCCGCCTCGGCCAGCTTGGTGATGCGGGGATCGGGAACCTGCGGCGCGGTGATGATTTCCGAACGAGTCGAACGGATCTCGCCTCGAGTCCGGACCGAAATCACAAACTCGCCCTTGCGCACCTTGGTCACCGGCACTTCGACCGGCGCCGAGGCTGTGGCGTAGTTGTACGCCGCGTAGCCGCCGCCCGCGCAAGCGAGCAGGACGATCCCGCGGACGATCCACCGTTTGCGGTTCGCGTCCGCCGTTTGTCCCAGCCGCTGTTTAGGCTTCAAATCCTTCGACATTGCGTCCTAACTCCTCAACTCTTGCCGGCCCCGCTCAAGTCGGGCCTTTCGAGCGCTACGACCTCGCCCGGTTTCAGCCCAGCGCGCACGCCCACCGTGACGTAGGTGGCTAGGCCCAACTCCACTTCACGCTTCCGCCATCCGCCGCTCCCCGCCTCCCGGATGAAGACATAAGGTTTCGCGTCCGGACCGTCGCGGAACACCGCGCCCGCCGGAATCGCAGCCGCCACCGACGCATCGCTTTCGATTTCGACGTCGGCGCTGACCGATAGATCGGGAATCACCCGCGGATCGACGGCGTCAAGCTTAAGCCGCACCGGAATTTCTTTCACGAAGCTCGCCCGGAATCCGCCCGTCTTGGTTACCGCCGCCACCGCAACGACGTGCGCCGGCAGCTTTAGGCCCGGATAGGCGTCGAACTCCACCATCGCCTTCGCGCCGATGCGGAGCCGTTCGGCGTCCACCTGATTGAGCGTCGCATTAATGACCATAGAGCTCGTGTCGACGATCTGCATGAAAAACTGGCCGGGGTACAACTGATCGCCCTGTTGAATTTGGGCGAACTCGCTGCCGCGCATCGTATTCTGCATCACGGTCATGCCGTCGATCGAGGCTTTGGACAACATGCGGTCGGCGTTCTGTTCGGCGCGACGCAACTCAAGTTCAGCGGCCTTTAGATCGAGCTCCGCATTCCGAATCTGCGCCTTTTCGGAGATCTCGACGAATTTCACTTCGGCCAATAACTGCTTGTATTGCGCCTCGGCTTCTTCCAGCGCAAGCTTCAGCTTCTCGCCCTCGATCGCACCCAACACCGGCGTCGTGCGGATGTCGAGTTTCGCCTTATCGAGCGCCGCTTTCGCCGACGCGATCGTCTGCCGGTGCGCCTCTCGGTATACTTCGAGGTCTGCCTTTAGTTTCTTTACGTTAGCTTGCTGTTGGGCCACCGAGGACCGGTAGTCTTCCAACCGTTGCAGCATAAACTGCCTGTCGAATTCCGCTACCACATCGCCTTTCTTGACGCGCGATCCAGGCTTGACCAACTCCTGCAACACAAGCATGAATTCGCTCGAACTGCCGCCACCGCCGCCGCCCATGCCCTGCCCCAGCGAGCTGCCGGTAGAGCCCAGCCCGTCGGTTCCCAGCGAGGTCGAGGTAGAGGATCCGGTGGAGCGCGACCCGCTCGAAGCCGATCGCGAAGAAGAAGACGAGATGCGCGATGTCGCCGACTTCAAGGCCGATCCGGCGCTGCGCGAGGCCGAACTCATTCCCGCCCCAGCCGCCGAGCCACCACCCGAAACGGCGCTAGCGGAGGAAGATACGGTGCCCGAGTCGCCGCCCGCCGATCCAGAACCGCCCGATCCGCCGCCTGCATCCGAACCGCCACGTCCACCGCCGCCCGAAGACGACCGGGAGCTGGACGAGCCCGAAAAGCCGCCGCCCGACGATCCGCTCATCGAGGCTTGCACGGAGCTGCCGCCATCGCGCCCGCGTCCGCTGCGCCCGCCGCGCAATTGCGGCGTCACTAGCGAAACGAACCGCTCCGCCGCCGTCACGCCGGTCAATCGGAGAGTCTTCACCACCGGTCCGGCGGACGCCGATGCGGTACGAACGGGAACGGCCGCGGCGCTTTCGGCGGCTTCGTTCGCCGCGCGCCAGCGCGAGTAGGCCCAAGCGCCTAACCCAATGGCGGCTAGGGCCAAAACGGCCGCCCAAGGAAACTTCCGGCCCGGTTTTTCGGGTACGGGTACGGGCGCCAGCGCCGGTTTCGGCGCTGCGGGAGCCGGTTTGGGGGCGGTTTGCAATCCGGATACTGGAGAATTCATCGGATCAACTCCGAACGAGCGACATTAGGATGCCGGGACGCGCGACGGGGCGCAGCTTTCCGGTCATCCGGTCATTCTACTAGGTCATGACGACGCGCGGGAGGGAAAGGTTAGCGGTTGCCGGGAAACCCGTGCCCGCCAGGCGCGCCCGTGGGCCGTCCCGCTGGGAGGCCGCCCGTAAAGCCGCGCGAAATCATCGCTTGATGGACGCGTTCGGCGCGTTCCCAACTGCGCACAAACAATAGCCCGATTTCGCCGCCTAATACGCGGAACCGGCTTAACTTCAACCGGTCGCCACCGCGGCTCGCTCGGGCCCGGTTCATCGACGCCCATTCGTCGAGCAGGAGATCGAAATACCGGAACATCAAGTTCGATACCAGCACCACGACGTTGGGAGCGCGAAGTTTCTCGAGCGCCCAGAGAATTTGCGGGATTCCCGAAGTGGCCACGAGCATAGAGAGAAGGATTGCGGCGGCGAATGCCTTACACACGACCGCCAGCGCCGCCATTGCCGCGCCCGGCGGTAACGACAGGCCCGCGTCGGAACTTTCGACGCTCGCTAGCAGCCGGAACGCACCCATGGCGAGAATGAAGGGGCCGATCACGCTCGCCCTCAGATAGTAATAGGACAGCGGGGCGCGGCTGGCCATAGCCAGAAGGATCGCCACCCCCAGAGCGGCGAGCGGCCCCCAGCCCGGAGGCAACGCTCCGGTCCCCGCAACTAGTGAAACGACGAAAATCAGCCGCGCGCGCGGATCGAGGCGGTGGAGCCAAGTTTCGCGCGGGAAGTAGCTGTCGAGCCGGAGACTCATCGGGCGGCCCGGCGCTTCCAGCCGTAAAGGAAACCCGTGATGCCAAAGATCAGCGCCAATCCAGTGACCGCTTTTTGCCAAAGCGGTTGCGCGCCGGCCGCGATCGTTCCCGCCTCGCCGGCCACGATCTTCAACTCTTGGCGGTGGCCGATCTCGTCGTCGATGACGACTTTCCAATCGCCCAACGCGTTCGGAACGAAAGCGAATCGTCCGGAGGCGTCGCTGCGCCCGCTTTGGTGTTCTTTTCCGGAGGGGTTAAAGATCGTGACCGCCGCGAAAGTGCACGCCTCCGTGCCCGCATAGGCGGCCGTAACGATCACCGCCGGACCTTCGGATTTCGCGGTCAACGTCAGATCGTGCGCTGCGGCCGTCGCCGCCAACACCAGCGCCGCCGCGAGCCTCATGCGGCTTCAAGAACGGCGGGTTTCACCTTCCGCACGTAAGCCAGGATGGCCACCGTCAGCAGACCCTCGATCACGGCCACACCTAGATAAAGACTGGAGACAAAGTAGAATCCCCGCCCGTAGCCCGCCGCCTGGAACTCCGCCGCCATGGCGAGCGCGGGAATGAAGATTCCGGCAAACCCGGCGAGAAACGCCCGGACCGAATCCGGCAAGCCGCCCATGCGCCAGATCGCCGCGCCGAGTAGCGCGCCGCCGCCCATGTTCATCGCGTTCAATCCCAGCGCCAGCAGCCCGCCGTGTTGAAACAGAAGCGCCTGGAACAGCAGCGTGCAATAGATCACCGGAAACGCCCGCCACCCGAGCAAGGCTCCCGCCAAGCCGAACAATCCCAGATGGACCGACGTGCCGCCCAGCGGGAAATGGATCAACGAAACGACGAACGAAGTAGCCGCGAGCAACCCCATGCGGACGACTTCTTCCGCCTCTACCTTGCGCCCGAGCAGCATCGTCCCGGCGAGCGAGACGGCGTGCCCCGCCGCGCACCAAACCACCGGAACGATGCCGTCGGCGATATGCATGCGATTACCAGTAGAGCGCCAGCGCGCCCGCCCAATTCTCGGTGTCGTACGGCGCGCCCTTGGGTGCGGGCGTCTTATGGTCGGCCAGCAGCAGTACCGGCCCCTTCGTGCCCGCCGCCATCTTGAACAGGAACTTGCCGTCCGCGCCGGTCTGGCCCACTTCTTCGTCTTCTTTGTTTGGCCAAACGACGCTGATTTTCGCTCCCGCGCAGGGCTTGCCGCCCGCCAGCACGGTTACGACGACGCCCTCGCCTGTCTTCTCGGGCACCATTTCGTACAGTAGCCCGAGCGGCTTTTCCTTACCGAACGCCTTGCCGGAGGTTGCCGCATAAGAGATCGCGGTCCGATAGAGTTTGTACGATTCGGTGGCTTCGGGGTGCATATCGCGCCCTCCGGGCTTGAAGCCCTTCGTCGTCTTCGAGAATACGCCCCGGTCGTGCGTAAAGACGATCCGGTAGACACCGGCCTCCTTCACCGGGAAGGTACCCATCAGGTGCTTCTCCGCCGGGGCGACAGCGACTTCCATTTTCGCGCCCGACGGCGCGACGGCCCAAACGCTCAGCTTGTCTTGAGATAGCGGCGATTCCGAGCCGGGAAAGTCGTGCCCGTTCCCGATGTGCACTTTGGCCGTTTCGCCCACCTTGAGGGGCGCCGCCACCGGGCCGATCCAGGCGAAGTGTCCAAGCATCAGGCTGCCCGCGCCGAGCATGGCGGCCAATCCGAGTATGCGTGTCGTGAGATTCATTATTGAGAATCCTTTCTCAAGTGATTAGACCACATCCCGCGCACAATGGCATCGACGAGGGTATCACTTTGTCACAAGAAGTGTTACGGATTGCGTTATCGAATGGATTGACCCGCCGTGCGAAAATCGGGAATCGATGCCATGCAGCGGGCGTTAGCGTTTCCGGCGAACGGCTCCTATAGGTGCGATCTAAGTCATGAACTGACGGCGCTGGAACTGTGTGCGGGTGGCGGCGGCCAAGCGCTGGGTCTGGAACAGGCGGGCATCGGCCATGCCGGGCTGATTGAAATCGACTCCCACGCCTGCGCCACCCTGCGGCGCAATCGTCCAGGGTGGAACGTTATCCAGGGCGATTTGAATGAGTTTGACGGGGCCCTGTTTCGCGGCGTCGACTTAATCGCCGGGGGTCTCCCGTGCCCGCCTTTTTCGGTTGCCGGGAAACAATTGGGCGAGAAGGACGAACGAAATCTGTTCCCCGCCCTGCTTCGTTTAGTCGATCAAATCCGGCCCAGGGCCGTCATGATTGAAAACGTACGCGGTTTTCTCGATCCGGTTTTCGCATCGTACCGGAGCTTTCTCAAGGCCGAATTATCGAAGCTCGGCTACGAAACGGCCTGGAAACTGATGAACGCCTCGGATTTCGGCGTTCCGCAACTGCGTCCTCGTGTCTTGGTGGTCGCGTTACGGCGCGGTTTGGCGAGCGGATTTTCGTGGCCGGAACCTGCGGCTCGTCTTCCGGCGACCGTCGGAGAAACGTTGCATGACTTAATGGCGGCGAACGGATGGCGCGGCGCGGACCGCTGGGCGGCGCAAGCCAACGACATCGCTCCCACGATCGTGGGCGGATCGAGAAAGCATGGCGGTCCCGACCTGGGACCGGTGCGGGCGCGACGTGCCTGGGCGGATTTAGGCGTCGATGGGATTGGAATCGCCAACGCCGCCCCTGGCCCCGATTTCGAAGGCATGCCCAAGCTCACGGTGCCCATGGTGGCGCGCTTACAGGGCTTCCCGGACAATTGGATTTTCGCGGGAGGGAAAACGCAGAGCTACCGCCAGGTAGGAAATGCATTTCCGCCGCCATTCGCTTTCGCGGTAGCCGGGCGCGTTGCAGCGTGCATCTCAGCTTCGACCGTTACCCCGGTGGCGGTATGAAAGGGTCGAGAAGCCGCCTTCGGGCTTATTTTTTAGATAATACCGGCCGGATTATCGAAAGCGCCGAACTGCAAAAAGCGTCCGGCGGCGCAAGCGAGTGGGCGAGGCGGGTGCGGGAGTTACGAACGGAAGAGGGCTACCAAATCCTCACTCACAACGACCTCAGCGAGTTGAAACCGGGCCAATACCTTCTGCGCGATCCCAAGCCTGTGCCCGCATTCGCGCGCGGCATTTCGAAGGAGACCCGAGCCTTTGTACTCGACCGCAACGGTTTCACGTGCCAGATGTGCGGCGCTGTAGCGGGCGAACCGCATCCATTCGATCCATCCCGCAAGACTCGCCTGCACATCGGCCATGTCGTCGATAAATCGATGGGCGGCGGCGACGATCCGCCTAACCTGCGCGCGATTTGCTCGGTTTGCAACGAGGGCGCCCGCAATCTGACGCTCGACCGCCCTTCGCTCCAAAAACTTCTCATCCAGGTCCGGCGGGCTACGGGGCAAGATCAGTTAGCCGTGCTGCGATGGCTCCTGACGAAGTACCCCCAGGCGAAATCGTGGACAAGCTAACGCCAGAAGCGCGCTCCGCGAACATGCGCCGCATCCGAAGCCGCGATACCGCGCCAGAGATGATTGTCCGGCGCATCGTGCACCGCATGGGATTCCGGTACCGCCTGCACCGTGGCGACCTTCCGGGGCGGCCGGACATCGTGCTTACGCGGCTGGGGAAAATCGTCGACGTGCGAGGATGCTTCTGGCACCAGCATCCGGGGTGCACAGATTCGCATATTCCGAAATCGCGGCGCGCGTATTGGGAACCGAAGCTGAGCCAGAACGCCGCTAGGGACAAGAGCAATGCCAGTCGCTTGCGGGCAATGGGTTGGCGCCTTCTTGTGATTTGGGAATGCGAAACCAAAAAGCCAGACACCCTGACGAAGCGTCTGACCCGGTTCCTCGCTTAATACACCAACTTCGCGCCGAACGTGAACTGCCGTCCGGGGTCGGCGTTCGCGACACCGCCGATGGGGGCGAGGAAACTCGCGTTAGGCGACGCCCCGTTGCCATACACCCGGTTGAACGAGTGGAAGTTTTGGTTGTTGAAAACGTTGAACATATCGGCTCGTAGATCCATGCGAACCCGCTCCGACAAGCGGACGTTCTTGAGAAGCGACAAGTCCAGGCTACGCTGCGGACGGCCGCGAAATGCGTTCCGTCCGAACCCGGCGGGACGGTCGACCACGGTCGTGTCGCCATTGTTATCGACGCCCGTCAGCGCGTTTACGGGCAGACCGGAGGCAAGCACGGTAAAGGCCGAAAGCTGGAATCCTTTGGGTAAAGCGACGATGCCGTTGGCGACGAATCGGTGACGCTGCGCGAAGTCGCTCAAGGCGCGCTCGCCACGCACGACGTCGGACCACTCGTTGGGATTCGCGCCCAGATGATCGTCGGTGACGGTATTGATGGCGCTCGACCATACGTGGTGCAGGTTCACGGTGTAGCGTTTGGCGAACTGGCGGGACAGCCGAACGTCGAAGGCGTGGTAGTAGTTAACGCCGCCATTTTCGGTCTGCCGCAAGTCGCGAATCGCCACGCCCTGGTAGGAAGTCAGCGGACGGGTCGCGTCGGCCTGCGCCACAGTGCGCACTTGGCCGGGCGCGGTCCGGACGAACGGCGCGGGAGCGTTTCGGTTGAACTGGATGAACTGTTTCACGCCGAAGCTGCGAATTCCCGTCAGCGACAGCACCCATCCATCGATCAGCTTGCGCTCGAAGGCGATTGTGAATTGCGAGGTGTAGGGCGAGCGCAACTCGTCGCCGCGAATCGCGAGGTTGCGCGGAGCGAGCGCCAATCCCGCGGGAGGCGCCGTGGGGGCAAAACTCGCGGGAAACACCGGGAATCCCGCTTGTCCAGGGACTAATGTGAACGAGCGGAACGGCGCGTCGGGCCCGTTTTGCAGAAATCGCTGGGTCAGACCGTGGAAGAACGGCTGATCGTAACTAACGCCGCCGCCCGCCCGCACGATCGTCTTGCCGTCGCCGCGCACGTCCCACGCCAAGCCGAATCGCGGGCCGATGTTGTTGTAATCGTCGATGATCGATTGGTAATCGTACCGGAGGCCGTAGTTGAGCGTCAGCCGCGGGAGCACTCGCCACGAATCCTGAATGAAGCCGGACCACTGGGTCTGCCCGTAGGTCAAAAGATTGATTCCGAAGCGCTGCGTAAACTGCGCCGGAACGCCGCCCGCAAAGGTGTACGTTCCAAATTGGTCGTAGGCGAAATCTCGCACCTTGCGGCGGATGAAATCGCCGCCCATCTTAATGGTGTGCGATCCCTGGTTCCAGGAAAGCTGGTCGGCCAGTTGATACACTTCGGTTCGGATCATGCTGAAACTAAAGGCTCCGTCGGTGGAGACACCGGGCCGTACAACCGATGTCTGCGGCGACAGCGGAATCGTGTTCGACGGTACCGCATTGGTGTAGCCAGCGCGTAATTCATTGACGAAATTGCCGAAAACGTTCGTACCCGTCAGTTGGCTGCCAACCGATTGACCCAGGCTCTTATTCGCCGCGCTCGCCTGGATCAGACCGCCCACCCGGTCGTTGGCGTTGTTGTTGGTTTCGCGCTGCCCGTTGACGCGCAACGACAGCCAATTCTTATCCGAAGCGCGAAAATCGAGCCGCGCCAAGGCCAACGTGTCACGATACTCGCCCACGAACAAATCGGGCGCGGGCGACGAGATGAAGCTGCCACGATCTTGATTCAACCGTTCGAAATTGCCGAAAAAGTAGGCACGGCCGCGCACGATCGGTCCGCCGAGCGACGCTCCGAACTGCGTTAACTGGTTGGGAACATGGCGGTTGGCGAGCGGAGGCCGCGCCTGGATGCCGCTGGGACGCCCGTAGAAAAGCCCCTCCCCGTGGAATTCGTCGGTCCCGGATCGCGTGGTGGCGATCACCAAACCCGTCGAGGTCGAACCATGTTCCGCGTTGAATTGATTCGTGAGAACGCGATATTCCTGCACCGCCGAGATCGAGAGGCGCTGCAAAGGAGCGTTGTTGAACAAAGTGTCGTAATTCGTGTTTCCGTCCAGCCGGTATTGCGTATCGCGGAAAATCTGGCCGTTCACCGAGAGGCGCGTCAATGCCGTGCCATCTCCGCCTAAGCCGCCCGTGTTGCGGACGTGCGCGTCGAGCAGGGCAAAGCGGTTCAGGAACCGTCCGTTCGTGGGCAGCTCCGTAAGTTGTTTAATTGAAACGGTTGTATCGACCTCCGAAGATTGCGCCCGCGCCGCTTGATCGGTCACTGTGACGGAATCCGTGCCCGTCCTCGCGACGAGCGGAACATCGAGCACTTCGCCCGAAACGACGCGAAGATCGGCGCGCTCCAGTCCTGCGGCGCGAAGGACGTAGTCCGCCGCGGGAGCGAGGCGCAGAAAGCGAAATTCGCCCGTTGGACTAGTTGATGCTGTCGCCTCAAAAGCGAGAGACTCACTGCGGAGCGTCACGGTTGTGTTTGCCGCAGGTCCGGTCTCGCTCTGCAAAGTGCCCTGAATTCCGCCGGTTAGCGCCGTTTGCGCCATCGCGGTCGCTAATCCGAGAATCGTCACCAAAACCGCTTTCATAAAGCCTCCCCAATGAGTATCACTGCGTTACGAATCGTGATACGGGATTTGGGAGGGACTGGATTTCGCGATACGAAGAAATCTTCGCGCGTTCAGCCGGAGTAACTAACGCGAACGCGGCGAGTGAAACGATGGATTACATCCCGGCTAACGTTCGGCAAACCCTCGAGCATGATGCGGTCCAGGTTCGGAAGCGCGGCGAGACCCTCGAAAACCAACTCCCGGAGCGAACCGGAAGCGCCGCAATGTGGCGCATAGCTTCGTCGTCGCAATGCTCGCCTTAGCAGCCGAGGAATCGAAGATTGGGCAGATGACGCAGATGCGCCAACCCCGCGGAAGTGAAATTGGGCAGTGCCAGAAGAATGAGAGTCCGGGAAGGCCGTCGTGCCCAGCGAGCGAGGCGAGACCGGCATCCGTGAACGGCCCGTCGATCATGAGTTGGATCGGCTTGGGCTGGAAGGTCATCAGGTTGAGGTCCGGCTCTACGTCTTTCCAGGTGCGAAACGCGGGGATCTCGTGGAGAAGGCGAAGTCCGGCATCGGTGACATTGCGTCCGGTGGTAAGACGGCGCAGACGAGGCAAACCGGTCAGCGTGCGAAGCACGCCATCGCCAAGGTTCGATCCGATAAAGTCGGCCCCTTCGAGTTGGCGGCACTGGCTTAACGGCGCAAGTCCGGCGTCGGATATTGTGCCGCACCAGGGCAGATGAATGCGGCGAAGGGCAGTTATGTGCGCGAGAGACGCGAGCGAATCGTCGCCACCCTGCCATTTTCGAGCGAGAGTTCGGTGAGTTGCGTGAGACCGGCGAGGTGTCGCGCGTCCGCGTCGCCGCAACCTTCGGCGGTGAGCTTGGCGATGCCATGCTCGCGCATGACGGCGAGGACGGTGTTCCACTGGCCGCCAGTGAGGGGTCACTTTACGAACAGGAGATTTTCGAGTTCATCGAACTTGCAAAAAGGCGAGGTCTGCAAGTTACGGAGTCTCGACGATACGCCCGTCGCGCATGTGGAGCGTGCGGTCGGCGACCGCCGCCGCTTCCGGGTTGTGGGTAATCATCAAGATCGTCTGCCCGATTTTTTCGTTCAGACGGCGCAGGAGTCCGAGGACGATCTCCGAATTCTGTGTATCGAGATTGCCGGTGGGTTCGTCCGCCAGCAAGATCGCCGGATGATTGACGATCGCGCGGGCGATGGCGACGCGCTGCTGTTCGCCGCCCGAGAGAGCGCGCGGTTTGTGATCGAGACGTTTGGAGATTCCCAGAATCTCGATCGCCTCTTCGAACCACGGCTCGAAACCGGCGGGCCGCGTGCCGTTGGCGAGCGATTTCGCGATCTCGATATTGTCGCGCGCGGAGAGCGTCGGCAGCAGATTGTACTTCTGGAACACGAATCCGACGCTCTTGCGGCGTAGCTCCGTGCGGCCCGCGTCGGTGAGTCCGCGCAAGTCGTGCCCGTCGATATGGATGGTACCCGCAGTGGGGGCGCTCAGCCCGCCCAAAATGTGGAACAGCGTCGACTTGCCGGAACCGGACGGCCCCACCACGGCGAGAAATTGTCCGCGCGGTACGTCGAGGTCCACGCCCCGCAGCGCATGCACGTCGATCTCGCCCGCGCGATACGTCTTCGTCAGCCCGCGCGCCTGGATGATCGGACCGGCGGCGGTGGAAGCGGACAGCGAAGCCTTGTCCGCGTTCGATCTAGTCATAAGCGAGCGCCTCGATCGCGTCCTGCTTCGCCGCTTTCCACGCCGGATACAGCGTGCCTAGGCCCGCGCCGACAACGGCGATCAGCGTGGTGAGCGGCCACCATTCCGGCACCACTTTCTGTTGCAGCGACGCGGGAACCAACGTTTCGATCAGCCAGCGCGTGACGAAGCTCAGGCCGATACCGATCAACGATCCCGCGATGGCCAGCACCGCCGTTTCCCGCAGCAGCACATTCAAGACGTAACCGGGCGAAGCGCCGATCGCCTTCAGCGTGCCGATTTCGCGCGTGCGTTCGAGCACGGCGGTATACATCGCGAGGAACACGACGAGGAATCCGATTACGACCGCCAACCCGACGATCACGCTAATGAACGCTTTCAATCCCGGCACGTTGTCGATCGAGATCAGCGACGCGAGTTCCTCGGTGGTGTAAATCTGATAGCCCTTAAGTTCCGGGATGCCGTTGCGCAGGTGGTTCGCGACCTCGTCTACCTTGGCCGCGTCGGCGAGCTTCAAATAGATCTGGCTAAGCTTGCCGCGATTGCCGGTGAGTTCCTGCAGCGTGTCGAGCGGCACGAAAATGCGCGACAGCTTCCCCGGTTCGACGATGCCGCAGACCGTCCAATCGCGATTCAGCAGGTTCACCTTGTCGCCGACCTTCAGTTTGCGCTGGCGCGCGTAATACTCGTCGATCAGCACGTCGTCGGACTTGCGAAACGGACCGCCCGCAATGTAGCGTACGCCGCCGCTCATGCGGTTGAACTCGTCGAGATTCAATCCGGTGATCGATTCGGGAATGACGATGGGCTGCACGACGGTTCCGGTCACCTGCGAAACGCCGGGCACGGTCTCAAAAAACTTGCGCAGGCCTTCGGGCATGGGCGCGCCGGAAAGCGATAGCACCGAGCTCGACGGCGGACGAACAATGATGTCCGCGCCCACACCGCGGGTCCGCCGCGCCGACTCTTCGAGCATTCCGTAACTCAAGCCCACGAGCGTGAGAACCATCGTGACTTCGATGCCGATGGCGAGCATACTGAGCAGCGTGCGAACGGGGCGGTGCTTCAGATTTTCGACGACGAGTTTGTTGATCATCCGGTGCGGCGAGACGGCACTTCAATTGTAGCGGCGCTTGGCCCGCAACAGCCAGATAAACACCGGTCCGCCGAGCAGCGCCGTGACGACGCCAACGGGGATTTCCGAAGGCGCGAGCAGCGTGCGCGCCCCGGTATCGCAGGCGATCAGGAAGGCCGCGCCGAGAAACGCCGAAGCGGGCAGCAGAACGCGATGGTCCGCTCCGAGGCGAAGCCGCAAGGCGTGCGGAACGATGAGTCCGACGAATCCGATCGGTCCGGTGAACGCGGCGACCGCCCCAGCAAGCGCCGAACCGGCGAGATAGCCGATCAATGTCAGTCGTGCGGCGTTGGCTCCGCGCGCCGCCGCCCACTCTTCGCCGGCGGTCATCAGATTCCAGCCTCGCGAGTAGAGGAACGCGAGCGCGCACAGCGGAAGGACGACGGCCGCGAGCCACGCGATAGTCGTATAGCTTTCCGCTTCGATGCCACCCATTAGCCACCGCGTGATGGCGATGGAGCGTCCGTAAGGCGCGATCGCCTGCAGAAACAGGATCAGCGCGAGCGCCATGCTGTTGATCGTCACGCCCGCCAAGAGCAGGGTGAACGGCGAAACGCGCTTCGCTTCCGTGGCCACGCCGAGCACGAGAAACAGTACCGCCGCCGCTCCGGCGAAGGCGAACGCCCACGGCGCGGGCCATCCGAATACGAGGGCCGCCACCGCGCCGAGCGACGCACCGCTCGATACGCCGAGCGTGTACGGTGTCGCGAGCGCGTCGCGCAACAGCGCTTGGAATAACACGCCGGCCACCGATAGCGCCATCCCCGCAAGCGCCGCCATTAGCACGCGCGGCAGTCGCGCGAGAAAGAGAATCTCGCGGTCGGGCGAGAGTCCGTCGAGTGCGCGGGAAATCGAGATCGAGGTCGAGCCCGCGAGCGGCGCGAGGATCAGCGCGGCGAGTAGAGCGGCGAAAGAGATCGCGGCTATGCGGAGGGCGCGGGCCATACCATCTCCGGCGAGACCTCGAACACGCGGCGGATCGCCTCGGGGGTCAGCGCTTCTTGCGGCGGCCCGTCGGCCACCGCCTCCCCGCAACAAAGGACGACGACCCGCGTCGCATACCGCACCGCCATCGCAAGATCGTGGGTAACGGTCGCCACCGTCAAACCGCTTTGGGCTAGCGAGCGCAACGTCTCGAAGATCGCCACCTGATGCTTCAAATCGAGGAACGTCGTGGGTTCGTCGAGCAACAGCGCTTCCGGTTTCTGCGCGAGCGCGGCGGCGAGAATCACCCGTTGGCGTTCCCCGCCCGACAGCGAGCGAAAGTCGCGGTCGCGAAAGCGCAGAGTGTCCGTCCGATCGAGCGCCTCTTCGGCGGCGCGGCGGTCTTCGGACGATTCGAATAATCCGCGCGCATGGGACGCGCGGCCCATCATCGCGACTTCGAGGACGGTAAACGGAAAATCGATGCGGACCAATTGCGGGACGAACGAAATGCGGCGGGCGAACGCCGCGCGCTCCCAATCGTGGACGGGCCGCCCGTCGAGCGATATCTTGCCGCGCGAGAGCTTCTTCAATCCGGCGAGCGCGCCGAGCAGCGTCGATTTGCCGGCGCCATTAGGGCCGACGATCGCGGTCAGTTCGGCATCGCGAAACTCGACCGAAACGTTGCGCAGCACTTCCGTTTCGCCGTAGCGAACGGTGGCTCCGGCGGCGGCCAGCGTCAACGCGCGATCTCCGGATGCAGCAACCGCACAAAGGCTCGCGCGGCCTCGGCGACTCGCGGCCCGGCTACGAAGAAGTAGTCGGCGGGCGTGGCATGCACGCGCCCGTTTTTCACCGCCGCAAGCGAGGGGACAGCGCTCCAAAGCGCGACGGTCGCACGCACTTTCTCCGCCGGAACGTTGGCGGTGTCCGCCATGTCCCCGATATCGAGAATCACTTCGGGGTTGCGCGCCAGAACTTCTTCCAGCGGAACCTTGGCGTAGGACTGCGCAAGATCGGCGAACGCGTTGACGCCCCCCGCGATGCCAATTAGTTCGTTCAGAAAATTATCGCGACCCGCTACGAACAGTCCTTCGAGACGCCCCGGCGTGCGGCCGATCACGAAAAGAAACTTCGGCTTCGTCCTCCCAGCGACGTTCTTGCGGATCGAAGCGAGTTCGGTGGCGATCGAAGCGTTCAGTTTCACCGCGCGTTCGGGCATACCCGCCGTCGTCGCGACGAGCCGAATCGATTCCGCGATACCCGCCAAGTTCTCGCCCGCCAGCTCGACGACCCGCAAACCCATCCCTTCGAGTTTCTCCTTGAATCGCACCGGATTCTTGACGACGAACACGACGTCCGGGCGCGCGGCGAGAATCGCTTCGAAATTGGGTTCGTAATAGGTGCCAATCTTGGGCCTGTTTAGCGCCTCCGCCGGATAACGGCAGAATGTCGTCACGCCCACCACGCGGTCGCCCAGGCCCAGCGCGAAAAGAATTTCCGTGATCGACGGCGCGGTGGAGACGATGCGCTTAGGCTGCGCGAAGGAACTCGGCGCTAGCGCGATGAGCGCAGCGAAGAGTCCAAGGAGTTTCATAGGTACAACTCCGCAAATCTCTTCGTATCGGCGTGCTCCGCGAACCAGCGCGCGAGCTTGGGATAGGGATTCTCGCGCGGAATCGCGACGACTCCGAACAGCTCGCGCAAGACATGCGGATCTTCGAGCGCGCCATGCAAGTACGTACCGAATACGCGGCCTGCGCGAACGCCTTCCGGGCGTCCATCGACGAAGGCGAAGGGTTCGGCGTCGGATGGGCGCACAGTGACACCCATGTGGATTTCGTAGGCCGCGAATCGATGGCCATCGGGCCATTCCGCCGTCACGGCGACGGTGGTCTTCTCCTCTTCGAAATCGGTTTCGACGTCGAGCAATGCTAGCCCGTCCATTGCGCCCACACGCCGCCCCAGCATTTGGTAGCCGCCGCAAACGCCAACGATCTTCGCGCCGCGAGCGTGTTGATCTAGCAGCCAACGGTCCAGGCTTTGCTCGCGCAGCCAAGCGAGATCGCCTTCGGTGGCCTTGGTGCCCGGCAGAATGACGGCGTCGAAATCGCGGCCGACCGGACGATCGATAATCGCGGCGTCCTTCAACAACCGAAAGTCAGTGAGGTTCGAGATGCGCGGTAGCGCGACGATCGCAATGCGGCCCGTGCCGTTACGTCGCGCATCGAGAGCCACGCCGTCTTCTTCGTCGAGTTCGATTTCGTGTGCGTAAGGAAACACTCCCAAACAATCGAGACCGGTCCTGTTTTTTAGATAGCGAACCCCCTCGTCGAACAAACTCATGTCTCCGCGAAACCGGTTCACCGCGAACGACCGCAGCAACGCCCGCTCCTCGGGCGGCAGCAAGGAAGTTGTACCGACGATCGAGGCGAAGACTCCGCCACGATCGATATCCGCTACCAGAAGCGCGGGGGCGCCGACGCGGGTGGCGAGACCGAAGTTCACGAGATCGGTGGCCCGCAAGTTCATCTCCGTGACGCTGCCCGCACCCTCGATCACGATCACGTCGTACTTCGAGGCGACTCGCGCGTAGGCGTCGAGCGCTTGACCTAGCAAGTAATCGAAGTGTTGGTAATACTCGCGCGCGGCGAGCGTCTTCCACACCCGTCCGTTCACCACTACCTGCGAGCGCGCGTCGCTATCGGGCTTCAATAGGATGGGATTGAAATCGGGCGAGGGTTCGAGTCCGCAAGCCTCCGCCTGCGCGACTTGCGCGCGTCCGATCTCGCCGCCGCCGGAACATGGGTACGAGTTGTTGGACATGTTCTGCGCCTTGAACGGCGCGACCTTGACGCCGCGCTCGCGTAGCCAGGCGCAGATCGCCGCCGTCATCCAACTTTTGCCGACGTGGGAGGCGGTGCCTCCGACGAAGATCGCTCTCGCCACGGCTTAAGGATAGAATTTCCGCATGAACCGACGTAGTTTCGCCGCCGCTACAGCGCTTTCCGCTTCTCGAGTTTTGGGTGCGAACGACACCGTGCGCGTGGCTTTGATCGGGTGTGGCGGGCGCGGCCGCCACGTCGCGAATCTCATGCGGCAAGCGCCGAACGTGGCTTTCATCGCGGTGGCCGACGTCTACGAAGACAATGCCGCCAAGGCGCGCGAATGGGCGGGCCCGGACGCGAAATCGTTCCGCGATTTCCGGAAGCTTCTCGAATTGAAAGACCTCGACGCGGTGATGGTTTCGACGCCCGACCATTGGCACCACGCCGCGACGATTCTCGCCTGCCGCGCTGGAAAGGACGTTTACGTCGAGAAGCCCGTCTCGCTCACGATTCGCGAAGGCCGCGAGATGGTGACCGCCGCGCGCCAGACGAATCGAATCGTGTGCGCGGGCACGCAGCACCGATCGGCGAAACACTTCCCCAAGATCGCGGAGATGATCCAGCGCGGCGATATCGGCGAAGTGAAATTCGTGCGCGTGTGGAACTACACCAACGTCACGCCGAACGGCATTGGTCGTAAACCCATTCAGGACCCGCCGCCCGGCCTCGACTGGGACATGTACTGCGGACCGTCGCCCAAGGTGCCGTTTAATCCGAATCGATTTCTCGGCACTTACCGCCAGTTCTTCGATTACTCGGGCGGCTACATCACCGACTACGGCAACCATCGCATCGACACGATGCACCAGATTATGGGCGTCACCGCGCCGCACACGATCTCGGCGTCGGGCGGGCGCTATCTGATTAAGGACGACGGCGACGTGCCTGACTTCCTCACCGTTACCTACGAATACGACAACTTCGTGATGACCTACGAAGGATCGAATCTGAATGGCTTCGGCATGGGCGCGGCGAAGGTCGGGCCGAAGTATTACAACGGCCGCGGCGAGTACGATCAACCGAACGGCATCGCGTTTTACGGCACCGACGGCACGATTTTCGCCGAGCGCATCAGTTGGGCGATCTACCCCGAAGCTTCTTCTCCGCGCCGCGAAGCGAAACCAATCAAGGTGTTCTACGAGAATGTCCCCGAGCCGACCAAGGACCATGCGGCGCATTTCGTCGATTGCGTGCGCTCCCGCAAAACGCCCAGCGCCGATATCGAGATCGGTCATCGGGGCACCAGCGTCTGCTTGCTCGGCAATATCGCCATGAAGACCGGCAAGAAGCTGAAGTGGGACGCGAAGAAAGAAACGTTCTTGAACGCGATGGACGCAAACGCGCTGCTCCATCGCGCCGCCCGAAAGCCCTGGGACTTGGTGTAATTTGACGGCCCGGTAGGATTCGAACCGATAGCTAGGGGATCCATTTCTTTTGCAGTTTGATGCCTAAGCTCGCAGCGGGCGGAGCTGCGGAAAATCGCGCACGGTTTGCAGGCGGAAGCGCAAAAAGACGCACCCTCTTTTTTTTCTCCAATTGAAATCCGGGATTTCCACTTCTTTCGAAACGGTTCGCCACGTGCTTGCCGATGACCAGGGGATTTTGTGTCCCAAACAGCGAGCGAGACGTGGAGACCGGAAAACTCAGAGATCCCGTGCTAGTCCTACTGGCGTCGCATTGGCTTGCGATGCTTGGAATCGGCCTCGTGACGACGTCCGCGTTTTGCTGGCTGGTGCTGGCGCCGCGGGAACTCGGCAATCCATACACCGGCATCGTAACTTTCGTCGTGTTGCCGCTCCTTTTCTTCGCTGGGTTGATATTGATCCCTGCCGGAGTTTGGCTGGCGAAGCGACGCATCGGCCATGACCTAGCCGCCATGCCGGACCGTCGTGGAGCGATCAAGCGCCTCGCTATTTTTTTCGCCGCCACGACACTCGTAAATCTTGTGTTCGCCACCCAAGTCACCTACCACGCGGTGGAGCACATGGAGGGTGTGGGTTTCTGCGGCCAATCCTGCCATGTCATGCAGCCACAGTTCCGCGCGTATCAGGCGGCCACTCACAACCAGGTGGCCTGCGTTGAGTGCCATGTCGCTCCGGGGGCCTCGGGCTGGTTGCAGGCCAAGGCGGCGGGAACGCGTCAGTTGATCGAGACCGTCTCGAACTCCTACCCACGCCCGATTCCCTCGGGCACCGAATCCGAAAAGTTGATCGAGTCCTCGAAAACATGCGAAGGTTGCCATTCCCGGGCCAGGATCGCCGCGACGCGCGTTCGAGTCCGGGCGTCCTACGCCCAGGACGAGGGGAACACCGTCACATACACCGTTTTGACGGCGCGTGTCGGGGGCGTCGGGGCGGGGGGGATACACGGCGCCCATCTCGATCCTGAGATCGACATCCGCTACCGGGCCACCGGCGCGAATCGCCAGACAATCCCCTACGTTGTGTGGCGAAACCGCCGAACAAACGAAGTCCACGAGTACCGATCGGACGCCGGCGTCTCGGCCAGCCAGGCTGGCGAGGCGACACCTATGCAATGTACCGATTGCCACAACCGTCCCGCCCACAGTTTCGAGAGAGCCGGACGAGCGGTGGACGACGCTCTGGCGTCCGGAGCCATCTCCCGTTCGCTGCCGTATGTCAAAAAGAATGCGTTGGCGCTGCTCACGGGGGTATATCCGTCGCAAGCCGCCGCCGACCAAGCCATCCGCTCGGATTTCCGCACTCGCTACCCGTCTCGGGAGGACGCCGAAGCCGCAGCCGCGGCGGTGTCGGCCATTTACGCGCGGAACGTCTTTCCCGATCTCAAGGTTACTTGGGATACCTATCCCGACAATCGAGGGCACACCGACTTTCCCGGCTGTTTTCGTTGTCATGACGGCCAGCACGTGACGAAAAGCGGGCGAGCGATCGGACAAGATTGCTCGTCGTGCCACGACCTGCTTGCGGTCGAGGAAGCAAACCCCGAGGTACTCGACAAACTGAATCCCACATGGAGAAAACAATGATTTCCTGGAAGACTTTGCTGATGGTTTTTGCGTCCGGCGCGTTCGCTTACGCGGCAGGAGACGCCAAGGCCGGCGCGGACCCCTACGCCAAGGCTTGCAAATCTTGTCACGGCGCCGACGGCGCGCCGAACCCCGCCGTCGCCAAGATGATGAAGGTCGAAATGCGCCATCTCGGCGATCCGGCGGTGCAAGCGCTCACCGACGCGAAGTGGGAGGAGGCGATCACCAAAGGTTGGGGAAAGATGAAGCCTGTCAAGGGAGTTACGGCCAATCAGGTGGCCGATGTGATCGCCTTCTGCCGAACGTTGAAAAAGTAGCCGAGGGCTTATGAAACGCAAGTGGCTGGTGGTGGCTTTTGGGGTTGCCGCGGTGGCCCTGGGTTTGATCGGCGCTCCGGGATCGCCGTTTTCGCCGAGGGAGAAGGCGTATTACGCCGACCCTCATATGGCGTCGTTCATTCGCCCCGGTCTGGAGTTCAAGATCACCAAGGTCACTATCGGCGACGGTGGCTTGGTGACAGCGCGATTCCAGGTTACCGACCCGCGAGGCGTGCCATTGGACCGGGAAGGAATAACGACGCCCGGCGCGGTCGCCACTAGCTTTGTCCTGGCCCGAATCCCTAAGGGCGGGCGGTTTTATCAGGCTTACACCAAGCGAACCAAAACCAGCACATATCCACCGGCCGCCGGACAAACGGCTCGTCAGGCTTCGGCGGACACCGGCGGCCGTTACGTGAAAATCGCCGACGGCGAATACGACTATGTCTTCGGTACCCGCGTAACGGCCGGTTACGAAGCGTCGGCCACTCACTCGGTCGGCATTTACGGAAGCCGCAACCTGACGGAGTTCGATCTCGGGGTGAACTACGCGAGCGCCGTCTATCGTTGGACGCCGGACGGGTCGCCGGTAGTGGAGGTGCGCGACGTGATCGACGACCGGTCGTGCAACGCCTGCCACGACGAGATCAACTTCCATGGCGGTTCGCGCCGCGGACTGCCGACCTGCGTACTTTGCCACACTCCCGCGTACGAGGACGTGACGAACGTCAATCCGGAGACCGGGAACACGATCGACATGCGCGTCATGATCCACAAGATCCACATGGGCTCTTTACTGCCGAGCGTCGCAAGCGGCACGCCGTACCGGTTCATCGGCAACCGCAACGCCGTCCACGACTACTCCAAAGTGCATTTGCCTTCGGAGCCGAACAACTGCGCGAAATGTCACGAGACTGGGGCGTCCCAGTCGCAGACCTACTTGACGACGCCCACCCGCGCCGCGTGCGGCGCTTGCCACGACAACGTGAATTTCGCCACCGGCGAGAACCACGCCAACGGACTCCCGCAATTCAACGACAACAACTGCGCTCGTTGCCATCAACCGCAAGGCGAAACCGACTTCGACGCTTCTATCAAAGGAGCTCACGTTCATCCTCAGGACAGTTCGCTGATCGGCGGAGTGGTCTCGAAGATTATTGGCGTGGAGAACACGTCCGCGGGGCAGAGACCCACGGTTCATTTCTCCGTGAACGACCGCGCTGGCAATCCGCTGAAATTGTCCGACCTCAACCGCATTGCGTTCGTCATGGCCGGACCCACCAGCGATTACGGCGACGGATTGCCCACGAAGGGCGGGTACGTGTCCGAGTCCGCGGCGAATGCCCAGGCAACCGCCAATGGCTGGCGCTACACGTTCAACCAAGCGATTCCAGAGGGCTCGAAGGGGACCTTCAGCATTGCGGTGGAGGCGCGCCGCCTCGAAAGAGTCCTGGCCGGCACACTCAAAGAGCGCGCGATCCAAAGCGGATCGCCGAACGACGTCGTGAACTTTTCGGTGGATGGTTCGGCAACAGCGCCTAGGCGAAAGATTGTAGACCTCGCAAAATGCAACGACTGCCATCGCGAACTCTCGGTACACGGGGAAAATCGAAACTCCACCGAGTACTGCGTGATATGCCACAATCCCCGCGAAACCGACGTTGCCCGGCGTCCCGCCGCCGCGAATCCCTCCGAATCCGTCGATTTCGGTTTAATGATCCATCGCATCCACGCGGGCGATCGGCAGTCGCGCGACTACACAATATACGGTTTCGGAGGCACGCCGTTCAACTTCAACCACGTTAGATTCCCTGGCGCGCTCGACAACTGCGCCAATTGCCACCTTCCCGGAACTCAGAACGTTCCCGTGTCGGCACGGCTCAGTAAGACCGATCCTCGAGGTCCGATCCCGGCGCCGAAGCCTGCAACGGCAGCCTGCCTTGGATGTCACACCAGTGTCGACGCGGCGTCGCACGCCTTGGTGAACACCTCCGAAATCGGAGAGAGTTGCGCCGTGTGCCATGGGCCCAACGCTTCGCTCTCGGTGGACCGCGTCCATGCGCGCTAGCCATAGCGCGTGGCTTTGGGTTTGCTTGGCGGCGGCGCAGGAGCAAAACGGGCAGTACGCGGGTAGCGATGCCTGCGCAGTGTGTCACGGCGAGATCGCCACTCAATTCGACAAAACGAGTCATCGGGCCATCGAGCGCCAATTCAAGCGGAATTGGGAAGGCCGAAGTTGCGAGTCGTGCCATGGCCCAGGCCAAAAGCATTCCGAAAGCGCGGACATCGCGCAAATCGTGAATCCGGCGAAGCTGCCGCCGGAAGCCGAGAACCGAAATTGCCTCGCTTGCCACGCGAGCCGGCCGGCGCGAGCGGGCAAAGCGATGTCCAGCCACGCGAACGGGCAGGTTCCATGCGGAGCTTGCCACACAATTCATCCCAAACCCGAAAGCCGGCCGAGCACCGGGGCCGGCTTCCAGCCGGAGATCCATCCTCCGCCGAGCGGCGCGCTCGTTTCGCGGCGACGGGCCGATCAGAACGCGAAGTGCGCCTCCTGCCACGCGTCGGCGTGGGCGGAATTCCAGCGTCCCCATACTCATCCGCTTGCACGCGGCGCAATGTCCTGCGTGGATTGCCATAATCCGCACGCGTCGGGTCCGCGGGAGACCGCGCGGCTTACCAACGGAAACGAACCCGCATGCCTCTCGTGCCACGCGAATCTCCGAGGGCCCTTTGTTTTCGAGCATGCGCCGGTCCGGCTGGATGGTTGTGGCGGTTGCCATGTCCCCCATGGATCGGTCAACCCCAAACTTCTCGCCCGGGCCGAGGTACGAACCGTCTGCTTGGAGTGCCACTCCGACCTGTCGGCCGCGTCAGGCCAAACTTCCGGCGGTTTGGGCAGCGTTCCTCCCGCGTTTCACGACATCCGCAGTCCGCGCATCCAGGCTTGTTCCACCTGCCACCGGAAGATCCATGGTTCGAACGTCGATCGGAGCCTCCGGCGATGAAGCTGTGGTTCATCGCGTTTCTTTGCGGCGCCTTGGCCGCCCAAGACCCCCAAAAGGACAATCCCGCTTCCGGAGAAAAAGCGATGACCGGAACAGCCGAAATTGGCTATCGATTCGTGCCGAGCCTTTCGGGAAGCGTCGACACGTACCGTTCGGTCGTCAACCTGGGCGAAGGCCCGAAGCTTTTTGGCGCCGACCTTCGATTCGCCGGAGCGGGCATCAGGCTTTTCGACGAAGCTTCGATAACGATGCGCGACTGGGGCGGCGAACCCAATTCCACTCTTCGCGCCGAGATTCGGAAGTCCAACCTATACAACTTCGCCGCCGAGTATCGAAACTTCGCGCACTTCAACCGTTTACCATCGTTTGCCAACCCTTTGTTGAGTACCGGAGGGTTTTGGAACCAAAACGCTTTCGATACACGAATTCGAAGCGTAGATGCGCGGCTGGATGTCGCGCCATCGGCGAAAGTATCGCCGTTCTTCGCTTTTGCCCGCAACACGGAACGTGGGGCAGGCGGGTGGGTTTTCTCGGCTCAGGGAAACGAGTACGCGGTTCCGTCGCTCTACTCGTATTCGAATAGCTCCTACTCCGGCGGCGTGTCGTTTCGCTTTCGGCGGTGGTCGGCCAGCTTGGAACAGGGCGGGATGAACTTCCGCGACGACCAAGCCTCGGGAGAAACAGTCTTGAATACCGGCAATGTCGAGCGTCCGTACCTCGGCCGATCCTTGCGTCTGGACCGCTTGGCGGAACAGTACCGCGTTCGCGGCGACTCGCCGTTCTCGCGAGCGTCGTTGGCGGCATCGCCGGCGCAGTGGTTGGAGTTGAGCGCCGTGTTCGCGTACAGCCGGCCGCAAACGACCGCCGCTTACGAGAACCTAGCCGGGGGAGCCTTCGTCGCGCCGGGAACACTTCGAGATGCCTCCGGATTGTCAGGCCGTTCCGACGGCGTGGCAAACTCAACGAGACCGTCCGGCCTGTTCCGGGTCGAAGTTCGTCCCGCCCGGCGTTGGAGACTCGTTCATCTTTACCGTACCGACCGTTTCGACACATCCGCCTCGGCGCGCGCCTTGGACAGTTATCTCACCGCCCCTCCCCCGCAAACATTCGCGAGTTCCGCCCTCGACCGCTTGACCGTAAACGAAAGCCGCAGCGAACTGAACGCGTTCTTCGATATGACGCGATCCCTGAGTCTGCGGCTGGGCCATCGCCGACAATGGGGAGACGCAACCGTCCGCTCGAGTGCGTTCTCCGGCGAGCTTTTTGGAGCGGGAAAGCTGAACCGCCAAACAGGAATGGCGGGCTTCGCCTATCGAACGAAAGTCTTCCGCTTGAGCGCCGACCTCGAACAAGCGGGCACGACGGAGGCATACTTCCGCAATAGCCTTCGGAACTACACGAAAGTCCGAGGAAGGGCTAGCTTTAGCCCCGGCCGGGACTGGCGTGCGTCGGTTGAGTATTTTTGGATGAAGAACCACGGTTCCGATGGCGCATGGCAGTTCGCGAACCGCGCCGCAACGGCGTCGCTTGAATGGGCGCCTATGTCCTCCAAGACCTATTCGGTGTTGGGCAGCTATACCCGATCAAGCATGGATTCAAGCATCGACATCGTCGCTCCGCAAACTTTGCTACGGGAAAGGTCCAACTTTCTCGAAGCGGGCCATTCGGGATCGCTTTTTCTATCGCTGCGACCAGGGCGGCGTGCACATCCACCGGCATTTCGCCTAGGAGGGACGTTTCACGTCAACGACAGGAGCCGCCCCACCAATTACTATGCCCCGCAGGCGCAAGTTTCCCTGCCGCTGTCCCAGCTAGTTGCCGCGAACGCGGAGTGGCGTTGGTACTCGTTCTCGCAGCGGCTTTACGGATTCGAGAGATTTGCCAGCCATCAACTCGTAATTAGCCTGACATTCGCGCAGTAGACGAAAATGCGAACCCTGGATAGCCGCTAGTTCGAAGGAATGGTGAATGTGAATCGGGTACCCTTGCCAGGCTCGCTTTCGAATCGAATGGATCCGCCATGCTGCTCGACCAGTTGTCGCGTGATCGCCAATCCCAACCCGGTTCCTTCTTCGCCATCGGCCTGTTTTTGGCCGACTTGATGAAACTTGCTGAAAATCGAATCTTGCTCCTCGGGCGAGATTCCAACTCCGGTGTCAACGACCGAGACTTCCGTTTCCGATTCCAAGACACGTGTCTCGATGCGGATGTTTCCGCCGGACGGGGTGAACTTCACGGCGTTGCTCAAAAGGTTGTAAAGAATCTGGCGTAGACGAATCCTGTCTGCGTAGATGTCCGGCCGTCCTTCCCGCGAGGTTTCCACGGTCAATCCCTTCGCCGCCGCCCGGGGTTCGAGGGAAGCGACCGCCTCCTCGACGGCTTGGCCCAGATCCAGCCTTTCCCGGTGTAAAGTCATGAAGCCGGATTCGATCTTGCCCAAATCCAGCAGGTCGTTGATCAGCGCGAGCAGATGCAAGGAATCGTCGTGAATATGCTCGACGAATCGCCTTTGTTTTTCGCTTAGCGGGCCGCCGGCTTGTTCGGCGAGCAACTCCGCGAAACCTATGATCGTGTGGAGAGGAGTGCGCAGTTCGTGGCTCATTCCGCTCAAGAACTCGCTCTTCATTTGATTCGCCCGCTCGATCTCCCGATTCCGGGCCTCCAACTCGCGGTTCTTCGCCGCCAACTCCCGCTCCGTTCGCTTCCGTTCGCTAACGTCGCGGACAATCGTCAAAACATTGAACTCTTCGTCAAACTGGATTGGGCTTAGGCTGATCTCGACGGGAAAACACGAACCGTCTTTGCGTCGAGCTTCGAGTTCCAGACCGATTCCCATCGGACGGACGGCTGGATGAGCCTCGTATCGTTTTCTGTGATCCACGTGATTGGATCGAAGGTCCGTAGGGACCAATGTTTCGACCGATTGCCCCAACAACTCCTCCCGCGAGTAACCGAAAAGCGACTCGGCGGCACGGTTTACCAGAACGACGACGCCTTCCCGGTTCACTTCCAAGACCGCGTCTGGGGCCGACTCCAGTAACTCGCGGAACCGTGCATCGTCATAGGCCATGTTTCTTGAGTTTGTACCGCAACGTGTGGCGTCCAATTCGCAGAAGGCGGGCGGCCTCGGATTGATTGCCGTGCGCGTTTTCTATCGCTGCGGCGATCAATCGCCGCTCCTGCTCGTCCAGCAAGCTCAAGCCCCCCGGTTGGTCGTCACTTGGTCCTTGGATGCAGCCTTTACGCAGCGAGGGCGGCAGATCCTGCACGTCGATCATGTCGGTAACGGTCATCATCGCGGCGTGGCCGATCACATTCTCCAATTCGCGTACGTTTCCCGGCCAAGAGTGGGCACGGATCTGGATTTCCGCTCTCAAGGTCAGACCACGGATCGGCTTTCCGTACTCGGCGGCGAACTTGGAAACAAAATGGCGGACCAACAGCGGCAGATCCTCGAGGCGGTTCGCCAGGGGCGGGACCTCGATCTCAACCATCGACAGGCGATAGTAAAGATCCTCCCGAAACCGCTTCTCCCGAATGGCGAGCGCCAAATCGTGGTTTGTCGCCGCGATCACGCGGAGGTCCACCTTGCGGGGCGTGAGCGAACCGACTCGGAGAACCTCTTGATTTTGCAGAACACGAAGCAACTTGGCCTGGGTAGACGGGGGCATGTCGCCGATCTCGTCGAGAAAAAGAGTGCCGCCGTGGGCGTGCTCCATGAGTCCGGCCTTGTCTCCCACCGCTCCGGTGAATGAGCCGCGCACATGCCCGAACAACTCGCTTTCGAAAAGCGTTTCGACAACGGCGGAGCAGTTTAGCACCACGAAACGGCCCGACACGGCCGGACTAAGCCGATGCAAGGCCCGGGCGACCAATTCTTTTCCCGAACCGGTTGGGCCTGTGATCAACACACTCCGGTAGTGGGGCGCAACGCGCCGGATCTTCGAAACCATCTCCCACATCGCGGGACTGTTTCCGACGATCCCCTCGCATTCCGAGTTCGCCAGCAACTCGCCTTGTAGCCGGAAGGCCGTCTGCCTTCTCCTTGCGTTCTCGGCGAGAACCGCGACTCTCTCCCGGATTCGCGCGATGGACACGGGCTTGTCCAGATAGTCGGCGGCCCCGTTTTTGATTGCCTCCACCGCTGTTTCGCTAGAGTAGTAGGCCGTCATCAAGATGACTTCGGTGCAAGGCTCGATGGCCAGAACACGCCGAAGTACTTCGAGACCATTCATCTTCGGCATGACCAGGTCGGTCAACACAATTTCCGGTCGACGGGAGGCCACGATCTCGATTCCGCGTTCCGGATCGGAAGCGGTTAGAACCTCCGCGTTCGGTCCCGCGAGAGCGGCCGTCAAAAGCTCGATACTACCCGGGTTGTCGTCGATAACGAGAATCGAGATAGGCGGACCGGACGACATAGCGCTAAACCTGGAAGGGCTAGGCTAGCAGACGCTCCACCTCGCTTCGGAGAACGGCGATGGGTACCGGTTTGGCGATATAGGCGGAAAAACCGGCTGACAATGCGCGCTGGCGGTCGGCGGGCATGGCACTTGCGGTCAGCGCAATCATCGGAGTTGCGGCGAATCGCTCGTCGGCTCGAAGTCGCGCGATGACGGCATATCCATCGGCATTTGGCATTTGCAGGTCGAGAATGATAAGGTCGGGCCGCTCTCGCGCCGCCATCTGCAAGGCGACGATACCGTCCGTAGCCTCGACGACAATGTGCCCGCAACTTTCGAGGGCGGCCCGAACCAACTCCCGTCCTGCCGCCTTGTCGTCGGCGACGAGGATTCTTCGACCTGTGAGTACGTTCGGCGTTTTTTCGAGGCTACCAGATTGCAGGCTATTTCTCGCCAGGCAGGCTCCCGGCCCATGCTTGAACGTTTCCATAGGTAAAGCGGCAAGCGAATCGAGCGGCTTGCCATATAGCGCAAAGTTCCGTCCCTGCCTCCATCGTGGAGCGTTAGCCGCTGGCAGTCCCCTAGCGCACAACTATTCGATAATGCGATACTACTCTCATTATGGACTTCGGCCTTGCGCGTCCGAAACGCGCGGCGAACACCGTTGCGATCAAGGAACAGGTCGCCGAGTTTCTAAGCCTCCCCGAAGACGCGATCGTCATGGTGACCGAGTTGCAATGTCACGAACCGGGTTGTCCGCCGCTCGAAACCGTAATTGCCGTTTTGAGACAGGGATCGCCTCCCCGTCAGTTCAAGTTGCATAAAGGCGTCGCCGAAGTGACCGAATCCGATGTTGAACAACTTTTAGGAGAATGCCATGCAAACTGACCGACGCGTGCCCGTCACCGTGCTCACCGGCTTCCTCGGCTCCGGCAAGACCACACTCTTGAACCGCATCCTCACCGAGAACCACGGCAAGCGCATTGCCGTCATCGAGAACGAATTCGGCGAAGTCGGTGTCGACCAGGAACTCGTCATCGGCGCCGAAGAAGAGATCTTCGAAATGAACAACGGTTGCATCTGTTGCACCGTGCGCGGCGACTTGATCCGCATTCTCGGCAATTTGATGAAGCGCCGCGACAAGTTCGACTACATCATGGTCGAAACGACGGGAATGGCCGACCCCGGCCCGGTCGCGCAGACCTTCTTCGTCGACGACGAAATGCAGCGGAAGCTAAAGCTCGACGGGATCGTCACACTGGTTGACGCAAAACACGTTTGGCAGCACATCGACGATTCGGACGAAGTGACAGAGCAGATCGCGTTCGCCGACGTGATTATCCTCAACAAGACCGATCTGGTCACGCCCGAGGAACTCGATAAGCTCCAAGCGCGCGTGCATTCGATGAACGCGGCCGCGAAGATTTACACCGCGAAGGATTCCGCCGTCGCGATGGACGCGGTGCTGAATGTCGGCGGATTCAACCTGGACCGCGCGCTAGAAGTCGATCCCAAGTTCATGGAACCGGAGTATCCATTCGAATGGGGCGGCGTCTACGATCTGCCGGCGGGCCAACACAAATTCGTTCTCGAAGACGGGCCGGACCCGGCGATGGAGGTTGCGGTGTTCCCGACCAAAGGCGGATTAAAGGACGTCGAGATGGACGCGGTACTTGCGTTCTCGGGCGAACCGGTCGAAGTGGCCAAAGGCACGGCGTGGACTTTCGAAGCCGAGACCGCCGGGCGCTACGCCCTGTTCACGCAGCATCATCCCAGCGAGTTCAACGCGCGGGTCGAGGGTTTCGCGCCGATTGAAACGCACGGATACAAGCCGGATCACGAGCACGACGAGGAGGTCTCAAGCGTAGGCATCACGACGCCGGGCGACCTCGACGAGAAAAAGTTCCAGCGCTGGCTTTCGAATTTGCTCCAGACGCAAGGCCCGGACATCTTCCGGATGAAGGGCGTGCTCTCGATGAAGGGGAAGGCCGAACGCTTTGTGTTTCAGGGCGTTCACATGCTGTTCGACGGCCGTCCGGATCGGGTCTGGAAGCCGGGCGAGCGCGAGAACCGGCTGATTTTCATCGGCCGTAATCTCGATCGCGTGAAGCTGAACGAGGGTTTCCGGTCTTGCCTGGCGTAGCTTCCAAGGCCAAGGAGCTGGTAAACGCCTGGTCGGTACGGATCGGCGACTGCGTTCAATCTTTGGTTTGGTCTCCCGATGGCCGGTTTCTCGCGGCGGCCAGTATCTCCGGGCCAATCCACGTGTTGGACGCAGGCACTGGGTTGGAGATGGTCACGCTGCCGGGGCATCGCTTCGGAACCACGTCGCTTTCCTGGAGGATCGGCTCGGACACGATCGCTTCTTCGGGACAGGACGGCAAGGTGCGCCTTTGGGACCTGAACCGGCCATCGGAATGCCTTGCCCTGGATGGCGGGGCGGAATGGGTGGAGCATGTCCGGTGGTCGCCTTCCGGCAAGTACTTGGCGAGCGCAGCGGCTCGCACGTTGCGGATGTGGAATCCGGCGGGAGATTTGCTGAGCGAGTATCCGGCGCATAGCTCCACGATCGCGGACTTAGCCTGGAAACCGGGAACCGACGAACTCACCAGCGCGAGCTACGGCAACGTACAGTTCTGGTCTCCCCAGCAAGCCGAGCCGCTGAAGAAGTTCGAGTGGAAAGGCTCGATGCTGAGCGTCGCCTGGTCGCCCGACGGCAAGGCGCTCGCTACGGGTAACCAGGATTCGACCGTCCACTTCTGGTTCGTGTCGACCGGTAAGGATCTGCAGATGTGGGGCTACCCGGCGAAAATCCGCGAACTGGCCTGGGACGCGAAATCGCGTTATCTCGCAACCGGCGGCAGTTCGACGGTGATCGTTTGGGACTGTTCCGGCAAGGGTCCGGCCAACACGAAGCCGTTAATGCTCCAATTCCACGACAAGTTAATCTCTCAGCTCCGATTTCAGGCGAAGGGACCGTTGCTCGCCTCGGGCTGCGGTTCGGGGATCGTCGCTTTGTGGCACGTGGGCAAGAAGGATCAGGCCGTCGCCGCTATTTGGATGGATTCGCCCGTGTCGCAACTCGCGTGGTCTCCGGGGGACCGATTTTTGGCGGTCGGAGATGAATCCGGCTCGGTGCGTTTATTCCATTCGCTATGACTCGAACCATCGCGCTACTGACATTGGCGGCGTCCGCTTCGGCTCAGCAGTTGTCCGTTCGCGGCACGGTGACGGATGAGGGGAAAACGCCGCTGGCCGGAATCTCTCTGGCGTTGGAGCCGGGCGGGCGGACCGCCGTCACGGACAGCGCCGGCGCATTTACCGTCGAGAACGTCGCGCCGGGTTCTTACCTTTTGACGGCCACCGGCAGGGGTTTTGTACCGTGGCAGGAGACCGTGCGGCTCTCTTCCGCAAACGCAACGGTGGCCATCCGTATGGCGACGGTGCAGACCGCGATCGAGGTTCGCGAAGCGGCCGACGATTTCCTGGCCACCGCCTCCGTCAGCGTGACGAAGTCTCCGCAGAGTCTGATCGATCTCCCCTACGCCGTTCAAGTGATACCGAAGGCTCTGCTTGATAGCCGCGCGATCCAGGAAATTAAGGATCTCTACCGGAACATCAGCGGCATGACGGATTCGCCTTACTCTGCGATGACGTTCCGCGGATTTACACAGCGCGAGATTCTGTTCAACGGCGTGCGCGGAAACCCCTATGGCAGTCTCGAAAACGACATTAACGACGCCGGCTTCAGCACTTCTCAGGGAAGACTGTCGAACATCGAGTTCGTCGAGGTGTTACGGGGACCGGCGGCGGTACTTTTCGGTGTCGGCGAACCCGGCGGCGTCGTTAACTTCGTCACCAAGAAACCGCGCACCCAGACGGCGGGAGAGGCCTCGTTTCGCACCGGCAGCTTCCGGCAGCTTGGCGGACACGCGGAAGTCACGGGGCCGCTCTGGAAGAAGAAGAATCTGTTTTATCGCGCGGCTTGGTTTCAAGAAGACCGGAAGATCTTCCGTTGGAACGCCCGCAACGAGAATGTTCATTTGGCGACGGGATTGTCGTGGCGCATGGGCGAAGCGACCTCGTTGGGATTCGAGTATGAGTACATCGACCAGTTGCTGCCCGGGCATCGGTTGCGGGGCATTCCGGTCAATCCAGCCGGGGGTAATCTCACGATTCGCGAATGGGTGGCGAATGAGCCGGACGATTTCTCGGCCCTGCAAGCGCGCGTATTCCAGACACGCTTAGACCACGCCTTCACGCCGACCTTACGTACGGACGTAAGTTTTCGATTCCTGAACTACGACCGCCCTGAGCGCTATCACGAACCGCGCGGCCTGAACCCCGACGGAAGAACCATGCGTCGCGAGTTCCGCAATCAGTTCCGCGCCAACGACGATTGGTCGCTGACGGCGAACGGCTACCAACGCTGGGCTCCGAAGAACTTTGGGACGCACAACTTTGTCTTCGGCGTAGAGTCCGTCCGTCAGGACTGGCTCGGCCGCTACGGCACGAATCGGGAGCGCGAGCGAGGCGGTCCGGTTCCCGGCGTCGATCTCTTCGCGCCGGTCTACGGCCTAACTAGCGGGCTGTTTTATCCGACGCCGCCCTTCACGCTTCAAACGGTGGCGTCGTCCCGCACAGGGATCTTCCTGCAGGATCAGATTGAAATCCTGCCCCGCTGGCAGGTACTGCTCGGAGGACGCGTGGAAAGATTCGCCGACAACGGCCGCGCCGAGACGCAGCTCGATTTTCGCGCGACCGCTTGGACCGGACGAATCGGCACGGTCTACCGGCTCCTGCCGAAGCTGTCGGCCTTCGGCAGCTTCTCGAACGGCTACATCCGGCCGCCGGCATTAGCGCAGACGCCCGCGGCGAACGGTCCTCACGAAGCGGAAAATAGCTACCAGTTGGAAGGCGGCTTTAAGAGCGAGTTCAGCCAAGGCCGCGTCCTGATGACCGCGTCGGCTTTTCGCATCGAGAAGCGGAATGTGCTCCGCCCGGACCCGAACTTCGGTCCCGGCGGCGACAACTTTGCCGCCGTGTTGCCCGTGGGCAAGGTTCGCAATCAGGGTTTCGAAGTGGACGCTACCGGCCGCGTTACGAAGGATCTGAGTATCGTCGTGAACTACGCTTTCCTCGATTCGACGATCCTGGAAGACCGATTCACCCCAAGCGCCGTCGGGCGTTCGATGCCGAATGCGGCGCGCCATGCCTTCGGACTGTTCGCCCGCTACGACATCGCCGGGAGCGGCACGGCCATCAGCGTCGGTAACGAATCGCGCAGCCGCCGCTACGAACCTTACGCGGGATTCTCCGCCTCCGGATACGGCATCTGGGACTTTGGACTTTTCCAACGCATCGCCCGGCGCGTGGAACTTCGTTTGCAGCTCGACAATGCCTGGGATCGCGTCTACGCCACTGCGTCGCTTTTTGCGGCTCGCGCGGGCAATTGGCCCGGGACGCCGAGGACCTTCACCGCTTCCATTCACTTTTTCACGCAACCGCGGTGATGGCGCCGCGATTCGCCTCCATCGACTTCGTCCGCGGCATGGTGATGGTGCTGATGACGATGGATCACGCGCGCGAATACGCGGTCGGACCCGGCACGCTTACCGATCCGATGAACCTGGATGCGGTAACGCCGCCGCTCTTCTGGATGCGATGGGCGAGCCACTTTTGCGCTCCGGTGTTTGCGTTTCTTATGGGTGTGTCGGCCTGGTTCGGATCGCAGAAGCGCTCGCCGGAGGACGCACAACGTCGCTTCGCGATTCGCGGATTGCTGCTGATCTTTCTCGAGTTCACCGTTATCGATTGGGCCTGGACGTTCAACCCGCTTTGGCCGCGAAAGTTTTTTCAGGTGATCGCCGCGCTGGGCGTCGCGCAGTTGGTGTTGGCGGCTTTCGCTCGCTTCGGCGCGCGAGCATGCCTCGCCGTCGGCGCCGCCATCGTCTTTGGCCACAATCTTCTGGATGCCGTGCGCTTCCCGCCGGGGACCGTGGCGCATTACCTCTGGTCGTTCGTTCATCGGCAGAACGTCCTACCGCTTCCCAGCGGGTTCGAAGTCCGGACGACCTATCCGGTGCTGCCGGTGGTTGGCTTGACGCTTTGCGGTTTCGGACTGGCGAAGTGGTTGTTTTGGGAAGACGGCGGCGCCCGGCTTCGGCGGCTTGGATGGATCCTGATTGTGCTGTTCCTCGCCCTGCGCGCGTCCAACGCCTACGGCGACCCGTTTCCCTTCGTGACCTACGAAGGCCTTGGACGTTCGGTGATGTCCTTCTTGAACGTCACGAAGTACCCGATCTCGCTCCAATTCGCTCTGATGACGCTAGGGCCGGCGATGCTTATGCTGGCGTGGTTGGAGCGCCGGCCTTCTTCGGGAAAGGGCGCCGTTGCGCCGCTCGGCCAGGTTCCGCTTTTCTTCTATGTCGCCCACCTTTATGCGCTCCATATCCTGGCTTTGACGGCCGCGGCCGCTATCGGCTTTCCGCGAGAGTCCTTCGATTTCGCCAACCGTTTCGGCGGTATTCCCAAAGGCTTCGGATTTCCGCTTTGGCTGACGCCGTTCGTCGCTATGGTAACGACGTTGGCGCTGCTGCCCGCATGCCGCTGGTACGCACGCCTCAAGGCGGGCAAGCGCTATCCCGCGCTTGCGTATCTTTAGCGGCTCGAGCGGAACGGATCGAAACGGCGGCCGTCGAATGGCACGGGTAGCGGTAGTAGGGAATCCTCGGCCTTAACGCGCTTCGCCCAGTCGATCAGCAGTTCGTATTCGGCAGGGTCTTTAATGTTGCCGATCCATTCTTGTCCGCGGGCGCTAGAAATCTTAACGACGTTCGGAACGTCGCAGGGACCGAGGCAGCCCGAAATCGAGAGCTGGACGAACTTTAGAAGCTTATTCTCTTTCCAGGCGGACTTCAGTCGATCGATCGGCACCTCCGGCTTTCCTTTATCGACGCGCCCGCAGCAACAGCCAAGGCAGACGGCCATCTGCGCGTGCACCATTCGTTTCGTCGCCAGCGACGCCGCAACGGTCCGGCATACACCGCTCACGCGGCCTTCGTCCAACGTGACCGTGAAGTGCCCCCAATCGCGCGCCAGCTTGTCGTCATGCGTGGCGGCGAGTAGCGTCGTTCCCGATTCGTTCAGCGAAGTCAACGTTTCGAGCAGAGCGGCCCGGGACGGCTCGTCGAGTCCGGCGGTTGGCTCGTCCAGCAGCAGAACGTCGGGCTTCATCGCAATCGCTCCGGCAATCGCGGCGCGCTTCTTCTGGCCGTAGCTCAACTCGTGCGGCGCGCGATGCGCCAAGCCGGAGATCGATAGCCGTTCCATCGCCCATTCGGTACGCCGCCGCGCCTCGCTTTCGTCTAGACCCAGGTTCAGCGGGCCGAACGAGACATCTTGCGCAACCGTTGGCGCGAACAACTGATCGTCGGGATTTTGGAACACGAAACCGACTTGGCGGCGCCAACGCGTCAGTTCGTCGCGCGAATAGCCCATCTCTTCGCCGCGAAGGAGTACCGATCCGGAAGACGGCTTCAACGCGCCATTCAGATGCAACAGTAAGGTTGTCTTGCCGGATCCGTTGGGACCGGTCAGCACGGTCCGGCTGCCTTCCGCCAACTGCAGATCGACGCCTTGCAGGGCGGCCGTATCGTTCGGGTATCGATGCGACAAACGCCGCGATTCTAAAATGCTCATGGAATGACCCGCAGCGTCGGTCCGGCTAGGCGGCAGTCCAGCGCCCGTTCCAACGCTTGCGCGCGGCGAACGCTCTCCGGAAACAGATGCGCCGCGGAATAAGCGGCGGATCGCAGTCGCGCTCGGCCACTTGCCGTCCCGAGCCGAAAGTCCTGGGCACGGTTTGCCCGACGGCGGGTCTCCTCCAAAAGGCGGATCAAGCGGAATGTCAGCAACGCGACATCGCCGAGCGGAGCGAGCGCCGGGATTTTCGAAATCCGCGCAAACCACTTCGGCGCCGATTGGGTTCGCGCGAGCAGAATCAAACAAGCCGTGGCGGCCATGGAGCGTATCGCCGTGGCAACGGCCTGCGAAGGATCGTTCCAGGCGATGGTTAACGTTCCCACACCGATGAAAAAAGCGGATGCCGCTAGAACCTTCACGCTCTCCTCCGCTGTGCGATCGCCCAGCCGACGACAGCGCCGCCCACCGCCGCCTGAAAGACGAATAACCACTTCTCGACCTGTTCGGAAGGCTCAAAAACGGGCGCCCGCCAGGGGGCGTAGTCGGGCCGGAGCTGCGCCACCATGCCGATCGCCCGATCGTCGGTACCTTCGCCGCCCCAGGGATAGGCGGCGATCGACCCGAAAAGCAATGCGCCCAGCAACGCCCAAGAGAGAGGACTCTTCATGCGAGCGCCTCCTTGGTCTGCGGCTGCAACGAGCGCAAAACGAACACCGTCAGCAAGCCTTCGAAGATCGCCAACGGAAGCTGCGTGACACCGAAGACGCCGAGAAATCGCGAGACCGATGCGGCGAATCCGCCATCGGCCGCGGGGAATGCCAACGCCAGTTGCGTCGCGGTCATCGTGTAGGTGAAAAGATCGGCCGCAAACGCCGCGACAAACGTCGAGGGCGCCGTACCGAAGCGCGCCAAGAGCTTGTACACGGCCCAGGCCATCCACGGTCCGGCGATCGCCATCGAGAAGGCGTTCGCGCCCAGCGTCGTCAATCCCCCGTGAGCCAGTAGCAAGGCTTGGAACAGCAGCACCAGGGTTCCGATGACGCTCATGATGCGTGGTCCGAAAAGGATGGTCCCGAGCGCGACTCCGGTGGGATGCGAACTGGATCCGGCAACCGACGGCAGCTTCAAAGCGGAAAGGGCGAATGTAAATGCAGCCGCCGCTGCCAATAAGTAGCGTTGCGAGCGATCCTCCGCCACGCGCCGGTTGAGCTGCCGAAGGCCGTCGGCTATGGCAGGGACCGCCGCCGCAGTCCAAGCCGCCGCATGGGCGAAAGGAAGAAATCCCTCGGCGATATGCATCTTGCTTCCTTATCAATATTGCGTTATCACTATTGATAATGTCAACCGAGCGTACGATAATCCGCCGCACCGTCCCGCGATCCGCCATCATTGAGGCGATTCGGTCCGCTTCGTATGCCTTGACACCCCCGGAAATCCACGTCGCGGCGAAACGGCGTTACCCACAGGTCGGAATCGCTACCGTGTACCGGGCGGTCCACGCGCTCATCCAGTCCGGGGAAGTCGCCGAAGTGAATCTGCCGGGCGAGACGAGCACCCGGTACGAAATCGCCGAAAAGCCGCACCACCACCATTTCCGCTGCCAGCGCTGCTTTCGTTTGTTCGATTTACCCGGCTGCGTACCGCTAAACAGCCTGCTGCCCTCCGGCTTCAAAATGACCCGCCACGACATCGTCCTTTACGGATTCTGCCCGCAGTGCGCCAACTAGGGAATTCCGGAGCGTCAATGTCCGGCAAGCGCATCCGCGAGTCCGCTTGGGACCAAGAGCAAGACCTATGCACTCGAGATGGAGCGCCAGTGCCGCGTCCTACCTTGTGGAGGCTCGGGATTGAAGACGTTGGTGGGCCCTGTAGGATTTGAACCTACGGCCAAGGGATTATGAGTCCCCTGCTCTAACCGCTGAGCTAAGGGCCCGAAAATGCAAGCAATTAGAGTGGCGGTGAGGGTGAGATTCGAACTTTCCCTTCGCGCACCCCATCTACATCTTCCTACATCTTCCAGAATACACGTTGCTCGCGACGCCATTTATGCCATGGATGCCGTGCCACATTACACGCGATTGCACGCTGATGAATAAGTGCGACACGAAGACCTCAATGGTCATCATTCGCGATTGGAGGCCCCCGGTCCGAGCCTGTTGTCGATTGGGAAGTACGCCTCAAGCCAGAGTTCGAGAGTCCGATCATGCCAGGATTTACGGCCATGGATATAAGGCCGAAGTTCTTTAAAGTACCGTTCGCGGAGAATTGCCGGCTTCAAGAAGCCGGCACTCGCGAGGTAGGCGACATCCGCCCGGTCGCGTTCGAAGTTTCGCTCTAGTTTCGTCAGCGCCAGATCGTGGGCTTCCAAAACGTACAGGTTAAGGCGTTCCCAATGGCCCGGACATAGTGGCACGACGCGGGTTGCATACTCTTCCGGTGCTGTTGCGACCGTAACGACGTCGACGTAAATGGCGTGTTCTGTTCGGAGAAGTGATTCCTTGCCTGCAAGTTTTAGAAGGCTAGCGCCGCTCGAATACGGGACCACCGACAGAACATCGATGTCCACCGTCGCTCGGTCGAAGCCATAAGCCTGCATGATTGCGAACCCGCCCATGCAGTGGAGTTCGGTGCGCTCGTCGAGTGCGGCATCGACGTCGTTCAGGAACGACAGCCAAGGCTCGGATGGACTTTCATGAGGCATACGGCAATTGTTCTCGAGTGAGGCTTGTCAGCAGTCGCCAATGCTCTGCGGTAGTCGATCGGTTTTTTCTGATCCAATCGCGCTCAGCCCTAGACATAGAGTCGCGGCACAATGTGCCTTCGCCAGCTAGCCTTGCAACCTCCAACTGCGAACCCAACCGCACCAAGTGCGGCGTACGAGTTTCTCCCTCATTGGCCAACGCGACCAAATAGCCGAGCCGGTTTTGCAGGTTCAGCAGCCGGCATTGGGCCGCAAGCCACTCGACGTCGAGATCGGCGAAAGCCGCGAGCGCCCAAGGGAGCGACTCTACCAGCCGGACATCGAGATCGGCATGCGCCAGTGCGCCAGCTACGACCAGCGCCGGATTGATCGGTCTTGCGGCTTTTCGCAAATGGCCAAACGGAGGATACCCAAGGGCGGCAAGCGCCGACGTCAGCCGTTCTGGAGAGACTGTGGGCCAAGCAATGGAAAGTGGGGGCAACGGTAGGACGGAAGGCGAGGCACCTAGTTTGTCGACGGCCAACGAAGCTACTTCTTCCGGCAGAAACCGCGTCCCGCCCTCCAGTTGCGAATAGTACGGCTGTGAAACGCCCATTCGCGCCGCTGCGGCTTGTTGAGAAAGCCCCGCCCTTTGCCGGGCCGCGCGTAGTGGCGTGAGAGGCATATCACCCAGTCCGTATTATTGCACATCTTGCAATAACCTTTCGGGGCCCCATTTCGCTCCTACAATTCAGAGCGGCAGACCTGTCGCCCCTCGCAGCGTTTCACGCGGAAAAAGTCGTTGTTACTTAAGTTTTGTAGTGAGGGTTCTAGCGTGCAACGGTGGCGGTGAGGGTCCCGCCTAATTCTGGCACGTTGAGGGGAATGGACTTAACGGTGCGTCCAACTGCATTCTGTCCATACAATTCTACGCTTACTTCTCGTAAGTCATTAAAAATAAATGGCGGTGAGGGTGAGATTCGAACTCACGGAACCCGTAAAGGTTCAACGGTTTTCGAGACCGCCCGATTCAACCACTCTCGCACCTCACCGCGTCGGGACACTTTCAGTATACCGCTACTTTTTCGGCGGTTTGGCGGCTTTCCGCGCGTCGTCGTTATCTACCAGAATGTCGTTTTCGACCGCGAACACGCTTGGGACCTGATTCGCCAAAATTCCGGCCAGCGCCTTGTCGCCCGAATTGTTGACCACGCCCGCCAGCGTTACGTTGCCATTCTGCACCACCAGATGGATCGCATGAAAGCCGATCGGCGGATCGTTGGTGATTCCGCCCGCCGCGCGCGCCACCGAAAAGAACCGGTTGGCGCCGCCCACCGCTTGGCCATAGCGTTGCAAGGCAGGATGCCGGTAGATGCGAGCGTACAGCGCCGCCCGAATCTGGTCGTCCATCGGCGAAAGCGGAAGTACCTGAATTTTGTTATCGACAGCGGTTACACCTTCGATGCCCTTCACCACGCGCTCCGCCGAGTCCTTGAGGATCGGGCGAGAGGCATACCCTTTCAAAATTACCGTCGTGCCCTTGATGCCGAAGTTCAGCGAGTCGAAAACACCGTATTCCGGCAGGGAAAGAATCCGCTTTTGCACCTCGCTGGCAACGCGGATTACCGCGCGCTCGTCTATATCCTGCGCCACCGTCGGGATCGCCGCGGTGGCGAGAAGAATCGCCATGCTCCGTGTCGTCATGCGCGGATTGTACACTAACGGTATGAATGCGGCGCTACGTCCGTAGCCTCGGCTTCCTGGCTCTCGCCGCGGTAGCGGCGGCCATCGCGGTCCTCGTCGCGTTGCACGCTCCTCCCGTTCAGCGCGCAGTTCTGAAGCGAGCTCTCGACCAAGCCGCAAGCGCTGGACTCGATCTCACCATCGGATCCATCGACTACCACTTAATCGACCGGTCCGTCGAGCTTCGCGACATTCGGATCGCGGCGGCGGGCAGTGCCCAACCGTTCGCCACGATCGCCAAAGCGGAACTTCGCTGGCGCTACGCGGGCTTGGCCGCCGGTCTCGACCTCATCGAATCGGTGGATGCGCAAGACGTCGCGTTGACCTTCGTCAAGGATGCCGCGGGCGAATGGAATCTTCCGAAATCGAAGGGCGGCGGCAAGCCTTTGGCGGGACTGCCCCGCAAGGCGAACCTGCGCGGCGTAACATTGCGCTACAACGACGGCACGGTGGCGTTGGCTCTGCCCGCCTCGACCGTGACGCTCGACGGCGGGCGCTGGGCGATCGATACACCGGCCGGGGCGCGCGCCGAAGCCGGAGGCGCTATAGCCACCCTCGAACGCATCGGGCTGTCGGGCCTTGTAACCAATGTGAACGAACCGCTCGAAGGGTTCACCGCCTCGGGCGCACTGGCCGCCACCGTCGCCGGGATTCGCGAAGCCGGCACGATCCGCGCCAACTCGCGTCTCGATTTCGATGGATCCGGCATGCGGCTGGCGTTCGGCGGACTGGAAATCGATAGCGCGCTAGGCGCCTTATCCGGCGACGCCAAGTTGGCGATCGAGCAAGGCGAAAGCGAGGCGATCGGGACGGTACGGCGGCGCGAAGGCACGGCGAAGTTTGCGTTGCGCTGGCCCGCGATGCGCTGGCGGGAGGCGCGAGGGTCGGGCGACGCGCGGGTCACGATGCCCGAGATTCGCGGCGGTGTTTCGTTTACGCTGGCGAACCAAACGATTCGCTTGGCGCCGCGCGGGCTTGCCGCGTATGGCACATCCGTCGAAGGCGTTGCCACGCTCGGTATCGAATCGCAAAAGCTGGGCGGCGAGTTACGCGGGCGCTATCCGATTCCCGAACTTAATGGCATCGCCGAATGGACCGCGAGCCTTGCGGGAACGGCCGCCGCGCCCATCGCATCGCTTACCGCGCGGGCCCCCTCGTTAAGCTACGGACCGGTGGAAGGCGCGGCGGCGTTCGCGAACGCCGAGTATCGCAATCGGAAAATCGAAATCCTCGAAGCGCACGCCGATTGGGCGGGGCAAACCGCATCGATCGCGGGCAGGATCGATCTCGCGGGCAAACAGCCGGTCCTCGCGCTGTCGGCGAATGTCGAGGAGGCGGACATCGCGAAAGCGCTCGACGCGATCGGATCGGCGGTCCCCGCAGCCGGTATCGTTTCGCTTAACGCGATGGCGCAAGGGCCGGCCGACGATCCGCAGGTGGAGTTCTCGGCCGCCGTCTCCGATCTGCTCGCCTACGGAGAGCGGTGGGGCACGGCCACGGCGAAAGGCGACTATACCGCCGGGCGCGTCACGCTCGAATCGCTGTCGCTCGAAAAGCCGCAGGCATCGGGCACCGGCGAAGTACGCGGCGGCGGATTTTTCGACACGCGAACTCGCGGCTATCGTTTCGAAATAGAGAGCCGCGATCTTGCACTCGAGTCCTTGACGCTGGGAACAACGGGCCGCAAGATCGCCGGGCCCATCGAACTTAGCGCGTCGGGCGAGGGATCGATCGACGACCCGAAAGCGCGCGCCGCTCTGCGCATCGACACGACGGCGGGGCGAATCGTCGCAGCGGGTACGGTGGCGGACCGCAAAGCGAGAATCACCGCCGAATCCGATTCGCTCTCGTTAGCCGAATTCGGACTGAGCGGCGACGCCGCGGTAAGGGCTAGCGCCGTCATTCCTATCGAAGATCCGGGAGCCGCTTCCGCCGTGGCTACGGTCCCGCGGCTCAATCTGCGGATCGCGCAAGAAACCGTCACCGCCGCCGAGCCGATCGAAGCGCGATTCGAGAATCGGGAGTTGCGCGTGGCGAAGGCGGAACTGGCGGTGGGCGAAGGGCGATTGCGGGTGACGGGCTCGCTACCGCTCGAAACAGCACGGGCTCGATCGAATTTGACCGTCGAGGGCGAAGTGCCGCTAGCCGCCGCCAAGCGTTACTTGCCCTCCGAATTGGAGTTGAGAGTCGAGGGATCGTCGCGCAACGTGGGAACGGTAGGCGGCACGCTTCTGGAACCCGAACCCCGCGCGCGCATCGAAGGCCAGGCGCCGCTAATCCAAGTCAAAGGCATGCAGCGTCCGTTGACCGGCGTGAGTCTCGCCGCCAACGTCGATCGCGACAAGCTCCAGATCGAGCGCGTCGAGGCGAAAGCGGACCAGGGCGTCATTCGCTTAACCGGCGAGATCGCTCTGAATGGCGGAACGTCGAACGCCGCCGTCGAGTTCGAGAGCGTCGATCCGCTGCCGTTTCTCTTGCCCGAGCCGCGCATTCCGGCTAGGATCGGCGGACGCATCGAGGCCACCGCTTCGCAATTCGAGTTGAGCGCGATCGCCGCCACCGCGACCTTCTCGCAATTGCAGTTGGGACGGATTGAGCAATCGGAACCGGCGCGCCTATCGCTGCGCGGTGGCGTGTTAGCCGTCGATTCCCTCGATGTAAAGGGAGGCCTCACCGAAATTCGGGCCAAAGGGCGCGCCACCCTGACCGGCGACCGGACGCTGGCGCTGCGAGTGGATGGGACGGCCGACGCGCAAATTTTGTCGAACTTCGTCGATGCGGTGGAACTGGCCGGGCCGGTAGAAGCGCATATTGATGTAACCGGCACGCTCGAAGCCCCTCGATTGCAGGGCGCGGCGGAGTTACGCGGCGGCCGGATCGTATCGCTCGATCCGCCGCTCGACGCCGACCGGGTCGAAGCGCGCGCCGCCTTCGACGGAGGCGTCGTCCGAATTGAGCGCCTGGAGGCGCAGGTGAACGGAGGGCGCGTCACTGGCGGCGGTTCGTTCGAGGTCGCGGGCGACGTGCGGAAGGTGGACCTTAAGCTAAAGGGCGACAGCGTCTTTCTCGAGTATCCGCGGGGGCTGCAAACGGCGTCGAATCTCGATGTGACGGCGAAGAGCGACGGGCGTTCGATCGTGCTTGGCGGAACGGTGACCGTACTCGACGGCGTATATCGGGAAGGGATCAATCTAGCCGCACTGGCCGTGTCCCGCGCCGGAGGGGCCCCCGCGCCCCGCGACGGAGCCGCGCCCTCGTTGCTCGACCGAATCCGCTTCGATCTCAATGTCGTGACGCGGCAGCCGGTCGTGCTCGATAACAATCTGGTCCGCGTGAACGCCGACGCGAATCTGCGGCTGCGGGGAACGCCCGCGAGACCGGGGATACTGGGCCGTTTCGAACTCGAAGAAGGCGGCCAACTCTACTTCAGCGAGCGCACGTTCTCCATCACGCGCGCGACGATCGACTTCACGGACGAAACTTCGGTTCGCCCTAACTTCAACGTGAACGCCCAAACTACCGTCGGCGCCTACGACGTGACGCTGTCGCTTACGGGCGATATAGACCGGCCGGAAACCAATCTCACCGCACCGGGCTTAAGCCAGGATCAAGTGCTTACGCTGTTGTTTACCGGCTCTCCGGAAACGCGCGGCAACGATTCCACCCTGGTGCAGCGGCAGGCGCTGTCGCTTTTCGGGTCGAGCGTCTCGGGCGGGATCACCACACGCTTGCGCAACGCGATCGGTTTGAGCGAATTCCGTATCGAGCCCGGATTGATCGCCGCCGACGCCGACCCCACCGCGCGATTGACTCTGGGCCAGAACATTACGCCCGAACTCAAAGTGACCTACTCGACCAACCTCGCCGATTCGAACGACCAGATCTGGATCGGCGAGTACAACTGGCGGCGGCGTTTTCTGGCGCGCTTTTTTCAACAAGCCGACACGTCCACCCGCGGGGAGATGCGTCAGAAGTTTCGCTTCGGCGGCGGCCCGAATACCGGCGATATGCCTTACCGCAAGCGCGAGTCGGTGCGCGTCTCTTCGGTACAAGTGAAGGGCGACCTCGCATTTCCCGAGCCCGAAATCCTGCGCCGTCTGGGCGTCAAGAAAGGCGCGAAGTACGATTTCATCCGTTCGCGCAAAGCCATCGACCGGCTGGGGAAGTTCTACGCGTCGAGGGGCTATCTCGAAGCGCGCGTCAGCGAGGACCGCACGCGCGGGGGCGCCGAAACGGCCGTGGAATTTACCATCGACGCCGGTCCGAAGGTGGAGTTCGTCTATGAAGGCCGCGATGTGCCGCGATCGATCCGCAAAAGGGTGGAGCGCGCCTGGCAGCAAGGTATCGTAGACGCTCAACGCTCACGCGCCGTGTCGCTGTTGGTGCGCGATTGGCTGGTGAGCGAAATGTACTTCGACGCCAAGGCCCCTACGTCGGTGCGGCCACTGCCGGACGGGGAGCGCGTGCTGGTGGAGATCGACGCGGGCACGAAATACGACCGCGTCGAATTGGTGTTCGAGGGCGCGAGCCCCACCGACCAAGAGGATCTCGAAGACGAGGCGCGCCGTCTGCGCCTCGACCGCATCGTCAAGACCGACCCCAAAAGATTTCGCGAAACACTCGAAACCTACCTGCGCGACTATGCCTATCTCGCAGGGAAGATCGGCGAGCCGCGGATCGAAACTCCGGGCGGCGGCGTTTTCCGCGCCGTGATCCCGACGGATGTCGGACCCGAGTTTCTCTACGGCCAAACGCGATTCGAGGGCAACACCCAAGTGCCCGCCGCCGAACTGCTGCGCTCGGTCTATCTCGATCCCGGCGATCCTTATTATCCCGAGGATCGTTTGGAGATCGAGCGGCGCGTGCAGCTCGCCTACTTCCGCCGCGGATTCCGCCGCGCCGAGGTGATCGCCCAAGAGAAGTTGGACACGAACAAGGCGCGCGTCGATCTGGCGTTGCGCATCGACGAGGGTCCCGAAAGCCGCGTCGCCGGGATTCGTATCGAAGGGTTGAGCGCCACCAGCGAAGCGTTCGTCAAACGCCGGATGACGCTGTATCAAGGCGCCGCGCTGAGCAACGAGGCCGTGAACCAGTCGCGCAAGAACCTGCTCGATTCCGGGGCGTACACAATGCTCGACATCGATTCCGCGCCGGTGGCCCCCGCGCCGGCGAGCGCTTCGCCGGCGGAGAAAGTTCAGCCGGTGGAAGTGACCGTCCATCTGCGCGAAGTGAAGCCGTACCGCATCGATGCCGGAGTCAGTTACGATTCCGAACGCGGTACGGGCTTCATCTCCGACATCGCGACGCAAAACCGGCTGGGGGAAGCGCGGACGCTAGGCTTCCGCACTCTGGTGGACCGGATCCGGCAAGAATACCGGCTCTACTACAGCCAGCCGTTTCTCGGCACTCGCCGCGTCACCACCACTTCGGCGTTCACCGTGGAGCGCGAGAAATTCGACTTCTACGATTTCAAAGGCATGGAGGCGAGTCTGCAACTGACAGCGGCGCTAAGCCGCCGGTGGCGCTTCAGCGGCGGCTATACCCACAACCGGGGCACGATCTCCGGAGAGTTTCTCTTCTTTCCGTTCCTCATCGAATCGAGCTGGTCCGCGGCGGTGTTCTCGGGCTCTCGCGACACACGGGACGAAGTACTGGACGCGACGCGCGGCAGCTTCGTCTCGCAAGCGTTCGAATACGGCCCGCAGTGGCTGGGCGGTTCGATCGGATATTACCGGTACTACGGCCAGGCGTTTAAGTATTTCCCGCTGCGTCAGCCGGCCGTCATGCCGTTTGCGCGGGAAAAGCGCCCGCGTTGGGTATTCGCGACGGGGTTCCGCGCCGGGGTGCAGGATGGATTAAATGGATCGACGATTCTCCCCTCCGAGTTGTTTTACGCGGGCGGCGGAACCACGGTGCGCGGTTACGAGCGCAACTCGCTGGGCCCGCGCGGCGAGGGGGCGGGCTCCCGCGACGGCTCGCTCGGAGGCCGGGCTACCTTGATTCTGAATAACGAACTGCGCTTCCCGGTTTACAAGTGGCTCGACGGCGTCGCCTTCCACGACGCGGGCAACGTGTTTGCCACGCCGTCGCAACTCTCGTTCGGCGATCTGCGGCAAGGCGCGGGCCTCGGTTTACGCATCCGGAATCCATTCGTGCTCCTCAGGCTGGACTACGGCTGGAAGATCGGAAGGCGTCCGGGAGAGTCCGCGGGTGCGTTCTTCTTCTCGATCGGGCAGGCGTTCTAGTTGGTAAACGCGCTCAACGGACCGCACGCGCTCACGCTACCTTTGCGCCAAGTGCTGCTTCAGATTCGTAATCGCCGTCGCCATCGCGCCGCGATAGATGGCGCTATCGGCGCCCCAGGAGATCACATTGAACCCGAGCGACATCCACTGCTGCGCCTGTTCCATGTTGCCCGGTTGAATGCCGAGCTTCTTCCCGTGCTTGTTCGCCGCCGCCACGACTGTCTTTAGCGCGTCGAGAAACTTCGGATTCTGGAACTCGCCGGGAATTCCCATCGATTGGGTCAGGTCGAAATGCCCAACCCAGAGATTATCGACGCCGGGCGTAGCCGCGATCGCGTCCGCGTTGGCGACCCCCAGCGGCGACTCGATCTGGCAGATGATGACGCTCGATTCGTTGATCGCCTTGAAGTACTCGGACGGGTTGGGCACTACGTAATCCGTGTGCGCCGTTCCGAGCCCGACGCCGCGCTTGCCCATCGGGGCGTACTTCACCGCGTCGACGATGGCGCGCGCCTCTTCGGGAGTTTGGACGTTGCCCACCATCGCGCCCAACGCGCCCGCGTCCATGATCCGCGCGAGGAAGTGATATTGCAACTGCGGCAGGCGCACGAACGGCGCGTAGCTCGCGGCCTTCGACCAGGCGATGAGGTCGAACACGCGCTCCACGCCGAAGCCAGAATGCTCCATGTCGTAAATCACGAAATCGAGGTCGACGGAGTCGAGCAGCTTGGCCATGCCCCGTGTGCCGAATTCCCACACCATGTGGCCGACCGGAATGCGGCCTTCGGCGATCGCCTGCCGGTAGCGATTGGTCTTCATTTTTTGTAACTCTCCAGTTTCTTAAGGAAGCCCGGCCGCTTGAGAACGTCCTTGTTGACGACGCTTGCCGGCACTTCGCCGCGGGCGACGGTCAGGATGTTCGCGCACGCTTCCAGGCCGTTATCGCGTGCGATTTCGTTGGTCCACGGCAATCCATGCGGCGAGAGAATCGTGTTCGGAGCCTCCCGAATTGGATCGTCGAGAGGCAGCGGTTCCACCTCGAATACATCGAGCCCCGCGCCCGCGATCCAGCCTTCATGCAGCGCGCGCGTGAGCGCTTTCTGATCGACGATCGGTCCGCGAGCCGTGTTGATCAGGTAGGCCGTGGGCTTCATCAAGCGAAGTTCGCGTTCGCCGACCAGTCCTCGTGTGGACTCGTTCAATAGCGTATTGACCGTAACGTAGTCGCTCTCGCGGAAGACGGTGTCCTTGTCCAATAAGTCGACGTTGAGCGCGGCGGCGGCCTCTCGATCCACGAAAGGATCGTGTGCGACGAACCGCCCGAACCCCAGCGATTGCGCCATACGAAACATTTGTTGCGCGATGTTGCCACAGCCCAACGAACCGAGCGTGCGTCCCGCAAGATTCTGTCCGAGTTTCGGTAGATCGCCGCGCCACTTGCCCGCGCGCACCAGACGGTCTTGCGTTAGTAGATTCGTGCCCAGCGCGAAAACGAACGTCAAGATCGCCTCGGCGACGGGCCGCCGCACGGCGTTTGGCGTGATCGCGAGCGCGATGTCGTTCTCCGTGATTGCCGCCGTGTCGATCATGTCGTAACCCACGCCCCAGCGTGCGATCAACGCCAAGCGCTTCGCGCCCGTCACGCTCTCGCGAGCGAACTTCAACCCCAGCGCGAAGATCGCATCGTAACGGTCGATCGCTTCGAGGGTCGCCACCTTGCCAGGCTGGTCCGGCATGACTTCCCAGGAAAGCCCCGCGACGCCCGCGAAGCTTTGTTCGAGTTCTTTTTCGTAGCGGCCTTTCGCATCGACGAGGAAATCCGGCGTGACGCCAACCAGAAACGTGGAAGACATGTAAGGAACCGCGATTATACAATCGCTAGACCTTGCGCGAGCTCACTTGGCGGCGTTGGATTCTCCCCGCGCTCCTTTTTCTGGCGACGACGCTGAACTATCTGGACCGCCAGACGCTCGCCATCCTCGCGCCGTCGTTACAGAAAGAACTTGGTTTCGACAACGCGCAACTAGGCCTGTTGTTTTCGCTTTTCTACTACACCTACACATTCGCGCAGTTCGCCGTCGGCCCGATTCTCGATCGCGTCTCGCTCCGTTGGTTTTACGCGGGTGCGGTTCTGGCCTGGAGCGCCGTGAGCGCGCTCACGGGGACCGCTTCGGGATTCGTAGGACTCATGGTTTTCCGGCTACTGCTCGGCGTGGTCGAGGCCGTGAATTGGCCCGCCGCCCTGCGCATGATCGCCACCGCGATGCCGCCGGCGGAGCGTCCGCTCGCCAATGGAATTTTCACCAGCGGCACCAGCGTCGGCGCGCTTATCGCCCCGGGCCTGATCCTCGGAATCTCCGCGCTCTACGGTTGGCGATGGGCGTTCGTCGGCGTCGGGGCGTTAGGGCTGGTATGGTTCGCGTTGTGGGCCTTTTTTTCGCCGCCCAGTCCGAAAGCCGCCGCGCCGCCCGCTGGAGGCTATGCGAGCGTTCTTCGCACACGCGCCTTCTGGCTCGCGTTCTGCGTTTCGATTCTCGTCAACCCTTGCCTCTACTTCCTCTTGAATTGGTTGCCCGCGTACTTGGTGCAGCAGCGCGGCTACGCGACGGCGGCATTGAGCGGCGTCCTCACCGCCGCGTATTTGGGGCTCGACGCCGGATATCTCGGCTGCGGAGCGCTGGTGCTCGCGCTAACGAAATTGGGCTGGCGAAAATCTTCGGCGCGCCGCGCGGTGTTTCTTCTTGCGACGGCGCTGGTAGGGCTGTCGGTCTTCGTCACGCGCAGTGCGTCGCCCGTACCCCTCCTCGTAATAATCGACTGTGGCATCGGAATGTGGATCGCGATGTACTTGACGATGGCGCAGGAAGTTTCGAGCGAGCATGTCTCGACGGCGGCGGGTTTGCTTGGCGGCTCGGGCTCGCTCGCCGGGGCGCTCGCCATGTGGGCCGTTGGAATCGTTACCCAACGCACGTTGAGCTTCGATATTCCGTTCGCCTGGGTGGCGGTCGCAACGATGTTGGCGGCGGGATTCGGATGGAGGATCACGAGTGAGATTCGCGAGCGTCGCTGACGACTTTACCGGCGGTAGCGATCTGGCGGGCATGCTCTTCGAGCGCGGCGTCCGCGTGGTGCAAACGTTCGGCGTGCCGGACCGTACGCCCGACGCCGACGCCGTGGTGGTGAGCTTGAAATCGCGATCGATCGATCCCGAAGCGGCGGTCGATCTTTCGCTAAAGGCGCTGCAAACCGTGATTGGCGCGACGCAAGTGTACTTTAAGTACTGCTCGACATTCGACTCCACCGAACGCGGCAATATCGGCCCGGTTACCGATGCGCTCATGCGCGCGCTGGGGGTCGATCGCACCATTGCCGTGCCCAGCGTTCCGGCGCTTGGGCGCACGCAATACATGGGGCACCTGTTCGTACACGGCGTGCCGTTGAACGAGACTTCGATGCGCACGCATCCGCTTAACCCAATGACGGATTCGAACCTCGTGCGCCACCTGCGACGTCAGACTTCACGCCGCGTGGGATTGATGCCCTGGGGCGAGCCGTTCGAGTGCGACGCCGAAATCGCGCTGGTGGACGTTCTCGAAGACGGCGACTTGGCGCGCATCGCGGAACATTTTCACGATCATCCATTTTTGACCGGCGGCTCCGGCTTGCCCGTGTTTCTACCGCTGCCGAAGAGCGGCACCCGAGCCGTCGCGCTGCGCAACGGGCGATCGCTGATCCTTTCCGGCAGTTGCTCCGCGCAAACGCTCCGGCAGCTCGAACAATTGACCCGGCTTCGTAACGACGTGCCCAAGATCAAACTCGACCTCGACGCGATCGAACGGATCATCGAAGAGGCTCGCGCGAACGATACGGTGTGCATCTATTCGTCCGCCGAACCCGAAGCTCGCATGGCCGCGCCGCCCGAGGAGATCGAACAAGCGTTCGGCGAAATTGCGCGGCGACTCGACCGCAAGAACATCGTCGTCGCGGGCGGCGAAACTTCGGGCGCGGTGGTGACGGCGCTCGGCGTGCGAAGCGCGGAAGTGACCGGCGTGATCGATCCCGGAGTGCCGGAGCTTTGGACCGGCGCTCGCCGCCTGGTGCTCAAGTCCGGCAATTTCGGCTCCGACGACTTTTTCTCGAAGGCTTTGTAACGATCTATGACCGACCCCCTGCAACATCTTTGCGACATCGCGCGCAGTTTCTTCGAGCGCGGGCTCGCATTCGGTTCCACCGGCAACTTGAGTTTTCGCAGCGGCGGCGACATTTGGATCACGCCGACGGGCAAGAGCTTTCGCGCGCTCTCGCCGGACGAGCTAGCGCTCATCGATCTCGACGGCAACGCGCGCAACTCCAACAAGCCTTCGAAGGAGTATCCATTCCATCTGGGCTGTTATCGCAACGCCGGCGAGCGCGCGAACGCGATCGTCCACTTGCATTCGACCTACTCCGTCGCCCTCTCGTGCCTCGAACGTCTCGACCCCGCGGAGCCGATACCGGTCATCACGCCGTACTACCTGATGCGCGTCGCGCCGCTCGCCATCGTGCCGTATCATCGTCCGGGATCGCAAGCATTGGGCGACGCCGTAGCCGAGGCGGCGAAGGGCCACGATTGCCTGCTATTGCGCAATCACGGACTCATCGCGCTAGGCCGCACGATGGATGAAGCCGTCGATCGCGCGGAGGAACTAGAGGAAACGGCAAAACTCCACTTACTGCTCCGCGGCGAGGAGACACGCAAACTCACGCCGCCGGAGCGCGAGGAGATTTGGAACCACTACCGCAAGTAGCGGTCGCGATGTTTGAGAAATTCGAACACCACCCGGTGGTACGGCGAGAACTCGGGGTCGGGGATGCCCGACGGCGGCACCGTCGCATGGCCTTTGCCCATCTGGAACATGTCGTGGTGATAGATGACGTAACCGCCCGCCGCCCAAACGCGCGCGATCTGCACGATGTGATCGTGCGGTTCCGAACCGTTCTTCGGACCGCCGAATTGCGCCGTGCCATTCCGCGCGGGCTCGTCGTCGATCACCGGCTTGTTGTAGCGCGTGAGCAGCATTCCGATTTCGGCGGGTGCGATCTCCCAGGTTCGTCCCGCGCCCTGCCGCGAGGTGTGCGGCGATAAATAATCGAGCGCTTCGTTCTCGCCGCGGACCCCGAACAAAACGCCGCTCACACCGGGCGAGTTGCTGACTAGGCGCTTCGGATCGACGCTCCGCACGACCTTCACCAGATCCATGGTGCGCTCGTCGAACTCGTTCCAAATCTGGATCGCCACGTTGCGGTACGGCATCACCGCGCGAGCGACTTCCGCCGCGCCGCGGTCCGCCGCCGCGCCGAGCTTGATTCCGTCGTGCCAGCTCTCTTGCGAAAACAGCACGAGTTCGATGACGGTACCCTCGCGATCCGCGTCCGCGCAGATCGCTTTCAGCTTCTCGACATGCTCCGCGCGCAGCGAGCCGTCGGAGTGGTAGAGCGTGCAACTCGGGCACGAATCGACGAACCCGCGCTTGTTGTCCCATTGCGCCCAGACGCGCAGCGTGTTGACGGCGTAGCGTTGGAACTTGCGAATCCATTCACGCCGCACTTCGCTCGACCGGTTGAACTCCGCGTTGTAAATCGCGTTGAAGAAACTGACGCCATTGAGCGGAAACGGCTTGCCGTCGAGCGTGAACTTCGTACCGGAAACGCCCAACTCCGCCGCAAGCAGCGGGACCGAGAAAAGCAGGAAAGCGAATCGCACTAAGACAAGATATCCCGCACAATTCGCCCGTGCACGCTGGCTTATCAAGATTAATCGGAAGAATAGGAAGGAAGCGGCTCGTGATCGCATATCGCGCTCGTTTCGTACCAGCCGATGAAGGCGGCTTTGTTATCGACTTCCCCGATCTAGGAGGTTACAGCCAAGGCGAAGACGAAGAAGACGCCCGATCGATGGCGCTCGATCTCTTGCGAACACTCCTCGAAGATCGCATGAACCGAGGGGAAACGATTCCACCTGCGCATAGATATCGGGGAGCGGTTTACCGGGAGATTGCGCTGCCTCTTGGGGAATCCCTTAAGGTGGATTCGTATTCCGCAATGCGGGCCAAGGGACTTTCTAAATCCAGATTAGGCGCGCGAACTTCGGGTGGGTAAACGCGAAATCGAACGATTGTTCGATCTTTCGCACGACACGCCAAGAGACCGGATTGAAGCGGCCTACTCGACTCTCAATCTGCGGTTAGAGCTACTGATCCGTCCCGCCGCCTATTTCTCACTCGACGCGAGTGGCCGCAGCCGAAAGAAGGTCGGCGACGGCGCATTGTGATCGAATCCCGGAAGCGCATGGCTTGGTGTCGTCCCATGCCCAAGGAATTTCGCCGGAAGACTTGGTAAGCCGGACGACTACGGTGTCTAGGACTACCGTGCCGCCAGTTGTGCGGCTTGACGAATAGCCACTACTACCGCCGCTACTCGATCCACCCAAAGAAGTGATGGACGCGTGCCCCGACGCAGTGGAAACGCCTCGTGACGACGATTCAACTCGTTCGATATCCTTCGATTCCGCTCGCCCTGCCAAAATGGCGTCTGCCTTTTCCCTGTCCATCACTACGCTAAAGCGGCCCGAGTTCACGAGGAGCGCGATTAACCGTTCACGCGCCATAGGCCCGGCATTACCTTCGATCTCTCCTACGAATATCGTCTTGATTTCGTCGAACTTCGGATTTGGTCGCTTCGTCGCCAACGGAGCGCCGGGTTCGATTTTCATGATCGTGATTTGGTGAGCTTCGATACGAGACTTGGAGATGAGGGCATCCCAAGTAAACTCCCCGCCGGGCGGCAATTCCCTGGTAGTCCAAAGCATATACGGACAACGCTTGCCTCCGTACGCGACGCAAAACCTAACGGAGCGAATTGGTAAAGGCGACTCGTTAACGGCTTGCGCTCGAATTCTCGTCTTCTTGCCTTCCGGCGTCAAGGAGCTTTCGAAGCGAATTGGTCCTATGCCGTCCTTACTCAGCAACGAAGTGGCGGCGCTAGCTGGGCATATGGCAATGCTAACTAGCCAAACGAATCGCGACATATGGCTCAGGCTAACTCAAGATATCCCGCACAATTCGCCCGTGCACGTCGGTGAGGCGATAATGCCGGCCCTGGAACTTATACGTCAGCTTGGTGTGATCGATTCCGAGCACGTGCAGCATGGTGGCGTGCAGATCGTGAACGTCCATCGGCTTGTCCACGGCGTTGTAGCTGAAGTCGTCCGTCTCGCCGTGTGTGACGCCACCCTTCACCCCGCCACCCGCCAGCCATACGCTAAAGCAACGCGGATGATGATCGCGGCCGTAATCCGTCTCGGTGAGCGTGCCTTGCGAATACACCGTACGCCCGAACTCGCCGCCCCATACCACCAGCGTGTCGTCGAGCATCCCTCGCCGCTTCAAATCCTGAATCAGCGCCGCCGACGGTTGATCGGTCTGCGCGCACTGTCCGCGAATCTGCTTGGGCAACGTATTGTGTGCGTCCCAGCCGCGATGGTAAAGCTGGATGAACCGCACGCCGCGTTCGGCGAGCCTCCGCGCGAGAACGCAATTGGCGGCGAACGTTCCCGGCTTGCGCGAATCGGGTCCGTACAAATCGAACGTCGATTCCGGTTCCTTCGATAAATCCGTCAACTCGGGAACGCTCGATTGCATGCGATACGCCATTTCGTACTGCGCGATGCGCGTTTCGATTTCCGGGTCGCGATACTCGGCCGATTCGATCTTGTTGAGCTTGGCCAAGTCGTCGAGGAACCGCCGCCGCGCCGCCGGTTCGTAGCCCTCGGGATTCGACAAATACAGCACCGGATCGGACCCCGCGCGGAACTTCACGCCCGCGTGCTTGGTTTCGAGAAAACCGGAACCCCACATGCGGTCCGCCAGCGCCTGCGTGTTGCCCACGCCTTGCGACACCATCACGACAAACGCCGGCAGATCCTTGTTCTCGCTACCCAAGCCGTAGCTGAGCCACGCGCCGATCGACGGCCGCCCGGCGAGTTGAAATCCCGTTTGAAAGAACGTCACCGCCGGGTCGTGATTGATTGCCTCGGTGTGCAGCGTCTTGACGATCGCAATATCGTCGGCGATCTTCGCGTGGTGTGGAAGAAGTTCGCTTAACCACTGTCCGCTTTGCCCGTGTTTGGCGAACTCGAAGATCGACGGCGCAGTGGGAAACTTCGCCTGATACGCCGTCATGCCCGTCAGCCGCTGCCCCTTGCGGATCGAGTCCGGCAAGTCTTCGCCGCGGCGCTTCGCGAGTTCGGGCTTGTAGTCGAATAGGTCGAGTTGCGAAGGGCCGCCGTGCTGAAACAGGTAGATCACCCGCTTGGCGCGCGGTTTGAAATGCGGGATCGCGGGAGCGTTCGATTCGATTCCCGCGAACGCCGCGCGCCCCAGCATCATCGAGGGAAGAGCCAACAGGTCGCGACGCGTCAATTGAGTGTCACCGCCTCGTCGAGATTGAAAATCAGGCTCGCCACGGCCATGTGCGCCGCGAGTTCGCGCGGATTCGGAACCGGATCGCTCGCCGACGCGCCTTGATTCAAGTAAGCGCGCGCTTTCGCTTCGTCCGAAAAGTAATCGCGATGATAGGCGAGCGCGGAATTCAACACTTCCATTTCTTCCGCTTTCGGAGCCCGCGACAGAACACGGCGGAATCCGCTCGCTAGGCCTTCACGCATCATCGCCGCGCCCAAATGTCGAGCCGCTTCGAGAAACGTCACGTCGTTCATCAGATTCAGCGCCTGCAGCGGAGTGTTGGTCTTCGTTTCGCGCACCACGCAACTCTCGCGCATCGCCGCGTCGAAGTTCAACATCATCGGCGGCGCGATGGTCCGCTTCCAAAACGTGTACAAGCTGCGGCGATAAAGGTCTTCGCCTTTCCCCGGTTCGTAGTCGCCGTCCTGCATGTTGATCTCTTTCCAAAGACCCGCCGGTTGATACGGCTTCACCGATGGCCCGCCGATTTTCTCGACCAGCAGGCCCGACGCCGCCAGCGCCTGATCGCGCACCATCTCGGCCGGCATACGGATTCGCGGCCCGCGCGCCAAAAGACGATTTTCTGGGTCGCGCGAGAGAAGTTCCGGAGACGCCTTCGACGACTGCCGGTACGCCGCGCTCATCACGATCGTCTTCTGCAGCGCCTTGACGTTCCAGCCCGATTCCATGAACTCGACCGCGAGCCAATCGAGCAACTCGGGATGCGACGGCCACTCGCCTTGCTGCCCGAAATCCTCGGTGGTCTTGACGATGCCCGTGCCGAAAAACGATTGCCAGAAGCGGTTCACCGTAACGCGCGCTAGCAGCGGATTGTCGCGCGCCGTCATCCAGCGTGCCAGCGCCAAGCGGTCGGCCTTTGCGCCCGGCGGCAAAACGCCCAGCGTTTCGGGCAACGCGGGTTCCACCTTTTCGCCCGGCTTATCGTAAACGCCGCGCTGCAAGATGAACGTGTCGCGGCGCTCGGGCCGCTCCGCCATCACCATCACGGTGGGGAAACTCTTTTCGAGCTTCTCGCGCTCCCACTCAAGCTCGAACCATCGCCGGCCTTCGGCTGTCGTTTCGAGAAACGCCCAGCGGCCCATCTTCGCTCGATCGGCGCGGCCCGCGACCGCCGCCATTCGCTCGGCGGACAGCACTCGCGCCCACGCGCGCGCTTCGTCGATTTGGCCGTTGAACCGGCGCTCCTTTCCCCAGCCCATCCCGATGCGGAGCGGCTGAGGGAAGACGTTACGCGCGTTGTTGAACGGCCGGTAGAGCGTTTCGTTCAAAACCTTGAATTCGACGGGCGCGCCATCGAGATAAAGCTTGATGCCGGCGCCCATCTTCGATCCGTCGTAGCTCGCGGAGACCGTATGCCATCGCCCGGCTTGCAATACCGGAGCGGTCTCGACTCGCAACGCGTCGTCGGCCCACACGCTGGTGAGGTGAAAGTGCAGCTTGCCGTGATCGGCGATCAGCCCGTAGCCTTTGCCCTTCGGATCGTCGACCATGCGCGTGAGAATCGCGCCGTCGGGCACTTGGTCCGAGTAGATTTTCGCCGAGAGCGAGAACGGGTCGTCGATATCCCATTGGCCGGCCATGCCCGCCACCCGCGGCTCTTTCGCGACGTACGCTTGCTCGTAGTCGAGCGCGAGGGACAGGCGGTAACTCGCCGCTTCGAGCGAGCCATTCGGGAGAGCCTTTTCCGCCGCCGCGATCTTCCCTTTCAGCGCCTCCAATTGCGACTCCTGATCGCGCGTCGGCGCCGCAATATAGGGGTGCGAGTTGCCGTACTTGATCCCCCGCCCGATCTCCGGAACGTTGTTGAAGAACGCGAAGAAGCTGTAGAAGTCCTTCTGCGAAATTGGGTCGTACTTGTGGTTGTGGCATCGCGCGCAACCCATTGTGAGGCCGAGAAACACGGTAGACGCCGTCTCGACGCGATCGACGACATACTCGACGGCATACTCCTCGGGCACGATGCCGTCTTCCGTATTGATGCGGTGATTGCGATTGAATCCCGTGGCGATCTTCTGCTCGCGGGTCGCGTTCGGTAGCAGATCGCCCGCGATCTGCTCGACGACGAATTGGTCGAACGGTTGGTTGCGGGCGAAGCTCTCGATCACCCAATCGCGCCAACGCCACATCACGCGCTCGCCGTCGTATTGGTAGCCGTTGGTGTCGGCGTAGCGCGCCGCGTCGAGCCAGCGCATCGCCATGCGTTCCGCGTAGCGCTGCGACGCGAGCAGCCGGTCGATCGCTTTCTCGTAGGCGTTGGGCGAGCGGTCGGCGAGAAACGCGTCGAGTTCGGCGAGTGTGGGGGGCAATCCGGTCAGGTCGAACGTCGCCCGCCGCAACAGGACCTCGCGTGGGGCTTCCGGCGACATTTCCAGCCCTTCGCGTTTCAAACGTTCCCGGACAAATCTGTCGATAGATCCGCCGGGCGTGCGTTTCGGAGGAATGAAAGCCCAATGCGCCTGCCACTCCGCGCCGCTGGCGATCCACTCGCGCAGGACGGCGATTTCTTTTTCCGAAACCGAATGCCCGGTATACACCGGCGGCATTTTCTTCGCTTTGCTCTCGGAGGTGATGCGCCGGATCAGTTCGCTCTCGTCGGGCTTGCCGGCGACGATCGCCCGCGCCTTCGCTTCGGCCTCGACGTCGAGGCGCATGGGGATGTTCTTCGCCTTCGCGTCCGGCCCATGGCATTGAAAACACTTGTCCGAAAGGATCGGACGGACGTCGCGATTAAACTCGACGGGTGCGGCAAGTAGGACGAACAGACAGACGCTTCCGAACATCGGGGAACCTGTCCACGATCATATCGCCGAACCCACCGAGAGGCGCGATGCGGGCGAACTCAGTCGCCGAAGAGGGCCACTTGGCGCTTATCCCTACTCGCCGAGTGATTCGAGTAAGTCGGCCATGAAGGAGCGTAATCCTCCGCTTGATTCCCCCACGCGGTCCAGCCTCGCCGCGAACCTCGCGCGAACAGTTCCAGATAAGGCCCGAAGCTGCACGCCTCGATGAGCGGATAAAGTTCGTCCGGCTTTCGCGAGTGCTCTCGTTTCCGCGACTCGACCACGTTGACTTGGCTGCGCCCTGCCTCTCTGGTTCTGGGACTTTTCCCGCGCACGCCGAACAGGATCAGTTCGGTGACGTTGCGGAAGTAGAAACCGACTCCACGTCCGTCGGGACCCCCGTCCTTTCGCACTTTATACCAGACCAGATTGGATTTATAGTTAAATCCCCAGCTCTCCATTACCTCAAGGCCGAGCGGAAGCAGGGCGTTCGGAACCCAAAGGTAGAGATGGCAAACTTCCGCCGCGCACTCTCCTACGGGAAGCGCCTTAATCGCCTCGATGCCGAGGGTCCCATAGCGGCTGAGGCGGCGATGCTCCGGGGCGACTTTTCCCGTGCGGTTTTGGAATTGCCACGGTGGATCGGCCAGGATTGTCCCATACTTCTGGCCGGAGATCGCCGCCCGAAAGTCCGCCGCTAAATCCACCTGATCCACGTTCATTCCTGATACAGCGTAGCCTTGATCCCGAACACGAGCAAGGGACAACCGGCGCCGCCTCCCCCGAGAATCCGCGGGAGCAGTTTGCTCATATGAGTGGTCGAAGCCCGTAGGAAGAACCCCGGCCGAGCTTATTGAACAAGTCTTGCAACTCATCGCAACGGGTAACGATCACGCCCACGCTGATCGCTCGCAAATCGAACAAAAGCCGGAAGTTGTTAAGGTCCCGGTCAAAGAATGGGTCTTTATTATTCCATTCGATTTCGAGCGCCACTCGATTCTTGAAGCAATCGACGCGATGAGTGGGAGATTCCATGGTCGCGGCGTCTACTTGGATCTTTGTCTCGAATTTCTTTTCAGTCCATCCTCGCGCCGATAGTTGGGAATCGATCCAGGCCGCTAGTTCGGTCTTGCGTCCGCCGCCAACCTCGATCCATTCCCGGCGCAACCGGAAGCTGGTCAAAACCTCAACAATGTCCCGGAACTCGCCGGGAAAATCGCCCGCGAGAATCGCGCACGCGTGCTTCCACTCATGAACTTCGTAGTTATCCCGAACGAACTCGGGCAGTAGGTCCAGTCCCACCCGAACCAGTCTACGCGTTCATCGCGCCCAAAAAGTCGGCGTTCGATTTCGTCTTCGCCAGCTTGTCGAGCAGCAGTTCGATCGACTCCACCGGCGACAGCGGCGCGATCACTTTGCGCAGAACCCACACGCGGTTTAGTTCGTCCTTCGGCAGCAGCAACTCGTCCTTGCGCGTCCCCGATTTATTGATGTCGATCGCCGGGAACACGCGCTTGTCCACTAGTTTTCGATCCAGGTGGATTTCCATGTTGCCCGTGCCCTTGAACTCTTCGAAAATCACTTCGTCCATGCGCGAGCCGGTATCCACAAGCGCCGTCGCCATGATCGTCAGCGAGCCGCCCTCCTCGATATTGCGGGCCGCGCCGAAGAATCGCTTCGGTCGCTGCAGCGCGTTCGAATCCACGCCGCCCGACAGCACCTTGCCCGAAGGCGGTACCACGGTGTTGTAAGCGCGCGCCAAACGCGTGATCGAATCGAGCAGGATCACCACGTCGCGCTTGTGCTCGACGAGGCGCTTCGCCTTCTCGATCACCATTTCGGCCACCTGCACGTGGCGGGTCGCCGGTTCGTCGAAAGTCGAGGAGATCACCTCGCCCCGAACGCTGCGCTGCATGTCGGTGACTTCTTCCGGCCGTTCGTCGATCAACAGCACGATCAGCGCGACTTCGGGATGATTCGCCGTCACCGAATTCGCGATCGACTGCAAGAGCATGGTTTTGCCGGTGCGCGGCGGCGCGACGATCAGTCCGCGCTGCCCTTTGCCGATCGGCGTCAGCATGTCCATCACGCGGCCCGAGAAGTTGTCCTTCGTCGTTTCGAGCTTGATGCGCTGCTGCGGATAGAGCGGCGTCAGATTGTCGAAGAAAATCTTGTTGCGCGACTCTTCCGGCGGCTCGAAGTTGATCGCGTCGACTTTGATGAGCGCGAAGTACCGCTCGCCTTCCTTGGGCGGGCGGATTTGGCCGGACACCGTGTCGCCCGTGCGTAGATCGAAGCGCCGGATTTGCGACGGCGAAACGTAAACGTCGTCCGGGCCGGGCAAGTAGTTGTACTCCGGCGCGCGCAAAAAGCCAAACCCGTCGGGCAGGCATTCGAGCACGCCTTGCGAGAAGATCAGGCCCGATTTCTCGGCTTGCATCTGCAGGATCTTGAAGATCAGCTCCTGCTTGCGCAAACCGGCCGCGCCCTGCACGCCCATATCCTTCGCCACGTTTTGCAGCTTCAGGATCGGCATGTCCTTCAATTCCACCAAGTCGAGCCGGGCGACCTGTTGGACTACCGGTTGCGGCGGTGGCGGAGGAGGCGTGGCAATGGGAGCGTCCCCGCCATTCATCGCGGCGGAGCTTGTACCGCCGCCTTGGTTGCCGCCATTTCCACCGCCGGGATTGCCGCCTTGGTTGCCGTTCATCCGGCGCTGTCGGCGTTCCCGCTCGGACCGGGGCTTATGCGCCGGGGCCTCCACGGCCTCACTCGCGGGCGCTTCCGCCGTCTCTACCGGCTGGTCTTGATCTTCGATATCGTTTGCCACAATTCCCTCACTCCCCGGCCGTCTACGGCCGAGCAAGGTACCGGCTCCATGCCGGGTATTTCCTTGCGGATCGCTTCGAGCGATCGATGGTATTCCTTTTGGTTTAGTTTGTCGATTTTGGTGATGGCCACCAGGTAGGGGCGGCCGTATTCGGCCAACCAGTCCCGCATTTGCCGGTCGGGGTCCATCCACCCCCGGCGGGCGTCCAGCAATACCAAAGCGAGCCGAAGATCGTCCCGCCCGGCGAGGTAGCCCTCAATGAGCTTCCCCCAGGCGATTTTATCCTCAATCGGACCCGCCGCGTAACCGTAACCCGGAAGATCTACCAGCCGGAGTCCAGCGCCCAGCCGATAGAAGTTGATGGTTCGCGTGCAACCGGGCCGCGAACTCGTATACGCCAAATCGGTCCGGCTCACCAGCCGGTTAATCAGGGACGACTTCCCCACGTTCGACCGGCCCAGAAACGCCACCTCACCGGCCCGTTCCCTGGGGAACTGAGCCGGATCCGCCGCGCTTCCTAAAAACTCCGCCTCGATTCGGCCCGTCATGCCGAGACCTCGATTCCGGCCCAGGCCTTAGTCCGCTCTAGTGGCGGATGTCCTCGATGATCGCCTCCGGCTTAGCCGCCTCGAGCGGGACCGCCGCTAAAGGAGTCGGCTCCGGCAGCCGCTCGAGAGCGATCCGCAAAACCTCGTCCATCGATTCGACGACATGTAACCGGATATCGTTCCGAACGTTTTCCGGCACGTCCGGAAGGTCTTTCTCGTTGTCGCGTGGCAAGATCGCCTCGGCGATGCCATGCCGGTGCGCCGCCAGCAGCTTTTCTTTCAGACCGCCGATCGGCAGCACCTTGCCCCGCAGCGTCACTTCGCCGGTCATGGCGATGTCGGCCCGCACCGGAATTCCGGTGAGCGAGCTGGTAATCGCGGTGGCGAGGGTGATCCCCGCCGACGGACCGTCCTTAGGAATCGCGCCTTCCGGCACGTGGACGTGGATGTCGAGATTGCGGTAGAAGTCGCGAGCCAAGCCCAGCGCCTGAGCCCGGCTGCGCACGTAGCTCATCGCCGCCTGCGCCGATTCCTGCATCACGTCGCCCAGCTTGCCGGTGATGGTTAGCTTGCCCCGGCCTTCCATCGTCGTGACTTCCGTGGTTAGGATTTGCCCGCCCACTTCCGTCCACGCCAGTCCGGTCGCGGCGCCCACCTCGTTCTTTTTTTCGGCTTTCGAGTCCCGGAACTTTATTGGGCCGAGCAACTTCTCCACCTCGCCCGAATCCACGACCGTTTTCGCTACTTCTACAGCCGGCGTTTCGGCGGCGGACTTCTTCGACTTGCGTTTCGGCTTCACCGCCTCTTCGGCTACTGGAGCCGCTGCCGCTTCCGCCGGAACGTCGTCCACGATCTCGATCGGCGCGTCGAGCGCTCGTTTATCGCCGCCCTCCGGATCGCCTAGCGCCGTCACCACCTGCCGCGTCACTTTGCGGCACACGTTGCCGATTTCGCGTTCTAGATTGCGGACGCCCGCCTCACGCGTATAACCCAGAATCAGCGTTTTCAGACCGCTTTCGTCAAACTCGATCTCCTGTGGCGACAGCCCAGTCCCCTTCATCTGCTTCGGCACCAGGAACTTCCGCGCGATCTCGAGCTTTTCGAGCTCCGTGTAACCCGACAGCCGGATCACTTCCATACGATCCTGCAGCGGCGCGGGAATGGTGTGCAGCACGTTCGCCGTCGCGACGAACAGAACTTGCGAGAGGTCGTACTCCACGTCCAGGTAATGCTCCATGAACATGAAATTCTGCTCGGGGTCCAGCACTTCGAGCAGCGCCGACGATGGATCGCCCCGGAAATCCGTAGACATCTTGTCGATTTCGTCCAGCATGAAGACCGGATTCTTGGTCCCGGCTTTCTTCATCATCTGGATCACTTGGCCGGGCAGCGCGCCGATGTAGGTGCGGCGGTGACCGCGAATTTCCGCTTCGTCGCGTACGCCGCCCAGCGACATGCGAACGAACTTACGGCCGGTAGCCTTCGCGATCGACATCCCGAGCGAAGTCTTGCCCACCCCGGGAGGTCCAACGAAGCACAAAATGGAGCCCTTAGGGTTCTGCACCCGCCGCCGGACGGCCAGAAACTCGAGAATGCGCTCCTTGATCTTTTCGAGCCCGTAATGATCGCTCTCGAGCACTTCCTTCGCAAACCCTAGATCCCGAATCTCTTTCGATTTCTTTTTCCACGGGACCGCCAGCAGCCAATCGAGGTAATTGCGCGACACCGTCGATTCCGCCGACATCGGCGGCATGTTCTCCAGGCGCTTCAGCTCGGCGTGAGCCTTCTCCTCGGCGTCCTTCGGCATGCCCGCCTGCTCGATCTTCTTCTTCAGTTCGTCGATTTCGGACTTTTCGCCGCGCCCAAGTTCTTTCTGGATCGCCTTAATCTTCTCGTTGAGGTAGTACTCTTTTTGCGCGCGCTCCATCTGGCGCTTCACGCGGCCCTGGATCGTGCGGTCTACGTTCAGCTTCTCGATCTCGATGTCGAGCAGGTCGGCGATGCGCGCCAGGCGGTCCACCGGGTCGAAGATTTCGAGCAGTTCCTGCTTCTCTTCGATGGTGAGCTGCAGATTGGCGGCCACCACGTCGGCCAGCTTCGAGGGATCCTCGACGCGGATCGCCGCGATCATCTGATCGTAGTTCAGGTTCTGGCCGATCTTGACGTACTGCTCGAAGAGCGTCGCCACACGCGCGATCAGCCCCTCCAACTGCTCGCCGCCCTCGATCTTGTAGCTAAACGAGCGGACCAGCGCCTGGAAAAAACCTTCTTCGTCGTTGACGGAGACCACTTTGCCGCGTTCGAGCCCCTCGACCAGTACCTTAATGTTGCCGTCGGGCTGCTTCAGGCTCTGGACGATGTTGGCGACCGTGCCGACCGAAAAGATTTCGTCGGGGCGGGGGTCGTCGATCGAGGCGTCGTGCTGCGTGGCGAGGAAAATCTTCTTGTCGCCGGTCAACGCCTCTTCAAGCGCGCGGACGCTCGATTCGCGCCCTACGACGAACGGGGTCATCATGTGCGGGAAGATGACCACGTCCCGGATGGGCATCATCGGGAGGCGGCGGGTTTCGGTTCGTTCTCGGGAAGTCAGCATGGTGGGCTTAGTATTAGGATGACCGATTTCGGGATTGGGTTGCCCTGCCCGAACGGGCGGTTGACGCTAACCCGCCTTTTCGAGCAGTGCGAGACTGATTTTCTGGGACATCACCATTTCCTTGGTCACCAGAAATTCCCGAACCTTCTTATAGGAGGGCAGGAAATACATCAAGTCGAGCATGAGTTCTTCGAGGATCATGCGCAACCCGCGAGCGCCGACTTTGCGTTCCAGCGCCAGCCCGGCGATCGCATCCAGGGCGTCGTCCGTAAATTTCAGTCTAACATTCTCGAACTCAAACAGCCGCTGGTACTGCCGCACGATGGCGTTCTTCGGCCTCGTTAGGATCTGCACCAGCGCGTCGCGGCTCAGATCTTCGAGCACGGCCACCACCGGCATACGGCCGATAAACTCCGGAATAAACCCGAACCGGATCAGATCGACCGGCTGTATCTGCTGCAATAATTCAAGATCGCGGCGTTGATTGGAGTGCGCACCCATTCGCGCCGGAACCGGCTTGCGCTCGTCGTCCTCGGAGCCGCCGAACCCTATCGCGCGTTTCCCCACCCGGCGACCGATCACTTTCTCGAGCCCGACGAAAGCGCCGCCCAGGATAAAGAGGATATTTGTCGTATCGACCGGCGTAAATTCCTGGTGCGGATGCTTACGCCCGCCCTGCGGCGGAACGTTCGCGATGGTGCCTTCCAAAATCTTGAGCAGCGCCTGCTGCACGCCTTCGCCCGAAACGTCGCGCGTGATCGACGGATTTTCGTCCTTGCGGCCGATCTTATCGATTTCGTCGATATAGATGATGCCCGTTTGGCAGCGCCCCACGTCCCAATCGGAGTTTTGCAGCAGCCGGAGAATGATGTTCTCGACATCCTCGCCGACGTACCCGGCTTCGGTGAGGGTGGTGGCGTCGACGATCGCGAAGGGTACATCCAAAATCCTGGCGAGGGTCTGCGCCAGCAACGTTTTCCCGGTTCCGGTCGGGCCGATCAGAAGGATATTCGACTTCGAAAGCTCCACTTCGGCGCGTTGCCGGTTCATTTGCACGCGTTTGTAGTGGTTGTAGACGGCGACGGCCAGCTTCTTCTTCGTCGCGTCCTGTCCGATGACGTATTGGTCGAGATATTCCTTTAGTTCGAGCGGTTTGGGGAGCTTGTTCGGGGTGACGTGGGTTTGCTCGACCTTGTCGTCTTCGAGGATCGAATTGCAGACGGCGATGCACTCGTCGCAAATGTAGGCGCGGGGATAGTCGCTCGGCGAGGATATCAGCTTGCCGACGACCTCCTGACTTTTATGACAAAAAGAACAGCGGAGGCTTTCGTCGGATCCGTTGCGCTTCAAATGTGCATTCCTCGCGAGCGGTCTGATTCAGTATACGGGAAGTCCAGGGGGAGAAGCTATTGTTCTCGGTTGAGGGCATTTAGCCACCGGGAGATTTAGCCGCCGATCTCGCGAAAGCCTGCCTCAAATAACTCCGGGGGCCGCGCTTGGCAGCCCCCGCGAGAAACAACCGGTGCGAGATCTACTTCCGCAGCCGCAACGCAATGCCCGCACCGAGTGCGAGCGCCGCCAGGCCGATCGTCGAAGGCTCGGGAATCGGATTGGCCGTATAGAGATCGCCGTCTAACTTGATCTCGGTGATTGACACCCAATTAAAGGTCCCAGGCGCAAAGTTGGAAAGCACCACGGTAAATGCGGGAACACCGTCCAGTTTGCTGCCAGCCAGCGTCGCGCGCGTATTCACCAAATCGCCGTTAGCGTTGACTCCGGGGCCGAACTTGGTCAACGAGGCGAAAGAATCGGAGAATGTGCCGTTGGGACCGAAAATCTCGACATCGAACGATTCGATCATGCCTGGAATGGAGTTATTGCTAATATCGCCGCCGTAGATCTCGATGGTGTTTATCGTATACGCGAAGGGCAGCGTGAGAAAAATCACCGGGTTGATCGGCGTTCCGTCCGAGGCATAGCCGACGACGAATAGCTGGGTATCGTTCGTTGACACTCCAATCACACCGGATGTAAACCGCTTAATCCGCTAGAACAACACTTCGTCCGGTTTGATGGTACCGGCACCCGCAGTCTCCGAGTAAGGAGGCGTTCCGAATGACGATAGGCACCACGATAATGCGATACCGAAGCTTCATCATTCGCGATAGCCTGTAAGGCGTGAACGCCGTGAAGGGTTTCCTCGTCGGTTTCGCCGCCCTCTACACCGGATCGTTAACCGCGCAAACGCCCGCCGAACGCACGTTTTCCGGTATCGTCGGCCCGGCGCTCCGGAAACAATGTCTGGGCTGCCATGGCGAGGGCCAGATTCTGGCGAAACTCGACTTGCGGACCCGCGAGGCTGCATTGCGGGGCGGGTCGCGAGGCCCGGCCATCGTCCCCGGGAAGGCGGGCGAAAGTTTGCTGATACAAGCGATCGAGGGCAAGACGGCGTTCGCGATGCCGCCCGGCGGGGAAAGTAAGCGGCTGAGCGCGGAGGAAATCGCCGCTTTCCGCGCTTGGATCGACGGCGGCGCGCCGTGGGCCGAATCCCGGGCGGAATCGCCCGCGTGGACTTACTCGGAAGCCGATGTCTGGGCCTTGCGTCCTCTACGTGCGACCCGGAGCGCGGACGGCGCGACTTCGATCGACGCGTTCGTCGACGCGAAACTTCGGGAGCGCGGTCTCTCCCCGGCGCCGCCGGCCGACCGTCCGACGCTCCTTCGCCGGGCGGCGTTCGACCTCACCGGATTACCTCCGGCGCCCGAGGAAATCGACGCGTTTGTCGCCGACCGGTCTCCGAGCGCTTGGGAAAAGGCCGTTGAGCGCCTGCTCGCATCGCCCCGGTACGGAGAGCGCTGGGGGCGGCATTGGCTGGATGTCGTCCGGTACGCGGATTCCAGTGGATACTCGAACGACTTCGAGCGGCCAAACGCGTGGCGGTATCGCGACTACGTGATTCGCTCGTTCAACGCCGACAAACCCTACGACCGGTTTATTCGCGAGCAGATCGCCGGCGACGAACTGGACCCCTCGAACGCCGACGCCGTTATTGCCACCGGCTTCCTGCGCGCAGGCCCGTGGGAGCATACGGCGATGTCGGTGGAGGCCGTCACCCGGCAGATGTGGCTCGACGACGCGACCTCCGCCGTCGGAGCCGCGTTTCTCGGGCTCACCGTGGGATGCGCGCGATGCCACGACCATAAGTTCGACCCGATCCCGACGAAGGATTACTACCGGCTGCAGGCCGTGTTCGCCTCAACCGAGTTTGCGCGCCCGAAAATTCCCTTCCTCGCGGCGGAGAACGTCGTCGCTTCGGCGGGCGAGCGGAAACGCTGGCAGGACTCGATCGACCGCACCCAAGCGCGGCTTGCGGAGTTCCGGCAAACGGTGCGGGTTCGCTTGGCGAAGCGCCGCGGACTTGCTTCGCCCGAGTCGATTCCCGAGGCCGAAATGCAGGCCGCGATGCAAGATACCAAGGAACTCGAGCCCGAGGAGTTCGAAGAATACAAGCTCCACCAGAAGCATCTCCAGGTCTACCGCGAGTCGCTGACCCGGTTCGATCCGCTCGCCTTCGCCGTATCGAGCGGCCCTCTGGACGGGGCTACCGACGGCGGACCGACGCTGAAGTATCCCAAGGCCGCGGACTATAAACCCGCCGAGGTGCGGATTCTCGCGGGCGGGAATCTTCAAGCCCCCGGCGAAAGCGTCGCGCCGGGCGTCCTGAGCGCCGTGACACGCTATTCCGAGCTGCCCGCCGCCGCGATCCCGGCTTCGGTCGCGGGCCGCCGCTCCGCGCTGGCCGACTGGATCGCCGACTCCAGGAACCCATTGACGGCGCGCGTCATGGTGAATCGCATCTGGCAATACCACTTCGGCGCGGGCCTCACGCCAGACCCCAACAATCTGGGCAAAACGGGCGGTAAGCCTTCGCATCCCGAGTTGCTGGACTGGCTGGCGTCGGAATTTATCGCCGGCGGCTGGAGCGTCAAATCGGTGCACCGCAAGATTCTGTTGTCGAACGCCTATCGACGGTCGAGCAGCCATCCCGAATACCGGAAGGTTCGCGACGCCGATCCGTCGAACTCGCTCTTGGCCTACTTTCCGCCGCGGCGCGCCGAAGCGGAAGTTTTGCGCGACAGTGTCCTGTTCGTCGCCGGAGAGCTGAGCGGCGAATCGGGCGGGCCGGGCGGATATCCGCAGATTAACGAAGATGTCGCGAATCAGCCCCGTCATGCCATGGGTTCTTTGCAGCCGGCCTACCGCCCCTCGCCCGAGAAACGAATTCGCAACCGCCGCGCGATCTACGCCTTTCAGCAACGCGGCCTGATCGACCCGTTTCTCGACGTCTTCAACGGCCCCAATCCCGATTTTTCGTGCGCGCGTCGGGAATCCTCCACCGTCGCCACCCAGGCGTTCTCGTTGATGAACTCGGAGTTCATGCATGATATGGCGATCGCCTTCGCCGCCCGCGTTTCGAAGGAAAGCGCGACGCCTGCCGCACGAGTGCGCCGCTTGTTTCGCCTAGCCTACGGGCGCGGTCCTACGCCGGAAGAGGCCGCGGGCGCGCTTGCGCATTGGGAGTCGATGGTGCTTTGGCATCGCCAAAACCCGCCGCCCCCGAAGCCCGAACCGAAACCCGTAATCCATACGATCACCAGCGAGTTGACCGGCGAACGATTCCAATTCAAGCAGTGGGATCCGCCGCAAGACTACGAGGCGAACCTCAAGGCGCGCGATGTCGCTCCGGAAACGCGGGCGCTGGCGGATGTCGCCCTCGCCCTGCTGAACTCCAACGAATTCGTCTATGTGTATTGAAAGAGGCCGCGATGTCCGCTAGATTTCGGATCGTCCCTGCGACTCCGTCCCGGCGCGATTTCCTGTTCGGGAATGCGATGGGGTTGGGCGGAATCGCCCTGTCTTCGCTGCTTTCGGCGGATACGGCCCTCGCCCAAACGCACGAACCCGGCAAACCGCACTTGCCGGCGAAGGCGAAGCACTGCATTTTCCTCTTGATGGAAGGCGGTCCGAGCCATATGGACACCTTCGATCCGAAACCGAAACTCGGCGCGCTCCACATGACCAAGTTCGAGAAGGCGCGCAACAAATTCGAGGCGAACATGAATACGGGCGAGCGCTACTACGTGCGCAGCCCGTTCGAGTTCCGCCGGGCGGGCAAGCTGGGGATCGAAGTTAATACTCTGCTCGACCGGTTCTCGGGTGTGGTCGACGATGTGTGCTTCTATCGCGGGTTGAAGGCGGAAAGCGTCAATCATCCGACGGCGCTCTATCACCTCAACTGTGGGAACCAGTTCGGCGGGGATCCGGCGACCGGCGCTTGGGTGGCGTACGGATTGGGTACGGAAAACCGCAATCTGCCCGCGTTCGTCGTTCTGCCCGATCTGGCGTACCCGCAAGGCGGCGCCGCGAACTGGGGCAACGGATTTCTACCCGCCCAATATCAAGGCACTCCGCTGCGGCCGCAGGGATCGCCGATTCTCGATATGAATCCGCCGCCGGGCGTCACGCCGGAGCGGCAAAGCGCCAACCTGAAATATCTGCAAACCCTGAATCGGCGTCACCGGGAGTTGCATCCCGCGCACGACGAACTCGCCGCGCGGATCGAGAGCTACGAACTGGCGTTTCGCATGCAAGCCGAGATGCCCGCAGTCCTGGATTTGACGCGGGAACCCGCGGCCACTCTCGAGATGTACGGAATCGGCGGCGCGGATCGCGAGGCCGACGCTATCGGAAGGCGATGCCTCTTGGCGAGGCGGCTGGTGGAAGCGGGAGTCCGCTTCGTCCAAGTGATCGTCATGGGCTGGGATTCCCACGATTACATCGATAAGGCCCATGGCTCGCGGCTGCGGGCGATCGACAAACCGGTGGCGGGATTACTCGCCGACTTGAAACGGACCGGATTGCTGGACGAGACGCTGGTGGTGTGGGCGGGCGAGTTCGGACGCAGCCCCGACAATGGCATCCGGCGCGGATCGACGGCTTGGGGCCGCGATCACAACGCGAACGCGATGACGGTCTGGCTGGCCGGAGGAGGCGCTCCGCGCGGCGCTATTGTCGGCGCTACCGACGAGACGGGAGCCGCGGCGGTCGAAGTGGTGCATCCGTTGCGCGACTTTCACGTCACGCTGCTCCGGCTATTGGGGCTCGACGACAACCGTTTGCGGTACTTTCACGCCGGCCGGGAAAAACAACTGAGCCAAGTCGGCGGCGAAGCGATCGGGCAACTGATCGCATAATCCAATACGACGCCGGAAGCGGCCCGAGACCCCGGACTAAACCAGTTTGGTGCGCTTGATCGGTAACTCGCGGATTCGCTTGCCCGTTGCGGCGAAGATCGCCGCCGTGATTGCGGGCGCGAGGACGGGCGCCCCAGGTTCGCCAACGCCCGCGTGCGGAGCTTTGGAATTCACGATCGTCACGTCGATCTTCCGCGGCGATTCTTTCATGCGGGCGACAGGGTAATTGTTGAAATTCGCTTGGGTGATCCGTCCCGCGTCGGCGGTAATTTCGCCCATCATCGCGAGCGACGTACCGAATACGGCGGCCCCTTCGAATTGAGACCTCACGCGGTCCGGGCTCACGATCTGGCCCACATCGGCCACCGTCCACACGTTGGGAATGGTCAAGTTGCCCGCTTTATCGATTTCGATTTCGACGGCAGTGGCCACGTAGCTTAGGAAGCTTCGGTGCGCGGCGATGCCGATCGCGCGCGTCGAGGAGTTTTTGTACTTGGCGTAGCCCGATTTTTCCGCCGCTTGTTCAAGCACGCGGCGCAGACGGCCGGTATCCATCGGGAACGTCTCGACGGGCTGGCCATTATTCCAGGGCTTGACGCCATCCTTCGTCAAATCCACCTGGCGATCGGGACCGAGATGCCGCAAGAAGTAATCGACGTAGTTGGAGTTGTTCGCGCGGGCGGCCTCGTCGAGAAAGCTGTGGATCGCAAAGCCGTGGAACAGATGCGTCACGGCGCGCAGCCAGCCCTGGCGGACGTGGTTTTTCGCGGGGCAGTTCTCGCTGCGCAAGTGGGGAATGTCGAACAGAATCTCGTTCAATCCCATGCCGATTTCAAAGTCGGCCCCGTGTTGGGCGCCGGGCGCGAAGGTGGAGGCGATCGGCGGAAACGCGCTGCGGAAGAGCCAGGATTCGAGCTTGCCGCCGGCATCCATGCCACCCTTCATGTGCATCGCCGCGACGGAGTGGTAATAGTCGAACTTGATATCGTCTTCGCGAGTCCAGACCACCTTCACCGGCTTGCCCGCGGCCTTTGCCAGCAGCGCGGCTTCGACAACATAATCGGGTTTCGATTTGCGGCCGAAGCCGCCGCCGAGCAAAGTGACGTGGCAGATAACGTCTTCCGGCTTAATGTTCATCGCGGCCGCGACGGCGTCCTGCACGGCTTGGGGATTCTGCGTCGGGCACCAGGTTTCGAGCTTGCCGTTTTTCCATTCGGCGACGGCGACCGGCGGCTCCATCGGCGCGTGCGAGAGCATGGGGACGTAGTAATCCGCTTCGATCTTCTTCGCGGCTTTGGCGAAGCTCGCCTCGAAATCGCCGCGATTCCGCACCACTTTGCCGGGCTTATGGACGCTGTCGAAGAGTTCTTGCTTGTAAGCCGCGGAGTTGAACGAAGCGTGTTCGGCTTTGTTATCCCATTCGACCTTTAGCTTCTTGCGGCCCTCGATGGCGGCGTAGGTGGAATTGGCGAGCACGGCCACTCCGCCTAGTTGCTGAAACAAGTGCGGCTGTTTAAAAGGCGGCAGTTCGACGGTTTGAGAAACGCCTTTGACCTTGAGCGCTTCCGAGTTATCGAAAGATTTCACTTTGCCTTCGTAGACGGGCGGCCGAACGACTGTGGCGTAGAGCATGCCGGGGCGCTTGGCGTCCATACCGAAGACGGCTTTACCGGTGGCGATCGCATGCTCGTCGAGAATCGGTACGTCTTTGCCGATGTAGCGGTATTGATCGGGCGTCTTGAAGCGGAGTTCGTTCTTGCTTGGAACCGGGAGCGTCGCGGCGATGGAGACCAATTCCCCGGGCGACGCAGTGCGCTTCGTCTTCGTATGAACGACTTTGCCAAGTTGCATGGCGCACTCGCCGGCGGGAACGCCCCACTTTTGCGCGGCCGCGCGTTCCAGCATCAGGCGGGCAGTGGCTCCCGCCTGGTGCATCGCATGAACGAAATCGCGGACGGAGCAGGAGCCGTCGGTATTCTGGCTACCGTACTTTTTGTCGCCGAGAGCCTGTTCGACGCGAACGGTTTTCCAATCGGCGTCGAGTTCGTCGGCGACGACCATGGGTAGCGACGTGCGGGATCCGGTACCCATCTCCGAACGATGGGCCACGATGACGACCTGGCCGTTCGGTTCGAATCCAAGGTAAACGCTGGGCTGCCAGGAGACGGCGGCATCGGCTTGGCGCATGGCGACATTGGCCGTGAGCACGAAAGCGCCTGCGGAGAAGACGGTTCCGAGGAAGTCGCGGCGGTCGAGATTACGTACCTCGACTTCGGCGGATTGGTCCGGATGCTCGGCATACGCTTGCCGGGAAAGGCGCGCGATTTCGGACCTCGTTTCGGGAGCGGGGAGGCTAGTTCCGTAGTCGATCTTCATGGGTTCGTTCCTTACCTCAATCCCGCCGCAGTCTTGATGGCGGCATGCACCCGGGTGTAGGTTCCGCACCGGCAAATGTTGCCGTTCATCGCCTCGTCGATTTGTGCGTCCGTAGGCTTCGCGGTTTTCTTCAGCAACGCGGCGGCTTGCATGATCTGGCCGGTTTGGCAGTAGCCGCATTGGGACACATGATGCTTTTCCCACGCGATCTGGCAAGGGTGGGAACCGGTAGCGCTGAGTCCTTCGATGGTGGTGATGTCCTTACCCGCCACCGCTTGGAGCGGGGTCACGCAACTGCGAATGGCTTCCCCATTCTGGTGCACCGTGCAAGCGCCACATAAGCCCGCGCCGCAGCCGAATTTGGCTCCGGTAAGGTCGAGTTCGTCGCGCAAGTACCAGAGGAGAGGCATGTTGGCGTCTCCGTCGAACTTCCGGGCTTGTCCGTTGACCTTGAGTTCAATCATGGGTTTGTTCGTATTGTATGCCGGTTGGCGTGGCGGAGGGCGGCGAGATGCCGTATACGTAATGGCGGGCTGCGCGAGATTTGGACTCAGGCCTTAGGAATGCGCCGCGTCCAGGAAAAGCCGAATGCCAAGGTGCGTCCTTGTGGACGCGAGAAGGCCAGGTACTCGTTGTAGTACTTAAAATACGCTAAGAAGTCCTTAGCCGGGAGAATGTAGTTGGCCTGGAACCCAATCGCGTGAGCGGAATAGCGGGGAACCGCGCTAGCGGGGACGGAGAGTCCGGCGACGATGTAGCTGCCTTCGTTCCTGGTGGTTTGCCATTGATCGTAGCCCACCACACCAAGTTGCATGAGTTGGCTTTGATTCTTTGTTAGCGGAACGACTTGGCCCAGTCCCCACTCTTGTGTAAATGCCTGCCCCGGCCTGATCAGGCTAAATCGTCCTCCGGGTACGCTGGCCACCGTCTTCTCTCCATGTGTCTCCCAAATGGTGGAAAAATTCGCCGTGGCCCCTTGATCTTTGGTGAGATACACCGTAGTTCCGGACGTAACGTTATGTCCCCAGTATCCCGATCCCACATTATCGCCCGCTCCCGGGGTGTATCGCCCAGTAGGGGCGGTGAATGCGTACCCGGTGTTGAAGTCGACTCGCTTTCCGAATTTCCAGCCTATGTTCAAAGGCTGCACGAACAAGTCGGCGAGCCCGGAGCCATTGCCTGCGAGGCCCAGTCCGGTCCCCTGAATGTCGGCCACTAATTGCCCTTGGGCGACATTAATGGAAACCGAAGGCATGAAGTACCCGCCAAGAAATTTCCGCTTCGGAACGTAGTAGAAAATGTTCTCGTCCACCCAGAAGGAGTAACTGCCTCCGATCCCCGGCACGCGATTCCCTTGGGTGTCGCTTAGCCGACTGGCGGAGTAACCGATCGCCATATTGACGTAGGTGAGACCTGGGTCTGGAATCGCGCCCGCGTTCAGGCCGAACTGTCCAGGCACCCATTGCCCTTTCTGTTGGCCAAGGGCCTGCGCCAAACTCACGGCGATTAAGAATGCCCATTTACGGGCGTTTATTGGCGAGACCAAGCTTATCTTCATTGGAATCCTGCGTGGAGAGAGCTCACGCGAGCCCTCTCTACTTCACGGACAAATTCCTATTCGCTCAGAATGGGGGCGGGGTGCCGTTCCACCCACTTAGATTCCCGTTCGTAGGCGTAGGACATCTTCAGGACGGCGAGTTCGGCTTGGCGCTTGCTAATGATCTGAAAGCCCATGGGCAGCCCGGCGGCGTTAAATCCGGCGGGAGCGTTCATGATGGGAGTACCGGCCATCGTCCAGGGCAGTACGATGCCCATCCATTGATGGTAGGTCTGCATGGTGCGGCCGCCGACTTCCTTGGGATAAGGGATGGAAGCGTCGAAGGGGAATACTTGCGCGGTTGGAGCGATGGCGAAGTCGTACTTTTCGAAGAAAATGCGAACCGCCTGCGCCCACGCCGACCGCCTCATCGAGGAAGCGAACACCTGACTCGACGTTAGGTTCCCGGAGGTCTCGACTTCCCACCGCGCCGTGTCCTTCATAAGCGCTCGTTTGGCGGGATCGGCATAAAAGCGGCCCAGATAGTTTCCGATGATCCAAGCTCGATGGGTGAGCCAGATCTGCCAGAGTTCTTCGGGATCGAAGTCCGGGAGCGCCTCTTCCACGATGCAACCGAGGGAAGTAAAGTACTTCAAACTGTCGCGGCATACATCGAGTACGCCGGGCTCGGTGGCGAAGTAGCCGTTCCAATCGCCCATCCACGCGATTTTCTTTCCCTTGACGTCGCTTTCGAGCGCACCGGCGAACTGGCTGGGGTCGAGGTTTACGGACAAGGGCGCGCGTGGATCGTGACCGGCCTGAATGGAGAGCAGCATGGCCACGTCTTTCACCGTGCGGCCCATCGGCCCTTCGGTGGCGAACTGCTGGACGAACACTTCCTCAGTGGGCGCAAAGGGGACCACGCCCGCCGATGGACGCAACCCGTAGACGTTGCAGTAAGCCGAGGGATTCCGGATGGAGCCGCCCATGTCGCTGCCGTCGGCGACGGGGAGCATGTGAGCCGCCAACGCTGCCGCCGCGCCGCCGCTGCTGCCGCCGACGGTCTTCTTCAAGTTGTAAGGGTTGTACGTGGTGCCGTAGACCGGATTGAAGGTATTCGATCCAAGGGCAAACTCGGGAACATTGGTCTTGCCGATGACGATGGCACCGGCTTTTTTCGCTCGCTCGGTAATCACCGCGTCTTCGGGCGCTACGAAGTCTTTCAGGATCGGCGATCCCGAGGTGGAGACAATCCCCTTCGCCCACGCCGTGTCCTTAATCGCTTGCGGCATGCCGTGCATCCAGCCGAGATACTCGCCGCGAGCGAGCTGCCGGTCGCGTTCGGCCGCCTGCGCGCGTAAACCCGCCTCGTCCTGCAGAGCGACGATGGCGTTCACGCGGGGATTGTAACGGCGAATTTGCGCCAGATAGGCGTCCATCACCTCTACACACGAGACTTCCTTCGCTTTGATGCGGCGAGCTAAGTCGTTCGCGTTCCAAGAAACGATTTCGAGCCCCGCCGACTGGCTTTTTGAGTCGGTCATATCTGTTGTGTTCTCCTTCTGACTAAGCGATTAAGAGCATCTCAGAGGCCGCACTGGCGGTTTAGAAACGCCGGTTTTCGAAAGACCGCTCACCCCGCGTCTGGCGATCTGCGCAACGATCCTCGGATTGAAGACTACCGAAAAGCGAAAGCTCTGGCCATCCTACTTTGGTGTGATGAACGGGTTCGGACATTTACGACCAAAGTGCTATATCGTCGTGCCGTGTCGGCGGCGTAAGCTTCGGAAATACTCGACACGTTCCCACGAAGGGACTTCCGGCAAGGTTTTAAGTGATTCTTATACGAACGTTTTCAGGAGGAAATCGGCAGAGTGAAATGAAAGGTCGCCCCTTCGTCCGGGTTGTTTTCCGCCCACAGGCGACCGTTGTGCGATTCGATGATGTTCTTGCAGATGGGCAGTCCCATGCCTAAGCCGTCGGGCTTGGTGGTGAAGAACGGCTCGAATAAGCGGCTCAATTTATCCGCCCGGATTCCATTCGCCCAGTCGCGAACGTCGATTTGAACGGACGCTCCGGCGCGGGCGACCGAGACCGCGACTTTGCGGCGGGGTGGTGGGCATTCCTGCGCCGCCGACACGGCGTTTAGCAAGAGATTGAGCAACACCTGTTGTAGGCCAATCCGATCCCCATGGACGAGCGGCAGATTATCCTCGCGTTGGACCGAAAGGATTACTTTGTGCAGGAGCGCATCCGATTGGACGAGACGCATGACCTCGACGACCAAAGACTCGATGTCGAGAGAGACGGGCTTCTGCGTTTGCCTCTTAGCCAGACCACGGAGACGGACGATAATCTCGCTAGCGCGGTAATCGTCGCCGACGATATCGGCGAGGCACTCCCGTATCTTTTCCAGGTCGGGATTTTCACGGCCGATCAGAATCTGGGCGACTTCGGCGTTAGTCCGGATACTGGTGAGCGGCTGGTTCAGTTCGTGAGAGATGGAGGCCAGAAGTTCGCCCATTAGAGATAGCCGGGCTAAGTGAGCGACTTCGGCCCGGTTCTTCTGTAGGGCGGCTTCGGTTTCTTTCCGCTCCGAGATGTCGATACCGGAGCCGATGAAGCCTTTGTCCCCGCCCGCCCGAATCGTCTGGGTGCACAAGACCCAGCGGTACTCTCCATCGCGCCCGCGGAGCCGCATTTCCAGTGGGCGGCCGGGACTCGCATCGCGAATCGATCGCCGGTCGTCGGGGTGAAAGTGGCTGTCGTAGCTCAAACCGATAGAATCGGCGAGAGTCGCTCCCGTAAACTCCAGCCAGGCCTTATTGCACCATTCGCAGTTGGATTGCGCATTGCAGATCACGATCATGACCGGCGCACTGTCGGCGATGGTGCGGAAGCGCGATTCGCTTTCGCGCACGTCGGCCTCGGCCCGGCGGCGTTTCGCGCGTTGGAAAAGCAGACCGGCAATCAGGAGGGCTTGTACCAAAACGACGCCCATGGCGCCGATGACGTACCAACGGTACTCGCTCCAGATATTGCGAGGGCGGAAAAGGACTCGGGTTCCCGGCGGCAGGTTGCTTTCGGAGATGCCCCAGCGATTCAACTGCCTCCAGTCCACGGCGGTGGGGCCGCGCACCGTGGGTGGGACGGGAATGGATTCGGGATTTTGCCCTTGTAGGACCTTGAGCGCCAGCACGGCCGCCTCTCTGCCGACCCGCTCCCATTCCATGCACACGCATCCGACGTATCCTTCGCCGACGCCGGAAATCTGCGAGTAGTAGATCGGGGCGGTGGAAGCTTGCGCGATCTCGCGCGCCAATTGAGCGATATCAAAATAAGCCCCCGTAGAATCCTGGTAGAGCGTGAGGTACATGGCGATGAAGTCGGGGGGCAGTTTCCCCAGTTCTTCTAATTGCCGTTGGTAGGGGAGATTGTCTAAGGAGCGGACTTGAATCGCGGGGTACTTTTCCGCCAAGTGCCGCTTGACCACGCGAAGAAAATGTTGATCCGACGCGTAAGCCCCACCTACCAGCACCACATTGCGCGCATTAGGCTGGAGGCGGACCGCAAGGTCGATGGTGGCTTCCATTTCGATTCGAACCTTAAGCCCCGTGGCATTCGGACCGAAGACGCGATCCGTGTCGGAGATGTCCGTTCCGAGATGGACGCGCGGAATACCCGGCCAAAGGTTGGGATACCGATTCAGGAAGTCGTCGACGTACGACGAGTTCGCGATTACGAGGTCCACCAATTCCGCCGGATGCCGCCGTTTGAGATCTTCGGCGACATCGCTTAGGTTCTGGGCGTTCTGGGGAAGGTGCAGGGATTCGGGAAACAACTCGACGCGCCGGGAGACTTGGGCGAAAGTCGCGCGAATGCCGGCGTCGATTTGGGCGATGTTTCGGGAATACAGATCGGTGGGATGCAAGACAACAACCCGCCAGGCTCTAGGCGGCGTCTGCGCTTGAAGAACTGCGGACAAGAGCCACAACCCGGCGCCCGCTAGCAAGTGGCCTGAGTTCACGTGAGTGTGGTGAACCGGCCCGGATCGATCTTAAGATGGCCGGTTTGCCGTCGATCCCATTTCCAAGGCGAACGGAGCGGCGGCGCTCACCCTTTCGAAAACTGCCTAAGTATATCTCAGGGAGACGTCCGCAAGCGCGACGGACTTTTCGCGATGCTGGCTTACTTCAGCCCTAGAACCGTAACGGTAGCCCGGCCGCTTTTGAGGCCCTTGGTGTTGTACCAAAGGTCGATCTTGCGGATACTTTGCCGTCCGAATCCCTTCAGATTCATCGAGCGGGTTTCCTCTCCGGCTCGGAGCGACTGGCGAACATCCAATTCCTCTTCTTTGCCGTTGTCGTAGGCGACGACCAGCCGCCGAAGTTCTACGTCCGCTTCCGATACTCGCAGCTTGATTCGGCGAAAGCCGTCGAAGGGGCCTTTGACGAGGATCGAATCGTGGTCGGCGACGAAATTCGCCGTCAGCTTTCCGATCTCGCGCCATTCTCCCGGGAGCCCCGCCTTAGGCAGGCTCAACTTCTGCGCCGGCGCGACCGCCGCGACAAAAACGCCAAGCAACGCCGCGCTAAGCCATATCCGGAAGTTCGCCGTTCCCGGAGCGCTAGCTTTTACCAGAATTTGCATGAGCCGAATCCTCCTCCCGCATCCATTCGCTCCTTTATCTTAGGGAGGTCCCGGGAGAGGCGATATTACGCTTTAGGCCCATGGAAGCGGTTCCGCCAATTGCGCGTAGCACCAAGGTCTTATTGTGGCGTCCGAGCTACCGCCGTATCCTTCGACTAAGCTATGCCGTAGCTTTTGATCGTCTCACATCGGGCCGCCCGCCTGTCTCCCAGCGCAGCCAACCCGAATTCCCCAAGGCCCACAGGAATGTGCCAGGAGACTTGAATGGTACAGATCGCAGTCGTCGACGACGATCCCTCGGTCCGCACAGGATTGAGCCGGTTGTTGTGTGCGTTCGGCTTCGAAGTGAACTCGTTTGCATCGGCCGAGGAATTCCTTGTATATCTGGCTTCGAACGGGCCGGATTGCTTGATTCTGGATCGCCAGCTTGGAGGAATGAGCGGCGACGAACTAATGGCGGAACTGACAACCCGAGGTACGGAACTGCCGACCGTGGTGATTTCGGCAACCGAAGAGCGGGCATACGACCAGAGGCATTTATCGGACGGCAGGATCGTCGTTCGGCTTCGGAAACCCTTTGGCGCGGCCGCATTACTGGATGCCGTCCAATTGGTTATTCGGCAACACCAGCAGGCGACTTAGCCAGTGGTAGTGCAGTGGCCGCCGCATTCCCGTGAACTTCGTTTGACACACCCAGCGTTTCGAGGAAGCGGACTAAGTCGGGAACGGATTGCACTCTCAGTTTCTCCATCACTCTTCCGCGATGAACCTTCACCGTAGTTTCGGTGATGTTCAGCATCCACGCGATTTGCTTGTTGAGAAGCCCTTGCGTGACTAGGACTCCAACCTCGCGTTCTCGTGGGGTCAACGTAGCCAGCAAAGCGCGCATGCCTTCGCGGCGAGCATGCTCCGCGACGAGCGTCCGATGACATTGCACCGCCGCGGACACCGCGGCCAGCAGGTCTTTCGCCGCCACCGGCTTGGTCAGAAAATCGACCGCACCCTGCCGTAACGCTTGGACCGAATCCGGAACTCGAGCCGTACCGCTGAGAAAAATGATGGGTAGCGTTTCGAGCCCGTTGCGCAGCCGTTCCTGGAGTTCGAGGCCAGTCATCGTTGGCATGTTGAGATCCAGAATCAAACAGGCCGGGGATTGGCCTGCCGGACGATTCAGGAACTCATCCGGAGACGAGAACGTCTGTACGGAATAATCGGCGGTCTCGAGCAGACGAGACAAGCCTCGCAAAACCGAAGGTTCGTCGTCGACAATCGCAACAATAGGCCTCGGAGTCACGAAAAGACTTCCGTACGGGTCCACTCACCAGACGAAGCACCGAGCGAACTGTGGCTTGCGGCCGCGAAGGTCAAGCCGATCTTCACCATTTCTGGAATTTTATATCAGCACGCGCCGGGGTGGTTCTGACGTGCCGAAAGTTCCTGGAAACGGGCGGTTTTTTTACCCGAGCCGCTTGGCGGGCCTGCGCCGCGCTTGATGGATAGGCATCGGCTTTTTGGATTTCGCCGAGCCTTTAGCAGCGGGCTTGCGGCGGCCGGCGGCTTTGGTAGGCGCCGGGGCGTCATCTATCGCCTCGATAGCCCGTTGTACGGCTCGATAAGCGGAGTTCACGTGCGTGCCGGCCTGCGGCGCTTCGATCATCAATTCCTCTAGTAGCGTTTCGACGCGATGCGCCTTCGCGACGCTCGAGCGCGAATTCGGAGCGGAACGCTTGGTGGCGGACTGGCGTTTTTCCGCCACGGCCCGCTTGCCGTAGATGGTTTCCAGAAGGCGCTGCATTTTTTGCGACGCGCCTCTTACGGCGGATTCGATTTTCCGCGCCGTGTGCGACACGGAAACCGGCGCTTTCCCCTTGGGACGGACTTCTAGATTGCAGCGCTTGTCCAGCAAACCCTTCTTGGGGCCGGTGTCGTCGCTGAGGTATACCTCGACGCGCGTAAGGAAATCGCCGTAGCGTGCGAGTAGCCTCTCAACGTCGTTCCGGAAGGACGCGGCTTGCGCTTCCGAGGTGGAAATATTCTTGTCGCTGTTGATCTGAATTTTCATGATTTCGTCAGTCCTTAAACTATCCGGCGGCGCCGGAGATCTGTACACTCTGCAACGGTGTCGCTAACGTAACACTGTGGCTGTCCAGAATGTTTAGACAGCGCAGCAGCAGCGACTCCTGAATGGCAAGAAATCCGGCCACGTCGTTCGTGCGGATGTAGCAGAACAATTCGATATCCGCCGACTGAGCGTCGAGCCGTACCAGCCGAATGCGTCTCCGGAAATCGTCCACTTGCGGGTCGTTCTCAAACAACGCGCGCAACGCTTCCAGTAATCGCTCCAGATTCCCGTCGCTAGGATTCATCCTGACTCCCAGTACATGACGGAACCAGATGAAATCGCGCAACGAGAAGTTGTCCAGCGTCATCGAAGCGAGCTGTCCGTTGGGCACGGTCATGATCGTACGATCCCAGGTGCGAAAGCGCGTGGATCGCATTCCGATATCCACCACCGTCGCCATCCGGTCTCCTACCTTGCATTCATCGCCGACTCGGATCGGGTTATCCAGAATCACCGAGACGCCGCCAAACAGGTTCTCCAAACTCTTCTGCGCCGCTAAAGCCACGGCGAGGCCACCCACTCCAAGGCCCGCCAGGATGGTCGTAACGTCATATCCCGCCAACCGGCAGACGATCAAAACGGCGAAAAAGATGCAAAGCAACTGAACGGTTCGTTCGGCTAAACGAACGATTGCCGTCATTTGCGGTTTGCCAAGAGCTTCCACTCGCCAGCGGTACGTCTCGGCGACGGTGCGGATGACGGCTAGCGCGAGCCAAGCCAGCACCGCCACCGCAACTTTCGTAACCACCGAGAACCAACCCTGTCGCGCTAGCAAGGGGAGGGTCGCGCTATAGACGACAATTTCGGCTAACAAGAGCCAAAACAGAACTCCCAGGGGTATAGACAAACGCTTTAGCGTCCGGTCTTGATCCGGGATCGCTACGTCGGCGATCCAACGCCGAAGAAATCGCTTCACCGGAAGAAGGCTACGCGTGACGGCGAAGTAAGATAGCGCGAACCCGCCAAGCACCGCTAGATACTTCCAAAGAGGAACCGAAAGCCACATGGGGCGGGCCAGGAAAGAGGGCACCTTCCGGTTAACCGCAAGCGAACTCAGATACTCGTAGGCAACCGGGATGTTGTCCAAAGTTTGAGGGGAGAAAAGCCAAATCCCGATTCCCGCCTGTTCCACGTTCACCAATTCGATGTGTACCGTTTTTTCGAAAGCGGTTAAGCTGGCGATTCGTTCCGCGCTGGGGGCCAGCCGGTCTTGCGACGTGCCGCCCGGGTTGTCGCTCACCCTGGCGAGATTCGAACGATTGAGCACGTAGGCCAATTGTTCGGCGATCTCCGTGAGTTTATCCCCTTTGACCGCCGTATCCAGGTACTGGGCTGCACGATCGAAATCGCGGCGTTGCACCGCCGATACGAATCCGAGCACCGAGCCGCGCGGCGTATTTCTTCCGAGCCGGTCCGGCAAAGGCGCCGCCTCGGGCTCATCCGGCGCGGCCTCAATGGGCGTCTGCGGACAGGCGACGGGTATTGTGAGAGCGCTGGCCAGGCAAAGCGAGCCCAACGCCTTTAGTGACCGATTCAATGCGCTATGCTCCCGCATACGACAGTTTAGGGGAACGCCCGCCAGCGCCGAATTCCACTAAAGTCCAATCGCCCGGTGCGCGCGAGACTTCCTAGGCTAAAGTATCAGTGCATCTCCCGAGATAAGGAAGAAATCCCGCTCCCATGCTTGACGTCCTTTCCGCCGTCTGGTTTGCCGCATGCCTATTCGCGGGTATGCTTTTCTCGTTTGCGCTGGGCAGAAAAATAAGGTCACGTCTCGGCGAGCCCTCGGACACGGGAATCGGAGCGATCAACGCCGCTATCTTCGGTCTCTTCGGCTTACTCGTGGCGTTCACCTTCTCGGGAGCCGCTTCCCGCTACGACACGCACCGGCAGTTGACCGGCGAGGAGGCCAGCAATATCGGAACGGCCTACCTGCGCCTGGATTTACTGGCCCCTGAAGCGCAACCGGCCGCGCGGGAGTTAACTAGGCGCTACGCGGATTCAAGGATTGAGGTATACCGGGCACTCCCCGATCTGGAGGCCGCGCGCCGCCGATTGGCAGCCTCTAACCGGCTGCAGACCGAACTTTGGAGAATGCTGGTTCAAGCCACCGAACTGCCCGGTGGACACCGTGACGCTGGCAAACTACTTCTGCCCGCGGTCGGGGCGATGTTCGATATCGCGACCAAACGAACCACGGTCTTCCTGATTCATCCCCCGAAAGAGATCATGTACTTACTGTTTGGACTCGGCCTGATTTGCGCGTTTCTCATTGGCAAAGAACTGCGCGCGAAGGGGCCCAGTGGACTGATCCACGCTTTCGGCTACGCCTTGATCACGGCGGCGATCGTGTTCTACATCGTCGATTTAGAGTATCCGTGGCGTGGCTGGATACGGGCGGATGCGTACGATCAAATGCTGGTAGACGTGCGTTCGAGCATGAACGACGGCCGCTAAGATCCGCCCGTACCTAGGCTGCACGCTAGGAAGCTTACTTAAGCCGGGATGATCTTCAGCGTCCGTAAAGCGCCGAGCAGCGTCTGGACGGCCAAGCCGGCTTGCAAAACGCTCATGATCCAGCCCATGATCTGAAATACGGTAAACCCAACGTAGGCGATCAGCCGCTTGGCCAACAACATCCCAACGAAGTTAAGCGCCAAAATCAACGCCAGCAAGCCATAGACTTGCATCAGGAGCGGGGAATCTCCTTTCGCCAAACCCACGAAGAGGAGGATCGCCACAATCCCGGTCGGACTGACGATGGCGGGAACCGCAAGGGGTGTCAAGGCGCGCGCCTTTACTTCCGCATCGAACGACTTTTGCGGCGCCGAGTGCCCCGGCGCGGGGCCGGAAGGAGCGTTCGCCAAACCGGTGGTCACATTCTTGCTGGCGGAACCGTAGAGCAACAACGCACCGGCGATTTGGAGCGCCGGCACCGAGACACGCCAACTCTCCATCGTGCCGCTCACTACCAGCGCCGTGATCGCCGCCAGGAATGCCGCCAGCAAGATCCCCCGCAAGGCGAGTGCGCGTGTTGCCGGGCCATCCAGATCGGCGCTGATCAGAGCGAAGCGCGGAATAGCCCCGATCGGCCCCATCGTTACCAAAAAGATAGTGAAGGCGTACGAGATTTCAAAAGGCACAAGTTCTCCTTAGGGCGGCGGACAACGTTTCTAATCTTGATGGCGGCCCATTCACTCTGCAATCACCGCTCCCGCCGCGAACTGGGCATCATGTTGAGCGCGGCGTTTTTCATTGGGCTTCGTTGAAAATATGGCCGTTAGATCTAGAGGGACACTCGATTATAGGGGGCGCGGTCGAAATTCACCAGTTGCACAAAGGTAGCACCTGGTGCGCTCGTGATGGAGGGGTTCGGTCGGAGGGGGTTGCGGATCGGGTTGCTCTCTCAATCGATCGGCGCTCCCCCAAATTTCGGTCCTGTATAGGGAACTCGATCCCAGAAATCCGTTGGCCCCGATGCGCGCGGATCGCCGCTTCGCTTCATGTGGGCCGTCACTTTCGCGCTCAAGTCGCGCTTGACTTTCTGCGCCGAAGCCTCCGCCGCCAGATTCTTGGTCTGGTCCGGGTCGGTCGCCAAGTCGTACAACTCCTCGGGCGGCCTCTTGCCGAAACAAAGATCGAAGTGAGGCTGTGGCTTTTCCCGCATCATGCGCCGTTTGGTCGGACCATCGTCGATATCTCCGTACGGACCGACCGCCCAGTAATGCTCGGGATCCCCGGCGGGCCAGCGCTCCGGCTCGAGATTTCGTAGATAGAGATACCTCTTGTTCAGAACGCCGCGGACCGGGTAACCGAGATCGCCTTTCCGCACATTCGCGTGCCGCTCCCGTTCAAGGAATATCTCTTTGCGCCGCTGCGGGCCGAACAGGCTCGCGCCACTCTGCCCTTTCGGCGCCGGCAATCCCGCCGCGTCGAGAAATGTCGGCGCCAAGTCGAACAAGCTCGCGAAGTCCTCGCGCACCGTCCCTTTCGCAATCCGTTCCGGGTACCGCATCGCCATCGGCACCCGAACCCCGAGCGTGTAGCAATTCGCCAAACCGCGCGGCATCTGCCAGCCGTTGTCGCTCGTCACGACAACCAGGGTGTTGTCCAACTCCCCCGCGCTTTTGAGGGTCTCGAGAATGCGCCCGCAATCGGCATCGAACTCTTCAACCTCGGCATAGTACCCAAGCATGTCCTGCCGCGTGACTTCCCAATCCGGCAGGTGCGCGGGAACCTTCAACTTCGCCGCGTCCAACTTCGAACGCCGTTCCTGTCCGCGCGTCCACGGCACGTGCGGATCGTTGCTGCCAAACCAAAAACAAAACGGTTTCTCCGCGGGCTTGGCCGCCAGGAACTTTCCGAAGTCGGGAAACGCGTCGCCAACGGGATTCCGCCGCCTGCCATTGGAATCCGCGGGCGGCTGCCCCGGTCCCCAAGCCTTCCCGGCGTACCCGCAGACATAACCCGCCTGCTCGAGCGTCTGGGGATAGCGCGGATAGCGAAGCGCCAGCGGCCCGTAGAGATTCGCCGCATCTTCGAGCCGGTGCGTTTCCTGTCCCGTCAGGATGCTCGATCTTGCGGGAGAACACGAGGGATTCGGCGAGCAAGCGCCGGTGAACAGCACACCCTCGTTGGCGATCCGATCGAAGGCCGGCGTTCTCACGACCGGATCGCCAAGAATCGACGCATGGGGAGCCGCCCAGTTATCGGCGAGCAGCAACAGAATGTTCGGCCGCCGCCGTTGCGCCCGCAAAATCGCGGGGAATCCCGCCAACAGAGCCCGGCGCGGTAACGCCGAACGGCGCGTCACTTGGTTTATTGCCACCCCGATTTCCTCCCCGCAATCTTCGCCGTTGCGGTGCGCCCCGCCACGGGAAGGTTCTCCGACAATGGCGATGGCGCACCCTGCGAACGCTCCCCGGGGTAGTAGTCGTCTACATTCTCCGGGCGGATTACGACGTGATCCGTGTATTCGGCCTGCGGGACCGGTTGCCCGGCAAGCCACGACCGGCAGAGCTTCATCAGCTTCGATCCGTATCTTTCGGGAAAATAGGCGACGGTAGCGATCAACGGAGAATTCGGAGTTCGCAACTCCCGCCTTCCTTCTTCGGAAGCGTTCTGTCCGGCGATCGCGACTTGCCCCTCCCGGCCGCACTCGCGAACGGCCTGCGCCGCACCGACCGCCGTGAGATCGTTGAACGCCAGCACAAGAATCCGGGCGCGTCCGGGTAAGCGTCCGAGTACCTTCGCCAACGCCTTGCGGGAAGTAGCCACTTGCCGCTCACCATAGAGGTGCTCTACCTTCGATTCGGGAACCGTAGCTAGAACTTCGCCAATTCCCGTGAGCATGCCGCCCATGCGCGCGTGCAGATTGCTGCCGGTGTGGGAATCTTCGAGCATCACCACGCGGTCGAAGTTGCCGTTCCAGGCGCGCCGGGCATGCTGGCCGAGCACCTGTCCGGCCAGGCGTCCCGCCAAAAAATTGTTGGCTCCGAAATACACGCCGCCGGGGATGGCGCGTTCGATCGTAACGAAGCGAATCGCCGACTGGCTGAGAGAATTCGCGAGGGTATGCCCGAGCCGCTCCCAGGGCTGGAAAAACAAGACGACATCCGGTTTTCGCTCCCGCAGAATCGCGGCGTTGACCAGTAAGGTATCGGCATCGTCCTGGTCGTTATTCATCAAGAGGAGATCGCAACCCGATTCGGCGGCGGCTTGCCGGATGGACAGCGTTAGCGCGTCGCGAAAGCGGTTGCCGGTGAGCGGAGCGAGATAGGCGATACAAGGCCGGCGCACGCGAGAGTTGGCGACGTAGCGTTTGTCCGCCGACCGCCGCACATAAGATCGCGATTCCAGCGTATTCAGGCAGCGATACACCGCGAGGCGCTGCAAGCCGGTTGCCGCCGCAATTTCTTGAATGTTCATCGGTTGAACGGCGGCTTGCACCGTTTCCCAGACGAGCAGGCCCCGCTCCAAGACGTTCGTGACTTCTATTTTCTTACCTTGTGCCACGCTTTTTTTCTTGACTTTCGTCACTCAGGCTTATATAACACGGCGGGCCACTATGCAGTTGTATGTTCAAAAAATGAACGCTCTGTTATTCTGGGCCGCTTCGCTCGCATTGGCGCAAGAGCAGGCTCGCGACTGGGCCTTCCTAGCCGGAGAGCGCTTCTTGCCGGTCCGCAATGTCGTTTACCGTAAACTGCCGGACGGCGATTTGAAGCTCGACTTCTACGTCCGCTACAACAAGGAGCCTGGACCCGCCGTTTTCTATATCTTCGGCGGCGGTTGGCAAACCGGCTCGAAGGATCAAGCCGTGCTCCGCTACCTTCCTTATCTGCAAATGGGGTATCGCGTGGTGGCGCTGGAGTATCGCCTTAGCGATCGCGCCGCCGCGCCCGCGCAAGTGGAGGATTGCCGTTGCGCGCTTCTGTGGCTCGCTCAAAACGGCCCGCGTTACGGTGTCGATCCGAAGAAACTCGTGATCGCCGGGGGATCGGCCGGAGCCCAACTCGCGCTGATTACGGCCATGCTCGATTCCACCTTCGACACCGCCTGCTCCCCCGGAACCACATTGGCCGCTCCCCCTCCCGCACTCGCCGTGCTCAACTACTACGGCCCCACCGATATGCAGATGGTCTACAACACGCGGCGTCCGCACTATCTGAAACTATTTCGCGGCATCGACGACCCGCTCGCACTGGCGAAGAAGATCTCCCCTTTGTCCTGGGTCCGTCCCGGTGTACCGCCAGTGCTCACGATCCACGGCGATGCCGACGAACAGGTGCCCATCCATCACGCCACGGAACTGCATCGCTTGCTCGACGAGGCGAAGGTAGCTAACGAACTTGTGATCGTCCCCGGCGGCGTCCATGGCCGTCAATTCTGGACCGACGCGGAGTTGCTCCGCGTCCAGCGGCGCGTCGAGGCATTCTTGCAACGCCACGCGCCGGTTGGCAAGACCGCCCCCCAAAGGAGTTCCCCATGATCCGGTTATTCGCTTTGCCGCTTGTCGGAGCGCTACTCGTCATTCCTTCGCAGCTTGAAGCGCAAACGATCACCGGCACCATCACCGGTACGGTGCTCGATCCCTCCGGCGCCTCGGTCGCGCGCGCCGAAGTCTCGCTCACGCAAACGGGCACCGGAGCCGTTCGCAACGTCACGACGAACGACCAAGGGGATTTTGTGGCCGGCAGTTTGCAGCCCGGCAGCTACACGATCACGGTTACGGCGGCGGGCTTCAAGTCGTTGCAGCAGACGGGGCTCGTACTCTCGTCGTCGGAAACGCTCGCGGTGGGGCGGATCGTGCTCTCCCTGGGCACGGCGAACGAGCAGATCACGGTGCAAGCCACCAGTGCGCAGGTTCAACTGAATAGCGCCGACCGTTCGGGCGTCATTACGACCGGGCAACTGGAGAACCTGCTGACCAAAGGGCGGAATCCGATGTCGCTCATCTCGCTCCTGCCCGGCGTAGTGGACCGGAGCAGCCCCGAGCGGATCGATCGCAACTTCGACATTAGCGTGCAAGGAAATCGCCGGAACGCGAATCTGGTGACGGTGGATGGGATGCCCGCGAACCCGATCGGCAACAACTTCAACAGCACGATCGTTCTGAGCCAGGATGCGATCGAAGAGGTCAAAGTCCTGCTCACGAACTACCCGGCGGAGTATGGCCGAACGACGGGCGCAACGGTGAATTTCATCACCAAGAGCGGGACGAAAGAATTCCATGGCCTTGCCTCTTACTTCAAGCGCCACGAACAGTTCAACGCCAACAACTTTTTCAATAACCGCCTGGGGACGCCGCGGCCGCGCTACCGGTACAACACCTGGAACTACAACATCGGCGGACCGGTGGTACTTCCGAATTTCAACAAGGACCGGGACAAGCTGTTCTTCTTCTGGTCGCAGGAGTTTTGGCCGCTAAAAGTGCCGCGGCCGATCGCGCAGCTCACGGTTCCCACTCAGCTTGAGCGGCGCGGCGACTTCACCCAATCGCTCGATCTCAACAACCGGCTGATCGCCATCCGCGACCCGCTGACGGGGCAGAATTTCCCAAACAACGTCGTGCCGGCGAGCCGCTTGAATGCGAACGGCCTTGCGTTATTGCGGCGTTTTCCCGAGCCGAATTTCCTGGACCGCGGGATCTCCGGCGGGCGCTACAACTACGTCTTCCAAGCGGAAAATGAAACGCCGATTCGCATGGAGAACGCCCGTATCGATTACCGCCTGACGCAGAACCATAGTTTCGCGTTCACGTACACCTCGTACCTCGACCGTCAAACGGGCGCCGTCGGAATTCTAACCGCCGGTGCGACGAACTGGGAGCAGATGAAAAAGACCTATCAGTTGCAAGGGATCGGCTACATCCTGCGTTACACAGGCGTTCTATCGCCCACCTTAATCAACGAGCTTAGTGTGGGCGCGACGCGCCGCCCCGAAGGAAACAGCGCGACGGACGACGCGATCCGCGCCAATCAGCGGGACACGATCGGGTTCACGGCCGGGCAAATAAACCCGGCGGTAAATCCCCTGAACTTCATGCCGAACGCCACATTCGGCGGAATTCAAAGCGCGGCGAATCTGTTTATGGAGGGCCGCTTTCCGTTCGTCCAAAATCTTTACGCGTTCAACATCACGGACAATCTGACAAAAACCGTCGGCAGCCACACCATCAAGGCGGGAGTCTTAGTGGAGCGCAGTTACACCGGCGCCCGCGCCGACGGCAACTATCTTGGAACGTTCATTTTTACTCCGGACGCTAACAATCCGCTAAACACGAACTACGCCTACTCGAATGCCGCGTTAGGCGTGTACACCAGTTACAGCGAAGCCACCAGCCGCATTTTCAACAGCCACCGTCAACCGACTGTGGAGTGGTTTGCCCAGGACTCCTGGAAAGCGACGCGCCGGCTGAGCTTCGAGTACGGCATGCGTTTCCACGCATTCACGCCAAACTACATGAGAACCGATGCGCTCGCCGCTTTCGACCCTGGGCGCTACGATCCCGCGCAGCGGGTGTTTCTCGTGCAGCCGGTGCGGAACTCGGCGAACCAAAGGGTGGGGCGCAATCCGATCACGGGAGAGTTGTTGCCGGCGACGTTAATCGGCGCCATCGCGGCGGGTGCCGGTAATCCCGCCAATGGCATGGCGGTGGCGGGCCGCGATGGAACGCCGCGCGGCTTCGTAGACGGGTACGGGGTGAAGTTCGGTCCGCGTTTCGGTTTCGCGTTCGACGTTTTCGGCGACGGCAAGACGGCGATTCGCGGCGGGTTTGGCATGTTTTACAGCCGCCCCAACACGGGCGAGAATCTCAACCGCTTCACCGCGCAGCCGCCTCTGATTTCGACGCCGACGATTTTCTACGGAACCATCGACACCTTGCGTCAATCGGCGGGATCGGTCTTCCCCCAAAACGTGAACGGTTACGACCGGTCCCGGGATCTGGCGACGGTGATGAACTACAGCCTCAGCATTCAGCGGAACATCGGTTTCGACACGCTGGTGGACGTGGGTTACGTGGGTTCGCTCGGCCGGAATCTCATGTGGCTGCGGAACATTAATCCGATTCCGGCGGGCGCGAATTTCCGGCCCGAGAATCGGGATCCGTCGAATCCCGTGACACCTTTGCCCGCGCCGTTCTTGCGCCCGATACAGGGATATAACGACATCTTGATGACGGAGCCGGGCTCGTCTTCCAATTACCATTCGATGCAGGTGACGGCGCGCCGCCGTTTGACGAAGAGCTTTCAATACGGCTTGGCGTGGACGTGGTCGAAGGCGATGAACTATGGAGACACGGACGCCAGCCCGGTCAGCGTGCTAAGCGATCCGCGCTACTGGAACTATGGCCTTTCGGCTTATGACCGCACCCATATCGTCCGTATCGATTGGACGTACAACCTGCCCCAGGTGAAGACGAACTTCAAGCCGTTCGACTACCTTGCCAATCGATGGCAGCTTTCGGGCATCACCAGTTTTTCGAGCGGCGAACCGCTAAACGTTACCTATACCAATGTCACGGCGATCGACATCACGGGTACCGCCAGCCAAGGGGCGCGCATCGACATAACCGGCGACCCGAATCTTCCGAGGAGCGAGCGCACATTCAGCCGGAATTTCCGCGCGGAAGTGTTTCGTCGGCCGGCGGTGGGCACCTTCGGCAACTCGGCCACCACGCAGGTCCGCGGACCGGGCACCCACAACTGGGACATGGTGTTGATGAAAGATTTCCCGATCAAGGATTCCTGGCGTCTGCAGTTCCGCGCCGAGGCTTACAACGCGTTCAACCACACGCAGTTCGATTCTATAGATACTGTGGCGCGTTTCGACGCGGCGGGAAACCAGGTGAACGGACGGCTCGGCGAGTTTTTGTCGGCTGCCCCGCCCCGCATTATGCAGTTCGCGATCCGGCTGTATTTCTAGAAGCCGTTTCCGTAAACGGCATGACACAGCCCCTATCGAAAGCGCGAGCCTGGACGCTCTGCACGCTGTTATTTTTCGCGTCGGCATTGAGTTTTCTCGATCGCCAGGTGTTGAGTGTGCTCGCGCCAACGCTGATGAGCGAGTTCGGCATGTCGAATACCGTCTATTCGCGCGTGGTGTTCGCTTTCGTGCTGAGCTATACGGCGATGTTCGCTTTGGGTGGGAGGCTTCTCGATTGGGTGGGCACGCGGCAAGGCCTAGGCGTCGCCGTCGGTGTCTGGTCGCTGGCGAGCGCGGCGCATGCTTGGGCCGGTGGCGCGCTGGGGCTCGGCATCGCCCGCTTCTTTTTGGGCGTCGGGGAAGGCGCGTGCTTTCCCGCGGTGACCAAAGGCGCGGTGGAATGGATGCCGCCCGCAAGGCGATCGCTTGCGATTAGCTTCGCCAATGGCGGGTCCGCTTTCGGCGCCGTGGTTGCGCCGCCGCTAACGGCATGGACGACCCTTCGTTTCGGCTGGCGTGGCGCGTTTGTCGGAGCGGCGTTTCTGGGCGCGATCTGGCTGGTGGGCTGGTATGCCGCCACGGCGAAGTTGCCGCCAACCCAAGCCGCTACGACGGACCCCGCCGGCCATGACGTTCCCTTGTGGCGGCGTCCCGCGATGCGGCGCTTCATGATCGCTCGCTTTCTGTTCGATCCGGTTTTCTACTTCTACATGTTCTGGATCCCGCAGTACCTTTCGCGAGAGCGAGGATTGTCGCTGGCCGAGATCGGCGGCTTGACTTGGATCCCGTTCTTCGTTCTCGGCCTATCCAATATCGCCGCGGGACACGTTTCCGACCGGTTGGTACAGCACGGCGTTGCGCCGCGCAAGGCCCGCATGCGGCTAATGCTGGCCGCGGCGGCGCTGACGCCGGCGTCGTGCCTGGTGGTTTACGGATCCTCGGCCGCCGTCGCGATCGGACTGATCTCCTTATTGCTGTTCGCCCATGGATTTTGGATCGGGAACTTCATCACTCTGATCGGCGATACAGTCGAACCCTCCCGGATTGGAGCCGCCGTGGGATTGACCGGCACCTGCGGCGGTGTGGCGGGCATGCTCTCCAATCTCGTCATCGGACCCTGTGTCGACGCCTTCGGCTTCGTTCCGCTTTTTGCGGCGATGGCCGTCCTCTACCCTTTGGCATGGGGCGTCCTCGCTACCGGCGGTTTTGGGGGCGGAGCTATGCAAGGAAAAACCTAAATGCACATTGAGAGAAGAAAACCCTTAACCGCGCGGATCGGCGTATTCGGCGTCGGCTACCACGTGTATTGGACTCAGTTCCCCGGCTTGCGCGAGGAACTCCTCGACAAACAGCGGATTCTTATCGAACGTGTTCGCGCTCTGGGCGTCTGGGTCGAAGACTTCGGCCTTGCCGACAAAGCGCAAGACGCCTATGCGCTCGCCCCCCGGCTGCGCGCCGCCGACCTCGACCTGGTTTTTTGCGACATGCTGACCTACGCGACGTCGGCCACGTTCGCGGCGATCGTACGTAGCTTGGACGTGCCCATCGTACTTGTGGCTCTACAGCCGATGGAGGCGATGGATTACGCCCGCGCCACCACGCGCATGCAACTCGCCAACGACGACTTCTGCTCCATTCCGGAGTTTCTCGGCGTCGCGCTGCGCATGGGCAAGCCGGCTCCCGAATGCGTCATTGGCACGCTCCACGACGATCCGGCCGCGGAAAGCGAAATCGCCGAATGGTGCCGCATCGCCTGCGCCCTCCACGATCTGAAACGCGCGCGCATCGGACACTTCGGTCATCCGATCGAGCACATGCTCGATATGCAGACCGACCAGACGGCGCTGATCGCGGCCTTTGGTTGCCATATTGTGCAAACCGAGGCCGATGAGCTGCTCGCCCTAAGCCGCGAGATTTCCGAATCGGAAGTCCAAGCCAAGCAGGACGCCATCCTCGGCCTCTTCGATACTCCCGACCCCGGCGCCGACCCCTTGACGCAAAAACTCACCGCGGAGCATCTCCGCCAAGCCGCCATCTCTTCCATCGCCCTCGACCGGTTTGTGGACCGTCATCAACTCGACGGCCTCGCTTATTACTACGAAGGCGAGCCCGGCAGCCCGCTTCGCGATATCGTCACCAGCCTCGTTGTCGGCAACTCGCTCTTGACCGCCGCGGGATTCCCCATGTGCGGCGAATCGGATTTGAAGACTTGTATCGCGATGATGCTCATGGACCGCATCGGAGCGGGCGGGAGCTTTGCGGAGTTCCATCCCATCGATTTCCGCGAAGGCTTCGCGCTGGTGGGTCACGACGGCCCTCACCACATCAACATCGCCGACGGCAAGCCCACCCTGCGCTCCCTGCGCGCCTATCACGGCAAGCCCGGCAATGGCGCCAGCGTCGAATTCCAGATCAAGGAGGGGCCTATTACGATGCTCAGTATCGGCGTCAAGGCGGATGGCAAGTTCAAGTTCATCTTGGCGGAAGGGGAAAGCCGCCGCGGCGCGATTCCCGCAACGGGCAACACTAACACCCGCGGCTTCTTCGGCACGGATATTCGAGCCTTTCTGAAGCGCTGGGTGCGCGAAGGCCCCACGCACCACTTCGCGCTCGGGGTAGGCCACTGCGCCGGTACGCTGGGGCGCATCGCGAATCTCCTTGGCATCGAGTCCGTGATTGTGGAGACTTCGTCGTGAAGCGGATTCTGTGGCCTCTAGGCGTGGCGATCTTTTTGGGCTTTCAAGCGCCCCAGGAAGATCTCGAAGCCGGTTGGCGCAACCCGCCGATGGAAGCGCGTCCTCACGTGTACTGGCTCTGGCTTAACGGCCACGTGGATGTTCCCGCCGCGAAAGAAGAATTGAGGGCGATGAAGGATGCGGGTCTTGGCGGCGTGCTTCTCTTCGACATGGGCGCGCGCGGCGACCAGAACCAACAGCCTCCGGCCGGTCCCGAGTTTCTGGGTGAGGCGTGGCTGAAAAGCTTTCGCGACGTGGTCAAAGAGGCGAAGACTCTGGGCTTGCAGGTGGATTTCTCCGTCATCAGCAGTTGGGACCTTGGCGGGGCTTGGACGAAGCCCGAGCACGCCAGTATGGCGATCTACGCGGCGGAAGCTCCGGTTGAGGGCGGGCGCAACGTCGAGATGGAACTGCCTTATCCTCCCGTTCCCGCCGGGGTCCCCAAAGGCGCCGAAGGGAAGGCGGCCTACTGGAAAAATGTTTCCGTGTTGGCCGTGCCTTCTGGTCGGCGAAAGCCCGGCCACGATTTCGTCTTCCACCTCGCCCAAACGGACTCTCCAACGGAACTTCGCCAAGTCGTTCTCGACCCCGGCGATCCGGGACCCAGTCCTACGCCCGTGCCGATGTCCCCACTGCGCCGGTTCAGCGTGGCGGTGTCCGAGGACGGAGTCGCGTTTCGCGAAGTCCTCAGCGGCGAACTCAAGAACGAGCGCGAGGCCCAGTCCTTTGCGCTGCCCCCGCGAACTCGTGGCTCTTGGCTTCGCCTCCGGATGATCGATGCTTGGGATCCGGGGATACCCCATTGGACTCTCGGCGAGTTTCAAATCGTGGACAGCGCCGGCCGTAACCTCGCCGCTCTTCGCTCCGGGACTAATCGAGGAGGAGGCGCAACGCTAACGGAGGCTCCGCCCGCTTACAGTACCGGCGCTCTCTGGAATCGGGACAACATCCACGACGGCGAGCGGGTAGGGCCGCGCGGCATCTACGCGACAGGCGGTCCCCCGCCCTTCGACCTCGTCCGGGAAGGCGCCGTTGTCCTCGATCGTTTCGTCGACTCCGAAGGCCGCTTGCGCTGGAACGCCCCCGCCGGCCAATGGACGATCCTTCGCTACGTCGCCATGAACACGGGGGAGAGGCTAAAAGTTGCGAGTCCCAAGTCCGATGGCTGGGCCACCGATCACTTGAACCCCGAAGCGACGCGAGCCCACCTGGATTACGTCATCCCGCGCCTTCGCAACACCGGCGTCACGAACCTTTATCTGCCCAGCTACGAAGTGGTCGGCCACATCTGGTCGCCCGGTTTCCTGTCCGAGTTCCGGCGTCTGCGCGGGTACGACCTCACTCCTTACCTGCCAGTTGTCTTCGGTTCCAGCGCCGGAGACCGGGAACATACCGAGCGCGTCCTGTTCGACTACCGCAAGACAATGAGCGACGTCCTAATCGGCGCTTACTACAGGACGGCACTCGAGCAAGCCGCCAAAGCCGGGTTCGGCATCAAGTCCGAAGCGGGTGGCCCTGGACCGCCGGTTCACAACGTTCCCGTAGATTCTCTTCTCGCCAATGCCAACGTCAGCGCCGTGCAAGGCGAGTTTTGGCCGTTCCGGCCCGATTCCGACGCCCTCTGGGTCGTGAAGGAAACCGCTTCCGCCGCGCACCTCTACGGGAAGCCGCGGGTCCACATGGAAGCGTTTACCTCCATGCACCACTGGTACGAAGGCCCCCAGGACCTGAAGGAAAGCGCCGACCGCGCCTTTTGCGAAGGGATGAACCACGTGGTCTGGCACACCTGGACCCATGTGCCTGGAGGTTCGCCGAAGCCCGGCTGGGTATACCTCGCCGGTTCTCATCTCAACCGCAATGTCACCTGGTGGCCTTTGGCGAAGCCCTTTCTCGCCTACCTTTCCCGCGCTTCGTATCTGCTCCAGCAAGGCCGCTTCGTAGGCGACGCACTTTATTACTACGGCGATGGCGGCTACAAGTTCGTCGGTCCGCGCCGCCCACCGGCGGACCTCGGACCGGGTTACGACTACGATGCGATTAACTCCGATGCGATCCTGAATCGCCTCTCCATTAGGGGCGGGCGTTTGGCGCTCCCCGACGGAACTTCCTACGCGGCTCTCGTCCTTCCCGACAGCGAAGAAATGAACCCGGAAGTCCTCGCACGCCTGGAATCGCTGGTTCGCGAGGGCGCGACCGTAATCGGACGCCCCCGGCGGCGCGCCCACGGACTCAGCGGGTACCCCGACGCCGACGCCCGCGTTACCGCGCTTGCCAACCGACTCTGGTCCGGCCTGGACGGCAAGTCTCACACGGTACAGAAGTACGGCAGCGGCAGCGTCGTCTGGGGCAAAACACCGCGCGCGGTCTTCAATGAGCGCAATCTGGCCCCCGACTTCGAAGCCGATCCCCGCTTTGACTTCACCCACCGCCGCACAGACACGACCGACATTTACTTCGTCCGCAACACTTCCCGCCAGCCGTTGTCCGGCGAGGTTCTCTTCCGAGTTTCCGGCAGGCAGCCCGAGCTCTGGGACCCGGTCGGTGCTCGCATCGAAGACGCTCCGTTATGGCGACAAGCGGACGGCCGTACCTCCGTTTCCCTGACGCTCGCGCCCCTAGGCTCTACCTTTGTCGTCTTCCGGCGGGCGGCATCGCCGCCTGTCCAATCCCCCGCACCCGCGGCGGACGGCCCATCGCTAAATATCGGAGGGCCCTGGTCGCTCGAGTTTCCCAGTCCCATGCCAGCCGCCGAAATGACCGATCTTGTCTCCTGGACCCAGTTACCTCTCGAAGCCCACAAGCATTTCTCGGGCGTCGTCCGGTACCGCACGGCTTTTGAAGTGCCTCGGGCCTGGCCGCTTCGAACCCACGCCACCTGGCTCAATCTCGGCCGCCTCTGGGCCATTGCGTCGGTTCGTCTCAACGGCGAGAATTTGGGCGTCTCCTGGACTGAACCGTTCTCGATGGAAGTAACTCGCGCCCTCCGGCCCGGCCGCAACGAACTTGAGGTCGAAATCGTGAACACGTGGCACAATCGCCTCGTCGGCGATTCCAAGTTACCGCCCTCGCAACGCCAAACGGGAACCAACGTACTCGCGTCCGCCGGCAAAGCCTGGAAGGATTGGGATCTCCGCGACTGCGGCTTGTTTGGCCCCGTCACATTATCGGCTCAGGCGCGCCGCTGACCCGAAGGAAAGGATCGATCGCCCATGCTGAACCGACGACAACTGCTGAGCGCTATGGCGCTTGCGCCCGCCGCCGCACAGTCCGGAGCAAAGCGCCCGAACTTCGTTTTCATACTCACGGACGATCAACGGTGGGACGCCCTTGGCGTCATGGGACACCCCTGCTTGAAGACGCCGAACATGGACCGCATCGCACGGGAAGGCGTCCGCTTCGCAAACGCTTTTGTCACCACTTCTTTATGCTCGCCGAGCCGAGCCAGCTTCCTAACTGGAAAATATGCGCGGCGGCACGGGGTCAAGGATAATCTCACCGAAGTCACTCGCCTTGAATCCTTCGCCACGATCCTTCAGCGATCCGGTTACGAAACGGCTCAAATCGGCAAATGGCACATGGGGGAATCCGCCGAACGCCCCGGATTTTCCCACTCCGTGACTTTCCCCGGCCAAGGCGTCTACAACGACCCGGTTCTGACGATCGATGGCAAAAGCCAAAAGGTTCCCGGCTACCTGACCGATCTCTTGACGGACTACTCCGTCAATTGGATCGAGCGCCAACGTAGCGCCCCTTTCTGCCTTTTCCTGGGCCACAAAGCCTGTCACCTGCCCACCATCCCGCCGCCCCGGCATGAGAACGTCTGCGCAAGTGTCGCGTTACCAAAGCCGCCCAGCGCCAACTCCGATCTGCGCGGAAAACCGGCCTGGGTTTCCCAGCGGGCGGACACCAAACTCGGCGGCGTTCGCCGGGCTCCCGATTACCTGACGGTCTATAGGAAGTATCTTCAAACCCTTCCGTCCGTCGACGAAGGCATCGGCCGCATCTTCGAATCCCTGGAACGCACGGCTCAATTGGAAAACACGGTGCTGATCTTTTGCGGCGACAATGGCTTCCTCCACGGGGAGCACAATCTCACCAATAAACGCGCCGCCTACGAAGAATCGATCCGCATCCCTTTCTTGATGCGCTACCCCAAGGCCATCCGTCCGGGCACCGTCGCCGAATCGATGGTCCTCAACATCGACCTCGCTCCCACCATCCTCTCCCTTGCCGGTCTGCCGGTTCCTGGCGACATGCAGGGCAAGTCTTTACTGCCGGTCTTTCGCAATCCCCGCCTCCGCCTTAGGGATCGCTTCTTCTACGAGTACTTTGAGGAGCCCGGCTACATCGAAACCCCCACGATGGAAGGCATGCGCACCTTGCGCTGGAAGTACGTCACCTACCCCGGCAAAAACGATACCGATGAACTCTACGACCTCTCCCAAGATCCTTACGAGCTAAACAATCTGGCCGCCGGTCCCCAAACAAGTTTCGTCGCCAAGATTCGAAAGGAATTTCAAGACCTCCGCAGAACGATCTAAGCGAAGCGGCATAGCCGTTGATATTGCTTAAGCCTATTCTTTGCGGCAAAAACAATGAAGCTCCTCTCGAAGGCCGGGAAACGCCATGCGCGGGCGCATTTCAGGCCCCCTGGCGACTGTGATTCTGCCGACGATAGGTGTCGAGCAACGAACCGAGTTCCCGGACCACCTCGGGATACTGCGCCCAGACATTACGCCGTTCGGCCGGATCGCTCTCCAGGTCAAACAGTTCACCGGGAGACCCTCCTTCCACGCTGCGAAGCTCAATCGGTTCGGTGAAGCCACCGGATCCTAACTGTGGCTGCAGCTTCCACTTACCTTTGCGGATCGCAAAATGGCCATGCAAAGAATGGTGGACGATGGCTCGATCGCGGAGATCCGGCGCCGGTTGGCCCAGGATCGCCGGCAAGATCGACCGGCTGTCTTCGCCACCTTGCCCCGGCGAAGCCTTGACCACATCCGCGAATGTCGCGTAAAGATCGGTCAGGCAAGTCAGCGTTCGCTCGACCCTCCCCGCTTGAGTTTTTCCTGGCCATCGCACCAGTAAAGGCACGCGGTGACCGCCTTCGTGGATGTCCGCCTTTTGTCCACGGAGGTCGGCATTCGCGCGGTGGCCCCATTTCGCAATTTCCTCCGGAAGCCAATGGGCGCCATTGTCGCTAGTCACGACGACGACGGTGTTCCGGTCGAGTTCATGTCGCTTGAGGGTTTGGAGCACGGTTCCGATTGCGCTATCGGTCATCGAAACGAAGCCCCCATACTCGCCCGCCTTGGAGGCGCGGAGAAAGTCCCGGGTGGGCAACCAAGGGGTGAGGCGAGGTGAGAGGCAAATAAGCGAAGAAAGGCGACCGATCCCGGCGACCAGCTTCCCGGCGGAGAAACCCGCACGCTCGGCGGACCAATTCCGGCAGCACATCGGTATGGCGAAATCCCGGCGCGATCGGCCCCTCCCTCCAAAACACGCCCCGGTTCTCTAGCCGCTCCGGGATCCGCCCGATGGCCTGCGCCACTACGCGATCATCTTCCACCCAAACGTAGGGCTCCATGTCCAAGGATGCCGGGATACCAAAGAATGAGTCGAATCCGAAGTCGAGTGGGCCGGGCCGGAGTGGCTTGGTGTAGTCGACACGCTCGCCGGTCTGAAAGCCGAGGTGCCATTTGCCGATCGCCGCCGTCCGGTAACCCTTCTCTCTCAGCATCGACGCAATCGTCAGACGGCCGGATTCGAGGAGACACGGCGAATAACCCCACAGGACGCCGCGCTTCAAGGAAGTGCGCCAACAGTAGCGGCCCGTCAATAACCCATAGCGCGTGGGCGTGCACACCGAGGAAGGACTGTGGGCATCCGTAAAGCGAACTCCTTCGCGGGAGAGCCGATCCAGATGCGGCGTAGCGATCTTGGACGAAGGGTTGTAGCACTTAAGATCGCCGTAGCCCAAGTCGTCCGCCAGAATGAGCAGAATGTTGGGACGGGAGGAATCTGAAGCGAACGCGGAGGCGCCTGCCAGGGAACCAAGAAACCGTCGCCGCGATATGCTAGCGGAGTTAGACGAATGAGACATGGCGTGATGAATTGTATCGTGTATTGTGAAATGTGTTTCAATTATGCCCCGGTCTAAACCACCGGACGGCAGGCCTTCGTCTCCAAGAAGGGTAGCCCGAGCCGTCAAGCCGGATCGCGATCCCTCCACGCGGGCCGTTCTAAAGGCCTTCGAGGCGTTGGAACTCGTTCGCTGTGCGGAGAACTGGCTGACCTTGCAGGAAATCGCGGACGCTGTGGGCCTGGTAAAAAGTTCGACCTACCGGCTGCTGCGGTCTCTCGAATCCACCGGCTTAGTGGAGTCTTCGGGCGGCGCTTATCGTCTGACCGGACATGTCGGACCCCTGCTCCCAATCTCTTCCCTGAAGACACTGGTCGGAGCCGCCAAGGAGCCGATGCGCGACCTGAGCATGAGCTATCGCGAATGCGTATCCCTCGCCTACCTGTTCGAAAATCACATGGAGGTCGTCGCGATGATGGACAGCCCGGAAACCGTCAGCGTCGGAAACGTCGTCGGCCGGATCTTGCCGCCGAACGCCAGTTCCTTGGGTAAATCCATCATGGCGTTTCAGACCGTCGAGAAGCGCGAGCAACTGCTTCGTTGCTATGGCCTCCATCGATTCACGCAGCATACGATCGTCGACCCTCTCGCACTATCCGCGGAACTTGCGGTTACCGCAAAGCGAGGCTACGCGACCGATGCCGAGGAGAACGCGATCGGCGGCTGTTGTTTTGGCGTGCCGCTTCGTCAGCCGAACGGTCTGGCTTTCGGAGCGATCAGCGTTTCTTTTCTCAAACCGCGAGTTCCCGAAGGTCAGGGGCTGGAGCAGTTCATCGCGAAGTTACGCGGCGCCGCGGCGGCCGTGGAGGAACGCATGTTCCCCGCTTTGAACAAAAAATAGAACGCATTTCGTTTTTTGTTGCATTCTCCGGCATTCGCGCATAAAATCCCAATTGCGCTTCGGTGGAATGTCTATGGGTGGCGGATTGTCGGAATCATTGGGTGGCGGCACATCGCTCGCTCTAAGGACGTCGGACGCGAGGAATCAGACGCATCCTCTACCCGGGGGGATCGTCGTGCCATTGGTAACGCCCCTTCGCAAAGGCCGGCCGGATGCCGATAGGTTGTATCCGCTTATCGACCATGTGATCGCGGGCGGCGTATCGGGGATCTTTATGCTGGGCACCACCGGAGAAGGGCCAGGCCTTACCGAAACCGATCAGATCGCGGTTATCCAGGCGGCGGCGAAGGCCATTAGAAGCCGGGTTCCTCTTCTGGTGGGCGTGCTCGCAACCGCTAGCGAGACGGCGACGCGTATCGCGACCACCGCCGCCGAGGCGGGCGCTATTGCGGCCTTTTACGCCGGCTCGCTCTACTATCCGTTAACGGAATCCGCGCTGGCCGACCACGTTCTGCGGTTCATTCGGTCCAGCCCTCTCCCGACGGTCCTCTACAACATTCCATCTCACGCGCGGACGAGCTTTTCGGCCCGCCAGATTCTGCGTCTGGCGCAAGACAACAGGATCGTGGGAGTCAAGGATAGTTCCGGAAATCTCGAATTAATTGCCCAGTGCGCCGCTGACGCCAGCGGGCTGAAGCTTTACGTAGGGCCGGACGAACTGCTGATTCCGGCTTTGGCTCATGGTGCACATGGCGGAGTTACGGGTGGAGCGAATCTCTTCCCCGCCCTTTACTCGTCGGCTTATCTCGCTCACCGAAACGGCCTCACCGAACTCGCGAAGGGGAGCGCCCTCTTAATCGAGAAGGTAGTTGCCCAATGCTACCGATTTCCGGCGGGCCTGATTCCAGGAATGAAGAGCGCCCTGTCCATTTTTGGCCTCTGTGATCCAGAAGTGGCCGAACCGCACGCCACACTATCCGAACCGGAACATCGGTCACTGGCGGACAGCTTGCTTCCGTTAGTGGCTGCGATCGACAGGCACACCGCCTTAGTACGCAGCGAACTTGCCGCACGCCAAGGCCCACCAGGTTCCTTAGCGAAACAACCTTGAGGAGTATCTATGCCACGCCGCTTCATCAAACCCTTACCCGCCGTTCTGACCGGCATCCTATTCCTGGGTCTCCAGATCGGCGCCCAGGTGAATCTCGCGACCCTATTGGGCAACATAACGGACCCGTCCGGCGCTGCGATCGAAGGAGTGCGGATCACGGTCGTGAATGAGAGCACCGGGGAGAACCGGCTTAGTCAGACGAATGCGACCGGATACTTTGAAGCGCCGTTGCTGCCCATCGGGTCTTACACCGTTCGCATAGAAAAAGAGGGATTTCGGCGCGAAGAGAGGAAAGGCATCACGCTGCAGACAGGCGATCGCATCCGCGTAAACGCCAAGCTGGAGCTCGGCTCGATCAACGAAACAATCTCGGTGACCAGCGAAACGCCGTTGATCAAAACGGACACGACCGACCTCGGAGTGGTCATCGATACCAAGAAGATCACAGACTTACCACTCAACGGGCGTAGTTTTGTCCAGCTTATCGAGCTTCAGCCCGGCGTTGTTGAGGGCCGGGGACTAAATGGAAGAACGACTGTACACTTCGGCGGCCTCGGCGCCAGGTCGAGCACATTCAACGTGGACGGCACGGACGCCTCGTTCATCGAGACCTCGACGGCGGGAGACGCCAGCGGCTTATCGCTTATCAACACCGTAAGCGTGGAGAGCATACGCGAATTTCGCGTAACGACGAGCACCTTCAGCGCGGAAACCGGACGGACTTCGGGCGCCGCGGTCAATATTGTCACCAAAAGCGGCGGCAACGACTTTCGCGGCGTGCTCTTCCACTTCCTTCGCAACAATGCGCTGGATGCGAGGAACTTTTTCCTTACCGACCGGCCCGTGCCGCCGCTTCGTCACAACCAGTTCGGAGGTAACCTGGGCGGTCCGATCGTTCGAAACCGGCTGTTTTTCTTCGGCGGCTACGAGGGCGTACGTCTCCGCCGCGAACAGATCATTACGGGAAACGTCCCGACCCCAGAGCTGCGCCAAAGCGTTCCCGAGCCGCTCCGTCCCGCGCTGAACGCTTACCCGGCGCAGTTTAATCCGACTACCAACCCCCTCATCGGCCTGCACCGCCGCACGGACGCCTTTCGCGATGACGAAAACAGTTATACGGGCCGGCTGGACTATCTGTGGGGTAAACACAACACGTTCATCCGCGGGAACTATAACCATTTCGACCAAAGCGTCCCCAGTTTGGTACCCGCCAATAGACAAATCTTCCCCCTGCGCAGCCCTGTGATTACACTTGCGGATTCATGGGTCGTCTCGGCGTCCACCGTGAACGAGTTCCGCGTCGGATACAACCGGAATTTCCTGGATCGGCTGAACACGACTTTCCCCGGCGGCGCGGGAGGCGTCGAGGTCACCGGCGTTTTGCCGGCCGACTTCCAGAGCCGGCTTCGCTTTGCGAACAACCTCTACACGTTTCTCGACACGATATCTCATGTAACCGGCAGACACACACTCAAAGCGGGATTCGAGATCCGGCGCCTCCAGAGCGGCCGAATCCAGCAGCAGAATCCAGCGCATATCTTTGCCAGCCTGAACAGCCTACTCGCCAACCGGCCCGAACGCGTGCGTGTGGTCTTCGGTAATCCTGGCGTCGGTCTGCGACAAACGCAAACCGGGTTGTTCATTCAGGACGACTTTCGGGTGAATCGGCGGCTTACGCTGAATGCCGGACTTCGCTGGGAATACTACACAGTGATGAAAGAGGTGGCGGGGCGTTTATTCAATACGGTAGACGATCCGTTGGGCTCCTTCAACGCGCCGGGAGAGCCGATTTACCGTCCGGACCGCGATAACTTCGCGCCGCGCGTCGGTCTCGCGTTCGACGTCTTCGGAAATCAGAAAACGGTGATCCGTTCCGGCTTCGGTCTCTTCCACACTCCGATCTCACCAGTCTTTGTATACAACCTGGCGTTTCTCGGGCCCACAATTCCCTTTCTTGCGGATTTCGCCCAAGCCGACTTTCCCGGCATGAGCTTCCCGATCCCCAGAAGCTTCATTGACAACCCCGCCAGTTCAAGTGCGGTCTTGGGCCGCTCCGTTTTCGACTCCCGCCGCCGTGATGAGTATAGTGCGCATTGGAACTTAGTCGTCCAACAGGCGCTAGGCCGCAACTTCTCCGCTCAGGTAGGCTACGTCGCGAATCGGGGGCTCAAAATGATGGCGCTCCGGGATATGAACTTGTTCGATCCGGCCCTTGGACGCCGTCCGGCGCCGTCGGTCGGCGGAGTGCTGCATATGGAGAACGCGGGCAACAGTTCCTATCAAGGGCTTCAGTTTTCCCTGAATCGCCGGTTCGGTAACGGACTAACTTTGGACGCCTACTATACTTTCTCGAAGACTCTTCAATATCATTCCGCCGACCAGAATGCGGCCGGGCAAACTGTAATTCAGGACCCGGATAATATCGCCGCTTCGAGGGGTCCGAAAGAGTTCGACGTTCGTCATGTCTTTACGTTCACGGGTAGCTACGAGCTTCCTTTCGCCAAAAGGGTAACGAACTCGGCCGGCAGGGTGCTTCTGGATGGTTGGACGGTCCAGACCATCACGACGATCCGATCCGGCCTGCCTGTGAATGTGCTTCTGGGACGCGATCAAAGAGGCAACCAGATTCCGGGATCGCAGCGTCCCGACCGCGTCGCCGGAGTCGCCTCGACGCCAACCGAACAAACGATCCAGAACTGGCTGAATCGGGGCGCATACTCTATCCCGGCATCCCGCACCTTTGGCAATGTCGGCTACAACACAGCGCGCGGACCGGGCGTTTGGAACGCGGATGTCTCGCTCTTCAAAAACTTCCTTTTCAAGGAAGGCCGCAGCCTGCAGTTTCGCGCCGAGTTCTTTAACGCCTTTAATCACGCGCGATTCGCGAACCCGGTCAATACGCTCAGCAATCCGTTATTCGGTCAAATCACCATTGCCGATTCCGCCCGCGAGGTGCAGTTAGCTTTGAAGTTGTACTTCTGACCTATGATCGCTCCCGTATTCCTCCTGGTGTCCGGCGCCCTAGCGCTCGACCTTCGCAACGCGGTGATTGTGCCGGCCGAAGGGAACGGCGCGATCGAGGAGCGAGCCGTCCAGATGCTACGGGAGGAAATGGCGGCCCGGACCCGCATCCTTTGGCCAGTGGATGCGAAGCAGAATTCGAGCCGGACGGAAATCCTGATCGGGAACCGGCGGCGTGGCGCTACCGACGGCTTTCGGTTGTCCGTGCGGGGCAATCGGGTTTCGATCGAAGGAAACGATGCCCGGGGGGTTGTGTTCGGCGTGGGACGCTTCATGCGGGAGTTGTCTTGGGGACGCGACCGCATCTCGATCCCGGATGGATGGACGATCGAAACCTCTCCCCGCTATCCGCTGCGCGGACACCAGATGGGCTACAGGCCGAAAACGAATAGCTATGACGGATGGAATCTAGCCATGTGGGAGCGCTATATTCGCGACCTCGTGGCATTCGGGATGAACGCGATCGAGTTGATTCCGCCGCGATCGGACGATGCCACGGATAGTCCTCACTTTCCCGCTCCACCCATGAAGATGATGGCCGATGTTGCGCGGGCTGCAGCTTCCTACGGCTTGGAGATTTGGGTCTGGTATCCCGCCCTAGATGAGAACTATGAAGATCCCTCGCAGGTAAACGCGGCCATTCGAGAGTGGACGGAGGTCTTGAGCCAGTTGCCGAGAGTAGACGCGATTTTCGTGCCTGGCGGCGATCCCGGGCACACGCGTCCTAGAGTCTTGTTCCCCTTTCTGGAGAAACAGGCGGCGGCTCTGCGGGCGATTCATCCAAACTTGCAAATATTCGTCGGGCCACATCAGTTTTCGCCGGAGTGGATGGATGAGATGGTTGCCGAGACGCAGCGCCAGCCCGCGTGGCTGGCAGGCATAGGCTTCGGTCCCGGAGGAAGGATGCCGCTTCGGGAGCTGAAGCAGCGACTGCCGGCGCAGTTCAAGGTCAGACGCTATCCCGACATTACTCACTCTCGGCTGGCCCAGTATCCGGTGCCGGACTGGGATGCGGCGCTCGCCCTCACGGCCGCGCGGGAACCGATCAATCCAAGGCCACGTGATATGGCGCTGATTCACGACCACCTTGCCGATGCCGCGATGGGATTTATCGCCTACTCGGAGGGTTGTAACGACGACGTAAACAAGATCGTATGGCTGGCGAAGGGCTGGAACCCGGAAGAACCGGTGGAAGAAACCTTACGCCAGTATGGCCGCTATTTCTTCGGGGATCGTCTAGGACCGGACGTTGGTTTAGCGATGCTGGATCTCGAAGCGAACTGGCGCGGACCGTTGGCCGTGAACGGACGAGTTGCACAAACTCTCGTTAAGCTGCAAGCCCTGGAACGCGAAGCCGAACCGCAACATCTCCTAAACTGGCGATTTCAAATGGCTCTCTACCGCGCCTATTCGGACGCTTACACCCAAAAGCGCTTGATCGAAGAAAAGGCGCGGGAAAACGAGGCTGTAGCCCGGCTAAGCGAATCCCGGAGGCTCGGCTCTCAGGCCGCAATGGCGCAGGCTGACGAGATCTTACGCAAGCCGACGGCGTCCCTGCACGGGCCGCTCCGGGCAAGGATTGGAGAGTTGGCTGAGGCGCTTTACCAAAGCATCCGCATGCAGACCAGTGTTTCGAAGTATCGAGCGATCGGAACGATGCGCGGAGCAACACTGGATACCGTCGATGTGCTGCTGGCGGGTGACGGTTATTGGCGGAAAAAGATCGCGGAGTGGCAGACCCTTTCGGATGAACAGTTGCGGCTAAAGGCAATCGACGAGGCTTTGAACCGTACAAATCCAGGACTAGGCGGCCACTATGACGACCTGGGCGACCCGTTTAATCAGCCCCATCTGGTTCGCTCCGTAACCTATGACAAAGATCCCGGTTACTTGAGCGGCGGAGTCTTTCTGGATGTGCACGGCCCGGATTCAAGCGGCTCGCCTGTGGCCGCGCTACCGCCTTCTGTATGGACGCAGGCTGAGACATTGAATGGGAATCCGTTGAAGATGAGATATGAGGCCTTGTCACGGGAGGCCTCGTATCGCGTTCGTGTGGTCTATGGCGTGTACGTCGGCGCCCCTGGCACGCCAGCGGCGAAGCTCAAGCTCGAAGCGGAAGGGATTCTCGTGCACGATTATCTGGACCGCCCCGCTAGGGGTCAGGCGTTGGAGTTTCCGATCCCCGCAGAGGCCACCGCCGACGGAACGTTGGAACTCACATTTCGCGCCGACATGAGGATTCGAGGTCCCGGGCGCGGACTCGCTGTTGCGGAAGTGTGGCTGATTCGGGCCGCACCGTGATTCACTGTACGGAGCCGGGAAACCTGTCAGCCGATATCGCATTACGAGCGCGTCCCGAATAGCTGCATCGGTTCCCAGCGCCGGTTGAAGAGCCAATCAACGACGCGTCCGCCGGGTTATTGCGACCGATCCACGATCGACTTGGCACGAGCCGCGTCCGCTGGGCGATTGAGCTGCGAGTACAGGCGCGCGAGTAAAACATAGGCGCCGCGGTGTTGGGGATCGCGCCGGACAACCATTTCGAGTTGCGAAAGCGCCTGCGCCCGGTCGTCGCGGGCCAGCGAGAGTTGCGCAAGAAGAAACAGGGCGCCGGTGTCCTCCGGATTCGCTTCGAGCGCTTGACGAAGCAGCGGCTCGGCCTCGGAGTCGCGGCCTCGATCCTTGAGCAGCCACCCAAGGAAGGCGGCGGCGTTAGAATCTTTAGGATTCGCTCGATGCGCCGCTTCGAGAATCGGGAATGCCGCTTCGAAATTATTCGTAAAGCAGTGAGCGATGCCCAGGCGCGTCGCCGCGCCGGGCAGATTCGGATCCTTCCTGCGAGCGTTGCTGAAATGGCGAACGGCGGCCGCATACTCGGCGGTCGAGAGGGCGTGGAGTCCGCGAACGAAATCCGTACCCGCGCCACGATCGAGAGCGAGATGCTTCTTGAGAATGCCCTGAGCGGCTTCGGTCCGGCCTGTAGCGACATATGCCGAGACCAGCGTTTGGGCGGCTAGAAGGTGCCTCGCATCCAATCGAAGCGTGTCCTCCAGAGCCGCGATTCCTTCGTTCATCTGGCGCGATTGCAGAAGGCAAACGCCAAGAAGGTAGTGAGCCGGAGTGAGTTTCGGTTCTAGTTCTATCGCCTCGCGATAGGAGACGATTGCGGTAGCGAGGTCCCCGGCCTTTTGCGCGCGGAGGCCGTCCTCGAAGCGGCTCTTGCTTTGAGATCGGGCGTCCGTTTGTAGAGAGAGAAAGACCAGAGCTGCGGCCAGGATCGTCAAAACGTAAAGTTTAGCGATCCTTGCATCACACGCGGTGTCCGGGTCGAAGTAATGCGTCCGAATTGGCCGTTCACCTGCGCACCATTGACGTCGAAGCGCGCCCCCGTATCGAGGCCATTGTACTGCGTGTGATTGAACGCGTTATACATCTCCCAACGCAGTTGGAAGAAGCGAGCCTCGTTCCTTAGCGGAAAGCGCTTGACAAACGTCAGGTCCCAATTATTGATGCCCGGGCCGCGGAACACGTCTTTGGGCGCATTGCCGAAATCGCCGCGAGCCGGGCGGGCAAAGGCGTTGGTATTGAAGTAGCGGTCGAAAGTGCGTTCGCTCTTCGAAAGCAGCGGGCTTTGGATCACGTTGACCCGCGAGCCGTCGCCCCCGCCGGTGATGTCCGCGTTGTCGACGGTCGAGAGCCCGATACCGCGCGGCGTGCCAGAGGCCATCGTAACGATACCGGCAAACTGCCAATTATCGAACGCCAGCTTCGTGAAGCCGTTGCTCCAAACCTTCGACGCCTTAGGGAGATCCCAAATGTAATTCAGAACGGCGACATGGGTCTGGTCGTAGTCGGAGCGGCCATAGTTCCAAATCCGGTAAGGACGATAAAGAGGGAGTCCACCGGAATCGCCGCTCGTGAGGTCCATCGCTTTCGACCACGTGTAGGCCAAGCCGAACTGGAAACTCGAAGTCATGCGGCGATTCACGGAAACTTGAAGCGCATTGTAGTTACCGTAACCCGAATTCTCGATGTAGGTCAGGTCGCCGTAGCCCGGATAAGGACGGAAGAAGTTGTCGGGCAACGGGCGGCCGGGCACGGTAGGATCGCCGTTACGCGGGTCGAACCGCGCGCCGTAGGGGATTGTGTTGAGATTGCGATTCTGCTGTAGATGCTGGGAGCGGTTGCCGACGTAAGACACGTCGACGATCGTTTTGAAGCCGATGTCGCGCTGAATGGCGAGCGAGTAATTCGTTACGGTCGCCGTTTTGGGATCGCGTTCGAGCGCGCTGACGCTCGAAGGGAAGAGTGTGCCCGACGAATTCAGATACGTATCGAGATTGCCGTAGAAAAGCTGTGGGTTGAACTGCACCGGCGGATTGGTGCGAGTGGTCCATAGATACGATCCGGCCGAGGGCACGGCTTGTTTCGATACGCCAATGCCGCCGCGAATCGCGGTTTTTCCATCGCCGGTCAGATCGTAGGCGAAGCCGAACCGGGGGCCGTACTCGAGACGCCGATTGGCGAATCCGTCGGGGAGCCCGCCTGTGCCCGCCACCACCATGCCGTTGGCCGGATCGCCATTGCCGGGAACGAACGATTGAATAAACACGGCCGGGACGAAGGCGCCGGTCACCGGATTCTGCCCCACGCGGACGCCGTTATTGAGCGCGGGCACGATCATGCGCGGAACGCGGGCCGGATCGTAGCGCTCGAAGGCAAGGGCGGCGGCGGCGCCGTCGGTGACCCGCCACGGGGAGAACTTGGTAAAGCGCAGACCGTAGTCGAGCGTCAGGCGGCGATTGACTTTCCAGGTGTCCTGCACAAACCACTCGAAAATCCACTGGCGGGCGAGGCCGGTGGTGCGGGTATTGCTTTCCGTGTAGGAGGAGAAATTGCCTAGCAAGGCGTTCGAGTAAGCGTAGTTGGAATCGAAGGGGTTGTTCACGTTGCGCCCGAAGTCGAAATTACCTCCGAAGTTGGCACGCGGTCCTTCGCTGTTCATCTGGTACTCGCCATAGACGCCGAACTTGAACGAGTGAGAGCCTTTAATCCAGGAAAGATTGTTGCCGTAGTTCCAGCGCCAGTCGCGCGCGTCGATCGGCAGCCGGCCGTCATAGGCGATGTTGGCCGCCGAGTTCACGCCTCCGAAGCTCGCTTGCGGAATGATATCGAGCGGATTATTACTCGGATAAAGCTGGCCGAGCGAGGAAAGGCCGGTCTTCGAACGAATGACGGGATCGAACGCGCTCGCCGACTGTGCGTCGCCGATCTCGCCAAGCACGCGATAGCCGAACTGGGCTTCGTTAATGAGGTTGGGGCGAATCACTTTCGTGTAGTTACCCTGAATCTGGTCGGTTTTGAAAAGGTAATGATGCAACAGCTGGTTCCAGTTGGAGTTGAATGCGGCGAGTCCCTCGTAGCCTCTGCGGTCGGCCCACCAACCGGTGTAGCGCACGCTAAGCCGGTCGTTCTGACTGAAGTTGTAGTCGCCCCTTAGCGTGTTGAGCTTCTTCGGATGCTCGGTGATCTCCTGGAATTGGTAATTGTAATTACCGCCTGACAGATTGCGGTCGAAGAAATTCGGCTGCGGGAAGAGATTCAGGATCGCTTGGCCGTTGCGGTTGAGGCGGCTCGCCGGGATGACGTTGCCCGGAAACTGGGCATTGTTGTTTAGCGGATCGGTGATCGGGATCACCCGGTTATTGACATCCACCGTCTGGGAGAAATTACCTTGGCGTTCGAGCGCGGTGGGCACGGTGACGCGGCGGACGGCGCGCGGTTCGTTAATGCGCCAGTCTTCGCGCGAATAAAAGAAGAAAAGCTTGTCCTTGTTGCTGTTGAACTTATTCGGAATGTAGATGGGACCGCCGATGGTTCCGCCGAACGTGTTGTACCGGTAAAGCGGGCGCTTTTGGCTGTTACGGTTATTGAAGAAGTCGTTCGCGTTGAAAGCTTCGTTGCGAACGTACCAATACGCGGAGCCATGAAAATCGCGCGATCCGGACTTGGTGACGAGATTGATGCTCGCGCCCGCGTTGCGGCCATACTCGGCCTGGTAGCTGTTGAGCAGAACCTTCACTTCGGCGATGGCGTCCAGACTGGTCATGCCGTTGAACCCGCCGACGCCGTCGGCGTCGTTGCCGGACTGTCCGTCCGCCGACATCGTATTCATGTTGGTGCGCATGCCGCCGATGTTCGGGGTGGTGGTGCCGAACGTGCCGCCAAGCGAGTCCGCATCCGTCGCCGTGGCGACGCCGGGTAGCACGCGCAGAAGCGAAATGACGTCGCGGCCGCGCGTCATCAATTGGTTCAACTGTTTCCCGGAAAGCTCGGCGGAGTTTTCGCTGCTTGCGGTCTGGACACGCGCGCTATCGGCTTCGACGGTAATCCGATCACTCACCGCGCCGACCGAGAGCTGCAAGTTGCCGGTGGAAAAGCGCTGCGTAGCGGTCAGTACTAGGTTGGTGCGCTCAAGCGTCTTGAAGCCGGTGTGTTCCACCCGTAGTTTGTAGGTGGTGGGGCGAAGCGTGTTGAAGACGAAGTCGCCGTTTTCGTTGGTGGTGGTTTCGCGCGACTCGGAAGTCAGTTCGCTCGCGAGCGACACTTTAGCGCCAACGATGGCCGCGCCGCTTTCGTCGACAACGGTGCCGCTGATACTGCCGGAAACGGTTTGGGCCGGGAGGTTGAGGGCTCCCAAAACGAGAACGAGAAAGCCTTTGCGGATCGACATGGCGCTACTCCTGAAGCGGGTCATTGGAAACCCAGCACGTATGACGTTATCCGCCGTAATCTGGGAAATCTAGCAGAAAAGTAGCGCGAAATTCTGAGAATTGTAGCGCCGCTTACCGAGGGAAGGCGACCTTTTGGTACGCGTTGGGGCGAGCGTTTTCAATCGACGTCTTCGCGCCGGAAGGCCAAGTAATCTCGATGGGGCCGACTTGTGTAGCGTCGCCCAACCCAAGCAAGACGCGAGGGTCGTGAGAGGAGAGAAAACTGCCCCCGGCGGCGATCTGGCGAGTGTAAACTTTGCCGGACGCCGTCCAGCGAATCCGTCCGCCTACCAGGCTGCGATCGAAATTCAGTCCCACCCAGTTGTGTTTTTGCGGTGCGCGATTGTGCAGGATAAGCGGCGCGCCGTTGTTGACGCCGACGATCGCATCGAGTGCGCCGTCGTTATCGATATCCGCAATAGCGAGGCCGCGGGCGTTCACTTTTTGTGCGGCCAATGTGCCGAGGAGATGGCTCGCGTTCTTGAAAACGCCGCTCCGGTTCTCGAACAGCAAAAACGGTTCAGCATACGTGACGCCGGGCATGCGGCGGGCGATATTGTCGTCCGGGTGGCCATTGGCGAGTAACAGGTCGTCGTCGCCGTCGTTATCGAAATCGAAAAACTTCAGCCCCCATCCGGATAGCAAGCGGGTGTCGCGGCGAATTTCGCCAGGTTCTTCGCGGAATTCCCCGTTTCGCAGATTGCGGTACAGCGCGAAGAATTGTTGATCGATGTTGGCGACGAATAAATCTTGCCAACCGTCCCCATCGAAATCGGTAGCGTCCGCGCCCATACCGGAGCGCGGTTCGCCCGCCTGACTGTAGGCGACTCCGGCGGTAAGGCCGATATCTTCGAAAGTCCCATCCCGCCGGTTGCGAAAGAGCGCATTAGGCGCCATGTCGCTGGCGACGAAGAGATCGAGCCAACCGTCGTTATCGATATCGGTGGCGACGGCTCCGAAGGCTTTCCCCGCGTAGGCGGCGATCCCGGAGCGGCCGCTTACATCTTCGAACGTGCCGTCGCCGCGGTTGCGGTAAAGCAGACTCGATGTCGAGGCGAAGAGCTTGGGGACGCAGTACGCCGAGATCTTCAGAATCCGGTCGAAACAAAGATCGACGAGTTTCTTCTCGTAATGGACGTAGTTGGCGACGAACAAATCGAGGTGGGCGTCCCGGTCGTAGTCGAACCAAACCGCCGAGGTGTGCCACGCACGATGATCGAGACCGGCGGCTGCGGTGACGTCGCGAAATGTGCCGTTGCCCTCGTTGCGATAGAGGATGTTTGAGCCATAGTTGGCGACGAATAGATCGGTATCGCCGTCGTTATCGTAATCGGCGGCGGCGGCGCCCATGCCGAAATCGCGGCCGGAAACTTGCGCTTCAAGCGTAACGTCGCGAAACCGGTTTCGCCCGAGATTCCGATACAGCGCATTGCGGAGAGGCGCTTTCGGCGCGAAGAAATCCGACGGACCGCTGTTTACAAAGTAGAGGTCCATCAGACCGTCGTTATCGAAGTCGAGAACGGCGACTCCCGGACCGACGGTCTCCGGCAAGTGGCGCGCGGCGGACTTCGCGTTATGGTGGCGCCACACAATTCCGGTGGACGCTGGCGGGAGCGCCACGAATTGCGGCGAGGTTTGCGCTGTAAGAAAGAGAGCGAACAGCGGTGATAGTTTTCTCAGAGTCGCGGATGCCATTTTCATAGACCCCGGGCGCGCGGCGGCATAAGCTCTGGTGCAGGAAGACTATCATGCGCACCTCGATTTTGGCGATTTGTTGGTCGATGGCGGCGGCTTGGGCGCAACGCCCCGCGGCGCTCCCGAAGCTCTCGGTAGACGCCGGCAAGCGATTCCTGGTGAGCGAAAAGGGAGAGGCGTTTTTTTGGCTGGGCGATACCGCTTGGGAGTTGTTCCATCGTGCGAACCGGCAAGAGGCGATCGATTATCTGGACATCCGGGCGAGCCAGGGTTACAACGTGGTGCAGATCGTCGCACTGGCGGAATTCGACGGAGTAAAGACCCCGAACGCATTCGGCGATTTGCCGCTGACCGGCTACGATCCGTCGAAGCCCGCCGTCACTCCCGGCGCCAATCCAAAGAACGCCGCCGAGTACGACTATTGGGATCACGTCGATTTCATCGTCGATGAAGCGAACCGGCGGGGGATCTATGTCGGATTTTTGCCGACATGGGCCAGTTGGGCGGAGCCGAATCGCGGCGAGCCCGCGATCCTCACCGTCGAAAACTCCGTTACATACGGAGAGTTTCTCGGCAAGCGTTACGGCAAAAAGGGCGTGATCTGGGTCTTAGGCGGCGACCGGATCGCCGATGGCCGCGAACCGCTGTGGCGGTCTTTGGCGAAGGGGATCGCGATCGGCGTCGCCGGAAAAGAAGACTACTCGGCGGTGCTGATGACTTTCCATCCGCGCGGCGGGTTGACCTCGTCCAAGAACTTTCACAACGACGAGTGGCTGGATTTCAACATGCACCAGACGGGACATGGGCTCAGCGAAACCGTGAAGCCTTGGGACAAGATCGCGAAGGATTACGCGCTACAGCCGGTCAAGCCCGTCATGGACGGCGAGCCGCTTTATGAAGACCATCCGCTGGCGTTTCGAGCGGCAGTCAACGGTTACTCGCTGGACGCCCACGTGCGGCAACGCGTTTACTGGGACATCTTTAGCGGGGCCTTCGGAGTTACCTATGGCAACCATTCTGTGTGGCAGATGTTTTCGCCGGAGAAGCGGCCGGTGAACGGTCCGATCCTGACGTGGCGCGACGCGCTGCGGCGGCCTGGCGCGGAGCAGATGAAGTACCTGAAGGCGCTGATCGAATCGAGACCGATGTTGAGCCGGGTTCCGGATCAAAGCTTGGTGGCCGACACGCTCGACAACGTCGACAAGATCGTCGCGACTCGCGGCGACGGCTACGCGTTGATCTATACGGCGCAAGGCAGGAAATTCACCGTCAACCTCGGTAAGATATCGGGCGGCAAGCTGAAGGCGCACTGGTTCAATCCACGATCGGGTGGCGCATGGCCGGTCGAAAGCGTGGACAACCGGGGCACAAAAGAGTTCCTGCCGCCGGCGGAAGGTTTTTCGGCGGACTGGGTGTTGGTCCTGGATGACGAGGCGAAAGGCTATGGCGTTCCCGGCCAAGGCAAGGCAAAGCGCTAAGTGGGAAGACGCCATGCGGCTGATCGAGCCGCAAGTGACGGCGTCCGGAATCCACGATTGGCATTTTGAGCGGGATTTTCCGCTCGACCTGCGGAACTTACGCCTGCACGCACCTTCGAACATCGCCCTCCGGCGTCACGACTACTACGAAGTGTTGTTTCTTGAGGAGGGCGAAGCGGTCTATCGGGTGGAAGATCGCGCGGTAAAGATGCGCACCGGCGATTTGTTCGTGATGGGCAGCGCCCAGTATCACGGCATCCAAAAATATCTGAGCCCTAGCCTGCGCGTGCGCGTACTCTATTTTCTTCCGCATTTGATTTGGCGCGAGGACGTAGCCGGGGAGAGCGCGGAGTATCTACTACCGTTCGAAATTCAGGGCCGTGAGTTTCCGCATGTGATCGCCGCGGCCACCGGTCTGCCGAAAGAAGTTCGGGAGTTGATGCGAGCTATCCAGATGGAACTGGCGATCGGCACAGCAAGAGCGCGGCTGTGCGCGAAGACCTACCTGAAGATGATTCTGGTGCTTTTGATAAAGCACTACGCCAGCTTCGGCGCGACGCGGGAAGCGGTGGCGCAAAAAGAGCGCAATCTCTCGCGGCTGCGCCCGCTGTTCGACTATCTGGACGCGCACCACGGGGAGCCAATTAGCGTCGAGGACGCAGCCGGCGTGCTCCATATGAGCAAGCCGCACTTCATGCGCTTCTTCCGCGGCACTACGGGACAGCCGTTTATCTCGCATTTGAATCGCTTTCGAGTGGCGAAGGCGCAACACCTGATGGCCACCACCGAGGAGACGATCGCCGAGATTAGCCAGGAAGTGGGATTTTGCGATCAGAGCTACTTCGGATTGATCTTCCGGCGTCTGGTGGGGATGACCCCGCGCGAATACCGGGCCCGCTCCGGCCGGGCGTCTTGAGGAATCCGTCGGTCGTGGCTAACCGCTTGAAAGATCAACTGGCGGACCTGGAATATCTGGAGTCCCGGGCTGCCCGATCTATCGAAGGACGATTTTGCGCGGCGCTCGTACAAATCCCGGACAAACCGCCTCAGTACAACGATCGCTTGCCGGGCGAGTAGACAGATCGTTGAAGCTGCCGCGCCAACCTACCCAACAGCGCGCCGCAGCAGCCGCTCTTGCCGTGATCTCGAGCAACAATCACGTTTTGTCTGGCTGCGATGCAGACCGAGGAAGCGCTCGGCCTGTCAGGCGGAGTCTAGGCGGCCTTGCGCTTCGTAATCATCCGGTAGCCGCCCAGCAAGACCAGCGAGCCGATCACGGACATGATGAATCCCGCGCTGTCGCCATCCTGGTAAAAACCGAGCATGGACCCCAGCCATCCGCCTACCCAAGCCCCGGCAATGCCTAAGAGAATCGTGATTATCCAGCCGCCCGGGTCTTTGCCGGGAAGGTCGCACGTTCGAGTCGTGCCGGGCGCACCATTCCCGACTTCCCAATGTAACGCCGGCTGGAAGCTTCTGCCCCCCCTTTCTTGAATCGAGCTTAAGTGCGAACGGTCCTTTATTTGCATTGGCATTAAAGGAGGAAACGAGCATGCCGACTTTACTCGCATTTACCCTGATTCTTGCCGCGGACACGCAGCCCAAGGGCGACGAGCGCGCGACTTTGCGGATCGCCAATCAGGTTCAGAAGGAGATTCTTTCCCTGAACAATTACGGTGTCTTCGACGCCATCAATTTCGGGATTTACGGCGACAAGGTGATCTTGAAAGGGTATGCGTCGAGGCCGGTGCTCAAGGACTCGGCGGAACGGGTGGTGAAGGGCATCGAAGGGGTGGGTTCCGTGGACAACCGCATTCAAGTTTTGCCTTTATCCCCGAACGACGACCGTCTGCGCGCCGCTATCTACGTATCGATTTACGGGCATCCCACGTTGCAGAGGTACACCTCAAACCGCGCCGGCTTCTATGTCTCGCGGATGCGCGCCGTCACGGGCATTGTGAACGATCCGCCCATCGGTTGGCATGCGATCCACATCGTGGTGAACCAGGGGAACGTCACACTCACCGGCGTGGTGGACAACCCGGGCGACAAGGCCATCGCGGGAATCGTGGCGAACCAAATTCCCGGCGTGTTTTCGGTCGATAACGACTTGCTCGTCGCGAACAACAACGGGCGGAAATCCACCGGCGGGAAGTAGCGATTGGCCGTTGGGTTGCTTCTCCAGTTGGTAGCCGAACGGGGATTCGGCAAGGAGAAACCATGGCAATTACTACAATCAAGGACCTGCTCACGGAGGAGTTGCGCGATCTCTATCACGCGGAGAAGCAACTGGCGAAGGCTCTGCCCAAGATGGCGAAGGCGGCTTCGTCCTCCGAGTTAGTTCAAGCGTTCGAGGATCATCTGGACGCCACCAACGGACAGGTGATGCGGCTCGAGAAAGCGTTCCAGCTGCTGGAAACGACGGCTCGGGCGAAAAAGTGCGAAGCGATGGAAGGCTTAATCAAAGAAGGCGGGGAAGCGATCGAGGAGGAGATGGCCGATCCGATTCGCGACCTCGCGTTGATCGCCGCCGCACAGAAGGTGGAGCATTACGAAATTTCCGGATACGCGAGCGCCCATTCGCTGGCCGTGGCTTGCGGCGAGCGGGATGTAGCCGAACTGCTGCAGGAAACGCTCGAGGAAGAGGAACAAGCGGATTCGGCGCTCACGAGTCTCGCGGCCGCTTTGTTGGAAGAGCGGGGCGTGGAAGTCGAAGGCTAAACGAAAAGAGGGCGGCCCGAAAGCCGCCCTTCCCAACTTTAGCGCCACTCTTTCTAAAGGCGAGTGGCTCTAGCGCCCACTCTTTCGAAAGGCGAGTGGCTCTAGCGCCACTCTTTCAAGAACAAGTCCACTTCCTTTTCGGCCTGTTCCTTAGCCATCCCGTAACGTTCCTGGATCTTGCCGGCAAGGATGTCGCGCTTACCGGCGGCAACGGTTAAGTCGTCGTCCGTCAGTTTGCCCCACTTCTCCTTGATTTTGCCCTTCGCCTGCATCCAGTTACCTTCCAATTGTTCCCAATTCATGATTACGTCTCCGTTTCGTTTTTTCTTGGGTTTGTGCCCAACAGCCTTAAGAGAGCAATTGGCGGACCAAAATCAGCCGCGATCGGGCACGCAGCCGTATGGCGCGGAATTCTCTCCGCCGCAACAGGTGTGGCCGCAGCGGCAAGGAAAGCGTTCCGGCAGAACGTCCATGGCGACGTCGCGGCACCATTGCGAACAAAACGGGTCGGCTCCAGCCACCAGCGTCTTGCATCCGGGCCCGGCGCAGGGCCTCAGGCTATCGCGATCCAAATCGTGCACTTCCATACCGGCGAAAGTTGCAACGCGATTGCCAAGCTCTCAGCGGTCGGCATGAAGCGTGAAGTAGAACGTCGAACCTTCGCCCAGGCGGGATTCCACCCAAATCCGGCCGCCGTAGCGCGACACGACGCGGCGGCAGATCGCCAATCCCAGTCCGCTGCCCGCGAACCGCTGCGAGTGCAACCGCTGGAATGGCGCGAAAATCCGCTCGGCGTATTCCGCTTCGATTCCTACGCCGCGGTCGCGCACCCAATAGATCGCGCCGTCCGCCGACGCGATGCTCCCGACGTGCACATGGGCGCCGGCGCCGCTGCGGTATTTCAAGGCGTTGGAAATCAGATTCTGGAACAACTGCACGAGATGCGCCTTGTCGGCCCGCACCGGGGGCAAAGGATCGACGACAATCGACGCATCCGCTTCCTCGCGCGCCGTCCGAAGATTTTCGAGCACCTCTTCGACAATCGAATTCACGTCTTGCTCGGCGGGCTCGACGGGCCGAAGTCCGCTGCGCAGAAACCCGCGTAAATCCTGCAACAGAGCCGAGAGCCGTTTCGCGCCCGCCACCATGCTGTCCACGCCTTGCCGGACCTTCTCGTCGAGCCCGGCGGAATACCGCTGCTGAATGAGCTCGCCGTAAAGCAGAACCGTCCGCAGCGGCTCTTGCAAATCGTGACTGGCGGCGTAGGTAAAGCTTTCCAGATCGCGATTCGCTTCTTCGAGCGCTTCGCGGTCGCGCCGCTGGTCGTCGATATCGGTACACGTGCCGAACCAGCGCGTCACCAGGCCGCCGGGCCCGACCAACGGCGTGCCGCGGCCCAAGAACCAGCGGTAAATTCCGTCGAAACGACGCAGGCGGTACTCGATTTCGTACGATTCTCCGCTTTCGACGCTCCGCGCCCAACGCGCGGCGGCGCGGTCGCGATCGCCGGGGTGGAGCACGGAGGTCCAAGCGTCGCCGTCGGTTGCGCCATGCGCCACGCCGGTGTAGGCATACCAGCGCTCGTTGAAGTAATCCGGCGCCCCGTCGGGCCGCGTGGACCAGGCGAGTTGGGGCAAGGCCTCCACCAGCGTCCGCGCTTCGCGTTCGCGCTCGGCGCTATTCCGCAGAGCGGCTTCCAGACGCCGGTTCGCTTCCTCCAAAGCGCGTGTTCTTTCGGTTACCGTCTCTTCCAATCCCGCGTTTACCGCGCGCAATTCATCCTCCACCGACCGCCGGAGCGCGATCTCCTCCCGCAGCATGGAGGCGCTGGGAATCGCCACCGCGCGGGGAACCAGCCAAACCAAGAGCGCCGCCGTGGGCACCGAGGCCAGCGCGGTGGCCAGCTTCAGCACGCCTTCGAAGCGGTACACGGGGTTCCACAACACCCAGATCGAAAGGACATGGGTGAGGCCGCAGAACAGGATGAACAACCCGAATAGGGCGACCATCCAGTCGAAGACCAAATCCTTGCGCCGCCGGATAATCCGGATGAGCGCGAGGGGAATCACGAAGTAAGAAGCGGCGGTGAGGGCGTCGGAGGCGACGTGCAGCCAGAGAATTCCGGGGGACCAAAAGAAACAATGCCCGTGGGGAAGAAAGTCGGCTTCGAACAACTTCCGGAAAAAATCGACCATGAATGGGTCCTTGGCGCGAAACTCGCTAGCGCAAGCGCCCATTCATGGTATGAGATGCGGGCGTCGGCGTCGAGGTCAAACCGACGGTCCGCGTCCGCGGACCAAACCGACGACAAACAAGATCAGAAACAGAAAGAAACATACTTTCGCGATCGACGCCGCCATGCTCGCCACTCCTCCAAAGCCGAAGAAAGCGGCGACCAGCGCGAGAATCAGAAAAACCCAAGCGTAATGAAGCATTCGTGTCATTCCTCCTTTAATTCGAATCCTGGCTGAACACCAAGAGCGTGTAGGCGGGCAGATCCACCGCTCCGTGCGCCGGATAATCGTCGAAGCTTCCCGGTTGCGCTTCGACGTCGCCAACCTCTCCGCCGAAGAGCGGCGAATACCCGGACCAAGCGCTATTGAGACGGCAGACCCACCGGCCCGGCGCGGGGAACGGAATGGGGACGCCCGTCAAATCGCGACGACTGAAGTTCAACGCGACCATGGTGTCGTCGCCGGGACCGCCCGAATGCGATCGCTGGAAAACGAGCACCTTCGCCACGTCGTCGACGAGCGCGAGACGAATGGAAGCTCCGGTGAGGCCGCGCGTCGTACCGCGGCGATTCAACCGCAAATGAATGAGATCGCGGTAGAGGTGCGCGATGCCGCGATACTCGTCCAGCCGCTCCCAGTCGATCGGCCGCGTGTCTTCGAAGAATCCATCGGCCAGCAATTCCTGGCCTTGGAAGATCATCGGTACGCCGGGCGCGGTGAACACAAGTCCGGCGGCGAGCGTCGAGCGCTTCTGAGCGAAATACCCATCGGGATCCTGGGGATCGATTTCTTGCGGTACGCGCGACCTGCCGTTCGCCACCTCGTCGTGCGATTCGCTGTAGATCACGCGTTGAAACGGATCGCCGTTAAAGCGATGCGCGATCGCCCCTAAAAGCCTTTCCATCGAGCGGCGCTCGTCGTCCAACTCGTTGGCAACCGCCCGTACGGGATGGACAAACTGCGCGCACCACTGCGCGTGAAAACCCGCGCCGCCCTCCTCGGCCGGCTTCGTCAGCCAATCGTTATCCTGCAGGTCCTCGGCGATGGCAAGCTTGTGCCGCGCGCGCACCTCGCCCGTTAGCCACTGCATCAAGGACCATCCATCTTTCAAATCCGACTCCGGCTTGTTCGACTGGCCTTCGGCGTTGCGGATGAAGAGCGTTCCATCCATGCGAAGGCCGTCCACGTGGAACTCGTCGAGCCACATCACCGTGTTGTCGCGAATGATTTGGCGCACTTCGGGGCGTCCGTAATCGGGGCGAGTGTCGCCCCAGGGGGTCTTCGACCGCCAATCGTTGTAGAAGTAAATTCCGCCGCCGCCGTTCTCGCTCCACCCGTCGAACTGCCATAAGTCGAGATCGCCGGGCCCGAAGTGGTTGTAGACCACGTCGAGGATCACGCCGATGCCGCGCCGGTGCGCTTCTTTCACGAACGTCTTGAAGGCTTTCGGTCCTCCGTAAGCGCTCTCGACGGCGAAAATGTGCGCGGGGTTGTAACCCCAGCTACGATCGCCCGCGAACTCCGCGATGGGCATGATTTCAACAGCGTTGATTCCCAGCGCCACCAAGTGATCGAGTTCTTTGGCCGCATCCTCGAAGCTCGCGGGACGATCTTGTCCCGGAGGCCGTCCGAACGTGCCGATATGCAGCTCGTAGATCGCCAATTCGTTCAAGGGCGCCAAGTGGAACGCGTCGCCTTCCCAATCGAATTCAAGGCCGGCGATGACGCCGTTCCCGGCGGAATTCGTGGTTTCGCGAGCGTAAGGATCGACGCGCGACAATTCCATCGTTCCGTTCACGACATGGAAGCGGTACTCGTCGCCGGGGCGCGCTCCGTGTACGTCGCCGTACCAGTAGCCATTGCCTTCCGATTCCAAGGGGTTGGCGAAGGCATCCCAGTGGTTAAAGGAGCCCACGACGGAAACGCGCTGGGCGTTTGGCGCCCAAACCCGGAAGGCGGTTCCAGTACTATGAGGGATAGCGCCCATGCCCTCGCGCCGGGCGAGGGTTCCCGCCCGGCTATCGGTGGTTTCCGATAACGGCCGCTCTAATAAGGGCATCACGCCGTCAAATAAAGCAAGCCGATTGCCAAAGCGAATTGGGAGTTTTCGTTACGTTTCTTGCAAGCTCTTCGCGAACAAAGGATAATCGCTGTTTCCCATGAATGTCTTGGTCGTCGAGGACGAACTCGAGTACCGCGATCATCTGGTGGAGACCATCCGCGAATGGGGACACGACATTCGCGGCGCGGAGAATGGAGAGGAAGCGCTGGAGATTCTCCAAAGCTTCGCCCCGCACGCCCTGGTCACCGACCTGATGATGCCGAAGCTGGACGGCGTGGGCCTGATGGACCGGTTGCGGACCGAAGGCCGGATGCCGCCGACCGTGGTGATGACCGCGTTCGGAACTATCGATAAAGCGCTCGACGTCATCCACCGCCACGGCGCGTTTTGGTTCGTCGAAAAGCCGGTAGACCCGGAGACGCTCCGGCTGCTGCTGGACCGTGCGGGCGTGCAAGGCCGCCTGGCTGCGGAAAACGAGGAGTTGCGAAAACAGTTGAGTTTTCAGGGCGTGCTCGGCGACATGGTGGGCCGGTCGCGGGCGATGCTCGAAGTATTCACCTTGATCCGGCAAGTGGCCCCGACGACGGCGCCGATCCTGGTGACGGGCGAAAGCGGCACGGGCAAGGAACTGGTGGCGCGAGCCATCCATTCGCATAGCCTGCGCTGCGGCGGGCCGTTTGTGGCGTTGAATTGCGCTGCGATGCCGGAATCGTTAATCGAGAGCGAGTTATTCGGCCACGAAAAAGGCGCGTTTACCGGCGCGTTGGAACGCCGTGCCGGCGCGATCGAGAACGCCGCGGGCGGCACGTTGTTTCTCGACGAGTTAGGCGAGATGCCCACGCCGATGCAGGCCAAACTGCTGCGCGTCTTGGAGGATTACCGCTTCCGCCGCCTGGGCGCGAAACAGGAGCAGCAAGCCGACGTCCGCGTGATCGCGGCGACGAATCGCGATCCCGCCAAAGCCATTCGCGACGGCCATCTGCGCGAGGATTTGTACTACCGCCTGAACGTCTTCGAGATCACCCTGCCGCCTTTGCGGGAACGCAAAGAAGATATTCCGGCGATCGTCGAGGCGATGATCCACACACTAAACCGCAAACACTCGACCCGCGTTCCGGGAGCCTCGCCCGCGTTTCTCGAAAGTCTGGCGCGGCACAACTGGGACGGCAACGTCCGGGAGTTGCGCAACGCGGTGGAGCGCGCCGTGATTCTGGCGGGAGAAGGACCGTTGCAGCCGTCGCACCTTCCCCCCGCCCTTCGTCCCGCCGGTCTTCCCGCCGCCGATTTCATCGCCGACGCCGCCCCTGCGGTCTCCCTGGTTCCCGCCGCGGACGGGCCGGAAATCCGGCTCGGCGTTGGGGCGTCGATCGAAGAAGCGGAGCGCGTCTTGATCGAGGCGACGCTCGCCCATGCGTCGAACAACAAAACCCGCGCGGCGGCGATTTTAGGCATTTCGGCGAAGACGCTCCACGCCAAATTGAAGCAATACCGGATCGAATCCGAAGAAGCCGAAGCCGCCCTAGCGGCATCCTAACGGCCGGCCGATGACCCGCTCCGAGGAATTTCATGCCTTCGCGCACGACATGCGCCGCCACTTACGCCAACTGGTGGTGAAGGCTCAGTTAGCGCTGCGGCGCGAACCCCTGGAAACGGCGCCCGCCGGGGTCCGGGAAGCGCTGGAACAAGCGGCTGCGGGCGGTCTCCATTGCGACGCGCTCCTCGCGGCGGCGACCGCCTACTTTACGGTCGAGGCACGGCCCGATTCCCGCTGCCGTCTGGATAACGCGCTGCGCGGCGTCGCGCTCGAAATGCGCCCCCGCGCCGAAGCTCTGGGGGGCGAATTGAGAACGCGCATCGAGGTGGGCGAGGAAACGGCTCCCCGCGCGGTGGCCGCCATCGCGAAAGAGTTGTTGGAGAACGCGCTGAAATTCCGGCGGCCCGAGACTCCGCCGTCGGTGGAGCTGAGCGCGGAGCTTTCCGCGACTCGAATTCTTCTCGCCGTGCGCGACAACGGCATTGGGATCGACCCCGCTTACGCCGCGCAAATCTTCGAGCCGTTCCGCCGTTTGCATCCGCCGAACGCCTATGACGGGTTCGGATTGGGATTGGCCACCGCCCATCGTTTGGCCTCCCAGTTGAACGGAGAACTCCGGCTGGCGGAGTGCGAACCTCCCGGCGCTTGTTTCGTTCTCGAATGGCCGCGTTAAGGCTGCGGCAGCCGGACCGTCGATAGCCAGAACGATTCGATCGCTTTGATCTTGGTCAAGAACTCGTCGATGTGGACCGGTTTGGTGAGATAGCAGTTGGCGTGCAGGCGATAGGCTTTCCGCACGTCTTGTTCGGCGTCGGAGGTGGTAAGAATCACCACCGGGATTTGCTGCAGTTCCGGGTCCTGCTTAATGGCGGACAGCACTTCCCGGCCGTCTTTTTTCGGAAGATTGAGATCGAGCAGGATCAGATCGGGCCGGGGAGCGGAGGAAAACTCGCCGTGCCGGTACAGAAAATCGAGCGCTTGCGCGCCGTCCTCCACTACGGACAAGCGGTTGGAATGGCTCCACTCGCGGAACGCTTCCTCGACCAAACCAACATCCGCCGGACTATCGTCGACAATCAGGATTTCCACGGATGAACTTTCGACCGCCACCGTTTATTGAGACTTTCGTTCGGCGATGGGAAGTGTAAAGAAAAACACCGACCCTTCGCCCGGTTTCGACCGCGCACCCATGCGGCCATGGTGCAATTCTACGATACGCAGCGCCGTCGCCAACCCGGTGCCGCTGCCTTCATAGCGGCCGCGCGGGTGCAGCCGGGAAAACAACGAGAAGATGGACTCGCTAAATTCTTCTTCGAAGCCGATGCCGTTATCGCGAACTTCGACGGTCCACTCCGTCTCGCTCCGGTTCGCGGAGACTTCGATAACGGGCGGGCGTCCAGAAGCCGCGAACTTGATGGCGTTCGAGATCAGGGCTTGAAAAACGCGGCGCAGCAATTCGTGATCGGCGTCCACCTCAGGCAAGCCGGACGCTCTAATCGTGGCGCCCGAGTCCTCGATCTGCAAGCGCAGGGAGTCGAGCGCGGCTTCGAGAGTCTGGGCCAGCGGAGCCGGATAACGTGTGGGTTCCGATTCCCGCAGCGACACATACGCCAAAATGTCGGCCAGCAGCCGCTGCAACTGCTTCGCGCCGTTAATCGCCCGCGACAGGTATAGAGCGCCGTCGCCGTCCAGCTTTTCTCCGAAACGCTTCTCGATCAACGAAACGTAACTTCCGATGACGCGCACCGGTTCCTGCAAGTCGTGGCTGGCGCTATTGGCGAAGCGTCGTAAATCTTCGTTCGACCGTCGCAGTTCGCCCACCGTGCGCTCCAACTCGCGGGTGCGTTCGGCGACCTTCGATTCGAGACCGGCGTTTAACCGGCTCAGGGCGCGATCGCGCCCGTCGCGGGCTTGGCGGTAGCTGCGCGCGAACGCGATGCTCCACCACAACAACAGGGCATTGATGGCAAACACTAACACGAAGGCCATCGCTAACCGGTTCTCGATGACACGCCGGTCGCCGGTGCGCAGAGATAGAAGGCGACGCTCTTCGGCTTGGGCGCGGGTAAGGTCGTCGATCAACTCCGCGGTCCGCCGCTGGAAGGCGATCAAGGGAGGCCCCGATTCCGGAGCGCGCCCGGCCAAATCCCGGCCTGCGGCGGTTAGCCCGTCTATCTTGGCGGAGATTTCCCGTACCAAATCCGCTTGGGGCGGATTATCCCGGGTAAGCCATGCCAGCTCGGCGCTCAATCGACGCGCACCGGCAGCGGCTTCTTCGACAAATGCGGCTTGATCCGGCTGACCTAGTGCATGGTCGAGAACCGCCGTTTGCGCCCGCCGCACGGCTCGGCGCAGTTCCTCGATGCGCGAGATGACATTGAGCGTATGTTCCACCATGCGGTCTCGCTCTCGATAGAGGCGAAATCCAAGCACAGCCAGGATCGCTACCGCGCCCGCCGCGGCGGCGAGCCCGACCAGGAGCGCCCGAGCTTGGCGCTCCAGGCGGTCGCTCCGCGGCATGAAAGATGGAACGGGCGGTTTCCCCATACTGGCTTGGCCTTCGATCCTATCGTTGCCATCGGTCCCGAAATAACTTGAGGCCCGGCACGGCCGAGCCCCAAGGTTTCGCAAAGAGCTCCTCCGAGAGAGCTATCGGAAACTTCGTTTCACTTCATCTCGTGGCGGGAGTAGCGCTGCAGCGTGCGCGCCAATTCCTCTCCCTCTTTAGAACTTCCGCCGAGGCCTTCGCGCAGGATTTGCGCCGATGTCAGCGGCTTGCCATAAATCGCCTGGTTGTCCTCGGTATCCTCGCGAAGCGTCGAGCCTTCGAGCGAGATACCGCCGAACACGCCCCGGCTGCGCGAGTAGCCCAGCATTTCCGCGCGCATAGTCGCGTCGGTGGCGGCGTTACCCTGGCGGCCCAACGGCCCGGCGGCGACAGCGACTTCGCCGCCGACCTTGAATTCGCTCTTCATCAAGCGGTCCGCGCCCGTCTTGTTCATCACCAGCAACACCATATCCGTCTCGCTGCCACCGGCTTGAAAACCGATACTGCCGCCTTCCACCCGGATCGCGGCCGGTCCGCGCCAATCGCCTTTCCCATCGCGGCACATCAGGACGCCCCGGCCGTATTTCCCGCCGACGATGAAAGCCGCCTTTTTCACGCCAGGCACGATCGCCACGCAGTTGGCGCGGGCCAGCAGGTCCTGCGGAATCGCCTTGTCTTCGACGGCCATGATCTCCTGCAACACCGTGTTCGCCGCCATAATTCGGGTGCGCGCGGCGCTCTTTTCGTGCTCGTCGGCCAGCAATCCCGAGCAAATACCGGCGGCAACCCATAGCTTGTAAGTCATTTCTTCCTCCAGAGTCGAGACTCGCTGGCAGTTGAAGCACGTTTTATGCCACACTGAATCCGGTCCAAGGTGTTCCATATCCTGATAGCCGAAGATAATCCCCCCGACGCGGAACTCCTCCGGGACGCGCTCGAATCGAGCGGTCTCAAAAGCATGATTACGGTAGTCGAAACGGGAGACGAGTTTCTGGCCTACGCGCGCGAAGCTTGCGACGGAGGGTTGGTTTACGCGCCGGATTTGATCCTGCTCGATTGGAACCTTCCGCGTGGGCGCGGGTCGGAATTGGTGCGCGAAATCCGATTGACCAAGCGGTGCGCGAAGGCTCCGATTTTCGTCTTTACGTCGTCGATTTCGCCTAAGGATCGCGAAGAGGCGTTAAAGGCCGGCGCGACGCGGTTTTTCTCAAAACCGACTCATCTCAAAGAATTTATGGCGATCGGGCCGATGGTGCGGGCGTTTCTCGAAGAAGGCGTCGATCCCCCTTCCGCCGAGTAGTTGGGAATTTTCGTAACGGTCTCGGCGGCGCGGCTCTTTTCCGCCTCGCGGCGACGGATGGCGATCTCCAGCACACAGCCCTCTAGCCGGACTTGAACGGCGTTGGGATCGACGGCCCACGGCAGATGGAATTTCCGGGCGAACCGCCGGTCGATTCGCTCTTGTACGGTGCCGGGTTCAATTTGGTAGGTCAAGTCTTCCCACGCGACACCCTCGACGATGACTTCGAATTCGTCGCAGAACACTTGTAAATCTTTCGCTTCGCCGAGTACGGCCATGCTCAACCGGACGGAGCCGCCTTCGAGGCGAATCTTGGCGGGAAGTCCGGTCATGAGGTGACGTTCGAGTAACGGGGCGCGCACTCCCAGTGGTGAGGCATAGCGGCTGAGCAGATGCGAGAACACCCGCCAGGACCGCAACAGTCCGGAAGCGCCGGCGGGCAAGCAACTCGCGGGATCGCCGACTAAGATCCTTCTCACTCTCCTCAAATATGCAATGGAACCGCCAGCGCGGACTGGAACGTTTCTTCCCGTTTTCGTTATGGCAGCGCGCTTGCTTATCTCTTTGCGGAGGCTTGATACATGATTCACAAAATTCTCTCGGCTGGGGCGCTTGCGGCGGTCTTACTCGCCGCCAACCCCGTTTCGCAAGAGCCCGACAACACACGCGCCAATAAGCGCGATGAGAGCAAGCATGCCGCGACGGCGGACAAACAGTCCAACGATCCGGCCGACATGAAGCTACTGCGCGAGATTCGCCGCGAATTCGTTCGCGGTTCTTTCTCGACCTACGCGAAGAACGTGAAGATTCTCACGCACGCCGGGCAGGTCACTCTGCGCGGTCCCGTCAAGTCGTCCGAGGAGAAGGCATCGCTTGAGGCGATCGCCAAGAAACTCGCGGGCGACAACAACGTGATCAGTCATTTGGAAGTGGCGAAGTAATCGTCCCGCAAAAAAGAAAGGAAACATATCGTGAGCAAGAATATTTCGGTCTTCGGCATTTTCCGCAACCGGATGCATGTCGAACAAGGTTTGGACGCCCTCCGCGCGGCGGGCTTTCGTCCGGAGGACGTGTCGGTCTTGTTGCCCGAGAATTTGGGGAACAAGGATCTTGGCGTTGAGAAGGCTACGAAGGCTCCCGAAGCGGCGGCCACGGGCGGCGCGGCCGGTGCGGTGGCGGGCGGAGTGCTCGGCTGGCTGGTTGGCGTAGGCGCTTTGGCGATTCCGGGCGTCGGTCCGCTGATCGCGGCGGGTCCGATTATGGCGGCACTCGCGGGGGCAGGCGCGGGCGCGGCGCTCGGCAGCGTGTCCGGCGGTTTGATCGGTTTGGGGATTCCCGAATACGAAGCCAAACGCTACGAGGGGCGGATCAAGGAAGGCGGCATTTTGCTTTCGGTCCACTGCGACAGCGGCGATTGGGCGGACCGGGCTAAGCAGGTCCTGGAGACGGCGGCCGCGGAAGACATTTCTTCCACCGGCCAAGCGTCGGCCGATTACCATCAGACGGACAAACCCGTTCGGACGGCGCGCGCCTAGCGACGAACGAAGACTCGTTGAAGCCTGCAGCGCATCGCTTAGGTGCGCGGGATGGAGACATTTCCGAACTTTGTTCGCGCCGGAGCTGCGAACCGCGAAGATAACTTTGCTGAGGCGTACGGAGCGTTCTATGGGCACGCCGGGAGGCGTGGCGAGCGCGAAGGCCAGTATGCTGCTGCAAGAAATTCGGACGCGGTTCCGGCGGAACAGAGATCGAAGTTCCTTGGGCAAGCCCGGGCTTATTGAAGTGGAATCATACATTCGCCCTGTGTTTGTCGGCGGGGCACCACCCTGGCGTAAATTCAAAGTTCATCCATGCTGACCGGCGAAATCCGCAGCCAGATCGATCAAATCTGGAACGCCTTCTGGACCGCCGCGATCTCGAACCCGCGGCAAGGGATCAGATCAACTAACTACTCGTAAGTAGTTGAAACGTTGGAGCGGGAGACCGGGCTCGAACCGGCGACGTACAGCAATCAATCGTTTATCAACGACTTAGGCGGTTCATGGCGCTTATCCCGATCAATGAAAGAGTTTACGATAAATTCCTCGCTTCCCGGCTTAATGCAGTAATCGCAGTAACGCGTCAATTGCGCAGAAATTCGATCAAGAAGGGATCGACATTCGTCGATAAAGCAAGGTCTTTTCTGTAAATTGTTTCAGTCCTGATCCATTCGCAAGTAAATCTTTTCGGTTTCCCATTCTTCGCTGATTTCCATGACGACGGCGGTGACCAAGCGGAGCAGAGCGGCCTCGTTGGGGAATAGG
>JANRJS010000033.1:0-218291 GCA_033763835.1 Bryobacteraceae bacterium | reverse complement strand
CCCCAGCTACCGCCCCCCCAAGCTACCCCCCCCCCCACAACCCCCCGCCCCCCCACCCCGCGAAACGCCGACAATCTGTTGGTAAATCCAATACAGGTCGTCCGCCGAGTAATACTCGATTTCGATCCGGCCTCGATTCTTGCCCTTCTCCACGATCCGCACCCTGGTACCGAGCGCCCGCTCCAGTTCCTCGATTGCGGCCTTTACGTTTGGATCGATCGTTTCGGCCTCGGGTTCTTCTTTGGTCTCCCTCGGCTCCACCAGCTTTTGCACCAGTTGCTCGACGTTCCGAACCGATAGTCCTTGACTAGCTGCTTTTTCGGCCACGGAGCGTTGTAGCTCTTCGGTGGGCAAGCCAAGCAGCGCTCGCGCATGTCCCATCGACAAACGATGCTCGGCGAGCATAATCTGTACATCCTCTGGCAGTTTCAACAGCCGAACGAAGTTCGTAATGGTCGTTCGATCTTTGCCCGTCCGCCGGGCGATCTCTTCGTGGCTGAGTCCGAACTCCTTCGCTAACCGATTGAAAGCAATGGCCGTTTCCATCGCATTCAAATCCTCGCGCTGAATGTTTTCGATGAGCGCAACTTCTAGGAGGTTGCCGTCGGCGATGTCCTGCACGATCACCGGAACTTCCGCTAGTCCGGCGATCCGGGCCGCGCGCCAACGGCGCTCACCGGCGATGAGCTCGTATCGATCGCCGTGACTCCGAACGATGAGCGGCTGGATGATCCCGTGGATTCGAATGGACGCCGCTAGTTCGGCGAGTTGCTCGGGGCGGAACACAGTCCTCGGCTGAGAGCGATTAGGCTCGATCGCGTCGAGAGGGAGTTTCGTCGGCCCGGCGGCTACTGGTGCTGGAGCGGTCGCCGCCCCTCGGGTGGGGAGTAGAGCCGAAAGTCCCTTACCCAGCGCTTTGCGAGGATCGGACGGCTTGTTCACGCCGCAGTAGCTCCTTTGCCAGTTTCAAATAGCTCTCCGCGCCTTTCGACCTTGGGTCGTAAGCCAGAACCGGTTTTCCGTGACTCGGCGCCTCGGCGAGCCGCACGCTCCGCGGAATCACCGTTTGCAGCACATCGTCCTCAAAGAACTCCTTAAGATCGTCGGCAACCTGCCGTGTGAGGTTCGTCCGGTCGTCGTACATAGTCAACAGAATGCCCTCAAGCTTAAGGGGGTGCTCGAAGGAATCCCGAATCTTGTCGATGGTGTCCATGAGTTGCGAGACGCCTTCCAGGGCAAAAAACTCGCACTGGATGGGGACCAGGATGGAATCCGCCGCCACCATGGCGTTGAGGGTCAGCAAATCGAGCGCGGGGGGACAGTCGATCAGGATGTAGCGGTAGTTCGCCCGTAGCGCGTCGAGTGCGCCCTTCAGCCGATATTCGCGGCGTTCCGCTTCCACCAGCTCCAAATTGGCCGCGACAAGATTCTTGTCCGCCGGAAGCAGGTCCAAACCGGCGAAATCGGTGCTCAAAACTGCCGATAAAGGCTCGATTTGGTGCACAAAAACGTCGTAAATCGACGCTTTTAGCCCCCCTTTCGCCACCCCAACCCCCGTTGTCGCGTTTCCCTGGGGATCGCAATCGACCAAAAGAACCGGTAAGTCGTTTGCTGCCAATGCCGCCGCTAAGTTGATGGCGGTGGTAGTCTTGCCGACACCGCCCTTTTGATTTGCGATCGCGATAATCTTTGCCACAGCCGCTTGTCTAGCGTAGTTCTTGTTCCACGTGGAACGCAACCAGAGGATCGGATGCGACCACGTGCCACGTGGAACCCACGTCGTCCGGCGACATCAGCATCCAGGCTTGAGGCGCAAGGCGAGGAACTAGGGCGGCTACTTCTGCCGGGGCCACGGCCCGGCTTACGATTGCATCAAAGCGCGCGTCCAGATCTTCGGCGCGAACCGCCAGTACGCGGCAATTGGGAAGGTCAGCCGTGGCTTCGCGCAAAAATACGGCTTTTCGTTGATGCGACTCAACCAACGTCACTTGAATTTCCGGGCGAGCCACCGCGATTGGAATACCGGGAAATCCCGGCCCAGAGCCGATATCGGCGACGGTACAAATACCGGGCGGTAATAAACGTGCCACAGCTAAAGATTCGCCGTAGTGCTTGCTTACGGCTTCCGCCTCGTCAACCACTCGCGTCAGGTTGATGCGTCGATTCCATTCGATGAGCAGACGATAATGCCTCTCGAGAAAGGCGGTCTGCGCCGCCGGTAACCCCAAATCTGCGAAGGTCACGCCGAAGCGCCGAGGTAAACATCGAGTATGGCGACGGCCGCCGGTGTGACACCGGGAATGCGGCCCGCCTGCGCCAAGGTACGCGGTTGAACCCGCGTCAGCTTCTCGCAAACCTCGCGGGATAGGCCCGGAACGTCCGAATAGGCGAAATCCGTGGGAATGGTGCGCTCCCCGCTAGCCCGGAGCCGCTCCACTTGCCGGTCCTGCTGGCCGATGTATCCGGCGTATTTGATTTCCGTTTCGATTGTCTGGCAGACACCCCGAAGTGGCGGTTCTCCCAAAAGTCCTTCCGCCATCTCCGCTATGAGACGCACCTCAGGTCGTCGAATCAGAACATCTTGCTTGGTTGTCGCCAATCTTTGTTCGAGGGACTTCTTCTGCGACTCCTTCGCCTGGAAAAACGACCATCGCTCCTCGCCCACCAGCCCCACACGCCTACCTTGAGGGGTAAGCCGGGTGTCGGCATTGTCGATGCGCAGCCGCAAGCGATACTCGGCGCGCGAGGTGAACATACGATACGGCTCGTCGGCGCCTTTGGTGATCAGGTCGTCGATCATGATGCCGATGTACCCGTCGGTTCGCGCCAGATGCAGCGCCTCTCGGCCTCCTACGCGACACGCGGCATTCAAACCGGCGATTAGGCCCTGCGCACCCGCTTCTTCGTACCCCGACGTACCGTTGATTTGGCCCGCCAGAAAAAGCCCGGGAATGGACCGGACGCCCAAACCGTGATCCAACTGTCTGGGATCGATGGCATCGTACTCGATCGCATATCCGGGCCGAATCATTTCCGCCGATTCGAGGCCGGGGATCGAAGCCAGTACCTCGGTCTGGACATCCACCGGCATGCTGGTGGATAGGCCATTCACATAAACCTCATACGTATCGAGACCTTCCGGCTCAAGGAAAAGCTGGTGGCGGGTTTTGTCTGGAAACTTAACTATTTTATCCTCTATTGACGGGCAGTACCGCGGGCCTATTCCCTCGATCTGGCCGGAATACAGAGGCGACCGGCCAATACTCTCGCGGATAATTTCATGTGTCTTTTCAGAGGTATAGGCGATATGACAGCAAATCTGCTCGCGCCCAATTCGCTCCGTCATGAACGAAAAGGGCGTCGGGACGGGATCGCCGAATTGCGGATCGAATCGCTCCCACTCAATGGTGCGCCCGTCCAGCCGCGGCGGGGTTCCGGTCTTCAGTCGAGTCCATTCGAGACCCAGGCCCCGCAGCGCGTGGCCCAATAAATTCGCCGGAGCCTCCCCGCTTCGCCCCATCGGCGTGCGATTTTCGCCAACATGCGCGAGGCCGTTCAGGAATGTGCCCGTCGTGACCACCACCGCGCCCGCGTCGAGCGACCGGCCATCGGCCAGCGTAACGCCGCGGATCTCGCCGCCCACCAGTCGCAGTTCGGCGACTTCCGCCTGGACGATCCGAAGATTCGGCTCCGCCTCCAGCAACCGACGCATGTGAATCCGGTATTGCTTTTTGTCGCATTGCGCGCGTGGCGACCAGACCGCCGGACCGCGGCTGGTATTGAGTAGCCGGAATTGGATTCCGACGGCGTCCGCCGCCTCGCCCATCACGCCGCCGAGTGCGTCGATCTCGCGCACCAGATGGCCTTTCGCGATCCCCCCGATCGCCGGATTGCACGACATTTGCGCGATCAGATCGATGTTCATGGTCACCAGCGCCGTTCGCAGACCGAGCCGGGCGCAGGCGCGCGACGCCTCGCAGCCGGCATGGCCGCCGCCGATCACCAGTACGTCGAACGATCGATCGCGGGACACAAATATCTCCAACGCTATTCTAACTTTGGAGAACGATTTGAACATTCTGGTGGTGGGTGGCGGAGGGCGCGAGCACGCGCTGGTTTGGAAGCTAAAGCAAAGCGCTGGAGTGAAGAAAATCTTCGCCTCGCCCGGCAATCCGGGCATCGCGCAGCTTGCCGCCTGTAACGACGATTTGCCCGAAGCCGACCTAACGATCGTCGGTCCAGAAGCGCCGCTCGTCGCGGGAATCGTCGACCGCTACCGAGCCGCCGGCCGGGCGATCGTCGGACCCACCGCCGCCGCCGCGCAGCTCGAAGGCAGCAAGATCTTCGCGAAGGAGTTGATGAACGAGGCGGGCATCCCCACCGCCCGCTACGCGATTTGCGAGGATCGGTCCACCGCGCAACGTGCGTTACCGCGCTTCGAGTTTCCGCTAGTCATCAAGGCCGATGGCCTAGCCGCCGGTAAAGGCGTCGTGATCGTAAAATCCCGCACGGAAGCGGAATCGACGCTCGACCGGATGTTCGCCGGTGAACTCGTCGGCGACGCCGGCCGCCGAGTGGTGCTCGAAGATTTCTGTCCGGGCGAAGAAGTCAGCTTCATCGCGATTTCGGACGGGGAAACCGTACTTCCGCTCGCCGCCACGCAGGATCACAAGCAAGTCTTCGACGGCGACCAGGGTCCCAACACGGGCGGCATGGGCGCCTATTGCGACGACCGCATTCTCACCGCTTCCCAACGCGGCGAACTGATGGACCGGGTGATGCGGCCCGCCGTGTACGCGATGGCGCAGCGAGGCACACCGTTTACCGGATTTCTATTCGCGGGCATCATGATGACCGCCGCCGGACCGAAAGTGCTGGAGTTCAATGTCCGTCTGGGAGATCCGGAAACGCAGGCGCTGATGCATCGCCTCGACGGCGATTTAGGCGAACTCCTGATCGCGGCCGCGGAAGGCCGCCTTTCCGAGGTCCAACTGCGCTGGAAACCGGAACCGTCTGTGTGTGTAGTGATGTGCGCGGCGAACTATCCCGGAGAGCCTCAAAAAGGCGACGAAATCATAGGCATCGAAGACGCCGAGGAGGCGGGAGCGATTGTCTTCCAAGCCGGAACGGCGCTTCGCGAAGGCAAACTGGTTACGAACGGGGGACGGGTCTTGGGAGTCACCGCCTCGGGAGCTACTCTCGACGCCGCACGCGTGAGGGCTTACGACGCGGTGTCGAAGATTCGATTCGCCGGCGCTCATTACCGCCGCGATATCGCCGCCAAGGGGCTGAAACGATGGTAGGGACGGGCAGATTCGAACTGCCGACCTTCCGCTTAGGAGGCGGATGCTCTATCCAGCTGAGCTACGTCCCCACACACCTTCGATTGTAGCGGTCCTAGAAGCGAGTCGAAAAACAAGCGTTAGCCGAAAATCTTAGCGGCTAGACCCTTCACCGCGCCGAGCAGTCCGCCTTCCCCGCCCGCCGCCAAAGTTCCCAACATATTGGTCAATTCCGCCGGATCGTTGCCAACGTTTTTCGCGAGCATCCCACCCAACACGGCGGTCACCACGGGCAGCATTTTCTCGATCACTCCTCCACTGATGCCGGCCTTCTCGGCCACCATGGAAACGATGCCGCCCAAATTTCCGCCGCCAAAAATCGAATTCAGGAGCGACTGCCCTTGCTGCATGGCCGCCGGACTCGATAGGGCCGCCGGATTCTCCGCGAATTGATTTAACGCGCCGCTGGTGAGCATCTCGAGCAGCCCTCCACCCGCTCCACTTTCCAGCTTCTCTTTCATGCCTCCGGCTAGTGCCGGAACCAGCGCGCCGATCGCCGACGTGGCCTGCTCCGGATCGATGCCGAACTGTCCGGCCAACTGCTTGGCGATCCCGCCATCGCCCGAAAGCAATGTTTCAAGAATGTTCATCGAAATTCCTCCTAATTTCGCCCTGTGCGCGAATCGCTTCCCGCCTGGGCGTTTGATGCTACCTCTTTCGAGCGCGGAAAGGAAGGAGGGGTCTTAAAGAGTTTTGAGGAACGCGACAAGACACTCGCGGTCATTCGCACTCAAGTCCAACCCGAAGGTGTGGCCGAGGATCGCACGGGTTTGGCTGCCGAGCGGACGGAACCCGCCCGGAAGATGAGATTCCTTGAGGCGTTCGGGGTCGAACATCTCCTCCAGCGTTGCGACCGAGCCGTCGTGTAAATAGCGGCCGCGATACCAGACGCCTTTGAGCGACGGAACCTTGTAGTAGCCGGTACCCTTTCGAGTCCGCAGGGCGAGTGAGGAATCCGTGCCAACCGAAATGGGTAGGACATCGAGAGCGCGGGGCGCACCTTTTAGCGGCTGGAAGCCTTCCGCGAGAGTGAGCTTGTTATTTGTGTAAAGCGGAGGCGTGTGACACCCGGCGCACTGGCGCGCGAAAATCTTCTGCCCCGAAGCCGCCTTGTCGTCGAACGGGTTGGGGTTCTCTGGCGGGGCAAGCGAATAAAGGTAGAGAGCGAGCGCATAGAGAGCCTCGTCGGAAACCCTTGAGGCGCTGCGCCGGGTTTCTTCGCCGAGCATCCGGTGCGGGCCAAACTCCGCGGCTTCGGCCGACGTCACGAGCGCGGCGTACCGCATCAGATCGCCGGCGTCCCGATGAAGATGCGTGGCAGTGTGATCGATGTATTTGCGATCTTTGATTCCGATCAGGTCCGGGGCTTTCGCGGGAAAAAGGATGCTGCCGTTCCAGCGTGGGATGCCTCCGGCGCGGGCCGCCAAGTCGAGCGACTCGTATTCGCTCTGCCCGGCGGACCGCAACTTCTCATGAGGGTCGTCCTTCGCCCATGGAACTCCGTAGGCGCGGTACAGGCGCTCGCCGATGGGATCGGTAGGCATGTAGAACGGTGGCGCACCAACCAGCACGCCTTTCTCCTGCTGCACCCGCGATATCACCGGCCAGACCTTAAACGTCTCCGGCGGGCGAGGAGCGATCGTTCGGAATGGTGCGCCATGGACGGCTTTGCCATCCGGCAGGAACATCGTGTGGCAGAAGCTGCAGTTGGAAAACGTTAGCGCTACGCCGTCCTTGGTGGGTACCCAGCGCATGCCGAAAAGAGTGCCGTCCGAAAGCACTCGGCTGGGGGCGGGACCGGGGTTTCGTACTTCGTGGATGTACTTCGGGTCGAGAGTTCGCATATGAATGAAGTCGAGCTCTTCGAAGACCCGCCGTCCGGCCGCAACCCAATCGGCCTCCGCCGCGAGCGCCGAGGGATCGATCAACGGCTTCGGCCCCACATTCTGAAGCATGTCCCAATACCCGGCGGGCTCCCGGCCCGGAGCGTATACCGGATAGGTGCGAAGATCGTCGGGGCGTAGTGCGTAGTACTCCTTGGCGGAAAGGTGCGACGGCCTTGCGTTAAGGCCCGCTAGCGGCGTCGCCCAATCCCGAAGCGCTCTCTCATCCCAGACTTTCGGAATTTCGGCGCGGAATGGCTTAGAGCTCGGCTGGCCCGTTGCGATGGAGGCCGCTAACACGGAAAGAGCGAAGAAAATCGGGCCACGAAGCATGAGCCGCTATCCGTTCGGAATGACGATGTCCCAGACAACTAAACGCGAGTTGGGATCCGCGTCCGCCGGGGGCGGCAGCAACTCCGAAATCAGCCGGTCGCGGTTGCGGAACGCCGCCAGGAGAACCACATCCTGTTCGTTCAGCGATTCTCCCGCGAAGAACATTTGGCTGACTCGCCGATCCTGCCGCGCCGTCACTTCGAAATGGAGGTGCGGGCTGCGGATCCGGGTTTTGTCGAATGGGTACGGACCGGGCTTGACGGTAGTAAACCGGAACCGGCCCTCGCGATCCGTGACTTGCACGCCATAGCCTTGGAATCCGGGATCGAGGGGAGCTGGATTTGGATCCGAGGGATGACTGTAGCGACCCATCGCATTCGCCTGCCACAGTTCGACGCGAGCGCTCTGCACGGGATTGCCCCGCCGATTCAATACCCGCCCGGCCACTTCGATAATTTGGCCCTTCGCGCGATCTCGCTTTCCCGTCACGCGGGTTAGGTCCGAATCGGAGTCCGGGGGCTTGATCAGGGGGTAGAACGGTCCGAGAATCGTCGACGGAGTTGGTGGCAGCTCCGGCTCTTGACCGAACAGCCACTTAGGGCTCCAAACGGCGGCTACGTGGGAGACTACTCCCGCCCGTATGAGTTCCCTCCGGCTCCACGCTTCCATCCGAGCCCCTCCAGGAGCATTCTGGCATACGCGAAACGGTGAGTCTGGTGCCCGGGGCGGGACTTGAACCCGCACTCCCGTTGCCGGGAAACGGATTTTAAGTCCCTCAAGCATGCTCCTAACGTATTGCAAATAAAACTACTTCAAATCTGCAAATGTGAAACTGTGTAAGAAACTGTGTAAAAATCGCCCATCGAACGGCGCGCACAGAGGCCCATAGGAGCTTTCCTCACGGCTTTCGCAACCTCAGCGGTCCCCGCACCTTGAACGAGCGGTCTGCGCCTTCTGTGAGCTGCCGGATTTGATCCTTGTCCCAGGCCTTCTTCATGCGCAGCGTTTGTTCCTTGGCCTGCCGGTAGGCGGCGACCTGCTGCTCGGTGACTTCCTTGCCGTGCAAGGCCCAGACCTTCGTCTTGTCGCCCTCGAAGGCCGGGCCGTCCTCGCGGTGCAGTTCGCCCGCCTCGTTGTACCAGACGAAACCTAGCTCCTGCTCGTCTTCCATGTTCTTCATTCACTCCGCGCACCGCATCGAGGCTCGGTTCACGCCTTCGCCTTGTCTTTTGGCGCGGCTGAGGGATCGGCTTTTTTGTGATGGCTTCTACGGGGCTTGCTTGCCGGAACCTCATAACCGAGCTTCGACTGCTTCTCATCAAAGTCCTTGAGGGCGGCTTCGCGCTGCTTCAGCAAGGCCGCGATGAGGGTCTTCTTACGGTCTTCGACGGCCTTCTCCTCGGCGAGGAGTTTTTCTACGTCGTCGGTTCGGCTTTCTTCCGGCATCGACGCCCATCATAGCGTTTTGACGGGGCGTGGATCAAAAGGGCGCGGATCAAACCGGCGTTCTTCGCCGGGCGTGGCGTCGGTTTGGGGTAAGAGCCGGTGTAAGGCAGGCAACCGGATTCTGGCCTCATTGCCAGCGGGATAGCCGTTATTCGCGGTCGCGCCGAATACGCGGCCCGCGATTGGGCTGTACATCGGGCACGGCTTATGTAGAATCGACCCTCGCCAAGCAGGAGAGAGCTTTGACACGAGATAAAGAGACACTGCCGTCGTCGGTATGCGCAAAGCCGGAATTTACCGCGCTTACCGAAGACGAGGTCTGGAAGACAGTACGCGCCGATCCCGAGAACGAACAGGCTGTCACCGCAGAGGTGAACCGGCTGGTTGCGGTTTACACCAGACTCTATTTCGACTGCGTGCAGCGGAACGGGCCGGTGCCGCCCCACATTCTATATGTCAGGGCCGAATGGCCGATTGAACGGGTGGCCGTTTCGATCGTGGTTGACAGATTCAAGGACGCCTCCTCCAGCGAAGAACCGGTCACCATCCATTAGTTAGAGGATTGGCTTTCCCGCTGCCGATGCTCGGCTTTTGTGGCGTGCGCATGAGCTGGCCGTTTGATCCTTCGAAACCGGACCTCGCCAGTCCGGCTGTGCAAGCCCTTGGATTTTAGCTTTACGCTGTTTCAACACGCTGCCGTAAGTAATCCACGCCGGTAGCCAGCGGCCTTCGGCAATACAAGCATCTGCGCGCTTTGAAATAAAGACAGCTAGACTATTTGCGCAGTCATCCCGCGAACCATCACTGTCTTCAATATAAGCCAATTTCATATGTCTTCAGACGCGCCAAAAACCTATTCAACGCACGCGATCCCTCTAATTTCGCGCGAGGATGCGTATAGGCTAGAGAGCGCAGTGCGGCTTCATCCAAAACGAACTGTACACATCTAGCGTATCCTTCGGCATACGGCGCGTGGTCGGGATTCGACTTATCCTTAACTTGCAGCAGAAGTCTACTCGGATTGTCTTGTGGTCTGAAGCGATCCATGGTTGTGCGGACTATATCCTTAGCCTCCCTATCGGTAAAGACAGTCAAGCCCATATCTGATATAGCGAATTCCATGTAACCCTCCAAGAAGCCCAGAACATATGGGTCTGCAAATGCCGGACCGAGAACCAGATTCCGATATTCCTCGCCATCATCAACATAAAGAACCATTAAAAATAGTTGCCAGACGCTTTCGTAAACCCGATCTATGCATTCATCAACCTCGTCTTTACGGCTATGTTTCACTCTTAGGTTTCGCATGTTGTTGCCTTTCTGTTTAGTGAAGTTAATAAGGGTTGCAGGATAGGAAGCGCTGTTGATCAGGCCACCATCGGAGTGAATCGCTCGCCCTTCAAGGCGCGACAGTAATGACAGTCATCACATAACCGGAGGGATGCGGGCGGCGGTACATTCGCGACGGCGAAGGCAACGGCCTTCGTATCGCCGCAAATCGAGCAGGCGTTATCGTTTCCGGCGAGGGTGAGAACCCTGCGGGTCATCTCTGCCTGATACGGGTTAAGGCTTTCCAGGGCTTCGAACCATTCCGGTGTGTGGGGTTTGAGGGGCGTCATGGCAGGTTCCTTTCGCTGGTCTTTCGGTCTTTCACGAGACCCGCTTGCGCTCATAGGCCTTGCGGTCGTTGAAAACCGACTCCGCCCCGCTGTTCTTGCGGTGCTCTTCCAGCACGGGGCGGATTTCCTCAGGCATGAATTCCTCGAAGCGCCCATTGGCGATCGGCACGCCTTCCAGCAGGCGGATCGGGTCCTGGCCTTCGACGCAGCCGAGGTTCGGCTCGTGCACGAAGTAGCCGAGCAGCCGCTGCAGCCGCTTGGGGAAAGTGCTGACCAGCGGCAAGGGCAAGGCAAGGTAGTGGTTTTCGGTCTGGCGAAGCCAGCCGAGGCAATAACTGATGACGAGGCCGGTGCGGAGGGTTTCTTTTGTTCTGTTCGCGCCGCCGCCATGCAGCAGCCCGCCGAAGTAGATCAGCAAAGAGCCAGCCTTCATTTCGCCCTGGGTGATTTCATGTGGCTCGGGCTGGCGGTCCTTGGGCCATTTGTGGCTGCCGGGCACGAGATGCGTCGCGCCGTTCTCTGCCGTGAAGTCATCGACGGCCCACATGCAGTTGATCATGGCCTGCGCGCCGGGATGGTCGAAGGGGAAGAGCAGCTCGTCGGTATGGATGATCTGGGCTGGCTCTCCGGGGCAGATCTGGATCGCCTGCGTCAAATTGACCTGATATTCGCGGCAGGACTTCAGCAGGAAATTGTCCATGACGCCAAGGACGGCTGGCAATACCGCCATCTCGCGCGAGACGCGCGAGCGCGCGAAGATGCTGCTCATCCGCTTGGTGGCGAAGCCGAAGAAGTTGCCCTGACACACGGGAACCTTGTTAAACCCGGCGTAGAGTTCGGCTTGGAGGTCTTTGACTTGCGCTTCGTCCAGCAGTCCCTCGATGATGATGCAACCCTCGGAATCGAGAATGCGATTGATGGCGGCAATATCAAGCGACGCCGGAACTTTTACGACTGCGGTCATAGTGGATTCTCCTTGTTGCATTAAGCGTTGTCACTGAATTTTGCCGCCCTTGGCGAGGTAGTCTGCCGCCTCAAGCAACTGCTTGCGCTTATCAGGGTCTTTGATCGCACCGAAGGCGCGGATCAGCTCAATGGTGCTGTCGAGCAACTCCTCGTCATCCAGGACAACGGGCTCGATTCTGGATTTCCGTTTTTCTTTCTGCATCACGCCACCCTGGCGAACGGCTGGTCGTCATTAACGGGCGCGGTCAGCATCACGGGATGGGCAATGCCGGTGGTCTTGCGCACCTTTTGCAGCATTGTCAGTGAAACCGGCATCAGGCCCGTGATAATCACTTCACCACCGGCAAGGGTCGTCTCCGGGCCCAGGAACTCTATGTCCCAACCGGAATCGATGAAACAGCTCTTCCAGACCTTGGGGTGCATCGTGCCGATCATCTCTTTCACGTCATTCTTGAGGCCGAATTCCATGAAGCCGAGCACCAGCTCATGCTTGATGCCCTGGCGCTGCTCCTTGGGCAAACTAGAGTCGATGCAGAACCGCGTCGCCTCCCAGACGGAAAGCGACTGCGGCAAGGCGATCTTATCGACGGCTTGCGGCCAGTGGTCCTTGATCATGTAGGGCCTGTCGGTCGGCACGGCGCGGACGCTGCCGCGCGCCTGGCCTTTGTCGTCCTGCCAGACAAGATAGGTCGCGGCGGGCGTGTCGTAGGCGTCGTATTCCATGCCCTGAAAGCGCCCCACGTCCCAGTACTGGCCATCCACCAGCTCGCGGTAGCGGAGCTGAAACTGTGATGCGAGCAGGCTCCCGAAATGATGCCAGGTCTTGTGGTTGACGCAGTAGATCATGTTTGCCTCCGGCGAATCGTTCTCCTTGTCGTGGATACAGGAGCTTTGCCGGAAGCGCACCTACCCTAAAGGGTAGGTCTCAATAAATCACAACTGAATCAAGCCCATATGCAGGGCCTTGAGAACGGCCAGCGTGACGTTGCTGGCGTCAAGTTTGCGCAGGATATTCTTCATATGAAACCTAATGGTGTCCTCGGAGAGCACCATGATCTCGGCGATATCGGGCCGCGTCTTGCCCGCGGCGCACCATTTGAGGACTTCCTGCTCGCGGTCGGAGAGGCGGACGAAGGGCATCTCCTCCGGCTTCTGCTCAAGGCAGAGGAAAGCGGTATAGAACTGCTGCGAGAGGAGCTGGGCACGGCTCAGGACATTTCTGTCCGGCTGCACGCCGCCTGCGCTGCTGGCAGCGCCGATGCCGGCAATCGCGCCGCGCGGCCCGCGCAGGGGAATGCCGATGCCGTCGTGCAGGCCCGCTTCGTCGCCCATTGAGAGGCAGTCAGACTGCGTTTTGGTGAGGGTCGAATGGTCGTTGAGGCTGTCCCAGGTGAAGACACCGGGCGCGATGTAGAGCTTGTGCCGGACGGGGTCGAGCACCTCCAGCTTTTTGTCCATGTAGAACTTCATCCAGTCGTCGGGATAGTTGAGCATCAGGCCATGGCCTGCGCGCCGCTGGATGGCGAGATGGTCAGTCATGAGACTGAAGATGAGCCGGTCGAATCCGAGATCGCCCATCGCCTTCTTGTAGAGGCCGAAGAGTTCGTCAACCGAGGCAGCGCTGTTTGACGCCTCTATGAATTCTTCAATTCCCATAGGCTGATCCTGCGAGCCCGGTGAGGGTGATTGAGTGGAGTGCCGCGTAGATTCGTACCGCAAAAGGTGGTTTTTGGGCAAGCGTTCCGATAAAGGGATTGGCCCCGCGCAGGAGTACGGGAGTACGGGAAACTTGCCTTACCGGTTGTAGTTCTTGGCGGATTCGCTCTGTTGGATTTCTTTCTTCTTCGGCGGCTCGGGGAACTTGATACCGCATTTCTTGCGGATGGAGACAGTCTCAAGCGCTTCAAGTTCGCCTTTCAGGCGCGCGTATTCGGCAGCTTCGGGGCCGTCGCCGCCTTCGAGGAAGAACAGCGCGGGCCAGAACAGGATCATGCCCACGGCCATCTGGGCGGAGTCATTACCAGCGGTCTTGTCGAGGCGGTAATAAAGCTCGTTCACCTTGCGCTCGACGCGGCTGAGTTCGAGGGCGATCTGTTTGCAGTTGTAGTCCTGATATTGAAGAGTGGAGACCGACGACGCGGCAATCTTGTCTGGACTGGACGCGCAGGCGGTCAGCATCAGGGTGATTGCAAGCCAGGACAGGGCGCGTTTCATCGAAGGGCTCCGGGTACTAAATCAGGGGTTGAAGGACGCCACGTTTTAGAGCATGGCCTGGAAGATGGCAAGCAGAATCCTGCTGGTTGCAGGGCTGCCTACAAGCGTATGCGGCCCTGCAAAAGACAGCGCGGAGCAAAGAGGCAGTGGTGTACGCAGCCTGTGTTGAGGAGTTGCGTGGATTCTACCTTTAGTTGTGATTCTTGTCAGCTACCGGCGCGGGTAGTAGCCGGAGTCCGGAGAATCGGGCAGGCTTGAAGGAACTACAGCATTTCCCCACAGCCAGTTTTTAATGGAGTTGTTTTGAATGACCCAGACAGAGAATACTTTTCCCAGCAAGCATGTCCTCAAAGACAAGTTCAACCGCGTGATCAAGACCTTCGAGGATTTCCGCGTCGGCCGCCGCAAGCAGTCGGACGGCACGGTCCTCACGCTGCAAGGCGGCAAGACCATCGGCGTCGAACGCCCGCGCAACAAGCCCGAAGAGGGCGATACCGAGAAACAGTCAGCCGTGAAACCTGTCAGCAGAGGGGGGCGGCATGAAACCTTGATCCGCTGAAGATCGTTACGACCGGACGTAACATCACCCGAAGAAAACCAACGGCCCCCGCGTCACGCATGCGGGGGCCGTTTCCTTTTAGTAGGAGGCCCGCACCATGCCTGCACAATCCCGGACCCATGAAGAGAAACTCGATGAGATGGTGAGCCTGATCTTTGCGGAGCTGATGCAAAAATACTTCGGGCGCGCAAGTCGCCTCGGGCTCACAAGAGAAAGCCAAACGCCGGAGGAATTCTACGGGTTTAAGGCCTGCGACGTTGCCGACTACCACCACTACCGCGTCGGCGAAGGCGACGGCTTCTGGTTCCGCCTTAAGGACGGCCGCGTCTTTTGCGCTTACACAGGTCTGCCAGCGCCGCCGGGAACCGAAGACTACGACGACGCCACCTTGAACTGAAAGGATCACACATGACGCTCCGCGACGAGTTCCCGCAAGCTGAAACGCCGCCCGACGACGGTTACATCTACCTCTGCACCTGCGGCCACCCTCACAAGCGCCACGAGAAAGGCTGCGGGGGATGTTTCGGGAATGAAGAAACACCCATCGGGCGCGTTTACTGCGACTGCAAGAAGTTCCAGCTTAAGCGGCGCAAACGGTGAAGTGTCATGCAGGCCGCTTGCGCGTCCTGCGGCACTCCTACATCTTCTTGGTGAACTGAAACTCCATCAGCTTGGACTCCTTGCCCGACTTGCCCGTGGTGTAAACGACGCGCTCATAGTTGTCTGCATCAACGAGGCGGGTCTCGGCGCGGAAGTTCTCTTCAGTCCCGTTGATGGGATTGGTGAAGCGCCCGGTTTCGGTAATGGTCTTTGCCTTCTCGTCATACTTTCCATTGCCGATCATCATCCCGGTGCTGAGCGTATCCGTCCAAACGGAGGTATAGGCTTGCTTCGCGTTATCGAAGCCGATCCTGCCTTCGCCGTTCACGACTGTCTCATGCCCGGCGATGTTGAGTGCGCCCATGCTCGTGCTGGCAAGGAAGCGATTGCCGAGGGTCATTTTATTAGTGATCTTTCCGAATGCTTTCTGCGGCTCGACGCCCGGCTCTGCCCAGAGAGTAGCCGTGTATTCCCACTCTCCCGATAAAGCGAGAAGGACGTTGATGTTTGATTCGGAAGGGTCTGCGCGCTCGACGATTTTCTTGAGAGCGGCTTCGCCCGGGGCTTCCGCGTTTTCAGCGGAGAAGACGGGTTGGCTTGCGAGAACGGAGAGGACTAAGAGGAGGGTTGCAAATTTTTTCATGGACACACCTTTACAAGAGGGAAGCGGGAACAATCTTAGCCTGAATGATTTAATTAAATATAGCTACCGCGCCCAAAGTTGCCACTAAAAAGACGCACTACCGAGTCATAATACTCCGCGCGGTATCAGGGGCTGCATACGCCTGTATGCACCTGAATTGACTTGTACCACACCTACAAAAACAGGCAGTATACGTTTCGTTCATCATTTGCGAGTAAGGTGATCAGCGCAGCATCATAAGCCGCGTCCAGGGCAGTATTTGTTTATTAGAAGTTAAGAAGGGCATTCCCATGAAAACGATCTTATCCGGCCTCCTGTTCGCTTTGTTGATTCTTTTCACGGGACAGTCGCAGGCGGCGACGCTGGTCAGCGGTGGCAGCGAAACGGGGACGATCTCGCGCCCGCCCAGTAGCATTACTCATACCTTCAGCGGCACGGCGGGGCAAGGCATCTTCCTTTTTGGCATCGCGAACGATGTCGGCGTGCTCAATATCGGCGTGACCAGGCCGGACGGCAGCAGCTGGGGCACCAGCAGCAACCGTTTCACCGGCACGCTGTCGCAGACGGGCACATATACCGTGACGCTCACCCTGCCCGCAGGCGGCACGCCGTCCAGTTCCCCCTACACGCTTTATTACGTCAAGGGCGGCAGCACCGTCTCCGACGGCTCGCTCACCAGCGGCCAGATGACGACGAACTCCCTGACAACCAACCAGATCAAGAGCTACCAGTTCACCGGCACTTCCGGCGAATACATGTTCCTGAACGGCTATTCGACCGGCTGGCTCGTCGGCCTTTCGATCTACAAGCCGGACGGCAGCCTCTGGCAAACCAACACGAGCTATCTTGACGGCACGCTGCCCGCGACGGGCACCTATACCGTTATCGTCTACGGGCAGTTCTACAGCAGCACCGGCTCCTACAACCTCTATTACCTGAAGGGCGCGAGCGGCGTCTCCAACGGCGTGCTGGAGGGGCAACCGGATTTCACCAATCTGAACCCCGGCGAGATCAGGAGCTGGACTTTCACCGGCACGCCCGGCAAGGGGCTGCTGGTGCGCACGGGGACCAGCTTCACCACGACGGTCTCGGTATTGAAGCCCGACGGCAGCTTCCATTACTGGAACAACAACGGGGTGGCCATCACGCTGCCTGTCACCTCGACCTCACCCTACACGCTCGTCGTGACCGCCAGCAACTTCGGCAACACCGGCCCGGTGATCCTCTATTCCGCCGTGGGCGGCACGTCGCAGGTCTCGAACGGCACGCTGCAAAGCGGCCTCACCCGTGAGGACGGAAACCTCCCGGCCAACGGGCTCGACAGCTATATCTTCACCGGCAGTTCGGGCAATAACCTCACCATCAGCTCGACCGGGGCCTACACGCGCAAGATCCATATCATGCGGCCCAACGGCACGCTGCTGGGGGTGCAAGACAACTCGACCTCATTCACCCTCGACGCTACCGGTACATACATGCTGGGGCTCTACGGGCCAAACACGGTTTCAAGCGGGCCCTATACGCTCACCCTCACCACGCCTCCGATTCCGCCCGCCGACAGCACGAATGACAAGGTGGAAACCATTGAAGTGCCAGAGGAAACCGAATGCATAGGCTGCGACTGCCCCGACGGGGACAACAGCGTCGTCAATAACCAGAACGGCGCAATTGCGGGCGGCGGACAGCCGGTCCCCAACGTCGCCGGCATGATGACGCCCGCGCCGTCCGGCCTCAACACCGGGTTCAATCCCTCGACCTCCATCGGCAACCCGATCAACATTAACACCGGCTACAAACAGCAGACGGAGGTCGATTACAACACAGCTGGACTATTCTTCGCGCGCATCTACCGCTCCGACAGCAGCTGGACGAGAAATACCGTCGGCACCTTCTGGCGTCACAACTACGCCCGGACTCTGTCCATTACGGGCACCACGTCATACATTATCGACGGCTCGGGCACTAAAAAGACTTATACCCTCAGCGGCTCCAACTGGATTCCCGATGACCCCTCTAACACTGCCAAGCTCGAAACCATCACCGGCGGCTATAAATATACATTGCACAACGGCACCGTCGAGAAATACGACAGCAACAAACTGCTCACCCGCATCGAATATCTGGGCGGCGGGGCGCTGAACCTGACCTACAACGGCTCGAACGAGTTGACAGGCATCATCAACGAGAACGGGCGCAGCCTCAGCCTCACTTATTCCAGCGGCAGGGTTGCGACGCTGGTCACGCCCGACGGCACCTTCAGCTATTCCTACACCGGCAGCAGGCTGACCACCGTCACCAAGCCCGACACGAAAACCGTCATTTACCACTACGAAAACGGCACATACCCCGATGCCCTGACCGGCATCACCGATGAAAAAGGCAACCGCTTCGCGACCTTCACTTATGGCGGCAGCGGCAAGGCCAGCGCGACCGAGCACGCGGGCGGAGTCCAGAAATACCAGGTGGCCTACAACACCAACGACTCCACCGTCACCAATCCACTCGGCAAGAACACTGCCTATTACTACCGCAATCTCCAGAACGTGCGGCGCGTGACGCAGATTGCGGCTGCTGCCTCCACCAACTGTCCCGCCTCCAATAGGTATTTCAGCTATGACAATCTGGGCCGCGTCGTCTTCAGCACCGACTGGATGGGCAACGTCACGCGCTACGCGTATGACAGCCGCAGCAACCTCACGCAAATGGCCGAAGCCGCAGGCACCGGCATTCGCCGCATGACCTACATCACTTGGGACAACACCTTCAACCTGCCCAATGTGGTGACCGAGCCCGGCCTGACCACCGATTACGATTACGACACTTACGGGCGGCTGACCAGCATGACGCAGACCGATGTTTTGACCGGAGCCACGCGCATCACCACCTATACCTATCATTCCAACGGCACCGACGGCAGCGGCAATACCATCCTCGGCCGTCTTGCCACCGTCGACGGGCCGCGCACCGATGTCTCCGACATCACGTCATTCGCCTATGACGGCAGCTACAACCTCACCACCGTCACCAATGCGCTGAGCCAGGTGACGACCATCACCGCGCGCGATTCCGCAGGCAGGCCGACCACGGTGCAGGATGCGAACGGAGCGGACCTCGTCGTCCGGTTTCGAGGCCGGTTCTATCTTTTCTTCGGGCACGCCCTTTTCATCACAGAGCCTGTTCCAGGCCGCGCGCATGCCCGCAAATTGCAGCGGGTCGGTGCGCAGCTCCGGCAGCACGAGGGCGAGGAACGCCGTCGGCAGTTCTGCCGTCGTCTTGCCCTCGTCGAGGGCCTTTCTGGCCGCCGAGCAGAAGTCATCCCAGGCCAGCATCTCTTCGGTGTTTTGGAAATCGTCGTAGAGCTCTTCACTGGTCATGGGCTTGCCTTTCACAGCACGTCGGATAGAGTCTGAGGGCGCATGCGCCCCTTTTGCGCACTCTAACGCAATCAAAGGTTGAGTGACAAGATGCCGGCCTGGATACCCTGCAATGGAAAGTTCCTCGAAGGCGACGTGATCCGCTGGACGGAGAGCATCTGGCCGGAGGCCAAGGGCCGACGCCGGAAAGCGCGGCCCGAAAAACGGGGCGAACGCCTTGTCACGGCGGAAGTCCTGAAACCCGCACCTGATGGCTTCATCAGCCTCTCCGTCATGAGCGATGAAATCACCGCCAACAAATACGGCATGCCGCTGAAAGCCCTCAAGAAGGGCGAAACCATACGGCGCAAGCCGGTGACGCTCACAAAAGGCGGGGCGGCTCGCCGCCCCTGGGCCGGGACTGACGGCGAAAGCGCCCGCGCCCTGGCCGTCAGCCGGTTCATGCGGTGAAGGTGCGCAGCGCCGCTTCTTGCGGCGCGCGTCTTCCGCTCGGGCTCCCTCCGCTTCGCCGCCGATCCCTTGAAATCGATTGGCAGAGGTAACGCCGCGTTCAATACAGGCCCCTGAGCCCGCCTTGCGTGATTGAAACAGCCTGCACGTCATGAGGGACTGTTACTGCCTCCATCTCTGGCGTCCACAACCACACGACCCATTCAATCCTCCATCCTTGGCAGAGGTTCGTCCTTAGTGACTGCAAGCCCTGACGGGCTCCGGCACTTCGTTGGGCCGGAATTGCGGTGCAGTCAGACGAACGCCCTGCCGGTGTCAGGCGTCATGAAGGCCGTGATGGTCGCGGCCTGGAGCTGAAGGAGTAACTCTCATGACGAGCACGCTTATCACCCAAGACGAACTCAAGGACCTGGACGCGGCGGAACTGCAATCGAAATTCTTCAAGGTGTCCGGCGACGTGGCGCGGATGCGCCAGCAGGCAGAAGCCCTGCCGCTGGCCGAAGCGTCTTTGCGCAACATCAGCCGCGAGCTGACGCTGCGCAGGCTCAAGGGTCCGTGGCCCTGAGCGCCGGGGCGGGCTCCGCGAGGGCCCGCCCTTGGCACTGTTGTCAATTTGGCAGAATTGAGTCCATGGGGAACCCAGTCAAGACCGAACATGCAGGCCCGAAGAAAGGCCGTGGCGCGCATTGGGGACCGAAAGCCGAGGCCAAGCGCAAGAGCAGCCGGATACGCCGCAAGAACTGGCAGCGTGAAATACGCCTGGAACTGGATCGGAAGGATAGCCAACAAGCTTAAGAAGCTAGCGCTTCGCCTTCAGGCTTCGCGCTGTTGTTTGCGAATTCGCCGATGCCGCGCCCTCGGGCGCTGTGCGAATTCGTCCGGAGCGCCAGGAGAGCCGCTTCAGCGGCCCGCGCGTCCGGGGCTTTCCCGGTCTTTGCGCCGCCGCGTCGATCTCGACGCTTTTCCGGCTGACGGGAAACCCTTACCCTCACGGTTCTTCCCTCGGGGTTTGACTTTTGACTGGGTTTCCTCCGAGCCGTCCTCCATGAGACTCCATTCGGGTACGCCCTGCAAAATGAGTTCGGCGTTCTTGGCGGGAGCAACATGCCCGTAGTGATCCTCGATCATCTTCACCGATGTGCCCATCTGCTTCGCCAGGAAGTAAGAATCCGTACCTGCCGAAAGACGGAAGGTTGCATAGGTGTGGCGGAAAGAATAGATGCTGCGGCGGCTGCCGGACGAACTGTAGAGCAGCCCGGAACTCTTGAGCAAATCGGCGATGAGCGTGTCGTAGAGGCTTTTCGCCTGCTTGCCGTCGTAGGTGGAAAACACATGGTCGTCGGGCTTCGGTCCCAACTCCGCCTCGCGAAGGTTCAACTGGCGGCGTCTGTGCGCCTCGACAAACAGTAGCCGGATACGGTCGAGATAATCGGCGACGTTGGCGGCCCCGATAAGTTCCCGGTGTTTCTTCTTGCCCCTGACGTTGAGGACAACAAATTTGCGGCCATCCTTCGCCGTCCGCGTGTCGATGTCACGCCATTTAAGGTTGCGCGCCTCGGAGTTCCTCATGCCCGTATTGGTCATGACAAGCATGAATTGGTAGGCCATCTTCCGGTACCAGACGTTGAGCACACTTTCTCCCTTCTCAATCCACTCCTCCCGCGCGTGGGTGTGAAGCGCCTTGTATTCCGCAGACGTGAAGGCTTCTCGGCGTGCGTTGTCTTCCGGCATGTCGCCGTCCGGCACCTGCGTGAGCGGGATGTATTTCTTCTTCGACGCGAACTTCATGATGGCTTTGAAGGTCGTCATTTCCTGACGAATCGTGCCTTCCTTCGCCGCCTTGTGCTCCTCATCCTCGCCAGCCTCCGGCTCAACCTTCGGCGCTTTGTGGAGTGGATGTTGTTTGCGGGCGGTCTTGGGTGCGTTGTTCTTCTTGCGCCAGAAAGGATACTCCGTCCACTTCTCGTCAGTAACGAGCGTGATCTGGACGTTGCCCATGTAGGGAATCAGGTGAAGGCGGATGTGCCCGTCGATCGTCTTCCATCGGTTCCGCGTGATCTGGCCGATGTCGGATAGACGCTCCTGGTGCTTTGAGTATTCCAGCGCAACCTCGGCAAAGGACTTATCGAAAACAGGAAGCTGGTGCTGCATCTTGGTTTCGATAGCGATGTCATGACGCAGCGCTTCGACCTTGGCCTCGTCGATGTTTGAAGTTTTTAGTGATATCCGCTTGTAGCGATCTTCCTTGGCTAGCTTGATGCGGCAATACCAGTTGTTGTGCTGCACGTCCGAGCGCCGATAGATGATGAGGCCGGGCTTGATCCTATGGACATCGACCATGAACGGGGCGGGAGCTTTGGTCATGTGAGGGCTTTCCTTCTGGGCAGGAACTGGGTAGGTTTGAACCGTAAGCCCTTGATCTGCCGTAGGGTGAGCAGGTGTTGGGCAGGGTGTTTTTACGATAAGAATTGAAGTAAGTCAAGACTTTAGTAGAGATGACCTATCCCAGCGATATATGGGGGCTTCTGATCGTGCTTGAATTCTCTGGACAATTCACGTCCAAATCTGGCTGGGCAGGAGTTGGGCAGAAGGTGCAGCCCAAAACTTCACAATCTGCGCTCACTGTAGCTGATTTGTTCCCCCGTTAAAACAAGAAAACGGCGCGCGAGGCGAAGGCCCGCGCGCCGTCTTGCTGCTACTGCTCAAGCGCCATGCAGTATCTCCATGGCCTGTGCGATTTCCCGCGCTGCGGCCAGCAGAGCGGTTTCGCGCGGGCCGAGCGTATGCGCCGCATCGAGGTATTCGTCGAGCCTGAGTGCTGCGCTTTCGAGCTTGTCGCGTAACTGGTTTTCCATGTGATGTACTCCTTCGCTTGAGAAAAGGAGGAAGGCGCTCTCGCGCCTTCCTCACCGGCTTGCTTAGTAGGGGATTTCCTCGTCGCTGCCGCTTGCTGCCGCCTGAGCTTCCTCGGGCTTCGGCTTGCGGAAGACGATCTCGCCGCTGACGGCGATCCCGGCCGCGAACCTTGCGGTGAAGCCTTCGCCATCCTTGTGGGGCTTGAAGGCGACGCCGACGCGAGTCCAGTAGGTCTTGCCGTTGCGCTTCTCGACGCTCCAGGCGATGTAGTCCACCGAGGTTTCTTTTTCGGTCTTTTCGTTTTTCGTGGTCATGGTCTTTCTCCTTTTTTGCATTACCCTTTCGGGCGATGCCTCCGACCAGCCACAGGAGCAAGGGCGCGATGTCATAGAATTTTGTCTCGCGAGGAATGCCCGCGTTTTGGGCAGGGGAAAATTCGTCATTGACAGCGTGACCGCCTGTGGCAGGAGCATCGAACATGCACGAAGGGTTCTTGCAAAAGGGGAAGCCTGACCGCTTCCGAAGAACGTGCCGGAAAAGAGCCGGTGTGGGCGGAACTCGCCACCGATCGAGCGTGGGGGAAACGGTATGACCGCATCCCGCTAAAGGCTGCCACGCCTAAAAGCCCCAAGGATGCCTATACAAGCTTCACAGCAGGTTTGCGGATAGGACGGGTCGCCCTGCGGCGGGCATTAACGCTCCGCACCCGAAGAACAGAAAGCATTCTGCCGCGATTTGCGGCGTCAGCGACGATGGTGTCCTTATATGTATGGCCGGTGAGGAAGGTGTGAGAGTGCCCTCCGTTCCATTCCAGCGGCGAAGGCCGCTCCCATGAACATGCGAACGCCGCCCGCAACGCGGGCGGCGTTCGCGCCAAGGGCGGCTAGCGGCTTACGCAGCGAGCCGCAAGAGCGCGGGCAGCCATGCCTTTCCGGCGAGTTCCTTTTCTGCCAGCGCGGCAAGCTCAGCCTTCTTGAGCTTCTCCCACGCGGGCGCGGGCGGCTGGCCGTTGCCTTCGCGGATGGCGTCGAGGATTTGCGGCTTGCCCACGCGGCTGAAATAGTTCTTCGCATCGGGCGCGAACCATTCCTTCATGTCCAGCCCCACTGCCACGCCGAGCATGTCGGCAAATTGCAGCCTTGGGCAATCCGGCCTGTCGCTCTTGCGGCGCACAGCGTCAACGGTTGACGCAACACAGAAGGCCAGCAAGCGCAGCGGCATGGCCTGTTCCTGACCGAGACACCACGTCCAGAGTTCCTCCGGCGTGTCGGGAAGTTTGCGCTGCCATGTCTCGCGGGCGGCGTCCATCTGCGCGACTGCCTTTGAGCCTTCGGCGCGTTGCAGGGATTGCTTTGACGCCGATACCTGCAAGGCCGTATCGGGGACATTCAGGAAAATGCCTGACGCAAGCGCATGAACCACGGCAATGAGCGCAACATCGGGCTGCTGCGCCAGTGCGGCGGCGAGTGCCGCCGATTTCTGGGCGGTGAGGTCTTCGGCCAGCGTTGCGGAGAGAGCGGAAGCTTGCGGCTTTCCGCTCCCGTCTGTTGCGGTTTTCTTGGGGCTGGATTTCGGCACATCCTCGGGCCGCACAAGGCCGCGCAGGATTTCCGTCTTGCCATCTTGGCCGATGGTGACCACCGCTCCCGCGATGGCAAGCTGCTCCGGTGTCCAGACGGGTTCGCCGCGCTCCTCCTCGATAGCGGCGAGTTGCTGCTCGATTTCGGCGATGCGCGGCGGCACGTCGCTGGTTTCTTCTTCCGCGTTCCCTTCCTCGGTTGCATACCATGCGTCTTGCAGGGTTTCGAGTTCGGCTTCGAGCAGTTGAACCTTCGCGGCCAGTTCCTCCGTGAACGGCGGCGGTTCGGCGTTAATGCGCCGAAACTGCGATTTCTGTTCGTAGCCGAATTCCGCGTGGAACTCCGTCCACTTCCAGCCTTCCTTCGCCACGCGCTTCGCGCTGCGTTCCAGCTTGGCGGCGGCAAGCGACATCAGCAAGCCAGCGTCCTGAATAAAGACGCTGTCCGCACCCTCGGTGAAGAGGTCTTTGCGCAGCTTGCCGCCCGCGTTCTCGTATTCCGCGACGGTGACGAAGGTCACGCGGCGGTCGCCGCCCGCGATCTCACCATCGGTGAGCGCGGCGCGGATGCTCTGCGGGTTGCTGGTATGCGGGCGCATCGTCTTGAAGACATGCTCCTGCGCCTTGTGATCGTCGCTGACTGCGAAGGCCTTTACCTGCGCCAGTGACAAGTCATCGGCGCGGTATGCCTTCAGCAGCTTGGGGCTTACACGCCCCAGTTTCAGCAGTTGCCGGATGCTCTCCACGCTGCGCCCGAAGCGGGCGGCGATGTCGTCCACGGATGCGCCCTTGTCCACAAGGGCGCGGAAGGCTTCAAACAGGTCGGCGGGGTGCATGTCGTCGCGCACGGCGTTTTCGAGAAGGGAGATTTCGACGGGGTCGAGGCCGCCTTCCGCGATTTTGCATGGCACGGCAAAATCTGGCGGCACATCGCCGGATTTGGCGAGGTGCTGCAGGGCCGCGAGACGCTGCCCTCCTGCCAGCACGGCGAACTTCTTGCCCTCGCGTTTCACGACGAGGTTCTGCTGCAAGCCGTGCGCCTTGATGCTGGCCGCGAGTTCAAGGATGAATTCCTTGCTGCGGGTTTTACGCACGTTGCCCGCGAAGGGCACAAGCTTGCTAAGCGGAATGGGCTGGATGGTGGTTTCGGTCGTATCTGGCATGGTGGTTTCCTTTCGGTTTGGGTTGGGGGTTAGTATTCGTCCGGCAGCAGGAAGGTGGTCACGCTCCGGTCTGCTTCCGTGATGATCCAGAGCGTGTTGTCTCCAAAGCCCTCGCAGGGCTTGGCGGGGTCAATCGGATAAGCGGAGAGGATGCGCAAGCCCTCGCGCAGGGCTTCCTCGTTCACCAGTTTGTCGTCCTCGCAGATACTGCCCCAGTCGCCCGTCAGGTGACGAGCGAGACATTTCTGCATGAGGACATTGGGACAGGCGGCAAGTGCGCCGGGGGTGGCAACAATCTGGCCAAGTTCAAAGCGCGGCTCGGGGCGGTGCGGGCGGGTGATACAGTCCATGGGTTTCTCCTTCGGGTTCAGGCGGCGATGGTTTCGGGGGCGGTCACTACCTGCGGCTGTAGGCCATGCAGGTAGTCGGCGGCGCGTTGCGCATGGGCGGCTGCGCTGAAAATCGCGCGTTTGTCCTCTTGCAGGACTTTCAGCCAGTGGCCGAGATAGGCGGCGTGGTCGTCGCGGATTTCCGGCGTAATGCCGAGGTCGGCGCAAAGGAACGCCGCTCCCAGTTCGGCCACCAGTTCCTCGCGGGCGTAACCGTGGTCGCCAAAGCGTTTCGCGTCGAAGCTGCGCTCCAAGCGGCTCTTGTGGCTCGTCCAGTGCGTGAGTTCATGGAGCACGGTTGCGTAATAGCTTTCCTTGTCGCGGAAGGCTTCAAAGGGCGGCATCTGCACGATGTCACGGGCGGGCGCGTAAAAGGCCGAATTGCCGCCGTGGTAAATCGTCGCCCCTGTCGCGGTCATGAAACGGTCTGCGCTCTCGATGCGCTCGGACAAGGGCAGCGGGTTCTCGGGCTTGGCGTAGTAGTGCGCGGGCAAGCCTTCAATCTGCTCGACGTTGAAAACGGTGTAGCCCTTCATGAAGGGGATTTCCCGTTCCCCGTCCTCGCCGTTGTCGCCCACTTCGGTCTTGGTAATGCTGTTTGCATAGACCACCAGCGAACCGTGTTCGCCCTTGCGGACATGCGCGTCCAGTTCAAGGGCTTGCTTGAACGTCATCCAGATAGGCGCGGCGTATCCTTTGGCCACGGCTTCACCCCAGAGCAGCAACACGTTCATGCCGCGATAGGGTGTCCCGTTGTGGCGCAAGGGGCGCGAAATCTTCCCCGCCGTATGCTCCGCGCTCCATGGCTTCATCCATGTCCGGATGCCCTGTTCAAGGTCGGCAATCACGCGCTCGGTCACGCGCGTATAAACGTCCTTGCGGCTGAAGCCGCTCTCGCTCTGTTGGTCTTTCGGTGTCATTGCTTCGTTCCCTCCTTTGGAATGGGTTGCATGCATGCAACCCTGCCCCTTGGCGAAAGCAGGGGGGTAGCAAGCGCAAGGACGAACGATCCGGGAGGGGGATCACCCAGCCCGAAGGGCCGGAGCGAAAGCGGAGGGCTGCACAAGCGAAAGCGCGGAAGCCTGGGGAAACCCGGTCGGGCGGCGAAGCAAATCCTTGGGCGCGCGAGGGACCGGCGGTCCCTTAGGAAAGATTTTCAAAGCAATGTTTCTTCCCGCAAAATGGGATCGTTACCCGGATGGGCCGAGACACCGCTTTACAGGTGGCTCGGTGAGCGTGCCATCAGGCCGCGAGTAGAGCCCGGTCCCGCGACAGCGGGATTTGCCCCCAAAACATTTCGTTGCATAAATGTTTTGACTGGTGGAGGCCCACGGTGTTATGGGAAATTTGAAACAGTCAGGGACACGAATCGAATGAAGGTCTGAGTCCTGTTGCAACAGACCGACTGTCCCACCTGCGCAACCGCTCGAAATCATGCTGTGATAAGGGTTTAGCCATTTAAGATAGCGGCTGCGAAGTTCGTTTTCAGCCGAGGCTACTTGGTGTATGTTCAGGCAGCTCAATAAAGGGAAAGCCGAAGGTACGGAACGACGAACATGACGCGTCTTGAAGATCTTCAACCGACTGCGGCTGTTCGAGGTATTCTACCCGACCAGCTCGTTACAGTCGTCAGCATTCAATGGTTCGGTTCTGAGGCGTTGGAACTGACATATAAGGCTCCTACTGGCCGCGTCGCGAATGAATTGCTTTACCGGCACGATGAACCTCGCCTGCAAGTGGTCGAGAGCGGTCGTCCCTGGAGCTTCGATGGCGACGGACGGTTGTTCCGGCTTGTTTCGGAAGCGCATCGCATCCGGCTTGCGCACCTGTTTGATCCGGTATTCGCTGTCCACACCTCTCTCGTTGAGCCGTTGCCGCACCAAATCACGGCTGTTTACGAGGCGATGCTTCCGCGCCAGCCGCTACGCTTCCTGCTTGCGGATGATCCCGGCGCGGGTAAAACGATCATGGCAGGCCTGTTCATCAAGGAACTCATCGCGCGTGGGGACCTTCAACGATGCCTCATCGTGTGCCCCGGAAGCCTCGCGGAACAATGGCAAGACGAGCTTTATCGCAGGTTCCATCTCAACTTCGAGATCCTCACAAACGACAAGCTCGAAGCAGCCAGGACCGGTAATTGGTTCCTCGAAAACAATTTGGTTATCGCACGGCTGGACAAGCTTTCCCGTAATGAAGATGTGCAGCGCAAACTCGACGTGCCGGAATGCCGCTGGGACCTCGTTGTCTGCGACGAGGCGCACAAGATGTCGGCGAATTTCTTCGGAGGCGAAGTCAACTTTACGAAACGCTATCGCCTCGGCCAGCTCCTTTCGACGCTGACGCGGCATTTCCTGCTCATGACTGCGACGCCGCACAACGGGAAGGAAGAAGATTTCCAGCTCTTTCTGGCCCTGCTCGACGGCGACCGCTTTGAGGGCCGCTTCAGGGACGGCGTGCATCAGGTCGAAGTTTCGGACTTGATGCGGCGCATGGTAAAGGAAAACCTGCTCAAGTTCGACGGTACACCGCTTTTCCCGGAGCGCATCGCCTATACAGTGCCGTACAAATTGTCGGACGCAGAGGCGCGCCTGTATAAGGATGTGACCGATTACGTCCGCACCGAATTCAATCGTGCGGAAGCCCTGGCGAATGATGGCCGCGCAGGAACCGTGGGGTTTGCGCTGACCATCCTCCAGCGGCGGCTTGCGTCCTCGCCGGAGGCTATTTACCAGTCTCTGCGACGCCGGAGCGAACGCCTGCAAAAACGGCTGCGGGAACTGGAAGTCCTCCAGCGCGGTGCTGCGGCGGAGGCGCGTCTCGGCGGGACGCCTGTGCTCGATGAGGATGACGTGGAGGATCTCGAAGAGGCTCCCGACAACGAAGTACAGGAGAAAGAAGAGGAAATCCTCGATCAAGCGACCGCCGCGACGACGATGGCGGAACTGCGCGCCGAGATCGACACGCTGGCCCGCCTCGAAGCGCTCGCGAACGCCGTGAGGCGGAGCGGAGAGGACCGGAAGTGGCAGGAACTGGCAAGCCTGCTCGATGAGATTTTCACGGCGGCACCCGCCATCGACCCGGCGGAAGGCAACGCTGGCGCGAACGCGGCTGCGATCCCGAAACCGAATCCGTCTCCGCGCCAAAAGCTCGTCATATTCACCGAACACAGGGATACGCTGACTTACCTTGAATCCAAGGTGAGCACCCGGCTCGGCCCTGACGCCGTGGTTGTGATCCACGGCAGCATGGGCCGCGAGGAACGGATGACGGCGCAGGAATCGTTCAAGCACGATCCCCAAATTAAGGTTTTGATCGCGACGGATGCGGCGGGCGAAGGCATCAACCTCCAACGGGCTCATCTGATGGTGAACTACGATTTGCCATGGAACCCGAACCGCATCGAGCAGCGTTTTGGCCGTATCCACCGCATCGGGCAGACGGAAGTGTGCCATCTCTGGAATCTCGTCGCCGAAGAAACCCGCGAGGGTGATGTGTACCGCACGCTCCTCGAAAAGCTGGAACTCGCGCGCGAAGCTCTCGGCGGGCAGGTTTTCGACGTGCTCGGCAAGCTCCAGTTCGAGGGACGGTCGCTTCGCGAGTTGCTCATCGAAGCCATCCGTTACGGCGAGCGGCCCGAGATACGCGCAAAACTGACGCAGGCGATCGCGAACGCTGTGGACCGGAAACAATTGCAGGACTTGCTTGAAGAACGCGCCATTGCCCAAGACGTGATGGATTCCAGCCGCGTTGCCCGCATACGCGAGGATATGGAGCGGGCGGAAGCGCGGCGGCTGCAACCCCACTACATCGAATCTTTCTTCGTCGAGGCTTTTGCACAACTCGGGGGCACCATGCGCCAGCGCGAGTCGCGCCGCTATGAAGTGACCCATGTGCCGGCACCTGTTCGGAATCGTGACCGTGTGATCGGCACGGGGGAACCCGTGCTGCCGCGTTATGAGCGGATTGTCTTTGAGAAGGGCCTGATTGCGCCGCAGGGCGAGCCGTTCGCCGCGTTTGTGTGCCCCGGCCATCCGCTGCTGGACGCAGCGCTCGACCTGACCCTGGAGCGGAATCGCGACCTGTTGCGCCGCGGAACCGTGCTCGTGGATGAGAGCGACGCCGGAATGCAGCCACGCGTGATGTTCTACCTCGAACATGCGGTTCAGGATGCGAGCCTTTTGAAAAATGGCGACCGGCGGACGATTTCCAAGCAGATGCTCTATGTGGAGCTCGACGCGACGGGAAACGCCCGGCACTTGCATTACGCGCCGTATCTTGACTTCCGGCCGCTCGAAGAAGGCGAAGCGGACATCGACAAGTTGCTGGCGCGTGCGGAAAGCGCATGGATAACCCGCGACCTGGAGCAGAAAGCCCTTGCACACGCGATTTCGCAGGTCGTGCCCGAGCACTTGCGGGAAGTCCGGGAACGCCGGGCGGCGTGGATCGAAAAAGCGCGGGCCGCCGTCAAGGACCGACTGACCAAGGAGATCGGATTCTGGGACCACAGGGCCGAGGACCTCAAGCTCCAGGAACAGGCGGGCAAGCCGAATGCGCGGCTGAATTCACAGGAAGCGCGGCGTCGCGCGGACGAATTGCAGGGCCGCTTGCAAAAGCGGATGGAACAGCTCGACCTTGAATCTCAGGTTTCTGCGCTCCCGCCTGTGGCGCTCGGCGGCCTTATCGTCGTGCCTGCCGGGCTTCTTTCCGAAATGACCGGGCAGCCGTTGCCGTCCTCGGCACAGCCTGCGAATACGCAGGTGTCGGCGGCGCGTGCGCGGGCGATAGTCATGGATATCGAGCGGGACCTCGGGTTCGAGCCTTGGGATCGCGAGCATGAGAAGCTGGGCTACGACATCGAGAGCCGCGACAACGGAACGGGCCGCCTTCGCTTCCTGGAGGTGAAAGGCCGCATTTCCGGCGCGGCTACGATTACCGTCACCAAGAACGAAATCCTTTATTCCCTCAACAAGCCGGAAGATTTCATCCTCGCGATTGTGGAATTCCTCGATGGCGACGCTCACCGCGTTCACTACGTGCGGCGGCCTTTCCAGCGGGAGCCGGATTTCGGGGTGACGAGCGTCAACTACGACTTCCCTGACCTGTTGGCACGCGCGGAGCCGCCGAGATGATGGCGCAGCCCCGCTATTTCGAGCCGATCCGTGAAGCAGCCGCGCGCCGGTGGGAGCAGTTGGAACGCGACCCCGAACTCGCCGCGCCGTGGCACCTGCTGTTCAAGCAGGTTCAGAGCCCGCGTCATGTCTTGTCGGAATTGTTGCAGAACGCCGACGACGCGGGCGCGACGGAAACGTCTGTTCAAGTCGAAAACGGGGCATTCCTATTCGCGCACAATGGCGGCGATTTCGTGGAGGAGCATTTTGCGTCCCTGTGCCGGTTCGGCTATTCAAACAAGCGGGCGCTGCATACGATTGGTTTCCGGGGCATCGGGTTCAAGAGCACGTTCAGCCTCGGCGACAAAGTTGAGTTGCATACGCCGACGCTGTCCGTTGCTTTCGACCGCCAGAGATTTACCGAGCCGCAATGGGTCTCCGCGCCATCGGGCCTTCGTCTGACGCAAGTCCGCGTGCGCCTCAGCGACGAGCGGCGCGAGCGGGAAATCCGCAAGAACCTTGACGACTGGCTGCGCAGCCCACTCTCGCTGTTGTTCTTCAAGCACCTGCGCAAGATGCGAATTGGGGACGAGGAATTGCATTGGGAGAAGGTCGGCCCCGGCCCGGTGCCGAACAGCGAATGGATGGCGCTGAATGGCAAGCCCGAAGAGACGTTCCTCATTGCGCGGTCCGCCCCCGAAGCATTTACCGAAGAATGCCTTTCCGAGATCCGGCAGGAGCGGCAAGTAACCGAAGAGCAACTGGCCGACTTTCCGCCTTGCACGGTAGAGATCGTTTTCGGCGCGAAAGGGCAATTATTCGTCGTCCTGCCGACCGGCGTCGAAACGGCGTTGCCGTTCGCGTGCAATGCGCCATTCATTCAGGACCCTTCCCGCCTGAAGATCAAGGACCCGGAAATCTCGCCGACGAACCGTTGGCTTCTTGAGCGCATCGGGCGTCTCGGCGCGGCAGTCCTGCTCGAATGGCTCGGCCAGGCTGCCCTTACGCCGAAGGAGCGCTCCCGCGCTTACGGCATCTTTCCCGATGTTGATCGGGATGACAACTCCCTGGAAGGAAGTTGCGCAACGACGGTCGAGGAAGCTTTTGGTGAAGCAATCGCGGACCGGCCTTTCCTGCTGACGGACGGGGGTGATCTTGTGGCTGCGAAGGAAGCCGTCATCATCCCCGACGAACTTCTTGAAGTCTGGAGCGCCGAACAGATTTCGGCATTTCTGGACAAAGGCAGCCGACCGCCATTCTCGCATTACGTGTCCTACCGGGACAGCGAGAAACTCGTCCACTGGTCCCTGATCGAGCGCATCGGCAAACAGGAAGTCCTTGCGGCCCTTCAGGCGAAACACCTTCCCAAGCCGGATACTTGGCGGCGTTTGCTGACGCTTTGGGCCTACATCGCGCCGGAGGTCACAGGTTACAGCTACCAGCTCAACAAGAAAGCCCTGCGGATTGTCCCCGCGCAGGGGAAGGACGTTCTTTATGCCGCCAATGAAGTGGTCAGGCTCGGCGAGAAACGGCTGCTGCAATCGGACGAGGACTGGGAGTTCCTCGCCGACCATTTGCTCGTGCTGAACCAGAACTGGCCCCGCTTCCTCGCCGAGCAACGGCGTGCCGCTGAGGAAAAAGGCAGTGACAGCGACAAGAAGGCGACCGCCGTGGGCCTTGCGGTGCTTAACGCCATCGGCATGAACGACGCCAGCGACGTGACCGCCGTTATCGAACAAGTCGCAGCAGGTTTCTTCAAGCAGCAGAGTGTTCCGCTTGACGGGTGCATCCGGCTGGCCCAAATTGCGGCCAAACTGGGCGCCGCTGCTGGCGCGTCATTCCGGTTTGCGACGCAGGATCGTCACCTGCACGCGACGGACAAGGCAGTGCTATGGGACCCCGACGGGGCGCTCGAAGCCCTGCTGCCCCAGGACTGGCGTCCGTCGCATCTGCTCCATACCGACTACGTGACATCCTTCAAGGCCTGCTCCAAGGACGAATGGCTCCGGTGGGTATCCGCGGGACGCGCGGGATTGCTCGGCTTCGTTCCGCTGGTACAGAAGCGCACCACGCTTTGGAGAAGGAACCAGCTCGAATCCGAATTGCGACGGAGAGGCTGCAACGGAGCGCCTTCATACAGGTACAGGACGAACCAGTTCCTCATCGAAGACTGGGATTTCGAGGATATCCACTGGAGGCACTGGGCGGCTCAGGCGAAAAGCGACCCGTCCATCTGGGGGCAGGTCGCGGAGCGGCTCCTCGCGCAGCCCGACAGCTTCTGGAGCAAGGGGAAATCAGCGCGTGCCTTGCATGTGGCGACAACGGGAAGCACGAGCGCGATCATTTTCGAGCCCATTCAGCCTGCGTGGGTGGAACGTCTGCGTGACGTTGCCTGCCTTCCGGACACACGCGGCTTCTATCACAAGCCGGAGGCGCTGCTCTTGCGGACGCCGGAAACCGAGCCATTGCTCGATGTTGAGTTGTTTGTCCACGCGCGGCTGGACCGCGAAGCGTCGCGGCCATTGCTGACATTGCTTGGCGCGCGGGACACGCCGATGGGGCCAGGCCGTCTCCTCGACTGCCTCCGGGCGCTGGCGAAGGCGGACAAGCCGCCCATTCACGAAGTGGAGAAATGGTACCGGCGTCTCGATCAGCTCGTGGATAGTTGCTCGACGGCGGACCTGACAAGCATCCGGAACGCGTTCCGCGATGAAAAAATCGTGTTGACCGAGAGTGTGGCCTGGACCAGCGGCGCTGGCGTCTTTCTGTCGTCGGGCGACGACGATGTTCCCGGCGCGGAAATCATTCGCAGGTCCGTACAGGACCTGGCGCTCTGGGGAAAAATCGGCATCGCCGAGCGCCCCACGGTGGAACTCGCCCTTGCATGGCTAAAGCAACTCCCGTCGGGCAGCGTTCTGCCGCAAAGCGATCTCAGGCGTGTCAAGGCGCTACTCGCCCGTCATGCGGTGCGGATCTGGAACGAGTGCGGAAATTGGCTGAACCTCGCCGGAGAATGGACTCCGACGGGCGGTCTCGGGTACAGCCTCAGCATGCAATCGCTGACCCGATGGAGTCATATGCATGAGTGGGTCAAGCAGAAGACGGCGGATCTTCAGCAGTTGCCCGTGGAGATCACGGAGGTTGCGCCGTTTTCGGATATCCCGCCCCTGGCGAGCCACATCGAGGAGAGGTTTGAAAGCAATCCCCGTCTGTCGGGAGTTCCTGAACGCCAGCCATGGTTGAGGCAGCTCGGCATCGAGCTTCAGCGGATTGATCTCGACAGCGAAGACGAGGCCGCTCAAATCAAAAGCCTCGGTCGCGAATTGGCGGAAACCGCGTGGCAGGTGACGGACCGGCTCGAACTGGTTCCCTATATCGACAGCGCACCCGCCGGAATGCCGCGCAGCGCCGAGGCCGTGTGGCGCGACGGGTCGCTGTACGTCATTGATCGCCCGCACGCCCGTCTCGCGCGGGCCGTAGCGCAGGAACTGGGGCGGGCTTTTCGCCGGCAGGACATCGTGGATGCGGTCAAGCTTTGCTTCGACAGGTCCGCCGATTTCGTGACCGAATACATGGAAGAGAACTTCAGGCTGCTTCCGCAAGATGAGATTGAGGAAGAAACGATCATCGTGGAAGTTACCGGCGAAGGAAGCGACGGGATGACCGTACCGCAGACAGATGCCTCTGGTTCGGCGTCCGCAACCGAGACCGGCAACGATAGTGCGTCGAAGCCTGAGGATGCATTCCTTCCAGGTGAACCTGATGAAGGCGAGGAAGACGAGTCAGCAGAGTCGTCGCCGTCACCTATTGAACCGCCACAACCGCCTACGGCTCCCGCGAAGCCCCATCATGATCGCCCCTCAAGGCCCGCGAGACTGCCGATCATTGAGAGGTTCGCGTGCGCGAACGGGTTCGAGAAGGACGGCGGCGAACGCTTTTTCCGGTCGGACGATGGAAGCTGGATCGCGAAGCCGCAGGGCGAGCGGTTCTGGGAACACAGGTCCGGAAAAGGCGAGTTGTTAAGGTACTACTGGCCAAAGGATCACTGCCTCGAAAGCGAACCGTTACAACTGGAGGCCGACATCTGGGGCCTGATGGACAAAGGTCCCGAGACCTATGCACTTATTCTCTCCGACGCACAAGAACGTGCCGTCGAAGTCACCGGCGCACAATTAAGAGCGATGTGCGCGTCCGGTGAAATCAAGCTCTATCCCGCAACCTACCGATTGGTTTATCAGAATGACATCGAGCGTTAGCACAAGAAAGAAGCTCATCGAAGTAGCCTTGCCGCTGGAGGCGATCAACAAGGCGGCGGCGCGAGAGAAATCCATTCGCCACGGCCATCCCAGCACGCTTCATCTCTGGTGGGCAAGACGGCCGCTCGCGGCGGCGCGAGCTGTCATCTTCGCTCAGATGGTTGACGATCCCTCAGGTCATCCCGATATTTTCCGAACGGAGAAGGCTCAGGATAAGGAGAGACAAAGACTCTTTCGCCTGATCGAAGAGCTTGTTCAGTGGGAGAACACGGATAACGAGGACGTTCTTACTCGCGCGCGCGCGGAGATATGGCAGAGCTGGCGAGGGGCCTGTGCGGAGAACGTCGATTATCTCGGCTCCAAGGAGTTGTTCGACAGGCACAAGCTTCCTGCTTTTCACGATCCCTTTGCTGGCGGCGGCGCTTTGCCGCTGGAAGCTCAGCGGCTCGGTCTTGAAGTGCATGCGAGCGACCTCAACCCTGTTGCGGTTCTGATAAACAAGGCAATGGTCGAGATCCCGCCGAAATTCGCGGGACGCGCCCCTGTCCACCCGGAAGCACGGCAAGAGACCGCGCTCATTCAACGCGAATGGCACGCAGGCCTGGGGCTCGCTGAAGATGTACGTCGATACGGGCAATGGATGCGCGACCAAGCTGAGCAGCGGATTGGGCACCTCTATCCGAAAATTGAAATCACGCCGGAAATGGCGGCCGAGGGGCGTGCCGACCTGAAGCGCTATATCGGCAAGAAGCTTCGCGTGATCGCGTGGCTATGGACCCGTACCGTCAAGAGCCCAAACCCGGCGTTTGCGAACCTGAACGTGCCGCTTGCCTCCACTTTCGTCCTCTGCTCGAAGACCGGCAAGGAGGTATTCATTGATCCCATCGTGGAGGGAGACGGATACACCTTCAAAGTCCGCCATGGCAAGCCGAAGGACATGGAGGCTGCCAAGAATGGAACGCGCGCCGGGAAAGCGCAGGACTTTTTATGTCTCATGAGTGGCGTGCCCGTACCGCGCAGCTATGTGAGGGACGAGGGAAAAGCTGGCCGTCTCGGAGCGCGCCTCCTGGCAGTCATCGCTGAAGGGGACCGTGAGCGTGTATATCTGTCGCCCACAAGTGATGCCGAGACACTTGCTTTTAGCGCCGAAAGCACGCCCATAGTCAGTGAAGCTAAGGCGACGTTTCTATCAGGCCAGACGCCAACGCGAGCAATGATCACGGGCGGCGTCTGCTCGGCGTATGGGCTAGCTACCTGGGGAGACCTTTTCACCTCACGTCAGCTCGTGGCGTTGACTGCGTTTTCCGACCTCGTGCATGAGGTGCAGCGCAAGGCCCGGATGGATGCGGTAGCGTCCGGTCTCCCCGACGACGCGACGCCACTGGCGGAGGGCGGTACGGGAGCCGCGGCCTACGGCGATGCAATAGCACTCTATATGGGTTTCGGCGTCGATAAGATGTCAGATCGTCACTCAACGCTGACGAGGTGGGACCCCACGCCGACGGCAAGCGGAATCATAAATACCTTCAGCCGGCAAGCTTTACCAATGACTTGGGACTTTGCGGAAGGAAATCCGTTTAGCGATGCCTCCGGCAATTTTGACAGCGGCATCGGCTGGATAGCGAAAGTGATTGAAACAGCCTTACCGGCCTCGCCGAAGGGCGTCGCTTCCAGAGAGGATGCGGCGGTGCAAATGCTGAGTTCCGGAAAGGTAGTTTCAACCGATCCCCCTTATTACGACAATATTGGCTACGCAGATCTTTCGGACTTTTTCTATGTCTGGCTACGCCGCGCACTCAAGCCTGTCTTTCCGGACCTCTTCAAGACTGTCGTCGTATCGAAGGACGGTGAACTCGTCGCGACTCCTCATCGGCATGGTGGTCAAGAACAGGCTGAAGCGTTCTTCTTGGACGGGATGACGAAGGCGATGAACCGGTTATCCGAACAGGCGCATCCCGCCTTTCCGGTGACGATTTATTACGCTTTTAAGCAATCGGAGACTGAAGGCACCGACGGCACCGCCAGCACGGGATGGGAGACATTCCTCGACGCTCTGATCAGAGCGGGGTTTGCTGTGACGGGAACGTGGCCGATTCGTACCGAACTGGCCAACAGAATGATCAGCTCAGGAACCAACGCGCTGGCGTCAAGTATCGCACTGGTGTGCCGCCGACGCGCGGCAAATGCGCCGACCGTTGCCCGGCGTGATTTCATGACAGCTTTAACGTCGGAGCTGCCCGCTGCATTGGCATATCTCCAGCGTGGAAATATCGCACCGGTCGATCTCGCTCAGGCGGCGATCGGCCCCGGCATGGGTGTCTTCACACGATACGCGCGTGTATTGGATGCCGAAGGTAACGCGCTCGCGGTGCGCGAGGCATTGGCGCTAATCAATCAGGTGTTAGACGAGTCACTGGCGCAGCAGGAGGGCGATTTCGATGCCGACACGCGGTGGGCTCTATCTTGGTTTGAGCAGACAGGATTTACGGAAGGCGAGTACGGCATAGCAGAGACCCTATCGAAAGCCAAAAATACGAGTATAAGGGGCATGGTTGAGGCGGGGATCGTGATGTCGAGTCGGGGAAAGGTCCGGCTACTGCGGCCCAGCGAATTGCCGCCAGGCTGGGACCCGGCAAATGACCGGCGGCTTACGGCATGGGAATCGGTCCATCATCTTGTGCGCCTACTTGAATCCGATGGCGAAAACGCGGCGGCTGCAATAGTTGCGGGACTGGGCGACAAGGCGGAAGTAGCGCGCGAGTTGGCGTATCGGTTATATACGGTTTGCGAACGGAAGAAGCGTAATCAGGACGCGCTTTCCTATAACGCGCTCGTGCAAAGCTGGCCGGAGATTCTGAGGCTGGCGCGAGAGAATCGCCCGCTGCAAGCTCAGCCTCAACTGTTTGGTCAGGAGTGATACATGGCCGTCACAAACTACGAACGTGTCGGAAAAGCGATGGAGGTTCTGAAGCAAGGCCTCGGTCCTTTTGTGGAGCGTGAATTCAAGAACACATTCAAAGACAAAGCGGCCCTAGAAGCGGCGCGATATATCGGCGACGATCGCATCCTCGGGAAGAAAGCCATTTCGGAGTGGGACGCCGCAGGCCTCTTGAAGCTGATGTGGGAAGGGTGGAACGACGTTTTTCGTCGCACTCTCGGACCGGCTGAGCGAAGCCTCGTCAGTGAATTGCGCGATCTCCGCAACAAATGGGCGCACCAGCAGACGTTCTCCGGTGACGACGCTTATCGCGCCCTTGACTCCTCAGGCCGGCTCCTGACAGCGGTCTCATCTCCGCAGTCGGATGAAATCGAAAAGATGAAGATGGAGCTTCTTCGTCTTCGCTTTGATGAACAGGTCCGGAGCGAGAAACGGAAGACTGCCGGAACCGCCATCGAAAGCGTCGCGGCGGCGCATCTGAAGCCCTGGCGAGAAGTGATTACGCCGCACAAGGATGTCGCAAGCGGCCGCTACCAGCAGGCGGAGTTTGCGGCCGACCTGTGGCAGGTGCACTTACGCGAAGGAACGGACGAATACAAGAATCCGGTCGAATTTTTCCGGCGTACCCATCTGACAGTAAGCCTTCAGCATTTGCTTGTCGATGCCGTGCGCCGCATCTCGGGTCAGGGCGGAGATCCTGTGGTCCAGCTCCAGACGAATTTCGGCGGCGGCAAGACGCACTCGATGCTGGCGCTCTATCATCTATTCTCCGGAGTCAAGCCGAGCGACCTGGTCGGCATTGACGCGATCCTGCAAACTGCAGGCGCGGAAAAGCTGCCGACAGCCAAGCGCGTTGTCCTTGTCGGCAACAAGATTTCTCCGGGAAATCCTGTCAAGAAGTCCGACGGGACAGTTGTCAGGACGCTATGGGGCGAACTGGCCTGGCAGCTTGGCGAAGCCGCTGGCGGGATCAAGGAGGCGAAAGAAGCTTTCAAGCGTATCCAGGCCGACGACGAGAAGGCGACGAATCCCGGCGACGCGCTGCGCGAATTGTTCAACAAGTATGGGCCGTGCCTTATTCTCATCGACGAGTGGGTCGCCTATGCGCGCCAGCTCCACGATCAAAGCGACTTGCCGGCGGGCGGTTTTGAAACACAGTTCTCTTTCGCGCAGGCTCTCACGGAATCCGCCAAGCTCGCGAAAAACTGCCTGCTTGTCATCAGCTTGCCAGCGTCGGATTCGGCGGGTTCGCCGCACACGCAAGCGGATGATGTCGAAGTCGGCGGGCAGCGCGGACGTGAGGCCTTGGACCGGCTGCGCAACGTCGTTGGCCGTGTTGAGTCTTCGTGGCGTCCGGCGAGCGCTGAGGAAGGCTTTGAAATCGTACGGAGAAGGCTGTTCGAGCCGCTTGCGGATCAAGCGCATTTCAAAGATCGGGATGTGGTGGCGCGAGCGTTTGCGGAACTCTACCGAGGGCAACATCAGGAGTTCCCGCCCGAGTGCCATGATGGCGATTACGAAAAGAGGATCAAAGCGGCTTATCCAATCCACCCGGAGATTTTCGACCGTCTGTATAGTGACTGGTCCACACTGGTGAAGTTTCAGCGGACGCGCGGCGTCTTGCGGCTCATGGCTGCGGTGATACATAGCCTCTGGGAGAAGGGCGACAAGAACCCGCTTATTCTTCCTGCAAATATCCCCATTGATGACCCCCGCGTGCAGTTTGAACTCACCCGGTATCTCTCCGATAACTGGGTGCCAATTATCGAAAAGGATGTCGATGGACCTAACTCGCTGCCTTTGCGGTTCGACGGCGAAGTACCGAACCTTGGAAAGTTCGCGGCATCGCGCCGCGTGGCGAGAACGATCTATCTTGGGTCCGCCCCGACAGCATCGGCGGCGAACCGGGGGCTCGAAGATCGGCGCGTGAAGCTCGGCTGCGTCATGCCCGGCGAGTCTCCAGCGGTATTCGGAGACGCCCTGCGACGGCTGGCTGCTGGCGCGACTTATCTCTACCAGGACGGTCCGCGTTATTGGTACTCGACGCAGCCCACGGTCACGAAACTGGCGGACGACCGTGCTGAGCAGCTTACGCGCGATCCGGACAAAGTCGTCCACGAATTGGAGAAACGGATTCGCGCCGACTTGCGCAAGACCGGTGACTTCAAGCGCGTGCATCCGTTTCCGATTTCCAGCAGCGACGTGCCGGATGATCTGGATGCACGGCTTATCGTGCTCGGCGTTGACCATGCCTACAGCAAGGAGCCGGACAATGCGGCGCAGGCGGCAGCCAAGAACATTTTTGAGACCCGCGGGAACTCGCCGCGGCTTTACCGAAACACGCTCGTGTTTCTAGCTGCGGATAAGACCCGGCTGCAAGATCTGGATGAAGCCGTCCGGAAGTTTCTCGCATGGGAATCTATTCTGGAGGAGAAGGACACGCTGGACCTGTCGCCGCATCAAGTAAAGCAGGCGGAAACTCAAAAAACCGCCGCTGACGGTGCCGTAACGGCGCGGCTTCCGGAAACTTATCAGTGGCTGCTCGTGCCGACGCAGGAGAACCCGCAAGCGGCCGTGAATTGGCAAGCAATCCGCCTTTCGGGCACGGATGCGCTCGCGGACCGTGCGAGCAAGAAGCTCAAGAACGACGAACTGCTCGTCGTTAGCTTTGCCGCGTCGCGTCTGCGCATGGAGATGGACCGGGTGCCCCTGTGGCGAGGCAACCATGTCCCCATACGTCAGCTTGTGGAAGATTTCGCGCGCTATTTGTACTTGCCACGACTTCAGGCAAGCACCGTACTCGTGAATGCAATTGGCGCAGGGCTGGCACTGCTGACGTGGGACCAGGACGCCTTTGCCTATGCGGAGAGCTACGATGACTCCGGCGCACGATATCGAGGCTTGCATTTCGGAATGCAGATTGCGGTATCCAGCGATGATACCGGCCTTCTCGTCCGCCCTGACATTGCACGGCAACAGGTCGATCGGGAGCTCGCAGCGGTTGACCCCGCGGGCGAAGCGGGCGCGAGTCCGACACCTGCAGGAAGTCCCGCGCCAACACAACCTCAGCCACGTCCAGCGGAACAGACAAGGCCGCGCCGTTATCACGGAACTGTTGTGCTTGACTCCGCACGCGTGGGCCGTGATGCGAGCCGGGTGGCTGACGAGGTGATTACTCACCTTGTCGGCATCATTGGCTCGACTGTTCGGGTCACTCTGGAAATCGAAGCCGACATTCCAGCGGGCGCGTCTGACAATGTGGTCAGGACCGTGACGGAGAATGGCCGCGCGCTCAAGTTTGCGGCCAATAGCGGTTTCGAGAAAGAGTAACGCGCTTACGGTCGTACCGTCCGTCAGGCGGCGTCTTTACGCGGCATGAACAGGTGGTGAATGCAAAAGGCGCTGTTGTCATGCACGCGCTTATGGTGGGTCTCACGCGCTCGGGCATCACCTGTCAGAACCGTCGAAGGCTGGAAGGAGCCCGGTGGCGACATGCCCAGTTCCTGATGATTGATTTGAATGTTACTTTCGACGTTTTGAATGGCGCTGGATGTGTTTCCATCCAGGACATAGGCACTCATCGCGCCGTGTTTCACCGTTTTTGAATATTGACCTCTGATGAATCGCAGCATCCCGAACCGCACGTATTCAGAGGCGTAGGTACGAACCCCGCTGCCGTTCGCGACATTGAGGCGCTTGCATTCCAGGCAAAAATAAACATCTTCGCGGTTGATGAGCGGGAGGAAGGCAATATCCATCCGCCCCAGCTTTTCGTCGTTTGCCGGCTCAAGCTCGACCATCTGAATATGTATTTGGAATGGGAGGTCCCGCGCTGTCCGATTTTGTTTAAGAGCCTTGCACAGCGATTCAGTGACCTTGTCTTCCTTCGCGTCCGGCATGATCTGCGGCATCTGTTCCCACGTCTCGATGACGAGTTTCAGGATGACCGGAACCATTGGGTCGATGAGGTCGGCCCATTCTGTCGGTGCGCCGATTACCAAGCGACCCTCTGCGGTCTCTGCATAAGGATTGTGCCCGCGACTTCGTCGGCGTCGTTGAGGGCGGCAGTCTGTGTCCAGAACCTTTGCGCGATTGGCTTGATGACATATAGCCGGTCGCCATCGAAAACCTTGGCACCACGGATGAGCTCAAAAGTGTTAAGTTTCTGCGAGGTCAGTTGCCGTATTCGATCCAGAGCCTTCAAAAGCTCGTCGCCATCCTTCAGAGGAGGGACTGGAGTTCCGTCCTTGCTCTTCTGAAGAAAGGCAACGCCAATCCCGAGTTGCTCTGAGGCTGTGGAATGGCCTGTCACAGAGAACGGGCTAGCCTTGCACCATTCGTTGATTGTGCTGCAAAGACGCCTGATGTATTCGTCGCGCTGCGTTGCACTGCTTGGCACCATCGTTGGCACATCTAGGCGCTTTCTCGTGGGCCGAACGCTTGGTATGACAACGTCTATCGTGTCGTCGATTAACGTCTTCTCGGACGGCAGTATGTCGAAATATTGATTGATGAGGTTTTCTATGGATTCGCTCGCCACGTCTACAAGCTGCGATCGGTTAACGAGCAGCGTGCCAGACTCTGTTGCGGCGGATCGGACAATGCGGGCTACCTCAGTGATTATCTGTACCGAACGCTTTGGGTTCTGGGTCTGGTCCGGAAACGGAAACGGAAGGCGCAGCAATTCCTCGACATGAACCTCCTGGCGGCTTACGCCCCAGTTCGAGGACGTCTGGAATGAGAAATACCTAGCAACTCTTGATCGAAGATAGGCGGCTAGAAAGATAAGTAGGTCTCGGTCTTCCTTTGGACCGCAAATACCCCGAAGAGCGTGCCTAAAGGAAACATCAAAGTCAGCATATGCAATGCTCGTGAAGCCCTTGGCGACGATAACATGCGGAGCGCGGAAGATGAGTGGATTAGAGGTCCTTCTTGCGTTGAATTGTTTGGACGGAAGCTCACTACAGTCCTCAGGTAACAAGAATAGGTCAAGGTGGCGTGAGGTAGCTTCAATGAACAGCCGAGAGGTAAGCCGAAGCGGTTTCGCTTTCGATGGATTGTCATTTTGACCCAGTGGCTGGAAACCCTCAGCGATCAGCCATCGCTTTGGGGAATTTTTTTCGCGGGTTTGTCGGACGCAATCACGCAAACGTGAGTAGAGCGAAAGGCGGTCAACAAGCCGACGGTCACGTGCGGACGCCCAGAACCACTGCTTCCAGATTTGCGGCGCGTCCTCGCCGTCCAAATCATCAAGCACTTCAGCCGTTGTAAGAGTCCGGCGGTCTTCAGGCGTTATAGCGATGACCTCTGCTCTCGTTACGAGCCAATCCGATTTCGGACCCCAGTATTCGATGGGATGCTGGCGGTTCACAGGTGCTGCTCCCCGGTAGGAGAGTACTATCGCGGGATGCCTGGCCTCTGCGAAGAGGAAAAACTGGTAATCCGTGAGGTTGAGGACCTGATCCATTGCATGCCGCTGAAATAGTGATCGCTGGAAATCAACAGCTGTGGCCCCATGGTTGAACAGGATGCCATGCGGAAGTACGAGGCAAACCTTGCCGCTGCCGGCAACATGATGAGCAGCTTTCCACACGAATGCAGCGGCAATTTGCTTATCGGGAACCGGATAACGGTGGTCTTGATGCGCGCACCACTGCGCGGCGGATGTATCGTCGAGCGCCATGCTGCCCCAAGGCGGGTTTCCGATGACAAGATCTGCGTCGTCAACATAGCGTGCCTTTTCTTCAAAGAAGTCCTGGCACCATATGTTGCCTTCGATTTTGCTCGTCCCGGAGTGTTCGGGATAGTGAACAAGGCGTGGCAATTTGTGGCCCTTGTCTTTGAGATCCTGAATGTCCCGAGGAGAGAGTTGGTCAAGGTATGCGAGGTAAAGGCTGAAAGCAGTTATTCGACAGGCCGTCGGATTGATGTCCACGCCGTGAAGGCTGGCGCAGAGAATCTCTTTCAGTTCGCGGGCGCGCCGGTCATTTCCTGCTGTTGGATTGGCCTGCTTCCATTCTTCGGCCATGCGGTTGAAAAGGCCGACGAGGAAAATTCCCGAACCGCAGGCTGGATCGAGGTAGCGGCGTTGCAGCAGCGAGGGAAACGATGCGAGAGCGATATCGAGGACGAGTTCAGCAAGGAATCTCGGCGTGTAAAAGGCGCCTTCGCGGCGTTCGGAGCCCTGCAAGAAACGCTCATAGATGGCGCTGATCGCTTCGATAGGTATGGCCGCGAAGTCATAGGGCCAGAAAGAGCCCTGGCCTGTGACCACGTTTGTCGCGCGAAAAAAATCATCGAGCGGCCCGATATGGGCAGATGCGATGGAGCGCGCCTCGGCCTCAAGGTTGTCGCTGAACAAATCGCCATTGAAATCCCTGCCAAGTTTCGCGAACAGCGCGTAGAGATACTGCTTGGCTTTTGTGCGGGGCTGTAGGCCAAGAACATCTCGCAAATGCGTAGCGTGCCGGAGCCCGATGGCCTGAAGATATGCCTCGCCTATGACCCCGCGATCGAACAGATAGCACGCGAAGACGAGGCGGCACAGCAGCGCGTCGAGCACCCTTGTATCCAGCCTGGCATTCGCCATCGCTGTCATCTTGTCCCGCGTGTTCTGGAGATTATTGAGCAGATCGCGGTCAACCCGCTGTGCCGGGTCGAATGATCGTTCATGCCTTCGGAAGAACTCGCCGGACTCAACGGAGGGCAGGAATTCGCGAAGGGCCAATGATGCACGGTCCAATCGTTGGACCAGAGCGGGAATAGGCAGAGATGCATTGTCGGCTGCTGGCTGAGGCCGAATGAGACCGGAGTAGATTTGGACTTCGTGCGGCGCGACAACGACGAGAATCGGCGCGCCACCATGATTCCAGAACAGCCGATGCAGCCGTTCTATCTCCGCTGTATCAATCCGTTTGACGGTTTTGAAATAGACCAATGGCGCGTTATCTGTGCAGAGGACCCCGTCGAGCTTCAAGAGCTCGAACGCGCGCCGGAGGATGTGGCCCTGTGATGCGTTGGCGGTGGCTGCATTCAGATCGGCCTTGCTTGCGAAGAAAGCCTTCACCCCGCTTGGGACGACGCCGAATTCGTTTAACCAGTCCAGGGGCGTGCTCATGTGAGGCCCCTCGCGCTTGAGGTTTCTATGCCATCTGATACCCGGTAGGACCAGCCGAGATGGTCCCTGACTGCGCGAATCTTGTAACCGCGCTTCCTCAATGCCGCCAGGCATCGCGAAATCGTGGGCTCTGAAGTATTCAGCGCGCGTGCCAGCGTAGGCGACGAATGCCTACCGTTCCGGATCAGGCCCAGAAGCTGCTGAAGCCTGTTCTCAAGCGCTTGTGACCTCTCGTAAGGCATGTCTATTCCCTTAAAGAACTCTATCACTTCATGATAGACACGTCAAAACATTTAAGGTTGATTCTGTTTCGGCATTCACTCCCGCCCCAACCAAGAAGAAGCCACGACAAGAAGGTTTCCCACCCGCTGGAGAGGACGCACAGAAGCCGAGAATCGAAAGGCTGAGCCACATTTTAGGGCAAATGGGCCTCCACTCCCAACGGTCATTGTAGCGAATAAAGGGCGAACACTCTAGATGACGTTAGCCGATGCTCAAAATAGCATTGAGCTCGTTCCATCCTTAAGCGACGGGGCGGGACATGTGTCCCGCTGTTTTCCAGGCGCGGGGAACCAAGCCGAGAGGATGGCCCGTGCGGGCCTAAGAAAGGGACGGTTCCGTCCCCTCCGCCGAAACGGGCCATGGTGGCCCGAAACCATTCGGCTCCGAAGCGAGGGCAAAAGAATTTTGATGGTGCGGGCGGTGGGACTTGAACCCACACTCTCGTTGCCGAGAAACGGATTTTCTTACCTCCCTACGGCTTTCGCCGCCCCTGGCTGTTTGGCCCAAGGTTTGGGGTCTGGACTATCCCTTCGCCAGTCCCGCATGCTGCCGGGATTGAGGCGCTGCCCGTCTAGTCTCTACACCTTCCCAACCGAAACTTCCGCTCCAGAAGGGCTTGGCTCGGGATCGCCATTTTACAGGGTTCCCCGACTTTGAGCAGTTCTACTTCGCCGGTTTCCCGGCGAGCACTCAAGTTTTGCTTAAGTCCGTTGCGTCTGCCGATTTCGCCACGCCCGCGTGACTGGTTCGATCCATGGCCGCATCACTGCCGCCAGAATGTTCCCTTTGTTGATTTTACTCTTCTTCTTCAACGGGCTGCGCGCCCTTCTTCTTGGGCTTCTTCTTGCGGATGTTGATGGCGGCGGCGTCGAGGCTGTTCTTGAGGTGCGAGGCGTAATACTTCTCAATCATCTCGACGCTGGTGCGGCAGTTCTTCGCGATCTGGTAGATGTCCGCGCCTTCCATCAGGCGCAGGCAGATGTAGGTATGACGCAGGCTATAGGCGGTGCGGTGTTGTCCCTCGCGGTCCTTCTTCAGGCCTTCTTCGTCGAGGATGGTGTTGAACAGCTCGCGGTGGGATTTCGGGAACACCGGATCGCTCGGCTGCGGCTTGTTGCGCTCGACGAGACGCTGGAAAGGCCGGACCGCTCCGCTGGTGCTCTTGCAATAGCCGACGCCGCGCTTGCCCCGTACCTCGATCTCAAGGATGGTCTCTTTGGTCGCCTCATCCTCGACAACCTTCACGTCGCGATATTCAAGCCGGTTCGCCTCATCGGGGCGCAGGCCGGTATTGGCCATGAATAGGACATAATCATGGAGCTGCTCCGATTCCCATTTGTAGCGGGCGTTCTTCGGCTCGTGCGCCCGCTTCCGCGTCGCTTCGTAAAGCTGCTTGTACTCTTCAGGCGAGAACCAGGCGCGGTGCGAGATTTTCCCGGAGGCGCGGTAGGGCTCCGACAAATCAGGAAGCCGGTCGAGCCAGCGATGGCGCACGGCAGTTTTGAGCGTTTGGCGCAGGACCACGATTTCCTGGTGCATCGTGTTGCGCGCCGGTGGCTTGCCCTTGGCCTTGACCGTCTCCTCGTGACGGTGAATCCGGTATTCCTGAATCTGGCCGGGCGTGATCTGGGAAAGCCCCATCTTGCCGAAGAAGGGAATCAGGTGAAGGCGCAGGCGCGTGCTGTGCCCCTTAACGTATTGCGCGTTGCGCTGGCCTTCGGTGATGATCTGGAATTCGCGCTCGAACTGCGCGGCGGCGTCGGCGAAGGTCTTCTCGCTGAGCAACTCGCCCGCGCGCGCCTTGCCGCGCAACTGGAGGAACCAGTCTTCCGCGAAGTCCTTGGCCTTCGCGAGGCTGTCCTCTTTCGTTGAAACGCGGCGGTTCTTGCCCTCAAGGTAGGTGGCGCATTGCCACTGGCTGCTGTTTTCGCGGCGGTAGACGTGGACCTTGCCGCCCAGGATGGTGTGTTTCTCTGGCATAGGCATCTGCACCGACCCAGAGGGCCAAAATGTGCAACACTTGTGCAAGTGTACCAGAGCGGGGCACTACGGAGTCAAGTTGCTGATATCAGGTAGTTTGCTTCGATACTGCGAGACTCTAAATTTGATTTTAAGTCCGTTGCGTCTGCCGGTTTCGCCACCCGGGCCTATCGAACCGCCGCTCTTCGATTCTAGCGTTCCTCCTTCCAACCCTCCAAAATACAGGTCATGCGCCACGCTTTCCTAATTTGTCTATTCGGATTCGCCGAGGTTTCTCTCTTCGCTCAATCGCCGGAAGCCGAACGCATCCTTGAACTGGAGCAACGGGTGGCGAAGCTCGAAAGTTTGATTCAAACCCTTATGGCCCGCGAGGAACCGCCCCTTCCAATCGCCCCCGCCGCGCCGGAACCGCAGGCGGCTCCCGCCGTCTCGGCAACGTCCTCGACTATGCCGCAAGAATTGCTCCCCAATCTGGGCAAGATTGGCGCTTCCGTTAGCCTCCTCACGGGCGGTCATACAGGGCCGTTCGGGTTGGGTTCCGGTTCTTACCTGGGGGGCGCCGTTGGCTTACCTTTACGGCTCGTTCCCGGCGGCCGTCTCAGTTATGAAATCTCGATCGGCTACCTTCGCAGCAAAACCTCGCGCCAAGTGACGTCGAACGTCGCTCAGGTTGCGAACCTCGCGGTGCTAACCGCGTTGAATCCGGCCGCCGGCGAGTCCAACCTCGCTCAGGCCCTCGCGGGCACCGGAGCGGCCCCATTTCCCGTTACTTCCACCGCGCAGTGGAACTTGCAAATGCTCGAAATCGATCCGTTTTCGCTGAAGTACACCTTCACGAAGCTCGACCGTTACCGCCTCCGCCCCTACGCGTTGGGAGGCCTGGGACTTTTTGTCACAATCACCAACCAGGCCGCGCCCATCGGTGTCCGGCAGGATGCGAATCTCAGCCCCGAGCTGAGACAACAACTCGAAGCCCTTTTCGGCGGACAGGGTCCGTTCGGGAGTCCATTGATCGGCGGGCAGATCGGCGCCGCTCGCGAGCTACAACAAGCCGGAATACCGGCGGGTCAAGGCGGCGTTACGTTCGGTTTTCAGGGCGCGGTTGGGACCGAGGTCCGTGTGTCTCCTACTTTGTCGTTCGGCGTCGAGTATCGCTACAACCGCCTCAATGGCGGAGCGCGTTACGGCGCGATCGCCCTTCGAACCGGTCTGCATTTTTGACACCGGTAGAGGACTTGCGAGCCGGCGACCTAGTAAGCGCCAAAGAGCAGCTTTCGGCCTTGTGCCGCCATACTGCCGCCCGCCGGTTCGTCGGTGATCGCGAATCCCGTGGCGTTCGCTAGCGTCGCGTCGGCGCTGGTTGAAACCACGCCGTGGCCGTCGACATCCAGCTTCAACAAGCCACCGCTCGCTATTGCGGGGCTACCTTTCCGAATGATCCAAAGTTGATAGCACTTGCCCGCCGGCAACGCCGGAAGGCCATGAGCGAGAAGCAGCAGTCCTTGACTTGGCGAAAACAACACCCGCGCCTTGGCTCGCCCCGCCCGCGGATCGACGGCGCGCAAATCCACCAGCCGGACGGAGTTCGACTCGAGGATGCGCAACACGCGGCGGAGTTCCACGATCTGCGTAGTTTGCCGCGCCATTTCGGCGCGTGCCCGCTCCAGTTCGGCGTTCAAACTCGCCAGTCGCGGGTCGGGGGCTGGAACCGCAGGCGCCGCCGCTTCCGGCGGAGATGCGGCGGAGGTCGATCGGCTGGCCGTTTGGGCTCGCCGTGCGGCCTCTTCCAGCGCGCGCTCCAGCTCCGAAACCCGGGCCTGCGCGATCGTCAAATCCCGCGACGCCGCGTCCTTGGCGATCTCCGCTTCCCTACGCCGTCGCGATTCTTCGGCCAACTGCGACGCGGAGAGATCGATGGTTCGCGTTTTCTCCACGACTCTCTCGACTGGCCGCTCGATCACCTGCGGCGGGGCCACAACGATGCGCTCCGCCGGTTTCGCCGAAGCGGCTTGCGCGAGACGCCGCTCGAGGTCCCGCCGTTCGAACGCCAGCCAAACGGCAACCGTAAGTGCGGCGGCGGCGGCAATCCAACCGACGATCTCTCTACGGCGGATGGGCGGGGCGGCGGGTTTCACCGCTAACAGCCGCGCGGCGAATCGCTCCTCATGCCCGATCGCGGGGACCCGCGGGGGCGCGGCTTCACCCAACCGGCTGACGTCGTTCAAAGACTCCCGATAGCGCGCCTCACACAAGGCGCAGCCAGCGGAAAGGTGCGACTGCATCTGACGGCACAATTCCGGCTCCAGGCTTCCCAAAACGAACAAAGCCCAATCGTCCGCGAATCGCCCGCAATCGGTAGTCACAAAATCACCAGCCGGCAATCTTTCAGGAGCGCTTTCAGCTTCTGCATCCCCAGTCGAATGCGAGTCTTTACGGTGCCCACCGGCTCCCGTAGCCGGTCGGCGAGTTCCGTATGGGTCAAACCTTCGAAATAAGCCAGTTCCAGCGCGATGCGCTGTTCTTTCGGAAGTTGGCGCAACGCTTCGATCACGGTGTACCGCTTTTCAAGGCCGGCGTCTGGCCCGGCAAATTCGCCGTTACGAGCATCCCGAAACTCGGATACGAACGCCAGGGGCCTTCGGGATTCTTTTCGCCGGCGGTCTAGGGCGAGGTTCCGCGCGACCGTAAATAGCCAAGACAGTAAGGCTCCCTTATCCGGATCGTAGGAGTGCGGAAGGCACCACAGCCGGAAAAACGTGTCCTGTAGAACTTCTTCCGCCACCGTTTCGTCCCTCACGATCCGGTAAATGAGTGAGTAAGCGGGGTTTGCGTATAGGCGGTAAAGAGCCAGTAAGGCCGATTCATCGCCCGCCGCGATTCGCTCGACAAGGTTGCGGTCCGGCGCAACGGCCGGAAGTCCGGTTGAATCCACGCGCACCCGCAAGAGAAGGATGACTTCGAGAGCGGGAGCGCTCCAACTTTCTCGAGAGATAGAGATCCGTAAGCGGCATTTCCGGCGTTAGCACATCGGGCGGCGATGTCCGGAACCGCCTTAACTACACGGAGGAACCTCAGCATGAAAGCATTCTCAATCGCTCTTGCGCTTGCCGCTTCGATTCCAGCGGCCTGGAGCGCGCCGATCGGCATCGCCGGAGGGACGACCAGCGTCGAACTCGATCCGGCCACGGCGGCCATCCTAACCGGCGCGCTTACCATTACGCCGCTCGGCACTGGAACGCTGGTCGGGCTCACCGCCACTTTTCCGATTACGGGCGGATTCATCGATCCGGTCACGGGGATGGCTCAAATCGAACATGTAGGCAGCGGACTCGGCTTTAGCGACGGTACGGACACGCTCGATCTCACCGACTTCCTTATCGACGTTGATTTGGTGGCGGTCACGGGTATTTTAAGCGGCCAAGCGGCTCTGAACGGCGCGGCCTTAGGGAGTGTTCCGTTGTTCGATATCGGTCCTGGATTGGTGTTGACGCTACGCTCGGAGGCGGCGGCGGCACTCACGCAAGTCTTTGGCGTTCCCGACTTTACCGGGGCCGTCATCGGCGTTGCCACCACGAGTCCGACCACGGTTCCCGAACCGGCCACCTGGGCCGCTCTGGGCGGCGCTTTGACGGCGTTGGCTTGGATGCGGCGCCGGGCGGCTTAGCCATTCGGTGGATCGTTCTAGGGGGAGCCGAATCGGCTCCCCCCTTTTGATTTACGCCGCGCGGAGCAAGGGCTGAGCCGGGGGAGCTTGGCGCGGGACGGGGCGCCAGGGGAAGTGGATCACGTTCGAAGGCGCGGGCGGCGGGGTCGAACCGGTGGACAGAACCTTCTTCGCGCCGAAGTACTCATCCAGCGGATAGAGCGCATAGGGCTGCAATTCGCGGAACACCTTGCCGAGCTTCTGCTGAATCCGGTACACGGCGTGGAAAAAATTCCCGCGATCCATCTTCAGGCGGCGGCAACACAGCTTCCAGTCCGCGCCGAGCAGAAAGTGGAATTTGAAAATGCGATATTCGTCCTCGGTGAGGGTGCGGCGGCTCACCAGGGTGAAATCGGCGATATATTCTTCGTCCTTGCGGCCCCAGGTGTAACGGCGGCCGCCGCCCGAGCCGGTGTGCTCCAGCGACACACGCGACATGTGCTTCTCCTTGTTCACGCAGAGGCGAAAACGGTCGTAGCAGGCCCGGAAAATCGAACGCAGCACGCAATTGCAAGGGGAAGAGCTTCCCCGGCGCCCGGTCCTTAAGCCAAGACCGTGGCACTGCGTGCAAACGTGGGAGGCGAGGGCTAACGTTTCCGATCGTGTCCATTCCATTTTGGTTGGGTTGTCCTTTTTCCTTCGCGGCTTTTTCGTTTTTCACGGCTTCGGGGAGTTCCGAGCTCCCCGCGGCGGGCCGCGTTTATTCTGTTGTTCATCCTAGGCGGGCGGCGAATTTAGTCAAACATTTTTTCGGAGAATAATTTGCCTTCGCTGCACCGTATTCGGCTAGACACAAATGTAAACCAATGAATTGAATCAAGATTTTGTGCTGTGGTAGGGGTTAGAAAAAATCTCATAAATAGCTAAAAATATCGTCGCTAATCCAATTTTATTGTGATATATTTCTTCGGGGAATAGGCTCTTGACCCTTAGCCTTGCCGATCTCCGCCGCCGGTTGGTGGACCGTTTGCGCGACAAAGTTCGTAATGGCGAATGGACCGAACGCGGCTTGGCGCGGGCCGCCGGAGTATCGCAACCCCACGTGCACCACGTCTTGAAGGGAACTCGCTCGCTTTCGCCGGAACAGGCGGACCGGATCGCCGCCGCCGCGAGAATCGCCTTGTTCGATCTGCTCGAGCCGGAGACGCTGGCCGCCTACTTGGCCCATCCGGGGTGCGCGGATCAGTGGCTCGACTGTCGCCGCTTCTGGCCCACTTCCTCGTAAACGGCCATCACTTCGGCGGCGGTGCGGTCCCAATGGAAACGGCGCACTTGCGCGTACCCCCGCTGGATCAGCCGCTCGCGGTGGGAAGTATTCAAGAGCACTTCGCGAATCCCGCGGACGATGTCGAAAAGATTTTCGGGGTTTACCGGTTCCGCCGCGTCGCCGACCGCCTCGGGTAAGGAACTCAGATTCGACGCCACCACCGGCGTACCGACGGCCATCGCTTCGAGGGGCGGCAGTCCGAAGCCCTCGTAGAGCGAAGGAAAGACGAACGCCTGCGCCCCTTCGTAGAAAGCGCGCAACGCGTCGGCGCTGACGAAACCGAAAAACCGTACGTAGTTCTCTAGACGGGCGTTCACCACGGCGCGCCGGACGTCGGGGTATTTCGAAATCGCGTCGCCGATCACCAGCAATCGCAATTCGCATAACGTGGGATGACCGGCGAGTTCGGCGCGTAGGACGGCGAACGCCTCGATCAGCTTCGGAATGTTCTTCTGCGGCCGGATGGTACCGGCGTAGAGCAGGTACGGGTGATGAATCTGGTAGCGCTCCTGCAGGCGGCGGCGGTGAAATTCGGCGGCGTGCGGACCGGCGGCCCGGGCGTCGGCCGGAACGAACGCTTCGAGATAACGCGTATCGACGGCGCCGTAAATTTGCCGGATCCGGTCCGGCGGTATGCTCAACAGCGATTCGAGGTCGCGCTGCGTCGCTTGGCTGACGGCGATGATGCGGTCCGCGCGCAACAATCCGCGGCGGAAGCGGAACAAGCGATAGCGGTGGCGAATCGCGCCGACGCGGCTTGCGCGGTCCTGCGGAAACAACAGGCTGGACATGTCGTGGACGGTAACCACGTAAGGCTTCTGGAGCAGCAACGCGACGGAATTCAAAGGGATGTGCGAGATGTCGGGACGAAAGCGCCGCAGGAACCAGGGAAAGGTCGCCTGATTGGCCATGCCCGAATCGGAGCGGGGAAACTCGGCGCGCGTGAATCGCGGCGAAAGCGCGGGCAACTCGTGAAGATCCTGCCGGCGTCCGGCGAGAACGTAGGTATGCTCGTCCGTCCGCCGGTCTAGCGCGGCGATCAGATTGCGGATATAGCTGCCAATGCCGTAGTCCCGGATATGCCGGACATCGATAGCGATTCGAAGGGGCACCCGAAACCAGTCTAGACGGCGCGCCTTGTCAGGCCACTGGCGCGAGCTTCCAGTCGTAAAGCGGGAAGCGCTCGGTCAGTGCGGTGACGTTGCGGCGCACGCGGTCGATCGCGTCGTCGGAGCCGATGTTTTCAAGCACGTCGGCGATCAGGTGGCCGACCTTGTCGAACTCCGCTTCGCCGAAGCCGCGCGTGGTAGCGGCAGGTGTGCCCAAGCGAACCCCGCTCGGGTTGAGCGGCGGATTCGGGTCGAACGGAATCGCGTTCTTGTTCACGGTGATGTGCGCGCGGTCGAGGGCGAGTTCCGCGTCTTTGCCGCGAACGCCCTTGGCGAAACAATCGAGCAGGACGATGTGCGAATCCGTGCCGCCGGAAACGATGCGGAACCCGCGGCTCGTGAGCGACTCGGCGAGCGCTTTCGCGTTCGCCATCACACGCCGCTGATACTCGACAAACTCCGGTTTCATCGCTTCGAGGAAGCACACGGCCTTCGCCGCGATTACATGCACCAGCGGACCGCCCTGCGCCCCGGGAAACACGTTCTGATCGATCGCCTTCGCGTATTTTGCGCGCGCCAGAATAATGCCCGAACGCGGACCGCGCAGCGTCTTGTGCGTGGTCGAAGTGACGATGTCGGCGTGCTCGCACGGGTTGGGATATAGCCCGGCGGCGATCAGCCCCGAATAGTGCGCCATATCTACCAGGAAAATCGCGCCCACCGAATCGGCGATTTCGCGGAAGCGGCGGAAATCGATGACGCGGGGATAGGCGCTCGCTCCGGCGATGATCATTTTCGGCTTGTGATCTTCCGCCAGCTTCGCCACTTCTTCGTAGTCGATGATCTCGGTGTCCTTGCGCACGCCGTAGGGCACGATCTTGTACGTCTTGCCGGAAAAATTCAGGTGATGGCCGTGGGTGAGGTGGCCGCCGTGCGACAGATTCATGCCGAGAATCGTGTCGCCGGGCTGCAAAACCGCCGAATAGGCCGCCTGATTGGCTTGCGAACCGGAGTGCGGCTGTACGTTCGCATACTCGGCGCCGAAGAGCTTCTTCGCCCGGTCCCGAGCCAGCGTTTCGACCACATCGGCGTACTCGCATCCGCCGTAATAGCGCTGGCCGGGATAGCCTTCGGCGTACTTGTTCGTGAACACGCTGCCGGTGGCTTCGAGAATCGCCTCGGACGTGAAGTTTTCGCTCGCGATCAGTTCAATGTAGGATTGCTGGCGTTCGAGCTCGTGATCGAGCGCCGCCGCTATTTCGGGGTCCGCTTGCGCCAAGGGTCGCGACATCCAGTTCAAGGCTTCGTTTCCTCCAATTTCTTGATTTTGTTCACCCGCCGTTCGTGACGTCCGCCGTCGAACGGAGTGTTCAAAAATATCTCGACGAGCTTATCGGCACTTTCCGCATCGGTGTATTTCGCGGACAAAGCGAGTACGTTCGCGTCGTTGTGCGCGCGAGTCAGACGCACTTCGTCCTCGTTGTAAGCTAGCGCCGCCCGGATTCCGTTTACCTTGTTCGCGGCGATCGACATGCCGACGCCGGTCGAACAGACCAGTAAGCCACGGTCGCAGTCGCCTTTCGCGACACGATGCGCAACGTCTTCCGCGAAATCGGGATAATCCGTTGATTCGGTGGAGGTTGTCCCAACATCCAGCACTTCGTGTCCCTTGGCCTTCAGGCGCTCCCGAAGTTGCTCCTTCAGGGCGAAACCGGCGTGGTCGGCCCCCAGCGCGATCTTCATGAACCTTCAGCGTAGCATCGCTTACACCGTGCGTCCGTCGAGAATCGCGGTCATAAAGCGGTAGTCGGCGCTTGAGAGGAAGCGTGCGTCGGTCTTGACGATCCGCAAGAATTCGGTGTGTCCGGTCTTAGCGCGGCCCACCAGGCAACCGGCACTGTCCTGTTGGATGTCATTGGGATTGGAGCTAAAGCCGTGGTGCTGATTAATGCCGAACAATCCCACGTGCACGGTGTCGCCCTGACGCTGGAAATCGCGGTTCAGGTCGCGAAACACGGGCAGATTTTCGCGTTGGACCAGCGCCGGATGCTGCGGATTGCTTTTGTGGAATCCGAGAATCCAGGCTTTATGCTGGCCGAGGGCGATGCGCGCCGCGCCCAGCGGATTGGCGAGCGACGGATCGACGGTGAACGCGCGCCCCGGCTCCGTCGTCGCCTCCCACGCGCCCAAGATTTTCGGCACACCGCCTTCGATGCGGATCGCGAATCGCGAGTCGTTATAGACGTTGGGGCGATTGTCGTTGGGCACGCCGTCCGCGCCCGCGCCTTCGAGGTACACGATATTGACGCAGTCGGGATGCCGCGCCACCCAGTGACCGAGGGCCAGCATGCGGGCGACGATGCGTCCGGCGAGATCGCCGCCCGGCGCGAGCGGTAGCGGTTGGGCGGCCAGCAACGCGGCCGCGGCTTCCTTGTCGATTTGCGTCTTTGCCGCCATGCCCGCCGACTCGGCAAACGCGCGCAGCGCCCACTGCGACACGGAGCCGAACTTGCCGTCGGCGGGGGGATCCAGGAACCCTAGATCGCCAAGCCGGGTCTGTATTTCTTTCGTCAGCTCCCGTTGAAAGCCCAGCGCCGCCAGCGGTTGCGCGGGCGCTTGTCCGTCTCGAATCTCCGATAGCCGCATGGCCTAAGTTATACTCTGGTGTCAAGCCCTTCCGGGCCCGATCCCCTTTCATGTATTGGTCGAAGCTCTTTATCCCCACGTTGCGGGACGACCCCGCCGAAGCCGAAGTCGCGAGCCACAAACTGCTGCTGCGCGCCGGCTACATCCGGCAACTGTCCGCGGGAACTTACAACTACCTGCTGCTCGCGCAACGGTCCCTCAATAAGATTCAGCGGATTATTCGCGAAGAAATGGACAAAATCGGCGGGCAAGAAATGTTTTTGCCCGCGCTGCATCCGGCGGAAGTGTGGCAGGAATCGGGGCGGTGGTCGGCGATCGGTCACGATATGTTCCGGCTGAAGGATCGCTTTGGGCGCGATCTTTGCCTGGGCATGACCCACGAAGAAGTCATGACGTTTGTGGCGCGCGGCGAACTGCGCAGCTACAAGCAGCTTCCGCAGATCTGGTACCAGATTCAGACTAAGTTTCGCGACGAACCGCGTCCGAAGTCGGGCTTGTTGCGGCTGCGGCAGTTCATCATGAAGGACAGCTACTCCTTCGATTTAGCGCCCGCCGGGCTCGACGAATCTTTCGATAAGCATCGCGAGGCGTATAAGCGAATCTTTACGCGTTGCGGCCTGGAATTCTTTATCGTCGAGGCGCACTCCGGCGCGATGGGCGGCAGCCAATCGAACGAATTCATGGTGCTGTCGGACGCGGGCGAGGATTTCGTCGTCTACAACCGCGAAGTGGATTACTGGGCCAACATGGAGAAGGCCGTTTCGCGCCCGATTCCTCCCGCCGCGCCAGATTTCGAGGGCGAGTTGGAGCCGGAACCGGTCCACACGCCGGGCAAGAAGACGATCGACGAAGTTTCCGCGTTCCTCGAAATGCCCGCCACTTCGCTGATCAAGAGCGTGGTGCAGGTGGTGGACGGCAAGCCCGTGCTGGCGTTGCTGCGCGGCGATCATCAATTGAGCGAAACCAAGTTTGGCGCGGTCTGTCCCGGCGAAGCGCGCCCCGCGCACCCGGCGGAGATTCGCGATTGGTTCGGGGCCGATCCTGGATCGCTTGGCCCAGTGGGCGTCAAAACGAAAATGCGCGTCGTGGCGGACGAAGCGCTACGCGGGCGGCGCAACATGGTGACCGGCGCGAATCGCGACGACTATCACTTGCGGAATGTGACGCTCGATGCCAACACGGAGTTCGCCGATATCCGGCAAGTGAATCCCGGCGACACGGAGTTAGTGACCGGGCTGCCTTTGTCGATTTCGAAAGCCATGGAAGTCGGGCATATTTTCAAGCTCGGCTATAAGTACTCGAAATCGATGGGGCTGAACGTTCTCAACGAGTCGGGCGAAGAGACTCCGGTGATTATGGGCAGCTATGGAATCGGGGTCGAGCGGATTCTTTCCGCCGCGATCGAGTTGTTTCACGACAAAGACGGTATCTCGCTTCCGGCTTCGATCGCGCCCTTCGATTGCGTCATTACGGTGGTCAACGCGAAAGACGAAGTCATGAGTCGCTTGGGGCGGGAGATCTACGAGGCCGCCAAGTACGCGGGACTCGATCCGCTGCTCGACGATCGCGACGAACGGCCGGGCGTCAAGTTCAAGGACGCGGACCTGATCGGCATTCCCTGGCGCATTACCGTCGGCAAGAAGGCGGCGCAGGGCGTCGTCGAAGTGGTGGAGCGCCGCACCAAGTCGATGACCGAGATGCCTGCGTCCGAGGCCGCCGCTTATGTCCAATCCCGAACCGCCTGACTGGCGGAAGGTCCGGGCCGAGTTCCCATCGCTAGCCAACTGGACGTTTCTCAATACCGCGACGTTCGGCCAACTGTCGCGCCGCGCGACGGAAGCGGTAGCCGGTCACTTCGCGCACCGCGACGAACTGGCGTGCGCGGATTTCGTCCAGTGGTTCGACCAAGCGGACCAAGTGCGCGAATCGGCGGCGAAACTCATCGGCGCGGAGGCGGCGGACATCGCGTTCATCCCCACCGCTTCGCACGCGTTGGCGCAATTGATCAACGGCATCGATTGGCGGCCGGGCGACCGGATCGTTACGCTCGATCACGAGTTTCCGAATCAGATTTATCGGCCCGCGCTGCTCGAGAAGCACGGGGTCGAGTTCGTCGAAACGCCGTGGGAGCGATTCGCCGAAGCCGTGGACGAACGCACTCGCCTGGTCGCCATCAGCGCGATGAGCTACGTGACGGGCTTTCGCGCTCCGGTCGATGAGATGGGGCGGATTTGCCGCGAGCGAGGAGCGTTGTTCTATCTCGACGGCACGCAGGGTTGTGGCGCGCTCGAATTCGACATGGCGGCGATCCAGCCGGACGTGTTCGCCGTGCATGGATACAAGTGGATGCTCGCGCCGAACGGGATCGGGTTTATGTATGTCGCGCCAGGCGCGCGGGAGTGGCTCGAACCGGCGGTGGTGGGTTGGCGCAGCGATCGCAACTGGCGGGAAGTGGACCATCTACGGCATGGCGCACCGGAGTTTTCCGGCGCCGCCGAGAAGTACGAAGCCGGGATGCTAGCGCATTCGCTGATCTTTGCGATGGGCGCGTCACTTGATCTGTTCCACGAACTCGGAATGGCGGCGATCGAGCGGCGAGTAATGGCGCTGGCGGTGCGCACGCGCGAGACGCTCGAGGAACTGGGCGGCGAATTCCTCCCCGGTCCGCACTACGATTCGCCGATCCTCGCGGCGAAGTTCGATGGCCACGACGCTTCGGCGCTGAGCGTCGCGCTGAAATCGCGCGGGGTGCTGGTCAGCGCGCGGCATGGGCGATTGCGCGTATCCCCGCATTTCTACAACGACGAATCCGACATCGCGCGGCTGGGGGAGGAGTTGCGGAAGTTGTTGCGACAGACTATCTAAGCGAGCATGCCGCTCGAAGAGTACGCCCGCAAACGCAAGTTCGACCGGACGCCGGAACCCGGCCCGGATGTCGAAGCGAATCCGCGCGGGTTGTATTGCGTGCAGCGGCACGATGCGTCGCACCTGCATTACGACCTGCGGCTCGAAGTCGGCGGGACGCTGAAATCGTGGGCGGTGCCGCGCGGGCCGTCGCTCGACCCGGCGGTGAAGCAACTCGCCGTTCACGTCGAGGATCACCCCGTCATGTACGCCACCTTCGAGGGCAACATCCCGAAGGGCAATTACGGCGCGGGCAGCATGATGCTGTGGGACGCCGGGCAGTACGAAATCTTGGGCGACGGCGAAGCGATGCTAGCGCGCGGCGATTTCAAATTCCGCCTGCATGGCGAAAAGCTGCGCGGCGAATTCGCGCTGATCCAGATGAAAGACCGCGCGACCGGGAAGCCTTCGAAAGACTGGCTGCTGATCAAGAAGAAGGACGAGCATGCGCGCTCGCCCTACGACGTCGAACGGCACGAGTGGAGCGTCGCGAGCCTGCGCACGCAGCAAGAGATCGCGCTTGAACTGCCGCCGCCGCCCGAAGCGAAAATGCCGCGCGAGATCGCGCCGATGCTCGCGCAATTGTCGGGCGAAGTTCCGGCGGGCGAAGGGTGGTTCTACGAAATCAAGTGGGACGGCGTGCGCGCGATGGCGCATATCGAGGACGGCCGCGTGCGCCTCACCGGGCGCAAAACCAACGACGTGACGCGGCAGTATCCCGAACTCGAATCGATGACGGTCGGGGCGAGATCCGCGATTCTCGACGGGGAAATCTGCGCGCTCGACGAGAAAGGCCGCCCGGTGTTCGAGCGTATCCAGCCGCGCATTATGGCGTCCGACGTGGGCGCGATCCGGCAAATGATGAAGTCGCGGCCGGTGGTGTTTTTCGCGTTCGACCTGCTCTATCTCGACGGGCGGGACTTGCGCGGCAAGCCGCTCGCCGACCGGAAGCGCTTGCTCGCGTCGGTCGTGGTCTCGAGCGCGGTATTGAAGCTCTCCGATCACTTCGATTCGCACGGCAAGGAGTTGCTCGCGCTCGCCCGGCAGCAGGGGCTTGAGGGCATTGTCGCCAAGCGCGCGTCGAGCTTCTATGAATCGACGCGCAGCCGCGATTGGGTGAAGGTGAAGGCCGTCCGCGAACAGGAGTTTCTGCTGTGCGGGTTCACGAAAGGCGAGCGCGATTACTTCGGCGCGCTGCTGCTCGGCGTGTGGCAAGACGGCAAGCTGCGCTACGCGGGCAATGTCGGCACGGGGTTCGATCAAGCGCTGATGAAGCGGATTCACGAACTGCTGTCCGAGCGTATCGTCAGGCGCTCGCCGTTCGAGGAGGCGGTGAAGCTGCCGCAGCCGATTACCTGGACGAAGCCGGAACTGGTGGCGACGGTGAAGTTTCTCGAATGGACCGAAGAGGGCCGTCTGCGCGCGCCCGTGTTCGTGGGCTTGCGCGACGATATCGATCCGGCGGAATGCGTGCGCGACGCGCTAGCCGAAAAGCCCGCCCCCCGCGCCGAGTTGATCGCGCCGGGCAAAGACGAAACCGGGGTCTCGATCGAGGGGCATGCGTTCCGCATCAAGAATCTCAACAAGCTCTTCTATCCCGACGACAAGATCGTCAAGCGCGATCTGCTTAACTTTTACGACGCCGTGGCGGACCTGCTGTTGCCGCACTTGGCCGACCGTCCGCTTTCGCTGCGCCGCTATCCCGACGGGATCGAAGGCGAAGCGTTCTTCCAGAAGAACGCCGAAGGTCTGCCGGAGTGGCTGCGCACGGCTACGATTCGCGACGGCGACGAGAAAGCGGTGCGCGTGGTCGGCGCGGGACGCGCGCAATTGATCTATCTCGCGCAGTTGGGCTGCATCGATCAAAACCCGTGGATGTCGAGGATCGACTCTCTCGACAACCCCGACTTTCTGCTCGTCGATCTCGACCCGCAGGATTGCGACTACGACATGGTGGTGGAGGCGGCGCACTACCTGCGCAAGAAGCTCGAAGCGCTGGGCCTCTCGGGATACCCGAAGACGACGGGCGGACATGGGCTGCATATTTACGTGCCGCTCGAACCGGTCTACGGGTTCGATCAAACCAAGGCGTTCGCCGAGGTGTTGGCGCGACTCGCCGCGGCGGAGCGTCCGGATCTGTTCACCACTCCGCGAACCGTATCGAAGCGCCAGGCGGGCCGTGTCTATTTCGACTATCTGCAGAACGGGCGGGGTAAGACGATCTCCGCGCCGTACGTTCCGCGCGCGCATCCCGGCGCTCCGGTAGCCACGCCGCTCGACTGGGGCGAAGTGAAGCCCGGGTTGCGGCCGTCGCAGTTCCACTTGCGGAATGCCGTCGAACGGTTCGACCGGCTCGGCGACTTGTTCGCCCCGGTATTGCGCGTCCGGCAACAACTGGACGAACCGCTGCGCAAACTCGCGGAAAACGTTGCGGCGGTACGCTCGTATAAACCGTCATGAACCGCCGGAAATTCGCCTCGCTCCTCGCCGTGCCCGTGGCGGCGCAAACCGTTCCTCCGTCGAAGAAGATCGACAAGGGTCCGCCGGTGCCGCTCGAAGTCGTCAAGGAGTTTGTCGGCGCGGGGCACGGCAACCTGGACCGTGTGAAGGAAATGCTGGCGGAGCGTCCCGCGCTCGCCAAAGTCGCCTACGATTGGGGTGGCGGCGATTTCGAAACCGCGCTGGGCGGGGCGGGACACATGGGGCAGCGCGAAATCGCCGAGTACTTGATCGCCCATGGCGCGCCGCTCGAGTTACCCGCCGCGTGCATGTTGGGGCGGCTCGACTTCGTGAAGGCGGCGATCGCCGCGTTTCCCGAAGCTGCCAAGACGGCGGGTCCGCACGGTATTACGCTCGTCGCGCACGCGCGTAAGGGTGGTACTAAGGCGGAACCAGTACTGAATTACCTCGAAAGTCTTTCTTAGAGATAGGTTTGGAGGGGTGTAAGGCGATGGCGCGCGCTACGATAGCGAGTGCATGAAAGGCATCGTTTTAGCGGGAGGACTGGGCACGCGGCTGCAGCCTCTCACCAAGATCACGAATAAACATTTGCTGGCGGTTTACGACCAGCCCATGATCTTCTACCCCATCCAAACGCTGGTCGCCGCGGGCATCGACGACATCCTAATCGTAACCGGCGGACGGCACGCGGGCGATTTTTTAGAACTGCTGGGCAACGGCCACCATTTCGGACTAAAGCACTTGAACTATACCTACCAATCGGGCGAAGGCGGCATCGCCGAAGCGCTCGGATTGGCCGAGCATTTCGCCGACGGCGAACGCATCTGCGTGATTCTGGGCGACAACCTGATCGAAGGCTCGATTCGCGGCGCGGTGGAGAACTTCCGAGCGCAGCCGAAGGGCGCGAAGATTCTGCTGAAAAAGGTCGCGGACGCAGAGCGCTTCGGCGTGGCCGAGATCGCGGGCGACAAGATCGTGGGGATCGAGGAGAAGCCGAAACAACCCAAATCGGATTTCGCCGTTACCGGGATTTATCTCTACGACGAAAGCGTGTTCGAGAAGATCCACGGTCTGTCGCCGTCGGCTCGCGGGGAACTGGAAATCACCGATGTGAACAACATGTTCATCGCCGAAGGATCGCTGACCTTCGATTATCTCGACGGCTGGTGGACCGACGCGGGCACCTTTGAATCGTTATTGCGAGCCTCGAATCTGGTGGCGGAAACGCGGCGGCAAACCGCCTGATTCGTATGAAGTTGTTACGCTTGAAAATGCACCGTGTCACCGGATCGCCTTCGTAAAGCGCAGAGCCTTGCCGAAACGGCTCTGGCGCTGACCGCCGAAATCCGCGACGACTTCCTCCTGCGCGAGACGCAAGGCGACGAGGAACTGCTCGAAGAAACGAAGCTCCTCATCGAGGACGAAGAGGCGACACGCCTGCTGACCCAAGCCACGCAGGCGCTTACCGACGACGACGAGACGCGCGAGATGGGTCCCGCCTCGCCGCGCACCAAGCGTTTCGACGAGGATTTTCTCGCCAGCCGTAAGCAGATCGGCAGTTATAAGCTATTGCGCCGCATCGGGCAGGGCGGCATGGGCATGGTGTACGCGGCATGCCTGGTGGCCGAGGATTTCCAGAAGCAAGTGGCGCTGAAGCTGGTGAAGCCGTCGCTTGCCAGTTCGCAAATCCTGCGGCGATTCCGCATGGAGCGGCAGTTGCTGGCCGCGCTGGACCATCCGAACATCGCGCGACTGCTCGATGCCGGCACGTCCGAAGAGGGCGCGCCGTACCTGGTGATGGAGTATGTCGAGGGGCTGCCTCTCGACCGGTACTGCGAAACGAAAAGTTTATCGATCTCCGAACGGCTCAAGCTCTTCTTGACGATCTGCGACGCGGTGCAGTACGCGCACCAGAATCTAATCATCCACCGCGACATCAAGCCGTCGAACATTCTGGTTACCGCCGACGGCGTTCCGAAGCTGCTCGACTTCGGAATCGCGAAACTGATTCGTCCGGAAGACGAACCGGAAGCCGAAGAGTTAAAGCTAACGGCGACGGACGCGCGGCCGATGTCGCCGCACTACGCGAGTCCGGAGCAAGCGCGGGGCGAGCCGATCACGACCGCGAGCGATATTTACTCGCTGGGCGTGCTGTTGTACGAGCTGCTCACCGGGCGGCTGCCGTACGAGTTCAAGGTGCGTTCGCCGGCGGCGATCGAGAAGACGATTTGCGAGACCGTCCCCTCGCCGCCCAGCGAAGTGGATTTCAAGGGCATGGGCGAGGCTCGCGACAAGCTGCGCAAGCGGCTGCGCGGCGACCTCGACATGATCCTGCTGATGGCGCTGCGCAAAGAGCCGCAGCGCCGCTATTCGTCCGTCGCGCACTTTGCGCAGGACATTCGGGCGTTTCTCGACGGGCGGCCGGTGGTCGCGCAGAGCGATACCGTGGGCTATCGCGTCGGCAAGTTCGTGCGCCGCCACACAGCCGGCGTCGCGGCGGCGAGCCTTGCCATACTCGCCCTGATCGCTTCCACGGTGGTTTCGGTGTACTTCGCCCGGGTGGCGAACCGCGAAAAGATCGTCGCGCAGCAGCGCTTTCAGGACACGCGCGAGTTAGCGCGCTTCTTCGTTACGGATTTCGATTCGAAGATCCAAGCCGGGCAGACGGCGGCGCGGCGCGAGCTGGTGGCCAAAGGGCTCGACTATCTGAAGCGCCTTTCGACGGAAGCGGCGGGCGACCGCGAGCTCGCGCGGGAAGTGCTCACCGGGTACCGCAAGATGGGCGACGTGCAGGGCAATCCGTTTTCGCCGAACTTAGGCGATCGCGAAGGCGCGCGGCGCAGCTACTCGGAGGCGCTCCGCTTGGCCGAGGATTACGCCAAGCGCGGCAAGACAGCCGATTTCGCTTGGGATATTGCGATGGCAAAGGTGAAGTTGGCCGATCTAAGCGTCGCGGGCGGAAACTATCGCGAAGCGCTTAAGATTTACCGGGAAGCTTTGCCCGCTTTCGAGGGCCGCGAGCGCGCGGAGGTGCTGAATAAGCTCGGATTCGCCGACCTCGAATCGGGCGACTACCGGCAGGCGCTGGCTCGTTACGGCGAAGCGGCCGACTTGGTACGGGCGCTTAACGACGAGGAGTCCCGCGCCATCCACGCCCAAGCGGCGCTGTTTACGGGCCAAACCTTGTCTCGAATCGGCGAAACCGCCGAGGCGCTCCGCAACCTGAACGAAGCCGTCAAGCTGTACGAGTCGTTGCTGACGAAGGATCGAGGGAATACCGTCCGGCGCCGGGCGCTGTTTACCGCGTATCTGTTTACCGGCGACATTCTGAACGCCGGGCAACGCTTGGGCGAAGCGGAGCCGCAGTACCGCTCGGCGCTAGCGGTGGCCGAGGGGCTGGCGAACCTCGATCCCGACAACATCCAGTACCGCCGGGATAAGATTTCCGCTTTACAGCGCCTCGGCGATCTGTTGGCGGCGACACCCGCCAAGCGCGCCGAGGCGCGCGCGATCATGGCGCAAAATCTCGATTATCTGCGGCCGATCGTCGAGCGCCCCGATTGCGGCACACCGGAATTGCAAAACTATCTCTGGACGCTGCTCACAACGCCGTTCGCCGACTTGAAGCGTCCGCAGGAAGCTCTCGGCTACGCGCTGAAGCTGCTTGAACGTACGGGCACCGGGGAGCCGTCGATTCTCGACACTGTAGCGCGCGCGCAATTCGACGTCGGCAACATCGAGGAAGCGATTCGATTGGAATCGAAGGCTATCTCGTTGCTGCCCAGCGATTTCCGGGATTCCGCCCTGCGCCGCGAGTTCGAGACGAACTTGAAGCGGTTTCAGGCGGCTCGGCTACGGACGCCAGCGAAGTAACGCCAAACCGATCAGCCCCGCGCCAACCAGTAAGGCGGCCATGGGTTCGGGAACCGTGATTCCGGCGACATTATTCACGCCGGTAATCTGCGAGGTGCCGCCGTTGGCCTTCAGTTCCAGAATGTTGTGGACGCTGATGAAGCGCGCCGGAGTCGGGAAGATTACCGAATCCTTCAACTGGAACACGTCGCCGCCTTTGGGATCGGAGATGTAGAAAGCTTTCAGCGTAACGATGGGGAACGTTGTGCTTCCGCCCGCCGAGCACGCGCCGCCCTTGAAGAATCCGTCCACGCAGAGTTCGGTTTCGAGAATCGCCGTACCGCCGCCCGTCGGCGTAAAGGTCTCAAGCTCCGTTTCGAAACCGGGGAATACCGGCGGAGGCGGATCGACGACGTAGCGGAAGTCGAACACCACGTGCTGGTTGCCCTTGATGTCGAACTTCTTGGAGCTGAAGCCCAGCGCCTCGCCGATCTTGGTCGGAGGCGTCACCATGATGTCGGCGGGCGACACGGCGGCGGTGGGATCCAAAGGATTCAGATCGAAAAACGTATAGCTGACCGAGCGGACCGTCACGTCGTAAAGCAGGCTGTCGGGGCCGATCACTTGGTCGAAAACGCATTCGTAGCCGGACGACAGGTATACCGATAACGGCGCCGAGGGGCAAGTCGGGAAGGTTCCGCTCAATACGGTGGCGTGCGCCGCCAGCGAGCACAAAACCAGTAAACCGATGATAAAACAAGCTTTTCTCAACATGGGTCCTCCAGAAGCTTCCGCCAGCATACCATGCGGGATAGTGTAAATCCCGCAGGTTTCGTATCAGATTCGGGACTCGAGTACTAGTCCCTTGATTGCTTGGAGTAGGTGCCCGGCGTCCAACCCTAACGTGACGTAATCGACGCCGCGTTCGAACCAGTAGCGAGCGCGATCGGGAGTATCGGCATAGGTGCCAATGATCTTCGACCCGCGCTTCGCCACGGCGTCGAGGATGGCGCTTTCGATCCGCGGGTCGGTTACTTGGCCGGGAATGCCGAGCGCCTGAGACAAATCGTAAGGGCCGAGAAACACGACATCGATTCCTGGTGTTGCCATAATGGCGTCGAGATCGCGCAATCCGCCTCGCCCTTCGATGTGGACGACAACCTGAACTTCGCGATTCGCTTGTTCCAGAAACTCCGCCGTAGGATAGCTGCGGTACTTCGCCGCGCGGACGAACGGTTGGAGTCCGCGCTCGCCCAACGGATGAAATCGCGCAGAGCGGGCCGCCAACTCCGCCATTTCAAGCGACTCCACTTGCGGCACGTGGACCCCCGCCGCTCCCCAATCGAGCGGCAGGCGGATCGACGCCGGGTCGCAGTGCGCCACCCGGACCATAGGCGCGATTCCCACGCGCTCGGCGGCCCGGATCATGCTTTCGACGGTTTCCGGGTTGACCGCCCCGTGCTCGCCGTCGATCACGACGAAATCGAACCCGGCGTAACCCAGAATCTCCACCACTTGCGGCGAGGGAATCTGGACGAAGGTGCCCAGCCGACGGCTCACGGGAGCTCGCGGACTGTCATGTTGCGATACCGGTGAAATCCGCCGGGTACCCAGCGCTGGTTCTTGCCCTCGGGATTGGTGCGGTGCGTCTGCAAGGCGATCATCCCGGAAGTCGCTCCGCCGGGCAGGTAGTTTTTCTTCGCCGTCCAATCGACGGTCTGGTGGCCGTTTAGCCACACCTGGATGTGCGGGACATCGCCCTCGATCCGGGCGCGCAGGGTGTTCCAGTCGTCCTTCTTCCAGAAGTCGCGCCAGCCTTTGCGGATGCCGCCTTCGGCGGGGGGGATGCGGCCCTCGGCGGGTTCGTTTTTATTGAGTTCGGGCAGCCGCTCGCCGTAAATGCCCGCGACCGTACCGCCGTCGAGGTAGTCGATCAGAACTTGATACGCCTCGCCCTTTTCGGTGGAGCGCAGGAACAGCCCGCCGTCGCAACCGTAATCCGGCTTGATTTCGATCGTCACCTCGAAATTCTTGTAAGTCTTATTCGTCAGCAGAATGCCGCCGTTGCCGGGTGTGTCCTGGGTAACGGAAAGGACCCCGTTCTCGAACTTCCAGGCCTTGGTGTTGCCGTGATGGTTGACTTCGCTGATATGCCACCGCGACATCAGGTCCGGACCGAAGAGCGGGGTCTGCGCGAGGGCGGGAAACGCCAGCAGGAAAACGAAAGAACGCATCGCGCCTCAGTATATGCCTCCCGTGTCTACAACGAAACTGTGATAGTGTCATGCGCATGATGAGGCTCAGTCGGCTCGCTACCGTCACTCTGCTGTGTTTGCTCCCAATCGCCGCGCAAACGTTCACCGGAACGATTACCGGCGTCGTCACCGATCCCAACGGCGCGGCCGTTCCTAACGCCACCGTACGTTTACGGAACGAAGCCACCAACGACACCCGAAATACCGCCACCAACGCCGAGGGGCAGTTCATCTTTTCGCAGATGATTCCGGGCACCTATGAAGTCAGCGCCGAGACGGCGGGCTTCCGCAAGAGCGTGCAGACCGGCGCCGTGTTGCGCGTGAACCAGACGCTCGAAATGAATATCGCGCTGCAGATTGGCGAGGTGACGCAGATCGTCGAGGTGTCGGCGGGCGTGACGCTGCTCGATACGCAGACCGCGAATCGCGCCGTGACGCTAGACCAGCAGACGGTGCTCGATCTGCCGGTGAACGCGCGCAATCCGTTCGGCTTCGTCCACGTCAACGCGGGCGTGATCGCCGTACGCACGGGCATTTCGCAGGCCACGCAGGATCAGAATCACAATCGCTTCTCGATGAACGGCGGCCGCGGCCAAGCGGGCTTGACGCTGATCGACGGCGTTCCGGCGGCGGCGGTGGACTGGGGCGGATTGATCGCCTCGCCCTCGGTCGATAGCGTGCAGGAAGTGAATATTCAGCGTAATCAGTTCGACGCGCAGTTCGGCAAATCGGACGGCGGCGCGGTAAATATGATCACCCGCGGAGGCTCGAACGAGTTTCACGGATCGGTGTTCGAGTTCTTGCGGAACGACAAGCTCGACGCCAATAGCTGGGCCAACAATCGCACCGGCCAGAAGCGTGTGATCTTCCAGCGCAATCAGTTTGGCGGATCGTTCGGCGGCCCGATTATTCGCAGCAAGCGGCTGTACTTCTTCGGAACGTACGAGGGGATGCGGCAAGGAAATCCTGGAACTAACGTTTCCACGGTGCCCACAGCGCTCGAACGCGCGGGCGATTTCTCGCAAACCTTTAACGCCAACGGCGCGTTGTCGACGATTTACGATCCGGCCACGACCGCCACAGTGAACGGCGTTCTAACGCGGTCGCCGTTCGCGGGCAACCGGATTCCCACCTCGCGGTTCGATTCGGTCGGCTCGAAGGTCGTGACGTTCTATCCCTCGCCCAATACGCCGGGCGTCCAGTTCACCAACGGCAATAACTTCGTCGCTACCGGCGTGACCAAGACGGTCAACGACCGCTTCGACGTACGGATCGACTGGGCGAAGAGCGAGAAGTGGACGATGTTCGGCCGCTTGACGAAAGCTTGGCAAGAGAACGTGGCGCCGCAATTTTTCGGCAACGGCGCGGATACGAACTTTTCGGACGTCAACCCGCGGCATCATGTAGTGATCGGAACCACGATCACGCCGACGCCGACGTGGGTGATCAACGTGCTGCTGGGCTCCGGCCGGTGGCGCGAGAATCAGAATTCGCCCTCGCAGGGCTTGAACGCGACCACGCTTGGATTCGCGCCGTCGCTGGTTTCGCAATTCCAGGCGCAGACCTATCCCGGCTTCGGTGTCCAGAATTACGCGTCGTTGTTCAACCGCCGCTTCCTGAACGTCCCCCGCGAGACGCATAACTTGCAGGTGAATCTGACCAAGGAACTCGGCAGCCACAGCCTGAAGTTCGGCTGGCTGGGCGAAATGGCGCGGCTGAACAACACCGACTTCAACACGCCGGAATTCAGCTTCAATCGCGGATTGACATCGGGCAATCCGGTGACTCAGACGTCGAATGTATCGGGCAACGGCATCGCTTCGCTGCTGCTGGGCGCGGGCGCTTCGGGCAGCGCGCCGATCGGCTTCGCGACGGCGACCACGGCGATGTACCACGGCGCGTACTTCCAGGATTCGTGGCGCGCCACGCGGCGCTTAACGATCCACATGGGCTTGCGCTGGGAAGCCCAACTCGGGCGCACGGAGCGCTACAACCGCCTCAACAATTTCGATTTCGATATCGCGAGTCCCTTGGCGGCGCAAACGGGGTTGCCGCTCCGTGGCGGACTGGTGTTCGTGCAGCCCGGCCAAGGCGCTTGGAACACCACGTGGCTGAATCTCGCCCCGCGCATCGGGATGGCGTATAAGCTGACGGACAAAGTAGTGCTCCGCGGCGGCTACGGAATCTTCTATCCGCAGACCGGCGGCGGCACCAACCAGGGCTTCTCGACCACCACGACGTGGGTTTCGACGGTCGGCGGCGACGGCATTAATCCCAACCCTGCCGCGCCGTTGTCGAATCCGTTCCCGCAAGGCTTCATCCAGCCGGCGGGTGCGAGCCGCGGACTGCTAACCCAAGTCGGCGATTCGGTGAACGCGTTCTCGCGCCACCACCCGCTGGGCTACGTGCAGAACTTCTCCTTCGATATCCAGTACGAGATCGCCAAGGGCATGGTGCTCGAGGTCGGCTATACCGGTTCGCAGAGCCGCAAGCTGCTGTACGGAACCGGCCAGCAAGCGAATCAGCTCGACCCGGTGTATTTGAGCCGAGGCTCGGCGCTCGATGCGCCGGTCGCCAATCCGTTTCGGGGAATCATTACCACCGGCGTTCTCGCGGGCGCGACGGTTCCCCAGCAGCGTCTACTGCGTCCGCATCCGCACTTCACGGCGGTCAATCTGTCGGGCGATACGCCCGGCGCGAGCGCGTCGTTCAACGCCCTCGTCGTTCGCTACAACTGGCAGATGGCGAGCGGTCTCAATTTGCTCACCACTTATCAATGGTCGAAGGTGATCGACAACGCGAGCGAATGGCAGGGTTGGGAAGTGGGCGACACCATGCGCAATTACTACGACCAGCGCGCCGACCGTTCGATCTCCGCTCACGATCTGCCCCAGAGCTTCGTAAACACCCTGGTCTACGCGCTGCCCATCGGCAAAGGCAAGAAGTTCGGGTCGAGCATGGGCGGCGTGGCGAACGCCGTTCTGGGCGGCTGGCAAGTGTCGAGCATCGTCCGCTTCTCAAGCGGTTTACCGCTCGGTTTCACCGCCGCGAATACGCTCGCCAACTACGGTTTCCAGGTGCAGCGGCCCAACGTCGCGGACCTGAAGCAGGCGGCCTCCGATAATCCGACGCCCGACCGCTGGTTCAATACGGCGGCGTTCACACAGCCGGGCACCTACGAAATCGGCAACGCTCCGCGCTGGATTCCGAACATCCGGTTCGGCCCGACGCGTCACGCCGATCTCGCGATCCTGAAGAACTTCACTTTCATGGAGCGCTTCAAAGCGCAGTTCCGCGCGGAGATGTTCAACATGACCAACACTCCGCAATTCGGGAGAGCCAACACGACGGTGGGTAGCGCCGATTTCGGGCGCGTCACGGGGACCACGAACGTGGGTCCGCGAAACATTCAGCTGGGCATTCGGATTCAGTTCTAGCGGTTATTGAGGCCGTTGGCGCTTTTTGTATTCGATCAGGGCGCGATCCGCATCGGCGGCGCGCCCATTTTCTTTGTAGGCGCGGCTGAGCGGCAAGAGTAGATCGGGATCGGCGGGCGCGGCGGCTTCGAGGTGCGGAATCGCGTCCGCCCAGCGGGACAACTCGACGTAAGCTTTCCCGAGCGCGGCTCGCGCGGGCAGCAGCGCCTGCGCTTTTTCGAGATACGGCAATGCAGCCTCCGCGCCGTCGATTCTCGCGAGCAGGTCGCCGTATTCGAAGTTGAATTCGGGGTTGTCGGCGAAGTCTTGCTCCAAGCGCTCGTACAGCGGGCGGGCTTTGTCGTATTGCCGTGCCTGCCACCAGGCGTGTGCGGCATCGCGAAACTTGCGCTGCTTTTCGAGCAGCGGCGCGGCGTCGGCCCAACGCTTGGCTTGGACGTAATCGATGGCGAGCACTTGCGCGAGGCGCGCGTCGCCGCCGAGTTTCATCGCGCGCTCCAGCGGAGCGATCGCCTCCGTGAACCGTTTTTGCGAATGCAGCGCGAGGCCGAGATTCGCGTGCCACGGCGCGAACGACGGTTGTTGTTTCACCAGCGCGCGATAGATCTTCTCCGCTTCGGCGAAGCGCCCGGCCTGCATCGCGGCGGCGGCCTGTTGCGACGGGTCTTGCGCGAAAAGACCGAGTAGCGCTAACGCAACCATAGCGAAGACCCGTAGCCGAGCGTCGTCGATCCCAAAAACTGCCGCCGCGCGCCGCCTTTCGGATTCGCGCACGGATTGCGCAGCACCAGCGCCTGCGCATTGAGGGCGGAGACGACGAGGTCCTCGCAGCCGTCGCCATCAAGGTCGGCGGCGACGAGTCCCCGATACATCGCTGGGACGGCGGGCAAGGTTCGCCTCTCAAACCCAGTGCCTTCTAAGTTGCGGAACCAGCTCAACGGCTCCGGGCGGTTGGACAACGCGTCGCTCCGGGCCACGGCGATATCGCGCCAACCGTCGTTGTCGAGATCGGCGAAGGCGATGCCCCACCCGGCCATCTGCCGAGCCAGCGGTCCGAATCGCGTCTTCGCGGTGACCTCCTCGAAACCGGCGCCGGTGTTCCGGTAGAGAGGAAACGTCTCGTCGCGCAGGGCAGTGTAAACCAGATCGGGCTTGCCGTCGTTGTCGAAATCCTGCGTGTCGGCGCCCATGCCGGAGACGGGCTTGCCATCGAAGGGTACGGCGACACCCGCCTCGAACGCGATCTCCGTGAACTTGCCGCCTTCGTTGTGAAACAGGAAAGCGGGCATACGGTCGTTGGTGACGAAGAGATCGAGCCGGGCATCGCCGTCGAAATCCGCGACGGCGACTCCCATGCCTTTGCCCAAGTGGGCGGCGATGCCCGACTCCTCGCTCACATCGGCGAAAGTCCCGTTATCGTTGCGAAAGAGGGCGTTCGGCTGCGCGTCGTAGTAGCGGGGGTGGCAGAAATCGGGCTTACCGTCGACTTTGCACTCGGGTTCGGTCGCCGGATCGTAGCGGACGTAGTTGACGACGAAAAGATCGAGGTCGCCGTCCGAATCGAAGTCGAACCACGCCGCGCCGACCGACCAGCGCTTCTTGTTGTCGAGTTCGATCCGCTTGCCGTCGTGTCGATAGACAACCAAACTGCGCAGGCCGCACAGTGCGAGACCTTCGCTCGAGACCGCCGCGCCGAACGTATCGGTGTCTCCGGCGAAGCTTTTCGCTAGCCGTTCGAACTTCATTCCGCCGAGATTTCGCAAGAGCGCCGGAGCGCGGCCCGCTCCGTTCGTAAAGAACAAATCGAGCTTGCCGTCGCCGTCGAAATCCCAAACGGCGAGTCCGCCGCCCATGGTCGCGGGCAGGCGTTTGCGCGCGGTTTCGCCGGACGAGTGCGTGAATGGCAGGGGATGCACCGTCCACTCGGCCGCCAAAAGGAGCAACGCCAGCACACCTGTATGATGACCGAATGATCACGCGCCGCGCCTTCGCCGTCACGGGGCTCGCCTCGGCGATGGCGCAATCGTCGCGGCCGAACATTCTGTTCGTTCTCACCGACGATCAGGGCTGGGCGTCGATCGGATCGCAAGGCAATCGGCTTGTCCCGACGCCGAATCTCGACCGGTTGGCGAGCGAGGGTGTGCGATTCACGCAAGCCTACGTCACGCCGCAATGCACGCCGACGCGCGCGACGATCATGACGGGCCAATACACGGCGCGGCACAAGATGTGGCACGTGATCCCCTACTACGGCTATCCGCAAGCGCGCGTGCGCGAAGAGCCGTTCCGCGAGAGTTTGACGCGCGGCGAGTTCACGCTGCCCCACGCGATGCGAAGCGCCGGATATCGAACCGCGTGTCTCGGCAAGTGGCACCTCACCGCGAACGCCGACGGCAACTACACGAGTCTCAACGCGGACGCGGCGGCGCACTACGGGTTCGACGTGGTGGCAAAGCCGTTCGGCGCGCGCGAAACCGGTACCGGCGACAAGGCGGTGGACCGGTTAACGAACGAAGCGATCGAGTTCATGCGCGCCAATCGCGAGCGCCCGTTCTTCTGCTACCTCGCGCATCACACGATCCATGGACCGGTGTCCGCGCCGGACAAGCTGATCGCGAAGTACCGCGATTCCGGGTATCCGGAGACGGGTTTCAATAACGCGACGTACCTCGCGGCCATCGAGCATTTCGACGCTTCGGTTGGACGCTTAACTGCCGCGCTCGACGAGATGAAACTCGCGGGGCGCACGATCGTCGTGTTCCTCTCCGACAATGGCGGCGTCCATCGCACGTGGCAGCCGCATCCCGAAAGTACGCAATTGACGGAAGGCCGCCGCGAGTTCTCGAACGCGCCGCTGCGCGAGGGCAAAGGCTCGGCGTACGAAGGCGGCATTCGCGTGCCGATGATCGTGCGTTGGCCCGGCGCTAAGAAAGCGGTGGTGGACACTCCGGTGCATGCGGTGGATTTGATGCCGACGTTCGCCGCGGCGGCGGATGCGAAGATGCCGCAACACACGCTCGACGGGGTGGACATCGCGCCGCTTTTGCGTGGCGGGACCATCGCTCCGAGGCCGCTTTATTGGTACATGCCGTTCTACGACGTGCGCTGGGCGGCGACACCGTCCGCCGTCCTTCGCGATAGTGACCGGGATGGCGATTGGAAGCTTATCTGGTCGTTCGGCGATTCGATCGACGACAAGGGTGCATACCGCGTGGGTGAGCGTCTAGAGCTATTCAACTTGCGCGAGGACATTGGCGAATCGCGCAACCTCGCCGCGTCGCAGCCGGACCGCGCCGCGAGCTTGAAGCGTCAATTGGCGCGATGGATCGAGTCCTGCGGGTCGCGCGTGCCGGAGCCGAATCCGAAGTACAACCCGGCACGCCCGCTGCTCGAAACGCGAGCGAGATTGGCTTAGCGACGCTCAGCGTAAGGCGTCGAGGCTCGCCACCGTCCGCGCGCCCGTGCGTAGTTCGTTTACCACGCGGCCCTGCGCGTCCACTTCGAGTAGCCGCCGCCCGGTGTAGTCGGAAATCAGTAGCGTATCGCCGAGAATCGCCAAGCCCGACGCCCAGCCCATCTGGATGTCCATCTTCGCGCCGCCGATGGAGCGCACGATCTTGCCGTCGCGTTCGACTTCCACCACTTCGCCGGGATCGTTCAAGCTCACCAGCGTGCGGCCATTGGGCAATCGGATGGCCTGGTAGGCGCGGCGATTTTCGCCGTTGGGGGCTTGCCACCGCCAAACGATCTTGCCCGCCGCATCGACTTCGATAATCTTCGCGACCGCCTCCACCGCGATCAGCGTGGTCCCAGCGTCCGTGCGGCGCGCGTTGCGCATGCGCATGTTGGCGAGATCGGCGCTTTCATAACTCCAGACGACCTTCTTATCCGGCGTTACCTCGATTACCTTGCCCAAGCGCGCGTCGCCGATCAGCGTGTTGCCGTTCGGCAGGCGCTGCACGGCGAGCGGGTGCTCCAGTCCTTCGGAATAGCTCCACACGGTAGCGCCGTTGCGGTCTACCTCGACGACGGTCTTGTCCGCGCCCATCGTGTAAAGGATGTTGCCGTTCGCGAGACTCTGTACGTCGTGGCCGCGCTTGTTGGGCCGCGTCCACAACTCGCGGCCGGAAGGCCACTCCATCGCGACGATCTCGCCGCGCGGGCCATGATCGGCGACGACGATCCTGCGTTGCGCGGGCGCGGTCTTCAGATGCTTGTCGAAGAACGCTAACGCCCGAGCTTCGGCGCGCTCGGCGTCCGCGCCTTTGAACCCATGTCCCGCACCGGAGATGGTTTCGAGTTCGGCTTCGACGCCCGCGGCGACCAAGCGCTCCGTGATCCAGAGCGAGTGTTCGTAAGCGACGTAGGTGTCCTGGGTGCCGTGAATCGAGAGCGTCGGAGCGGCGTTCGGCGTCACCCAGTGGATGGGGCTCGCGTGCTGATGAATGCGCCGGTTCTTGTCGAGATGACCGCCCAGGAAGAGCGGCAGCACTTCGGCGGCGTCCACGCTCTTCGAATAGGACTGCGTGAAATCGGTGGGTCCGTAGTAGTTCACCACGCATTGCACGGCGCTCTCGCCCGAGCCCGTTAGCCCGAGCATCAACACCAGGTGACCGCCCGCGCTACCGCCCATCGCGCCGATGCGCGCCGGGTCGATCGCGTACTTCGCGGCGTTGGCGCGCAGAAACGCGACCGCCGCTTTGACGTCCTCCACCGCCGCCGGATACTGGTGGCGCGGCGCGAGACGATAGCTCGCCGTGGCCGCGACGTAACCGCGCTCGGCGAGCTTGATCGCGACGGGTAGATAACTGTTGCGGTGACCGCGCCGGAATCCGCCGCCGTGCACCAGCAGAACGGCGGGCAACGGTCCGGTGGCGTTCTTCGGACGCACGATATCCATGGCCGAACGCTGCCCTACGTTCGAGTAAGCGATGTCGGCTTGGTGCGCCACCGTCGCGGGCATCGCGGGGATGGGCGGCACGGCGGGCGTTTGGGCAAGCAGCAGCAGGGCTGGTAGCATTCCGTCTATTCTATGGGTGCGCACGGAGGCGCAATCATGAAGACATTACAAACTTTGGCGATCGTTACCGGATTGCTGGGATTCGTCGGCTGCACGTCCAGTCAGCAGAGCGAAGCGAAGCGCGAGGCGGAGAAAGCCGCCGACGCGGTAAAGGACGCCGCCGAGAAGACCGCCGACAAGGCCAAAGAGGCTGCGGAAACGGCGGTCGACAAGACGAAGGAAGCCGCGGAAGAGGTCGCGGACAAGACCAAGGAAGCCGCCGAGAAAGCGGAAGAAGCCGCGAAGAAAGCCGGTAAGACCATCGAGAAGAAGGCGAAGAAGGTTAAGGACGCGGTTGTCAACTAACGGTTGACGAAAAGAGAAGAAAAAGCGAATATAGAATGGCGATGACCGATCTCAAAGAGCGCGACCGGAATCTTACCAGTGTTTTAGGTCAACTGGAAAAGCAGTTTGGGAAGGGGTCGGTGGTCAGGCTAGGGTCGAAGGACGCCGTACAAGTGGTGTCGGCCATTTCGACAGGCTGTATCTCCGCCGACGCGGCGCTCGGCGTCGGCGGCTTTCCCCGCGGGCGTATCTGCGAGATTTTCGGACCCGAGTCGTCGGGTAAGACCACCATCGCGCTACAGGTGGTGGCCGAAGCGCAAAAGGCGGGCGGCATGGCGGCGTTCGTCGATGTCGAGCACGCCCTCGACCCGGTGTACGCGGGCAAGCTCGGAGTCGATATCGACAATCTGCTGGTTTCGCAGCCGGACTACGCGGAGCAGGCGCTGGAGATCGCGAGCGCGCTCATAAACTCCGGTTCGATCGACGTGCTAGTGGTCGATTCCGTGGCGGCGCTGGTGCCGAAGGCCGAGCTCGACGGCGAAATGGGCGACGCGTTCGTCGGCATTCAGGCGCGCCTGATGTCGCAGGCGATGCGCAAACTCACGGGCATGGTCTCGAAATCGAATACCTGTCTGATCTTCATCAATCAGATTCGCGAGAAGATCGGCGTGATGTTCGGCAATCCGGAAACCACCTCCGGCGGGCGGGCGCTGAAGTTCTATTCCTCGGTGCGCGTCGATATCCGCCGGATTGCGGCGATCAAGGAAGGCGACGTGGTGAGCGGCAATCGCACCAAGTTGAAGGTCGTCAAGAATAAGTGCGCGCCGCCGTTCCGGGAGGCCGAGTTCGACATTCTCTACGGCGAAGGAATTTCGCGCGAGGGCGATTTGATCGACTTGGGCGTGGCCCAGAGCGTGATCGATAAGTCGGGGTCGTGGTTCAGCTACAACGGAGACCGCATCGGCCAAGGCCGCGAGAACGTCCGGCAGTTCTTGAAAGAGAACCAGGACATACGGGCCGGGATCGAGCGCGAAGTGCGCCTCAAACTCGGACTGCCGGTGGGAGAAGCGGCGGCAGATCCCGAACCCGCCAAACCCGCTCCTACGGCCAAGGCGGCCAAGGGATAGGCGCGCAAACCCTTAAAACATTAAGGGTCCAACATGTTTTTTCTCAAAAACGGCGAAAAAAGCCCGAAAAATGGGCGTTTTGAGCGATTTCTCTCTTTACAACGGCGTGACCCGACTGTACTATAGGGACGAAATCGGACTTGAAGGGAGCAACTCCCGGCGGTCCGGCCTACGGGAGAATCGAAAAGGAGAAATATGGCCGACAGAATGACTCAGGCGCAATTGGTGGCCGCGCTGGCCGATGCCAACGGCGTCAGCAAGGCCGCGGCGAAGGGCTTTATCACGAGCCTCGCCGATCTGGCCGTCAAGGAAACGAAGAAGAGCGGGGAGTTCGTCATCCCCGGCATCGGCAAACTGGTGCGCCGCGAAACCAAAGCGCGCATGGGCCGCAACCCCGCTACGGGCGCGGCGATCAAAATTCCGGCGAAGAAGGTCGTGAAGTTCCGCGTCGCCAAAGCGCTGAAAGACGCGATCGTCCCGCCCAAGAAGAAGTAGGCGCCGAAGCGGGACCGCCCGCTAGGTCCTTAGAAACTCGAAACCCCGCGTAACCGGCATACCGGGCGCGGGGTTTTCGTTTTTCGCGATCCGATCGGGCTGCCGCCATGTACTGCGGGCGGCGCCGCTAGAAGCTCTACGCCTGCTTCTTCTCTTCGGTTTTGAAATCGGTGGGCTTCTCTTCGGTCTTCAAGGCGTTCTTGAAGTTCTTGATGCCTTCGCCCAGGCCCTTGGCCACCTCGGGAATCTTACGGCCGCCGAACAGCAATACGGCGACTGCCAGAATCAACATCAACTCCATCGGGCCGAGGGAACCGAGAAACGCAACGGAATCCAACGCAGTCATGGGGCCTCCTATCGAAAGTCAGCTTTATTGTAGCCTAATGACGGAAGTCTCATGGCATCCACGATCTGGAAGGGACACATTACGTTCGGTTTGGTTTCGCTGCCGGTGAAGCTGGTGGCGGCGGCTCGCAGCGAAACCGTCGGCTTCAACCAACTCCATAAGGCCGACCATTCGCGGGTAAAACAAGTCCTCTATTGCATCGCCGAAGATAAGCCGGTACCGCGCAGCGAACTGGTGAAGGGCTACGAGTACGAAAAAGACCGCTACGTGGTGATCGAGGACGAGGACATTAAGAAGATCCAGCCCAAGACCGCGAAGGTGATGGAGATTCTGGAGTTCGTGAAATCGGACGAGATGGACGCAGTCATTCTCGAACAGAGCTACTACATCCAGCCGGACGAGGCGGGCGAGAAGCCTTACACGCTTTTGTTCGAGGCGATGCGCAAGTCCGGCTACGCGGCGGTGGCGAAGCTGACCATGCACAACCGGGAGCACATTACGATTCTGCGCCCCGGCAAGCACGGCATCATCCTCCACACGATGTATTACCGCGACGAGATTCGGGCGACGGACGAGTTCCGCACCAACACCGATCTGGTGACGGACAAGGAATTGGCGATGGCCAATACGCTGATTCAAGCGCTGGCGGCGGACTTCGACCACGAAAAGTACCGCGACACGTATCGCGAGACCCTGCGCGGCATGATCGAAGCTAAGATCGCCGGGCAGGAAGTGGTGGCCCCACCGCAGGAGCAGGAACTCGCGCCGGTCATCGACATTATGGAGGCGCTCAAGAGTTCGCTGGCCGCTCTCAAAAAGCCGCCCGCGGAGGTGACCGAGATCACCGCCGGCGCGGAGGAAAATCGCAAGCGCCGGGTGCGCGCCCGGTAGCTTTTCGGCATGCGCCGCATTGTCCGGGGCCGGTCCTATCGCGAACTTCTGGACGCGGCGAGCGGGGCGCTCGGCGGCGAGGCGTTGATCCTCGCGCCGGAGAAAGGCGCGGCGGACGAACCGGTCTGGCGGGCGTCCGGGGGTTCTCTCGGCATCTACCGCTTGACGCCGATGCAACTGGCGGCGCAACTCGCCGCGGAAGCTCTGGCGGCGCACGGACTCGCGCCATTAACTCCCCTGGGCCGCGAGGCCCTCGTCGCGCGCGCGGTTTACGAACTGCGGCGCGAGCGGCGCTTCGAGTACTTCGCGCGCATCGCCGACACTCCCGGATTTGTGCGCGCGGCGGCGGCGACGCTCGACGAACTACGGATGAACGCCGTCCAGCCGGATGGCGACTTAGCGCGCCTGCTCGCGAAATACGAAGAACTGCGTCGCGAAGCGCAACTGGCCGATATGGCGGAGTTGTTCGCGCTGGCGGCGGATTGCGGTTCGCACCGGCTGTTGGGTTTGCCGGCGGTCTTCCTCGATTTGCCGGTTCGCGATGCGCTCACGGAACGTTTGCTCGCGCGGGTAGTACGCGACGCTCCTTCGGCGCTGGCGTTGACGCTCGAAGCGGATCGGGAATCGGCGGCGGCCCTCGCTCGTGCGCTGCCTGGCGCGGTGCTGCAAGACCGCCTGGGAGATCGCGAGCTGCCCGCCGATCTCGACTACTTCTCGTCGCCGGGCGAAAACTTCGAGTGCGTCGAGATCGCCCGGCGCATTCGCGATCTGGCCGATCGAGGCGTGCCGTTCGACCGGGTCGCGATCCTGTTGCGCCACCCGGCGCGTTACCAGCCGCTGGTGGAAGAAGCGCTGCGGCGGGCGGGCATTCCCGGTTACTACAGCCTGGGCGCGGTGCGGCCCGATCCCGCCGGGCGGGCGCTGCTCGCGCTGCTCGAATGCGCGGCGGAGCGGCTCTCGGCGTCGCGGTTTGCCGAGTATCTGTCGCTGGCCGAAGCGCCCGCGATGCAGGCCGGCTGGGAGCAACTGATCGTGGACGCGGCGGTGATCGGCGGCGCGGAGCGGTGGGAGCGGCGGCTGGCGGGATTGCGCGCGGAGTTCGAAGCGCAACTGACGGGTGACATCGAAGAGTCCTATCGCCCGTCGATCGAGCGGCGGCTCGCGCAACTCGAGCGGCTGACGGAGTTCGCCTTGCCCGTCGTTCGCGAACTGGCGGCGCTGCCCAAGCAAGCCACCTGGGGTGCGTGGCTCACCGGAATCGCCGCGCTCGCGAAACTCGCGGTCCGGCGTCCGGAAGCGATCCTCGCGGTGCTCGACGAGTTGCATCCAATGGCCGAAGTGGGGCCGGTGAGTCTCGAGGAGGTAGCGGCGGCGTTGGGCGAGCGTTTAGGCGCACTGCGTGTCGAGCCTCCCGCGCGGCGCTTCGGGCAAGTGTTTGTCGCCTCGATCGAGGAAGCGCGCGGCCGCCACTTCGATGCGGTATTTCTGCCGGGGCTGGCCGAGGGGCTATTTCCCGTGCGCGTGCTCGAAGATCCGCTCCTGCTCGACGGGGAGCGCGAACGTTACAGCCCCGCTCTTGCCACGAATGCCACGCGCGCCGCGCGCGAGCGCCTTTTGTTACACATCGCCGCGGCGGCGGGCGCCCGGCTTACGACGTCTTATCCAAGGCTCGATGCGGCGCAGTCTCGCCCGCGGGTCCCCTCGTTCTACGCGCTCGAAGTGGTGCGCGCGGCGGCGGGCGAGTTTCCCAAAATCGAGGAGTTCCAGACTCGCGCCCGCGAAGCGGCTCAGGCGAGACTGGGCTGGCCCGCCCCGGCGGAACCCTCGAACGCGATCGACGACGCGGAGTACGACTTGGCGGTACTGGCCGCCGCGATGAACGACCGTTCGGCGCGGGGGCGCACGCGATATATGCTCGACGCGAATCCGGCGCTCGCGCGGTCGACCCGGACGCGGTGGAAGCGTTGGGAAACCAAGTGGTCCGGCTCCGACGGTCTGTACGCGGAGCATCGCGCGCTTGAGGCGCACCGTTTGCTCGCGCGCCCGCACTCGGCTACTTCCTTGCAGCGCTTCGCCGCGTGTCCCTACCAGTTTCTGCTCTCGGCGATCCATCGGCTGGCCCCGCGCGAGGAACCGGTGGCGATCGAGCAATTGGACCCGTTGACGCGCGGCACGCTGTTTCACGAAGTGCAGCGCCGTTTCTTCGCCAACTACGACGCCGACGCGGATCTCGACGAGATGATCGCGCTGGGCGACGGGAAACTCGACGAAGTGGCGGCGGAGTACGCGGAGAAACTCGCGCCTGCGATCGAACGCGTGTGGACGGCCGAGATCGAAGACCTGCGTACCGACCTGCGCGGATGGCTACGCGAGCTTTCGCGCGAGGACCGCTGGGAGCCGCGCGACGCCGAACGCGAAATCGCCGCCACGGTATTCGACGCCGTCCATTTGCGCGGCCGGCTCGACCTGATCGAGTTCGATCCGGTCGGCGGGGTGTATCGCGTTACCGATCACAAGACCGGCAAGCCGCCGGAGGAAAAGCCCGTGCATATCGGGCGCGGCGCTTTCCTGCAACCCGCGCTGTACGCCGCGGCGGCGGAGGTTACGCTCGGAGCGCAGGTCGCCACGGGCCGTCTTTTCTATTGCACCCAACGCGGCGGCTACTCCGAAATCGAGGTCAAGTTCGCCGACGCCACCCGCCACTACGCGCGCGAAGCGTTGCAAACCGTCGATCGCGCGATCGGGGAAGGCCGCCTGGTTGCCGCCCCCCGCCGCGACGCGTGCGGCGTGTGCGAGTACGGGATCGTTTGCGGCCCTTATGAGGAGCGGCGCACCGCGCTCAAACCCCCGCTCCCCGGACTCACTCAGTTGCGGGGAATGCCGTGAGCGCTAAGGTGGTCGCGCTGTTCGACGATTCGGACGCGCGAACGCGGATTCGCGAATCGCTCGACGAGAGCCTGCTGGTGGAGGCGGCGGCGGGCACGGGCAAGACTTCGGAACTCGTGCGGCGCATCGTTCACACGCTGGAAAGCGGACGGGCGAGCGTCGACCGCATCGTGGCGGTGACGTTCACGAATAAGGCCGCCGGAGAGCTAAAGCTCCGGCTCCGCGCGGGGTTGGACCGCCGGCTAAAGGAGAGCGCGGGGGCTGCGGCGGAGCACCTGCGAGAGGCTCTCGCGCATTTGGAAGAAGCGTCCATTGGAACCATCCACGCCTTCTGCGCCCAGATTCTGCGCGAACGTCCGGTGGAAGCGTGCGTCGATCCGAAGTTCGAGGAGTTAAACGAACAGCAGGCGGCCGAACTGCGCGGGCGGGCCTTTCGCGCCTGGTTCGAGCGCCGTCTCGGCGAGGATTCGCGGGCGTTGCGCCGGGCTCTTGCCCGCTTGGCGGGCGCGAAGACTCCGGCCAGCGAGCAGTTACTGCACGCGGCGCGCGAGTTGATCGAATGGCGCGATTATCCCGCCGATTGGGAACGCCGCGATTGGGACCGCCAAGCCGAGATCGACGCCGCCGCGAAGTTGCTTTGCGAGACCGCGCCAAAGCTTAAGAACGCGAAGGAATACTTGGAGATTCGCGCGCTCGCGCAATGGATCGAACGGTTCGAGGCGGTGCGCGGCCGCGACTACGATCTGCTCGAGGCTCGGCTGGCGGCTTTACGTCGGTCGCTGCGCAAAGTGAAACACGTCGATACGCTGAACTACGCCCTCGAACAATTGCGCCGCCGCGCGGATGCCGATCTTGTGGTCGCGCTGCGCGAGGAAATGCTGACGCTGGTGGACGGCTACGGCGAGCTAAAACGGCGCGGGGGCAAGCTGGATTTTCTCGATCTTTTGATTCGCGCCCGGGATCTGGTTCGCGACGACGCGGGCGTGCGGCGCTACTTGCAGCGCCGGTTTACGCATCTCTACGTCGACGAATTTCAAGATACCGATCCCTTGCAGGCGGAATTGATCCTTTTGCTCGCGGCCGACGATCCGGAAGAGAACGATTGGCTTCAGGCGGCTCCCGCGCCCGGTAAGCTCTTCGCGGTAGGCGATCCCAAACAGTCGATTTACAAGTTCCGGCGCGCGGATGTCGCGCTCTACCAACGCATCCGCAGTTCGCTCGAAGAGCGCGGCGTGAAGACAATTCATCTGACGCGCAACTTTCGCGGCACGCGCCCGCTGCAGGAATTCGTCAATCGCGCCTTCTCGCCGGAGATGACCGGCGATCCGGGACAAGCCGCGTACGTACCGCTGCGCGAGGGCCGCGCGGCGAGCGAATCGCAACCGTCCGTCGTCGCGCTACCGGTGCCCAAGCCCTTTGGCTTTCGCGGCATCGCCCGCGGACCGATCGACGCTTCGTTACCCGAGGCGATCTGCGCGTTTGTCGAGTGGCTGGTGCGAAACAGCGGCTGGAAGACGCGCGACAGCGAGCGCATCGCGGAACATCACGTGTGCGTTCTGTTCCGGCGCTTCCAGAACTTCGGACGCGATATCGCCCGCGAATACGCGCGCGGATTGGAAGCGCGCGGCGTGGGACATCTGCTGGTCGGTTCGCGATCGTTCCACCAGCGCGAGGAAGTGGAGACGATTCGCGCCGCCCTCGCCGCCGTAGAGTGGCCGGACGACGAGTTGCACGTCTTCGCGACCCTCAAGGGTTCACTGTTCGCGATTCCCGATGCGGATCTACTGACATGGCGCGCGGAAGCGGGCAAGCTGCATCCGTTCGGAAAACGTTCCGGGGATCCGGCGCTGGCGCCTATTGCGGAGGCGCTCTATCTTCTCGCGGCGCTCCATCGCGAACGAAACCGCCGCCCCGCCGCCGAGACGATCAATGCGCTGCTCGAAAGTGTGCGCGCGCACGCCGCGTTCGCCATCCGGCCCGCGGGTTCGCAAGTGCTGGCCAACGTGCATCGCATCGCCGATCTGGCGCGTGCCTACGAAACCAATGGAGGCATTTCGTTCCGCGGTTTTGTCGAAGCGCTGGACCGGCAGGCGCAGAAAGCGGAAACTTCGGAGTCGCCCATCTTGGAGGAAGGCGCGAGCGGCGTGCGGCTGATGACCGTCCACGGCGCGAAGGGTCTCGAGTTTCCGGTGGTCGTCCTCGCCGATCTCACCGCGCATCTCCATAGCGAAGAGCCCGAAAGATACGTCCGCGGGCGGCTCTGCGCGACGAAGCTTCTCCGTCTAAGTCCGGTGGAGTTGATCGAACACGAAGACGAAGAACTCGAACGCGAGCGGGCGGAAGGCGTGCGGGTGGCGTATGTCGCCGCGACGCGCGCGCGGGATTTGCTGGTCGTCCCCGCCGTGGGCGCGGGTCCACTGAAAGACAACTGGCTCGAACCGCTCGAAAAAGCGCTCTATCCCCCGAAGAACGATTGGCGCAATGCGACGCCCGCGCCGGGATGTCCGAAGTTCGGCGAAAGCTCCGTGCTCGAATGGCCGGCGGAGTTTATGGGTCGGCCGGACGAATCGGTCAAACCTGGTATGCATGCCGAAGTGGTGTGGTGGGATCCGGCGATCTTGAACTTGAGTGTCGAGCCGCGCTTCGGCATTCAGCATCAGAACCTTCTGGCCGAGGGGCCGGAAGCGGAACCGGGGACTGCCGCCTACAACCAGTGGCGCGAGCGGCGCGAGCGAATCAACGTCATGGGCGCGCACCCGTCCATCGATTTGTTTCTGCCCAGCGAAGCGTCCGCCGCCTCTATCGAGCCGGGCGAAACGGAGATTGTCGTGATCCCGCGCCTCGGTCCGCGCCCCGGTGGCCGTCGGTTCGGCGAACTGGTCCACGCCGGTTTGCGCGACCGGTCGCCGCGCTCCGTCGATATCGAGGCTCGCGTGAAGGGCGCATCGCCCGAGGAAGCGATGGCCGCGCGCGAGTGCGTGGAGCGGGCGCTCGCTCATCCCGTATTTGCGAGAGCGAACGATTCGCCGCGCGTGCTGCGCGAATCGCCGTTGACCTTAACGCTCGACGACGGGCGAGTGCTCGACGGCGTGATCGACCTCGCGTTCGTCGAGAACGGCGAGTGGGTGGTGGTCGACTTCAAGACGGACGCGGACCTCGAGATAAAGCGGCGGCATTATGCGCGGCAGTTGCACTGGTACACGCTCGCCTTGACGAAGCTCACCGGTTTACCCGCGCGCGGCGTTTTGCTGTCCCTGTAGCAGGCCCTCGGCGTAGAGGGCGCCCGCCGGATCGTCCTCGTGCTTAAAGAACACATAGACGTCTTTGCCCTCCGCGAGTAGGGACGCGCATCGCGCGGCGATCTCGGCGCGGTCTTCGGGCGAGTACTCGCTCTTGCGCAACCGGAAGTAGACGAAGTCCGCCGTCACCCGGTCGGGCACGACGAGCTTGTCGGACTCCGCCAGACAAAGCGCGAACCCGCGCGAGGCGAGAAACTCGTACACAGGTTCGTCGAACCAACTCTTATTGCGGAACTCGAACGCGCAGCGCACGCCTTCCGGAATGTCCTCCGCGAAGTCCTTTAACTTATCGAGGTCGCGCGGCAGGTTGGGCGGCAGTTGAAACAGAATCGGTCCCAGACGTTTGTGAACGCGCAACGCGTCGATCGACTCGAAGAACACTCGCGTGAACTCGCTGCGGGCAAGCCGCTGCAAATGGGTCAAGCGTTGGTGCGCCTTGAGCGCGAACGAAAATCCCGCCGGCGTATCGGACAGCCATCCTTCGAGCGTCGAAGCCGACGGCAGCCGGTGGAACGTGTAATTGATTTCGACCCCGTTCAGACGGCTGGCGTAATGCGTCAGGAACTTCTTCTGGGGAAGCTTCTCGGGATAGAATTCGGGTTTCCATAATGGGTAAGCGAAGCCCGAGGTTCCCGCGATTAGTTGCGCCATTCCTTGCGATCCTATCGCTTCCGGCTCAAGGACTGGTCGGTGTGACGAAGATTTGGGACGAAGCGCCGCATAACGCTTTCACCGATCTCGCGCGGCACGATGGCCGTTGGTACGTAGCGTTTCGAGAGGGCTCCGCGCACGTTTCGCCGGACGGCAAGGTTCGCGTCATCCGGTCGAAGAAAGGCGTGCAGTGGGAACCCTGGCTGCTTCTGGAGCGCGCGGGCGACGACCTGCGGGATCCGAAGCTGAGCGTGAATCCCAACGGCGATCTCGTGTTGCTGGCCGCGGCGGCGCGGCCCAGCGGTCATCAGACGATGATGTGGACATTACCTAACGCCGTGCCCAAGCCGGTGGCCGATCTCAACTATTGGCTCTGGCGCATCGCGTGGCGCGGCCGCGAAGCGTTCGGCATCGGCTATCGAACCTCGAAAGATCAGCGCGGCGTCCGGCTGTACAAGTTCAACGGAGCGGAGTTCGTCGCCTGGGTGGGCGACCTGAACGTGGATGGTTACCCGAACGAATCCGCCATCCGCTTTCGCGCGGACGGTACGGCGATCGCGCTATTGCGGCGCGATCCCGGGAACGCCATGGTGGGCGCAGCCAAACCGCCATATCGCGAGTGGACGTGGCGCGAGGCGAACGCACGGGTGGGCGGCCCGAATTTCATCGCGCTCCCCGACGGCCGGTTTGTGGCGGCGGTGCGGCTCTACGACGGTGCGCAACGCACCTCGCTTTGTTGGTTCGACCCGGAGAAGGCCGCGCTGACCGAGTTCCTGAAGCTGCCTTCGAGCGGCGATTCGAGCTACGCGGGATTGGCCGTCGATGGGCGCGAGCTGCTGGTGAGCTACTACTCGTCGCACGAAGGCAAGACCGCAATCTACTTGGCGCGGGTAAACTGGAAATGACTCCCGCACCATGCTCGAAAGCATCGTTGTGCATGGCGCGCGCCAGCACAACCTGAAGAACATCGACGTCGAGATTCCCCGCAACACGTTCACCGTGATTACGGGGTTGTCGGGCTCCGGCAAGTCGTCGCTCGCCTTCGACACGATCTACGCGGAAGGCCAACGGCGCTACGTCGAAACGCTGTCGCCCTACGCGCGCCAGTTCCTCGATCAGATGGAGCGGCCGGAGGTCGATTCGATCGACGGTCTCTCGCCCGCGATTTCGATCGAGCAGAAAACCACGGCGCGCAGCCCGCGCTCGACGGTGGGCACGATCACGGAAATCTACGATTACCTGCGGCTGCTTTATTCCTCGATCGGCACGCCGCACTGCCCGAATTGCGGTACGCCGATCGAGCGGCAAACGACGGAGCGCATCGTCGAGTTGATTCTGGCCAACGACGCGGGCCGCTCGGCGACGATTCTCGCGCCGGTGGTGCGCGGGCGGAAGGGCGAGTTCAAGAAGGAACTCGAAAAATTCGCCAAGCAAGGCTTTGTTCGCGCGCGCGTCGATGGCGAGTTGCGCGATCTCGAAGAAGACATCGTTCTCGATAAGCGCAAGAACCACACCATCGAGGTCGTCATCGACCGGATCGTCGTCAAGCCCGGCATCGAAAAACGTCTGGAGGACTCGATCCAAAGGGCCGTGAAGATGGCCGGCGGCGTGGTAATGGTGGCGAGTACGGCAGGCGCGGGGCGCGAAGAGGAGAAGCTCTACTCGCAAAATTTCGCCTGCGCCAACTGCGGCACCAGCGTTCCCGCCATCGAGCCCCGTTCGTTCTCCTTCAATTCGCCCTACGGCGCGTGCCAGACCTGCAATGGGTTGGGCAGCAAGTGGGCGTTCGATCCCGACAAGGTGATCGTCGATGCCTCGCGCCCGCTGCTCGACGGCGGACTCGGGCCCGGCTCCAGTTCGAACTCGATGGGCCAGCGGCTGGCCGACGCCGCTTACCGTTTCGGCATCGATCTCGCGCAGCCGTTCGGCAAGCTGCCGGAGAAACATCGAAACATCCTGCTCTACGGCGAAGGCAAATTCGCGGGCATTCTGAAGACGCTCGACGAGGCGTACGAATCGAGTAGCGCGGGCTATCGCGAGTGGATTTCCGAATACATGAGCGCTACGCCTTGCGCTACGTGCGGCGGGCGGCGGCTGCAACCGGCTTCGCTTTCGGTGCGCCTGCGCGGCGTGGGTATCGCGGACTTCACTTCGTATTCCATCGCGCGCGCCTTGCCGCTGGCGCGCTCCTGGAAACTCACCGAGCGAGAACGCATGGTCGCGGGCCGCGTGCTCGAAGAGATCGTCAACCGCATGGAGTTCCTCACCGCCGTCGGGCTGGACTATCTCGCGCTCGGCCGGGCGGCGCAGACCTTATCGGGCGGCGAAGCGCAGCGTATTCGCCTCGCGACGCAGATCGGTTCGAAGCTGCGGGGCGTGCTCTACGTGCTCGACGAACCGTCGATCGGCTTGCATCCCCGCGATAACGACCGTCTTCTCGACACCTTGACGCGGTTGCGCGATTTGGGCAACACGGTACTTGTCGTCGAGCACGACGCGGATACGATCGAGCGCTCGGATTACGTGGTCGATCTCGGGCCGGGCGCGGGGCGCTTGGGCGGCGGCGTGGTTGCGCGAGGCACTCCCGATCAAATTCGCGAGAACGGCGATTCGCTCACGGGCCTCTATTTGTCGGGGCGCGTCTCCATCCCCGTTCCTCGCGTTCGACGCCCGGGCAACGGCAAGAAACTCGTCGTGCGCGGCGCGCGCGAGCACAATCTGAAGAATGTCGATGTCGAATTTCCGCTCGGCACGCTCACGGTGGTTACCGGGGTTTCGGGGTCGGGGAAATCGACGCTGGTCAACGACATCTTGTACCGGGCGCTCGCGAAGCACGTTTACAACTCGAAGGCCGAACCCGGCGCGCATACTTCGATCGCGGGATTGAGCGAAATCGACAAGGTGATCGAGATCGACCAGTCGGCCATCGGGCGCACGCCGCGCTCGAACCCCGCGACGTACACGCAAGTCTTCACTCCGATTCGAGAGTTGTACGCCATGCTGCCCGAGTCGCGCGAACGCGGCTACAAGATGGGCCGCTTCAGCTTCAACGTGAAAGGCGGACGCTGCGAAGCGTGCCAAGGCGACGGGCTGAAGCGCATCGAGATGAACTTCCTCCCCGACGTCTACGTCACTTGCGACGTGTGCCGCGGCAAGCGCTACAACCACGAAACACTGGCGGTTCGATACAAGGGGCTGTCCATCGCCGATCTGCTCGAAACCACGGTGGAGGACGCGGCGGAGATCTTAAAGGCCATTCCTACGATTCACCCGAAGCTCGCGACGCTGGCCGATGTGGGCTTGGGCTATTTGCATTTGGGGCAATCTTCGACGACGCTCTCGGGCGGCGAGGCGCAGCGCATCAAGCTTGCGCGGGAGCTTTCGCGGCGGCAGACGGGCCGGACATTCTACATTCTCGACGAGCCAAGTACGGGCTTGCACTTCGACGACATCCGCAAGTTGCTCGACGTGCTGCAAAAGCTGGTCGATCTCGGCAACACCGTACTCGTGATCGAGCATCAACTCGATATCGTGAAGTGCGCCGATTGGGTGATCGATCTGGGCCCCGAAGGCGGCGACGCGGGCGGTGAGGTTGTCGCCACCGGCACTCCCGAACAGGTGATGAAGAACCGCAAAAGCCACACGGCGGCGGCGCTTAGAAAGATTTTGCAGTGAGCCACTACAAGCAGCGCCCGCTTTCGTTCGACGGGCTAAAGACCGTTTCGATCTACGACCGTCCGGGCAAGGTAAAGCTGGAACATTTCGGCTCGCCCGCCGCTCCCGGCACAAGCGTCGGCGCGCTCATCGATTCACTGCCGAAAATTTTGGCCGCCGATTCGCTTCGAGCGGTCATCGATCGCATTGCCGAGGCACGCGCGAAATCGAAGCCGGTGCTATGGGGCATCGGCGGGCATGTGATTAAGTGCGGACTCGCGCCCGTCTTGATCGATCTCATGAGGCGCGGCTACGTCACCTCGTTCACGATGAACGGCGCGGCGTCGATCCACGATTACGAGATCGCCATCGCCGGTTCCACCAGCGAAGACGTCGAAAGTGTATTGCCCGACGGCCGTTTCGGCTCGGCGGCGGAGACGGGCCAAAGCATGAACCGCGCGATCGTCGAAGGCGCGCGCGACGGTCTCGGCATGGGCGAAGCGCTGGGGCGCGGACTTGACGGCGTTGGCGCGCACGCCAGTCTTCTCGCGCAGGCCTACGCGGCGAAGGTCCCCGTTACGGTGCATGTCGCCGTGGGCACTGACACGCCGCACACGTTTCCCGAAGCGGACGGCGCGGCCATTGGCGCGGCCACGTATCGCGATTTCCAATTGTTCTGCTCGCTGGCCGCGGAGATGAACGGGGGCGGCGTCTATCTCAATGTGGGCTCCGCCGTTCTATTACCCGAGGTGTTCTTGAAGGCCGTCAGCGTAGTGCGCAATTTAGGACACGAGCTAAAAAACTTCACCACGGTGAATTTCGATTTCCTGCAGCACTATCGTCCCTCGGCGAACGTGGTTCACCGTCCACATGCCGGCGCGGGCGGCAAAGGCTACTCGATCACCGGGCATCACGAAATTCTGATCCCGCTGCTCGCGGCCGCGCTCGTGGAACGGGGATGAATCCCTTCTGGACCTATGGCGATCTAGCCGCGCTCACGCTGCTGTTCGTCCCCTGCGCGCTACTGTCGCGTCTACTGCCGGTAAGCGAAATCGCACGGCAAGTCGCGGGCTACGGCGTGTGGCTATTTCTGGTCCCCGCGTGGCTCTATGCGCGGCACCGGCAATGGATGAATTGGGGAGTTTCGAAAGCCGCCCTGCTTGTCGGCCTTTTCGCCGGACTGGTATTGATGGCGATCGCCACGGCCATCGCGCAGCTCACGCAGTATCCCGACATCGACACTCCGCTGCGCCGCTTGATCGATGCCCGGCGTGAGTTGCCGATGATCGCCTTCGCCGTCGTCGTCGCCGGACCGGTGACCGAAGAACTCTACTTCCGCGGACTCGCCCAACCACTCCTTACCCGCAGTTTTGGGCCCTTCACCGGCAATCTGGGGGTAGCGATCCCGTTCGGAATTTTGCACGCCGATCAATTGCAAATGTCGGTACCCAATGTTGCGCTTATTGTGATGGCCGGAGCGGGCTTCGGCGCCATTCGCTACCGCCTCGATTCTCTTTTCGCGGCGATCGTGATGCACTCCGTCTATAACGGGCTGCTGCTCGGCGGCTATCTTTTGGGAAAAAACTTACTGCATGGTTGAAACGCATGGTTGAAACGATCGAGTGGACGGATGCGGGCGTGGTCATGATCGACCAGACCCGCCTGCCACGCGAAGAGGTATTTGTCACTTGCCGCACATATAAAGAAGTCGCGGCGGCGATTAAGGACATGGTGATTCGCGGCGCTCCGGCCATCGGCGTTGCCGCCGCGATGGGCGTCGCGCGCGGAGCCGTGGACGCCGAAGATTTGGACGCCGAGTTCTCCACCATCTGCGCGACGCTCGCCAAAACGCGGCCGACGGCGGTGAATTTGTTTTGGGCGATCGAGCGCATGACGCGATTTTTCGCGGCGCACCACAAGGATCCGGACATCCGGCAGGCTTTGGTGCGGGAAGCGCTGCTGATCAAAGAAGAAGACATCGCGATCAACCGCGCGATCGGCGCGAATGGCGTGGACTTGGTTCCGGCGGGTAAAACGGTGCTCACGCATTGCAACGCGGGCGGGCTGGCCACGGCGGGTTACGGCACGGCGCTCGGCGTGATTCGGGCGGCGCACGCGGCGGGCAAGAAGATCGATGTGTTCGCCGATGAAACTCGTCCCTTCCTGCAGGGCGCGCGGCTCACCGCTTGGGAATTGCAGCAGGACGGCATTCCGGCGACGTTAATCACCGACAATATGGCCGGCTACTTTCTGGCTCAAGGCCGCATCGGATGCGTGGTGGTGGGCGCGGATCGCATCGCCGCCAATGGCGACGTCGCCAATAAGATCGGCACGTACTCGGTGGCGGTGCTCGCCAAAGAAAACGGCGTTCCGTTTTATGTAGCGGCTCCCATTTCCACGCTCGATTTGCGTCTCGATACCGGCGCGGCGATTCCCATCGAGGAGCGTCCGGCGATCGAAGTTACCGATATGTACACGCCGGGCGTCGCCCCCGAAGGTATCGCCGTGCGCAATCCGGCGTTCGACGTCACGCCCCACCGATACATCACGGCGATTATTACGGAGAAGGGCGTAGCGCGGGCGCCGTATGGGGAATCGCTCCATAGGCTCGCGGGATCGTAAGCGCGAGCCGCGTGATACGTTGAGGGCATGGCGCCGCAGGCCGCGTTCGCCGCGCTGCTCATCATCGCCGGAGAATTGCACCAAGCCGTCCGCTCGGGCGACGCGGCGCGGGTGAAATCCCTGCTCGAATCGGGCGCAAAGGTGAACGAGCGGGACGCCCTTGGCGGCACTCCGCTGCACGAGGCGGCCTGGAACGGCGACCGGAATCTCGCGTGGATTTTGATCGCGGCGGGCGCCGATCCAAACGCCTCTCATTCCGAGGGCGGATCGACGCCGCTGCATTACGCGATCCTCACCAACCACCTCGAGATCGTGAAATTGCTAATTGAGCGCGGCGCGGACGTCAAGGCGCGGTACCGCTCGGGCTCGACGGCGCTTCATTTGGCCGCCAGCCGCGGGCATGTCGAGATCGCCGAAGCGCTGATCGACGCCCAGGCCGACGTTAACGCGCAGGACGCGCAAGGTTCCGCGCCGGTGGACGAAGCGGCGTGGAAAGGCCAGACCGAAGTGATGCGCCTCTTGCTGAAGCGGGGGGCGAACGCCAAACTGCGCAACAAGGATTCGGGCGTCACTCCGCTGCATGAGGCCTGCTCGAAAGGTCACGCCGATACGGCGGAACTGCTGCTTGACGCCGGGGCCGAGGTGGACGCCCGCGATAGCGCGGGGGCGACGCCGCTCGACGAGGCGATCAAGCATAAACACACGCGCGTCATCGATCTGCTGATGAGGCGGGGCGCGAAGTTTTCCGGCCCCGGGCAAAGCGGCGCGAAACAACTTGCCGAGGCCGTCATTCGCGGCCAAAGCGATATCGTCGCCCTGCTGCTCGACAAGGGTACGGACCCCAACGCCCGCACGGCGGCGGGGAGCACCTTGCTGCACGACGCGGCGCTCAAAGGGCATCGCGAGATCGCCGCGGCGCTCCTCAAAGCGGGGGCGAACGTCGACGGCCGCAACGCCAGCGGCGCCACCGCGCTGCACGACGCGGCGCTTGCCGGCCATCGCCCGGTGGCCGCGCTGTTGCTCGACCAGGGCGCGGACTTGAACGCCGTCGAAACGGATTCCGGTTCCACGCCGCTGCACCACGCCGCCGGCTGGGGACGCCGCGAGGTGGTCGAGTTGCTGATCGAGCGTAAGGCGGACCGCTACCGCCGCAACAAGGCGGGGCAGACTCCGCTCGACGCCGCGATCGCGAACTCGCAAACCGAGATCGTCGAGCTGTTACGCCCAGAGGGCGCCATTCCTTGAAGGTGCGGGACGCGATCAAGCGGATCGAAGCGAATGGCTGGCGCTTGGTACGCACTCGCAGGAGCCACCGGCAGTTTCACCATCCACGAAGCCGGGAACTGTGACGATAGCGGGTCATCCGTCGGCGGAACTCGATCCGAAATCGGAAAGGTCCATACTAAAACAAGCGGGACTGCGATGAACAAATATGTCGTCTTCTACGAACTGACGCCAACTGGATTCAGCGCCTATGTGCCGGATCTGCCCGGTTGTGTTGCCGCCGCCGCCACTTTGGAAGAGACGCGGGAACTTATGCGGGAGGCCATCGAGTTTCATATCGAAGGGATGCGGCTGAACGGAGAGATCGTCCCCGTGCCAACCCCGGTCGTCGAAGCGATTGAAGTCGCCGTCTAAGTCTCGCCTAAAGCGAACACCTGAGGCCGCCGATGAATCGTAGGTGAAGGAGACTTGGCGGAGACCGCTGTCCTTACTCACCGCCGACCCCGCGCTCGCGGAACAAACGCAGTACAACGGACGCCGGTTGGCGAAGCTCGGCGCGACGATCGGGCAGATTGTCGCTTGGTTAGGCCGACGCCGCCCCCGCTGGAGCGAAGCGGATATTCGCACTGTCGAGCTGATCGTCACCCGCGCCTACATTGAGGTGCGGGAGGCCGAGATCGAACTCTTCGAGCATCTGTTCCGGGCCGAAGTCGAAAGCCGCACTCTCGGCGAAACGTTGCGCCGCTTCGAAGAGGGCCTGCGCCAATACGCGAACGCCGCGCGGGTGCGCATCCGGTATCCCGAAACGCGCAGGGGCGGCCGCGCTCGCTGCACCGCCGCGGCCGCCGGGACTCTCTGGTCCATTCCGCTGGGCCGCGAGGGCGCGATCGAACTCGAATTTCCCAAATACTATCCGTGGCTGCCCCGCGAACTCGAAGTGCTGGCCATCGCCGCCGAGCGTTGCCTGGCCGCGGGGGACAAAGCGCGCCGCGCCGAAGAATCGCGCCGTTTGGCCGCCACGCTCACCGAGATCGCCGAGCGCGAGCGCCGCCGCATTTCACAGGAACTCCACGACGAAGCCGGGCAATCGATGCTGGTCATCCGGCTAATGCTCGAAACCATTGAGCGCGAAGCGCCGCCCGGTCTGCGCGACCGCGTTCGCGACGCCCGCGAAGCCACCGAACGTACGGTCGTCGAAATCCGGCGTATCTTGAGCGCGCTCAGCCCGGAAGTGCTCGAAAAACTGGGATTATCCGCCGCGATTCGCCAACTGGGCACGCGCCTCCGGTGGGCTTATCCCGCGCGCCTCAGCGCCGATATCGGAAATCTGCCGCGCCTGCCCGCCAAGCTCGAACTGGTCGTTTACCGTCTGGCGCAGGAGTGTCTGAATAACGCCGCGAAACACGCTCAGGCGAAAAACGTAAAAGTTTCCCTTCATAACGCCGATGGAGTAATTAAGCTTGGCGTTTCCGACGACGGTCTTGGGTTCGATGTAAGTCAAACCGCGGGCCGCGGCGATTCCTACGGGATCGGCGGAATGCGCGACCGCGTCGCCCTCTTGGGCGGGCGGATGGAAATCGACAGCCGCCCCGGACGTGGAACGCGCGTTTCCGTGGAACTGCCGGTTCCAAGCGATGAACGGACTTAAGAGGAGATCATGCCGCAGATTCGTATTTTGCTCGCCGACGACCATCAGTTGTTCCGGCAGGGAATTAAGACGCTGCTCAACGCCGAAGCCGACCTCAGCGTCGTCGGCGAAGCGTCGAACGGAAGCGAGGCTATCGAACGCGCGGCGGAACTCCGTCCCGACGTGGTCGTCATGGATGTCAGCATGCCGGGCATGAGTTGCTTTGAAGCCACCCGCCAGATTCGCAAAGCGCGCCCGGAAACCAAAATTCTGTTCCTCACCATGTACGACGACGAGGACTATCTCGTCGAGAGCATGGAAGTCGGGGCCTCCGGCTACGTTCTGAAAGACTCGCCCGCGCCCCAGCTTTCCACCGCCGTGCGGGACGTCAACCGCGGCGGCAGCTATCTTTCGCCGCGGATGCTCTCGCAACTGGTCGACGACTTCCGCAGCCGCGTCAAGACGCAAACCCGCACACCGCGCTTCGCCACGCTTACCCCGCGCGAGCGTGAGGTGCTGAAACTGCTGGCGGAAGGCAACTCGGTGAAGGAAATCGCGCAGGACTTGAATCTTGCGGTGAAGACCGTCGAGGCGCACAAATTCAACCTGATGCGCAAGCTCGACATTCATAACAAAGCGCAACTGGTGCAGTACGCGATCCAGAAAAAGATCATTCAGTTGCCCTCGCTCTCCCTGCCGCCCGTCGCGGTGAACTAACCGGAATCGCGAGCCGGGGCGGGTTATGATCGGGACGTGACCCGCCGCCACTTGCTTTCCCTTGCGGCAGCAGCCTCTCCGGCCCCCGCCGCCGGTTCGCACCCCATCCGCTTGGGCGGACCCATCTATCTCAAGTCCGCCGATCCCGCCGAACTCGCGCGCGAGCATCGCCGCTTGGGCTATTCCGCCGCCTACTGCCCCGCCGCCGAGGTCTCCGATACCGCCCGCGTCAAAGCGATCGAGGAAGCGTTCGCCAAAGAGAACGTCGTGATCGCCGAAGTCGGAGCGTGGAAGAACATGCTCGATCCCAATCCGGCGGTGCGCGAGGAAAATCTCAAGTACGTCGAAAGCCGGTTGGCGCTGGCCGAGGCGGTCGGCGCGCGGTGCTGCGTCGATATCGCCGGGTCGTTCAACCCCAAGGTTTGGTACGGACCTCATCCCAAGAATCTGTCCCAGGAGTTTTTCGACGCCACCGTCGCCAATTGCCGCCGCGTCATCGACGCCGTGAAGCCCAAGCGCACCGTCTTCTCGCTCGAGATCATGGGCTGGAATTTGCCCGACGGTCCCGATAGCTACATCAAGCTGATTCGCGCGATCGACCGCAAAGGCTTCGGCGTACATCTCGACGCGTTTAACGCCATCAACACCCCGGAGCGGTTCTACAACAACGCCGCCTACACGCGCGAGTGTTTCCGCAGACTCGCGCCCTGGGTCGCCTCTTGCCACGCCAAAGACGTCGCCTGGATCCCTGAAATGCAGGTGCATTTCGTCGAAGTGATCCCCGGCCGCGGCGAGATCGATTACCGCCCAATCCTCGACGAGCTTTCGCGATTACCCAAGCAGCCGCCGTTGATGATGGAGCATCTCAAGAGCGCCGAGGAGTATGAGGAAGCCGCGCGACACATTCGAAAGGTCGGCGCGGAGATAGGAGCTACGTTCGCATGACCCGCCGCAGTTTTTCGAAAGCCGCCGCCGGAACGCCCCTCGCCTTTCCCTTGGCCGCGGCGCGTCTGCCCATCAAGAAAGCCGTTCTTCTGAACATGATCGACGAGGGCGCGACCGTCGCCGACAAGTTCTTCATCGCCCGCGACGCCGGATTTGAAGCCATGGAGGTCGGCAACACACCCACCATGCAGGAGGCGGAAGAGATCGCGAAAGCGGCGCAGGCGGCCAAGTTGCCCATCCACGGCATCATGAATATGGAGCATTGGAAGAGCCCGCTGTCTTCGCCCGAACCCGGCGTCCCCGAACGCACCGTCGAGAGCATGAAGATGAGTCTCGACCAAGCCAAGCTGTTCGGCGCTTCCACGGTGCTTCTGGTCCCCGCCGTCGTCAATCCTCAGGTGCGCTACGCCGACGCCTGGAAGCGCAGCCAGGATCGCATCCGCTCGCTGATTCCCCACGCCGAGAAGAACAAAGTCGTTATCGCCGTCGAGAACGTCTGGAACAAGTTCCTGCTCTCGCCCACCGACATGCGCCGCTACGTGGACGAGTTTAAGAGTCCCTGGGTGCGCTGTTATCTCGATGTCGGCAACATGCTGCTGTTCGGCTATCCGCAGGACTGGATTCGCGAACTCGGCCGCGAGCGCATCGCCAAGCTGCATTTCAAAGATTTCAAATTCGCCCAACGCCAGGCGCAGTTCGTCAATCTCCGCGAAGGCGAGCTCGATTGGAAGGCCGTTCACCAAGCCCTTGGCGAGATCGGCTGGTCCGGCTACGCCACCGTGGAGCTAAACAAAGGCGGGGCCGCGTATTTGAAGGACGTCGCCCAGCGCGTCGATCTGATCTTGAACGGAGCCTAACTTGCGCAAGTTTCTGCTCGGCATTCTTTGCGGCGTCATTCTCGCCGGTCTCGTTTTGGTGGTGCTCGCGTTCGCGGCGATTCGTGCGGCGGGCGAACGGCAGACGGTGGTGGCCGTCGCTCCCGGCTCGACGCTGATGTTGCGTCTGGAGGGGCCGGTGGGCGAGACGCTCGGCGACGATATGCCGATTCCGTTTCTCGAGTCGCAGTCGCCCGTGTCGGTCGTCGAGATCTGGAGCGCGCTGCGCACGGCGGCGAAGGACGACCGCATCAAGGCCGTCGCGCTGATGCCCCGCGGCGTCGGCGCCGGTTGGGCGAAACTCGCCGAGATTCGCCACGCGATCTCCGAGTTCAAGAAGAGCGGAAAACCCGTCTACTGCTGGCTCCGCACGCCCGGTATGCGCGAATACTACCTCGCCGCCGCCGCCGACAAAATCTATCTCGCCGAGCAGGACTTCCTCGACGTCAAGGGTCTCGCCGCGGAATTGAGCTTCTTCAAAGGGACGCTCGGCAAGATCGGTGTCGAGGTCGAGGTGGAGCACATGGGTAAGTACAAGGACGCGGGCGATATGTTCTCTCGCGACTCCTCGACGCCCGAAACGCGCGAAGTGATTAACGCCATGCTGGACAACATCTACGGCACGGCGGTGGAGGCGGTGGCCGCCGGACGCAAGATGAAGCCGGACGCCGTTCGCGCCTTGATCGACCAAGGCCCTTTCATCGGACCCAAGGCGCTCAAAGCCGGTCTGGTCGACGGTCTGGTCTACGAGGATCAGTTTAAGGACGAGCTCGAAAAGAAACTCGGACAGAGCGAGCTAACCGGAGTCGGTCTGCGCACCTACATCCGGGAAGCGGCTTCGAAAGGCGGGAAAGGATCGTCCATCGCCTGGATCGTCGGCTCGGGCGCGATCACGCGAGGGCGCGGCGGCGCATTCGACGACGCGGACGGTATCCGGTCCGAGGATTTCGTCCGTTTGCTGCGCGACGCTTCGGAAGACGAAGGAATCAAGGCCGCGATCGTGCGCGTGGATTCGCCCGGCGGCGACGCCATCGCCTCCGACGAGATCCTGCGCGAGATGAAGCTGCTCGCCCGCAAGAAGCCGCTGGTGATTTCGATGTCCGATGTCGCGGCCTCGGGCGGTTACTACATCGCCGCCACGGGCGACCCCATCGTCGCGTACGCGAACACGATCACCGGTTCGATCGGCGTCGTCTACGGCAAGCCCAATTTGAAAGGTCTCTACGACAAGATCGGTTTGAAGAAAGAGATTTACCAACGCGGGAAGAACGCCGCGTTCGATTCGGACTACGGCCCCATGACGCCCGCCGCGCGCGCCGCGCTCCGCGAAGGGATTGCGTTCACTTACGACAGCTTCTTACAGCGCGTGGCCGACGCCCGCAAGATGAAGGTCACCGAAGTGGAGCCGCTCGCTCAGGGCCGGGTGTGGATGGGCGGCGAGGGCAAGGACCGCAAGCTGGTGGACGAGTTGGGGGGCGTCGATAAGGCCATCGAACTCGTCAAGGTGAAAGCGAAAATCGGCAAGGACGAGCCCGTGCGGCTCGTGCCCTACCCCCCTCGTCGCAACTTGCTGTCGCGCCTGTTTGCGAAGTCCCCCGAAGCGGCCATCGAATCGCACGCCAAAGCTTGGCTCACCGAACGCGGCTTCCCCACGTTCGGCACCCTGACGCCCCCCGCCGGGATTCTGCGGCTCATGCCGTATCGGATCGAAATTCGGTAGAGCTGGTCCAGGCCCACGACTCGTTATGTGCTTCGAGTTTGATAGCGACTCTTTGTGTTCTCACTGATCTAAAAGATCGCCTTCGGCGGCAAGCTTTTCAGTCAATCAAGTGTCGGTGTCTATTTCAGGCCATAGTATTTTATTGCAGCTTCCTTAAGCACGTCCGTTGCCACCGCTACGCCGACGTTCCACGTCCCGGCGACGGCCTTCTTGAGATTTTCAACCAGCCACGTCCGCGCCTTCTTACCAAATGGCTCGTCAAGACTTTCCGGTTTCTCGGACCCTACAATTGCCGCGAATTCCTTAGCGTCGTCGGCAGGGATGCCTTTTGCGGAAAGGTATTGAATAACACTAGAACCATCACCAGCTTGAATTCCAATGCTCACGCACGCTTCACCAGAGGCCGATATAGACGTCACGTTCCCGTAGATGATCTGCTGTGCGATCTGCGTGGCCGCACCCGAACTGGCAGTGCTTGTTGTGACAGGGTTTCCAATGGTGATAGAAATCGCTTCTGGAATTGATTTCTCGAATTCGATTGTGAGTTGGAGTACGCGACTCTTAACGGAATGTCTCAGCTCTGCGAGTGCGGAGGCGGGAACACTGCCGTACACTGCAAGGCAGGTGTACTGAGGATAGAGCTTGCCCTGAAATAGAAGGATCAGATTTGAAGAATCTATCCCAAGGGTACCTTCGCCCTTGTCCAAGCTCGCCAGAAGCTGGTCCACGGCTGCTACGCTCTGGCGCATCGAATGCCTCGTCCACTGTTCGCCAGCCAAACGCTGAACCAACACGGGTGGAATCGGCGCATTGTTGATTCCGGATCCCAATGGGCCTGAAAAATTGGCTGTGTACGTGATAGGGATGACCCGATAATCCGGCACTGGGCAATCGTCGGGATAACCCTCTGATTCGTGGTTTACCCAATCAGCCAAAGGTTGGCTACCGAGCTTTGCCGCTAGTAGCCGCACCTTCAATAAGATCGAACCAAGGTCTGCAACCGGGCCGATCACAGCCGACTGAATATCATGTAGGAGGCTCACTGGAGATTGAGTACCGTAACTTTCTGGGTTGCAACATGCCCTAGAGGCGCTGGATCAATTACTTATAGTACAGGCTGAACTTTGCTTCGGCGTATCCTGGCCACCTAATCCCGCGCTCACTTGCTTCACGAATTGAGGCTACCGCATCCGAGTGCGCGAGAGATTATCGAGTGTTTGTCAGTCCATTTGATTCTTCAAACGCGCTACGCCCACCCGTCTTAGGAAGTCGATTCCACGAGGCCTCCGTGTCCAAGCCAGTGGAGAAGACCTGAGAATACGAAATCAAACTGTTCCTTCTTGAGCGCACCGAGTTTCCGAATCGCCCTAACATTCGGGTACGTCGCGACATTCTGAACCAGGAAGGCGCCCGCTTCAGGAACGGCGCATTCACGCCGATCTCATACTGGGAGCCTCGCAGACTCGTTGTATGCGGCAGAACCGTCACCAGCGCCCGATCCAAATCGCCATAGAGTACGCTGACGATCAAGACCGGACGGACCTTACCTTCCATGCCGAGGTCGAAGAGCCAGACCTCACCGCGAGCGGGCACCATTCTCTTCAATATCCAGTGCGGCGAAGAGGTTGTCGGCGGCGTGGGCCGTCTCCTGGTCGTCCAGCGGACCGGAATCGAAGGGAATTGCCCGGCGTAGGAATCCCGCCGTGAAAATCCGCTTTTCTTCGTCTGGTAGCGCTTCGAATGCTTCGAGAAGGTCGGCCGTCTGCCTGCTCATACTCATTAGGCTAAACCCCGTTCGGTCGTAGGACAAGAGGACGTGAACGGGGGATGCTATCCCCGATCACCGACACTCCACCCGAACATCTCCCGTCCCATCCATCACTTACACTGCCCCACCGTCCGAACTCACCGTACTCACGCCGCTCATTAGTCTTGGAGGATTTCTATGACACCAGGCTCGAACGGCAATTTGCGAGGCCCGTCGCTTGCGCATAAGTCGGGCGAAGAAACAGGGAAATGTCGTTTGTTCGAATACAGTACTTTCGCATTTTTTACCCTCTGATGGGGGTAGCCCGCGTGTCGTTGGCTAAGCGAACGCCGCCGCCGATTTCACGCCCTGCTGGTCCAGCGCGACCGCCATTTTCTCAAGCGCCGCTTTGTGGATTTGTGAGACGCGGCTCTCGTTAATGCCCATCACACCGCCGATCTCCTTCATTGTCATTTCGTTGGTGTAGTAGAGCGTGACCACCTTCTGGTAGCGGATCGGAAGCGCTTGCATGGCGACGCCGAGCTTGGCGCGCATTTGCTCCTTGGCGCACATGCGGTCCGGCTGGAGTTCCGGCGCTGCGGGAAACTCCGGCGCGGGTAGATCGTCCTGATCCTGGTTGCGCGTCGAGGCGGATACCAAGCCCACGTTCCGCAAATCGAGCATCATTTGCCGCAGCCGCTCGACCGTGACCTCCATCTTCGCGGCCACCTCCTCTTCGGTAGGCTGGCGTTCGAGTTCCAAGGCCAATTCGCGCGTAACCTGTTCCACCTGCTTATGGCGGCGGCGGAGGTCGCGCGAAGCCCAATCCAACTGGCGCAGGCTGTCGAGGATCGCGCCCTTAATCCGGTGCTTGGCATAGGCGGGAAAGGCGACGCTCTTCTCGGAGTCGTACTTCTTCACGGCGTCGAACAATCCCATGATTCCGGCATGGACAAGATCGTCGAGATCGACGTGAACCGGCAAATTCTCGTGGACCCGAACGGCAATGGCACGCACCAGGGGGAGGTGTTCCAGCACCACCTGATCGCGCTCCTCCGTGGTCGGCTGGATCTTCGCCATGACGGCGGCGGCGTTAGTGGACATGGTCCAACAAGAGGCATGCCCAGTGCCAAAAGGAGGAAATCGTCTAAGTAATTGTTCCGAAGTATCTTAGAGCGAGCGATCAAAAAGTCCTAGGAGTACCAGGATTGCATTGGTGTTCCAATGCGGCACTCGAGTGCCAAAACGGGAATCGATACACCGGGTCGTGGTGGCTACTCGGGCCGGAAGGCCGCGATCGCCGTGCGCGCCGCCAGCCCCGCCAGAAACACCAACAGCCCTAACCGGATCCCTCCGTCGAGCCTCCACCAGCCGATTCCCGCCAGTGCCGCATAGCAGGCCATCGCCGCCCAGAACCGCTCCCGGCTCACGGCTGCACCGGCATGTTGTACACAAAGCTCAATTGCAGCCGGACTTCGTTTCCCTTGAACTCGCCCGGCAGCGGGGGAAATGGATTGGAGGCGCTGATACCCGCTACCGCCGCGCGGTCCAGCGAATCCACCCCCGACGGATACGAAATCACCAACTTCGGCACGCTCCCCGCGCGCCCGATCGCGAACTGGATCACCACGCGCCCGCGCTGCCCCAGTTTCGCGCTCTCCGGGATCACCGCGAACCAATTGCGCCGCACCGCCGCGAGCACCTGGATCAGATAGGGCTTGAAATCGACACCCTGCGGATCGCTCAGCAACTCGAGACGAGACCCCGCGCGGCCTTGATTCGGCACCGGCGAAAGTTGGGCGCCCGCGCCCGTCACTAGGTCCATTTGATCCGAAACGACGACTCCGCCCGCCGGACGCTGGCGCGCCACTTGCCGTACCGCCTCATCGACGCTCGCTTTCGGAGTCTCGATCCGCGCCCGGCCGGCCACGTCGCCCTTTGGCTGGCCCGCATTTTGGCCCGGAGTTTCGAAGGCGAGCTTCGGGTTCTCGCGCGGGGGCGGGGGTGGCGGCAATTCGATCTGGGGCGCGAGAACGTTGGGGTTTCCCTGTGCCACAAGCTTCGGCGGTTCGGGAATCGGCTCGGAAAATTGGGGTGCCGCAGGCGCCGCCGCCCTAGCCGAAGGTGGCGGAACGAAAGGCCGGGAAGGCGCATTCGCCCGCCTCGGCAACAGCGCTTCGAGCGTCACTTCCTTTGCCGCCGGACCCTGGCTCGCGTCTTTCTGCGTCAATTCGAATCGCGGGGCGATCAGCGGCGTGGCCCGCTTTGTATCTACGCGTTGCGCGGGCAGAACGATGGTGGAAGCGTCCGGCCAAGGGACGGCGAAAAGCGCAAGCGCCAGCAGAGCATGAACACCGGCCGAGCCCAGAGCGGCGGTCCGAAATCGCGGACGGTCGAAGGTGTCCCAGCGAAGGAGAAGGTCGAGCGAATCGTCGAGTTCGGGCGGATCCTTAACTTGCGGCAAGACTACGCGCCACCACCTCGGCGTGCGCTTCGATTTTATCAAGGATATCCGACGCCACTTCGAGCGCCCGGGTTGCTTCAACGCCACTCACTCTCGGCCGCGCACGGGTGCGGACGCATTCGGCGAAATGCGCCAGCTCGCGCTTCAACGGTTCGTCCTTTTCGATGGGAGTCGGTTCGAAGCGGATTTGCCGGTCCTCGCCGATCGAGATCGCGACCATTTGCTGCTTGGTGTAATCCACCGAAATGTATTGGTGCGGCGCGAATACGCGCAGCTTGCGGACCTGTTCGGTGGAGGCGCGGCTCGCCGTCAGATTGGCCACGCAACCGTTCGGAAACGCCAGACGCACGTTGGCGATATCCACTCGCTTCGAGAGAATCCGGATGCCCGCCGCGCGAATCTCTTCGGGCATCGCACCGGTTAGCGCGAGTACGATTTCGAGGTCGTGAATCATCAGGTCGAGCACGACATCGACGTCGAGACTGCGCGGCGTAAACACGCTCATCCGGTGAATTTCGAAAAAGAGCGGCAGGAGCCGTCGAGCTTCGAGGGCCTCGACGGCGGGATTGAAGCGCTCCAGGTGCCCCACCGCCAGCACGCGGCCCCGGCGCTCCGCCGCTAGGACAATCTGCCGGGCCTCGGCCACGGTCGCGGCGATCGGTTTCTCGATCAGGAGGTCGACGCCCGCTTCGATCAGCGGCAGCGCCAGCCCGGCGTGATGGGTTGTCGGAGCGGCGATGACGGCGGCGTCCACAAGGCCCGAGAGTTCTTGCGCATTCGCGACGCCGGCGCAACCGTACTGAGCAACGGCGGATTCCCGGCGCTCGCGATCCGGCTCGGCGACGGCGGCCAGCTCGACGTCCGGCAACGCGCCGAGCACGCGCAAATGATTCTTGCCAAAACTGCCGGCGCCCACGACGCCGATTCGAACCTTCCGGGATGACCCCACCGCTCCGATATGATATCCGAGAGACCGCTTGTTCTTATCGATGATCGCCGTGCTCCTGGCGGTGGGGGCGTTGGCCGCCTGCGCCGCTCTCATGCGCCGCAACCGTCAATTGCGGCGCGAAGTAGGGGACCTAGCCGGCCAGCTTGCCTCGCAGGCCGAACTTCTGGCCGCCGAGCGCGTGCGCATGGAACTCGAAAAGGCGAAGGCCGAAGAGTCCAGCCGCGTCAAGAGCGAGTTTCTGGCCATCCTCAGCCACGAGATTCGCACGCCGATGAACGGCATCCTCGGCATGACCGATCTCGCGCTCTCGACGCGCCTCACCAACGAGCAGCGCGAGTATCTGCAATCGGTTCGGGCTTCGGGCGAAGGATTGCTGGCGCTGTTGAACGATCTGCTCGACCTTTCGAAGATCGAAGCCAACGCGCTGGCGCTGAATCCGGCCGAGTTCCGCTTGCGCGATTGCGTGCTGGACGCCGCGCGTCCGGTGGCCGTTCAGATCCGCGCTAAGGATCTCGAGTTCGTCTACCGCATCGGCGCCGACGTGCCGCCGCGATTGATCGGCGACGGCATGCGTTTGCGGCAGGTGCTGATCAACCTATTGGGTAACGCCGTGAAGTTTACGCAGCAAGGCTCGATTGAGCTAACCGTGGAGCGGCGCGACCCGGCCGAAGGGGAGTTACAGCTTCTGTTCTCGGTGCGCGATACGGGCATCGGCATTCCCTACGAAAAGCAGGAAGAGATTTTCGTGGCGTTCCGGCAAGCGGATTCGTCCACCACGCGGAAGTATGGCGGCACCGGGCTGGGGCTCGCGATTTCGCGCCGCCTGGTGCACCTGATGGGCGGTCAAATCTGGGTGGAAAGCGAGCCCGGCCAGGGTTGCACGTTTTTCTTTACGGCGCACTTCGGCGTTCCGGCGGAACGCGAAACGGAACCCGTTAGCGCGGCGCTCGACGTTCTGCTAGTCGAGGACAATCCGATCAATAAGCGGATCGCCGAAGCGCTCTTGACGAAGGCCGGGCATCGGGTAACGTCCGCCACCAACGGGCGCGACGCCGTGGATTACGCGCGCCGGCGGGCCTACGACGTGATCCTGATGGACGTACAGATGCCCGAGATGGACGGTCTTGAGGCGACGCGCGCCATTCGCGCCGCCGAAGCCGGAATGGAACGCCGCACGCGGATCGTCGCCATGACCGCCTTCGATCAAGAGGGCGACAGGGAGCGTTGTCTCGCCGCCGGTATGGACGCGTTTCTGGCGAAACCGATCGATCACCGGCAGCTATACGATGCGCTCGCCCACTTCGGCGAAGTTCAGTCCGCGCGATAGCCCCACACGGCGATTCGCGCTTCGTTCGCTTGCGCCAGAAACTCTTCCCGGTCGAGCAGCAGCGTGCGTCCCGCGTCCACGCCCAGCGCCGTCGCGTTCGTTTCGCGCATCGCCTCGATCGTGACCGGACCAACTACAGGTACGTCGAAGAGCAGATGCGCGCGGCGCCGGGACGCCTTCACGAGGCGCAACGGCTTACCCCCGGCGAGCGAGGCCGCGCGGCGCAGCATGGCGTCGGTCCCTTCCATCGCCTCCACCGCCACGCAGGCGCGCTCCGCTACGGCGACGCTTTGGCCGATATCGATTTCCGAAAGATGGCTCGCCACGCGATGGCCGTAGTCCAGGTCGCGGCGCTCGGCCTCGTCCGGCCCGCGCTTGGTCATTGCGCCTTCTTCGGCGAGTAGCGGCTTCAAAAGCGCCGTCGAATCGACCAGGCGGATTCCTTCGTCCGCCAGTACCTTGACGACGCCGCCGATGAGTGCGTCCGTATTCTTCTCGCGGAGGCTAAACAGCAACTTTGCGAGCCGCCAATCGGGCTGGATCGCCGAAAAGATTTTGGCGTGCTTCACTTGCCCGCAGAACATAACCTCGGAGCAGGATTCGCTTTTCAGAATTTCGATCAAGCGGCTCAAAGCGCCTAACGAAATCCAATGACTGCGCGCGGCAAGGGCTTCGATCTCGGTCGAGGCCTCTTCTCGAATGCCGATGGCGATCGCTTCGTGCCCCAGCCGTTTCGCCTCCGCGAGCGCCAGCAGCGGAAAACGCCCGTTGCCGCATAGAACGGCGTACTTCACTTGATAAAGCCGCGCTTCGACTCGCCGATAAACTCGATTAATTCGGCGATCTCGGCGGTTTGCGGAACTTCGATCCGGATGCGGTTCAAGGCCTGCGCGGTGTTCAGACCGGCGCGGGTGAGGATACGCAGCGCGCGTTCGAGCGGCTCGATTTTTTCGGCCTCGAAGCCCCGCCGCTCAAGGCCGGTCTTGTTCGCTCCGAACACCCGATTCGTGCGTTCGGAAACCGTCGTCGCATAGGGCAGTACGTCCTGCGTGACGACGCTGTAGCCGCCGATCATCGCGTGCCGCCCCACGCGGCAGAACTGGTGCAAACCGGTAAACGCGCCAATCACCGCCCAATCGCCGATCGTCACATGGCCGCCGCAGGTCGTCCCGTTGGCGAGCACGCAGTGGCTGCCGATCCGCACATCGTGCGCGACATGCGAGTAGGCCATGATCAGGTTGTCGTCGCCGATTTCGGTAAGCATCCCGCCGCCTTCCGTGCCGCGGTGGATGGTAACGCTTTCGCGAATCCGATTGCGGTGGCCGATACGCGTGCGGCTGGCTTCGCCGCGGTATTTCAAGTCCTGCGGCGCGACGCCGACGGTTGTGTAGGGGAAGAAGAGATTGTCTTCGCCGACTACGGTGTCGCCTTCGGCGAACACGTGAGCCATCAATCGGGTGCGAGCGCCGATTTCGACTCCCGCGCCGACGACGCAAAACGGGCCGATCTCGGCCGTGGGGTCGATCTTCGCCGCCGGGTCAACGACCGCTGTGGGGTGTACCGCCATCTTCCGCTCCAGGCCGAACTTCCGCGGGGCGATCGGCTCCCGGCCGATCGACGATCGCGCACATCAGTTCGGCTTCCGCTACCACTATGCCATCGACGGTCGCCTTGCCGGTCACCTTCGCCGCCGATGCCCGGAACCGCGTGATCGTCGCTTCCACGCGAAGTTGATCGCCCGGTTCGACGGTCCGGCGGAATCTCGCGTTTTCAATCGAAGCGAGGAACATCAGTTTCTTATGCGCGTCCGGCGTTTTCTTGCCGATCAACACGCCCGCCACTTGCGCCATGCATTCGACGATCAAGACGCCGGGCATCACCGGCTTCTCGGGAAAGTGCCCCTGGAAGAACGGCTCGTTCACGGTCACGTTCTTAATCCCGGCGATCGACATGTCGCCCATCTCGATAATCCGGTCCACCAGAAGGAACGGATAGCGATGGGGAAGAACGGCGCGGATTTCCAGAGGACCGAGGACCATCGAAGGCTCCCGCTATCATAACAGGCGATGGACGCCACACTCGCGCATATCCGTTTGAAACGCAGAGACTTGATTCTGTTTTTGCGCGAGCTTGTCGAATGCGAGTCGCCTTCGGACAACCCGGCCTCGATCGCGCGGGCCAACGACCTAATCGCCACTTGGTCGGGGGATATCGCGAAAGCGCGGCGCGTGCGTAATCACTTGGTTCTGGAATTCAAGACACCGGGCAAGAAGCGCACGGACGGTCAGGTGATGGGCTTGGGCCATACGGATACGGTATGGCCTCTTGGGACTCTCAAAACCATGCCGTGGCGCGAGGGCGAAGGGCGGTTGTGGGGACCGGGCGTGCTCGACATGAAGGCCGGTCTGACGTTTTTTCTATTCGCCGCACGGTCGCTGGTCGAGCGCGACATTCCCACGCCGCGCAAGATCGTTCTCGTGATCAACGCCGACGAAGAGGTGGGTAGCGCCGATTCCCGCGCGCTCACCGAAGCCGAAGCGAAGAAGAGCGCGGCGGTCCTTGTGCTCGAACCGGGGACGGGGCTCGAAGGGGAGGCGAAAACCGCGCGCAAAGGGATCGGCGATTACTCGATTACCGTGAAGGGTGTCGCGGCGCACGCGGGGGTCGATTTCGAGAAGGGAGCGAACGCGATTGTGGAACTCGCTCGACAAGTCGAGCGAGTATCGGCTCTCACCGATTTGCGGAAAGGGACGACAGTGAGTCCCGGCGTGATCCAGGGCGGCACGCGCCGCAACGTCATTCCGGCGGAGGCGAGCGTGCAACTCGACCTGCGGGTGACGTCGCTCGCGCAAGCGAAGCGCGTGGAGCGTCAGCTCAGAGCGCTCAAGGCCATCGACCGGCGCTGCAAGATCGAAATCGCCGGCGGCCTCAACCGTCCTCCGATGGAGCGTTCCCCTGGCGTCGTTCGCCTTTACAAACTCGCGCGCAAGCTGGCGGCGGAGATGGGAGTGACGCTCGACGAGTCGGCGACCGGCGGCGGTTCCGACGGTAATTTCACCGCCGCGCTGGGCGTTCCCACGCTCGACGGAATCGGCGCGGTGGGCGAGGGCGCGCACGCCAAACATGAAAGCATTCTGATCGACAGGATCGACGACCGTACGGCGCTTCTCGCGAAGCTGTTAGCGGCGGTTTAAGCTAAAGCACAGTGCGTCCGGAAGATACTCCCACGGTAGCGATGCCGACACAGCGGTCGGGATCGGTCGCTGTGTCGAGTTTTCCGGCGTCGCCCGAAGAAGGCCGCTTCCCCGCGGGTACCGTGCTGCTCGAGCGCTACCGCATCATGGCGCTTTTGGGGCGCGGCGGCATGGGCGAAGTCTATAAAGCCTACGACCTCAAGGTCGGCCAGACGGTGGCGCTGAAGTTTCTGAGCGTCGCCATGTCTGGCGATCCGGGAATGCTCGCGCGATTCGCGGGCGAGGTGCGTGTGGCGCGCCAAGTCTCGCATCCCAACGTTTGCCGCGTCTACGATATCGGCGACTTCGAGGGCCAGACGTTTCTCTCGATGGAGTACGTCGATGGCGAAGACCTCGCGTCGCTGCTCAAGCGCATCGGGCGCTTGCCCGCGGATAAAGCCGTCGATCTGGCGCGGGGGCTGTGCGCCGGGGTGGCCGCCGCGCACGAGAAAGGGATTCTCCATCGCGATCTGAAGCCCGCCAACGTCATGATCGACGGACGCGGCCAAGTGGTGGTGATGGACTTCGGTCTCGCCGCACTCGCCAGCCAAGTGGAAGGCAACGAAATCCGCAGCGGCACGCCGGGCTACATGGCCCCGGAGCAATTGGCCGGCACGGAAGTCACGGCGCGCAGCGATATCTATTCGCTGGGCCTGGTGCTGTTTGAGATGTTCACCGGCCGCAAGCCGTTCACCGCGCAATCGATCGACGAGCTGAAGGAGAAGCAGCGCCAGATCGCCGATATTTCGCTCTCTACGCATGTGCGCGATCTCGACCCGGCCATTGAGAGCGTGGTCATGCGGTGTCTGGCTCCCGAGCCGCAGAACCGCCCGCCTTCCGCCGTCTCCCTGATCGCGGCTCTACCCGGCGGCGACCCTTTGGCGGCGGCGCTCGCGGCGGGCGAAACTCCGTCGCCCGAACTCGTCGCCCGCACGGGCGGCCAAGCGATCGAGCCGAAAGCGGCGCTGGCCTGTCTAGCGGGAGTATTCGTCGTGCTGGCCGCGATGATTCCTATCGGAGCGAATACCAACCTGCTCAACTTCGTGTCGTCGGACCGTTCGCCTGAAGCGCTCGCCGAGCGGGCTCGCGAGGTTCTCGAGTCGCTCGGCTATCGCGACAAGCCCGCCGACCGCGCCTACGCGATGGAGTTCACGCAGGACGGGCTGACCTACTTGCGCGAGAAACGCGCCGGGTTGCCGGGCCGCGACTATCTGAAGAATTCGCGTCTCAGTCCCGTTTACTTCTGGTACCGCCAGAGTCCCCGCGTGATGGCTCCGGTCATTCAGGACGAGTTTTATGTGAGGCGCGGCAATCCGCCCGCGATCCTGAGCGGCGAAGCGGACGTGAGTCTCGATCCGCAAGGGCGACTGCTGACGATGAGGGTGATCGCGCCGCAGTTCGACGATTCTCCTCCCGCCGCCGCGCCGCCCGATTGGAAACCGCTCTTTGAAGCCGCCGGTCTCGACTTCTCGAAGTTCCGGCCGGCGACGCCGCACTGGACGACTCTGAACGCATTCGAAATGCGCGCCGCTTGGCTCGGACCCTTGCCGTCGAGCGATCCGCGAACGTTGGGCGACGCCGAAGTCCGGGTGGAAGCGTCGGCTTGGCGGAACCGCCCGAACTTGTTCCAGATTGTGAGGCCGTGGGTTCGCCCGGAACGCCAACAGCAGCGCGAGCGGTCCGCCGCCGAGAACACCGGCGTCGTCCTGAACATCGCTCTGTTTTTCGGAGTCATCGGAACCGCCGCGTTTCTTGCCCGCCACAACCAACGTCTCAATCGCGGCGACCGGCGCGGGGCCTTCCGCGTGGCGGTGAGCGTGTTCTTCGTCATGCTGTTCGGTTGGGCGCTTTCGGCCAGCCACATTTTTGACGGCCGGGAGTTGAACATGTTTCTTACCGGCGCTCAAAACGGTCTTATCGTCGCGGCGATGTGCTGGTTGTTCTACCTGGCTCTGGAGCCCTACGTCCGCCGCCGTTGGCCCACTACGCTGGTGAGTTGGTCTCGCTTGCTGCTCGGCGAGTTTCGCGATCCGCTCGTGGGGCGCGACTTGCTTTACGGAATCCTCGCCGGGAGTGTGCTTTCGATCTTGAATCGCGCCGACGACATTTGGCTGTGGGCGCGCAACGAAACGCCGGATGGAATCGGCCGCGTGTTCGAAGCTTTGGGCGGAGCGCACCTGCTTGCGGCGCGTGGGGCGTTCGAACTGCTGAGTGCGGCCACTTCCGCACTGTCGTCGTTTTTCATCCTGTTTCTGTTGCGGGCTTGGCTGAAAAAGGATTGGCTGGCGGCGGCGGGGTTCGTGCTGCTCATCGCCTTGCAGAACGGCCTTATGCAGCGTGCGGATAAACGTTGGGTGATGGTCGCGGCGGTCGTGGTGATCGGCATCGTGATCACCGCGCTGGTCTTACGGTTGGGACTGCTGGCGCTTTTGACCTCGCAAGCCATTTCCGGTTTTCTGATCGCGCTTCCGTACACGCTCGACATGAGCGCCTGGTACGCCTACCTCATGTGGACGGGCCTCGCAGCGGTGGCGCTGCTCTCGATTTGGTCGTTCCGCGTCGCACTGGGGAAGCAACGGCTCTTCGCAGGCATCGATTGACAGCGTCAAAGGCGCTGGATTGACGCTACCGGACCCCCGCGTTACAATCGGAATGCGGGGTGGAGCAGCCTGGTAGCTCGTTGGGCTCATAACCCAAAGGTCGAAAGTTCAAATCTTTCCCCCGCAACCAACCCCACCCGGTCCGTTCTCAAACTTTCTTTCCCCTCTGACCGATTTCCTCCCGAGTTTTCACCCTCATCGGTGAGTCCATGGGCTACCAAAGCCTGGACCGCAAGGAGGAACTATGTCCAATCAAGCCATGGCCAACCGGCGCCGCCGGTTGGGCTTTACCCTAATCGAACTGCTCACGCCGGCCGCGGCGACCGTCGTTCTAATCGGTTTGCTGCTGCCCGCCGTTCAGAAAGTGCGCGAGGCGGCGAATAAGCAGACTTGCTCGAACAACCTGAAGCAGATCGGTCTCGCTCTGCACAACCACCACACGCGGAACGGCTTCTTTCCGCCGACGCTTGCCGACGCTATGACCGCCTCCGGCTTCCCGGTGAGCGGCGAAATCGCCGGGTACAAAGCAACCAACTATCAAGCGGATACGGCGAGCTGGAGCCTCTCGATGGAGCCGATGCCCGGCGTCACCGGCAGCGAGATCGCGCGCGCTCGCGGCGTTCGCGGAGGTTCGATGACGATCGAGTGGGCGCCCGCGCCCGGCACCGCCGACGGCCGCTCCAAGATGTGGGTCGAGCTCCAGTCCGTCGCTGGGGAAACGATCGGCGACATGCTCGCGCTTTCGAAGGATCCGGCGTTACGCGCGGAGCTCAAGAAGACGCTGCCCGGCCACACCGCACAACCCACCGTGCAATTGCAAGTGGCGAACACCTACATGGGGGTCGACAACCTGGTCGATTTTCAATCGATCGATCCGGCGGTGAGTGGCCCCAAAGCTTATGGCGCGGACCCGATGCTCACCGTGGGCAGCGCCCCGTGGGATCGAGTGAAGCGCGCGATGCACCTGGGCGTATATGGCGAGAAATGGGAGACGCTGCCGGGGCTGTCACCGAACGATGCGATCAAAGCCGTCGACGGTAGCGAGAATCCCTTCTCGTACTCGGCGGTCCGCAAGGTCTTAATCGCCAACTCCACCGATCCGCAGAAGCACCTCGCTCTGCTCGACCGGACCGAAGCCGCCGCGAAAGCGGGAGACAAGACGGCACTGGAAGCCAATCTCAAGACGTTTGTCAATGTGATCCTGATGGACGGCTCGGTGCGGTCGATTCCACCGACCATCACCCCCTTCGGAGCCTCTGCCATTCTCGCCTTGGCCGAACCGCGCTACCAGCACATGCTGGCGGGAAATCCCTACTTCTAAGTTTCAACCGTACAAGGAGATACAACGATGAAATACTCAGCTTGTTTTCTCGCCGCATTCGCTGTCGCCACCGCCCCGGCGACAGCGGCGGAGCGTCTGCCAATTTCTGAAAACACTACGGTCATCGAAACCGCTCTGGGACAACTGCTCTACACCCAAACCGTGGTCCAGGAAGGCGCGGAACCCATCAACCGTTTCACAATGCATCGACTCCGCCGGGCGAATCTGCCCGCGCGGGGAACGCTACTGCTACTGCCCCCGCTGGGCAACAACTTCAACGGCTATCTGACGAGCCTGGACGGCGACATCTCGCGGTCATTCGCCGGTAATTTCGCCCGTCTGGGCTACGACGTTTTGGGGTACTCGCCGCGCGAAACGGGAATCGCCGCGGGAGCCTGCGCGAGCGGGCTAGACTGCACTCCGGCTCTCAACTGGAGTCTCCAGACCGTCGTCGACGACGTCGCCTACATCCGTTCGCAAATCGAGACCACCTCGCCCGGCGTACTACCGGTAATCGGGGGATTATCGCTCGGGGCCATCTCGGCGCTGGCGACGGTCAACCAGTACCCGTCGCAATACGCTGGGTTGCTGGCCTGGGAGGGATCCTTGGCTACGAACGATGCGGCGATTCAGGCTCATAACCAGACGTTCTGCACGCAGTTTGAAGGCGCGGTGGCGGGCGGAATCGTATTCGACGACCAGTCCTTACCGCTGGTTAAGGCAGTCGCTCAACTGGCGCAAACCGCCCCGAACGATCCGTTCGTCATTCCCGTACCGGGCTTTCCTCCGGGGCTAACTAACCGGCAGGCGTTCCTCTTGATTCTGACGACGCCGAATCCCGTCGCGCCCTCGCCCCGCCCGGGCTTCATTTCGGCGGCGGGCAGCGTGCCCATCGGGCAGTTGTTCTTCTCCGACGAAGCGCGCCTGGCCGCCAACATCGCCGATTTCAACGATGTAACTGCCAACCGCACCACTCGCGACCTGTACTGCAGCTTGGCGGGAACGGAAACGGCGTATTCATCCAATCTGGCCCAGTTCGCCGGACCGGTCTTCGTCGTTAAGGCCGGCCAAGGCTTCGGCTCGATCATGGACGAGCTGCCGTCGAGGCTGGGCTCCACGGCGGTTACCGTTGTCGAAAACGGGGCGTTCGGCCATGTCGATCACCTCGGGTCTCCAAACCACCTCTTCCTGCTCGAAGCGCCCCTCGCGAAGTGGCTGGGAGGGATCTTTCCGTGAGCCCAGTGGCCACGGCGTCGCCGGAGACAAAGTGCGGGCGGAGCTATAATTCCGTCGATTCGTCCCGCATGTCCCTCGAAACCGACGTCACGCAACTGCTGGCCGATTGGAACTCGGGCGACCGTGAGGCGCGGGATCGTTTGATCCCGCTCCTCTACGGGGAGTTACGGCGGATGGCCGCCCGCTATCTGCGCGACGAGCGCGCGGCAAGCACTTTGCAGCCGACGGCGCTAGTCAACGAAGCCTACCTGCGCCTGGTGCAGGGAAAGCTGCCGGACTGGGAGAGCCGCAAGCACTTTTTCGGCGTGGCCGCGTTCCTGATGCGGCAACTGCTGGTGGAGAACGCGCGCCGCCACGACGCCCAAAAGCGGGGTCAAGGCGCCGCGAAGCTGCCGCTCGACGAAGCGTTATCGTTCGCGCCGGAACGCAGCCGTGAGATCGTCGATCTCGACTTGGCGTTGCAAGCGCTGGCCGCGTTCGACGAGCGCAAGAGCAAGATCGTCGAGTTGCGGTTCTTCGGCGGACTCACCGTGGACGAAGTGGCCCAAATGCTGGACATTTCACCGGCCACGGTGGGGCGGGAGCAAAGGCTCGCCGAAGCTTGGTTGCACCGGGAAATGCAAAGCGGCGCGCGATGACCGCCGTTCGTTGGGAGAGGGTCGGCGAAGTGTTCCACGCCGCGCTCGAAGTTCCGGCGGCGGAACGCGAGGCGTGGCTGCGAGAGCGGTGCGCGCAGGAGCCCGAAATCCTGCTGGAAGTAGTCTCTTTGCTGGGAAGCGACGCTTCGGCGCGGGATGGGTTCGCCGCCGGCATCGAACCGGCGATCGCCGCGCTCGGCGTCAAGCCCGTTTTACCGCCGCCCACGCGCGCCGGTCCTTACCGTCTGGTTCATGAAATCGGGCGGGGCGGCATGGGTACGGTGTACCTCGCCGAGCGCGACGACGACCAGTACCGCTCGCGGGTTGCGATAAAGCTCGTGGCGCGCGGCATGGATACGGGCATGATTCTGGCCCGCTTCTACCGCGAGCGTCAGACGCTCGCCCGGCTGGAGCATCCGAACATCGCTCGTCTGCTCGACGGCGGCAACACCGAGGACGGCCGGCCGTACATCGTCATGGAGTTTATCGACGGCGTCCGGATCACCGACTACTGCCGGAGCCATGCGCTCGATACCGCGCGGCGGTTGACGCTGTTTCTCGACGTCTTGAAGGCGGTCGATTTCGCGCACCGGCGCTTCGTCGTGCACCGCGATTTGAAGCCGGGCAACATTCTGGTGGACAAGGACGGCCGGGTCAAGCTGCTCGATTTCGGCGTCTGCAAACTGCTGCACGCGCAGCCGCTGCCGGGCGACGAAACAGTAGAAGCGGGCTCCACGCCGCTCTCGCCGGATTACGCCAGCCCCGAGCAGATTCGCGGCGAGCCGGTCTCGATCGCTACCGATGTTTATTCGGCGGCGGCGGTGCTTTACGAGATTCTGACCGGCGCAAAAGCGCATCGGATCGAGGACTATTCGCTGCGCGGCATCGAACGTGCGATCTGCGAGTCGGAGCCGGTCCCGCCGAGCGTCGCCGCCGTGGATAAGACCGTGGCCCGCCAGTTACGCGGCGATCTCGATAACGTTCTCCTGCTCGCGTTGCGCAAGGAGCCGGAGCGCCGTTACGAATCGATCGAAAAGTTCGCCGAAGACCTTCGCCGGCACTTGGCGCATCTGCCGGTGCAGGCGCGGCCCGATACGTTCGCCTACCGGGCGGGCAAGTTTTTGCGGCGCCGCCACGCACTGGTGATTTCGGCGGCGGCAATTTTGGCGGCCTTGTCTTGGGGCGTTTGGGCGTCATCGAGGTCCGCGCGGATCGCTACCGAGAATCTGGGGCTGGTCCGCAAGCTTTCGAACACGTTCGTTTTCGACGTTTACGACGCGGTGCGCGATCTGCCGGGATCGACGAAAGCCAGGCAGTTGATCGTCCAAACCGGGCTCGATTACCTGGACCGTCTGTCGGCCAATGCGGGCGCGGACCTGGGGTTGCAGCTCGAATTGGCTTCGGCCTATCGCCGCCTGGGCGACGTGCAGGGCAACGTAATGAGCGCCAACTTCGGCGAGACCGCCGCGGCTGGGGCGAACTACGGGAAGGCGTTGGCCCTGCTCGACTCCGTTATCCGGCAAGACCCGTCGAACAGGGTCGCCTTGGCGGAAGCTCTCACCGTGCACCGCCGGATTGGCGGAATCCTCGAATACACGCGGGATACGGAAAAGGCGCTCGCCAGCTACCGGCGGGCGCAAGGCCTGGCGGAGGAGCTTTACAAACGGTCGCCGGACGACGAAGCCGGGCACCGGTTGGCGGAGATTCATCTGGCCACGGCGGGTCCGTTGGGGCGAAGCTCGAACTACCGGGCGGCGCGCGAGGAATATGTCCAGGCGATCGAGATTCTGAACGCCATCGAGGTTCGAGGCGGACGCGTGCAACCCAGCTATCTCGCGTCGGCGTACGCGGGAAGAGGCGTTTGCGATGCGCATTTCGGTCGCTTGCGAGAAGCGCTGGAAGGATATCGGCGGGCGGCGGCGATCCGGGAGGAACTGGCGAAGAATAATCCGGCGAGCGTCTCCAACCGGCGCGATTTGATGCTGTCGTATTCGCACATCGGCGACGTTCTGGGGAATCCGAACCGGGCGAACTTAGGCGACCCGGCGGGCGCGGCGCAGGCGTACGGCAAGATGCTCGAAATCGCTCGCGCCATCCATGATGCCGATCCCGCCGACCAGCGCGCTCGTAGCGACTATGGGATCGCCCTGTCTCGCGTAGCGGTGTCATTGCCCGTTGGCCGGGAGGCGGAGCGCATCCGGCTTTTGCGCGAGGCGTTGCGGTTTCAGGAAGAAGTGGAGCGTCGCGACGCCAGGAATGTTGTGAATCTCGGCGAGATGGCCACCGGTTACCTGTTTCTCGGGGACACCTACCGCGTCTTGCGGGACGACCGGAGCGCCACGGGCGCTTATCGCGATGGATTGCGGCGGGCGGAATCGGCGCTGTCATCGGGATCCGCCGTCACGACGTACGCGTGCCTGCTGTTCTACGGAAGGCTGGGAGAGTCGGCCGCCCGGCGCGGAGCCCGCGCGGAGAGTTTGGAGTACGCGCGTCGCGCCGCCGAGTTGGCGGACCCCGCCGGTCCGGAAGCTAAGTCCCGGGCGGCGGACCGGCAGGTGTTTCTTCCGGCGCGCGGAGCGGCGGCGGGCGGCAGAATTTACGCCGCGCTCTGGCGTTTCTCGGGACGGGGGGAAGACCGCGCTCGTGCGCGCGAACTTTTCTCCGGCAGTTGGAACCAGTACCGCGCCCTTGAAGGCCATGCCGCGTTCAACGCCGTCTACGCCCGAGAAATGCGAGAAGTCGAGAAAGCTTTGGAGGAATTGAAATGACCGCGCGGGAAAAGCAGGTGGTTCGCGAAAGCTTCGATAGCCTTCGCGGTGTGGCCGGGCCGCTGTCTTTGTTGTTCTACGGACGCTTGTTCGAACTGGAGCCGGGTCTGCGTCCCATGTTTCGCGGCGATATCGCCCAGCAGGGCCGGAAGCTAATGGAGATGCTGTCGGCGGTGGTCGATAACCTGGACCGTCTCGAGACCTTGACGTCGACCCTACACGCCCTTGGACGCAGACATGTGAGCTACGGTGTGGTGGCCGAGCATTACGGTGTCGTCGAGCGCGCGCTGCTTTGGTCTTTAGGCCACGCCCTGGAAGCGAATTTCGACGAGGAGGCCCGGGCGGCGTGGTCCACGGCGATTCGCTTTGTGAGCGCGGGGATGCAGGCGGGCGCGGTCAGCTATCCGAGTACTCCCGCCGAAGCCGCGCCAACTCGCGCTTTAAGTCCGCCGCGACCGTAGCGTAAGCCGGGTCGGAATAAACGTTGCGCCGCTCGTGCGGGTCTTTCCCGAGGTCGAATAGCTCCCAAACGTCGCCTTCGCTGTAGTACTCGATCAGCTTGTAGTCGCCCATCCGCACGCCGCGGTGTGGGCTCACACGATGCGGCGTGAAGTACTGGAACGTCGCGTCGGTCATCTGCTCTTTGGAGGCGTTGCGCAGCGTCCACGAATTCTCGTGATAGGTGTAGTACACCGACTGGCGCCATTCGACGTTAGGGCGCCCCTCGATCAACGGCCTCAGACTGCGCCCCTGCATCGTCTTCGGAATCTCGACGCCCGCGAAATCGAGAATGGTCGGCGCGTAGTCGATGTTCGCCGCGTAACGAGATTCCACGCGCCCCGGCTTTCCGGCGCGCGGATAGCGGACCAGTAACGGCACGCGAAACGAAGGTTCATACATGAACCGCTTGTCGTACCAGCCGTGCTCGCCGAGAAAAAATCCGTTGTCCGAAGTGTAAATAATCAACGTATCTTCGGATAAGTTCTTTTTGTCCAAGTAGTCGAGTACGCGGCCTAAGTTCTCGTCCACGCCGTAGAGAGCGCGGTAATGATCCTTAACGAAGCGCTGGTACAGCCATCTCTTTTTTTCCGTGCTATTTAGTTTCTTTGGTAAGTCGGGATAGTCTCCCGCGAGGCTTTGTTCGAACGACATATCCGCGGCTTCCTTGGCGATGGGGCGCGTTGCGAAATCGTCGTCGAACGTAGCGGGATAGGGAAACTCGACGCCCTCGAACATCTTCGTGTGCCGCGGCGCGGGCTTAAATGGCCGGTGCGGAGCTTTGTGTTGATAAATGAGAAGAAAAGGCTCCGCGCCCACGGTGTCGAGAAACCGGAGCGTCACGTCGGTAGTGATATCCGTGGCGTAACCGGGAATTTTCTTGCGCTGCCCGTTTTCGATAAATTCGGGATCGAAATACAACCCCTGGCCGGGCAAGATACACGAATAATCGAACCCGCGCGGATCCTCCTGCAAGTGCCACTTACCCACGACTCCCGTCCGGTAACCGGCTTGCTTGAGTAACTCGGGATACAGCGGTAACTTCGGGTCGATTTTTTCGATGTTGTTCCGGCCCTCGGAGTTACCCTTGACTCCATTAATGTGGGAGTAAGTTCCGCTCAGCGCGGTAGCGCGGCTCGGCGCGCACAGCGAGTTGGTGCAAAAGGCGTTCTCGAAACGGGTCCCACCCGCCGCGATGCGATCCATGTTCGGTGTCGAGAGCAGCTTGTTGCCCTCGCAACTCATTTGGCCCACCGCTTGATCGTCGGTCATGACAAACAGCACGTTGGGCCGCTTGGGAGCGGTCTTGCCGCAGGCGGCGAACCCGGCCGCGCCCGCCGCGAGAAAGCGTCTCCGGTCGATTCTGGACATGGCCTCCATTAAACCCCGAAGCTCGTGTGGGCCGGAAGCGGCCTTTGGTACATTGCGGGGAATGATCGATAACTCCGCCGCATTGGCTCGTGCCGCGATGCCGGTATCCCGCCGCGAACTCTGGCGCCGGTTGTGGCTAGGCGGAGCGGCGCTGGCTCCCTTCCGCACCGCGCACGCACAAGCCGGCCCGAAAGACAACGTGAAGGTTACCGCGATCGACACGTTCATCCTCAAAAACGCCTGGGTGTTCGTGAAAATTTCGACCAACGCGGGGATCAGCGGTTGGGGCGAAATGCTAAAGGCCGATCCGCAGGCTTGCGCGGCGGGCGCTCAGGAGGTTCGCCATTACCTCACCGGCCAGGACCCGTCGCGGGTTGCGCACCACTGGCAGGCGATCCATCGCGGCGCGTTCTATCGCGGCGGACCCATCAAGACGGCGATTCTCAGCGGCATCGATCAGGCGCTGTGGGACATCACGGGCAAGATGTTCGGCGTGCCCGTATACCGCCTGCTTGGAGGCCCCACGCGCGAGCGGGTGCGCGTCTATGGGCAAGTCGATCCCGTTACCGGCGTCAATGCGATGAAAGTGCAGCTTTCTAACGGCAAGCGCGGCCCGATCAAGTATGTCGAGGGACAAAAGTTCGTCGACGAAGTCGTGGCGCGCTTCAAGGCGTTGCGGGAACGGCAAGGTTCGGGCGTCGATATCGGCGTCGAGTTTCACGGAGCGGTCCAGCCGCCCACCGCGCTGCTGTTGATGAAGGCGCTGGAGCCCTACTCTCCGTGGTTCTACGAAGAGATTTGCCAGCCGCTCAACGTGGACATCATGGCCGAGATGGCGCGCAAGACACACATTCCCATCGCTACGGGCGAGCGCATCTTCACCAAATGGGGATTCAAGGAGATTCTCGAAAAACGCGCGGCGACGATCCTGCAGCCCGATATCTGTTACGCGGGCGGGATCACCGAATTGAAGGTAATCGCCGGGATGGCCGAAGCGTATTACACGCCGCTGGCGCCGCACAATCCGCAAGGTCCCTGCTCGCTCGCCGCCAGTTTGCAGATCGCCGCCTCCATCCCGAATTTCCTGATTCAAGAACGCGGCGATAACGAGTACGCGGACCTGCTGGCGAAGCCCTTACCACCGGTGAAGAATGGGTATCGCCCGATCCTCACCGATCCCGGGCTGGGAATTACGATCGACGAAGCGAAGCTGCGGGCTCAAGTAGGCGAGCCAACGCGCCGCCAGACGGCCTACGACGAAGACGACGGCTCCGTCGTCGATTGGTAGCTCTACCGGATTTCCAGCTTCTCGAGCGGTTCCACTTTCGCGGGCAGCGCTTCCGCGCCCGGCTCCACGCCGTTGAAGCTCAAAATGTAGGCCACGATGGTCGCGTAGACGTCGTCTTTCAGCGACGCGGGAGACGCCGGGGGCATCGTTTTCGATTTCACGAAGAACTCGCCGACGCTATGTCCCGGCCACTTGTTGCGGAAGTACGGTCCGGCGAGCGGCGTGCCGAACGTGCCGTTGGTCATCGTGCTGCCGTGGCATACCGCGCAGTACGATTCGTACGCTTTCTTGCCGTCCGCCGCCTGCTTCGCGGTGAATTTTGGCGCTTGCCCCCAGCCGGTAGGCGCTTTGGCGACCGCCGTTGGCGCTCCCACGGACGCTCCGTTCTCGCTCACTGTGGGAGCGTCGGCCGCCGAGCCTTCGCCGGTATAAGTGAACGCGAGAATCGCGCCTTTATCCAGCATCTTCGTCGTCACTCCGCCGGTGCGCGATTCGAAGAGTCCGTCCGGATCGGTAGCGACGTAAATCGTCCGCCCGTCGGGACTCACGGTCGTGTCTCGATAGCGGTTCTCCGATTGGAAGTACCGGCTGAAAACTCCCGCCGCCCTCTGCCGGTCCGGCGTGAGCGGGAGCACGTATAGCGACCCGCGCTTAAGCGTTGTGACCAGCAGGACATTGTCCCAGCCCGGAATCCCATTCGGCCTTCCGCCGTAATACTCGACTCCGGAAACACCCACCGTCGGCCAGCAGATGTAGTTCACGCCTCCGCACTTCGGATCTTGAAAATTAAAGCCCGTCGGTACGGTGAACATGGTGGCGACCGGTTCCATGATCGGTTCCGTAAACTCCGATTCCTCGGCGACGGGCACCGAAGGATCGATCGCCAGATCGCTGAATTTCAGCGTCGAGCACGGCTTCTTCGCGTCCGCCCAGCGCGCGAACTTGTAGGCCTTTCCGTCGCGCATTCCGGCCACGTGCGGCCATCCGTAGTTCGATCCGGCTACCAGGCGGTTCACTTCGTCGTCGGTCTTCGGACCGTGCTCGGTCGAATAGAGCGTGCCATCCGGCGCGAAGTCGAGCCCCTGGGGATTGCGGTGTCCATACGTGTAAACGTGGCTGACCACGCCGGCGAGCTTCGGATTGTCGGCGGGAACGGAGCCGTCCAGGTTCATCCGCAGACTCTTGCCTTCGTACGCCGCATAGTCCCGGTCGTCGATTTCCTTTTGCGTGGGCAGGCGCTGCGACAGAATCGGCAGGCAGAAATTTCCAAGCTGGTTGTTGCCCTGGTCGCCGACGGTCAAATAAAGCTTCTTGTCGGGGCCGATTTTCAAACGCATGGCGTTGTGATCGTTGCCGGCCGGCATTCCGGAGACGATCGTTACCGGATTCGAGAGCTTCTCCGCGGCGGGGTCGTAGGTGAGGCGTACGACCTTCGAGTACAAGTTGCGGTACGGACTGCGAGGGTCGGTAACGCGCGCGTCGGCAGGCTTGGTGCGGTCCTGGTAGGTGTACGCCGCGTAGACGTAGTCGTTACCCGCGCCCTTGAGAAGTTCCGGGTGCAGCGCGAGCCCGAGCAGTCCATCCTGGCCGCCGGGTGCCGAAACTTCGTCCAGGGTAATCGCCACTTTGCGCTCGCCGGTCTCGGGATTCACGCGCGTAATCCGTTTCCCGGTGCGCTCCGTGGCCCAGATCCAGTTATCGGGCCCCCAAGAGATCTCCCATGGCCCGGAAAGTCCGGCGACGACGACCTTTTTGTCGAACTTTTTGGTCCCGCGCAGTACCGATTCGGGACCCAATTGCGCCGTTACCGGCGCACAACACAATACGACCCAGGCGATCCTTTTCATGCGGATACTTCGAGTATCGCCTAAGGACGCCGAGCCGGTTGGACCGTTAGGCGGAAGCGGCTTGTCCGGCGGCGGACTTCGCGGCGGCGAGGGCGGCTTCGTAGTCGGGATGGTCGGCGACTTCCTTGACGTACTCGACGTGGCGCAGTGTGTTGTCCTGATCGACGACGAAAATGGCGCGGCTCTCCATGCGCCATTCTTTGATCAGCGTGCCGTAAGCTTCGCCGAAAGAGCCGGAGCGGTGGTCGGACACCATCTTCACGTTGTCTACGCCGAATGCGTTCGCCCAACGCGCCTGCGCGAACGGCAGGTCCATGGACACGGTAATGATTTCGACACCGGGAAGTTTCGCCACTTCGTCGTTGAAACGCTTGGTCTGCATGTCGCAAACGGGCGTATCGAGACTGGGCACGACGGAAAAAATCCGAACGGTACCTTCGCCCAGCGAGGCGGGAGAAAGCGTCTTGTCCACCGCGTCGAAGTCGGGGGCCTTGTCGCCGGTCTTGAGTTCGGGACCCACCAGGGTTAGGGGATTGCCTTTGAATGTTGTTGCGCCGTGTCGTTCCATAGCGTGATTAGGCTAGCAGACGGTGGAGTTCGGCCGGATCGGACGTGCGCGGCAAGCAGACGAAATCGGTGCAGACCTCGGCGCTAGGTTCGCCCGCCGCGAGCGACAGCGTTCGGAAAGGCACGAAGCGCCGGTGTACGGTCTCGATCAAAGCGCGCGCCGATTCGCGAGTGCCGGAAATCTTGATCTCCGTGCGCGGGCGTTCGGCGGCGGCGAGCGCGATCGCGAGTTGCGGCGCGCCCGAAGGTTGATCGGTGAGCGTCGCGGAGAATGCCGCAAGAGCGCGCTTGGCCGCGTCGATTTCGCCGAGCCGCACAAGGTTGATAACGGCGATCGAATTCGCCGATGGCTCCGCGCCGTCGTAATCCTCCTTCATGCGTAAGACGAGATTCTCGTCGCCCGCGACGGTCGAGAAAAACCCGCCGTTGGCCGTGTCCTCGAAGAGCGTTCGCATGTCGGCGGTCAGCTTGCGGGCGAGCGCGAGATCGTCATATTCGAAATCCGTCTCGTAGAGATCGAGCAGCGCTTGCCCGAAGAACGCGTAGTCGTCGAGAAAGCCGGGGATCGCCGCTTCGCCCTCGCGCCAACGGCGCAACAAGATGCCGTCGCGTGTAAAGAGCCGCTCGCGAATAAAACTAGCGGCGTGGCGAGCGGCGGCGCGGTAACGCTCGTCGCCCAAGACCTGCGCGCCTTTCGCGAACGCGGAAATCATGAGTCCGTTCCATGCCGTGAGAACTTTGTCGTCGAGATGCGGGCGAATGCGCTTATCGCGGGCCGCCATCAAGATCGCGCGGCATCGTTCGAATCGGGCCGGATCGTCGATCGCCCGCGCGGCGAACAAAATGTTCTTGCCTTGAAACTCGCGGTGCGGGTCTTCCAGGACATTGCCGCGCCGCTCGACGCCGAAGGTCTCGCAGAACCACGCAGCGTCTTCGCCCAGCAGAGCTTCCAGTTCGTCCCAGGTCCAGACGTAGAACGCGCCCTCGCCCTTCTCGTGCGGCTGCGACGCCTCGATCACGCTGTCGGCGTCCTCGGCGGAGTAGAACCCGCCATCCGGATGCGTCAAATCGCGCAGAACGTAGTCGAATACGCTTCGCGCGACGTCCGCGAGCGAGGCGTCTCCCGTCAACTGAAACGCTTCGAGGTACGAGACCGCGAGTTGGGCCTGATCGTAAAGCATCTTTTCGAAGTGCGGTACGAACCACCGGGCGTCCACCGAATAGCGGTGAAACCCGCCGCCCAGTTGGTCGTTCATACCGCCGGCCGCCATCGCGCGCAAAGTTGCGACGGCCATCTCGAGGGCCTCCTCGTTTTTCGACCACACATGTTCGCGAAGCAAAAAGTTGAGATTCACCGGGCGGGGGAATTTCGGCGCTCCCCCGAAGCCGCCGAGGCGCGTGTCGAAGTTGCGGCGCAAGGTCAGGAACAACCGGTTACGCACTTGCTCCTCGCGCGCGGGAACGCTCGACGCCCCCGATCCGAGCATCGTCCTGAGCCGTTCGAGAACATCGGCGCCGGATTGCTCGATACGCGCGCGGTCGGTAATCCACGCCGTGGCGAGTTGCGTCAACACGCTGGCGAAACCGGGGCGTCCGTACCGGTTGTCCGGCGGAAAGTACGTGCCGCCGAAGAAGGGCTTGAGCGACGGCGTCAGAAAAACGGACATCGGCCAGCCGCCCGAACCGGTGGTGGCCTGGACGAAGGTCATGTAGACGCGGTCTACATCGGGACGCTCTTCGCGATCCACTTTCACGGGGATGAACGCGCGGTTCAGAATCGCGGCGATGTCCTCGTTCTCGAAGCTCTCGCGCTCCATCACATGGCACCAGTGACACGTCGAATAGCCGACGGAAAGAAAGATCGGTTTGTCTTGTTCGCGTGCGGCGGCGAACGCCTCTTCGCCCCACGGGTACCAATCGACGGGGTTGTGCGCGTGTTGCAGCAGGTAAGGGCTTTTCTCTTGGGCGAGGCGATTGGCGGCCATGGGCTAGCCTTTATTAAAGCGTGCCTCCGGCACGACATTAAAGCGTGCTTCCAGCACGACACTAAAGCGTGCCTCCGGCACGGGTATGAGCGGGCATGGAGTTTAAGGAACGCGTCAAGCAGGCCGCCGACATTGTCGAGGTAATCGGCGAGGTGGTGCGCCTGAAGCCCGCCGGCGGCCCACGCTTCAAGGGCTTGTGTCCGTTTCACCAGGAAAAGACGCCTTCGTTCAACGTCGACCGGGACAAGCAGTTTTTCCATTGCTTCGGTTGCGGCAAGGGCGGCGACGTGTTCAAGTTCGTGATGGAGATCGAGGCCGTCGGCTTTTACGACGCGCTGAAGTCGCTGGCCGACCGGTACGCGATCGCGATTCCGAAACGGCGGGAGTTCGGCGACCGCGAATCGCAAGACCGCGACGCGGTGCAGGCGATGCAAGAGATCGCGCTCGCGTCGTATCGCGAGGCGCTATTCGAGAAAACGGGGGCGGACGCCCGGGCGTACCTCGAAAAACGCGGGGTGACGGAAGAAGCGATCGAGACGTTCGCGTTGGGGTATGCGCCGCCGGGAAACAAACTGCTCGATCGGTTGCGGCGCGACTACCCGCCCGCGCTGATCGCGCAATCGGGTCTGGTCGTCGAACGCGAAGACGGCACACTGTACGAGCGCTTCCGCAACCGCCTGATGTTTCCGATCCATGACGAACGAGGCCGGGCGATCGCTTTCGGAGGCCGCGCGCTGGGCGGCGACGAGCCGAAGTACCTGAATTCCTCCGATTCGCGGCTCTACACGAAAAAGCGCGTTCTTTACAATTTGCATCGCGCGAAGGAAACGATTCGCAAAGCGCAAGACACGATCCTAGTCGAGGGGTACATGGATGCGATCGGGTTGTGGCAGGCGGGGGTGAAGAACGCGGTCGCGCCATGCGGTACTGCGCTCTCCGATTCGCATGTGGCGATCTTGCGGCGACACTCGGAGAACGTAGTGCTTTTGTTGGACGCCGACGAGGCCGGAAAGGCGGCGGTGGACCGGATCGGTCCGTTAATCGACGAGCTGATGCGCGTGCGCGTGTTGCAGTTGCCCGACGGCCTAGACCCCGACGAGTTCATCCTAAAGGAAGGAAAGCAAGCGTTCGCGAAGCGCTTGGAGCGTGCGACCCCCTATTTTGAGTGGCTGTGCGACCGCGCTCTCGAGAAATATCCGCGCGATGTAGACGGGCGCCGGCAAGCGTACCGGGAGACGATCCGCCCGGCGCTGCTGCGCGTTAAAGACCGGATGACGCGTGAGGCGCATGCGGCCAGCATTGCCGCTTATGTCGGTGTGGAAGCGCGTGCGTTGGTGGAGGATCTGAAGCGGGAACCGGCCGCCGTTCCGACGCGGACGCAACCGGCGTCGCTTCCGCCTAACGAAACGTTGTTGCTAAACGCACTGCTCGACAATCCGGTGGAGGCCCGCGCGGCGTTATTGCGGCTAGCGCAGTTGTCGGCTTGGAAAAGTTGGCGGTCGAGCGCGGCGATCGAGGCGATGGTGGCGATGGCGGCGGCGGGCGCGGAGTTGAATTACGGCGCGTTGGAAGCGCGTTTGGACGACCCGATGCGGCGATTATTGGCGGCGGCGGTCTTCGCCGATAAGTCGGATACGCCCGCCGGTCCGGAACAGTTGCGCGCTTGCGTTTCGGCGTTGGAGAACGCGGACGAAGGCGCGAAAGCGGCGGAGATGCGGGCCAGAATCCGGGCGCTCGAAAAAGAGGGCCGGCTGGCCGAAGCGTTGGAGTTGGAACGGCAATTGCCGCGGCGGTCGCGTCCGGCGTCCGGCGAACGGCCCGAGGGCGGAGCGTTAAGATGAAACGACTGGCGGGGAGAGCGGGCTTTTGATCGGTAACCCGGTGGCGAACGAAGAAACTCACGGCGCACTCTTCGAGGATTCCTCCGAAGTTCTGGGCGGCGAAACCGTGGCCGGGGATTTGGACGATCTCCTGTCGGCGCTGGACACGGGGATCGATCTCATCGACGAGGCGAAGGCGTCCTTCGACCGCAAGCTGGGCGAGGGCGAGGAATTAGCGGACCTCGATTTTGCCTCCGAAGCGAGCGACAAAACCAACGATCCCGTGCGCATGTATCTGCGCGAAATGGGCACGGTGGGCTTGCTCACCCGCGAGGGCGAAATCGACCTGGCCCGCCGCGTCGAGCGGGGACAGCGCATCGCGCGCCGCGCCCTTTCCCGGTCTCCGCTAATCGTTCGCGAGTTGCTGGCGATGGGGCGCGAATGTTCGCAGGGCTCGCTCGAACTGCGCGACATTCTCGCGCAACCCGATCCGATGTCGGAAGAGGAAGACCCGCCGGCGGCGCAAGCCGGGGAGTTTTACGAACGGCTGGAGGAGATCGACAAAGGCTATAAAAAGGCGCAGCAAGCCGCGCAGAAGCTGCTAGCCGTGTCGCGGCAGATGAAGCCTAAGCAGCACCGGCGCGAGCGTTGGTTGCTGGCCCGCGGCGTGATCCGGCTGTCGCAGTCCATCCGCGCGTTGCCGCTTAGCGATAGCGCGGAGCGGCGGCTGGTGACGCGGCTGCGCCGTTCGGTCGAAGAGCTTCGGGTCGTCGAGCGGGAGTTGGCGCGGGCGCAACGGCGCGCCGAAGGCGACGACGATTCCACCGCCAAACGCCGCGAGATGCGCGGCCATAACGCGAAGATCTCCCAGCTCGAAGACGATTTTGGCGCGACGGCGGCCGAGTTGCGCAAGACGCTGGCCTCCGTGGACCGGGGCGAGACCGAAGCCGAAGGCGCCAAGAAGCAGTTGATCGAAGCGAACTTGCGATTGGTCGTGTCGATCGCCAAGCGCTACACCAATCGCGGGCTGCACTTCCTCGACTTGATTCAAGAAGGCAATATCGGCCTGATGAAAGCCGTGGACAAATTCGACTACCGGCGCGGCTACAAGTTTTCGACGTACGCGACGTGGTGGGTGCGGCAGGCGATTACGCGCGCCATCGCCGATCAGGCGCGGACCATTCGCATCCCCGTGCACATGATCGAGACGATCAACAAATTGGTGCGCACGCAGCGGCTAATGCAACAGGAATTGGGGCGCGAGCCGCAAACGGAAGAACTCGCCAAGCGCCTGGACTTACCGGTACACAAAGTGCGGCGCGTCTTGCGCATCGCGCAGGAGCCCATCTCGCTCGAAACGCCCGTGGGCGAAGAAGAAGAATCGCACCTGGGCGATTTCCTCGTCGATAAACACGTCACCTCGCCGTCCGAAGCCGTGATCAATCTCAATCTGCGGGAGCAGACGGCGCAAGTGCTGAAGACGCTTTCGCCGCGCGAAGAGAAGATCATCAAAATGCGGTTCGGCTTGCAGGACGGCAGCGAGCACACGCTCGAAGAGGTGGGTCAGTATTTCGCCGTGACGCGCGAGCGTATCCGGCAGATCGAGGCGAAAGCGCTCCGCAAGCTGCGGCACCCCAGCCGGTCGCACCGCCTGCGCGCGTTCCTCGAAGCGAACGGTCACGAGTAAGCGCCGTATCCTAAAAGTGTGCGCGCGGCGATTTTCGCGATCGCGTTCGGATGCCCCGTGGCTGCGGCGGATTTCGATCCGGCCATCTCGCGCCTCGCTCGCGCTCAAGGCCTCGGCACCCAGACGAAGATTCTCGCGCGCGGCAGCATTAGCCCCGAACTCGAACTGGTAGTGGCGTTGTCGGGACCGCGCCGCACCGATTGGTGGGATGCGAACGTAACGCTAAGCATGTATCTGCAAAGCTCGCGCGACGCGGGGTCGATTTTCAAGATTGCCGCCGAACGCGGTCCCGCTTTAGGAGACTGCTATGCGCGAGTGGAGCGCATCGGGCCGTCCGAAGCCGTCATTTCCTGCACGCCCGAAAAAGGCGCGTCGGGTCCGCTGCACAAGTTCGTTTTCGACGCGCGGGCAAAAGCGTTGGTAGGGCATATCGAGTTTCCGCAAACGCCGATGTGGCGCATCCGGGTGTCCCGGGATCGGGCGACGTTCCTTTCGGAATCGGGGACCGGCATCGTCTACCAGCCCACTCGGGTTCCGCCGCTGATGGCTGTCGCCGAGGAACGCGCGATTCCCTACGAGCGCCCCGCGGAGTCGAAACTCCCCGTAGCGTTGCCGCAAAGCAGCTACGACCAGTTCGCGGCGGCGCGCCCGAAGCGCGTAAAGAACGGCTATACGCGCGAATTTACGCTAATCGAGGAACGGATTGGCCCGCACCAGTATGTTGACGGCGTTTTGTGGTTTGGCAAGACGTTCTACGACGGGGAAGGAATTACGGGCATCGGGGGATTCGGATACTTCGACGCGAAGACACGCCGGTATCGGTTGTTCGCGCCGCCGGAGATGGCCGATTATTCCGCTACGGCGATTCGGGTCGAGCCGTATGCGATTTGGCTGGCACTGGCGAGTCGTGGCGAATGGTCGACGAAGGGCGGCGGCATCCTCCGCTTCGACCGTGCCACCGAGCGAGTGGAACGATGGCCTTCTCGCGATATTGTCACGGCTTTCGCTCGCGTGGGCGATGGCCTCGTGGCGGCCACGTGGTTCGGGATCGCCGCGCTCGACAACGGAAAGCTTCGCCGCTACTTCCTCGACAAGACGCTCGACGGACGGTGGCGCGTCGTCGAAGCGAACGTCTACGAGTAGAGCTCCGCGACGCGCGCGGCGATCGAAGGCGGAACCAACGCGCGCCAGTCCTCCCCTTTTGCGATCCGTTCGCGGACCTGCGTGGCCGAGTGTTCGTCGAATTCCTCGTCGAGCCGCAACGTTTCGATGCGATGCGCGAGCTTCTCGGGCGGCGAGTACGTTCCGCGCCGCGCGGCCACCAGCAGCGAGTACTCGCGCAACTGGGCGTCGATCGAATCCGGCGGCTCGTACGGCCAGGCGACGAGACGCTCCGCCGCATCGCGGCCGCAGATCAGCGCGACATCCATCTCGCCGAGCGCGGCACGGCACTCGCGCGCCATGTCGATAAACAAGCCGCCTTCCGAGATCGCCACCGCGAATCGGGGATGCGTTTCGGCGGCGGCCAGCAACAATTCCGCGCGCCGGTCGAGATCGACGGCATCGTAATCCTTGTGAGGAAACCGCCGCGGCAGTACCAGGACGACGCCGTCCACACGCTCCAGCGCCGCGCCCGCCAGCGCCAAATGCGCGCGAGTAGGCGGGTGGAAGGAACCGGGCAGCAGGCCGATACGTCTTGGAAATCGACCGCTTGCACCCCTTGTCGGACGCAAGAAGATCACACTGATATCGTAGGTAAACATGTTTAGCTGGATCTGCCCGAAGTGTGGGACGGAAGTGCCTCCGTCGTATTCGGAATGCCCGCGTTGTTCGGCGGTTCCGGTGGCGGAACCTCCGCAACCCCCCGCTCCGCCGCCGGCCTATCCACCGCCCCCGGCTTACCAGCAGCCTGTCGGCTATCCGCCGCCTCCGCCCGCGTATCAACAGCCGGTGGGTTATCCCCCGCCGCAACAGCCGCAGACGTACGCGCCGCCCGCTCCGCCGCCTCCGGCCGGTCCGGCGCCGCTCGAATCGAATCCGTCGAACCGTCCGCCGAAGCCCAAAGGAATTCTTTTCGGCGGACCGGAAGATGTAGCGCCCAGCGCTCCCCCGCAGTATCAGCCGCCGCCCGCCTATCCCCAAGGGGGCGGTTATCCGCCGCCTCAACAGCCGCCCCAGTACGCGCCTCCGCCACCGCAGTACGCCCCGCCTCCGCCGCAATACGCGCCGCCTTATGCCGCGCCTGCGGCACCGAAAGCGGGTTTGCCGACATGGCTAGTGATGGTTCTGGCGGCCTTCGTCTTTACCGGCATCGTCGCGGGAGCCGTCTGGTTCAAGCGCCGTGGCGCAGACACCGTTGCCGAAGCGGAGCCGATCGGCGAAGCGAAATCCGCCGCCACCGCGCCCGCCGAAGGAGGCGCGCATCGATTGTCGAAGCATCTCGAACTTTCGGGCTTCCGATTGAGCGAAGGGGCGGGACAACGCGCGCAGGTGAAGATGGTGGTGGTCAATCATTCGGCGGCGGACACGGGCGACATCGAGATGAACTTGACCTTGCGCGACGTCAACGCCAAACCGGGAACCGATCCGGTGGGCACCGCCACAGTTAAGATTCCGGCCATCGGACCGAACAGCTATCAGGAAGCGTCTGCGCCACTCAAGACTAAGCGCCGCATCTACGAACTACCCGACTGGCAATTCCTGCGCGCCGAGTTCGAGATCACCTCTCCGTAAGGGCGCGGATCGCAGCGTCGCGATTCGCCTTCGCCGATTCGTTCGCCGGATCGAGGGCTAGCGCTCGCCCGAAATACTGCAGCGCCAGCGCGGGAGCGCCCGCTTGCAAAGCGCATCGGCCCATCTCGGCGGGGACACTCGCCTCTTCCGGCCACTTCTTTTCCGCGGCTTCGAGAATTGTCAGGCATTCTAGCGGAGATACGGACCGCGAGAGTTGAATCGTAGGCCGCAGCTTGTGAGCGGACAGGCGCTCGACGTGCCGCCACAGCGATTCTTCCGTGCGCCAGACTTGCGTCTGGAAGATCGAAAGGACGGCCAATACCGGTACGGCCCAGACGCTCCAGTTCGGCAACGAGGCCGCGAGCGCGGCGACGGAGAGGTACATGCGGCGGTCGGCGGCGAGATCGGCGAGCGGGACGATCGATGAGGAGGGCAGGAGCAGGAGGAGCGCGGCCCAAGCGAACCGATTGCGTATGGTTGCGGCATATAGGAGGACGACCCACCAACCAAGCCAGCCGTGATCGATCAATAAAGGTGGATCGAGCGTTAAACGAGTGGGTATGAAGAATTTAGCCAGATAGCGCAGCATCGCGGCGCCTTGCGCATGCAAATACTCGAACGCGCCAATCCCCGCTTGCGCGCCCGCGCCCGATCCGGCGATGCTAGCGGTGGCGTAGAGGCTCCACGCTCCGGCGGCGGCGCACATTGTAAACATCGCGGCCAGAGGCCGCGAGGCGAACATCGCGAGGACAGGTTTCGAGAACCGGCGATCGAAGAGCAGGATCACCAGCGGCACGGCCAGAGCGTCCTCCTTCGACGCGAGCGCAAGCGCCAGCCACGCACATGCGCGCCAAGGATGGCCGCGTTTCCAGTCGATCCCACAAAGCAGCGAGAACAGCGCCGCGAGCAACGTAGGCCGCGCGAAGATGTAGTTCACCGGCTCCGCGCACAACGGATGAACGGCGAAGATCAGCGCGGGCGCCAGCCGGTCAAGCAGCTTGTACACGAGGATCGCGTTCACCACGTGCAACGCGAGATTCACCGCGAGGAACATCCACGGCTCGGAGCCGTTCATCCGAAAGGTCAGCCACGAAAGCGGACGGACCATCCACGGGAGTCCGCTTTGAAACGAATAGTCGTCGAGGTGCCAGGTGCCCCAAGGAGCCGCGCCGAACGCAACCAACGCGGCGGCGGCGATTAGCGGTATCTTCGGAGTTTGCCCCGACCAAAGACCGCCGCCGATCGCAAGGCCCGGGTTCAAACCATCCTCGACAGGCTCGACGACCGGTATCCCAACGTCACGTGCGCGCTGCACCATTCGAACGCGTGGGAACTGCTTGTGGCCACCATTCTCTCGGCTCAGTGTACCGACGAGCGCGTTAACAAAGTAACGCCGGGATTGTTTGCGAAGTACCCCACCATCGCCGATTTCGCGAATGTGAGCCAAGCGGAACTGGCGAAGGACATTCACTCGACCGGATTTTTCAATAACAAGGCGAAGTCGGTAATTGGCGCGGCTAAAAAGGTGTTGGGCGAGTTCGGCGGCGAGATTCCACGCGAGATCGACAAACTGCTTACCGTGCCGGGCGCGGCGCGCAAGACGGCGAACGTGGTGCTCGGCACGGCGTTCGGGATCGCGAGCGGGGTTGTTGTGGACACGCACGTGTCGCGCATATCGCAACGGCTCGATCTGACGAAGGAAACGGATCCGGTGAAAATCGAACGCGACCTGATGAAGGCCGTTCCGCAAGATCGCTGGATTTCGTTCTCGCACCAGGTGATTCATTTCGGACGCGGCATCTGCGTCGCGCGATCGCCCAAATGCGCCGAGTGCCCCATGAGCGATCTTTGCTACTCGAAGGACCGCACGGCGTGAGAGCCGCGATTCTGTTGGCTTGTGCGGCGCTCGCCGGGTGCGTGAATCATCCCAACACCTGGATGCCCGAAGGCGAACGCAAACCGTTCGACGGACCCGATCCGAAAGATGTTCCGGTCGCAGTCGAGTGGAACAAGACGGCCGAGAAACACCAAATTCGCCTGCATTCGCCGAGCGCCACAAAGATCGTCGTCGATTGCGCCGGCGACGTTCGCGTCTACGTCAACGCCCGGCGCGTGCACGACGGCGCGTGCCCGGTGTCGGCGGCGATCCCGGCGGGAACCTTCGTGCCGGATACGGCGGCGCTGATCGAAATCGAATCGGACTCGCCGGTCCTCGTTAAGCGCGCCGCGCTGCGCTAGTTACAAGACACCGTGACGCTCGTCTATATCGTCTTGGGCTGGCTGCTGACCGCGTCGGCTTCGGTTGCTTGCGGCACGTTGTTCGGGTTGCGCGTGACATTGCCCCTCGCGTTCGTACTCGGCGCACCGGTATTGAGTCTGGTGGTGTTTCTTTTGGGCGCCGCGGGGTTCGTTTTCAAGGGAACGTTTCTCGCTCTCTCTCTTCTTGCCATCGGACTCGCGATCCGGAAGCGATCTTGGCGAAACCTGGACCCCATACACGGGGAGCGCCCGTTTTGGATTGGATTCGCGCCGTTCACGTTTCTCTACCTGATGAACGCGCTCGCGCCCGAGATGTCGCCCGACGGTATGGCGTATCACTTGGGACTTGTCGCGCGCTACTACCGCGAGCATCGCGTCATGGCCGTTCCCGAAAACATGTACGCCGGTTTGTCGCAGGGTATCGAGATGCTATTTCTGCACGCGTTCTCTTTCGGACGGCATTCGGCGGCGGCGATGGTGCATTTCACGTACTTGGTCTCGCTGGCCCTGATGATGGCGCATCGATTTCCAGGACGCGTAGGAACGGTGGCGGCGCTGCTCGTGTACGCGAGTCCGATCGTCGGTATCGACGGCATTAGCGCGTACGTCGACGTAGCGGTGGCGGCGATTTGGTTCGCTCTGTATTTACTCGTCGAGCGCGGCGAGCGTCCGGCCGCGATTGGCACGCTTGCGGGGTTCGCGTTCGCGGCGAAGTACACGGCCGGGTTGGCGCTGGTCTACGCGATCTGGAAACGCCGCGCGGACGCGCTTCGTATTGCGGCGTTCGCGAGCTTGTTCATCCTGCCGTGGGTCTTGAAGAACTGGATAACGCTCGGTAATCCGGTTGCACCGTTTGCGAACTCGATCTTCGACAACCCGCATGTGACAGTGGCCTTCGAGCGCGAGTATTCCGAATGGATGTCGCACTACGGCTTGCAGGGCCTGCGCGATTGGGCGTGGAACATCACGGTCCGCGGCGAGACCATTGGCGGATTCTTCGGACCCATGTTCTTGCTCGCGCCGCTGGCCTGGGGCGAATGGATGTGGATTTGGCCCGCGCTGACATATCCGCTCAACGTCGGTACGCGATTTCTAATTCCGGCGCTGCCGTTCGTAGCGATCGGCATGGCGAAACGACTGTGCCGGTGGACGTGGCTCGGGACCGCGGTTCTGGTGGTGCATCTGCTGCTGTCGTGGCCGGGGGTCTTGAAGTCCTACGCATGGCGGTATACGTGGTTTCTCGAAGGGATTCCGCCGATGCGGGCCGTGACGCGCAAAGAGCCGGAGGACGGCTACCTCAACCATAAGCGCGCGGAGTATCGTACGGCGCGGATGGTCGAGACATTCGTACCGGCGGGCGAGCGGGTGTTCGCCTTTACGCCAATTCCCGAGGCCTACACGACGCGCCGCATCCTCACAGGACCCTACTCGGCGCATGGCTATCGAGTGCGCGACGTATTCGCGGCGGTGGTCGACAGCGGCTTTCAGCCGACCCTAAAGGTGGAGTTCTCGCTATCGCCCGCGCGGCGGGTGGTGCGCGTGCGGCAGGACGAGATCGGCGGACCGGATCGCTGGAGCGTTTCCGAAATCGAACCGAAGCCACGCGTGGTTCGCGCATCGCACTACAACTACTTCACCGGCGACGCGTTCGACGGGAACCCTTTGACACGATGGCTGTGCGGTTGGCCGCTGGTGCGCGGTCAATGGATCGAGATCGAATATGACCGCGACGTGGATCGGGTGGCGCTCTTTTCGACGCGCGATCAAGGGCGAGCGCGTTTGCTCGTTGAAGGCGGAAGGCGCGCGCAATCGGAGATTCCACCCCCCGATAACCTGCGGCGGCGAGCGGCGAAGACGGTGAGAGGTTGGGGCTATCGTTACTTCGTGGTGGACGCGCCCGATATCGGTTACAGAGACTTTCTGGCGCATCGTGCCGAATGGGGCATCACCGAACTGGCGGAACGGGGTACGGTGAAATTGTTCCGGATCGACTGAACATGTTCCTGGGTATCGACGGCGGGCAATCTTCCACTACCGCGTTGATCGGCGACGAGACCGGCCGGGTGACGGGCTACGGGCGCGGCGGTCCTTGCAATCACGTGAAGGGTCCAGGCGGGCGCGAGAAATTCGTGAGTGCGATCTCCGGATGCTTGGCGTCGGCGGGCGGCGAGGGTCTGCGATTCCGGTCCGTGTGCGGCGGATTTTCGGGCGGCCCGGCGGACAAAGAACAACTGCTCGAAGAAATGTTTCCGGGCGCACAGGTCTTTTCGACGAACGACGCGCGCATCGCGCTCACCGGAGCGACGGCGGGGGAACCGGGCATTATTACGATCGGCGGTACGGGGTCGATCGCGTTCGGGCGCGGGCGAGGCGGCCGGACGGCGCGCGCGGGCGGCTGGGGTTACGTATTCGGCGACGAGGGCGGCGGGTTCGACTTGGCGCGGCAGGCTCTGCGCGCAGCGCTGCGCGAGGAGGAGGGTTGGGGGCCACGCACGTCGCTGACGCAAGCCCTGCTCGACGAAACCGGCGCGGCGAACGTCAACGACCTGCTGCACCGCTTCTACACCAGCGACTGGCCGCGGCCGCGGATCGCGGCTTTGTCGCGCTTGGTGGATCGCGAAGCGGCGAACGGCGACCGGGTTGCGGGCGATCTCATCCACGCGGCGGCGCAGCAACTGGCCGGATATACGTCGGCTGTGCGCGGCATGCTGTTCGAGCCTGGCGAATCCGCGCGAGTCGCTTGGATCGGCGGAGTGTTTCAGAGCGATCTTCTACGCGAACGCTATCGCCTGATCGTCGAGCTCGAGGACGGCAACATCTGCGCCCCGCCCGAGTATCCGCCCGCTGCCGGAGCGTTGCTCGAGGCGTACCGATTGGCGGGGCTGAACGTCGCGCTTACCGGCGTGCCGGAACTGTCGAAATAGACGCGCACGGTAAAATCGAAAATTCATGGCCAAACTCTCCATTCGCGATCTCGATCTGCGCGGCAAGCGCGTCTTCATGCGGGTCGACTTCAACGTCCCGTTCGTCGTCGGCACCACGCAGATCAGCAGCGACAAGCGGATCAAGGCGTCGCTGCCTTCGATTCAGTACGCGCTCGAACAGGGCGCGGGGGTGGTGCTCGCGAGTCACCTCGGCCGGCCCGATGGAAAGGCCGTCCCCGAGCTCTCGCTTAAGCCGGTGGCCGTCAAGTTGGAAGAGTTACTCAAGAAGCCGGTAAAGTTCGCGTCCGATTGCGTTGGACCGGAAGTGGAAGCGATACTTCCCGCTCCGGGCGAAGTTCTCTTGCTCGAGAATCTGCGCTTCCACGCGGAAGAAGAGGCGAACGACGCGGAGTTTGCAAAGAAGCTCGCGAAGCTCGGCGAGGTGTATGTCAACGACGCGTTTGGAACGGCGCATCGCGCGCACGCTTCCACCGTGGGCATGATCCAGTTCATGCCGCAGGCGGCGGCGGGCTTGCTGATGGATAAGGAGCTGCAATACCTCGGTAAGGCGATCTCGAATCCAGACCGCCCGTGCGTCGCGCTGCTCGGCGGCGCGAAGGTGTCGGACAAGATCGAAGTGATCGAGAATCTGCTGAACGTCGTCGATACGCTGCTGATCGGCGGCGCGATGGCTTACACGTTCTTCGCGGCGCAAGGGCGGCCGACGGGCAAATCGCGCGTCGAGAAAGACAAGATCGATCTCGCGAAAGATCTGATCGCGCGCGCCGGGGCGAAGTTAAGGCTACCCGTCGATACCGTGGTCACGGCCGAATTCAAACAGGGCGCGGCTTCGGAGCCAACTACCGCGATTCCCGCCGACAAAGAGGGCGTCGATATCGGCCCGGCGACGATCGCCGCTTACGCCGAAATTCTCAAGACCGCGAAAACGATTATCTGGAACGGGCCGATGGGCGTGTTCGAGATGCCGCCCTGGGACACGGGAACGGTGTCGCTCGCCAAGGCCGTCGCCGAGTCGGGCGCGGTGAGCGTGGTGGGCGGAGGCGATTCCGAAAAGGCGATCAAGTCCGCCGGCGTCGCTGATAAGATCACGCATATCTCGACCGGCGGTGGCGCGTCGCTCGAATTTCTGGGCGGCACGGAATTGCCCGGAGTGGCCGCGCTCACTTCCAAGTAAGGAGCTTTCCATGCGCCTCGCCTTTGCGCTGGCGGCGTTCGCGCCGCTCGCTTCCGCGCAGCTATTCACGCTCACCAAAGATCAACTGATCCGGATCACCGCGAAGAATCCCTACGAGCGGTTCGAGGACGGGCGGCCCAAAGTTCCGGACGCCGTTCTCGAAAAGGTGAAAGGCCTCAGCTCGGAAGAGATTTGGGGAGTGCTGCCGGGCGCGGGATTCCGCAACCAATACGAGGGGAATTGGCAGCTTCTGCACCCGGGCAAGAAGATGGTGGGCCGCGTGGTCACCGCGCAATTCATGCCCGTTCGGCCCGACGTGATGGAGTACATCGACGCGGAGATGAAGCAGCGTAATCCGCTGGGCGGTCCGCACCACCAATGGGCGATCGATCAACTAAAGCCGGGCGACGTGATTGTAGTCGATTTGTTCGGCAAGATCGACGGTGGAACGTTCGTCGGCGACAACCTGGCGACCGCGATTTACGCGCTTTCGAAAGGCGCGGGTATGGTGGTGGACGGCGGCATTCGCGATCTCGAAGGGATTTTTCCGCTCGACATGGCGGCGTACTTCCGGGGCGCGCATCCGTCGGCCATTCGCGACGTGATGATGACCGGCTTTAACGTTCCGATCCGCGTGGGCAACGCGACCGTGATGCCGGGCGACGTGGCGTTCGGCGACCGCGAGGGCGTTTACTTCATTCCGCCGCACTTAGTGGAGCAAGTGACGAAGCGTGCGGAAGAAACGCACGTCCACGACGAGTGGACCAAGGAAAAGCTTCTGTCGGGCAAGTACAAGTCGATCGAGGTGTATGGCTCGCCGAGGCTCGAAGAACTCAAGAAGGAATATCGCGAGTACGTCGAGAAGAAACTAGGACCTCGTCCGGCTCGTCCGCAGACGAAGAAGTGACCCCTTCGCCGATCACTTCCGACAGCCGCAACAGATCGCGAACCACGGCGGCGCTTTCGTTGTCGCGCATCGCCGGTTGCGGGCGCCCGAAGCAGTAACCCTGCATGAGATAAATTCCCATCGCGCGAACGTCGGCGGCCATTTGAGCCGATTCGATGCCTTCCGCGATGAGACCCGCGCCGAGTTCGGCGGCCAGCCGCACGGCCTGCTCCACGGTTTCGCGCTTGCGAAAGTCGTGCAGGTCCCAGACGATCGATTTATCGATCTTGATGTAGTTCGGCTCAAGCGCCAGGATCATGTCGAGACTATTGGTGCCTACACCCAGGTCGTCGATGGCGAACTGGAAGCCACGGGCGCGGAGATAGGAGCAGATGCGGCGCGTGTGCTCCGGGTTGGTGAGCTGGTCGCACTCGATAATCTCGAACACGATGTCCGCTCCGGGGATGCCCGACGCTTCCAGTTCGGCAAGCGTTGTGGCCAGGCACGGCTCCGGGTCGTACATAGCCGAGGGAAAAAAGTTGATGAAGAGCTTCGAGTCCCGCGGCTTCTGCAGCGACGCGGAGCGAATGGCTTTGGCGCGCGCGTAAGTATCGAATTCGAGAATCCCGTTGCGCATCAGGGCCGCGTTGACGATCTCCCCGCCGTTGTAGATGCGGTCGCCCTCCAGGCGAATCAAGCACTCGTAGGCGAAGCATTCGCCCTTCCGCACGTCCACGATGGGCTGAAAATACATCGTGAACTGATCTTCCTCAAGTGCGCGCTCAAACCATTCGGTGTCGACGATCTGGGAATAGATCTCCAGGTCGGGCGCGCCGAAGATATGCGAGAGGCGGTTCCGGCTGACGCGGATCAGCTTGCGCTCGACGGGCGAGAGGCTGGAAGTCATGACATCGACCACCCGGCGCCGCTCGGCCGGAGTTGGCGCGTTCACCGTGACCAAGGCGCCTTCCAGGCGAAAGGGAATCCCGATCCGCTGAAATGCTTCGCCGAGCCGCCCGGCCAGACGCGGATGTGCGGCGTAGGCCAGGATCGACCCCGAACAAGACACTCCGGCTTGACACAGCGGGCACTGGTGCATCGCGCTCTCGCAAGAGGCATATCGGCGCGCTTTGCCCGGAGGGCGAACGAATTCCGCCCCTAGTTCCTAGGAGTAGTGCGCGTGGGAATAAGGTTTTCGTACCAGACGACGTTGCCCGAATTCTGCCCAGCCACCAATAGGTCCAGCCGGCCGTCGCCGTTAATGTCCACTAAGCGAATGTCGTACGACGCCTGATCTTCGTAAATGTGGTGGGTGCGGAAGTTGCCTCGCCCGTCGTTTTCGAACCACGCGGCGACGAAGCTATCCTTGGCGACGGTTGCGAAATCGATGTCGCCGTCGCCGTCGATGTCGCCCTTGGCAAGCGAGTGCGGACCGGTCAACGACGCATTGACTTCGTGCGGCGTCCAATTCGGGCCCTCGTACCACACCGCGCCTACGCCGTGACCGCGCGTGCAGAACAGATCGGGTTTTCCGTCGCCGTTCACGTCGGCGATGGCGACGTTGGTGGCGCCTTCTTGATTCGTGGCGATCACGCGTTTTTGCCAGGGCTCGGTGGAGGACCCCTTCCAGTAGGCGAACCAGTTTCCGCCCGCAGGAATCTTGGCGGCGCTCGCGATGTCGGCGCGGCCGTCGCCGTCGAGATCCCCGATATCGAGATAGTGACTTAGCCCGGGCGCGTCGCGTTCGGCGAAAACGTGCCGCGCGAGCGTCTTGCCGTCCCAGGACTTGCCGTCGAACCAGGCAAGCGACTCGGGGAACTTGCCCTTGGGCTGCGCGCTATTCGCCGCGAGATCGGGAATGCCGTCGCCATTTACGTCGCCCAACGCCAGGCCATGGATTCCGTCGACGCCACCAGCCTTAGCGTCGTCGATGACATACTCCCGGCGGGTCTTGCAGTCGATCCAAATCAATAAACCGGGCGAATACTGCGCGCCTACGAAGTCCGCACAGCCGTCGCGGTTGACGTCGAGAACGGCGGCGTGAATGAAATTCGGGCCGGTCAACAAGACTTGTGCTTTCCAATCGGGCGCGGCGAACAAGGTCGTGGTTCCGTTGCCGCTGGCGATAATGTCCGTCTTCCCGTCGCCAGTGAAGTCGGTGGCGACGGCGGTGAGGTAGGTGGCGTTCCGCGTCGAGATCACGTGCCGCTTCCACTGCGGCTTCGACTCGTTCCAATAGATGCGCACGTTCGAAGTGGCGCGCCCGCCCGCGATGATGTCGGGACGCCCGTCGCCATTCAGGTCGGCGATGGCGATGTCTTCCGTCGCCATGCCGCCCTTGGTGTCGTCCTTGCCTTCATCGACCGGCGTGCCCTTCCACGTCCCGTCGGGTTGACGTTTGTAAACGCGCAGCCCGAAATTCTTCTCGCGCCAGCCGACGGCTAATTCGTCCGATCCGTCGCCGTCGAAATCCGCCCATCCTAGAGCGTGGCCCGACGCCAGCCGCTCCTCGATCATTGTGTGCGGCCAGAGCGTGCCGAGCGGCGCCCGGTACTTCGGATCGGGCGGCGGCCCTTGCGGCGTTAGCGGCGGCCGCGGTTCCTCGTAAATCACTACGCCGTTGCCGTGCCAGGGCTCGACGGTCGCCACGACCCGCCCCCGATTCACGCGGCCCAGCTTAATCTCGCCCGGCGCTCCATCGCCCAGCTTGTGCCGCGCCCAAGCGCCGTCCGGACCTCGCTTTAGAACGTGAACTCCCTCGCGCGAGGCGATCCAGATCTCGTCGCGGCCGTCGCCGTCGTAGTCTTCGACGATCAAGTTGTGGCCGATATGGAGAGTTTGATCCGCCACCTCCATCGGCCAAGGGTCGCGGGCGGGATTCGCGGGAACGCGAAACACCAGCGCACGCAAGCCGGCGCCTTCCCAGGCCGGGCCCTTGTTGCCGCGCCCATGGAGCGGAGCCACGACCAGTTCCTTTTTTCCGTCGCCGTCCACATCGCCCCAACGAATCCGATGCAGCGTCGGCTCCTCGGCGATCGCGTGGACCGGCCAAAGCTCGTCCTTGCCGGTGTTGCGCAGCCATTGCAGCGTCCCGCCGGACGCCGTGTTGGTGGGTTGCCACGAGGCCCCAAGAGCGATATCGAGCTTGCCGTCGCCGTCGATGTCGTGGACCGCGAGACAAACGTTGTCCTTATCTTCGGGCTTCGAGTAAACGGTGTGCGCGCGCCAGTCCGGGTTGCGGTACCAGACCACCGATTTCGGCAGTACGGCGACGATATCGAGCTTGCCGTCCAAATCCATGTCGGCGGCGGTGACGGCGTAGACGACACCCAGGCCCGAACCGATTTGCTGAGGGCGAAAGTCCATCGCGTAAGCGGCCAAGGCCGCGGGGGCGTACAGCGCCACCACCCGGGCGGCGAGCGGAAGAAATCGCGGCATGTCGGGATTCTACCGGACCGGCGCGCATTTTTCCTCAGGTTTAACCCGGCGGTCCGATAAGCCTTCCGAGGCCGAGTCTCGGGGAAGGGATTCCCCGGGGGCCTCCGAAGACCGAGAAATTTCAGGGAGAGAAGCAGTGGCGTTTACTATCAACACCAACATCGCCTCGTTGCAGTCGCAAGAATACTTGCGGGTCAACAGCGATTTCCAAACCAAGACCATCGGCCGCGTCACCAGCGGCTTGCGTATCCTTTCGAGCGGCGACGACGCGGCCGGCCTCGCCATCGCCAATACGTTTCGTTCCGATCAGGCGGTGCTGACGCAGGGTATCCGCAACGCCAACGACGGTCTTAGCCAGTTGCAGATCATCGACGGCGGCCTGAACAACATTTCGAAGCTGCTCGACCGCGCGCGGACCTTGGCCACGCAGTCGGCATCGGGTACCTTCACCGGTTCGCGCACCGTGCTGAACGACGAGTTCTCGACCGTGCTCGCCGAAATCGACCGGCAGGCGCAGGCGATCGGCCTCGACGCGGGCGGTACCTTCGCCCGCTCTTTGAGTGTGTTCATTGGCGGCGGCCGCACCAACGGCAGCGTGAACTCGATCGCCAACGGTTCGGTGGGCGTCGATCTGACGAACTCCACCGTGGATTCGAAGAGCCTCGGCCTCAAGGGCGTTCAGGTGAAGGGCGTCGCCGGCACCGACATCGGTACCGGTTCCACCACCACCAGCCTGGCGCAGATTCTCGCGAACACGCTGAACGCCAATTCGCAGGCGACGGCCAATACGACCGTGTTTACGCTGCGCGGACCGGGCTTCGGCGGACAGGGCGTCAGCATTAGCGTCAACACAAACGGCATCGGCAGCACGACCGAACTGGTGGCGCGCGTCAACGCGGCCATCGACTCGGCGGCGGCGGGCGGAACGGCGTCGGCGACGGCTTTGGCCAACGCCAACATTCGCGCCTCGGTGGTGACCGATTCTTCGGGCCGCCAGCAATTGGCCTTCACTTCGCCTTCTACGGCGTTCCAAGTGGAAGCGGGCGACCGGACGGCGAGCGCGCTGCTCGGCGTTTTCGAGCGCAACGCCACCATCACCGGCTCCGACACGGCGGTCAACGTCAATACCAATGGCGCCACCACCCTGCAACTAACCATCGACGGCGGCACAGCCTTCACGGTGAACTTCACCGATAACGGCGCGCAGGGCACCACGTCCAAAGGCGACATCGTCCGCCAGTTGAACGCGGACTCGACCTTCGCCTCGCAGGCCACCGCCTATCTCGAAGGCAATCAGTTGGTGATCAAGAGCAAGGGCAACTCGGCCACTTCGTCGATCGCGGTGAGCTCGGGCACCTTGGCTACGCGCCTCGGACTCTCGACCACGACGGCCACGGCGAAGGACGCCTCCACCGGCGCCGACCGCAACGTTCGCGTCCAGGGCAACGGCGTCGTGGCGGGCGGCGCCACAGCGCGTTCCACCAACACGGCTTCGACGCTAACCATCTCCGGTTCGAACGACAATCTCAACCTGACGGTGGCCGGCAAGACGGGCAACCTCACCCTCACGCAGGGCACCGGCCTCACCAAGGAGCAGATCGCGGCGGACATCAACGCGCAGATTACGGCTTCGGGCACCGGCGCAAACGGTTTGAGCGGCCTCGTCACGGCGAGCGTCGTGAACGATCAGATCGTGCTGACGGCGGCTAACGCGGGCGACACCATCACCATCGCGGCCTCCACGGTATTCGACGGCTTCACCGTCGGCGACACGTTCACGAGCAACGTGTTCTACACGGCGGACGCGATCAAGTTCCGGTTCCAGGGCGGCGGACTGCAAAGCCCCGTCGATATCGACCTGACGGCGGCGACGGCCGGCACCACGACCGTGACCTCGGTACTCACCGACCTAGTCAGCCGCGTGGCGAACAACGCGCAGTTGCAGGCGGCGGGCATCACCCTGGTGTCGGCTTCCGAAGGCAACAATCTGGTGTTCAAGAATTCGAGCGGCGAGACCTTCCAGGTTTCGGTCACCGGCGACACGTACAACAAGCTGGGCTTCGGTTCCTTCAAAGCCGATTCCAGTTCGGCGTTCGACTACACGACGATCACGGCCGGAACGGCGTTCTCCGGAACCTTCGATCCGGCGTTCACCTCGCAGCAGAGCACCTTGCAGTTTTCGCTCAACGGCGCGGCGAGCTCGGGCAACTCGATTACCGTGACCCAGCTTGCCGATCGCGGTATCGTTACCGGCACGGCTTTGGGTACGGGCGCGATCACGCTCGGCTCGAACGTCACGTTGCGCTTGCTGGTGGACGGCACGTCGCAGACCGTGACCTTAACCACCGGCGACGTGCTGGCGGACATCGTCGCGGATATCAATGCGGCGGCCATCGGCGTGACGGCGGATATCGTCGGCACGGGTTCGTCCTCGGCCCTGCGCATCCGGTCGAATACAACCGGCTCCTCTTCGTCGGTGGTAGTCGAGTCGGGCGCGACGAACGCGGCGACGGCTCTCGGATTGACGATCGGCCAGGTCGGCACCGGCAATTCGGCGGCGACGATCCGGCAGGACATCGTCGACCAGATCAACACGGCGATCGCGGGCGACGCGGAACTGCGGAACGCCGACTTGCGGGCGTCGTTCAACGGCTCGAACCAGTTGGTCTTGGCCTCGAACAACGGGACGTACTTCCGCGTGACGGCCTACGGCAACACCGATCTCGGATTCGGCAAGAGCGGGTCCACGTACACGGGTACGCAACAGCAGGGTCCCACCGCGGTGTCGGGTACCTACTACTCGAACGGCGCGGACACGACCACCGCGCTGTCCTTCAGCGACCTGTCCTTCGGCGCCGACGATCAGATCGTCACGATCACGGCGAGCGATCCGCAGGGCGTAAAGCAGAGCTTGAGCGTGACGTTGCGCAACGACGCGACGCTGCGCAACGCGCGCACGATCGACGACGCGGTGAAGGCGATCAACGACGCTTTGCAGCAATCGAACAACTCGACCCTCACCAAGATCGTCGCGGTGAAGGAGAACACGGGCGGGGCGGAGAAGATCCGGTTCCTGAGCACGCTGCGCGGATTCGAAGTCGGCGTGGGCTCGACCGCGGCGGGCACCGGTATCGCCGCTCCTTCGGGCGGCATCGATAAGTCGGCCGTCGCGGGCACGGGCGCCAACGCCACCATCGATACGCAGTCGGCGGCGGAAGCCGCGGTGACCGCGCTAGCCAACGCCGTCTCGGCCCTGGGCAACGCCCAAGCCGCCGTCGGTAAAGGCCAGAACAACTTCAACTTTGCGGTGAATCTGGCCAGCTCGCAGTTGACCAATCTGGCGGCTTCGGAATCGCGGATTCGCGACGCCGATCTCGCCCAGGAAGCGGCCAACCTGACCAAAGCGCAGATCGTTTCGCAGGCGGGTATCGCCGCCCTCGCGCAGGCGAACTCCGCTCCGCAGGCCGTGCTCGCGCTTCTGCGGGGTTAAGCCCGGGAGTTTTCTCCCGCGCGCTCCGCGTAACCAGAAGTCCGTTCCTTACTCGGGGGCGCCGTTCCAGGCTCGCTTGGCCGGCGCCCCTTTTTTCCGGTTCTTCTCTCTCTCTTTTCGATGCGCCCGCTCGCGAAAACCGAATTCGAAACCGCGCAGAAGCACCACCGTTCCGGCCGCCTGCGGCAAGCCGAGCGCGTGCTCGCCAAACTGTTGGCGCGCGAGCCGGAACACGCCGCCGCGCTCGATCTGCTCGGGCTGATCGCGGCGGAAACGGGCCAGATGGACACGGCTGTGGCGTTGATCGGACAAGCGATTCGTCTGGCCGGGCCGCTGCCTTCTTACTGCGCGCATTTGGGCGCCATCTTCGAACGCCAGCGCAATCTGCTTGGGGCGATCGAGTGCTACCGGCAAGCCGCCGGCGGCGATCCCGGGGATTCGCCGATCCGTTGGCGCTTGGCGAACGCTTTGCACCAAGCCGGGCATCTCGCCGAGTCGCTCGAACACTACCGGGCGTTCACCGCTCTAGAACCCTCGCGCGCGGAAGGTTGGTTCAACCTCGCCGTGACGCAAGCGGCGCTGGGCCGCGCGGGCGACGCACACCGTTCCTACGAACGCGCTCTCGAACTCGATCCGCGCCACGCCCAAGCCTGGAACAATCTCGGAATTCTCTTGCATCACGCCGGACGTCCCGATCGCGCCGAGGAACACTATCGCCGCGCGCTCGGGGCCGATCCGGCCTACGCGCAGGCCCGCTACAATCTGGGGCTCGCGCTGCAGCAAGCCGGCCGCCTTGAGGAAGCCGCCGCCGAATACCGGCGCACGCTTCGCGAAAATCCGGCGCATGGCGAAGCGCACAATAACCTCGGCAACGTCCTGCTGGCGGCGAACGATCCGCGGGCCGCGCGCGAATGCTATCGCGCGGCGATCGCCGTTTCGCCCGGACACGTCGAGGCGAATTGGAACCGCGCCATCGCCGATCTGCTGCTGGGCGACTATGAAACCGGATGGGCCGGTTATGAGTGGCGGTTCGCGCAACCGGGCGCGGTATCGCGTCACGCGCAGGCGCCGCGCTGGAATCCGCAAAATGCCACTTCGGGTCCCGTCCTGCTTTGGGCCGAACAAGGCTTGGGAGACGCGCTGCAGTTTATCCGGTATGCGCCGCTGGTGGCCGAAGCGGCCGGCGAAATTTTCGTCGAGTGCCACGCCCCGCTGATTCCGTTAATCGAACCGTTCGTTGGCACAGGGCGCGTGTTTCCGCTCGGCGCCGACCTTCCTCCCTTCGCCGCGCAGATTCCGCTAATGAGTCTTCCGGCCGCGTTCCACACGACCCTCGATTCGATTCCTCCCGCGCCGTATCTGGCCGCGCCCGCCGCCCGCGGAGTCCGGTGGGCGGAAATCCTCGAAGCTTACCCGCCGCCCCGAGTCGGGTTGGTGTGGGCGGGCAATCCGGGTCATAAGAACGATCGCAACCGTTCGCTGCCGCCCGAATCGCTCGCGCCTCTCACCGCTTTACCGGCGACTTTCTTCACATTGCAACCGGACGCCGAAGCTCCCGCGGGTGTCGTCTCGCTCGCCGGGCACATCCGCGACTTCGCCGACACCGCGGCCGCCATTGAGCGCCTCGATCTGACGATCTCCGTCGATACTTCGGTGGCGCACCTGGCGGGGGCGCTCGGACGTCCCATCTGGACGCTGTTGCCGCACGCACCCGATTGGCGTTGGCTGCTCGACCGCCGCGACTCGCCTTGGTATCCGTCGATGCGGCTCTACCGGCAGCCGTCGCGCGGCGATTGGGAAAGCGTGGTTCGGGAAGTAGCGGCGGACTTAACGGCGGTTACCCGGCGATATCGACGATAGCGCCCCGGCGTCCGCCGCGCTCCGCTGTCTTGAGGCGTTGGCGTACAAGCGCATCCAACTCACTGCGCCAAACGGCGCGCTGTTCGAGGAGGGCCTTAGCGAGGCGATCGCCTTCCGCTTGCAATTCGCGTAAGCGAGCCGGACGAGGATTCTTCGCCAGTTCCGCCTCGCGAGCCCGGATACGGCGGGCGAGAGCGTCGAGGTTCATCCCTCGCTCTTTCCGTAGAGCACCAAACTTAGGCTCTCGAGCGAGGCGTCGATAGTCCGCTTCTGGGATTCGAGAGTCGCAAGCAGCGTGTCCGCCGCTTGCAGCCGGATCTCGAGCGCCGCCTGTTGCTCGTTGATGCGCTCCGTAAGGATGTCGATGCGGCTGTTGAGAGTATTCTCCGTACGGTCGTTCTGGTCGAGTTCGAGCTTGATGGAGCCGGTCACCGGATCGGAAATGCTCTCGAACGCTTCGAGCTGTCCGCCCAATTGCGTGCCGGAGACGAACTCGAAGCCGGCGGCGATCGCGCTTTCGCTCAGCGCGTCGAAAGCGGATTGGTCGAAGCTCAACCGCCCGTCGCGGTCGAGCGAAAGACCGAGATCGGAGAGGCTGTCCACCGAACCGGCGCCGTTAAAGTTCACCAGTTGGCGAAGCGCCGCGGACGACTGTTGGATTAACGAAGACCCGGTGAGCAAGCCCGCCGATTCGCCGATCTGCGTGTCGAGAAAGTCCACGTAGGTGTTGTAGGCGGAAACCAGCGAATTCAGCGCCGTCGAAAGGTTTGTGCGGTTGGACCGCAAGTTCAGATCGATCGTCTCGCCCGTGTCCGTCGTGTCGAGAATGGTAAACGTGACGCCCGCGACCACGTCGTTAATGGTGCTCGTAGTCTTCGACACCGTCACGCCGTTGAGCTTGAACACCGTATTCGCGCCCTGGTTGGCCGCGGTGACCAGGGCCGCCGCCGCCCCGTCGGGATCGTCCACCAGGCTGAGGGTGGTTGCGCCGGGCGAGGTCGCGGTTAACGAAAGGTAGTTTGGATCGGAGCCGGTGCCGGTAGTGAAGATGGACGCCGTCACGCCCACGCCGAGATTGTTGATCGCGTTGCGCAGGCCGTTGAGATTGTTCGTTTCCGGAGTTAATGTAATCGTCCGGACTTCGGAGCCGATGGTGAGACGTACCGTTCCCGTCGAGGACACGGGCGTAGCGTCCGAGGTCGCATAACCGGCAACGGAGGTTTCCGAAGCGGCGGCGGCCAGCGACGTGACCTCGCTGATCCGGTATGTGGCGGGCGCGGTCGCCGTCACCGAACCGATCGACACCTTGGCCGAATCGGAAGAAGTTCCCGAAATGCCCCGGCTGTCGCCCACCGCCTTCAGATTCGACAAGCTGGCCGTGAACGAAGAGGCCACGCCCGAAAGCGTCGTGGTGAGCGTCTGCCGCTGCAACAGAATCGATTTGTCGTTCTGCAACGAATTCAACGGCAGGGCGGCAATCTGCTGCGCGCGGCTCAGGATCGCCTGAAAGTCTTCGGAATAGCTGGAGACGCCGACGAAAGTAATCGGAGCGATGCCACTCATGGCTACCGTATGTATCGGCGTGCCGCGGAGAATCTTGAGAGCGTTGCTAGGACACGGCGAGCATCTTCTCCGCGTGCTTCAGCGCCTCGGGCGTTACCCGCTCGCCCGCCAGCATTCGGCCTAACTCGCGGATGCGTTGTTCGCGCGTCAGCTCTTCCACCGTCGCGTAGGTGCGGCCCTTCGCCTCGCGCTTTTCGACGACATAGTGATGGTCTCCGAAAGCGGCCACTTGCGCGAGATGCGTGACGCAGAGTACCTGATCGCGGAAGGAGGCGTCTTTCAGGCGGCGTCCCACCGCTTCCGCCACCGCACCGCCGATGCCCGCGTCCACTTCGTCGAACACGAGCGTTCTCCCACCGCCGGCCGGCGCGGACGAGGTCGCCAGGCATTGCAGCGCTAGTGCCAACCGCGAAAGCTCGCCGCCCGAAACCACTTTCTCGAGCGCGCGCGGTTGCTCGCCCGCGTTCGCCGAAATGAGGAACTCGACGCAATCCGCGCCAGTGGCGGACCACTCGCCCGGCTCGATCGAGATCGACAATCGTGTGCCGCCCAACGCTACAGCCTTCAGCTCCGCCGCCAGCCGCTTTTCGAGCGAGCGGGCCGCTTCGCGCCGTTTCGCCGTTACTTCGCCCGCTACCCGCGTGTAATCGAGCGCCGCGCGCGACTGCGCCTCCGTCAACGCTTTCGCGCGATCCGCGGTCGATTCCGCTTTCGCCAAGCTTGCCGCCACCGACTGCCCGTACGCGATCACTTCATCGAGCGTTGCGCCGTACTTACGCTTCAGCTTGTCGATGGCCGCAAGACGCGATTCCACTTCGTCCAGGCGGCGCGGGTCGGCTTCAAGACGGTCGAGATAGTCCGCCAGATCGCGCGCCGATTCGCGAACCAGAGACTCCGCCGCTCGCAGCGAATCGAGCGTCGGCGCGAGCGTGGCGTCGAGCTTCGCCAATTCTTCCAGGCGCTTCAACGCGATCCGTAACTTAGCGCTCGCCGGATCGTCGCCCTCGTCAATCGCCGCATACGCCTCCGCCGCCGCCGCTTGCAGTTTGGTGACGTTGGCCAGGCGCCGTTTCTCTTGATCGAGATCTACGTCCTCGTTCGGCTTCAGCCCCGCGCCCTCAATCTCCCGCTTTTGGAACGCCCACAGGTCGGCGAGCCGCAATCGCTCCCGCTCTTCTTTCTCGATTTGCGCCAATTCTTCGCCAACCGCTCGCCATTCCCGGTACCGGCGCGCAGTCTCCGTTAGATCGATTTGTCCAAAAGCGTCGAGAATTTCGCGTTGTGCCGCCGGGTCGAACAAGCGCTGCTGATCGTGTTGTCCGTGAATGTCGCCCAACGAAGGAGCGAGTTCCCGTAACTCGGCGACCGTCACCGGTCTTCCATTGCGGTAGGCGCGCGATTTTCCGTTCGAGAATACCTCGCGCTCCAAGATCAGTTCTTCGCCCTGGGCGTCTTCGAAAACCGCCGAGATGCGCGCCGATTCCGCGCCGCTGCGCACCATCTCGGACGACGCCCGTCCGCCGAAGATCAACCCCAACGCATCGACGACGATCGATTTGCCGGAGCCCGTTTCGCCGGTCAGGAGATTGAAGCCCGGATGGAAGCGGACGCGCACGCGCTCCACCACGGCGTAATTCTCGACGACGAGTTCGACGAGCATCAACCGCGAGTGTAACGCGCGGCGTCGTAAAAACAGGACGCCCCAAAAATGTTTGGGAGCCCGGCGCGTTTTCGCATTCGCCCGCTACAATTAAGGCGTAGTGATCTGGCAGCTCATCGATCCCACCAAGCCGCTGACATTGGCGGTTTTCCTGCTTTTGGCCGCCGCGTCGATTTTCTCCTGGACCGTCGTGTTTTCGAAATGGGGCAAGTTCCGGAAGTTGCGCGCCGCGAATCTGGCTTTCTTACGGGCGTTCCGGAAAGCCCCGGGCCTGCAGCAGGTGGCGTTGGCGACCGAACAATTTCGGCCCGCGCCGCTCGCTACCGTTTTCGATTACGGCTACGCGGAAGTGGACCGCCAAGTGCGGGCGCGCCAAACGATTTTCAACAAGTTGTCGATCGAGCGCAATCTGCAAATCGCGATCGGCGAGCAGGTGGGCGAGCTCGAATCGAATCTGAATTGGCTGGCGACCACGGCCACCGTGACGCCGTTCATCGGGTTGTTCGGCACCGTGTGGGGCATCATCGACGCCTTTCAGGCGCTGTCTTCGGCCGGATCGGCGAGCCTGCGCACGGTAGGGCCGGGCATCGCGGAGGCGCTGGTCGCGACGGCGCTCGGATTGGCGGCGGCGGTTCCGGCGGCGATCTTCTACAACTGGTTTTCGCAGCAGGTGCGCGAAATGGGCGCGCGCATGGAAGACTTCACGCTCGAGTTCATGAACTTCGCGGAGCGGTCTTTTGAAGATTGAGGGAACGATCTCCGGACGATCGCGGCGTTACGGCCCGGCGTCGCTTTCGGAGATGAACGTCATCCCGCTGGTCGACGTCGTTCTGGTCTTGCTCATCATTTTCATGATCACGGCTCAGGCGATGGAATTCGGCCTTGAGATCGAGGTCCCGAAGGTCAAGCAGGATCGGGCGAGCGCCGAAGATCTTCCCGTGATCAGCGTGACGCGCAACGGCGATCTGTACCTGGCCGACCAGCCGGTGCGTCTCGCGGAGTTGCCGGACGTTCTGCGGCAACGCTACGGAAAGCGCGGTAACGCGGCGTACTTGCGCGCCGACAAGGCCGCGACTTGGGATACGGCGGTGCAGGTGATCGACGCACTCGGCCGCGCGAAAATCGAGGTACGCGTGGTGACGACGGCCCAGGAGGATACAAGGAGGCGGCGGTGAGCGAAGGTCTATCCCGGCCGCTCGCATCTTCGCTCGGTTTACACGGCGCGCTCGCCGCGACGTTCCTCTTGTGGGCGTGGTGGCAGAATCGCGGGCGCGAGCGTTGGGGCGATCCTTCGGCTACCGGCGGCGGCTCGGTTACCGTGCAGGCGGTGTCGCGCATTCCGCTTCCCGCGCGCCCGGGGCCGGTGAATCCCGTCGCCAACGACACCGAATCGCAAACGCCCGCGCCGCCCAAAGCGGAGCGTCCCGCCGAGAAGCGAGTGGCCGACGATCCCGACGCGGTGGCCTTGAAACTCAAGCGCGAAAAGCGCCGCCAAACCGACGTGGCAGCAACCGACCAACGCTACCATCCGCCCACGCGAGACAACCAGGTGTATTCGAGCGCCGGGCAGCGCGCCGTTTCGCCGATGTTCGGCGTGCCCGGCTCGGGCGGCGTCGGCACGGGATCGTCCAGTCCGTTCGGCGCGCGTTTTGGCTATTACGAGGCGCTACTGCGGGAGAAGATCGGGCGCAACTGGCATACGGAATCGATCGACGCCCGAATACGCAACGCGCCGCTCGCGATCGTAATGTTTACCATCGCGCGTAACGGTTCGATTAGCGGCGTTCGCCTTGCGCAATCGAGCGGCAACTACGCGCTCGACGCTTCGGCGCAGCGCGCGGTATACGATTCGGCTCCGTTTCCGCCTTTGCCCGCGCAGTTCGACCGCGATTCCGCGCAAATCGAGTTCTGGTTCGAGTTAAAACGATGAGAGTCCTTTTTATTTTGTTCGCGGCCCTGGCGGCGGCGCTCTTCATGATGGCGGCGCAACAGCCCGACATCCGCACCGGCATTCGCGGCGGCGAGATTCCAGTCATAGCGATCGCCGACATGCGCGGATCGGGCGAAGCGCAGACACACATGTCGGTCTTTAACCGCACCCTGTTCGACGAGATCGAAGGATCGGGAGCGCTGAAGATCGCGCCCAAGAGCATGTATCCGCTCAGCGTGCCGCAGCAGCCGCGGGACTTCGGCTCGCGAGGCATTGCGATCGGCGATTGGGCGAAGCCGCCCGTGAGCGCGCACTATCTCGCTTTCGGCTATAGCGCCGTGCAGGACGGGCGATTGGTGCTGTTCGGTTATCTGTTCGACGTGCGCCAACCGGACGCCGCGAACGCTCAGGTCGTTGGCAAACTGTATTTTGGCGATTTGAACGCCGAGGGCGCGCGCAAAGTGGCGCAGGAGTTCGCCGCCGACATTCTGGCGCGTTTCGGCTCGAAGTCTCTCGCGGGGTCGAAAATCTACTTCGTCAGCGATCGTAGCGGCACTAAGGAAATCTGGTCGATGGATTACGACGGGCAGAATCAGCAGCCTGTCACGCGCTTTGGCGGGCAGACGATCTCGTTCATGCCCGCGATTTCGAAAGACAATACGCGGCTCGCCTTCACGCAGCTTTCGCAGCGGAATCCGGCGATTCTCTTGTGGTCGCTCGAAACCGGACGGCGGTTGCCGTTCGTCAATCCGCAGGCGAGCGTCAACGCGTCGCCCGATTTCACGCCCGACAGCAAGAACATTGTGTTTTCCTCGAGCTCGGGTGGCGGATTCGCCAACATCTTCATCGCCGGAATCGACGGCTCCGGCCTGCGCCCGCTAACCCGCGTGCGTGCGGTCGAAACGGAACCTAAAGTAAACCCCCAAACGGGCACCGAAATCGTGATGACCTCGGGCCGGGGCGGCACGCCACAGATTTATCGTATGACCATCGACGGAGCCGATATCGAGCGCCTCACCAGCGGCGAAGGCGACGCGGTAAATCCCAGTTGGCATCCCGGCGGGCAACTGATCGCGTTTTGCTGGACGCGGGGATTCGAACCGGGCAACTACAACATCTTCACAATGGACGTCGCCAAGCGCGAGTACCTTCAGTTGACGCACGGCGCGGGCCGCAACGAAAATCCGACTTGGGCGCCCGACGGACGGCACATCGTGTTTAGTTCGACAAGAGGCGGGTCCGCGCAGATTTACAGTATGCTGGCCGACGGAACTCAGATCAAGAAGCTTACGGGATTGGGCCGCAACACGATGCCGGTCTGGACCAAGTAGACAACCCCATCGACATAGGAAACTGAAAAGAGAAATGACCAAGCGATACGCCACCGCCCTGACCTTAACCCTCGCGCTGTTCGCCGTTGCGGGCTGCAAAAAGAAAGTGCCCGCCCCTGCGATTCCCAAACCCGCCGACACGAAGCCGGTAACGCAAACCGCGCCCCCGCCGCCGAAGCCCGCGATTACCTTCTCCGCGGAGCCTTCGACCATCGAGCGCGGCCAGTGCGCGACACTGCGCTGGGACGTCGCAAACGCGACGCAGGTCGCCATCAATCCCGGCGTCGGCAATGTCGCCGCGAATGGTACGCAGCGCGTGTGCCCCACTTCCTCGACCACTTACACCTTGAGCGCCACCGGACCGGGCGGAGCCGAAACGGCTACCGCGTCCTTGAACGTCGCCCCCCCGCCACCCGCGCCCGTAAAGGATCCGCCGAAGCCGAAGCTCACGTTGAGCGAAGTGCTGTCGTCGCAGTTGCAGGACGCGCTCTTCGATTACGACAAGAGCGAGGTTCGCGAGGACGCGCGCAACGTTCTCACGCGTAATTCGGAAGCGTTAAAGCAAATCTTCCGCGACTATCCCGACGCCGTGGTCAACGTCGAAGGTCATTGCGACGAGCGAGGCTCGGCGGAGTACAACCTCGGGCTAGGCGACCGTCGCGCCACGGCCTCGAAGGAGTTCCTGACGCAGTTGGGCGTCGCCGAAGACAAGCTCAAGACCGTGAGCTTCGGTAAGGAACGTCCGGTATGCACCGACGCAAACGAAGGTTGCTACCAGCGCAACCGCCGCGCGCACTTCTCGGCGGGACAATAGAAGGATGAAGCGAACGGCTTGGCTGGTCTTGCTCGCGGCGCCCTTAGCGGCGCAGAAACGCGATCAGATGCTTGAAATGCAGCGCGACATCGGTCTGCTGCAAGACCAGCTCAAGACGATCGAGAAAACGCAAAACGACCGGTTCGCGGCGATCGAGAAGCTGCTCGCCCAGGCGATCAACAATCAGGTGGGCATTACGGGTTCGCTCGCGAAGCTGGATCAAGCGATGGCCGCGCAGCAAAAGGCGTTGAACGCGCCGGTGGCCACGCTTGGCTCGAAAGTCGACGAGATGTCGTCGGAGTTCGGCGGGGTGCGCACCACCGTCGCGGAGATTTCGGCGCAGATGCGCAAGATGCAAGCGCAGATGACCGATCTGTCGAACGCGATCAAAGTGCTGCAAGCGCCGCCCGCCGCGCCATCGCTCGACCCCAACTCGCCGCCGCCGGGTATGACGTCCGATGCGGTCTATCAGGAGGCCATGCGGGCGAAAGCGGCGGGTCAATTCGATCTTGCCGCGCAACGTTACAACGAGTTTCTGCGGTTTTACGGAACCACGGAACTCGCTCCTAACGCGCAATTCTATCTGGGCGAGATCGCCTACAATCGCGAGCAATTCGAAGACGCCGTTGCCGCGTTCGACGCGGTGGTCGAGAAGTATCCGGAGAACAACAAGACGTTCGACGCGATGTACATGAAGGGCCTCGCCCTGATCAAGATCGACAAGCGCGACGCGGCGGGCGCGGAATTCCGGGCCTTGATCCGGCGCGCGCCTTCGAGCGAGCAAGCGGCCAAGGCTCGCGACCAACTGAAGCGCTTGACCCCCGCAACACCGGCCAGGAAAAAGAAATGATCGCCCTCGCGATGGCGGCGGCGGGCATTCTGTTGGCGCTGTCCAGCGTGGCGGGCGAGTTTCCGCGCACCATGCACGCTTATCCGGGGAAGACTCCGAAAATGGACGGTGTGATCTCGCCGGGCGAATACTCGGACGCCACTTCGTTCACCGGCGTGCTCGATTGGACCCCGCAATTCTCGAAGACCACCGATCCGAAAGACCTCGCGCTCAAAGGTTGGGTGAAACACGACGGCAAACGTCTCTACTTCGCGTTCGACGTCACCGACGACGTACTGTACGGGATCGATACGCCGCGTTGGTTGCCGGATAACAATCCCAAGGCGCATGAATTGACGCGCGAAGGGTTCCCCTGGTTCGGCGACGAGATGGAGTTGTTGATTAACGCGACCAAGAAATGGTCGGGCAACGAGAACGCGGCGGGCAACGGCCAAAGCTGGCAGATGGTGTGCAATCTCACGAAGTCGCGCAAAGGCGGACTCGGTGTGGGCGGCATTCTCGAAGGCGAGCCCCGCCGCGACGAGAACGCCTGGAACACCTACGCCAAATGGATCGCCGAGGGCGCGATGGATTGCGCCGCTAAACGAAAGCCGGAAGGCCAAGGCTACATCGTCGAGTGGGTGGTGAACTTCGATCCCTGTCTCGAAGTGGAGCCGGGCAAATTTTATTCGCCCGCAATGGGCGACCGCGCCGTAGGCTTAAACATCGCGCTCGGCGATTTGGACGAAAAGGATCGCGTGAACGACAATCCGTTCCACTTTAATCACGAAGATTGGTGGGCCGGACACAAGGGTACTCGCACAAACCTGCGGGATTTCGGAACGTTATGGATCATGTCGAAACCGCGGAAATAGCGGCCGCACCGGCGGAAACCGTTCCGGCGCCGAAGCCCGATCCCGCGAAGGTCGAGGTTTCTGCGCTCGACGTTGGGGCCACCGAAGAAACGGTCGCCGCGCTCATTCGCGAAGCCTGCGAAGCGGGCATCCGGGCGGTCGTCGTTCGCCCTTGCGATCTCGATCTTGCGGCCCGGTCGATCTCGGACAAAACGATTCTGGCCGCCGCCATCTCCTATCCCGGCGGCACGGCGACCACCAGCGTCAAAGTTTATGAAGCTCGCGACGCGTTACGCCGCGGCGCACGCGAAATCCACGCCGCCGTTAACGTCGGCAAGCTCAATTCGCGCCAGTTTCAATACGTCGAGATGGAATTGATCCAACTCGCGCAGACTTGCCACGAAGCGGGAGCGAAGCTGCGCGCGGTGTTGCGCACTCCGTTGCTTAACGAGGAGGCGAAGCTCGTGGTCGCGAAGATCGCCAAGCGCAGCGAAGTGGACAGCGTGATCGCCGAGTATGCCGAAGCGCCGCCGGAAGACGAATCGCTGCTGCTGCGCAAATGCCCGCCGTTGGTCGAAGTGATCGCGCATCGAAGCACCGCCGCCGACTGCTTGCGGGCTTTGAGCGACGAGGGTTTTTCGGGAGTTCACGCGCCGATTGGCGTGCTACGCTAAGCGCTCGTAGTCCATGCCGTCCCGCGCATCGTTTCCACCCATCTGTATCGCCCTGGGATTCCCCACGCCCGGGAAATTGATCGAGCACGCGCGGCGCGAAGTGGACGCGGGCGAGACGTTTCTCGAGTTCCGGCTGGACTATCTGCCTAAGCCGGCCGAAGGCGTCGCCGCGATCCGCGGATTTTTGAACGAACACCCCGAATGCGTGATTCTCGCCACGTGCCGCCGCCACCAAAACCATGGCCGGTTTAACGGGTCGATCGAGGAGCAGTTGGCGATCTTAAGCGATGCCGTCGACGCCGGGGCCCGCGCGGTGGACGTCGAAATCGAGTCCGCCGAATCGGCTTTGGCGCGTCTCGAGGGCCTGAAATCGAAGTGCTTTTTCATCGTCAGCTATCACAACTACGAAGGCACTCCGCAGCTCGATCCGCTAGTGAAGCGCATGGCGCGCGTCGGCGCCGATTCGTACAAGATCGTCACCACGGCGAAGAAGCCCTCGGATTCGCAGCGCGTGCTGGCGCTCGCCAAAGCGCATCCGAAACTGAAGTTCGTGATGCTCGCGATGGGCGAAGCCGGATTTCCGACGCGAGTGTTGTCGCCCGCGCTGGGCGGTCTTTACACGTACGCCGCGCCTTCCTCGGCCGAGGGCACGGCCGCCGGCCAGGTGAGCGCCAAGCAATTACGGACGCTCTACCGGATCGAGAAATTCACCAAAGCCGCGAAAGTGTTCGGAGTGATTGCCGATCCCGTTCGCCACTCGATTTCGCCCCATGTGCACAATCGCGCACTGCAGGCGCGGCGGATCGATGGGGTGTATCTGCCGTTTCTGGTCAAGCCGATTCAGTTGCGCGACTTTTTACTACTTGCGGGGCGTTTGCCGCTCGCGGGCTTTAGCGTCACCATTCCGCATAAGCAAAAGATCATGCGCTATCTGGATACGATCGATCCGCTGGCGCGGCGTATCGGCGCGGTGAACACCGTGTGGCGCAAGGCGGGCAAATGGCGCGGGACGAATACCGACGCGGCGGGCGTCACCAAGCCGCTCGACCGGCGGCTCCGGATCAGTAAAGCCAGCGTGCTCGTGGTGGGCAACGGCGGAGCGGCGCGCGGCGCGGCGTTTGCGCTGGCCGATGCGGGCGCGAAGATCGCAATCACGGGCCGTAACGCCGACCGGGTTCGCGCGCTCGCCAAAGTTTGCGGCGCGGAAACGATCCTTCGCGAGCAACTGCGCGGCGGAGGCCGCCATTTCGACGCCGTTGTCCATGCGACGTCGCTGGGCATGTTTCCCCATGTCGAGGAATGTTTCTTCGAAGACGAAATCCCCGCCGACCTGGTGTTCGATCTGGTCTACAATCCGCTGGAAACCGCGTTGCTGAAGCGGGCCGCGGAGCAGAATCGCGAGACGGTTACAGGCCTGGAAATGTTCGTCGAACAAGCGGTGCGGCAATTCGAGATTTTCACCGGCGAAACGGCGCCCCGCGCGGTAATGGAGAAGGCTGCGCAGGAGGCGCTCGCCTGAAAGGACCGGCATGACCAGACGGGAATGGTTGGGCGGCACACTCGCATCGATGGCCACTTCGGTAGCCCATGCCACGGCCCCCGGCGAAGACGTGTTTTTCGCTTCGTTGGCGGAACTCTCCGCGCGGCTGCGCAAGAAGGAGTTTTCTTCGGTCGAACTGACCAAGGCGTTTTGCGACCGCTTGGAGAAACTCGCTCCGGGATACAACGCGCTGGCGCTAATGTTGCGCGGCGACGCGATCGCGACCGCTAAGGAAGTGGACGCCGAACTGAAGCGGGGGCGTGTACGCGGCGTTTTGCAAGGCATCCCGTATGGCGCGAAAGATTTGTTCGCCGTCGAAGGCAAAGTGACCGCGTGGGGTGCAAAGCCTTATGCCGCACAGAAGTTCGACTACTCGGCGGCCGTGATCGGCAAACTTGAGAAGGCGCGCGCGCCGCTCGCGGCGAAACTCGCGATGGTGGAACTGGCGGGCGGTCCGTCGTACTCCGGCCCGGCGGCGTCCATCACCGGACCGTGTCTCAACCCATGGAACAAAGACCACTGGGCGGGCGGCTCGTCGAGCGGCTCGGGCTCCGCGGTTGCCGCCGGACTTGTGCCGTGGGCGCTCGGTACCGAGACGTCGGGCTCGATCCTCACGCCCGCCGCTTTTTGCGGGATCACCGGCCTGCGGCCTACGTATGGACTCGTTAGCCGCTACGGCGCCATGGCGCTCTCGCCCTCGCTCGACAAGATCGGACCCATGTGCCGCACCGCCGAAGACTGCGGACTCGTCCTGGAAGCGATCGCGGGCGGCGACGAGCGCGATCCCTGGTCGGCGAAGAAAAGCTACTATCATGCACCGCAGTTCGTGCGCCCGTTCGCGCAATTGAAGATCGGCTACTCGCCCGACGATTTCGATTCGTCGCCCGAGGAGGCCGCACGTCCCGCGTTTCGGGCCGCGCTCGAAATCGTGCGGGCGATGGGCGTACAATTGGTCGAAAAGAAATTGCCCGACCTTCCTTACGGCCCCTCCGTCTCGACGATCATTGGCGCGGAGGGCGCGCACGAGTTTCGCCAGTTGATCGAATCCGGTCAGGTAGATCAACTCGCCGATAAGCAACAGATCGACGGCTTGAAGCGCGGATTGACGATTACCGCCGCCGACTATCTGCGCGCCAAAGATCAACAGCGTCAGATTCGTGAGGCGTTTGCAACGCTGTTCTTTGAAGTGGATGTTCTGATCGCGCCGTCGCGCATGACCGTGGCGAACAAGGCGCTGGAGCCTTTCGCGCGCACGGGCGGCGGCGGGCGAACGTCGCTGATCCCGGCGGGCAACCTCGCGGGTGTTCCGGCGATTTCGCTCCCTTGCGGCTTCGCGAACGGACTACCGCTCGGCTTGCAACTGGTGACGCGCCACTTCGGCGAGAACACGCTGGTCGCTCTGGGCATGGAGTTTCAGAAGCGCACCGATTGGCACAAGCGGCGTCCGCCCGTTTAGCTCTTCCTATACAGTCGAGTTGTCATGAACATCGAACAGGATCTCGCGCTCGACTTTGTGCGCGTGGTCGAGACCGCGGCCATCGCCGCCGCCCGCACCATGGGTCAAGGGCGCGGCGCGGAATCCGATCAGGTGGCCGTCACCGCGATGCGAAAGGCGTTTGAAACGCTGCCCATCGCCGGCACGATCGTGATCGGCGAAGGCGAGCGCGACGAAGCGCCGATGCTCTGGATCGGCGAACCGGTGGGCGCGGCTGCGCCCGAGGGCGTCGAGTATCCGCAAGTCGATATCGCCGTCGATCCCGTCGAGGGCACCAATCTCTGCGCCACCGGCGCGCCGAACGCGATCGCCGTACTCGCCGCCGCCGAGAAGGGCGGCTTGTTGCATGCCCCCGATTGCTACATGGAAAAGATCGTCGCCGGTCCGGCGTGCCGAGGCGCGCTCGATCTCGACGCTCCCGTCGAGGAGAATCTGAAGGCCATCGCTTCGTGCCTGAATCGCGATGTGCAGGACCTCGTCATTGTCGTGCTCGACCGGCAGCGCCACGAGAAGCTGATCGCCGACATCCGCCGCGTCGGCGCGCGCATTCAACTGATCGGCGATGGCGATGTATCGGCGGGCATTTCGGCGGCCATCAACGGGTCGGGCGTGCATGCGCTGATGGGCACGGGCGGCGCTCCCGAAGGCGTCATTACCGCCGCCGCCATCCGCTGTTTGCACGGCGCGATGCAAGCGCGGCTCGTCGTCAACACGCCCGAACTCGAGGAACGGGTGCGCCGCATGGGTATCGTCGATCCGCACCGCATTTATCGTGCGCGCGATCTCGCGCCCGGCCAACGCTTGATTTTCGCGGCGTGTGGTGTGACCAAAGGCACGTTCCTCGAAGGGGTGCGATTTTTCGGCGGCGGCTACCGCACGCATTCGCTGGTGATGACGCGTAGTTTGAACGAGGTTCGCTTTATCGATACCGTGCACCTCGACCGTCCGCCCGGCCCGCGTGGAGTGCGGCTTAGTTGATTTGGGCCGTTGCACTCGCTGCCGCGGCCACGTGGTTCGACTTGCGGGAGCGCCGCATTCCGAACTGGCTCTGCGCGGCTGGATTCGCACTGGGCGTCGCGTTGCATTGGCGCGACGGACTGCTCGGCGCGGCGCTCGCAATGGCGATCTACGCTCCGCTGTACCTGCTGCGAGGAGTGGGCGCCGGCGACGTGAAACTGATGGCCGCCGTTGGCGCGATTGCCGGGCCCTGGAATTGGCTCGGCGTGTTTGCGTTCTCGTCGCTCGCGACTCTCGCGGCCGCGCTGTGGGCGATTCGAACGAAGCGCGACAAACTCCCGGTCGCCCCGCGCATATTGGCAGGCGCGCTGCTGTGGTGGGCCGCCACGGCGGCTAGGGCGTAACCTCCGCCGAATCCCGGAATCCCAATCGCCCGGCTTTAAACTTCATCCCCGCGACGACCGGCACGGGCTTCGTGTAGAGCAGCCAGCGCGGGCCGCCGGTGGAGTAGACAATCGACGAGCCTTCCGTAGAACAACTCGCGGTCACTTGCCCGCCAACCACCTTTAGCGCCGGAGCTGCCGTCGTCTCCCATTTGTTCCCCGGCCTCATGCGCTCCACCAATACGGATTCCGGAACTTCGCCTAGGTCCTTCGTGTCCTTCATGAATTTCAGGTGCGTCGCGCGCAAGCGCTCCAAAACGCTTTTGAACTTCGGATCGGCGGCAAGATTCTTAATCTCGTGCTTGTCTTCGATGGACTCGTACAGCTCCTCGACGGGTTTCTCCGGCGCCACGAAATTGCGCATGCCTTCGGGCAGCGGCGTCCCGCCCTGCGGCCCGTTGATGAACGCTTCCTTATTTACCCGCCGGATTTCTTGCATGGTGGGCATGGCGTCCATATACTGAATGGCCTGTATGTAAGGTTTCCCCGGCTGGTAGTTGCGGATGTACCGGAATCGCTTGTCGCGCACGGCGCGCATCATGTCGTAGGTCTCGTCCATACGGTCGCGCGCCATGAAAACGTAGTCGCGCGGCTTGGTTTTCTGCGGACCCAGAAACGCCTGCGCTTGAAAATGTTTGGGAACCGGAACTCCCGCGAGCGACAGCGCCGTCGGCCCGAGATCCATCAGGCTCACCAATTCGTCCGTGTTCGAACCCGGGGCGAGCGTTCCCGGCCACCGCACGATCAGCGGCACGCGAGTGCCCGAATCGTATGGCCAGCGCTTGCCGCGCGACATCCCCCAACCGTGGTCGCCCCAGTGGAACACCACCGTCGAATCGCGCAAGCCGTCCTCTTCGAGCTGCTTCAGCGCTTCGCCCACCTGAATGTCCATCGCGCTCACGACGTCGTAGTAACTCGCGATGTCTTTCCGCACAACCGGCGTGTCGGGATAGTACGGCGGCACGGGAGCCTTCGCCGGATCGTGCAACTCGGGCAAGCGCGCTACGAGCTTCTTCGTCGCCTCGCTGCGCAAGTCGCGAATTTGCGACTCGTGCGACGTCGTGTAGTTGAACACCGAGAAGAACGGTTGCGACTTATCCGGGCGATTCCGCCAGTGCGCGCGCGGCGAGCTTTCGTCCCAGGGCCCGACCGGTACGCCGCCTCCCGCGTTGAAGTTGTAGTCGGTCTTCGAATTGTTCGATGTGTAGTAACCGGCGGCGCGCAGATACTCCGGGAAGCACTTTACGTAGGGCGGCGGCACGGCCAGCGAGCGCATGTGATGACTGCCGATGGTCGCCGGATACATGCCGGTGATGATCGACGACCTCGACGGCGCGCACACCGGATACACCGAGTAGGCGTTGTCGTAACGTTGTCCTTCGGCGGCAAACTTGTCGATATTCGGCGTGTAGGCGTAGCTATCGCCGTAGCAGCCGTAAGTGGGCGATGTGTCCTCACAGGAGAGCCAGAGAATGTTGAGCGGTTTTCCGGCGGGAGCTTGCAACAGCGGCGCGGCGGCTGTCAGCGAGAATTCGCGGCGAGTCATGGAGCGATCTTAACTTGTCGCCGTCTCGAATCGTCTCCTTAGGACAGCGTGCGATCCTAGCAAACGAAGCCACAGATCTCGTGAATCCAGTTCGAATCATCGAAACCCAGGGAGTCGAGTCCCAAGATTTTGCCTCCTTATTGGGCGACAGGCTTGCCGCGTATGTTCCGCCGGAAGTTCTGCCGCTGACGAACCCGCAAACGGACATTCCACGCATCGCGAGGGACGAGCGCCTTACCCGGCTGATCGAAGAATCTGTGCGACGCATCCCCACGCGGCATATACTCTCATTGGGCGATGCACGAACGATGCATGCACTTGCGCCAGAGAGCGTTCACTTGGTGGTGACATCTCCCCCTTACTGGACTCTCAAGGAGTATCGCGACTCAGACGGTCAACTGGGGCACATCGAAGACTACGAGACTTTTCTTTCGGAGCTAGATAAGGTCTGGTCCCATTGCTATCGCGCCTTGGTTCCCGGTGGGCGCTTAGTGTGTGTGGTCGGCGATGTTTGTCTATCAAGAAGACGGAATCAAGGGCGTCATACCGTAGTTCCCCTGCACGCCTCAATTCAAGAACATTGCCGGAGCTTGGGCTATGACAATCTCGCTCCCATCATATGGCATAAGATTGCCAACGCCGTATACGAAGTCGACAATGGCGGAGGATTTCTGGGTAAGCCATACGAGCCGAATTCTGTCATTAAGAACGACATCGAGTTTATCCTCATGGAACGCAAGCCGGGCGGGTACCGTACGCCCGATTTGTCGACGCGAGTCCTAAGCTTGATTTCCGCCGCGAATCACAAGAAGTGGTTTCAGCAAATTTGGTCGGGACTGACGGGCGCTTCAACGCGCTCGCATCCCGCGCCGTATCCAATAGAGTTAGCGGAGCGACTGATTCGCATGTTTAGTTTTGTGGGAGATACCGTACTCGATCCTTTTGGAGGTACCGGTTCTACGTCAATCGCCGCCGCTAAGTCTGGCCGGAATAGCCTCGGATTCGAGATCGATCCCCACTACTTTGAAGCGGCGCATAAGCGAGTTGTTAACGAAACTTCTTCCTTGTTCAGCACCGCCACCATTGAGGTTCGCCGAGAGCACTAATGAGCTTGCCCATCCGGATCGAGCGGCGGCTGCAAACCGCCGTTAAACATTTTTGGAAGACACGTAAGACTCAATCGGGACGGCAAGGCGCGCGTTCCGGTGTTAAGGATGCAGGGGCGCGTTCGGCCGTTACGGGCGGCGCACAGATGAACGGGTTCATCGATCTGGTTCGAGAATTACTTTGCGAGAACGGATTCCCGAAAGCGCAAGTCTATTGCGAAAAGCACGTCGAGCTTCCCGGATGGTACCGACCCGAGAAAAAATGGGACTTGCTTATGGTCTCGGAAGGGAAACTACTCGCGGGCATTGAATTCAAGTCACAAGTAGGATCCTTCGGTAACAACTACAACAATCGAACGGAGGAGGCGATTGGAAGCGCTACCGACGTTTGGGCTGCTTATCGGGAGGGCGCCTTTCAACCTTCGGCGCGGCCCTGGTTAGGCTATTTGTTGCTGCTAGAGGATGCGCCCGCGTCGATTTCGCCGGTACGAGCGAGAGAACCACATTTCAAGGTATTCCCGGAGTTTCAAGCGGCCTCTTACGCAAAAAGATACGAGATTCTCCTAACCAAGATGGTGCGCGAACGCCTTTACGACGCGGCATGCTTCTTGATGTCGGACGCCAGCGAGGGTCGAAAAGGCGTCTATAGAGAGCCGGCCAACGAGTTGAGCTTCGAGAATTTCCTGATGTCTTTGCTGGCCCGAGCCATGGCTGTCGCGAAGACCAAATCGTAGTCTAGGCGGAATATACTCAAATCCATGATCGCCAAGCAATCACGCCGCGGCTGGCTCAAAACTTCGCTCGCTCCGATGATCGTGCCGGGTTCCGTGCTCGGCTTGAACGGAGCGACGCCGCCTAGCGACCGGGTGACGCTCGGCGGGCTGGGAATCGGTAGCCGCGGCGGGCGCGTGCTGCAATCGTTTCTCGATCAATCGAACGTCCAGTTTCTCGCGATCTGTGATGTGCGCTACGACCGGCGCGAAACGCTCAAGAGCCTCGCCGACAAGAAATACGGCAATAGCGATTGCGCGATGTATTCCGAGCAGGCGGAGATTTTCGCGCGCAAGGATCTCGATGCGCTGCTGATCGCGACGGGCGACCGCTGGCACACGCCGCTCTCGATTCTCGCGGCCAAGGCGGGCAAGGATGTCTACTGCGAGAAGCCCTGCTCGATGACGATCGCCGAGAGCCGCGCGCTGGCCGACACGTTCCAGCGGCTGGGGCGGGTCTATCAGGCGGGTACGCAGCGGCGCAACGGCGCGAACTTCATCAAGGCTTACGAACTCGCGAAAAGCGGCAAGCTCGGCAAGCTGCACACGCTGCACGCCGAGGCCGGACCGGGCGAGCGCTGGGCGCCGCTCACTTCGCACGCCTGGCTACCGGGCCAACCTGAGCCGCACAAGCAAGTAGTCGATTGGGATCGATGGCTCGGACCCGCGCCTTGGCGTCCATACCATCCCAGCTACGTGATGGGCCGCTGGCGCGGCTACTTCGATTTCCATGGCGGCGGCATTCTGGAATGGGGGTCGCACACGCTGGACTTGTGCCAATGGGTGGGCGACTTCGACGCTACGTCGCCGGTCGAGTACGAGCCCGCGGGCATGGGCGGCATCACGCCGTATCACGTCGCTTGCAAGTACGCGAACGGCGTAAAGCTGATGCTGCGCGACAAGGGATTCCTCGGACTGGGGAGTTGCCATTGCCGCTATGAGGGCGACCGAGGTTGGGTGGAGACGGCGGACGGCGGCAAGATCGCCGTGTCCGACAACTTGAAGTCAGAAATCTCCGACGTGCCCGCGAAAGAGGCGGCGGAGGCGACAACCAACCACGTGAAGGATTTCGTCGAGTGCGTCAAGACGCGTAAGCCGCCGCGCGCCAACGCCCTTGCCGCGGCGCAAACGCATATCGCTTGCCATGCGGCCTACATCGCGTTCCAATTGGGCCGCAAGTTGACCTTCGATCCCGCTACCGATACTTTCCTCGGCGACGATCAAGCGAACCGGATGCGCTCGCGCGCGATGCGCGAGCCTTGGGGGTTATAGGACGATGCCGCAACAACCCGCTCCTCCTCCGCCCTTGCCCGCGCCGATGGCCGATTCGAAGTACGGCTCGGCGGAGAAGATCATGGCGCTGGGCGCGCCGGAACTGACGGCTCTTCTCAAAGACTCCGCCGCCTCGAGCTACGCGAAAGCGAAAGCGTGTCAGCGGCTGGCCGTTGTGGGCGACGCGCGTGCGGTTCCGGCGCTTGTGCCCCTTCTGAGCGACGCCCAGCTTTCGACCTACGCGCGCGGGGCGCTGGAACAGATTCCCGGCGCGGCGGCCGACGATGCGCTTCGCGAAGCGGCGATGCGGTTGACGGGTGCGCAACGCGTGGGCGTCGTTCACTCGATCGGCAAACGGCGCGACCGTAAGGCGATCGAGATGCTGGTGAAGCTCCGCTCGGGCGACGACCGCGAAGCGGCCAATGCCGCCGATCTTGCGCTGTCGCGCATCCGTCCCGTGCTTTAGTCGTCGATGCGCCGCCCTTCGATCCGAAGCTGCGGCGCGGGGTCCTTGGTCGAAATCGTCAGCCGCCGGTTGTCGGTGGGAGCCACCTGATAGCGATTGCGCGCGTAGTAGCGGTTCATCGGCAAACGCAAAGTCTCGCCTGCGAGACGAATCTCGAACGCCCAGAGTTCTCCATTGGCGACGCCACCATCGTTTCCGCAGTCGATGGCCCACAAGCGGAGTTGGTCGCCTTCCCGCACGAATTGAAAATCGAACCGCCCGTCCACGCGCGACTTCGCCGATACCGGAACCGTGAAGCTGCCGAGCGTATGGGCGACCGCCTTCGCCCCGGAGACTTGGTCTTTCTGAAAGCGGACCGGCGGCGCCAGATAGTCCACCACGCTCCACTGGGCGTAGTCGCGCGGAATTCGTAGCGTGATTTCGCACTCGTCCAAGCCGCTTTTTGACTTCGTGCAGTGCGCGTCGGCGAGACTTTGGGTGGCGAAGTACTGGATCGCACGATTCAGAGAGTCTCCGTCCGCCTTGGGCGTGAGCCGCCGCGCGGCGCGTTCGGCGGCGAGGTACCGGGCGTGCTGATAAGCGGCTTCCTTCGAACTTGCCACCGCCGTCGCGCTTTGCTTCTCGCTGATCGGCGCCCGCATTTGTTGCCGCTGCACCGGCATGATGTCGGGAGCCGGCGTCGCGTTGAGGACGAAGGCGCTGGGGACGCCCCCGGCGCGGGTGACCTTGAAAACGCTGCTAAAGCGCTCCAAGCTCGCCTTCCGAGCCAGCGCATAGGCCAACGCCTTATGCCGGTCGTCGGCGCTGGTGTCCTTGCCCCGGTACACTTCGATCGCCGCGCGAGTCTCGTAAATCACCGGGCTCATCTCCTCGATCGCCGATTCGCAAGTGTGATGGTCCAGCGGAAAGAACTGCTGCTTAATCAGGGTGGCGGCCGTCGTCGCCACCGCCAGAGCGGCGGTCACGTGCTTCACCCACGGCTTGCTGAGAATCTGAACGAGACCGGTCGCGATCGCAAGAAGGATAGACAGCGCCGCGATTATCTGGCCGGCGTTCTTCATCGTGTCGAGCTTCTGCGCCGTGCGTTCCGCCGCCCCGATCGCCAGTTCGATTTCCTTGATCGTCAGTTCCTGAGCGTTGAGCGAAAGAGCGAGAAATCCAAGCCCAAATAGCGTGAATCGCATACATCGATCCTCTACTTCCCGGTAGTGAGACGCAAGCGCCGCGCGTTACAGTGAAAGAAGGCCGGTGTAGCTCAGTTGGTAGAGCATCTGACTTGTAATCAGAAGGTCGCGAGTTCGATTCTCGCCGCCGGCTCCAGTCCTCAATTCCGCGAGATCTCCCGGATCGCCGACGCCAAATCGCCCGGGGAGAAGATCGTATACGTCTTCCCGCCGCCGTCGCGCACGAAGCGGTGAATCAAGTCGTCGGGATGTTGATACGGAGACCGGAACGTGACGAAGTACGCGGGAGGCAATTGCGCGCGCAACTCCTTCATTAAAGGCGGTAGTTTGGCCGAATAGCGGGAAGTCGCCCCTAGAAAGACTACTGCGTCGGCCCGTTCGCTCTGCGCCGATTCCTTGCGGGCCAGCGTCTCGATCAACGCGAGCGGTCCCGGACCTTTCAGCGTGCCATAGGAAACGGTGCCGAGATTGAGATCGATCAAGGTGCGCACCAAACGCCGGTAGGCGCGCCCGTCGAAATCCGAGCTTTCGAAAATCACGTCGCGCCCGTCGAGCCCGAACGCCGTTACGCGGGCTTGCGCGAACTCCGACGTATCGAGTAGCGAGGTCAGGCTGCCGGTCAGCACCGAGATATCGAGCGACGACAACCGGACGACATTCCGCCGCGGAAACACCGGCGCGGCGTGGAGAAAAATCGACACCCGTTTGGTGGACGCTTTCGGCGGAATGCCTCGCCAACGTTCGATTTCGCTCTCGGCCACCCGGCCCGGCTCGATGCGCATTTGGCCTTTCGGCGCGTCGGCCTCGACTTTCCAGGACTGGCGGCAAACCCGATTCTTCGCGTCCACGACGTAGAGGGCCAGGTCGTATTCGCCTTCTCCTAGCAGAAACCCACCCCGCAACGAAAAATCGGCGCGCTTGGGCAAGGGCTTGGCGGGATCGGCGGGCGGCAGATTGGCGCGCTCGTAGAAATAGACCGGCGACCCGCCTTTCGGCGTCACGCGCAGCAATGTCGCCACCGGGCCGCGCTCCGCGAACTGCCGGGCGGGCAGAATCAAATCGTATCCGGTCCAAAACCGAAGCGAGAATCCCAGGCGCGGGGGATATTTTTCGATGGCGCAATCGATCTTACCGCCGGGCCGCGCCGTAAAGTCGGCGATCGCCCGCTCCGCCTTACGCTCGTCCTCGCTCCCCGGCGCGATCATCACTTGGGACTGCGCCACGCCCGCCAACAGCCAAAGTGCCGCTAGACGCTCCACAGCACCCGGTGATCCTGAATCGGCTCGAACTCCATCCCGTAGGCGAGCATGCGGTCGCGCTGGTCGAGCATCACGCGCAGCGCCGGCTTGCGGTTGGCGTGCGCCTCACTTTCCCAAATGCTGACGTTAATCGCCACCCCGGCGCTAGAATCGATCGCGACGTAGTAATCGATTAAGCCCGGCAGGGACTGAATTTTCGGGACCAAAGCCGAAGCTCCCGCGTTCATACCCGCGCGAATTTCGGCCTCCCGGGACGGATCGTAGCGGCCGCGAGAAATCCGGACAACCATACGCCCGATCTTACTTGACCCGAGTCGGGCCTACTTGACCCGAGTCGGTATGGTGTAGCGGATCCCCGTCGTGAACAGCGTGTCGTTCTTGACCCGGCCCACGGGCGGGTTCGACAGGTAACGGTCGCTAAACGCCGCTTGCAGTGCGAGCGATTTATAAATTGTCGCCGCGATCCCGGCGTCGAAATTCAGCCGGAACTCGCCCGAATTCGACAGGTTTGGAAACAGCGCGAACCGCTCGAATACGCTCAGCACGCTGCTCAGCTTATGCGTGAACTCCTGGTTGAAATAAATTTCGCCGGAGTTTCTGGTGAATGCCACCAGCCGCGGATTCACCTCGTTCGGGCCGAATTGTTCGCGATTCCACGCGCCGCCCGCGCCGAACGTCAGTAGCGTGCGCTCGTTCTTAATCGCCGTATAGCCCAAGCCGCCGCCTACCACCACGCGCAAGTCCAGCAACTGGAATTTGTCGAACTCGTAATCGTTGAAGCCCTGCAGAAACCACTTCTTCGAGATGTTGCGTTGGTAGGCCCAGCCGCCGCGGATCGCGTAGGCGGTGTTCTGGCTAACTCCCGTCGTCGAGTTCGACGCGTAGATTTGCGCGAAGCGCAGGCTGAACTTGTCGTTCGCCGTGGTACGCGCCAAATTCGCCGTCGTCGAGATTGTGGAGGTATCGGCGTTGCCGTTAGCGTTCGCCAAGCCGAAATCGGCGAACCCGGAATAGAGATCGAGGAATTGCGGTTTCATCTTCCGCGATTCGTCGAGCTCGAACTTCGCCTGCGCATCCGGAGGACGAACGGCGGCGATCGCCGCGCGCTCGGCCCGTTCCGTCCCCACGATCACCGCGTCACCCTCGGTGCGCACCGCGCCGGTCAGCTTGCGGCCGTCCTTGGTGGTAATCACCACCGGGTTCGCCGACGAAACCTCGGTGACGTTCTCCCAGGCGATGGTCACTTCGCCCGCGAATTCGCTCTTGAAGACGATCCCTTTGTCGCCAGTAGTGACAATGGCGCCGCTTAGTTTGTCGCCGTTCTTCATGACGATGGTATCCGCCAATACGGGAATGGCCAGCGATAGTAAGGCCAGATATTTCATGAAACCCTCCGTTTTCTATAGGTTATGCGTCCGGCCAAAACCTCGCGGATCGCCTCGCTGTACAAAAGATGTTCCTGGACCAGAATTCGCTCGGAAAGTGTTTGTTCTGTATCGCTTTCAAGCACCGCGACGGCGCTTTGCGCGATAATCGGTCCGGAATCGAGCCCCTCGTCGACAAAATGCACCGTGCAACCGGACACCTTCACGCCGTAATCGAGCGCTTGCCGCTGCGCGTGTAAGCCCGGGAAAGCGGGCAGCAGAGAAGGATGAATATTGAGAATTTTCTGTGGGAATTCTGTGAGTAATTCGTGAGTAATTAACCGCATGAAACCGGCGAGACAGACCAGATCGACGCGGCGCTCTCGCAGGATCGACGCGAGTTGCCGGTCGTAGTCTTGCCTTTCGGCGCCCTTCGACGGCAGGCTCGATGTGGCAAGTCCCATCGACCGGGCCGTTTCCAGACCTTTAGCTTCGGGGACGTTTGAGATCACGACGGCGATCTCCGCGGGTAGCGCGCCCGACGCGCAATTCTTCGCGATCGCCTCGAAATTCGATCCCCGGCCCGACAGCAGAATGCCGAGCCGGTTCATACGTAGCGGACGCGCGCTCCGGACTTGCGCGGCACTACGGCTCCGATCTCATGCGACGCTTGCCGCACTTTCTTGAGCGCTGCCAGCGCCTTCTCGCGATTCTTTTCCGCGACGACGGCGATCATGCCGATCCCGCAATTGAAGGTGCGCAGCCAATCGTCGTCCGGGGTCTGCCCGATCGTCTTCAGAACCGCGAAAATCGGGGGGACGGGCCACGATCCGGCCACGACATCGGCGCCCAAACCTTTCGGTAGAATGCGCGGAGTGTTATCCGTAATTCCGCCGCCGGTGATATGGGCGGCGCCTTTCAACAGGCCGGCGTCCATGAGCGCGGCGAGGGGTTTCAAATAGCTCTTGTGGACCCGCAGTAGCTCGTCGGCGACGGTCGCGCCGATCTCCGGCACGTGCGTGTCAAACTTGTAGCCCGCCACCTCAAAGAGTAGTTTTCGCGCGAGCGAGTACCCGTTGGTATGCAGACCGTTCGACGGAAATCCAAGCAGAATATCCCCCGCCCGAATGCCTTCGCCGGTTAACATCTTCTTGCGCTCGACGGCCCCGACGATGAACCCGGCGACGTCGTAATCGCCGAAATCGTAGAAGCCCGGCATCTCGGCGGTCTCCCCGCCGACAAGCGCGCAGCCGTTGGCCTTGCATCCGCGCGCCAGTCCCTTTACGACGGCCGCAGCCACCCGATGGTCGAGTTTTCCACAGGCGAAGTAATCGAGGAAGAACAGCGGCCGCGCGCCCTGTACGGCGATGTCGTTGACGCAGTGGTTCACCAAATCTTCGCCGATCGTGTCGTGCCGGTTGGCGAGAATCGCGACTTTGAGCTTCGTCCCCACGCCGTCGGCTGAAGAAACGAGAACCGGTTGTCGATAACCGGTTAGCGCGAAACCGCCGCCGAAGCTCCCGATATCGGTGAGGACGTTTTTTGTGAAGGTAGCGCGGGCGTAGTTGCGGATTTGCCGGACGGCGCGATCCGCTTCGTCGATATCGACACCCGAGTCGGCGTAACGGATGGGGACTGCGGAAGGCTTCATGAGTGGGAACTTTCCATTCTACGCGCGGACCGGCTCCCACCGGTTCCGGTCCGCGCTCCCCAAGACGGCGGTTACCGCTTCCGCCGGACCAACAAACCAACCGGCAGCGCGAGCGCCATCAACGCCCACGTCGCCGGTTCCGGAACCTGCTCGATCTGAATCCGCGCCACCTGATAGCCCATCGCCTTGAAATCCGCGTTAGCGAACATCATCGAGCCCAGGATGTTGCCCATCGCAGCCGTTATGAAGCCGGGGTGAATGCCAACCACTCCCATCTCGTCGACGCCCGTATTGGGCATGGTTTGCCCGAAGAACGCCGTATTCATCGGGATCTCGTCGTTCACTTCGGTGCCCGCGTCGAGCACCATGGAACCCATCACGATGAAATCGACGCTCGTGAACATGCCCATCGCGTCGAAAACCTGAAACGCCATGGGGTTGCCGTTGCCGATGAAAGCGTCGTTCGAGGGGACGACCATGCTCGCGTAGCTGAAATAGCGGTTGAGCGGCGACATGGGATCGAGATTAAAGATCATCGAGACGCTAGTGCCCGGGGCGATCGGCATCATGCCGAGCGTCGCGTCCATAGAGCCCGCGCCGCTCATAGCGAACTCCATCGAGAGTGGAGCGGTGGCACCATCTTCGGCGATGGCTTCAAGGCCCGGCGAAGCGGGCGCGCCCGAGTCGTACAAGTCGAACATTCCGTTGTGGAAGCCCACCCAAACCGGCGTGAGGAACGTGCCGCCCATCGGGCCGATATTGGTAACGGTGACGCGAACCGGTCCCGCGAAGGCCGCGGCGGAAGCGAGGAGACAAGTGAAAAGAGTTTTGTTCAAGAGTGAACCCTCCGCCGAATACGGTCGCCGCACGGGCCGACTTCCCCCGGAAAAAACCCTATGGGGGAATCGTTTCGTTTCAGCGACGATAAAGAATTGACGGAGCAAACGGATCAGGACCTGGCGCGCGCCGTGCTCGCCCGGGACCGGAAGGCCGCCGCCCGGTTTGTCGAAATGTTCGCCGACGACGTGTATTCGCTGATCTGGAACCGGCTGACGCCGCGCGTCGGCGCGGTCGACGATCTGGTGCAGGAGACGTTTCTGGCGGCATGGTCCGCGCTGGGGCGCTACACCGGCGAAGCGCCGCTGCGGCAATGGATTCTCTCGATCGCCCGGCACAAGGTTCACGATCATTACCGCCGCGCGTTTCAATGGAACTTCGATGCGGTGGACGACGAACCGGCGGAAGCGGAATCGATCGAAACCGCGCTGCTCGAAACGGAGCGCAGCGAGCGTGTGCTCGCGACTCTTGAAACCTTGCGCCCGGAGTACGCGGCCTTGCTGCGGTGGCGCTACTGGGACGGGCAATCCGCAAGGGAGATGGCGGTTGCCACGGGCAAGACCGAGAAAGCGATCGAGCGGATGTTGGCGCGCGCCCGCATGGAGTTTCGCGAGAAGTGGGAGGCGGCGCATGGACGAACCTAGGCGCAAAGCCCCCGCGAGATTGAAGAGCCGCATCTACTCGGCGCTTGTCGAAAAGCAGGCCGAAGAAGGCTTGCTACCGCTGGGACAATGTCAGGGGCTGTGCGTCTTCGAGCAAGCCGTAGCGCTACTGCCAAGCGAAGATTTACAGTCGCGCAACCCCTGCCGGGTATGTCACGCGCGCGTTCTCGCCGAGAATCTCGAAGATCCGCCGATCTGGTGGCCCAACTGCCCGTATTCGGACTTCAAAAAGTCCTAGCGGAAGTACTTGACCACGCCGAACAGGTTCTGGAAGTTCATCAGATTGCGCGGCGCGGGCGGCGTGAGCGCCCCGCTAACGGGGTTTTTCGAGAGCGTTTCGCTGAAGCTATACCGGAACCCCCAGCCTCGCGAAAACAGGATGTCGATCCCGACCGCCACGCGCATGCCGGGCCGCCAACTGGTCTGGGGAGTCGCGGGTAGAACGAAAGCGCCGGACTGCCGCAACGCTCCCGCCGAGTCGCGGTCGAACCGAATGGCGGCGATCCCCGCTGAAAGGTAGGGCCGCAACCGGCTGCGGCGCGGGCGGAAGTAGAGCATCGCGTCGCCCACCAGAGCATGTTGGCTCATTGTCTGCGGCCACGCGAAAAACGATTCGCCGCGAATGCCCTGCAGCTCGATGGCGTTGCGATTCCAGACGTAGCTCAGTTGCGCGCTCATCCAGTTGTTGAAATGCGTGCCCGCGCCAACGCTCGCCGCCGGACCGTTTTCGGGTTTGTAGAGCGACGCCACGGGCGATCCGGTGAACGAAGTTCCGGCGTCGCCCGATAGCGCGGAGATTCCGCCGGCGGCGGTGAGAAAAGGGTCGATCGCCACCAGCGTCAACAGCGAGAACACCGGCGTCACCGTGGATCGAACTCCGCCACTACTGGGAAATGATCGGATGGATACCGCCCGTCGCGGGAGAACGTGACGGTCTCATTCCGCGTCACTTTCCATTCCGGGGTGGCGAGAATCCAGTCGATACGCGCGTCGCCGGGCTTACCGCGAAACCCATGGAAGGTGCCCTCCGGCCCGAGCCGTTTCGCGGCCCGGTCGCGAGTGTCTTGCAGCCCGGCGTCGAGTAGCGCCTTGTGCACGGCGCCTCCCGCCGGAGCGTTAAAGTCTCCGGTGACGATTTTGGGAACTCCGGCGGGAAGCTTTCGCAGCCACGCGACGATTACGGCCGCGCCCTTGAGGCGGGCGTCCTCGTCCTCGCGCCGGTGCGCGAAATGCGTATTCAACAGGTAAAACTTCTTCGCACCCATCTCGAAAAGCGCCCAGGTGACCATACGCGGCAGCGACATGTTCCAGGACTGGCTGCCAGGCACGTCCGGCGTTTCCGAAAGCCAAAACTGGCCCCAATCAAGACGCTTTAGACGGTCCTTCCGGTAGAAAACGCCCATGTGCTCGTCCTCCGAATTGCCGCGGCGGCTCGTGCCGAACCACGCGAACCCGGGGATTCGTTCCCCTAGAAAATCGCCTTGCAGCTTGAACAGCTCCTGGGTACCAATCAAATCCGGCTGCGTCTCGCGCACGGAATCGGCGAACAGATCGCGGCGTTTTTCCCAAACATCGGGACCGTCGCCGGGGTTAGGGAACCGGACGTTGTAGGACATTACCCGGAGCGGCTGGGCGCACAGGGCCGAAGCGAAGAGCAGCGTCAGGGCGCGGATCATACGTTTAGCATCGCGCACGGGCGCTTGTGTAACCCCTCGCCTTAAGCGATCATCGTTAATCATCATGCGCAATCGAGTACGGTTAATTCCGCTTGGAGCCGCGGCGGTTTTGTTTTCGATCGCTCCGGTTCTGGCGCAATCGCCGCCGGTGATCGCGATCCGCAACGCCCGGATCGTGCCGGTGAGCGGTCCGGCGATCGAGAAGGGCACCGTAGTGATGCGCAACGGCCTGATCGCCGACGTCGGCACGGAAGCCGCAGTTCCGGCCGACGCCTGGGTGCTTGACGGCACGGGCTTGACCGTCTATCCCGGACTGGTCGAGGCCATGGGCTCTGTCGGAATTCCCGAGACGATGCCCGCGCCTGGAATGGGCGCAAGGGGCGCCATGCCGGGCACAATGCCTAGCGCAATGCCGGGAGCGTTGCCTGCCGCGCCCCCCGCGCGCGGCCCCGAGGACCGTCCGCTCACCAATTCCTGGACGCGGGCCGCCGATCTGGTCCGGCCGAACGAACGGCGTATCGAAGCCCTGCGAAACCAGGGCTACACCAGCGCGGCCGCCTTTCCTTCGGCGGGAATCTTCACCGGACAAGGCGCGGTGATTAACTTGAGCGGCGAATCCGGCGGACGGATGGTGGTCGAAAACGGAATCGGCCAATTCATCACCATGTCGCGCGGCGGCTTCACGGCCTTCCCCGGTTCGTTGATGGGCACCATCGCCTATGTTCGCCAAGTCTTTCTCGACGCAAATCATTACCGGACTGCCAAAGAAACCTACGCCCGCGCGCCGCAGGGCCTGGAGCGTCCCGCTTACGACCGCGCGCTCGAAGGGATCCTGGAATCGAAACGCTTCCTGATTCCCGCCGTGAACGCCGTCGAGATCGACCGCATGCTGCGGTTCGCGGCGGAACTGAAGGTGTCGCCCGTTCTTTACGGCTTGCACGAAGGCTACAAGGCCGTAGATAAGATTTCGAAAGCGGGCGTTCCGGTGCTGATCTCGACCAAGTGGCCGGAGCCTCCGCGCGATCGCGATCCGGACGAAGTCGATAGTATGCGCGATCTGGAGTTGCGCGAGAACGCTCCCTCGACGCCGGCGGCGCTGGCGAAAGCGGGCGTTAAGTTCGCCTTCTACTCCGACGGCGCGGAAAGCCCGTCCCGCAACGTTCGGCGTGCCATCCAGAAAGGGCTTTCGCCCGAACAGGCGTTACGCGCCATGACCATCGCGCCCGCCGAAATCTTCGGGGTCGCCGACCGCCTCGGGTCGATCGAAAAGGGCAAGATCGCCAACCTCGTCGTGACCAAAGGCGACTTATTCGCCGACCGTCCTCAAGTGCAGTATGTGTTCGTCGACGGGGTGCGGTACGAAGCGCCGCCGCCCGCCATGCCCGCCAAGCCGGAGATGACGCAATGACCTCTCTTATTCTTTTCGCCGCGCTTCTTGCGCAGACCGTCGTGATTCAGAACGCCAACGTTTTACCGGTCACTAAGCCCGGATTCAAAGGCTCCGTCGTGATCGAGAACGGCAAGATCAAGGAGATGGGCGAGAAGGTCGTCGTGCCCGGCAACGCGCAGGTCGTAGACGCCGGCGGCCAATACCTGATGCCCGGCATCATCGACGCACACTCGCACATCGCCGCCGACGCGATCAACGAAGGCAGCGTGTCCGTCTCGTCGATGGTCGGCATTGAGGACGTTCTCAACCCAACGCAGATTTCGATCTATCGTGGGCTCGCGGGCGGTGTCACAAGTTCGAACATTTTGCACGGCTCGGCGAACGCGATCGGCGGCAAATGCACGCTGATCAAGATGCGCTGGGGTAAGGACGCAAGCGAGATGGTGTTCGAAGGCGCGAAGCCGTCGATCAAGTTCGCGCTCGGCGAGAATCCCAAACGGCGCGGCAGTTCCGGGTCGGGTCCGCTGCAGGGCTCGCCCGGCAATCTGCGGTATCCGGCCACTCGCATGGGCGTTGAGGACGTGATCCGGCAGGCGTTCAACGACGCCAAGATTTACCAGGCGAAGTGGAAAGAGTACGAAGCGCGGAAGGCGAAAGGCGAGACGATAATCCCGCCCCGCCGGGATCTGAAACTCGAACCGTTGGTCGAGGTGCTCGAAGGGAAGCGGCAGGTGCACGCCCACTGCTACCGAGCCGACGAAATTCTGATGCTGCTGCGCGTCGCCGACGACTACGGCTTCAAGATTCGGACGCTACAACACGTGCTTGAAGGCTACAAAGTCGCCAAGGAGATCGCCGCCCACGGAGCGGGCGCTTCGACGTTCAGCGACTGGTGGGCGTACAAGATCGAAGCCTACGACGCGATCCCTTTCAACGCGGCGGTAATGATGCGCAAGGGCGTGCTGACGTCGATCAATTCGGATTCCGCGGACGTCACCCGGCGTCTTAACACCGAGGCCGCGAAGACCGTGAAGTACGGCGGACTCACCGAAACCGAAGCGCTGTCGTTAATCACCATCAATCCGGCGAAGCAACTCGAAGTGGAAGCGCGCGTCGGCTCGATCGAGCCCGGCAAGGATGCGGACTTGGTGTTGTACAACCAGCACCCGTTGTCGAGCTACGCGGTGGCGCAAAAGGTTTGGGTGGACGGTGATTTGTACTTCGACCGGCAAAAGGATATCGAGGAGCGGTCGAGGAAAGAAGCCGCGAAAAAAGTCATGCTGGACCGTCAACGGGAACAGCAAAAGAAAAACGCGCCAATGCCCGGCGCGGGCATGCGGAGGCCGGCATGATTGCGGCGGCTTGGCTATTGGCTCTCGCGGTGGATGAATCGTTCGTCGTCCGCAACGTAACGGCGCATCCGGTGACGGGTCCCGAAATCGCGAACGCCTCGGTTCTCGTGAAAGACGGCCGCATCGCCGAGATTGGTCCGAAAATCGCGCCCGCTGCGCTTAAGGGGGCAAAGGTAGTGGAAGGCAAGGGCCTGCACCTTTGGCCCGGAATGATCAATTCGGCGACGGAATTGGGGCTTCAGGAGATTTCGTCGATCCGCGAGACCGTGGACACAGGCGAGATCGGCACGTTTAACCCGCAATTGCGGGCGCTGATCGCCGTGAATCCCGAAAGCGAATTCATCCCGGTCACTCGCGCCAACGGCATCACTATGGCCATCACGATGCCGGCGGTACCGGGCGGCGGAACGCGTTCGGCGGGCGCGGGCGCGCTGATTCCCGGCCAAATGTCGATGATCCATCTCGACGGCTGGACGTGGGAAGAAATGGAAGTGAAGCGCAGCGCGGCGATGATGCTGGTTTTTCCCACCGTCGAGACGCGCACGTTCAACTTCATGGAGTTCTCGCCCGGCCGCACGGCGTTTTCCGAGGCGAAGCGATTCTACGACCGGCGGATTAAGGAACTGGGCGACTACTTCGACCGCGCCCGCGCGTATCAACAGGCGAAGAAAGCCGCGCGCCCCGATTTCAACATCGATTTGGCGTTGGAGGCGATGATTCCCGTACTCGAAGGCCGCACGCCAGTTGTGATTTTCGCGCGCGACGAACGCACCATCGGCGCGGCGCTAGACTTCATCGAGAAGCAGAAGATCAAGGGCGTGCTCGCCGACGTGCAACGGCCCGGCAAGACCCTGGAACGCATCAAGAAGCTCAACGTACCGCTAGTCTTGGGCGACGCGACACGCCTGCCCGAGGAAGAAGACGACGCCTACGATAAGAACTATTCGCTCGCCGCCGAAGTGTACAAAGCCGGCATCAAGTTTTGCCTGGGAACGATGGACAACCAGTTCGCACGCAACTTGCCGTTCGAGGCGGGAATCGCGGCGGGCTATGGTCTACCCAAGGAAGCGGCGGTAAAGGCGCTCACCATCGACGCCGCGGAAATCTGGGGCCTCGCTGGGGACTATGGCTCGATCGGGAAGGGCAAGTACGCGGACCTTATCCTCACCGATGGCGACATCCTCGAACACAAGACCAAAGTGCTGTCGATGTGGATCAAGGGCCGACCGGTGAGTCTCGACAACAAGCACACCCGGCTTTATCAGAAGTACACGGCGCGGCCGTAGCCTACTTTGGGACGAACTGTGGACGTATCGTTGGAAAAATGAATCAAATCTGCGTAGCGCTAAAGTTAGCGTTCGGCTGCGATTTGGAGGACTAAAAACCCTTATTTCGGCTTATACGCCACGCAGTCGATCTCGACCTTCATCTGCGGATTGGCGAACTTGCACTCGATGGTCGTGCGCGCCGGCTTTTCGTCGCCAAAAAACGTCGCATACACCTCGTTCATTTGCGAGAAGTCGCGACCATCGGCTAAATATACGTTGCACTTCACCACGTCGGCCATCGACGCGCCGGCCGCTTCGAGGATGATCCGTACGTTCGTCAAAACGACTCGCGTTTCATGCGCCGTCGAACCGTACGAGTATTGGTCGGTCGCCGGGTCGACCGGTCCTTGGCCCGAGACGTAAATGAAATCGCCCGCGCGAACGGCGGGCGAGTAGGGTCCGCGAGGAATCACGGACCCGGCTGGATGGATACGTTCGATCATGAAGCCGAGTATCGCACCCGGCTTTCGCGAACTAGTCGGTTTTGCGCTTCCGCGGCCGAGTGGTGCGCGGTCCCGTTGGCTTCGGCCCCGAGGAACGCTTGCGGCTCGCCACTTTCTTCGGCTTCGGCGGCGGCGGATTCGGCTCGAAGATCGACGGCTGTCCCTCGACATAGGGTTGTGGACCGTCGTCCTCTTCTTCCGGAGTCTCCGGCTCGGGCGGCGGCGGTGGCGCGGCGGGCGGATAGAACTCCGCGCCCAGAAACACGATCATTCCGCGCTCCTCATGCTGCTCGATGCGGACCACGGTCTTATCCTGCGCGTAGTTCAGGAACTCGGCGAACTGCTGGAAGCCGTAGTTTTTGACGTCGAACGATGGATGCTCCTGCGCCATCCAGCCGGAGAGTTCGTCGACCGTTCCGCCGTTTTCGAGTTCGAGGCGATGATTTTCGAGCACGTCGCGTAACGCGGGCAGCCCTTCGTGCGGCTCGGGCAGCGGTTTCGCCATTGCGCCGCCTTTGCGCTCGATAATCACGCGCCCGCCCGTCCCGGTGACGTTGATCAGTTCGGACTTCTTCATCTTTTCGACGAAATCCGAAAAGCTGTACGCCCCGTAGGCCTTCTCGCTGAACGTCGAATCCAGTTGCAGCATGGTCGATTTCAGCAAGCCGAGTTGCGGCTGTACGCCTCGGCGTTCCAGTACTTGCAGCGCGCGTTCCACCAGCGGCATGGCTTGCACCAGGTCGAGCGCCGGCGGACGGGGCTGCCGCGGCGGACGCTCCCCGCGATCGCCGCCGCGATCCGGACGGTCGCCGCGGTCGCGCCGTCCTCCGGTGCGCACTTCGCCCGGCAACGACTCGATGCTCGACGAGCCGCCGCTCGAGGAAAAGCTCTGACTCTGATACTGCGGTTCCGGCTTGTCCGGCAGCAGCGATTCGTAACTGATGAACTCGTGGCAATTCTGCTGGAGGATCGTCGACGTAAACGCTTTACCGCCGATGATAAATACGGTCTTGCCGTACTCCTTCAGCTTGTTCACCAGCGGAATGAAGTCGCTATCGCCGGAGATAATGGCGAAGGCGTTGACATGCCGGTGCGTGAACGCCATCTCGAGCGAATCGAGCGCGAGGTTGATATCGCCGCCGTTCTTGTCCCCGCGCGGCGAAGGCAGCCGCTGCACCATCTGGACGGCGTTTTCGGCCATCTGCCGCGCCGCCGATTCCTGCCGCCCCCAGTTCGCGTAGGCGAATTTGGCGACGATGTCGCCTCGTTCCTTCAAGGCTTCCAGCGGAATCGATACGTCGAACTCGCGCCGCAGCGTGGATTTCAATCCGATCTCGATGTTGTCGTAATCGACGAACACCGCGATGTTCAGTTTCTCTTGCATTCTTTCTCTTTCTTGAAGTGGAGACGCCGTCCGGTACGCTCAGGCGGCCTGCGGAACGGAGTCGCGAATGAACTTCACGATCCCTTCGAGCGGCGCGCCGGGCTGGAACACTTCCGCGACTCCTAGCTTCCTCAATCGTTCGGCGTCGTCATCCGGGATGATTCCGCCCACCACCACCGTCACGTCCGTCAGGCGCTTCTCCCGAAGCAAATCCATCACGCGCGGGACGATGGCATTGTGCGCTCCCGAAAGAATCGACAGGCCGATCACCTGCACGTCTTCCTGAAGCGCGGCGTTCACGATCGACTCCGGCGTTTGGCGCAGCCCGGTGTAGATCACCTCCATGCCTGCGTCGCGCAGCGCACGGGCGATCACTTTCGCTCCGCGGTCGTGTCCGTCTAGCCCCGGTTTCGCTACCAGGACCCGGATAGGATGAGCCATGACCTTGCCAATCTTTGGAAACGGATCGTGAAGGGCGTCGTGCCGGTACTCCGGCAAGCTACCCACCCGGATTATACACGGGAACGGGGGCCCACGAATCCGGCCCTCGGTTCGACTAGCATCACATCTTGACAATCAAGAGGAGGAGGCGTACCATCGCGGCATGGAAGATACGAGTGTCGTCCAAGGTACGCTCGACCTGCTGATCCTCAAGACGCTGAGTGTCGAACCGCGGCATGGGTTCGGCGTCGCCCGGCGGATTGAACAAATTTCGAATGGTGTGTTCAAGGTGAACCCCGGCTCGTTGCTGACGGCATTTCAGCGATTGGAACGCGAAGGATGGATCGATTCCGAGTGGCGCGAGACGGAGAATTCGCGGCGTGCGAAGTATTACTCGCTCAGTCGATCCGGGCGTAAGCAGCTCGACCTGGAAACCGCGAGTTGGAAGCGCCGCGCCACGGCGATCGAGCGGTTGCTGAAAGCGGAGGCGTAGCCATGGCGTTCTGGCGGCGATTGCGGTACGGATTGAGATCGCTGATCTCTCCGGGGCGCGCGGTGCGCGACATCGACGACGAGGCCACTCACTACCTGGACGAATTGGCCCGGTCGCTAGAAGCGCGGGGTATGTCCAGGGAAGAAGCGCGGCGCGCGGCGAGGCTCGAAATGGGCGGCAAGATCGCTTTACGGGAAAGCGTCCGCGATTCGCAATGGGAGAGCGCCGTCGAAGGCTGGTTCGCCGACCTTCGGCAAGCGATTCGCGGGTTGCGCCGGAATCCGGCGTTTGCGCTGACGGCGATCGCAACGCTATCGCTCGGCCTCGGCGCGGTCTCGGCGATCTTCGCGACTGTCGACGCTGTATTGTTGCGCCCGTTGCCCTACCCAAACTCGGAGCGGCTGGTGTCGCTGGTGCACACCGCGCCGGGCATCAACCTTAACGAACTCCGGATGTCGGAGTCGTTCTACTTCACCTACCGCGAAGAAAGCCGGGTGTTCGAGGATCTGGCCAATTGGAATGGCAATCATGCCGTCGTGACCGGATTGGGCGAACCCACGAACGAACCGACGCTGTACGTCACGTGTAGCTTCCTCGACGTTCTGGGGGTGAAGCCCGCCATCGGGCGTGGATTCGCACCCGGCGACGACGAGCCGGGCAAACCGCGGACCGTCATCCTCTCGGACGGATATTGGCGGCAAAAGTTCGGCGGCGACCGCTCGGCGATTGGACGAACGCTAATCGCCAATGGAGAAGCTCGCGAGATTGTCGGCGTACTGCCTGCCGGATTCGAGTTCATGGACGAGAAGATTTCTCTGATCGTTCCCGCCCGGTCGCGGCGCGAGGAAGTGCGGCTGATCGCCTTCGGCGCGAGCGGAATCGCTCGCCTAAAGCCTGGCGTGACGCTGGAGCAGGCCAACGCCGACGTCGCGCGAATGATCCCGCTCGCACCGGCGAAGTTTCCGATCAACCCCGGCTGGGCGGCCAATACTTTTACGGACGCGAAAATCGCTCCGGCGCTGCGAACCTTGCACGGCGACCTCATCGGCGACATCGGAAAAACGCTGTGGGTCCTGATGGCCGCCGTCGGGCTGCTCCTGCTGATCGCCGGGGCGAATGTCGCGAACTTGCTGCTGGTCCGCGCGGATGGTCGCAGGCAAGAGCTAGCGGTGCGTGCCGCTTTGGGCGCGAGTTGGAATCGCATCGTCCGCGCGCTGCTTTCCGAAAGCTTGCTGATCGGACTCGCGGGCGGCGCCTTAGGTCTGGCGATCTGCTATTTGGCGCTCGAATGGGTGCGGAGTTCGGGATTCGCGGGACTGCCGCGCCTGGCCTCCGTCGTCGTCAACGAATCGACCGTCTTGTTCGCTTTCGCCACGGGCGTCTTGGCCTCACTGGTTTTCGGACTAATTCCCGCTTGGCGGTACTCGCGGCCCGCGACGACGGACGCCTTTCGCTCGTCGGGCCGCGGCATGAGTCAAAGCCGGGACAGGCGGCGCGTGCAAAGGAGCCTTCTCGTCGCGCAGGTCGCGTTGGCGATGGTGCTGCTCGCCGGCGCGGGATTGATGTTGCGCACGTTCCTCGCGTTGCGAGCCGTCGATTCGGGATTCAGCCGGCCGGAACAAGTGCTGGCGATCCGCGTCTCGATCCCGGCGACGTTGGTTTCGGCTCCGGAACTTGTGACCCGCATACAAATGGATATCGCCCGAAAGCTGGAAAGCGTGCCTGGGGTCTCCGCCGTCGCGATCGCCAGCGCGCCGCCGCTTGAGGGTGGTGCGACTCATCCCGTACTGGTCGACGGATTCGATTGGGGCATCGCGCCGCTACGGCGGCCTCGTGACGTTTCGCCGGGGTGGACGGCGGCGATCGGCGGGCGGCTAGTGGCCGGGCGCGACTTCACGTGGCGGGAAACGACGGAAGGCGCGCCGGTCGCCATAATTTCCGAGAACATGGCGCGAGAATTGTGGAGCGAGCCGGGCGCCGCGTTGGGAAAGCGTCTCCGGCGGAGCGTCAACCAGGATTGGTCCGAAGTGATCGGAGTCGTTTCCGACCTGCGTGATGATGGTGCCGCGATGGCGGCGCCTACGCTGGTTCATTGGCCGCTCGCGCGAAAAGAGCGCGGCGGCACTCTCACCATATCCCGTCATCTCGATTACCTGATCCGCAGCCCGAGAACCGGATCGGCGGCATTTCTCGCGGAGTTGGGGCAGGCGCTGCGCTCGGTGAACGGCAATCTGCCGCTCGCCAACGTGCGGACGCTCGATGCGATCTACCGGAAATCGATGGCCCGGACATCGTTCGCGCTGGCGCTGCTCGGGATCGCGGGCGCGATGGCGCTCGTGCTCGGCGTGGTCGGAATCTACGGCGTCGTCGCCTACTCGGTGGCGCAGCGGCGGCGCGATATCGGAATTCGGATCGCTTTGGGCGCGACGCTCCAAGGCGTGACGCAAATGTTCGTGCGCGAGGGTCTCGCCGTATCGGTGATCGGTGCGGCGATGGGGTTGCTCGCGGCGCTCGCCGTGACTCGTTTGATGCAGACGCTACTCTTCGGAGTCGCGCCTGCGGACCCGTTGACCTACGGGCTCGCGTTCGTCTGCCTGCTCGCGGCTTCGGCGCTCGCGAGTTGGCTCCCCGCCCGGCGCGCCGCGCGAGTGGACCCGGCGGAGGCGCTGCGGGCGGAGTAGGCGGAGCGCAATAAAGTGCGATAGAGTACTTTGTAATGAAAAGTATCTATCGAATCACTGGTACTCTCTTCGCACTTTTCCTGGCCGTTGCGGTCTACGCCCGCTTCGTCGAGCCTCTTTGGATCGAAGTCCGCCGCGTCGATATCCCCCTCGACGGCTTGACCGCGCCGATCCGCGTGGCGCATTTATCGGATTGGCACACCGCGCCAGCGGTCTACGCGACGATCGACCGCTCGATCGCCGAGACCGAACGCGCGCGGCCCGATTTGATCTTCCTCACTGGCGACTTTGTCAGCGCCACTACGGGTTTCGACGCGGACTGGCTCGTTTCGCGTCTCCATGCCGTATCGCGCATCGCGCCCACGCGGGCTGTGCTCGGCAATCACGACGGCGGGGCGTGGAACGCGGCCTACGGCGACTCCGATTCGCCGCCCACGATCCTGCTGTCGCACAATCCCGACTCGAAGGCTCTGCTCGCCAAGTTCGATTGGGACTTGATGCTCTCGGGACACACGCACGGCGGGCAGGTGGTAGTTCCGATCCTAGGTTGGAATCCCGCGCCCGTCTACGACCGCCGCTACTTGCGCGGACTTTACGAGTGGAAGGCCCGCCGCATCTATATTTCGCGAGGCGTAGGTAGCGGGTTCCCTATGCGTTTCAACGCACGCCCCGACGTGTCGATTCTCGATCTGCGGCCCGGACGCCGCGCCGTCAGTAGCTCTTGCGGTCCGGGAAGCCGATGAACTGCACCTCGGGTTCGAGTGTGAATTCGAACTCCCGTTCGACTCGCGCGCGTAGATCGTCGACGATCGCCACCACTTCACTCGCCGTGCCGCCGCCCGCGTTGTAGATCAGGTTGGCGTGATAATCGGCGACGCGGATTCCACCCAGCGATACTCCCTTCGCGCCGACTTGTTCGAGGAAGTACGCCGAGGGGACTTTGCCCTCGCGCACGAGATTCGCGGGCACCCGAGCCTGGGCGCTCTCCGGCAGGTTCGCCAGAAAGCAGTTTTTAAAGATCGACCCCGCGCACTTCATCGACGGGGGAAACTTCGCATCGCGTGTCGCGCGAATCTCCTCCGCACGGGCGGTTAGCGAGGGACGGTCGCCCAAACGTAACGCAAACTCGGCGGTTAAAACAATCCAATGCTTATTTGTTTTGAACGAGGACGACCGGTAGGTAAATCCGCACTCGGCGTTCGAAATCCAGCGGCAAGTTTCGCCGTCCCAAATCTCGACGCGCGACACCACCTCGTGGATCGATTGCCCGTACGCCCCGGCGTTGCCGTAGATCGCGCCCGATACCCAGCCGGGGATGCGCATCATCGATTCCATCCCGGCGAGCGAATGCTCGATCGCGTAAAGAACGACGGCTTCGAGATCGGCTCCCGACTGCGCCGTTACCGTCGTTCCGTTGTGCGAAATCTCGTGACCCAAGTAACGGAGTACGGTCCCGCGAAAGCCTTCGTCGGCGACTACGAGATTCGTTCCACCGCCGAGAACAATGTGCGGGCCTTCGACACCGCGCAGCGCTTCGACGAAAACCGCCGCGTCGGCGCTTTCGAAGAACGCATCCGCCGGACCGCCCAGGCCAAACCGCGTGTACTCGCTCAGCAAGTGCATCCTTCAGAATAAGGGGATGTTCTCGGAAGCCGCACTCGATTTCCTGCGCAAGTTGAAACGCAACAACAAACGCGAATGGTTTACACCCCGCAAAGAGATTTTCGAGCGGGAGTTAAAGGCTCCGATGGAAAAGCTGGTGGAAGAGATCAACGGCGCACTGCTCGACTTCGCGCCGGATTACGTGACGGAACCGAAGCGCGCGCTATTCCGCATCTATCGCGACACACGATTCTCGAACGACAAGACGCCGTACAAGACGCATGTCGCGGCCTGGTTCCGGCGCACGGGCGTGAAAGATACGTCGGCGGCGGGTTTCTACTTCCACGTCTCTCCGGATGGCGTGGCGATCGCGGGCGGAGTCTATCAGCCCACTCCCGAACAACTGGCCGCCATCCGTAATCATCTGGCCGAGCATTACGAGCGGTTCCGCGACCTGGCGGCGGCGAAGGCCCTCACGAAGCTTGCCGAGTTCGAGGGCGAAACGCTGTCTCGTGTGCCGAAGGGTTTCGCGAAAGATCACCCGGCCGAGGATTTGCTGCGGGCGAAGCAATGGGGCTGGCACGCGAGCCATCCGCCAGAATTGGCCACAAGTCCGAAACTGCGCGCGGAGATCGTCAAGAGCTTCAAGACGCTCGCGCCGGTAGTTTCGTTTCTGAACGAAGCTTTCGAGGCGAAGCGCCGCCGTGCGGTGTTCTTCGATTGATACTCAACATTTCTTCACGGAACGAAATTCCTGCTGCCACGTATAAATCGGTAACCGGGACGAAGCGCCTCCGCGACTTCCCTTTCCCCAACGACCAAACCGTCGCGGAGGCGTCCCGCGTTTAACCTATAGCAGACCCGCGACGGCGTTCAATCCAAGCGCCGCGAGGCCAAGCGGTATAAGCCGCTTCCAGCCGATGTCCATCAGTTGGTCGTAACGGAAGCGCGGCCATGTTCCGCGAAACCAGATGAAAGCGTAGAGCAGCGCGCCGACTTTCAGGAAAAACCAGAACAACCCGGAGAGCGCGGGGCGCAGCGTGGGGACGAGGAACAACCCGGAGGCGAGCGTCAGCGCCGCGCCCACGGCAAACATCGCAATACGGGGAATCGGAACCGAGATCCTGCGCGCGAGCCACATCGAGCCGACACCCGCGCCAGCGATCAAGAGAATCGGCAGCACGGCATCGAACGGAATCGCGAGCCACGCCACATTCGGGAACGGCCTCAACCACCCGCCGAGAAACAGCGTCGTCGCCACCGACGAAACAACGAACAGATTGCCGTACTCGGCCAACATGTAGAGCGCCCAGCGGAAGCCCGAGTATTCGGTGTGGAATCCGCCGACAAGTTCCCCCTCGGCCTCGGGAAGATCGAAAGGAATTCGATTGGTTTCGGCCGTTGCGGCGACCAGGAAAACGAGGAACGGCAGCAGCATCAAGCCGTAGTTTCCGAAGACGAACCACAGTCCGGCGGCCCGCTGCGCTTCGACGATCTTCACCATGCTCAACGATTCCGCGGCCATCACCGGCGCGAGCAAGGCGAGCGACAGCGCGACTTCATAGCTGACCAACTGTGCCGCGCTACGCAACGAACCTAACAGCGGGTAATGGCTGTTCGACGACCAGCCGCCGAGGATAATCCCGAGTACGCCAACCGCACCCATCGCGGCGAAAATCAGCAGTCCGACATTAACGTCGGCGGCGACGATCGTATCGGCGAACGGCAGAATGGAAAACGTCGACAGCGCGGTGAACACCGACACGACCGGCGCCGCGAGAAAGATCCACTTGTCGGCGCGCGAGGGAACGATGTCTTCCTTCAGGACGAGCTTTAGCGCATCGGCGATGGGCTGCATCAAGCCGTGCGGACCGACGCGCATCGGCCCCAGCCGCACCTGCATGTCGGCGAGCACCTTGCGCTCCAGATGCACGATATAGCCTGCGACCAGCGGAAAGATCGCGATCACGGCCAACAAAATCAGGATCGGCGTGAGTGTCAACGGATAGCCGCCTCCACCCAGCGGAACAGCGGCTGAGGCCACAAGCCCAAGCCGAGTGTCGCGAGTCCGGTGATTGCGGTCGAGAGTCCGAGACCCCAGCTCCAGGCGAGCGGCTCGCGTTCGCAACGCTCCCGCGAACATCGAGCGCACGATGCGGAAGTAGTAGTAAAGCGATACGGCGATATATACGGCTCCCAGTACGGCGAGCCAATACTCGCGCGCCTCGATCAGCGCTAGAAATAGGTACGCTTTGCCGACGAATCCGGCCGTCGGCGGAATGCCCGCGAGCGAAAGCAGGAACACCGCCATCGCGACGGCGAGTAGCGGACTCCTGTGGATCAGTCCCGAGAGGTCGTCGAGATACTCTCCCGGAAGTTCTTGGCGGCGCAGCGCGATCAGTACGAGAAACGCGCCGAGGTTCATGGCCGTGTAGACCATCGTGTAGAGCAGTGCCGCGCGAAGCCCGGTTTCATTGCCCGCGACGAGCCCCAGAAGAATGTAGCCGGCGTGCGCAACGCTCGAATAGGCGAGCAACCGCTTGACGTTCGTTTGCGTGATCGCCGCCAGATTGCCGATTGTCAGGCTCAGCACCGCCACGGCGGCCATCCACGGCAGCCAAGTGTCGCGCGAACCGGCCAACGGTCCGGCGAACAACCGGATTAGCAATGCGAACGCAGCGGCTTTCGACGCGGTGGAGAGATACGCGGCGACAGGCGTCGGAGCGCCCTCGTACGCGTCCGGGGCCCACATGTGAAACGGCGCGGCGGCGATTTTGAAGAAGACTCCGGCGGCGGTGGTGGCCAGCGCGAGGAGAAGCAGCGGATCGCGTGGATCGACGCTCGCCAATCCGCGCGCGATTTGGTCGAGCTGTGTCGCGCCGGTCAGTCCATAAAGCAAGGAGAAACCGTAGGCCAACAACCCCGTCGAGAACGCACCGAGGAGTAGATACTTCATGGCCGCTTCGTTCGAGCGCTTATTCGACCGAGCGAAACCCACCAGCACATAGAAGCTCACCGACATTAGTTCGAGGCCGGTAAGCAGCGTCACCAGGTCGGCGGCGGCCGCGAGAAAGAACATGCCCGCTTGGGCGAGAAGGAGGAGTCCGTAGTACTCGGGATGTTGTTCGCGCTCCGCGTCCAGATAGCGGTAAGACATCAGAGCCGTCACTAGCGCCGAAGCGGCGAAGAGGAAGTGGAAGTAGAGCGCGAGTTCGTCTACCAGCAGCCCGCCTTGGAACGCGGCGAACGGCGCGACCTGCGCTTGCCGCCAGAGCGCGAACAGCACGAACGCTTCGGCCAGCGCGAGCATCCACACGCCGCTCAATCGGCGGAAGAACAATCCCGCGCCGCCGAACAACGCGAGCACCAGCGCCGGCATCAGCGCGAAATGGTCGGTTGCCGTGTAGAACTGCGCGTAATTCATTCGAAGCTCACGGGCGCGCGATCAAATCGAAGAACGGTTTCGGATACACGCCGATCCAAATGGACCAAGCGGCGAGCGGCGCGAGCGTCAGCCATTCGCGAAAATCGAGATCGCGCAGCGGAGCGTTCACCGCCGCGAGCTCGCCATACATCGTCCTTTGGAACAACCAAAGCAGATATGCCGCGCCCAGTACGATTCCGGGAACGGCCCAATAGGCCCACACTGGTTGCGTTTGATAGACGCCGTTCAGAATCGTAAACTCGCCGACGAAGCCGTTGAGCAGGGGTAATCCGGCGGAACTCAGCATCGCGATGGCGAACAGAACCGCGTAGTTCGGCATCACGCGCGCGAGTCCTCCGTAATCGGCGATGAGGCGCGTGTGGCGGCGGTCGTAGGCGATGCCGACGATTAGGAACAACATGCCGGTCGAGATGCCGTGATTCACCTGCTGCAGGATGCTACCGGCGATCGCGTCCGGGTTCAGTGAAAACAGACCCAGTGTGCAAAATCCCATGTGGCTGACGGACGAATAAGCGATCAGCCGTTTCCAGTCTTTCTGCATCAGGCAGACGAGGGCGCCATAGAGAATAGCGACAATCGAAAGAACCACCAGCCAGTGAGTCACTCGCGCCGGATCGGGCACACGAGGCAGCAGCGGCAGCGAGAATCGCAACATACCGTAGGTGCCGAGCTTCAGCAGCACGCCGGCGAGAATTACGCTGCCCGCCGTCGGCGCTTCCGTGTGCGCGTCGGGCAGCCACGTGTGCACGGGAAACATGGGAGTCTTGACGGCGAAGGCGACGGTGAATGCACAGAAGATCCAGAAGGCGGCGGTAGGCGAAATCGGAGCGAGGGTGAGAGTCGCGATATCGAAGGTGCGCGCGCCCGCTTCGACGTAGAGCGCGAGGATCCCGATCAGAAGGAAAACGCTACCCGCCAGAGTGTAGAGGAAAAACTTAATCGCCGCGTAGAGCCGTTTTTCCGCGCCCCAAACGCCGATCAGGAAGTACATCGGCACGAGCGTGAACTCGAAAAAGATAAAGAACAGAATCGCGTCGCGCGCTACGAACACTCCGAACATCGCCGATTGCAGGAGCAGTAGCAGCGCGTAGTATTCCTTGACGCGCTCCTGGATCGACTGCCAACTGGCGAGTGCCGCGATCGCTCCTATGGCGCCGGTGAGGATCAGGAGTAGCAGACTCACACCGTCGATGGCGACTGAGTAATCGACGCCGAGCGAGGGAATCCAGGGGTAGCGCTCGGCCGGTGGCGCACCGCGTAGCCACAGCAAGACTTGCGAGAAACCGAGAAGTTGAACCAGCGTTGCGAATATGCGCGCGCGCGAAGCGGGCAGCGCGAGCAGGATCGCCATCCCAGCTAACGGAGTCGCGAGCAGCAGACTAATCATCGAGTCGCCGCCCAACCTAGAAACGCGATCACACCCAACAGCACCATCGCGCCGTAGCTCTGTAGAGCGCCGGAATGAAGCAAGCGTGTGGGGTAAGAGGCCAGCCGCACGCCATGGCCCGTTAGACGCACGATGCCATCCACGACCCACGTGTCCCAGAGGATCGAGATCCGGGAGAGGACGCGAGCGAAGAATCCGGTGCCGTCCACTGCGCCGTCGATCGCGCCTCGGTCGAACAGAGCCAGAGCCCGGCCGCCGCCCTGTGCGAGTCCCTTCACAAAGAACGTATGGTAAAAACCGTCGAGCGCGTGCAATTTGGCGAACGCGGCCGGGAATTCGAAGCCTCGATGCGCGAGCGCAAAGCCGATCAGCAACGCGACGACAGAAGCGGCGGCGATAGGAAGCTCGATATGCGCTCCCCAACCGGCAACGACACTCCCTACCGCGAGTGCAAGCATGGGAATCAGCATCGCGTAGGGCGATTCGTGCGCACGAACCTCGCTTCGCGCCGTTCCGAGGAACGTCATTCGGAACATGCGCCAGGTGTAGAACGCCGTGAGCAGCGAGACGACCAATCCTCCGGCGGCTAGCCATTGCGAGCGATGCGAGACCGCCGCGAGAATTTCGTCCTTCGAGAAGAAGCCGGACAGTCCTGGGACACCCGCGATGGCGAGAACGCCAGTCAGCATGGTCCAAAACGTAAGCGGCATCGATCGTTTTAAGCCGCCCATCCGGCGCAAGTCCTGTTCGCCACCCAGTCCGTGGATCACCGATCCCGCACCGAGAAAGAGGAGCGCTTTGAAGAAGGCGTGCGTTAACAAGTGCAACAGCGCCGCATCGTAAGCGCCAACGCCTAACGCGAGGAACATCAGACCCAATTGGCTGACCGTCGAGAACGCCAGCACTCGCTTAATGTCGTTCTGCACGGTGGCGATCAGCGCGGCTAGCAGGGCCGTCGCAAGCCCGACCCACGCGAGGATTTCGAGCCCGACGAACATCGCCTGCGAACGGATCACGATGTAGACGCCGGCCGTCACCATCGTCGCCGCGTGGATCAATGCCGAGACCGGCGTGGGTCCTTCCATCGCGTCCGGCAGCCAGGTGTAGAGCGGCAACTGCGCGGATTTGCCCGTCGCCGCGAGCAGTAGCAAAAAAGCCGCCGGGCCGCGATACTCCGCCGTGTCACCGTAGTTCAACGAGCCGACGCCCGCCAACATCGCGAACATAAACTGCAAGTACCCGAGATCGCCCACGCGATTCGTCAAGAATGCTTTGTTTGCCGCATCACCCGTCGGCTTGCGGTCGTAGAAAAAGCCGATCAAAAGATAACTCGCCAGTCCGACGCCTTCCCAGCCCGCGAACGCCAGCGCGTAGTTGTCGGCCATTACCAGCAGCAGCATGAAGAATACGAACAGATTGAGGTAGCCGAAGTAACGCGAGTAGCCGTCTTCGTGCGCCATGTAGCCGGTCGAGTAAACGTGAATGAGCAACCCGATTCCGGTAACGAGCCGGATCATCTTCAAGCTCAGCTCATCGAGCAAGAACGCCCAATCGGCGCCTAGTAAAGGCAGCCAGGAGCCGATGAAATAGCGGCCCGGATCAACAATCCACGACAACGCGAACGAAAGGGCGATCGTCGCGCAACACAGCGCGCTCACCGCCGCCCGGGGCAATCGCCGCCCAACGCCGAGCATCGCCGCCGCGCCAAGTAGCGGCGAAAGAAGAATCGCAAGCGCTACCACTTGAGCAGGTCCACCTCGTCGGCGTTCACCGTCTCTTTGTTGCGGAACAGCGCGATTAGAATGCCCAGGCCCACCGCCGCCTCGGCCACCGCGATCGTGATGACGAACACCGCGAACACTTGCCCGTTCAGTTGTCCCCAGTGCTTCGAGAACGCGACAAGGTTCAGGTTCACGGCGTTCAGAATCAGTTCGATCGACATTAGGATCACGACGATGTTGCGTCGCGTAAGGACGCCGAGCGTTCCGATCAAGAGTAACCCGGCGCTTAGCGCGAGATAGTGACCGGGGCCAATCGTCATTGTGCCGCCTCGGGCTTCCGTGCCATCAAAACGCAGCCCACCATCGCCACGAGAAGTAGCAGCGAGATTGCCTCAAAGGGCAGTAAATACTGGGTAAACAGGAGATCGGCGAGCGCCTCGACATTCCCCGCGGGCAACGCCGGTCCTCCGCCCGGGAGAGTCGGGACCCCACCGCGCATCAGGTAGGCGCACTCCGCTATAAGTAGCGATACCGCTCCGGCGGCCACCCACCATCTGGGCGAAAACTGCCGCTCGCCTTCCGCGCGCGCCAGATTCACCAGCATAATGACGAATAGGAACAGCACCATGATGCCGCCGACGTAAAGGATGATCTGCACGGCGAACAGAAACTCGGCTTGCTGCAAAAGAAACAATCCGGCGGTGCCCAGCAGCGAGACGATCAGCCACACCGCCGAATGCACCGCATTGCGCGCCGCTACCGTCAGCACTGCACCAACCAGAGTTAACGCCGCGAATGCCGCAAAAAAAATCGCGTCCATCAACTGGTGTACCGCGTAGGCCGCGGGCCTTCCTCGAGCATTTGCCGGTCCCAAATCTGACCCTCGCGGGTGTAGCTTGCGAGCTCGAAATCCTGCGTCAACTCAAGCGCGTCCACAGGGCAAGCGTCCTCGCACAGTCCGCAAAACATGCATCGCGAAAGATCGTAGGTGAAGTGAGTAAGTTGCTTCCGATTGCGCTCGTCGCGTACGAATCCAACGACGATCAGATTCTCGGGGCACGCGATGCGGCACAAATCGCAGGCGATGCAGAGCGTCTCGTTGGTTTGCGGATGCAGGTTTAAGCGCGGCGCGCCGCGGTAACGCTCGGCGACGGGCGGACGCTCCAGTGGGTACTGCTCCGTGTAAATGTTCTTCGGATTCTGATTGCGGAACGTCACCCACAACCCCTCGAAGAGATCGAACAACAGCGCCTTTTTCAGAAACTGGACAACCTTCACCGGTCCACCTCGCCCATTACGAAATCGATCGTGCCGATAATCGCCACCACGTCCGCCACCAACGCTCCGCGCGCCATCCGCTCGAGCGCCTGTAAGTTCAGAAAACCCGGCGGGCGCACGCGCACTCGGTACGGATTCAGCGTGCCGTCGCTCACGATGAAGTAGCCCAATTCCCCCTTTGGCGCTTCGATCGAAACGTAGCACTCGCCGACGGGGGGCTTGATCACTTTCGGAACCTTCGCCATGATCGGCCCGCTCGGAATGTTCGCTACCGCTTGCTTCATGATGCGGACGCTCTGCCGCATTTCCTCCATGCGAACGGTGTAACGATCGAGTGTATCGCCGCGCGAGCCGGTGGGGACGTCGAATTCGTACCGCTCGTAGCCCGAGTACGGAATCGCCTTGCGAAGATCCCAGGCTAGCCCCGCCGCCCGTAGCAGCGGCCCGGTGACTCCGAGTTCTTTACAATCCTCAACGGTCAAGATCCCGACGCCTTCGAGACGCTCCCGCCAGATGCGATTGCCGGTCAGCAACCGCTCGTACTCATCGATCTTTGCGGGGAACATCTCGCAGAACGCGCGTACCTGCTCCTCGAAGCCCTCGTGCAACTGGTATTGCAAGCCGCCGATTCGGAAGGCGTGCGTCGTGAGCCGCGCGCCGCAGTAGTTCTCAAAAATCTTTAGCGCCTCTTCGCGCTCGCGCATGCAGTAAAAAAGCGGCGTGATCGCGCCCACATCGAGCGCATGCGTGCCGAGCCACAGCAGATGGCTCGCGATCCGGTTCAGCTCCGTTAGAATTACGCGCGCCGCTTCCGCGCGCGGCGGCGCGACGACGCCCAGCAGCTTCTCGACCGTCAGGCAATAACCCAAGCCGTTCGAGACCGCCGAGACGTAATCCATGCGATCGACGTAGGGAGCGAACATCGCATAAGTCCGGTTCTCGCCGATTTTCTCGACGCCCCGGTGCAGGTAGCCGATCACGCAGTCGAGCCCCGTCACCCGCTCGCCGTCGAGCTTCAGGATCACGCGCAGCACACCGTGGGTCGACGGGTGCTGCGGACCCATGTTCAACACGAGTTCGTTCGCGTCGAGTACCGTGTTCACTGGCCGCTCTCAATTCCAAGGTTCGCTTGCACCCAGGCGTTGTCCATTTGGACGATGCCGTAGTCCTTGCGCAGAGGGTGGCCTTGCCAGTCTTCCGGCAGCAGAATGCGCTTCAAATTCGGGTGGCCATCGAACGCGATCCCGAACATGTCGAAAACTTCGCGCTCCAGCCAGTTCGCCCCGGGATGGATCGCGGTGACGCTGGGTGCACGGTCCCCGGTGGCGGCCTTAACGCGAATCCGGCTCTCGTCGGCGAAACGATGTACCAAGTAGACCAGTTCGAAACGAAACTCGCGGGTAGGGTAATCGACCGCCGTTAGATCGACCAGAAAGTCGTAACCGAGCGCCTTGAGGCGTTCGAGTTCCGGACGGATTTCGGCGGTCGAGGCCAAAACCCTTACTTCCAGGCTTTCTTCCACTTAACCCTAAATTATAGGGGGATTACGGCGATTACGGCACCTGGAGGGACGTAGGCGGACAGAATCGGCTTTCAAAAGGGGCGGATCGCCACCGAACGGAAGTCGCCTTTCTCGAAAAAAGAGCCCAATCCGACGCGGCCGGAACGCAAACTCCAGTCGATGGCCGACAAGCTGGGGTTGGTTTTACCGTTTACTAATACGTCGACCTGGCCCGTTTCGCCGTCGAAGCTCAGTTTCACAGAGTGCCAATCGGCCTTCGTGAACGACGGCGGACCATCAAGTGGCGAGATTCGCACGCGGTCGCCGCCGAACACGTGGAAAATGCCGTTATGGACTTCGACGGATTTCGCCGCGTCTGTGGAAAGGTGGGCGTAGTTGAACTTCGAGGGGCTCTGCCAAGCGTAGACGACAATCATTGAGTTACCCGCCGGGCGAATGTCGCATTCGACGGAAACTTTTGAAAATGCGGAGGTTTGCGCAAGGGCGAACTGCGTAGGACGGCGGGGATTGCGTTCTTGAGGACGGGCGACCAACAGGCGCATGACATCGGTCGATACGTCCCAATCTTTGGCGTAAGTGACCGACCAATCGTAGCCGTAGGCCCGAATCGTTTCCATATTCGGGCCTACGGTATCACAAGCTTGGAGTTACCGGCGGAACCGGCGCGCAACCAACAACAGCCCTAGACCGCCGATCGCCATCGCGTAGGTGGACGGCTCGGGGATCACGGCGCCGTTGTAGATCTCCGCGCGGCCATTCGCCGTGTAGATGTCGCCGGGGCTCAGGGTGAAGCTGACCGTAATGGATAGAGTTCCGGCGGCCAGAGTCGCTACCGGAAAACCAACAACGCCGGCAGGCGCTTCGCAGACGGCCGAAAAGCCTTTAGCTCCGGCAGGCGCGCATCCCACGCCGAGTGCTCCACCGGCGATGTCGACACCGTCGATGGCGGGTGTATGGATCGAGGCTTTTTTGTCCGTCGTTACCGTCACGGTGCCATCCGTCGGGCTGCTATCCGTGACGCTGCTTGAGTGGCTGGAATCGAGCAAGGAATAAGGCCCGCCGACATAAGGTGTAGTAAACACGAACAGAAACGACAGTGGCGCGCCAGTGAAGTTCTTCACCGCGAACCCATAGTCGATGAACGGGTCTTCCTTGAAGCTGACAAACAGGCTGCTAATTTCAAAGGTCTCGTTGTCGCTAATCTCGTCGAACTCGAAAAGTTGGGAACCGTCGGGTAACTCCGTGACTTTCGAGGGCGTTGGGGTGACCGTCGCCGAGCCGACCATGATGTCGATACTCGCCGCGTTGACCGATACTGCCAAAATGGCACACAGGGAAAGAAGTTTAAGCATTTTTGAAAAGCTCCTCCTCAGGTAGCCTAGGCCAACAAGCGGAATAGTACAAGAGGGGGTAGTGAAAATTACCTACAAAAGTGACTAAACGGAGAAAGGTACTAGAGCGCTCGTACATAAAGAAAAAGCCCGAACGCGCTGAGGCGTTCGGGCCAAATCTCGAAAACGATGGGTGCTAAGCGCGCAACCGGCGGAAAGCCAGCAACAGGCCGAGACCGCCGATGGCCATCGCATAGGTGGACGGCTCGGGGATCGGGTTGTTGTAGATCTCGACGCGGCCGTTGGCGGTGTAGATGTCGCCGGGGCTGAGGGTGAAGTTCACGGTTACCGAGAGAGTACCGGCGGCCAAAGTGGCTACGGGCAAGCCAACAACACCTGCAGGAGCTTCGCAACCTGCGGAGAAACCTTTCGCGCCAACCGGGGCGCAACCAGCACCGAGAGCGCCACCCAAGATATCGACGCCATCTAGGTTGGGCGTATGGATGCTGCCCTTCTTATCCAAAGCAACCGTAACCGCTCCATTGGTCGGACTGCTATCGGTCACACTGCTCGAATGGCTGGAGTCCAGCAAGAAGTACGGACCACCGGCGTAAGGGGTTAGGAACGTGAAGCTAAAGCTGAGCGGTACGGCGCCGAAGTTCTTCACCGCGATCGCATAATCGACATACGGGTCTTCCTTGAAGGAAAAGATCAGGCTGCTGACCTCGAAGTTGATGTCGTTGTTGAACGGGTCGTAAACCCACGCCTGACCGCCGTCCTCCAACTTAATCGGCTCGGGAGTGGACAGAGCCACCGGCGTTCCGCCGACGGTCAGTTCCACGGCAGGGCCCATCGTAGCGGCGCTGAGCGTCGTCGCTAACGCAATCACCAAGAAAATCGATAGTTTTTTAAACATATTGTGCGAACTCCTCAGACAACAGACTAAGGGAAAACACTTAGAGAAACAACACTTTGGGTCGGGAAAACCCAGCAAAGGTACTAGTACTGTCGATTCAGGTACCGATACCATTTACTTGATGCATGATGAAAAGGGAATGACTCTTGAACAGCAACTCGCGAAAATGCGCGCCGACTGGGACGCACGCGCTCGCGAAAACGCCCGCTATTATGTGCAAACGGCCCAGGAGAACTGGACTGACGAGCAGTTTTTCGCCTCCGGCCGCCAGACGGTCGCCGAGGAGATCCTCACCGACATGACCAACATTTGCCAGGGTCTGGACCCGAAGGCGATGCGAGTGGTCGAGATCGGCTGTGGTGCGGGTCGAGTGACCCGGGCGCTGGCGGAACTATTCGGCGAGGTCCACGCCGTAGACGTTTCGGCGGAGATGGTGGCGCAGGCCCGGCAAGCTTTGGCCGGACTCCCCAACGCGTCCGTTTATCAAAACAACGGGATGGACTTGGGGGTTGTACCGCGCGGCGAGGGCTTTCACTTCGCCTTCTCGTCGATCGTCTTCCAGCACATCCCTTCGCGCGAGGTGATCGAGAGCTACGTCCGGGAAGTGAAACGGCTCCTGCTGCCGGGGCGGTTGTTTAAGTTCCAAGTACAGGGCGACGCGACGATGCAGACCGCGCCAGACGACACCTGGTTAGGAGTGCCCTACTCCGACGCGGACGCGGTGGCGCTCGCCGAACGATGCGGGTTTGAGCCGCGTTACCGCCACGGCGCGGGCGAGCAGTACTTCTGGTTGTGGTTCTTTAAGCGCTGAGGCTACTTCTTCAGTAACTCTTCGACCACCACGCTCCCCACGCGGTGTGCGGCGTCGAGCGACTCGCGGTAGCCCGAGTAGCTTCCCGGCCGGTGTTCGAGCAAGCTCTCGACGGGCGACTTGCCGGGCGGCGGCATATCGTAATTCGACGCCGTGCGGAGCACGAGCACGCGCTTCGAGTCCACTTTACCCGCCTTCGCCAGTTGCGTCAGCGCTTGCAGCGTCCCCGTGTCTTCCATCGCCGTCGTCACAAAGTTGCCTTTGCCTCCGGTCATCTCGCCCATGAACGCGTTGGCCCAGGCGTTCATCTTCGCGCCATGCCAGAACCGGGAGGACGACATGGTGTCGCCCTTAAGAACGAAAGGCGGACGGCGTGCGTTGGAGTGCGCGGAGTAGCCTCGCCGGGCGGCTTGCAAGTTCGGGGTATCGGCCAACTTGATCCCTTTGGTGAGATCGTAGGCCCAGTTCGTCAACGCCGGGTCGAGTTGAAAAGCGAGCCCGCGCCCCGCCGTAAGGGGAACTACGCCCGACGGCATACTCGGCGGGATTTCGCGGGCGTCGATTTCAAAGGCCAGGTCGCCATCCACCACCCATTCGGCCCATGCCGCCGAGCCGACGCTTGCGTCCTCCGGATCGACTCCGGCAATTCCCGCGACCACCCAGTAAGCCTTCGTCAAGTCGAAACGCGGATCCATGCCAAGCGCCATCACGCTCGACGCCGCGCGCGCCGTCCCGATGCCGGTCACCATCGCCAGCAGCCCTTTGCCGTCGCCGCGCAGATCGCGCGCCCCGCCGGGCATCGCGTAGACCGTCGAAAGCTTCTCGCGCTCCACCCACAACTGGAACTCGCCGGGATCGTCGCCCGTGTCCGCGCCACGCTCGAACATGGTGACGATCACGACTTTAACTAGGAGCGGTTTCAAATCTCCACCTCTTCGCGTGATGCCGCGCCGCATTCGACCGCTCGATCAGCAAACGCGCGCAGTCCACGCACCGTCGCCTCGTCGTCGAACTGGTTGCCGAGCCGCGTCGCGCGGTCCGCGTAGTTTTTGAGGCGGGCGCTAACTTCGGGCAGCCGCTCGCGAAAATACCCGAATACGGTCGCATACCGGCTCGCCAGTTGCGCGGGATGTACGTCCCAACCGGCGTAAATCCCAAAATCGAGCGCATGCCGAACGCCTTCGGCATGGGCTTTCCAGCCCGCGTGCACTTGCCGGGTCTCGCCCACCGGTAGCAAGTTGGTCACCCCGTCGGCGACCGGAATACCCAGCGCCGCGCCCGCCTGAAGCATCGCGATTCTCGCCTGATCGCAAATAGGGTGCAGCAGCGATTGTGCGGGCTCCGGCACGCCGAGAGACGCCATGTAATCGTAAGCGCCAAAGTGAAGACCGGCGCACTTCCCTTCGCAAGCGTCCACCAGTTGGTCGATGCGGCGCACGGCTTGCGAAGTCTCGATCAGAAGCTCGATGCCGATTTCGTGTCCGTGGAGCGCGCGCGCCAGACGCCAAACCGGATCGGGCGTCGCGATCTTGGGCAGCGTCACCACGAATCCCGCAGGCAATGGCGCGGCGAGAAAAATCTCGAGTGTCCGCATCGCGCGCGTTTCCGTCGCCAGGTCGAAAGGTTTGAGACGAATCCCGATGCGATGCGCGGGAGGTTCGGCTTCGAGCATCGCGACAGCGGCCCGAGCATGCGCGTCTTCGTCCGCCTCACTGCGCTTTCCGTAGCCGTCCTCGAAGTCGATGCGGAAATCCTCTACCGGATGGCGGCGAAGCTTTTCGCGTAACCTCTCCTCGACGCCCAGCGCCAGCGGCAACGGATACCCGTGTGCGTCGAGCGCGGCCAGAGCTATCTCCCCCGCACGGCGCGCCAATCCGGGCCGGAACAAATGAGCGCCTCCATAGAGAACGTGAACCGGTTGTGCGGACACTAGTATCGAATCTTATCTTGAAGGCCGTGCCAAGCCGCGAAAGGCTCCCGCGCTTGGGGATGCAGAACGTGCTGCACGGGAATTCTCCGCCGATTGACGTCCGCGGAAAACTCGTCGTAAATCAGACGGTCGTCGAAGCCGCCGCGTGCGGCGTCGTGCCGGGTGGCGGCGAAGTACACGCGGTCGAGGCGGGCCCAGTAGATCGCGCCCAGGCACATTGGGCACGGCTCGCAGCTGGCGTAAATTTCGCAGCCTGCAAGCGAAAAAACGCCCAATTCCCGGCAAGCCAGCCGGATCGCGCACACTTCCGCATGAGCCGTCGGATCCAGATCCCGGGTGACTGCGTTGCCGGCTTCGGCGACCGCGCGCCCGTCGCGTGCGATCACCGCGCCAAACGGTCCGCCACCGGCGCCGACGTTCGAAATCGCGATCTCGATCGCCCGCGCCAGAATGTCCACGATTTACGGTTGGGCGGCGGGTTTGGCGCTCGCGCTCGACAGCCGCTCGACTTCCGAAAGCTGCTTGCGCACAGTCTCCGCATCGGTGGCGTTCGGCGCGAATTGCAGATAGGCTTTCATGTTCTCCGCAGCGCCGGTGAGGTCGTTCTTCTGCGCGAGGATGACGCCCAAAATATGCGCCAGTTTAGGTATGCGGTGCGATTCGTCCTGCTTCAACCCCTCGCGCGCGCTCTTCTCGGCGGCGTCGATGTTTTGCAGGTTGTAATGCGCCACCGAGTTGTAGAAGTAAGCGCCCGGATAGTCGAACGGATTGAGCTTGATCACGCGATCCGTCGAATCGGCTACTTCCTGCCACTTCTGCTCGCGCGCGGCGAGGCCGGCGAGTTGCATATAAGGCTTAATGAATTTGGGGTCGGCTTCGAGGGACTTCGCGTAGGCGTTGCGAGCGTCTTCCACGCGCTTGTTGCGCTCGTACACCGTGCCCAGATCGAACCACGCCGCCGCGTACTTGGGGTAGAGCTCGACGGCCTTTTCGAGTTCCTTCTGCCCTTCGGCTTCTTTGTTCTTCTTCAGCGCATTGATCGCCTTTTCGTAGGACTTTTTCGCGTCCTTGGGTGCGGCCATCGAGGTCAAGCTGGTGGTGTAGCCCTCCACCTTGCCGAGCCGCTTCAGGATGATCGTGCCGACGTCGGGATTGTCGAGGAAGCGCCGCCCGCTGAGCTGCACGACTTGCGAGCGGTAGCCCGGCAGCGACGCGCGGATTTCGCAACCCATCAGGTCGCGCTCGCTAATGCCGCGCTGCCCGCCCATGCCGGGAATGCTCGATCGCGACGAGAAGGGGTCGTTGTTATCGAAACCTCCCGTACTCGCGTCGGGCATCATCGCTTGGTTTTGGCCGAGTTGGATCGAAAAGCGCCCCTTCGAATCCGTGTAGCCTTCCGGACGCGGCTGGCCGCCGTTGCAAATCCGCTCGATGGTGGCCGGTTCGGGCGGAGGTGTGCCGTCGTCGACCATCACTTTACCCGAGAGGAAGACCGGCATCTGCCGCTCGAAGTTGGGTTGGCGCTGGGTTTGGTCTAGCACGCCGCCGGGTTGCCGTCCGCCGCCGGTGTTGCCGGGATTCACGGCGCCGCCTGTGCCACCGGTGGTGCCGCCGCCACCTGTGCCGCCCGCGCCTCCCGTGGAACCGCCGGTCGACCCGCCCGCCGCGCCGCCGCCCCCGGTGGCTTGCGCCGACAAATGCAAGGCCAGTACGGTACCGGCCGCCAAACACGACATCATGCGCCGCATAGGAAACCTCCCCAACGCGATCGCGAGCCTCGCGCCCGCAATTTTCGACCTAATTATGTCACAGGGCGGTAAAATCGGGGGGACATGCGAAATCGACGCGCGTTCGCCGCTGGCGGTCTGTGTCTTCTGGCCGCTTGTGCCACCGCTCCGCCACCCGAGAAGAAGGAGCCGCCTCCGCCGCCGAAGCCCGTCACTGGGCTAACCGCCGTGTTTCGCTGTTACCAGATGGCCCGGCAGTGGGCGCCCGATGCGTTACCGCTGCGCGTGCAAAGCGTCAATCTCGAATCGGTCAAGAGCGAGGACGGTAAGGCGGGAGCGTGGCGCTCGACTTTCTATTCCGCGGCGAAGGGCCGCAAGAAGGACTTCACCTGGTCCGCGATCGAGGGCGAGGGTTATCACAAGGATGTGTTCGCTCTGCAGGAGGAAAGCTTTACGCCCTCCCGGCAGATTCAGCCGTTCCGCATCGAAGCGCTGCGCACCGACACCGACAAAGCGTGGGACGTCGCGGCGAAGAAGAGCGCCGAGTATATGAAAAAGAACCCCGGCAAATCGATCTTCTATCTCGCCGAGTGGACCGACCGGTTCCCAAACCCCTCCTGGCGCGTAGTTTGGGGCGACACGATCTCGCAAAGCGGCTACTCGATTTTCGTCGATACGGCGACCGGCGAGTATCTGCAGACCGGGCGATAATGGCCCCAAGGTCTGGCCTGCGCTAACCCTTCGCGCGGCGAGCCACCGGAATCAGCGCGTTTGCCGAAGAGTGACGCTCCAGCCGCATTCGGGCGCTCATCTCCTGATTGAGCGTGGCGACGAATTCCTCGATCTGTTTCTGCATCGTCTCCATTTTTTCCCGCATGTTGAGGATCACCTCGACGCCCGCGAGATTGACTCCCATATCGCGGGTGAGAGTCAGGATCATCTCGAGCCGTACTAGATCCTCGTCGGTGTAAAGGCGCGTGTTGCCATCGCTCCGGGACGGTTTGAGCAAGCCCTCGCGTTCGTAGAGGCGCAGCGTCTGCGGATGGATTTCATACCGGTCAGCTACCGCCGAAATCATGTACGCCGCCTTCTGCCGTTTGCGCTCCGCCATGAGCTTTACACCTTACTCCAAATTTCCGCGCGCGGGTCTTGCGGGCTGGCCTTGGCGAGTTCGCGCAATAACTCCCGGACCCGTTCGTCGGCGGTATCGGGAGGCGCGATATAGACCTCGACAATCTGATCGCCCCGCGTCTGCTTGCGCGCGTTTTCGACGCCCTTCTCGCGCAACCGGAATCGCTGGCCGTTCTGCGTGCCTTGCGGAATCTTGAGGATCGCGCGGCCGTCGATGGTCGGCACCTCGATCTTGGTCCCGAGGCCCGCCTCGGACACGGTGACCGGAACCTTGATCTCGATGTTGTCGCCCTCGCGCGTGAAGAACTCATGCGGCTTGACGCGTAAGGTGATGTAGAGATCGCCCGCTGGCGCGCCGAGCGTTCCGGCGTTGCCTTTCCCGGAGACTCGCAAGCGAGATCCGGTTTGCGCGCCCGGTGGAATTCGAACTTCGACGGTATCCGGGCGCGAGACTCGCCCTTCGCCGTGGCAGGCGTAGCATTGATTGCCGATCTTGCCCCGGCCCTGGCAGCGCGGGCAGTTGATCGAAAAGCGCATCGCGCCTACCATCTGCTCCACTTGTCCCGTACCGTTGCACTCGCCGCACGTCTGGACGCCGCCCGATCCCTGTCCGGTGCCGCGGCATTCGCCGCAAGTCTCCTGCCGGTGGATGTTCAGCTTGACTTGCGTCCCTTTGATCGACTGCCAGAAATCGATATCGAGGGCGTATTCGAGATCGGAGCCGCGTTCCGGCTCACTCTGCGCCTGCGCGGCGCCGCCCTTAAAGAACTGCCCGAAGAGATCTTTAAAGGATCCTCCGCCCGCATTGGGTCTCGGTCCGCCGGATCCGCGCGTTCCGGTGAAGACGTCCGAGAAGTCGAACCCGTCGAACCCGAAGCCGGGATTGCCGCGAGCCCCCCCGCGCGGAGGCGGAGTCTGATCCGAGTAGAAGCCGTACTGGTCGAACATGTCGCGCTTCTTCTTGTCCGAGAGGATGTCGTAAGCCTCTTGGACCTTCTTAAAGCGCTCTTCCGCCGCTTTGTCGCCGGGATTCAGATCGGGGTGGTATTTCTTCGCGAGACGCTTGTAGGCCTTGCGGATGTCGGCCTCCGGCGCGCCTCGCGCCACCCCGAGCACGCCGTAATAGTCTTCGGTCGCGGGCATCGGTCGAAGCCCCGGTTACTTTTTGTCGTCCACGTCGACGAACTCGGCGTCGACCACGTTGTCCTTCTTAGCCTCTTCGGTGGGAGGTGGAGGAGCGCCCGCGCCGTTGGCCGTCGAGGAGGACGACTTATACATCGCCTCCGCCAGTTTGTGGCTGGCCTGCGTCAGGGTATCGGTGGCTTTTGTAATGCCCTCCGCGCCCCCGGCGGTCATAGCGTCCTTCACTTCCTGGATCGCCTTCTCGACCTTTTGCGCTTCGTCCTCGCCGATCTTGTCCCGATGCTCTTTCAGCATCTTCTCGACGTTGTAAACCATGGCGTCGGCGCGGTTGCGAGCCTCGATTTCATCGCGCTTCTTGCGATCTTCGGCGGCGTGCGCGTCGGCGTCCTTCGCCATCTTCTCCACTTCGTCTTTCGAGAGGCCGGACGAAGAGGTGATGGTGATCTTTTGCTCGTTGCTGGTGGCTTTGTCTTTCGCGGTGACGTTCAGAATGCCGTTGGCGTCGATATCGAAGGTCACTTCGATTTGCGGCACGCCGCGCGGCGCGGGCGGGATGTTGTGCAACTGAAACACCCCCAACATCCGGTTGTCCGCCGCCATCGACCGTTCGCCCTGGTAGATCTTAATGTCCACGGACGGCTGACTGTCGGAAGCGGTCGAGAACACTTCGCTCTTCTTGGTCGGGATCGTGGTGTTGCGCTCGATCAGCTTGGTGAACACGCCTCCCAACGTTTCGATACCCAGCGACAGCGGCGTCACGTCGAGCAGCAGCACGTCTTTCACTTCGCCCGCCAATACTCCGCCTTGCACCGCCGCGCCCACCGCAACTACTTCGTCGGGATTGACGCTCTTATTGGGTTCCTTGCCGAACAGGCTCTTCACGATCTCTTGCACGCGCGGGATGCGGGTGGATCCGCCGACCAACACGACCTCGTCGATCTGCTGCGGCGTCATGCTCGCGTCCGCCAGCGCTTGCTTGCAGGGTCCGACGGAACGCTGCAAGATCGGCTCCACCATCAGCTCGAACCGCTTGCGGGTGAGCGTCTTCACCAAGTGCTTCGGGCCGGTAGCCGGGTCGCCGTAAATGAACGGCAGGTTGATCTCGGTTTCGAACGCGTTCGATAGCTCGATCTTGGCCTTCTCCGCCGCCTCGCGCAGCCGCTGGAGGGCCATCTTGTCCTTGGACAAGTCGATCGACTCTTCCTGCTTAAACTCGGTGATCAGCCAGTTGACGATCTCCTGGTCGATGTTGTCGCCGCCCAAGTGCGTATCGCCGTTCGTCGACTTCACCTCGACGACGCCGTCGCCCACTTCGAGGATCGAGATGTCGAACGTGCCGCCGCCGAAGTCGTACACGGCGATGGTCTGGTCCTTCTTCTTATCGAGTCCGTAGGCGAGCGCGGCCGCCGTCGGCTCATTAATAATGCGCTTCACTTCGAGACCGGCGATCTGGCCCGCGTCCTTGGTCGCCTGCCGTTGCGCGTCGTTGAAGTAAGCGGGTACGGTGATCACCGCCTCGGTGACTTTGCCGCCCAGATACGCCTCGGCGGCTTGCTTGAGCTTCTTCAGGATCATCGCCGAAATCTCCGGCGGCGCCCACGGTTTTCCGCCGATGTCCACGCGCGCGTCGCCCGAATCGCCTTTCACGACCTTGTAAGGCACGAGCTTCGTTTCCTCGCCGACTTCGTCGAACCGTCGACCCATGAAGCGCTTAATGGAGTAGATGGTATTCTCGGGGTTGGTAACCGCCTGACGCTTGGCGACTTGCCCGACCAACTGATCGCCGTTTTTGGCGAATCCGACCACCGAAGGGGTGGTCCGGCCGCCTTCCTGGTTGGCGATGACGACGGGCTGGCCGCCTTCCATGACGGCGACCACGGAGTTGGTGGTACCCAGATCGATTCCGATGATTTTGCTCATGACAAACCTGCTTCCAGTATTAACTCTGAGTCTTTGGTTGTCAAGTTTTCAGAGCGCGGTTTTCGCGCAAAAAGCGCCCGCCGATCCCGAATTGTTGATCGCCGCCGCGTCCGATCTCTCGCCTTTACAAGAAGATCTGCGTACCGCCTTCCCCGCCGCGAAATTGACCTTTAGTTTCGGCGCGAGCGGTGCGCTGGCCCGGCAGATTGAGCAAGGCGCTCCATTCGACGTGTTTCTATCGGCGAACGAGGCGTTTATGTTGAGCGTAGTTAAGGCAGGAAAAGCTAACAAGGAGGATATTCTGGTTTTCGCGACCGGGCGCTTGGGGTTGTGGTCGAAATCCGGAGCGTTCCGGTCGTTCGACGATTTCGGCAAATTTCAAAAGCTGAAGATCGCCATCGCCAATCCGGAACTTGCGCCTTACGGCTTCGCCGCACGGCAAACCCTTCAAAAGTTTGGACTTTGGGGCCGGCACCAGCCGGACATCGTCTACGCGGAAAACGTTCGACAGGCGTTCCAGTTCGCAGAAACCGGCAACGTGGATGTGGCGATTACCGCCTGGTCCTTGGTGCACGACAAGAACGGCGTGCTAATCCCCGCCGAAGGGCACACGCCAATCCGGCAGATGGGCGCGGAATTGCGGCGGTCGAAGCAGCGGAAACTCGGGCGGCAGTTCATGGAATTTCTGACCTCCCCTGCCGGGAAGGCGATCCTGACTTCGCACGGGTTATTTGTGCCGAACTACTCGCCCAGTTTGAAGCGGTAGACTAGAGTGGTTCAAGCGTTTCATATGACTTCCTGTGGGTGTTTCTCGGTGACCGAAAACACCGAGATGCTTAGCGATGCCGACGGCGGCTTACCGCTAGAGGATTTCATTGAATTGCGTCAGCACTGCTTGGCACTACGCGAGATTCTTCTGCCTGACGAAATCTGGACCAAATACTTGGACTACCATCGGGTCCCAGATCACGTTGCTTCGCATCGCTCAGCGACGCTGCTTGCATATCGCCGCGGTTACTTACCCAAGGTAACTGGTCCGATTCACCGCTACCTTCTAACTGAAACCGGTATCTCGCCCAAGGCGAGTAATCAGTATGTGAATGATCTGTGCGAGAAGTGGATGCTCAACGCTTACCCGACCGAGCGTAATCGACTCTCGCGTATTTTTAGAGGTCGGCTGGTCGAACTTCAGTATGCGAAATGGCTTGAGGACCAGAATCATTCGGTACCAGGAATGGAGGCGACTGGCTCAGGCTCGGACATTAGGACTCGATCCCCAGAAGGCGTTGAGACTTCGTACGAAGTCAAGTTTATCGGGATGGAGGACAGCGACTTTGGGGCATTGGTCGAAACCATGGAAAGCGGACCAAGCGTGGACGCAATATGCCCTTATCAAGCGGTGAATTATTTGATTTTCCGCGTTTATGAGGCTTCTCGTCAACTCGCATCCGCCTCAGGCGAGCGCGTTGTTGTGATCACTATTGATAGTACTGCTTGGTTTAGATTCCGCCACATTTGCCACGGTTGGATTGACTGGAGAAATCCGACTTTTTTTGAAAATACCAGTGAACAATGGAAGACTTTTATAAACAGTAAGGGCAACCCATCGAAGGAAGATCTCCGCCATGCAATCTGCCGGATCAGCCGCGTGAAGGTGTACCAGCAGGGCGAAGCATTCGAGTTCATATTGGAACTCGACGCGGCAATCGGTTAGGCCACCAGGCCCTGGGCGGCGTCCGCCGAACCCGCCCTTCTTGAGGGCGGCATCAAGCTCGCCTACTTAGGGTTTGCCCGATCCATTTGAATCCTTGCACCTAATTTCTCCGCCCCTAAGCCTTCGGGTGGGCCGAGTCGTAAACCTTCACCAGATCGTCGAGCGAGACTTGCGTGTACTTCTGCGTAGTCGAGAGTTGCGAGTGGCCCAGTAACTCCTGGATTGACCGCAAGTCCGCGCCCGCCGAAAGCAGGTGCGTCGCGAAGGCGTGGCGCAGCGTGTGCGGGTGGATGGCGCGGTCGCCCTCAAGCAGCCGGGCGTAGAGTTCGACGATGCGGCGGGCGCTGCGGTCGGTGAGCCTGCCGCCGCGCGCGTTGAGCAGCAAAGCCCGATGCGAAGCGATCGGTCGGACAGCGCGATACGCTTCGAGCGCTTCCGCCACTTGGCCGCCAAACGGCACGATCCGTTCCTTGCGCCCCTTGCCCCGGACACGCACCCAGCGCTCTCGCACGTCGATATCGTCGAGATCGAGCGTCACCAGTTCGCTCACGCGCAACCCGCAGCCGTAGAGCAACTCGAAAATCAGGCGGTCGCGTTCCGGGAACGGACGGTCAAGCTTCTTCGCCGCCACCCCGTCGAGCAGCCGTCCGGTTTGCTCCTCTGAGGGCACATGCGGCAGCTTCTTCGGAGCCTTGGGCGACCGCAACAGGCGCGCGGGATTCGATTCCACCGCGCCGCGCCGCACCAGAAACTGAAAGAAGCTGCGTAGCGCCGCCACCTTGCGCCGTAAGGTAACCGCCGAGAGCCCGCGCTCCGCCAGATCGCCCAGCCACTCGCGCAGCAGCAACAGATCGACTGCGGACGCCTGGGGCATTTCCGCGTGGGATAGAAACTCGAGCCACTGATCGAGATCCGCGCCGTAGTTCCGCAACGTGTGCGGACTGACGTTCTCCCGCCGCCGTTCGGCGAGATACTCGCTAACCCACTCGCGCAGAGACATGTTCGTCCAGAGCTTCAAGCGCTCGGCGGCAGACTTCGGCGTGGCGCGCTTGCTTATCGCGGCCTTCTACTTTCGGGAGCAGGTCGAACGTGATGTTCGCGGGCTGGTAGTTTCTCGCCTCGGCGTGCGAAACGTAGTGACAAAGCGAGCCGATGGCCGTCTCTCGCGGGAACACTTCGCCGGTCAGAATGTGGCGCGCGGCGGCGAGTCCGGTGGCGATCGACTCGACGTAACCCTCGATTCCGCAAATCTGCCCCGCGAAATAGACGCGCGGGTCGGAGCGTAAGGCGAGCGACGCGTGAAGTAGTGAGGGCGCGTTGATGTACGTATTTCGGTGCACTTGACCGAAGCGCAGAAACTCGGCGTTCGCGAGCCCGGGAATCAGGCGCAAAATGCGCTCCTGCTCGCCGAATCGCAAATGATTTTGGAAGCCGACCAAGTTGTAACTGCCCGCGCGGACGTTCTCTTTGCGCAGTTGCACGACGGCCCAGGGACGGCGGCCCGTCCGAGGGTCGGTCAAGCCCATCGGCTTCATGGGACCGAATCGCAACGTATCGCGGCCCCGGCGCGCGAGTTCCTCGATCGGCAAACAGGCTTCGAAAAACTTGCACGACGGCGCGTCGTCGGGGATGTGCGCGGGAACGCTCGCCCCGGCGAGTAGCGCGTCGACGAACCGTTCGTACTCGTCGCGATTCATCGGACAGTTGAGATAGTCGTCCGTGCCGTCGAGCGACTTGCCATAGCGCGACTGCGCGAAGGCGATCGAAGTATCGACGGTGGACGCGTCGACGATGGGGCTGATCGCATCGTAAAAGTACAAACGATCGCTGCCGGTGAGCTGCGCGACATCGGCGGCGAGTGCGTCGCTAGTGAGCGGTCCCGTCGCGACGATCACGGTACCGGCCGCGGGAATCGCGGCGAGCTCCTCGCGATGGATCGTTATCAGGCGATGCGAGGATACCGCCTCCGTGACGCGTTCGGCGAACACTTCGCGATCGACGGTCAGCGCGTGACCGGCGGGCACTCGCGCTTCGGCCGCCGCACGCAGCATCAGCGATTCGCATCGCCGCAATTCTTCTTTCAGCAGCCACGGCGCGGTGTTCGGCGATTCGCTCTTGAGCGAGTTGGAGCAAACCAGTTCGGCCAGACGGTCCGTCTTATGTGCCGCCGTGGAACGCGCGGGGCGCATCTCGAACAAATCGATGGCCACGCCCGCTTCCGCCAACTGCCATGCGGCCTCGCAACCGGCGAGCCCGCCTCCAATCACCGTGACGTTCACTGTCCTCTATCATGACGGGTAATGCCGCCCTTGGCCGCCGCGCTATTTCTAGCTCAAATGACATCGATTCGCTACACCGTCAGCTTTCCCGACCGCGCCACGCATTACGTCAACGTGCTAGCCGAAGTGCCCACGGAAAAGCGCCCGAACGTCGAACTGATGATGGCCGTGTGGACGCCAGGCAGCTACCTGGTGCGCGAATACGCCCGGCACGTCGAAGGATTCGCAGTGAGAGCTTCGAACGGGCGCGCGCTCCAATGGGAGAAATCGACGAAGAATCGCTGGAAGGTGACGACCGATGGCGAATCAAGGCTCTTCGTGCAATACCGCGTCTACTCGCGCGAGATGAGCGTCCGCACCAATTGGGTGGAGCGCGACTTCGCCTTACTCAACGGCGCGCCGACTTTCATTACTTTGGCGGACGAAAAATCGAAGCGTCCACACGAAGTGAAGTTGCTACTTCCCAACGACTGGAAAGGCAGCCACACGGGCCTATCGGCGAAAGCTCCAAACGAGTACATCGCGCCCGATTACGACACGCTCGTCGATTCGCCGATTTTGGCCGGCTCGCCCGTGGTGCACGAGTTCGAAGTCGGCGGCAAGAAGCACTACCTGGTGAATCAGGGCGAGGGGCAAGTGTGGGACGGTCCCGCATCGGCCCAGGCCGCGCAGAAAATTGTCGGCGAGTATTTCTCGATGATGGGGCCGCTGCCTTACGACAAGTACGTGTTTCTGAACTTGCTCGTCGAAGCGGGCGGCGGGCTGGAGCACGCCAACTCGACCACGCTGATGGGCTCGCGGTGGGCGTGGCGCAATGCCGCCGAGCCGCCGGAGCCGGGAAGCACCGCGCCGCGGCGCGCGTCCCGCATCTCCTGGCTCGATCTCGTGAGTCACGAATACTTCCACCTGTGGAATGTGAAGCGCATGCGCCCGGCCGAGCTCGGACCGTTCGATTACGAAACCGAGAACTACACGCGCGGGCTTTGGGTGGCCGAAGGATTCACCACGTACTACGGACCGTTAACCGTGAAGCGCGCGGGATTGATGAACCAGTCGAGCTTTCTGCGCCTGCTGTCAGCCGATATTTACTCGCTGCAGCGCACGCCGGGCCGACTGGCGCAACCGCTCGAACAGTCGAGCCTCGACGCATGGATCAAGCACTACCGGCCGGACGAGAATTCGGCGAACACGTCGATCAGCTACTACACGAAAGGCGCGGTGGTAGCTTGGCTGCTCGACGCGAAGATTCGCAAAGGGACGAACGGGGAGAAGTCGCTCGACGATCTGATGCGTGTGGCGTACGCCAAGTTCGCGGGGGAGCGCGGATTCACCGGCCCCGAGTTTCGCGCGCTGGCAAGCGAAGTCGCCCGGCAGGATCTCTCCAATTGGTTCCGCCAGGTTCTCGAGACTACCGAAGAGCTCGATTATCGCGAGGCGCTGGACTGGTTCGGTCTGCGCTTCAAGCTTACGTCCGATTCGACCAAGGCGTACCTGGGCGTCACTACGAAGGTGGACAACGGGCGGCTGGTGATCGCGACGGTGCCGCGCGACACTCCAGCGCACGCGGCGGGATTGAACGTGGACGACGAAATTATCGCCATCGACGGGATTCGCGTTCGCTCCGACGGTCTGCCCGCGCGGCTTGAAGCCTACAAGCCGGCCGATACGGTGCAGTTCTCGATCGCGCGGCGCGACCAACTGACGACTCTGCCCGTGACGCTGACTTCCGAGCCGAGCCGCAATTGGACGCTCGAGCCGTTGCCGGGCGCGACGCCGGACCAGCGCTCGCGCTTGGCGGCGTGGTTGAAGGATTAAGCGCCGGCGGTAGCGGAACGGCGCTCTAGGCGCACGTTCAACGCGCGTTCGATCTTCCGGATATCGCCGCGTTGTTGGCGAGTCCCGAACGTGCTCGCCGTTCCTCGCGCGCCCGCGCGCCCCGTGCGGCCGACGCGGTGAATGAAGTCTTCCGGCACCTGCGGCAAGTCGTAATTGACGACATGGGCGATGCCATCGACGTGGATTCCGCGCGCCGCGACGTCGGTGGCCACCAACACGCGATACTGCCCGCTCTCGAATCCGCGCAGCGCCTGGTTGCGCTGGTTTTGGGAACGGTCGCCATGAATCGCGGCGGCCTTGACGCCGCTCTGCGCGAGACGTTTCGCTAGCCGGTCCGTGCCGTGCTTCGTGCGCGCGAACACGAGAAACGATCCCGGTTCGGCGGCGAGCATGCCTTTAAGTAGGTCGAGTTTGCCGTCTTGTTCCACTTCGTAGATGTGCAGGTCTACTCGGTCCACCGGTTTTGTGGTGGAACCGATGGCGACGCGGGCCGGGTTCCGCAGGTACTTCTCGATCAGGTGCGCCACCGACTTCTCGATGGTGGCCGAGAAGAACAGCGTCTGCCGCTCTTTCGGAATCGCCGCGACGATCTTCTCGATCGCGGGCAGGAATCCCATGTCGAGCATGCGGTCCGCTTCGTCGAGCACGAGCGTGCGCACGGAGCCGAGCGTTATCAATCGCCGGTCGAGAAAGTCGAGCAGGCGTCCGGGAGTGGCGATCCAGATTTGCGCGCCGCCTTGCACCGCGCGCAACTGCGGTCGCTCGTTCATGCCGCCGACAATCGTGGCCGCGCGCAATCCGGTTTTCGTGGAGAGCTTCGCGAACGTTTCGCCGATCTGGAGAGCCAACTCGCGCGTCGGGCTGAGGACTAACGCCCGCGCGCTTTGCCGCTTGTCGCGGAGAAGACTCTCGACCACCGGGAGTGCGAACGCGAGCGTCTTGCCTGTACCGGTTTGCGCGGTGGCGACCACGTCGCGCCCTTCGAGAGCCGGAGGAATGGATTCGGACTGCACGGGCGTCGGAACGACGAATCCATGCCGGGACAAGTTGGAGGACAGAACCGGAGACAGAGCTAGGTCGGTGAATTTGGTCATCGGAAAAGCCGGTGGAGGGAACTGCGCTTTTCCGGCTTCTCTTAGTGTCGCATACAATCATGACGATGTCCTCGACAACCGTTTCCCGGCGCGACGCCCTGCGGATGGGCGCCACTGCGACTGCGATGACCGCCGCGTCCTACTCGCGCGTGTATGGCGCGAACGAGCAAGTCCAACTGGGCGTGATCGGCATGGGCGGGCGCGGCATGTACGTGATGGAGACGTTCCAGAAATCGGAACGCAGCCAGGTGCGGGCGGTCTGCGACGTGTACGCCGAGCGAATCGATAAAGCGCTGTCGAAAGCTCCCGGCGCGAAAAGCTTCGGTGCGCACGAGGACCTGATCGCGATGAAGGGCCTGGACGCCGTGCTGATTGCGACCCCCGACCATTGGCACGCGGGCACGGCCATCGACGCGCTGAACGCGAAGCTCGACGTGTATGTCGAAAAGCCGCTGACGCTGCGCATCGACGAGGGTCCGAAGATCGTGAAAGCGGCGCGCGTGAACGAGCGTGTGTGCCAGGTCGGTATGCAGCAGCGCTCCGGCTCGCACTACCTGCGCGCGAAGGACGAGTACATCAAGTCCGGCAAGATCGGCCAAGTGACGATGGTGCGCACGTGGTGGAACGGCAACGGCGCTCATCTGCAACGCGCGCCGGAGCGGATGAAGGAACAGCCGTCGAACCTGAATTGGGCGCGCTTCCTCGGACCGGTGAAATGGCGCGACTGGGACCCGCAACAGTTCTGGAATTTCCGCGCGTATCTCGACTTCGGCGGCGGGCAGGTAACGGATCTGTTCACGCACTGGATCGACGTGGCGCACATGTTCCTCGAGAAGGACAATCCCGTATCGGCGGTGGCGGCGGGCGGAATCTATTTCGCGAAAGACGGCCGCACCGCACCGGACACGATCAACGTGCTGCTCGAGTATCCGGACAACTGGATGGCGACGTTCGAATCGACGCTCGCGCCCGGAATCACGGGGTATGGCGTCGAGTTCGGCGGCACGGAAGGGCGATTACTGATCGACCGCCAGAAGTTCGTGTGGACTCCGAAAGGCCGGGGAGCGGTGCCGGTGGAGGTGAAGTCCGAGCGCGAGCAGACGATCGAGCACGTGGCGAATTTCCTCGATTGCGTGAAGTCGCGCAAGCGCCCGAACGGCGACGTGTGGCACGGGCACCGTTCGGCGCAAGCTTCTCACTTGGGCAATATTGCGTACGTCGAAAAGCGCCGTCTGAAGTTCGATCCGGAGCGCGAAGAAATTCTTCCTCTGTAGTTAGGCGAGAATCTTCTTTACGACATTGCCGTGGACGTCGGTGAGCCGGAAATCGCGGCCCTGGAACCGGTACGTCAACTTCGTGTGATCGAAGCCCAATAGGTGCAGGATCGTCGCGTGCAGGTCGTGCACATGGACTCTGTCCTTCGTCACGTTAAAGCCGAGTTCGTCCGATTCGCCGATGGTGACGCCGGGCTTGGTGCCGCCGCCCGCCAGCCACATCGTGAACGCGTTGGGGTGATGGTCGCGGCCGTCGTCGCCGCCCTGCACCATCGGGGTGCGCCCGAATTCTCCGCCCCAAATCACCAGCGTGTCGTCGAGCATGCCGCGCTGCTTCAGGTCCTTCACCAGCGCCGCGCAGGCTTGATCGGTGTCCTTGCAGTTGGTCTGAATGTCTTTCTTCAGATTGCCGTGCTGATCCCACGCTTCGTGATAAAGCTGCACGAAACGAACGCCGCGCTCGACCATCCGGCGGGCGAGCAGACAAGTCGCGGCGAAACTCGGTTTACCCGGCTCGACGCCGTAGAGGTCGAGCACGTGTTGCGGCTCTTTCGAGATATCCATCAACTCCGGCGCGGAAGATTGCATGCGGAACGCCATCTCGAAACTCGCGATGCGAGTGTCGATTTCGGGATCGCCCACCGTGTCGAGCCGCATCTTGTTCATGCGGCCGATGGTGTCGAGCGTCTCTCGTTGCAGCTTTGCATCGACGCCGGGCGGGTTCGATAGGTAGAGCACGGGGTCGCCGGTGGAGCGGAATTGCACGCCCTGGTAGACGGTGGGCAAGAAGCCCGATCCCCAGCAACTATTGCCCCCGCTAGGGCCCTTCTTGCCGGTGGAGAACACGACGAAAGCCGGCAGGTCCTGCGATTCGCTGCCCAATCCGTACGTGGTCCATGCGCCGATCGATGGGCGTCCGAATAACTGCGAGCCGGAGTTCATCATCAACTGCGCCGGAGCGTGATTGAAAGCGTCGGTGACCATCGACTTGACGATCGTCACGTCGTCCACGATGGTTTGAAAGTGCGGCAGTAGCTCGGACACTTCCGCTCCGGACTTGCCGTACTTGGCGAAGCTAAACTTTGGCCCTAGCAAGGTGGAGTTGGGATTGATAAACGCCGCGCGATAGCCTTTGAGCAGGTCGGCGGGAGGCAATGTCCCCGAGAATTTCGCTAACTGCGGCTTGTTGTCGAATAGCTCGAGATGGCTGGGAGCGCCGGCCATGAACAGGAAGATGATGTTCTTCGCTTTCGGAGCGAAATGCGGTTTCTTTGGCGCAAGCGGGTTCCCCGCGGGCGCAAGCGGGTTCCCCGGGGGCGCGAGCGGATTCTCGGCGGCGAGCAGATTATGCGCCGCCAGCGCGCCCATGCCGATACCGCATTCGTGAATGAACCAACGCCGGGATTGCATCGCTTACTCCTTGGTGATCGTCTCGTCGAGATTCAGCAGCACGCGCGCCACCGCCGTCCAGGCTTCCGGCGCGGGCTTCGCGCTTTGACGTCCGAGGAACGAGAGCAGTTCGTCGCGTTCCGCCGCAGTGGGGTTGCGCGATAAGGTTCGCCGGAAGGCGTAGGCGAGCTTGTCGCTATCCGTTTTGCCGCCTTCTCGAATCGCCCGTCCGGCAAGCGCTTGCGCCGCCTCGACGAACAGCGGTTCGTTCAGCGTCGTCAACGCTTGCAGCGGAGTGTTCGACCGCACGCGCCGCACGCAAGCCGTATCGCCGTTCGGCGCGTCGAACGTTTGGAACGCAGGATAGGGCACGCTGCGGTAGCGAAACGTGTAGAGCCCGCGGCGATACCGTTCGGGACCGGCGGCGGTCTCCCAAATCTTCGGTCCGTAGCTGGTGGGCGGCTGGAACAAGAACTCCGGCGCGTCGGGATAGACGCTAGGTCCGCCAACTTTCGCGTAGAGCAGCCCGCTCGCCTGTAAGGCGATATCGCGAACGATTTCCGCTTCGACGCGGAATCGCGGACCCCGCGCGAGCAATCGATTGTACGGATCTTTCTTGAGTAGCTCGGGAGTTACTTTCGAGGACTGCCGGTACGTCGCCGAAGTAACGATGGCGCGGTGCAGCTTCTTCAAGCTCCAACCGTTCTCCATAAAATCGACGGCCAGCCAGTCGAGTAACTCGGGATGAGACGGCGCGGGGCTTTGCTTACCTAGGTCCTCGCTGGTTTCGACGAGCCCAATTCCGAAGTAAGCCTGCCACACTCGATTCACGATGGCGCGCGCCGTAGTGGGGGCGTTGCGGTCGGTGAGCCAACGCGCGAACGTCAGCCGGTTTGCGGGTGCATCTTTCGGTAGCGGGTTCAGGAACGCCGGAACGCCCGGCTGGACGGTCTTTCCCGGCGTTAGGAAATTTCCGCGCATCAGCAATTGCGTTTCGCGCCCGCCTTGCTTCGAAGCAAGCACCAGTTGCGACGAACCTTCGGGGTGACGCTTCCACTCTCGGGCGATCTCTTCGTTCGCGGCGCTCCATTCGGGGATCGTCTCCCGCCATGCCGCGAAGGTGGGTATTGGTTGCGCGGAAACATCTTCGCGATCCGAAACGGACAGCCGAACGCGTCCTAAGTTGTAATTCTGGTTGTCGTCGGAATTCCAGCCGCCGTGTTTTTGGCTTAGGTAGACGACGATCTCTTTCGCGTTCTCGATCGGCTTCTCGAGCACGAAGACCGCTTGCCGCGGCCGATTGCGCAACACCGGACCGGCGTCAATGCCCCAGGCGGTTTTCTCGTCGCCGTCGATGGCGTAGCCGATGGGGCCGGTCACTCGCGGCGGCTTCTTGCCTTCTAGCTCCGGCTTATCGCGATACATCCGGTCGATCGGCGCGGGCGGCAGGTTCACGTCGGCGGTTGCGCGCGCGATCTTGACCTTTTTCTTGTCAACTTCTACCTCGAACTCGGTTAACGCACCGGTGCCCTTGATACTCCGGCCCGGCCCGCCGAGCGGTAGGTCGGGATCGTTGAGTAGTTCGAGACGGAAAGACGCGACCTTCGCGAGAGGCGCGGCGATCGTGAACTTCACCGAATGCTTGGTCGGCGCATACCCCGCCGCGAGCATCGAGTTATCGCCCCTCGCTAAGTAGCGCTGTCCGCCGGTCGAAATATCATCTACGGCTGGACGCACCGGCGTCCAAAGCTTCTCCGCCGCCTCGACGTTTGCCTTCCACGCCAAGAATCGTTTCTCCCAATCGGGCGTGCGGTGCTTGAGATCGCTCTCGATCTCCGCAATCCGCATGAGCACGTCCGCCCGCAGCGCCTGCTCCGCGGGCGTGTACACCGTGATCGAGCCTTCGTGCGAATCGTTCAGGAACGCGAAAATCTGGTAGTACTCTTCCTGCTTGATCGGGTCGAACTTATGGTTGTGGCACTGCGCGCAGCCGATCGTGACACCCAGCATCGCCTTGCCGATGGTGTCGATCCGGTCGAACATCGCCTCCATGCGGAACTGCTCGGGATCGATGCCGCCCTCTTCGTTGATCATCGAGGTGCGCAAGAATCCGGTGGCGACTTGTTGGTCCTGCGTGGCGTTGGGGAGTAAGTCGCCCGCTA